>CAVUOP010000001.1:0-853725 GCA_963743165.1 uncultured Solirubrobacterales bacterium
GCTGATGACAAAGTTGGCGCCCACCTTCTCGCTGGAGGAGGTCGCCACGCACGCGGTCGACTTCTGGCTCTCCACGGAGGATCTGCCGCAGGCGGAGAACCGCGTGAGTCTCGACGGCAAGGGCAACGTCAAGCTGTGTTACTCCACGAGCAACGACGGCGCCCGGGATCGGCTGTTCAAGCAGCTACGCTCGCTGCTGGGTCATCTGGGTATGCACGAGCACCATTTGATTCCCCGCTGGGCCTACCTTGAGAACAAGATCCCTGTAGCGGGCGTCGCGCACCAGGCCGGCACTTGCCGCTTCGGCTCCGATCCCGCCTCCTCAGTGTTGAACACGGACTGCCGCGCGCACGAGCTCGACAACCTGTACGCGGTCGATACCAGCTTCTTCCCGAGCATCGCCGCGGTCAATCCGGCGCTGACGGCGATGGCCAATGCTCTACGCGTTGGCGATCATCTGCTCCAGCGCCTAGGCGCCGATGTCAGCTGAGGGGGCGGCTTTACCCCGGCGGCGTGTCGTGATCGTCGGCGGCGGCTTTGGCGGGCTGGCGGCCGCGCACACTTTGCGCCACGCCGACGATGTCGAGGTGACGCTGGTGGACCGCATGCACCACCACCTCTTCCAGCCGCTGCTCTATCAGGTGGCGTGCGGCGGTCTCTCCCCAGGCGAGTGCGCCACACCGATTAGAACGGCGCTGGGACGCAACGCCAACACAACCGTCCTGATGGCGGAAGCGACAGGACTGGATGCCGAGCGCCGCGTGCTTCAGCTCGACCGCGGCGAGCAGCTGGAGTACGACAGCCTGATTGTGGCGTGTGGGGCGCAGACCTCCTACTTCGGACATGACGAGTGGCGGGAGGTCTCCTGCGGCCTGAAGACACTGGCCGATGCCGAGGACCTGCGCAACCGCATCTACGGCGCGTTCGAGCAGGCCGAGCGCTGCGAGGACCCGGTGCAGCGCGAGCAGTGGCTGACCTTCGTCGTCATCGGCGGTGGCCCCACCGGCGTGGAGCTTGCTGGGGAGCTGGCGATCATCGCCACGCACGGCATGAAGCGCGACTTCACACGCATCGATCCCCGCGATGCGCGCGTGATCCTGCTCGATGCAGGCGAGCGTTTGACAGCCGCGTTTAGTGAGCGGCTTTCGGGCAAGGTCGCGGAGCAGTTAGCTGCGTTGGGAGTGAGCGTCCGCGAGGGAGCGCGGGTGACTTCAATTGATGAGCGGGGTGTGGTGATGCAGGTGGGAGAGAAGGAGGAGAGGGTTGCCGCGCGGACCGTGACCTGGGCCGCCGGGGTGCGGGCGGCCGACTTTGCCAAGACGCTGGCGGAGGCCACGGGCGCGGACACAGACCGCGCGGGTCGGGTGCAGATCGAACCCGATCTAACGCTTCCAGGCCATCCAGAGATCTCGGTGATCGGCGATACCTCGTTGCTGGCAGGCTCAGGCGGCAAGCCGCTGCCAGGGCTGGCGACGGTCGCGATCCAGCAGGCCCGCCATGTGGCCCGTGGAATCCACGGCGGTGGCGCAGGCGCCGCGACGCCGTTTCACTATCTCGACAAGGGCGCGCTGGCGGTCGTCGGGCGAGGCAAGGCGGTGTGTGAAATCCGCGGCCGTGAACTCTCGGGGCGCCCGGCGTTCTTCACGTACCTGACGGTGCATATGTACTACCTCAGCCGTGGCGGGCCCGGCAGCCGCTTGAAGGTGCTGATCGATTGGATCAGCACCCGCTTGGGAAAACCCCAGAACCAGGTGATCGAGGGCGAGCTGGCCAGCATCGAGCGCTCCTCCGAGGGCGCCTAACTTCGGTCATGATGGCCCCGTGAGGGCGCTTGATGAGAGATTGCTCCGCTACGCCCGCGCGACTCGGACATTTCTCTTCGTCTCGGTCGGCCTGGGTGTTTGCAGTGCTTTGCTGATCGTCCTACAGGCCTGGTTGCTGGCGGACGTTGTGGCCGGCGCGTTCCTCGGCGGCAAGGGCTTGGCGCAGATGCGCACGCAGCTGATCGTGCTGTTGGGGGTGGTGCTGGCGCGAGCCGCGGTCGCCTGGGCGGCTGAGCTGGCTGCAAGTCGCTCCTCCGCGCGCGCCAAGTCTCAGCTGCGCGCCGCGCTGCTGGGACGTCTGGCGGCACTGGGGCTCGATAGCTCCCGCGAGCAGCGCACGGGAGAGCTGGCGATCCTCGCCACGCGGGGGGTGGACGCGCTGGACGGCTACTTCTCGCTATATCTGCCACAGCTTTTTCTGGCGGTCATCGTCCCGCTGGTGGTGCTTGTGGTGGTGGTTTTTGAAGACTGGCTCTCGGCGCTCATCATCGCGGCGACGATTCCGCTGATCCCGCTGTTCATGGCGCTGGTGGGCGCCACAACGCGCGAGAGCATGGACCGGCAGTTGCGCACGCTGGAGCGGTTGGCGGGCCACTTCCTCGACGTGGTTGCCGGATTGCCCACGCTAAAGATCTTCGGGCGCGCAAAGGCTCAGGCGCAGGCGATTGCCGAAATCACCGATCGCTATCGCAGGAGCGCCATCGCGACGTTGCGCGTCACCTTCCTCTCCTCATTGATCCTCGAGCTTGTCGCGACGATCTCGGTGGCGCTGGTGGCGGTCGCGATCGGCTTGCGGCTGATGGCCGGGCAGCTCGATCTGCGCACAGCGCTGTTCGTGCTGGTGCTCGCCCCGGAGGCCTACCTGCCGCTGCGCCAGTTGGGGGCCAACTATCACGCGAGCGCCGAAGGAGTCGCCGCGGCGGAGCAGGTGTTCGCGGTGCTGGAGCAGCCAGAGGCGCCACGCGGGACCAGCACCGAGGTCCCCGACCCGGCGGACACGGGCCTTGTGGTTGACGGGCTGAGGGTGACCTATCCCGGTCGCGCGGAGCCGGCGCTCGATGGCGTCTCATTGACGGTGGGGGCGGGGGAGACGGTGGCGCTGGTCGGCCCTAGCGGGTGTGGCAAGTCGACCCTGTTGAGTGTGCTGCTCGGCTTCCTCTCACCCGAGCATGGGTCGGTTCGCATCGGCAGCGCTGACCTCGCCAACCTTGACCCCGACGCTTGGCGCTCGCGGCTTGCCTGGGTGCCCCAGAGGCCGCATCTGTTCGCGGTGTCGATCGCCGAGAACGTCCGCCTGGGACGCGGCGAGGCCTCTGACGAGGAGGTCCGAGCGGCCATCGCTGCCGCGGGGCTCGCCGATGTGGTGGCAAAACTGCCTCAGGGCGCCCAGACCGTGCTGGGGGACCGGGGCGCTGGGCTCTCAGCGGGCGAGCGGCAGCGGCTCGCGCTCGCGCGGGCGTTTCTGCGCGATGCGCCGCTGCTGCTGCTGGACGAGCCGACGGCCAACCTCGATGGCAAGACCGAGCATGAGGTGCTGCAGGCCATCCGGCGGCTGTCCGCTGGGCGCACCGTGGTGCTCGTCGCGCATCGTCCCGCACTGATGGCGCTGGCCGACCGGGTTCTCCCACTCACCGCGGCTGAGGTGGCGGCATGACGGCTGCGGGTTCTGGCATGGAAGTCGCGGGCTCTGGCACGGAAGTCGCAGGCTCTCCAGAGCTGGCCGGTGCGGCCGAGAAGGATCGTGGCCCGCAGGCTTCGCTGCTGCGCACGCTTGCAATCGCGCGCCCCGCCGCTGGGCGGCTGGCCTTGGCCACACTGCTAGGCGCCGGCGCGCTAGGCGCCGCGATCGGCCTGATGGCCACCTCGGCGTGGTTGATCTCCCGCTCGGCGCAGCGCCCACAGGAGTCCGCTGTAGCGCTGGCGATCGTAGGCGTGCAGTTCTTCGCGCTCTCCCGGGGTCTATGCCGCTACGGAGAGCGCCTGGTTGGCCACGATGCCGCGTTCCGCGTCCTCTCAGACCTGAGGGTCGGCGTCTATGAACGCCTTGAGCGTCTGGCGCCACTCGGCCTGCCCGCGTTTCGCAGCGGGGAGTTGCTCGCACGCCTGGTGCACGACGTCGACTCCTTGCAGGACCTGATGCTGAGAGTGGTGCCTCCGTTTGCGATCGCCCTCATCGTCGGGGCCGCGACGGTTGGCCTGGTGTGGTGGATGCTGCCGGCGGCAGGCGCGATCCTGCTGGTGGCGCTGCTGCTCGCGGGCGTGTTGGTGCCATGGCTGACAGGCCGGCTGGCGGCGCGCAGGGAGGCGAGACAGGCGGCGGCGCGAGGAGAGCTGACGGCGTCGGTGGTCGATCTGCTGGAGGGGGCTCCAGAGCTGGTCGCCAACGGGGCCACGGCAGCGCAACTGAGGCGTACCCTGGCTGCCGACGCCGAGCTGACCGACATCGCCCGCACAAGCGCTCGAACCGCAGGCGTCGGCCAGGGTTTGACGAGCCTCTGCTCAGGTCTTGCAATGTGGGGAGCGCTGCTCGTGGGTGTCACGGCAGTTCGCGCCGGGAGCCTTGAAGGCGTGCTGCTTGCCGGGATCGCGCTGATCCCCTTGGTGGCCTTCGAGCTCGTCACGGGCCTACCCGGGGCGACGCAGGCCCTGCAGCGTGTGCGTCGCGCGGCCGCGCGGGTATTTGAGGTGATCGACACGGCGCCCGCGGTGGCAGAGCCGACGCATCCACTTGCGCCTGGCTCGCCGCCACATGCTCTGGCCGTGCGAGATCTGCACAGCAGGTATCCCGGCAGCGAGCGATGGGCTCTCAACGGGCTCGACCTCGACCTCGGGCCCGGCAGGCGCGTGGCCGTGGTGGGTCCCAGCGGCGCTGGGAAGTCGACGCTCGCGGGCGTGCTGCTGAGGTTCCTCTCATATGAGGCTGGTTCAGTGACGCTCGATGGCATGCAGATCACAGACCTCGACAGCGAGGCCTACCGCCGTGTGGTTGGGCTGGTGGCCCAGGACGCCCACATCTTCGACAACACATTGGAGGAGAACCTGCGCCTGGCCAAGCGCGAGGCCAGCGAGGATGAGCTGCGCGCCGCACTCGCAAAGGTCCGGCTGCTGGACTGGACGGACGCCCTGCCCTCCGGGCTAGCCACTGAGGTAGGGGAGCGCGGAGCGCGCATGTCAGGCGGTCAGCGCCAGCGTCTGGCCGTCGCCCGGGCGCTGCTTGCCGACTTTCCCGTCCTCCTTCTGGATGAGCCCGGAGAGCACCTGGATACCGAGGCGGCGGATGCGATCCTCGCTGACCTGCTGGCGCTTACGCGAGATCGAGCGACGCTGCTGATCACGCATCGTTTGGCTGGCCTGGAGGAGATGGATGAGGTGCTGGTGCTTGAGGAGGGCTCCGTGGTGGAGCGCGGCACGCACACCGATCTCATCCGTTTCGGAGGACGCTACGCCGCGCTGTGGCGCCGCGAGAGAGGTACAGTCCCTCCGGAATGACCAACGACCTCGCACGTTGGCAGTTCGCGACCACGAGCATCTACCACTTCCTGTTCGTGCCGGTGACGATTGGGCTCGCCTTCCTCGTCGCCGTCCTGCAGACGTCTTGGCATCGCAACGGCAAGCCCGAGTACAAGCGCCTGACACGCTTCTTCGGGAACCTGCTGCTGATCAACGTCGCGATCGGCGTTGTCACAGGCCTCGTGCAGGAGTTCGAGTTCGGGATGAACTGGTCCACCTACTCGCGCTTCGTCGGCGACGTGTTCGGAGGGCCGCTCGCGATGGAGGGCCTGGCGGCGTTCTTCCTGGAGTCCACCTTCCTCGGGCTGTGGCTGTTCGGCTGGGACCGGCTGCCCAAGCGCGTACATCTGGCGTGCATTTGGCTGGTGGCGATCGGCGCGATGCTCTCGGCGATGTTCATCATGGCCGCCAACTCCTGGATGCAGCATCCGGTCGGCTACGCCCTCAACAAGGCCGGGCAGCCGCAGTTGAACAATATCGGGGCGCTATTTACCAATCCGACGTTCCTGTGGGGCTACGTGCACGTCCTGCTGGCGTCGCTGGTCACCGGTTCGCTGATCATGCTCGCCGTCTCCGCCTGGTATCTGCGCAAAGGGCGTGAGGTGGAGTCATTCAGGCAGAGCGCCTCGCTGTCGCTGGCGGTATTGATACCCACGATCGTGCTCGCGCTGTTTGTTGGCAGCGAGCTCGGCGTGGTGGAGGCCAAATACCAGCCGATGAAGATCGCTGCGGCGGAGGCGCAGTGGAGCACCTGCCAGCCGTGCTCGTTCTCGCTGTTTCAGATCGGTGGAGGCAATAACGATCAGACGCCGTCGCAGATCATCGAGATTCCGCATCTGCTCTCGCTGTTAGCCACAAACTCCTGGAACGGCAAGGTGATCGGGCTCAACCAGCTACAGGCCGAATACACGGCCAAGTACGGCCCCGGCAATTACGTGCCCGATGTGTTCATCCAGTACTGGTCGATGCGCGTGATGGCCTATCTGGCGGCGTTGGTGTTGATGCTGGCGCTGTGGGGTGCCTGGCTGCTGCATCGCGGCAAGCTGGAGAGCTCCAAGTGGTTCCTGCGTGTGTCCGTCTGGGCAGTCTTCACACCGTTTTTGATGAACACGGCCGGCTGGATGCTGACTGAGAACGGACGGCAGCCCTGGATCGTGCAGGGGCTGATGAAGACCATCAACGCAAACTCACCATCGGTCACCTCGACCGACATCTGGATCAGCCTGTTCGTGTTCGTGGCGATCTACGCCGCGCTCGGCGCCGCCGATCTGGTGCTGATGCTGCGCTACTCGCGCAAGGGCCTGGTTTACGAGGATGAAGTGGACAACGAGTCAAAGGGCGCCGGAGCAGGGGCCGGTGCGATACCGGCACTGACTTACTAGTTAATTTGCGACATGAACAACAATCTCCACTAAGAATCCGATGCACCTCCATACCGTCTGGTTTGTGATCATCGCCGTCGTCTGGATCGGCTTCTTCGTGCTGGAGGGGTTTGACTTCGGGGTTGGCGTGCTGCACACGATCGTGGGCAAGACCGAGAGCGGGCGACGCGTGGCCCTCAACACCATCGGACCCTTCTGGGATGGCAACGAGGTATGGCTGGTCGTCGCGGGGGCAGGCATGTTCGCCGCATTCCCCACGTGGTACGCCACGATGTTCTCGGCGCTATACCTGGCACTGCTGCTGATCTTGGTGGCCCTGATGGCTCGCGGTGTCGCCTTCGAGTTCAGGGGCAAGAGCGAGAATCCCCGCTGGCGCACCACCTGGACCTGGGGCACCACGCTCGGCAGCCTGTTCATCCCACTGCTGTTGGGCGTCGGGTTGGGAGATCTGCTCGTCGGCCTGCCGATCAACAGCAGCCACGACTTCACCGGAAACTTCTTTGACTTGCTGACCCCCTACGGCCTGTGGACCGGCCTCACGATTCTCGGGCTGTGTCTGCTGCACGGCTCGACATTCCTGATGCTCAAGACCACGGATGACGTGCGCAAGCGTGCGCGCGCCGTGTCGCGTCCGCTTGGGTGGATCGCCGCTGGGCTGGTGCTGGGCTTCGTGATCTGGACGCGCATCGTCGTCGGTCACACCCAGGTACCCGGGCCAGTCGAGGTACTCGCATTGATCGCTGTGATCTTCGCCGCGCGCCTGGCCCGCTCCGATCATCACGAGGGGTTGGCCTTTGCCGCGTCGGCTACCGCGATCGCTGCCACGATCGGGTCGATCTTCATCGATCTGTATCCGAACGTGATGATCTCGAGCACCAGCACCGCGTTCAACCTGACCGTCAATAACGCCGCGTCGGGCTCTTACGCGCTCACGGTCATGACGGTCGTGGCGGCAGTCTGCTTCCCGATCGTCCTGATCTACCAGGGCTGGTCCTTCCACGTCTTCCGCGCGCGGGTGCAGGCGCCGCCTGAGCGAGCCGAGGCCGAGCAGCCCTCTGCGTCCGCGGCTTCCTCGTCGGCGGCTTCGTCCTCCGCCACTCCATGACGACGGATGAGGCATTCGAGACCGTTGAGCTGCGCGATGAAGGCGCATCGTTGCAGGCGACCTTCATCCCCGCCGCCGGAATGCTCTGCTGCTCGCTGCGCCATGAGGGGGAGGAGTTGCTCGCCCAGAACGCCGGTGTAGCTGCCTATGCCGAGCGGGGCAAGACGATGGGCATACCGCTGCTCTATCCCTGGGCCAATCGGCTCGCCGATTTTGACTACAGCGTTGACGGTCGAACGGTGGTCGTGCCCCGCGACGAGACGCGCGTGGCGCTTGATGACAACGGCCTGCCGATCCACGGCGTGATCGGAGGGCGGCTGGGATGGGAGCTGAGGAAAACGCCCGGTCCCGACGCACAGTCGCTGGCCGCGCGCTTAAGCTGGAGCGAGCACGAGCCGGAGCTGTTCGAGGTGTTTCCGTTCCAGCACGAGCTGCTGTACGAGGCAAGCCTTGCCAAAGGACGACTTGAGATCCAGGTGACCGTGCGAGCCAGCGGCGAAGATGTGGTTCCGGTCGCCTTCGGCTTTCATCCGTACCTGTCGCTGCCGGGCGTGCCGCGCGAGCAGTGGCTCGTGAAGTTGCCGCCGATGCGCCATCTGGCGCTCGATGCCCACCAGATCCCGGTCAGCCCCGAGCAGACATTGCCGGATGAGCACTTCGAGTTGGCCGAGCAGCAGTTCGACGACGGGTTCGACGTGGTCACCGATCCCGCTCGCTTTGAGGTCGGGGATGGCACGCGTCGCCTGGTGCTCGAATTCCTGGAGGGCTATCCGTGTGCGCAGGTCTTTGCGCCCCGCCCGGGAGAGTTCATCTGCTTTGAGCCGATGACAGCTCCGGCCAACGCGCTGCGTTCTGGCGCTGGGTTGCGCGTGCTCTCGCCGGGCGAGGAACATCGCGCCGGGTTTGCCATCAGCGTCGAGGATCTTGGGTCTCGTGGGTAGCGCTCGTGCCCCCGCTCAGCTCGGTAGCCTGCACAGACCAATGAACGATCCGGAGGCGATCTCGTGAAGCGCATCTGCATTCTCCTGGCTGGTGCTCTACTGGCCCTGGCAAGCACATCGGCGCTCGCCGGCACGCCTAGCGTGCCCTCCTCAGCGCGCCCAGCGCTATTTCACACGGTCGAACTGCGCAAGACAAAACTTGGGAAGATCCTCGTCAATTCGGCGGGCTCGATCCTGTATGAGTTCACGAGCGACCATCCGAAGCAGGACACCTGCGTGAAGATCAATGAATGCCTGACGACATGGCCGGCGCTGCCGGTACAGGGCAAGCCGTCGGCGGGGAAGGGTATCCGCGCTTCGCTGCTGTCCACGATCAGCCTGCCAGAAGGCGCTAGCCAGGTCACTTATGCCGGTCACCCGCTCTACATCTATGCCGCTGCGCCCACGCTGATCTCGTACGTGGGGACGAAGGAGTTCGGCGGCACGTGGGACGCGCTCAACGCCAAAGGGCACGCGGTGAAATAGGCGATGCTGACCCGAGGAGCATTTCTCGTTGTGGCCTTGCTCGTTTTGGCGAGCAGCCCTGGTCTCTCTGCCGCGTCGGGCGGCGATCGCCACGTGAAGAACGGGTCCTACTCCGGGGTCGTCGGACCGGGGTATCCGATCAGTTTCCGGATCGTGGCGAAAGGCACCACCGTCAGCGATCTCGTGGTGGCCTTCGATGAGACATGCAACGGAGCTCCGAGTGACACGCCGCCCACGTTTCACTTCAAGGCACTCAAGATCAAGGACGGGAAGTTCTCTGGGTCTTCGAGCGATCACTTCGGCCCGAAGGCGTCGGACGCTCTGCGCATCAGTGGCAGCATTGACGGCGACGAGGCCACGGGCAAGGTGACCGACAGGTCGATGATCACGAGCCTTCCCACCTGCACGCAGTCGGAGCCGTTTACGGCCAAGGCGAAGTAGGCGTACCGGCCCAAGAAGGCCTCTACCGCCTCCTGGCCGCTAGGCTAAAGAGCGTCTTGGCGACGTGGCGGAGTGGCTACGCAGCGGCCTGCAAAGCCGTCTACACCGGTTCGATTCCGGTCGTCGCCTCTCTCAGACCGTTTGGCTCCACCCGCTTATGCGCGGCTTCGTATCCCGTTAGCAAGCTTTTCGGGTTTCGTTAGCAGCAATTTCAGCGCGCGTTAGTGGCCCTACACGAGCAGCGCGCACACTGAGATCCCCGATCTCGGAGGTATCTCGTGAAGCGTCTCTTTCTCCCCATAGTGACGGCGGTGCTAGCAGGAGCGCTGGGCGCCAGCGCGTTCTTCCTGGCCTCTGGTGGCTCAAACAACCGACGGGCAACCACTGGCACGACCGTCTCCTCGGCGACCGGATCGACGGCTGGCGCCAGGCGAGAGGTGTCATCCACGACGCTCACGGCCACCCAGCTCTACCAGCAGGATTCATCCGGGGTTGTCTCGATCAAGGCTGTCACCGCCGATGGAGAGGACACGGGGACGGGAATCGTGCTCAACGGCGAAGGATTGATCCTCACCAACAACCATGTGATCGCCGAAGGCACGAGCATCACTGTGAGCCCCGGCAAGTCCTCGAATCTGGCGCGCACAGCGACGGTTGTCGGCGCCGATGCCAACAGCGATCTTGCGCTGATCAAGGTCGACCCCTCGGGCCTTGGACTGCGGCCCTTGAAAATGGTCAGCTCAAGCTCCATGCAGGTCGGCGACTCGGTCTATGCGATCGGCAACCCTTACGGCCTCGATGAGACCTTGACGAAGGGCATAGTGTCGGCCCTGGGACGTGAAATATCGGCTCCCGACGGGGCGACCATCAAGGACGCGATCCAGACAGATGCCGCCTTGAACCCGGGCAACTCCGGTGGCCCGCTGCTCAACGATCAGGGCGAGGTGATCGGGGTCAACTCGCAGATCGCAAGCGACGCGGCGAGCAGCGCCGAATCGCAGCCAGGAAGCACCGGGGTCGGCTTCGCGATCTCCTCGAACACCGTCACCGAAGTTGTCAAGGCGATTGAGTCTGGTGAAGGAACCTCCGCTCAGGGTCAGACCGGACAGGCGTCGGGGGCACCGAGGTCCTCTGGCAGCGAATCCTCGCCCTACGGCGACACCGAATCTCCCTCCGAAGCGGAAGGTCCCTACGGGGGTTCCAGCGGCAGCGCGGGCGAAGGTCGCGAAGCCGGGCCCTTTGACCGCGAATCGAACTCCGGGGCGGAATCGGAAGGCCCCAGCGGGGTCGCCGGTGGCTCGGGCTCAACCGGTGAGGGACCAGCCAGCATGGGCAGCGAAGGCCAAGTTGTGATTGTGCCTTGATGGGGTCACACTCCAGTCCGGTGCACGCGCCTTGATGCGCGGGCACCGTGGGGTGTAGTCCTGGGAGCCTGTTGATGTGACGGTGGCCTTGGGTTCTCAAGCGATCTCGGAACGGTCGCCGTTGATACGCTAGGGCCGTTCCCAGGGCGATTAGCTCAGCTGGGAGAGCGCCGCCTCGACAAGGCGGAGGTCACTGGTTCGAGCCCAGTATCGCCCATCACCGGAAGGCCCTGCAAATGGGGGCCTTTTTGTTGAGGGGGGAGGTGGCGGAAGGTACTTGATGGGGTCGTTTTCCACATTCTTCCCACATGAGTCCCGGCTGGCCGTCGGCCCGTCTCCCTATGTAGGCGAGAGGCCTCTCTACTGAGTGCGTAGTTCGGCCTTGTGAGGCCGACTCGCCGGTCAGGCCGCGATGAGGGCAGGCTGGAGCTTATCGGCGGCCAGGTGCTCGGGTGGCAGCGTCAAGGTCAGGCTGCCGTCTTGTTCGAGTGTGTGGCGGACGTTGAGCAGCGTCAGGCCGATCACGGCGCCGGTCTCGTCGTAGTGGATGGCGTGGCCGTCGGGGGTCTCTAGGCCGCGTGCCGCTGGGCGTGGCTCGCCGACGTTGAGGTAGAGCACGTCGCCGCGCTCGTCGTAGTGGTGGTGGTCGAAGGGGATGCCGGCGATGGTGATGGTCATGGTGTCCAGCTTTGCGGTGGGTTCTGTTGCACGAGGGCCGTCACGACCCATGCGGGTTCGTCGTTGAAGTCTACGACGACTCTCAGCCAGCGTCGTGGATCGAGGTGGCGGCGGTAGAAATGCTCGCGTCCTGGGATGCGGTCGTCGAGGCGGTGATCGGGGTGGGCGATTGTGCCGAGGATGAGATCGACCTCGTCCATGAGCTCGGGGCGTCCGAGGGCGAGATGTAAGCGGGTTCCGGCGTCGAATACGACGAGACGGCCATCGGGGTCTGTTGTGCTGGGATGGTTTTCGGCCACGGTTGGAAGCTACGTGTCGTGCCAGACGCAAACTCTGCGGCGAGATGCACCCAGTGCCCGGCTCCCTATGGTCGGTCCGCCTACAAGTACGCTGGTGCCCAGGCGACTAGCGCCCGGCACGCGAAGCACGCCTAGCGCGAGAACACGCAGTAAAAGGGCCTCCAATTGGGTGCTTGGAGAAGGCAGCCCGGCGCAGCTAGACGGTTCCCCGGAGGCAATCGCGACGATTGACTGTCTTAGATCGGCTGCGTTCTCGGCGACACGACAAGCTCCGCCCATCGGCTCTGGTTCAACTCGCCCATCGACACCCGTGGCATTGCCCGTTTGCAAGCACTGCTCTCCAACGGCGCCGGGCCCTCCACCCGACGGGGTTGACCAAGCGCCTGATTGTCGAGCGCAGGACTGGGACAAGAAATCGCGCCGGTGAGCAAAACATCGACTTTTCGGCGGCCAGCGATGAGTTTCCAAAGTGGGCCTAGTCTCTGTGTATATAACCCTGCCCGCGAGACGAGGAGATCGTTCGATGCGCAAGATTGTGGCCTCTCTGTTCCTGTCCCTCGCCGGTGCCGACGAGCAGCCGGAGGACTTCGTGACCGACGTGGATGACGCCACGGAGGCGAACCTGAGGATCGTCTTACGATGACCATCGTCATCACCGCCTTTGAGCGGTCGCCCGATGGCGGCAAGGGCCTGGCGCGCGATACACGCATTCGCTGGGCGCTTGAAGAGGTGGGCCAGCCTTACGAGGTTCGCCTTGTCTCGTTCCGCGCGAAGAAGGAACCAGCGCATCTGCGCCTTCATCCTTTTGGCCTGATTCCGACCTATGAGGAAGGCGAGCTTGTCCTGTTCGAGACAGGCGCGATCGTCTTCCACATCGCCGAGCACCATGCGGGACTGTTCCCGGACGATGCCAATGCGCGGGCGCGGGCGATCACCTGGATGTTCGCCGCGCTCAACACCGTGGAGCCGCCGATCCTCGAACTTGTGACCGCCAAGTTCGCAGAGGGTGAGGAGCCATGGGCCGAAGAGCGCCTGCCTCTGGTCAAAGACCGCATTCGTGATCGACTGGTCCAACTTTCTGCCCGCTTGGGCGATGCCGACTGGCTCGACGGGGACTTCAGCGCGGGCGACCTCATGATGGTGTCGGTGCTGCTCAGGCTTATACCTTCGGGCCTTCTGGACGAGTTTCCGACACTGGCTGCCTACGTTGCCCGCGGCGAAGCGCGGCCTGCATACGAACGGGCTTTCGCCGCTCAATGGGCGATCAATGCCGGTCATTCGCAAGCTGGGTGACGAGGTTCTGCATTGCGTCGTCGTCCCGGGACCGGAGGTGGTGGTAAAGGCGCTCGGGGTCGTTTTCCCACATTCTTCCTCGATAGGCAGGCTGCGCGCATTTACGAGCTGTTAAGGGTGCGGCACATTCGCTTAGCGTCTGGGAGGATTGCTGTGTGATCACGGAGCAAGCGGTACTTGACGTAAGGCCGGGCCAGGAGAGCGCCTTCGAAAGTGACTTCGGCGAGGCGAAGGCGCTCATCGCCTCGATGCCCGGATTCGAGTCGCTTCAGTTGCATCGGTGTATTGAGCGGCCTAACCGTTACCTCCTGCTCGTGGGATGGCAGCGTCTCGAGGACCACACCGAGGGGTTCCGGGGGTCAGCGACATATGAGGAGTGGCGTCGGCTCTTGCACCATTACTACGACCCGTTCCCGACGGTCGAGCACTTCAACCTCGTCGCAAGCGCGTGAGACTGACTTTCCGCTGGCTCTTGACTACAGGCCAACGCTAGGCGTTGCATAGGCAGGGCACGTTGCACAGGCAGGGCAGCTTCGCGGGTAGGAAGGTCGATGTCCTTCTGTATTGTGCTATTCATATTAGCACCATGCCCATCAATACAAACGGAGCGCCAGCATGCCCGTGACCGCTCCGCCGCCCGAGGTGACGCACTCCCCTGCTGCGGTCGAGATCAACAACGGCGTCATCGAAGAGGCCCGGCGCCGTCAGCGCCGTCGGCGCGCAACAGGCATGACACTCGGCGCTGGGGCAATCGTCGTCGCGATAGCGGCGCTGTTGATCGGTGGTGGGGGCAAAGGCAACTCGGACGCCGCGGGCGAACCGTCATCGGCCACGCCGAGAAAGCTGACCCTCCGGCATGGGCGCGTATTCCTCGGCGGTCAGCCAGCGCTGATGGGGGTCACGCTGTCGCTGCAAACCGGAAACGTAGGTGTATGCGTGAAGGTCGTCAGTACGGGAAGTTGTAACGGGCCGCTTCCCAGCGTGAGCTACCCCGTCTACGGTGGCGAAGAGACACTTAACTCCGAAAAGGTGGGGCCGGAAGGGAGGATCGACGCGATCTTCACCGCGCCCGGCGTTGCAGCGATGCGCGTCGCGCACATGGGCACCTTCAAGGCGGAACCAGCCCCCGGACTGCCACCCGGAGCGAAGCAGATCGTGTTCTACCGTCCACCAGGCTCACGCGGCACCGTCCTGCCACCGGGGTCAAGCCGCCAGGTCCTTCAACGCTTCGAACACGCCCGGCAGGGCCCGGCCCTGACCGAGACACTGCTCGATGCCTCCGGCCGGGCCATACCAATCGGTCATGTACCACCGACGTTCACACTTCCCTACAGCTACTGGCAGGGCGCACAGGCGCCTCCTACCCGCGGGCGCTGCGCGATGAGCTCATCACTTCCAGACGTGCGCACGGCATGGGGGCAGGTGGCGACCAAGATCGCCCCCGATCGCGATATCGCGGAGCCGGGTTGGTTCACCTGCCTGCACACCTGGTTCTCCCGCGATGGCGCCAGCTACGAGACAGCCGTCCTGCTCGACGCCAAATCCCCGGGAAGGCCGCCGGCGATGCTCTGGGGCGCAATCCCCGTTCCGGGGCATCCCGGAACGGTGCAGATCCCGCCCGTGCAGCGGGAGTTCCACTTCAGCTTCCCGAAGCTCAGCAGCGCGCAGGCCGCGCGCGACCTCGCTCAAGTCACCAAGGCTGAGGGACGCGCCCGCGCCGAGCAGTTCCTGCGCCAGCGCGAACGGCTGTCAGAAAAGGAGCAGACCTACTGGGACGTGTTTGTGCCGCCAACGGTCGCCCGCCGTGTCGGCCCCGCCTGGGTACTCGTCCGAGGTGGCAGCAGCCTCGCGCAACGCATGGCGTTCCTGCAAGCGCTCCGAGTCACCAAGCTCAAGCTCCTGCACGCTAGAACTGACGCATAGTCGTTCTCCGCGAATTAGGCCTCGAATGCTCATCGACCGAGCGTGCGCTGGCCTATCGGCTATCCACGGCTCTTCATCTTCTTCCACTCGGCCTTGTGCTCGCGCTTGGCGGCCTGGTAGTCGATCAGCGCCTGCGGTGAGTCCACGTCGCCGAGCGTCGGATGGGGTGGCACCAGCGGCTCGGCGGCCTTGATGCCGTAGCGCTTGGACAGCACCGCGCCCATCGACTTGACCTTCATCTCCCCGAAGCCGGGAAGCGCTGCCAGGTTGGCGCGCAACTCGGTGGAGTCGGCGGCGGCTGCCCACACACGCGCCGCGTCACCGTCATAACGGTCCTCGATGTGGACGGCCAGGTCGTGTACACGCTTGGCCATCGAGCCGGGGTAGCGGTGGATGGCGGGCTTCTCCCGGAACACCGGCTCCAGGTCTGCCTGCGCGAGCGTCGTCGCGTCGAACTTGCCGAGACGCTCCCGCAACGTCAGCGGCCCGAGAAACGCCTGTTGCACCGTGATCTGCTGATCCAAGGCGAACCCGACCAGCAGAGCCATCGGATCGGAGGCGATCAGCTCGTTGGCCGCGTCGGACTCGGTGAAGTACAGGCGCTTCGGCACGGTTCTCACTTCCCAGTGGCAATCGTCGTTGACGTCATCCAGTTCACGCCCGGAGTATGGCCGAGAAAGAGCTGAGGTTCATGGGCGCCAAGGTCGTTCTAGGTTAGTCGCGCAGTCAGCCCTCATGCTGTCGGATGTGCGTTTCGATGCGCTGGGCCGGTATTTTGGTCAGATGCTGCGCAAAGGATCAGGCGAGCCGCTAGTACTACTGCACGGCATCATCTCCGGCGAGCGCGTCTGGAGCAATGTCCTGCCGCTGCTGGCTCCCCACCACGATGTGATCATTCTCACCACCTTGGGACACAACGGCGGGCCGCCCGTCACGATCAGGCCGGCGAACCTCGATCATCTCATCGATGACGTGGAGCGCCAGCTCGACGAGCTGGGCGTGGGCAAGGTGCATCTCGCCGGAAACTCGCTGGGCGGTTGGATCGCGATCGAGCTGGCTCGTCGCGGTCGCGCCCGCACGGTTTGCGCACTTTCTCCTGCCGGCGCTTGGGACCATGACTGGACGGACAAGCAGCGTATGTTCAAGATCTTGTCCGACGCGTTACGTGACGCGCGGCGCCTGCGCGGATTGGCGCCGCTGGGCGCCAACTCAAAGCTGGTGCGGCGCATCGTGCTGCGTCACATGGCGGTCCATGGGGAGCGGGTAAGTCCGGCTGAGTTCCTTGCCGCTGTGGATGACACCGCCGGCTGCGTAATCGCCGAGGATCTGCTCGCTGACGGTGCGCAGCTTGAACCACTGGACCCCACGCCGTGTCCGATCACGCTCGCGTGGTCCGCGCGGGACCAGCTCTTTCTGGTCGATGTCTACGGGGCTCGTGCGCGTCATCTGATCCCTGGAGCACGCTTCGTCGTGCTCGAGGACGTGGGGCATGTCCCCATGTTCGACGACCCGCGGCTGGTCGCTCAGACGATCCTCGCAACGACGCGACGATCCTCATCCGAGGATCTCGTCGAGGGAAGCGTGACTCGGTTACCCTGAGCCGTCGTGAACAGCACCCCCACCCCCGACCAACTCCTGGCGAGCCGGATCGCCGAGACGCTCGTGCGTACCGGCGCCGTCGCGTTCAGAACCTCGCCGTTCTTCCGCCTCACCTCCGGAGCCGAGAGCCCTGTCTACGTCGATAACCGCCAACTGCTCGGGCATGTGGCCGAGCGTCTGGAGGTCGTCGGAGCGTTCCTTGAAGCCATTGCTACGCAGCAGCTTGCTCCAGACGCGATTGCGGGGACCGCAACGGCTGGGATTCCGTGGGGAGCGTGGATTGCCGACCGGCTGAGCCTGCCCTTCCTGTATGTGCGCTCGCAGGCCAAGGCGTGGGGCAAGGAGAGCGCAGTGGAGGGCGCCGCACCCGACGGTGCCCGAGTGCTGGTCATCGAGGACTTGGCGTTCTCGGCAGGCAGTCTCGCCGATGCCGCCGAGAACCTGCGCGCAGCCGGCTTCCTGATCGAGGATTCGCTGACGATCGCGAGCTACGACATGCCCAGCGCTCGTGAACGGTTGCAGTCCCTGAGCCTGCGGCATACCACGCTCACGACCATCGACGAGGCCCTGGCCGCTGCCGCCCGCGCCGGTTCGCTGGATGACGATCAGGTGTCAGTTGTTGAGACTTGGCTGCACGACAGGCGAGTCACAGGGAACTGAAAGCGCACAGCACCAAGTCTTCAAGCGCGCGCGCCGTTGCCCTCTGTCTGGGGCACCTGCGGCAACTTGTATTTGCGTGAGCGCGTGCAGCGCTCCAGCAGACCCAACTCGACCAGGGTTGCGACATAGCGGTGGGTAGTGCTTGGGCTCATCCCCAACAGGTCCGCCAGTTCGATAATCCCTCGCTCCTGGTTGTCGGGACCAAAGCACGTCAGCACGGAGAGACCGCGCAGCAGCGAGCGTGACAGTCGCGCGTCCTCATAGGTGGGGAAGTACCCCTTGCGGATCGAGTTCCCCTCGCTCTGTTCAGTCAAGCCCTGCTCAGGCAGGCTTTCCCTCGTTGTGCTGTCCTCTGGAGGTGGCGCTGTGCCCCGCTCGGCTTCCAGGCGCTGGGTGTTCAAGGTCGTCGATATCAGGGCTGAAAAGCTTGGCGTGCTGCCTTGTGCTGCTGCTCGCACCACCTGATCAACCTGTGCGGGAGAGAGCGTGATCGAGATCGACTCACCGTTGTTCATGTTGCAATGATGTCAGAAAGCACAGACAGTTGTCTGCATAGCCAGAATGGCAGCAAGTACGGGTGGCTGTTCGCGTCGCCAAGCCGTCCCGCGCCTCCACGATCCCGTAGCCTCCAGCTTGAGTATGCCCCTCACGGTCACCCTTCCCGATGGCAACAAGCTTGAGCTGCCCGACGGCGCCAGCGGCGCCGATGCCGCCGCGGCGATCGGTGCCGGTCTCGCGCGTGCGGCGCTGGCAATAGAAATCAGTCACCCCGAGGGCGCTGACGCAGCCGAGCTGCGCGACCTGGCGCGCCCGCTGCCCGACGGAGCGCACATCGCGATCCTCACTGCCAGGAGCCCCGGCGGCGAGCCCCTGCGTCTGATCCGTCATGACGCCGCCCACGTATTGGCCACGGCCGTGATGGAGCTCTACCCGGGGGTGAAGATCTCGATCGGGCCGGCGATCGAAGGCGGCTTCTACTACGACTTCGATTTCCCCGAAAGCGTATCGATCTCCGCCGAGGACTTCCCCGCGATCGAAGAGCGCATGCGCGCGCACGTCAAGGCAGGCGAGCCTTTCGCGCGCGAGGACGTTCCGGTGGCGCAAGCCCGCGAGCGCTTCGTGGCCGAGCAGCAGGATTACAAGGTCGAGCTGATCGACGACCTCGTGCGCGACGCCGTGGCGAGTGGAAATCACGAGCCGCTGGAGACAGTGTCGCTGTACACCAACGGCCCCTTCACCGATCTCTGTCGTGGCCCGCACGCACCCACGACGGCCACAGTTGGGGCCTTCAAGCTGCAGTCCGTGGCAGGCGCCTACTGGCGCGGTGACTCCACACGTCCGATGCTCACGCGCATCTATGGCACTGCCTTCCCGACCAAGGCGCAGCTGCAGGAGCACCTGGAGCTGATTGAGCGCGCCAAGGAACGCGACCACCGCAAGCTGGGGCGCGAGCTGGCGCTCTTTCATTTCTCTGACATCTCACCCGGAGCAGCCTTCTGGCTGCCGGCCGGCACTGGCATATACAACTCGCTGGTGGCGCTCTCGCGCGAGATGAACACGGCGCGCGACTACACCGAGGTCAAGACACCGCTGATCTACGACGCCGAGCTGTGGAAGACCTCGGGGCACTGGGGCAAGTACCGCGAGAACATGTTCACGGTGCAGGTCGAGGAGCGCGAGATGGGTGTCAAGCCGATGAACTGCCCCGGCCACGCCTACCTCTTCAAGAGCCAGCGCCACTCCTACCGCGAGCTGCCCGTGCGCTACTCAGAGCCCGGCCTGCTGCACCGCAACGAGGCCTCAGGCGTGCTGCATGGCCTCTTGCGCGTGCGTCATTTCGCGCAGGACGATGCGCACATCTTCTGCACCGAGGAGCAGGTTCAGCAGGAGGTCGCAAGCTGCCTGGAGCAGGCCTTTGAGACCTATGCGATGTTCGACCTCGATGTACGCCTGGAGCTCTCAACGCGCCCCGCGCAGCGCATCGGCAGCGATGAGATGTGGGACCGCGCTGAGGGCAAGCTCACGAGCGTGCTCGATGAGCGGGGGCTGGAGTACGAGCTGAACCCCGGCGACGGCGCCTTCTATGGGCCGAAGATCGACATGCACATGACCGACTCCCTGGGGCGCTCCTGGCAGCTGGGGACGGTGCAGTTGGATTACTCGATGCCCGAGCGCTTCGACCTGAGCTACACGGGCGCCGACAACGCGGAGCACCGGCCGGTGATGATCCATCGCGCCGCCTTCGGCTCCTACGAGCGCTTCATCGGAATCATGATCGAGCACTATGGCGGCGAGTTCCCGCTGTGGCTCACGCCGCTGCAGGCGATCGTGCTGACGGTCTCCGATCGCTTCAACGAGTACGGGGCCAGCGTGTACGCGCGCATGCGTGCTGAAGGGCTGCGCGCGGAGCTCGACGATCGCGGCGAGTCGATTGGGCGCAAGATCCGCGAGGCCGAGCTGCGCAAGATCCCCTACATGCTGATCGTCGGCGAGCGCGAGCAGCAGCAGGGCAGCGTGTCGCTGCGCCGTCATCGGCTCGGAGACGCGGGCAGCTTCTCGGTCGATGATCTGATAGCCCAGCTTGCAGCCGAATGTGCACGACCTGCGAAGCCCTAGCCGCGCCGCCGTCGCGCCGCTATACTCGGCCCCGTTGATCACTCGCACCCCTTCAGAGCGCCGCGCGTAGAGAAGACTTGACGCGCCGCCAAAACAGCTAGTGCCGGTTCCGCGCAGATTTGACCGGCGCCCGCCTGAGCGGGACCAGACGAGGATCAACGAGCGCATTCGTGTGCCCGAGGTCCGGTTGATCGACGACGAGGGCAATCAGGTTGGTGTGCTCAAGACGCCTGATGCCCTGCGCTTCGCGCAGGAGCGCGATCTGGATCTGGTCGAGGTCGCCCCCGAGGCGCGCCCGCCCGTATGCCGCGTGCTCGATTACTCCAAGTACAAGTACGAGCAGGCGCAGAAGCTCAAGCAGGCGCGCAAGCACCAGCAGCAGATCGTCATCCGCGAGATCAAGTTTCGCCCCAAGATCGCCCAGCACGACTACGACACAAAGAAGGGTCATGTCGAACGCTTCCTGCGTCACAAGGACAAGGTCAAGGTCACGATCATGTTCCGTGGGCGTGAGGTCACGCATCCTGAGCGCGGCACGATGATCCTCGACCGCCTCGCCGAAGAGCTCGCCGAGCTGGGTGTGGTCGAGCAGCGGCCTCTGCAGGAGGGACGCAACATGACGATGATGCTCGCTCCCTCCAAGTTCGTGCTCGCCGGCCGCGCAGAGGCACATGAGGCGGGGCACGAGACTTTGCCAGAGGGTTCGACGGCTGAGGGTTCTGCCGCGCCGCTTGAAGTACCAGCACCCGATGGACCAGCACCCGATGGTGCCTCGCCGGGCGAAGCTTCGCCCGACATCGCCTCGCCCGACGGCGCCGCCCCAAATGGCGCTTCGGCGGATGAGGCTGAGCAGGGCGCCGAGACCGCCACGCCGTAGGCTGCGGTCCGGTCTGCCATAATCACGGCCTCGAGGGTGGCGCAGTCGGCCGGAGGCCGGCGAGCCGGGCCCCTCGATCTTCAATTCATATGCCCAAGATGAAAACTCACTCCGGCGCGAAGAAGCGCTTCAAGGTCACTGCCAGCGGCAAGGTCCGCGGTCGGCACCCCTTCACGAGCCACATTCTCGAGAAGAAGTCGCCCAAGCGCAAGCGCACCTTGGGCCAGCCGGCAATCATGTCCGACCACGACACGCCGCGCATCAAGCGGATGCTGGGGGTTGGCAAATGACCCGCGTCAAGCGTTCGGTCAGTGCCCGCAAGAAGCGGCGTGCCACGCTGGAGTTGACCAAGGGCTTCCGCGGCGAGGCGCACTCCAACTACAAGCGCGCCAAGGAGGCCTTGATCAAGGCCGACACCTACGCCTATCGCGATCGGCGCAACCGCAAGCGCGACTTCCGCAGGCTTTGGATCACACGGATCAACGCTGCCGCGAGGCAGAACGGGATGAGCTATTCGCAGTTCATGCACGGTCTCTCGCTGGCCGGCATCGAGCTGGACCGCAAGGTGCTCGCGGACATCGCCGTGCGCGACGCCGATACCTTCCGACGTTTTACCGAGGTTGCCCGCGAGGCGTCGGCCGCCTGATTCGCAGCCGACAATCTTGACCCTCCGGGCGCCGCTCTCTTCGAGGCCGGCGCCTTTTTTGTGTCCTTAGCAGCCAGCAAAATCGAGTTCGTTCATGACCCAGACCGACATCATCACCTCACCACACAACTCCAGGTTCAAGGAGTTACGGCGGCTGCGGCGCCGTCGTGAGCGCGATCGCACGTCGCGTTTCGTCGTCGAGGGCGAGGATCTGATCGCTGCGGCCCGGCGGGCTGGACGACCGGCCATCGAAGGCTTCTGTGCGGTTGGCAGCAGCCAAGCGAACGAGAGCTTCATCGAGGTCGAGCCTACGGTGCTGGCGGAGGTGTCGAGTCTTGGTTCCGGCACGCGTGTGATCGGGGTCTACGAGCAGCGGTTCCTTGATGCCCCTGTCGGGCCTCTGTGCGTGTATCTGCACGGGCTGTCAGATCCCGGCAATGTCGGCACGATTCTGCGCGCAGCCGAGGCATTTGGAGCATCGTGCGTGGCGCTTGGACCGGACTGTGCGGACCCGCATTCCCCGAAGGCCGTGAGGGCCAGCATGGGGGCCATTTTCAGTGTGCCGCTCGCGCGAGCGAAGATGGTTAGCGAGCTTCCGGGAGAGCGTGTGGCGCTGGTGGTGCACGCCGGGCGGCCGCTGCACGGGCTGGAGGTCAAGCAGCCTTTGACGCTGTTGATCGGAGCCGAGCGCGAAGGATTGCCGCAGGACATCGTGAATGCTTGCGAGCAGACCGCTCACATCCCGATTCGCTCGGAGTCGCTAAACGCTGCTATGGCGGCGACCATTGGCCTGTATGAAATGACTAGGGTCCTCGCATAATGATCGAACGGATAGAAGCGCTGCGTGCGCAGGGACAGGATGCCGTCGCGGCGGCGTCCACCAGCGAGGCGCTGGAGCAGTTGCGCGTGCGCTACCTCGGCCGTAAGGCAGAGCTGCCCCAGATGCTACGCGGGGTGGCCCAGCTGCCACCCGATGAAAGAGGCGCGGTGGGCCGCGCCGCGAACCAGGCGCGCCAGGCGCTTGAGGCGTTGATCGATGCGCGCGCAGGCGAGCTGAGCGCGGGTGAGTTGGAGACACAACTGCGTGAGGACACGGTGGATGTGACGCTGCCCGGGGCGCCTGTACAGCCGGTTGGACGCATGCACGTGCTGACCGCCACACAGCGCCTGCTGGAGGACATCTTCCTGGGGCTTGGTTTCACCGTGCTGGAGGGTCCGGAGGTGGAGAGCGTGCACTACAACTTCGATGCACTCAACCACACGCCCACGCACCCGGCCCGCGCACGTACCGACACCTTCTACATCGAGCGGCCGCAGGGTCCTGAGCCAGGCTCACCCGATGAGTTGGTGCTGCGCACGCATACCTCGCCGATGCAGATACGTGCGATGGAAGCGCTGCCGCCACCGCTCTACGTGGTGATTCCCGGGCGCGTCTACCGGCCCGACAGCGATGCTACGCACACGCCGCAGTTCCACCAGGTGGAGGGGCTGGCGGTGGACGAGGACATCACGCTGGCCGATCTGAAGGGCACGCTGCTGGCCTTCGCGCGGGCCACTTTCGGCGAGACGCGCGAGGTGCGCTTGCGGCCTCACTTCTTCCCTTTCACCGAGCCCAGCGTCGAGGTGGACGTGTCGTGTTTTCACTGCGAGGGCAAGGGCTTCCTGCGCGATGGCACGCGTTGCTACCTGTGCAAGGGCGAGGGCTGGCTTGAGGTGCTGGGTGCCGGCGAGGTCGATCCCAACGTGTATGCGTATGTACCGAGCACCGACCAGAACGCGCCCGGTTATGACCCGGAGAAGGTGCGAGGCTTCGCGTGGGGGTTGGGAGTTGAGAGGGCCGCGATGCTCATGTACGGAGTGCCTGATCTGCGCTTGCTCTATGAGAATGATTTGCGGTTTTTGGAGCAGTTCGGGTAATGCGCGTACCTCTCACATGGCTGCGCGAGTACTGCGATCCCGCGCTCGACGTGCACGGCATCGAGGAGCGCCTGACGATGACGGGCACCAAGGTGGAGGCCATTCATCACCACGGCGTGCACGAGCTGGAGTACTTCGTCGTGGGGCATGTGCTCACTGCCGAGCGCCATCCAGATGCCGATCGCCTGACGGTCTGCGAGGTCGACCTCGGCCCTGCCCGGCCCGAGGGTCCCGCCACGATCGTCTGCGGTGCCGCCAATGTGGCTGCCGGGCAGGATGTGGCCGTTGCACGCCCAGGGTCGGTGATGCCCGACGGCACCAAGCTCAAGAAGGCAAAGCTGCGCGGCGTGCCCTCCGAGGGCATGATCCTGGCCGAGGACGAGCTTGCCATCGGCTCAGATCACGACGGCATCATGGTGCTGCAGGAGCTGCTGCCCGATGCGAAGTTGACGCGTGGGGGGGCGCTGGCGGAGGTGTTGCCGATCGCCACCGAGGTGCTGGAGCTTGAGGTCACGCCCAATCGCCCGGACTGCCTTGGCGTCTATGGGGTGGCGCGGGAGCTGCACGCGGCCACCGGCGCGCCGCTCGCTCAGGCCCCCTGGAATGAAGATCCGGGCTCCGGCGGGCCGTTGGAAGGTGCCGAGGCCGAGGTGCGGGTTGAGTGCCCAGAGCTCTGCCCGCGCTTCACCGCGCGCGTCTTTCACGATGTCACCATCGCGCCTTCGCCGCCCTGGTTGAAGGCGCGGCTGATGGCGGCCGGACAGCGGCCTATCAACAACGTGGTTGACATAACCAACTACACGATGCTGCTCAGCGGCCAGCCGCTGCACGCTTTTGATCTCGATCGCATCGCCGGCCGGCGCCTGGTGGTACGGCGCGCACATGACGGCGAGCAGGTGCAGACGCTCGATGGTCAGACGCGTACGCTCGATGCCGAGATGGTCGTGATCGAGGACGGGGAGGGGCCCACGTCGATCGCTGGGCTGATGGGGGGCGCGCGCTCGGAGGTGCAGCCAGACACCAGCAGCGTTCTCATGGAGGTGGCCACCTGGCACGGTCCAGCCATTCATCGTGCCTCGTGGGCCTTGGGTCTGCGCAGCGAGGCCTCATCACGCTTTGAGAAGGGTCTTCAGCCCGAGCAGTGCTTGCATGCACAGGCTGTCGCTGCCCAGTTGATGATCGAGCTGTGCGGCGCCACTCTGGTACCCGGCACGATCGATGTCGGAGGGGAGGGGCCGCCGCCCTTGAGCCTCCTGCTGCGCGAGTCGCGCGTGCAGGACATCCTGGGGGTGCCCATTCCCCGTGCGCGCCAAGCCCAGATCCTGAATTCGCTCGACTTCGCCACCGCCGAGGTGCCCGGTGGGCTCGACGTGAGCGTCCCGCCGCTGCGTCGCAGCGATGTCACGCGCGAGGCCGACCTGATCGAGGAGGTCGCCCGCATTGATGGTTTGGAGAAGCTGCCGGCCACGCTGCCCAAGCGCCGCAACGCCTACGGTCTACTCACACCTACACAGCGCCTGCGCCGGCGGGCGATCGACGCTCTCGTGGGACGAGGGTGCTACGAGGCGGTGGGGTGGACCTTTGCTGCGCCGTCCATCGCCGATCGGCTGCAGCTGCCCGCCGAGGATGAGCGTCGCCGCCCCGTCGTCATCGAAAACCCGCTGTCGGAGGAGCAGTCGCAGCTGCGCACCATGCTGTTGGGGTCGCTGCTGGATGTCGCGCGGCACAACGTCGCGCACGGCGAGCCCGATCTGCGCCTGTTCGAGCACGGCACAGTTTTCAGGTGGAAGGACGACAAACTGAACGAGCATCGCTCGCTCGCCGTGCTGCTCTGCGGGAAATTGGCTCCGAGCGATTGGAAGAACCATTCCGCCGCCTCCGACCCTCCCACCGTCGATCTCTTTGCGGCCAAGGGCCTGCTCGAAGCCCTCGCCGACACGCTGCGCGTATCCGATTTGGTCTTCGCCTCGCAGCCCCAGCCGTTTCTGCATCCGGGGCGCAGCGCCTCGGTGTCGCTCGGAGCCACGCCCATCGGCTGGCTGGGGGAGCTGCACCCGCTTGTCGCGCAGACCTGGGAGCTGCCCGGCGCCGCCTGCTTTGAGATCGACCTCGATCGCTTTCTCGCCCACGCCTCGCAGCCTGACTATCTCGACCTGATCGGCTACCCGCCCCTGCGCCAGGACCTCGCCATCGTGCTGCCCGAGCAGGTGCCGGCGGCACAGGTGCTCGAACGTCGTGGGTACGGCTGCCGGGAAGTTGCTCGCCGACGTACGCGTATTCGATGTCTACAGCGGCCCGCAGGTGGGGGAGGGCAGACGCTCGCTCGCCCTTTCGCTCGCCTTCCGTGCATCTGACCGCACGCTTTCCGACGAGGACATTACCCCCGTGAGAGAGCGGATCATCGCCGCCTTGGGCAACCTGGGTGGTGAGCTGCGTGGCTGATCTCGGCTCAACCGGAGAGCAACAGAGCTCCCCCGCCGATGCTCAGGCGTTCGCTCCCGGCTCACCGCGGGTGCTGGTCGCCGGGGCAACCGGCTTCGCCGGCGCCCTTGCCGCCCATCTGCTCTGGCGTCACCCCGGCTTCGAGCTCGTCGGCATCACCGGCCGCTCAGAGACAGGAACGTCGACTTGACGATCTCTACCCGCGCTACCGCGTGCCCTTGGAGATCGCGCCGCTCGATCTTGAGGACCTAGGGCAGATCGATGCTGCCGTCGTCGCCTACCCCCACGCGGCCGCTGCTCCAACCGTGGGTGCGCTGTTGGATCACGGCGTGCGTGTGGTCGACCTCAGCGCCGATTTCCGCCTGAGCGATCTGGCCACCTATGAGCGCTGGTACGGTCCCCATCCGCGCCCTGAGCTGCTCCCGCAGGCGGTCTACGGCCTCACCGAGTTTCACCGTGAGCGCATTGCCACGGCGCGCCTGGTCGCCAACCCCGGCTGCTATCCGACGGCCTCGGTGCTCGGCCTGGCGCCGCTAGCCCGGGCGGGATTGATTGCCGATGTAGTGATCGACGCCAAGCAGGGACTCTCCGGGGCGGGGCGTACCTTCGATGACACCACCCACATGTCGATGGCGGGCGAGAACATCACTCCATACAAGGTCGCCAAGCATCGCCATACCCCTGAGATAGAGGAGCAGCTTGCGTTGTTAGGCGCCGATCTTCCCGTGCAGTTTCAGGCGCATCTTGTACCCCTTGATCAGGGGGAGATGGCCAGTTGCTATGTCACGCCCTCTCGACCTGTGCCCGAGGAGGAGCTGCTGGCGCTCTACCACGATGCCTACGCCGCCGAGCCTTTCGTCGAGGTCGTCAACGTCCCGCCGGGAGTGCGTGAGGTGCGCGAGACGAACTTCTGTCGTCTCTTTGCCGCCGCCGACACCCACACCGGCAAGCTGCTCGTGTTCTCGGCGATCGACAACCTCTGGAAGGGCACATCCTCACAGGCCATCCAGAATCTCAATCTCATGTTTGGCCTGCCCGAGACGGCGGGGCTGCTCTGATGGCGGGCGAGCCGAGCGAAGCTGGCGTGCCGGCTGCGGACGATCGCACGCTCGTGCGCGGGGACCAGGCGGCCGCAGGCCCTCCGCAGCCCTTCTTCCATTCGCGCTGGTCTCCCCGGCCTGAGCAGATACGCGACCTCGGCCCCGCCGCGGGACTCCCCGAGGGCTTCCGGGCCGCCGGTGTCGCCTGCGGGATCAAGCCGTCGGGCAATCCTGATCTGGGCATCTTGATCTGTGACTCCGAGCACCCCACGAGCGCGGCGCGTTTCACCGATACGGCCACTCCCGCCGCACCCGTGCTTGTCAGCCAGCAGCACTGCCGCCTTGACGCCTTGCGCGTGGTGCTGGCCAACTCCGGTTGCGCCAACGCGGCGACCGGTCGTCGCGGACTTGACGATGCCGCCAAGAGCCAGGGGGCGATCGCGATGGCCGCGGGGGTGCAACCCGATGAGGTCGTGCTCGGCTCCACCGGAAGTATCAGCCACTACCTGCCGATGGACAACGTCCTGCGCGGCATCCTCGATGCGAGCTCGCGCCTGCGCCAAGAGGGCGATGGCGACTTTCAGCAGGCCATTCAGACGACCGATGCCTTCGAGAAGCGCGCCAACCTGGAGGTGCAGTTGTCGTCAGGCACCGTGCGCCTCAGTGCGCAGTGCAAGGGGGCGGGAATGATCTCGCCGCGCTTTGCCACGATGCTCTGCTTCGTGCAGACCGACGCCGTACTGGGAGCGGAGACGGCGGACCTGCTGCTGGGGGTGTGTGTGCAGCGCTCCTTTGACCGCTGCACCGTCGATGGTCAGCTGTCCACCAACGACGCCGCAATTCTCATGTGCTCCGGCGCCTCTGGAATCGTTATCGCTCCCGAGAGCGAGGATGAGTTGCGCTTTGGCGAGGCGCTGGACGCGTTGCTGCGTCAGCTGGCGATCATGATGGTCAGAGATGGGGAGGGCGCGGAGCGCATCGCCCGCGTAACTGTGCGCGGTGGGCATGCGCCCAGCGTGGAGGCGGTCGCCCGCGCTGTAGCCAACTCACCGCTGGTCAAGACGGCCCTCAACGGCGCCGACCCCAACTGGGGGCGCATCGTGCAGGCTGTTGGCGGTGCGCTGGGTGGGCGAGGACCGTATCCATCGCCGTTGGCTGTGGACATATCGATCGAGGGCATCCAGGTGTGCTCCGCGGGTAACGCCATCCCGTATGACGAGGCGATGCTCACCAAGGCCGTGCAGGCCAACGAGGTCGAGTACGACATAACTCTCCCTGGCGATGGCGCTGAGACAGAGGTGTTCTTCTCAGACCTGTCCCATGACTACGTCACCATCAACGCCGACTACACAACCTAGATGCCTGACCCCCACCAGGAGGCCCGACCGATGCGCGACGTAGGCACGCTGCTTGAGGCCCTGCCGTACATCCGCGAGTTCCACCACAAGACGGTTGTGATCAAGTACGGCGGCGCTGCCATGGAGGACCCCGAGTTGCGCGAGGAGTTCGCGCGCGATGTCGTGCTGCTCAAGTACGTCGGTCTGAGCCCGATCGTCGTGCACGGCGGCGGCCCCGACATCACCGCCTACATGGAACGCCTTGGCCTGCCGGTCGAGTTCGTGGCCGGCCTGCGGGTCTCCAATGCCGACACCGTTGAGGTCGCCAAGATGGTGCTCGTCGGCAAGGTCAATAAGGAGATCGTCATGCGCATCAACCGTCACGGCCAGCCGGCCGTAGGCCTCTGCGGCGATGACGGTTCACTGTTTCGCGTCTCCCGACGCGCCGGGCCAGGGGGAGAGGACATCGGTTTCGTGGGGCGCATCGAGCGCGTCAATGTTGACGTGCTCAACCATGTCTCCTCCGACTACATCCCCGTAATTGCCTCAGTTGGTGCTGACCGCGACGGGCACTCCTACAACATCAACGCTGATGAGGCCGCCGGCGCGGTGGCTCGCGCACTGGGTGCCTACAAGATGATCTTTCTCACCGATGTGCCTGGCTGGCTTGCCGATCCGCAAGATGCGTCCACGCTGATTGGGCAGGCCAGCGCCGAGCAGGTCACACAAGCTCTTCCAACTCTGGAAGGGGGCATGCGTCCCAAGCTTCAGGCATGCCTTGATGCCATTCAGGGGGGTGTCAACTCCGCTCACATCATCGATGGGCGTCTGCCTCACTCCTTGCTGCTGGAGCTCTTCACCGACGCGGGCATTGGTACAAAGGTTGGAGTCGCTTCGTGAGTTTGGCGGAGTTGCAGCAGATCGAGAGCGATTGTGTAATTCCCTCTTACGCGCGTTTCCCCGTGGAGTTCGTGCGCGGCGAGGGACCGTGGTTGTGGGACGCCGAGGGCAATGAGTACCTGGATTTTCTCTGCGGTGTTGCGGTGACAAATGTGGGGCACTGTCACGCACATGTGGTTGAGGCCGTGCGTGCGCAGTTGGGGCAACTGATGCACGTCTCCAATCTCTTTTACACCGAGCCCGCCATGCTCCTGGCCGAGCGCCTCTCGCGCTCCTCGCTCGGCGGCAAGGTCTTCTTCGTCAACTCCGGTGCCGAGGCCAATGAGGCGGCCATCAAGCTTGCCCGCAAGGCCCGTCCCGCAGGGGATGTCGTGTCAGTGCTCGGCGCCTTTCACGGGCGCACCTACGGTGCGCTTTCGGCGACCCCTCAGGAGTCAAAGCAGGCTCCTTTCGCGCCGCTTGTACCCGGATTCCGCGCCGTTGCTCCCGACGCCGACGCGCTGGCAGCGGCGGTCGATGAGCGCACCGCGGCCGTGCTGCTTGAGCCGATCCAGGGGGAGACCGGTGTCAATGTGCTCTCCGAGGAGCTGCTGCACAGCGCGCGGGAGGCGTGCGACCGGCACGGTGCCGCATTGATCTTCGATGAGATCCAGTGCGGCATGGGGCGCACCGGCTCGCTGTGGGCTTATGAGCAGACCGATGTCGTGCCCGATGCCCTCACCACTGCCAAGGCGCTCGGCGGCGGGCTGCCAATCGGTGCGCTTGTCACCGGACCGCGTCTCGCCAACGTCTTTGCGCCGGGCGATCACGGTTCCACGTTTGCTGGCGGACTCGCGATTGCCGCCGGTGCACTCGCGGCGCTCGACATCGTTGAGGACGCCGAGCTGCTCGCGCGTGTTCGCGAGCTAGGAGGGCTTCTTGCGGCGGGGCTGCAGGAGTTGCCGCATGTGCTCTCCGTGCGCGGGCGCGGGTTGATGCTTGCCTGTGAGCTGGATGTCCCCGCACCTGAGGTTGTGCGCCGCGCGCTGCTTGAGCAGCGTCTCGTCCTGAACGCCACCGGCCCGACCACCGTCCGCTTCCTGCCGCCGCTCATCATCGACGAGGGGCATGTTCAGCAGGCGCTGGAGCGGCTTGGTGCCGTGCTGGAGCACTGACGTGGCGCGACGGGCTCTGGCGGATGGGTTTGAGCTAGATGACGATCCGGCGCGGATCGATGTCGATGCCGTGCACCGTTTCATCAGCGAGGAGTCCTACTGGGGAGTGGGGCGGCCGCGCGAGCTCATCGAGCGCGCAATCCGCAACTCGGCAAGGGTGATGGGCTTGTACTACGGCACCGAGCAGGTCGGCTTTGCCCGCGCCGTATCTGATCAGACGATCATCGCCTACCTGGCCGATGTCTATGTCCTGGCGGAGTTTCGCGGTCGTGGCCTTGGCTTGGAGTTGGTGCGCGAGATGATCGACGGCGGCCCCCTTGAGGGACTGACCTGGGTATTGCACACCGCCTCGCAGCAGAAGCTCTACGAGCAGGTCGGCTTCAAGTCGCAGTTCGTGTATCCGCTGATGGAGCGCCGCCGCCGCAAGGTCGCTGGGGAAGCGCCCTACTGCTCGCCCTGAGTAGGTCAGACAGCCGCCAAGGCGTCCGCCAGTTCATCTGGGGTTGTCTCGATCGCCTCAGGGATCGTGACTACCAGGCGCCCTTCGCGCTCGAGGATGCGACGTGGGCCGAGCATCGTTAGGCCCACGATCCGACTTGTGCCCGGTGCGAAACGGATCACGTGTCCCTCTGGCGTCATCTCTCCCTCGCCATCCTCGGGCGCTCCAACGCGGAGATAAAGCACATCGTTCTCGGCGTCGTAGTTCGCATGATCGAAAACGACCGAACCGATTCTCAAGTTTACGCGTCCCACGTTGGAGGGTCCTTTCGGTGGCCGAATGCCGAGATGATTCGCGCCGGGATCTGTTCATAGCTTACGACGACCAGCAACCACTGGCTAGGGCCGACGCTACGGGCGAAATAGCGTCTGCGCCCTGGATACACAGGATCGACTTCAACATGCTCCGCCGAACTCACGGCTTTCAATACCTCCTCCATAAAAGCCGTCAACTCGATGTGCTCGGGCAACACCTTCTTCTGCCAAATGCGCGCGAACAGGACGACCCTGGCGCCCTCGATATCGGTTGTCTCGCCGATGATCTTCTCGTTTTCCACGACCCACAGGATGCTGGCCGCTTAGGATGGCTCCGACCTCTCTTCGGCACCTCCCAGTAGCCTTCCCGACCCATGACCCCCTCAGAGCCCGATTTCCCGCCGCGTACCGCCTCCTATGAGGCTGACCCCGCCGAGGTCAAGCGCGTCCTGCTGCTCTACTCCGGTGGTCTTGACACGAGCGTGATGCTCAAGTGGATCCAGGATCAGTACCACGCGGAAGTCGTCTGCCTCACCGTCAACCTGGGGCAGCCTGGAGAGGACTACGAGGTCATCGAGGGCAAGGCGCTGCGTCTCGGGGCGCTTGAGTGCCACATCGTCGATGCCCGCGAGGAGTTCGCGCGCGAGTATGTGCTGCCAGCGATCAAGGCCAATGCGCTGTACGGCGGGGGCTACCCGCTGTTCACCGCGCTCGGCCGACCGCTGATCGCAAAGCTGGCCGTCGACTATGCGCGGCGCTCGGGCTGCGACACGATCGCCCACGGCTGCACCGGCAAGGGCAACGACCAGGTGCGCATCGAGGCCACCGTCTCCACCTTGGCACCAGAGCTGAAGGTGATCGCGCCGGTGCGCTCCTGGCAGATGGGGCGCGAGGAGGAGATCGCCTACGCGCGCGAGCACGGCATTCCCGTCAAGGGCGGAACGGAGGTCGCGCCGTACTCGATCGACGACAACCTCTGGGGTCGCTCCTCAGAGGGCCGCTGGATCGAGGATCTCTCGCACGCTCCCGATGACAACGTCTTCCAGATCGTCACCCGTCCCGAGCTGGCGCCTGAGGAGCCCGAGATTGTCACCGTCGAGTTCGAGCGCGGCACGCCGGTCGCCCTGAACGGCGAGCGCCTGGAGTTGGTCGCGCTGATCGAACGAACCGCCGACATCGCCGCGCGCCACGGTGTGGGAATCGTCGATCACATCGAGGATCGCATCGTCGGCTTGAAGGTGCGCGACATCTACGAGGCACCCGCCGCAGCCATCCTGCTGCCCGCGCATCAGGAGCTCGAGAAGCTCATCAGCACAATTCACCAGAACCAGTTCAAACCCCAGCTCGATCGCCAGTGGGCCTATCTCGTCTACGCCGGTCTCTGGTGGGAGCCGCTGCGCCTGGATCTCGACGCCTACATGGAGTCCGTCAACGAGCGTGTCACCGGCGCCATCGGCCTCAAGCTCTACAAGGGCACGGCGCGCGTTGTCACGCGTGCCTCGCCCAACGCGGTCTACGACGCCGCGCTGGCTTCCTTCGCGGAGTCCGGTGGTCTTTTCTCGCAGACCGCCTCACCCGGCTTTATCGAGCTGTGGTCGCTGCAGTCGCGCATGGCTTGGCGCCTGCGTAACGAGTCTTGACATAGCTCTCGGCAGCACCAGACGATCACGGTAAGCCCTCGCGTCTCAATGCTTGCCTTCGCGTCCGGCCTCACCCATACCCTGGCCAGGAGCGTGATGGCAGAGGGAGACAGGACCCCGGGTGACGAGCCCCCCACCAGCTCCAGCGAGCGCGATCTGCTTGCCGCGCGCCGTGCACGCCGTGCGGAGCTAGGCGACGCCGTGCTCACGCGTCGCGCCGAGGCCGCCGAGGCGGCAGTGCGAACGCTGGAGTCGCAGCTCGCCGATCTGCGCCGGCGCGTACGCGAGGCCGAGGAGGAGCAGCGGCGCGTCGCCGAGCAGTTGGCCGAGCGCGAGCACGAGGTGCGTCGCGCCAAGCAGCGCGAGTACGCCGAGCAGCAGCTGCGCGTCGAGGCCGAGGAACAGCGCGAGCGCCTGGAGCGCGAGCAGCGCGGGGAGCTCGATCGCCTGCAGCGGCGTCTTGGCGCCGGTGAGCGTCACGCGCGCGAGCTGGCCGATCGTCTGGAGGAGGTGCGCCGCGAGCTCTCCGAGGCCGAGCAGGAGGCCGCCACGGGGCGCGCCGCCGCGCGTCATGCCGAACAGGAGCTCGCTGGACGCGAGGCCGATCTTGTGCGCCGTGAGCATCTGCTTGCGGCGCAGCTCCAGGATATGAGCGACCGTCAGGCCAGGATGGAGGCGATCGCCCAGGAGCTCAGGGGTATCGCCGGACAGCTGCGTGAGGCGGCAATGAAGTCGAGCGTCCCAGCCGCGGAGCCTGCGCGTGAGGAGCCCGACCGTGAGGAGATGGCCCAAGCTCTTGCGGCTGCCGTTGCCCGTCTGCGGGCGCGCGTCGCCGCTCCCGTCGAGCTGAAAGAGCAAGAGCCGGAGGAACCAGAGCCCGTGGAGCAAGCGCCGGAGCAGGTGCTGGAGCCCGTCAATCCCGCTCCCGCGTCAACGCCTGAGCCAGTCATTGTCTCGGAGCCTGAGCCGACGCCGCCGGAGCCCAAATCCACGCCTACGCCGTTCATCCCTCGCGTGCTGGCGCATACGGCCCAGCGCGAGCCGTGGCTTGCGCCCGCCATCCGCCGCGTGGCGGAGGAGCGGGACGCGAAGCTGGCGGGAGAGCTGATTTGCGAACTGCTGCCGGCGCAGCGGGTCAAGCGAGCATTGACGTACACCCTACGGATCGAGGGACTGGGAGATGTGCAGGTGAGGCTGGAGGGTGAGCGCGCGGCGGTGCGCAGGCCTTCCGCTGGAAGCATTGTCGCTCCAGGTGCCGGCGGTAGTGGGCAGAGTGGGAGTGGGCAGGGCACCGGTGGACAGGTTTCGGGTGGACACGGTTCGGGTGTGCGGGGTTCGGCTGCGCAGGGTTCTCATTCAGAGCGCGGGGCGTTTCTGCTGGAAGGCCCCGCAACGGCCTTCGCCGAGCTGGCAGCCGGAGGCACAGGGCGGCGACTGCCCGGTGTGAAGGTGCACGGCTCAAGGCGCAAGCTGCGCCGGCTGCTGGCAGCGCGCCGAGCACCGCTGGCGCTGTCGGATCTCGCCGACGCGGGGATTCAGGTGTGGCCCGGGCTGCTGCTGTTGGCGCTGGCGCAGGCAATCGACTCGCAGTGGACGAAGGGACACAGCTTCGTCTTGGCCTTCGCGATCGAAGGCCAGCCCAGCGCAACGCTGTACGTGCAGGTGCGCAACGGCGAGCCGATCGAGGTCACGCGGGTGCGTGGCGAGCAGCCGCTCAGCACAGTCAGGCTGAGCGAGCGGGCCTTCGTGTGCGTTCTCTCGGGAGCGCCGCTGCCGCCCTCCGAGCAGGTGCTCGTCGAGGGTCCCTTGGAGCCTTTGACGTTGTTGCTTGGCTGGTCCGATCGGGCTCAGGGCCTCATCCGCTGATCCGCCGTCGCGACGCCTAGTATCCCGTGTGGTGAGCAAGCCAACCTGCGCCCATCTGCATGTGCACTCCGAGTACTCGCTGCTCGATGGCGCCTGCAAGATCGAGGCGCTTGCCGCGCGCGCCGCGCAGTTCGATCAGCCCGCCCTTGGTCTCACCGATCACGGCGTGATGAACGGGGCGGTTGAGCTCTACCGCGCTTGCGCCAAACACAATGTCAAGCCGGTGATGGGCTGTGAGATCTATCTCGTGGATGACCACGCCGCGCGCGGTCCCGGCAAGGTTGAGCGCAACCATCTGACGTTGCTGGCGGCTAACAACGCCGGCTACCGCAACCTCGTCAAGCTCTCCTCGGCGGGCTACCTGGAGGGGTTGCACCGGGGCAAGCCGACCGTAGATCTGCAGCAGGTGCAGCAGCACGCCGAGGGCGTGATCGCGCTTACCGGCTGCCTGGCCTCGCGCTTCTGCCAGCGTCTGCTGGAGGACCGCCCACAGGACGCGCGCGCTCATGCCGACGATCTGCTGCGCATCTTCGGCGCTGAGAACGTCTACTTCGAGTTGCAGAAGAATGGTCTTGCGCCTCAGGAGAAGTGCAATGAGGGGATCGTCAAGATCGCGCGCGAGGTAGGGGGCAGTCTGGTGGGCACCGGCGACGTGCACTACCTGCGCCGCGAGGACTATGACCATCACACAGCGCTGTTGTGCGTGCAGACCAAGAGCACGCTGGCCGCGCCCAAGATGACCTTCGACACCAACGAGTTCTACCTGCGCGACTCTCAGGAAATGGCCGACGCCTTTGCGGAGTGGCCCGAGGCGATCGCCAACACGGTGCAGATTGCCGAACGCTGTTCGGTGGAGCTGGAGCTGGGCAAGCAGTTGATCCCGAGCTTCACCACCCCAGATGGGACTCCCGAGCGCGAGTATCTGCGCGCACGCGTGGAAGAGGGAATGAGCGTGCGCTACGGCGCTCCGCCACCGGCCCACGCCATGGAGCGCATGGAGATGGAGCTGGGCGTGATCGATCGCATGGGCTTTAACGCCTACTTCCTGATCGTCTGGGACTTCGTCAAGTACGCCAAGGAGAATGGTATCGCCGTAGGACCGGGCCGCGGCTCGGCGGCGGGCTCGATCGTGTCCTACTGCCTGCAGATCACCGATGTGGACCCGCTGCGCTACGACCTGCTGTTCGAGCGCTTCCTGAACCCCGAGCGTGTGTCGATGCCTGATATCGACATCGACTTCTCGGTGCGCGGCCGTGAGCAGGTGATGCGCTACGTGACCGAAAAGTATGGGCGCGAGTCGGTCGCGCAGATCGTCACCTTCGGCAAGATGTTCCCGCGTGCCGCCACGCGCGACGCGGCGCGGGTGTTGGGCTATGACTACGGCGCGGGCGATCGCCTGGCGAAACTGATCCCCGACCCGATCATGGGCCGCGCGCCCTCCTTTGAGGACTGCTTGAAGGCCGGGGAGCCGCTGCGCAAGGCCTATGACGAGGAGCCCGACGCGCGCAAGATCGTGGACGTGGCCAAGGGCCTTGAGGGGATCGTGCGCAACTCCTCGATTCACGCCGCCGCGGTGGTGATCGCCGATCGACCGCTCACCGACATCGTGCCGTTGCAGCTTGCCGACGCGGGCACCAGCGACGGTGAGCGCGTATACCGCACCGTCACTCAGTTCTCGATGAAGCCGATCGAGGAGATCGGCCTGTTGAAGATGGACTTCCTGGGCTTGCGCAACCTCGACGTGATCGAGGACGCGCTGGACATCATCGAGCGATCGACAGGGTCCCACCCGCCCGATGGTCAGTCGGCGGTGCGCCCGGACATGGCCAACCTGCCACTGGATGACGTGAAGACCTACGAGATGCTCGCCCGCGGAGACTCCGTGGGCGTCTTTCAGTTCGAGTCCGAGGGCATGCGCGAGGCGCTCAAGCGGGTGCGTCCCGACGAGTTCAACGACCTGGTGGCGCTCAACGCGCTCTACCGACCTGGGGCAATGGACCAGATCCCGGTGTACGCCAAAGGCAAGCGCAACCCCGAACAGATCACCTATGCCGACGAGCGCCTGCGACCGATCCTCGAGTCCTCCAAGGGCGTGATCCTCTACCAGGAGCAGTCGATGCAGATCGCCAAGGAGCTGGCGGGTTTCTCGGGCGCCAAGGCAGATGATCTGCGCAAGGCGATCGGCAAGAAGAACCGCCAGGCGATGGCAGCGCTCAAGCCAGAGTTCGTGGAGGGCTGCCGCGCCTCGGGCACTCGCCCCGAGGTGATCGAGTTTCTGTGGCAGACCAACGAAAAGTCGGCCGATTACTCCTTCAACAAGAGTCACGCCGCCTGCTATGGGCTGATCGCCTACCGCACCGCTTGGCTGCGCGCCAACTACCCCGCCGAGTACATGGCGGCGCTGATCTCCTCGGTGATGTCCACCAAGGACAAGGTGCCTTTCTTCGTGGCTCGCTGCGAGGAGATGGGCATTGAGATTCTGCCTCCCGACGTCAACCTCTCAGACCACGAGTTCACCGTCGTGGAGGGCAACATCCGCTTTCGGCCTCGACGCCGTCAAGGGCGTCGGCTACCAGGCCGTGGAGGCGATCAAGCAGGCGCGCCAGGAGGGTGGCGAGTTCACCTCGCTGTGGGATTTCTGCGAGCGCGTGGATGGCCGCTCGGTCAACAAGAAGGCGATCGAGGCGCTCATCAAGTGCGGCGCGCTGGGCTCCACCGGCGCTACGCGCAAGGGCATGTTGGCCGTGCTCGAGCAGGCTCAAGGTGCGGGACAGAAGGCCCAGCAGGATGCGCTCATCGGCCAGGGCTCGATCTTCGACCTCGACCCGGCGCCCGCGGCGGGGAACGGGGTGGGCGCGGGTCACGGCGGCGGGGCGCTGCCGGGCGCGAGCCTGATGAGGCCAAGTCATCCGATGATCTCCGCCGAGGAGTTCGATCAGGCTGAGCTCTTGGCGGTGGAGAAAGAGGCGATCGGCCTGTTCATTTCCGCACACCCCCTGAAGCCTCTGCGTGAGGCGCTGCGCGCTCGCGTTGACTGTCCGCTTGCCGCGCTTGCCGACCGCCGCGACAAGGACTGGGTGACGGTGGGAGGAATCATCACGGAGGCCAAGCGCATTCGCACGCGCAACGGCGATCACATGATGTTCGCCACGCTCGATGACCTTGAGGGAGCCGTGGAGATCCTGGTGTTCGGCAAGGCCATGGCCGAGCACGAGGCTGCCTTGGCGATCGACCAGGTGGTGCTGGTGCGTGGGCGTGTGGATCACAAGGAGGCGGGCAAGACCTGTGTGGTCGTGCAGTCGGTCGAGACCTTCGCGCCTACCGAGCAGGAGGTCGAGCAGGCCAACGCCGGCGCCAAGGCGAATGCGGCCAAACAGAACGAGGAGCCCAAGCCGGTGCATCTGCGCGTCGATCTGGCCAGTCTCGGCCGAGAGCGCGATCGAGGACTTCAAGCACCTGGCCGAGAGCTTCCCCGGCAGCGTCGAGGTGGTTCTGGAGTTGATCGGCGACGCCGGCCAGCGCTGGCTGCGGCTGGGCGAGGCATATCCGCGTATCTCCAGTTCCCGCGCTGCACGCCGAGTTGTCGCAGATCTTTCCGCAGGCCAGCGCGCCGGCCGCTCCGGCAGCGGCTCTCGCCGCGGCCTAGCCGCTCAGACGGACCCGAGGCACGTCACCTAGCGCGGGCCAGGCCCTTTTCGCGCAGCTTCATCAGCAAGGCGACTTCTGCCCGAGTGGGGCCTGAGCGTTCCACGCCGGGGGTCTCAAGCACACAGGCCAGTTCCTCAAAGGCGGGCGTCGAGAGAAAAACCATGCAGCCCGCCTTGCCCAGCTCGCCCTCACCGGCGTTGGCGTGGCGGTCGCGGTTGGAGCCCAGGGGTGTGGAGGAGTCATTGAAGTGCAGCGAGCCCAATCGCTCCAAACCGACCTTCTCGGAGATCTCGGCGATCAGCTCATCCATGCCAGGGCGCGTGCGAATGTCATAACCGGAGGCCAGCAGGTGGCAGGAGTCCAGGCACAGCCCTAGTCGCTCGTTGCCATCGGCCGCCTCGATCAGGCCCGCCAGCTCCTCGATCGAACGCCCCAAGGTGCCACCGGTGCCGGCCGTGTTCTCAAGGTGCAGTGGGCATCCCTCGCTCTCCTTCAATGCCTCGGCGATTGCGGCTCCGGCGCGAGTGATGGCTTGACTGACGTCTCCGGTCTTGGCCGAGCCGGGATGGAGCACGACACCGGTGGCGCCGATCTGTTCGCCCACGCGCAGGGAGTGGATCAGCGAGGTAAGCGACTTGGCGCGGATGTCAGGGTCCTCGGAGGCGCAGTTGAGCAGATAGACGGCGTGAATCAGCACGGCGTCGATCGAGCTCTCGGCCATCGCCTCGCGGAAAGCGGCGATGCTCTCCTCGCTGTGGGAGGTGGGCTTCCACTGGCGCGGGGACTGGTTGAAGATCTGAATGGCGCGCGCGCCAAGCGCCTCGCCACGCTCGATCGCCTTGGGCAGCCCGCCGGACGGCGAGACATGGGCGCCGATCAACATGGTTGCGCGCCAGTCAACATGGATGACCGCCGATCAGCATGACGTGGCTCTGAATAGCATGGCGCGAGATCCTATGCGTGTTCGCTTTGCACCATCGCCCACGGGCGCCCTGCACATCGGCGGGGCGCGCACGGCGCTGTTCAACTGGCTTCTAGCCCACGCCTCCCCCGCGCCGGGAGAGGCGAAGGGGACGCTGGTGCTGCGCATCGAGGACACCGATCGCGAGCGCTCGACGCCGGAGAACGTCGAGCAGATCCTCGACGCGCTGCGCTGGCTAGAGCTCGACTGGGACGAGGGGCCGATCCTGCAGTCCGATCGCGCGCAGCGCCACGGCGAAGCCCTACAGAGCCTGCTGGAGTCAGGGCACGCCTATCGCTCAAGTGCGACGGCCGATGACGTGAAGGCCTACAAAGAGCGTCACGGCGCACAGCGGGGATTTCGCGGCGAGGAGCGCGCAGGGGATCAGCAAGAGGGCGCCGTGCGCCTGAAGGTTCCCGATGAGGGAGCAACGGTGGTGCACGATGTGATCCGCGGTGAAACGCGCTTTGAGCACGTGCACATGGATGACCCCGTGATCGCCCGCTCGGATGGCTCGGTTCTCTACAACTTCGCCGTCGCGATCGACGATCTGGACGCGGGCATAACCCATGTGGTGCGCGGCGAGGACCATCTGTCGAACACGCCCAAGCAGCTGTTGGTGCTGGAGGCGCTGGACGCACCGCAGCCGCTGTATGCGCACCTGCCTCTGTTGCACGGCCCCGATGGGCGCAAGCTGTCCAAGCGCCACGGCGCCGCCTCCGTGCAGGAGCTGCGCGAGGCGGGGTTTCTGCCCGAGGCCGTGCGCAACTACCTGGCGCTGCTGGGGTGGGGATCAGACGATGACGCGACGGTTATGTCAACTGAGGAGCTGGTTGAGAAGTTCGCGCTGGAGCGCGTCAGCCGTAATCCCGCGCAGTTCGATGAGACCAAGCTGCGCTGGCTGAACGGCGTCTACATCCGCGCCATGCCTCCCGAGGAGCTGGCGCGCCGCCTGGAGGAGTTCACGGGACGCGAGGGCCTTGCGCAGGCCGCCAAGATCAGCCAGGAGAAGATCCAGACGCTGGCCGACTTCTGGCCGCTGGCGGGGTTCTTCTATGACGGGGTGAGCGACGATCCCAAAGCGCGCGCCAAGTGGCTCGACGAGAAAGGCCGCGGCACGCTGGCGCAGGTGCGCGCAGCCCTCGCTGAGGCAGACAGCTTCCAGGAGGAGAGCGTGCAGCGCGTACTGGATGCGCTGCAGGAGCACCTGGGCTGCAAGCCGCGGGATATCTATCAGCCGCTGCGCGTGGCGATCGCCGGCACCGCCATCTCGCCGGGCATCTTTGAGAGCGTTTCATTGCTGGGCCGCGAGGAGACCTTGAGCCGGATCGACAGCGCGCTTGCGAAGGTGGCCAGTTAGATAGGCGCTGCGCTCAACCATCTGTCCACAGCTGCCGATAGAAGAGGCGATACGCGCCCAAAGGAGTGGGCGTCGGCGATTCCAAGGTAGGAAAGGCGAAACATGCAGGCAGCAGCATCCAAGCCAAAGGGGGAGGCGAAGGCGAAGCCCGCCGCCGCGGGTGCACGCCATCAGAACGAGGGTCACGGCAGGCGTCTGACCCAGGCTTTCGAAGCGCTGGAGGCATTCCCGGCGCTGGCCGAGTCGCGCAAGCGGCTGCTGGCCGTCACCTCCAAGGACCACGTAGCCACCGCGGAACGTCGTAAGCGCGGTCGAGTCAGACGTGGCGCTGATCATCGCCGTGCTGCGCATGGCAAACCAGGCGCAAGGCACGCGCGGCCGGGTTGACACCGTCGTGGCGGCCGTCGAGCTGCTCTCCCCTCAAGCCGTGCAGGCACTCGCGAGTCGCCTGCGCACCTTCGACTTCTTTGAGCGCGCGAGTGTGTGGGACGCGGCGCCTGAGCGCTTCCGCCTGCACGCGCTGGCCACCCAGCACGCGGCCGACAGACTGGCAGGCGAGGTCGGCTACGAGCATCGCGACCGCCTGACCGTGACGAGCCTGCTGCACGACATCGGCAAGCTCGTGCTGCTGCACGCCTACCCGGGCTATCCCGAGCAGGTGCACCAGGGCGCGCAGACCCCCGAGGAGCGCATCCACCAGGAGCGCCGCGAGTTGGGCGTGGATCACGCGCTTGTCGGCGGCGTGCTGGCCAGGCGCTGGGGCATGCCGGTGGGAGTGGCCACCGTGATCGAACGTCACCACAGCCCCGAGGCCGTCGGCGAGGCCGCGTTCGTGCGACTGGCCGACATGCTGGCCCACTACGAACAGGGCGCGCCGGTGTCGCCCGCTGAGATGCTGCAGAGCGCGCGCATGATCGGCCTCGGCCCTTCAGAGCTGCGCCGGGTTATGTATGAGTTGCCCAACCCGGTCAACCAGCGCCAACGCCACATCGACCCCTGTCCGCTGAGCGGGCGCGAGCTGAGCGTCTTGCAGCGTCTGGCCGAGGGCAAGGTCTACAAGCAGATCGCTCACGAGTTGACGCTTTCCACCAGCACCGTCAGGACTCATCTGCACAACATCTACGGCAAGCTGGGCGCCGTCGATCGTGCGCAGGCAGTTCTTATTGCCACCGAGCGCGGCTGGCTTTGATTCCGTAGCCTTGCTCGCGTGATCTCGATCACGAGCAAGTCTCCCTATGCCCTGTTGGCGCTGGCCGAGCTAGGCCGCAGTGCAGGCGCGGGACCGGTACCGATAGGTGACCTGGCGAGACGCCGGGATGTGCCGGTGCAGTTCCTGGAGCAGCTGTTCGCGGTACTGCGCCGAGCGGGCGTGTTGAGCTCACAGCGCGGCGTCAAGGGTGGCTATATGTTCGCCCGCGAGCCAGCCGAGGTAAGTGTGCTTGAGGTGGTGGAGCTGCTGGATGGACCGTTAGGGCGTGATGCGCAGGGAGTCTTCGCCGACGCTGCGCAGGCGGCTCGCAAGGTGCTCGAAGAAACAACCATCGCCGACGTGATCGAGCGCGAGGCGCGCGAAGCAGGAGCGAGCGTCTACTACATCTGAGGGCGCCGCACGACGCTTCTGAGGATTACGTCCGAAGCGATCCAGCGCGCTTGCGCTTGATCTCATACATGGCACGATCGGCGGCCACGAGAGCCTGATCGTCGTGCAGGGTGTTGCTGTCCAGCAGCGCGAAGCCGACGCTGCCGGCGAGGTGCACGACGGTATCGCCGGCATCCACGCCGCAAGCTTCGATCACGCGCATCAAGTCCTCGGTGACGATCTTGGCCCCCTCAAGGTCCATGTGGGGCAGCAGCACGGCGAACTCATCGCCACCGAGACGCGCGACGAGGTCGGTGGCGCGCAGCCTGCGCGTGAGCGTGCGGGCAACCGCCTTCAGGGCGTCGTCGCCAACTTTGTGGCCGTGGCGATCGTTGACGAGCTTGAAGCCGTCGAGGTCGATGGCGAGCAAGGCAGCCTGCTCGCCGTAGCGCTGGCAGCGCCCGATCTGCAGCTTGAGGTCATGCTCGAAGAGACGACGATTGCGCAGGCCGGTGAGCGGATCGTGGTCGGCGAGGTGGCGCAGGTGCTCTTCGAGGTGCTTGCGCTCGGAGATGTCCTGCATCTGCACGATGAAATGAAGCGGAGCGTCCTGCTGATCGCGCACGAGCGAGATTGAGAGCAGCGCCGACATCTTTTCCCCGGCGGCGTTGAAATAGCGCTTCTCGGTCTGAAAAGTGGTGATCTCGCCGTCCAGCAGCTGCTGACGACGAGCGGTGTCGTTGTTGGCGTCTTCGGGGTGGGTGATGTCCTGGAAGCGCTTGCCGATCAGCTCGCTGGAGGTGTAGCCCGTGATGTCGCAGAGGGCCTGGTTGACGAGCACCCAATGACCCTCCGGGTCGATCAGGCCGGTGCCGATCGGCGCCCGCTGGAAGACCAGTTCAAAATGTTCCTGGGAATGTGTACCGCTGGCCACGTCGCCCGACGTAGGGCTGGCCGCCGGAGCCTGAATGGGCGGGCTGTTGTCGAGGATGACCGCCACGCCACCGGCGATCGTCGCCGGGTGGGGGAGGGGTGCTGGCGCAAAGACAGCGGCCCCACGTCGATCGTGAGGCTGTGGACGCTGCCGGTGGCGCGGATCTTGCGCGAACGGGTATCGCCCTGCAGCGCTGAGCGGCAGAGCGGCTCGATCTCCCTCCACAGCTCAGGGGGAAAGGCTTCCGCGACGGGCATACCCACCCCGTAGACGGACTGATCATGGCCGTTGTGGAGCGCGTGGCCGGCGACGAGCGTGAAGCGCAGGTCGGCATCGAAGACCATGATCGAGGCGTCGGGCAGCTCGCGCAGGGCCGCGATCGCAGCGGTGGTGTCCGCGCTAATTGCAGCCGGCATCTGATTCTCGGGCGCACCCATGCCAAGGTAGTCGGTCGTTTGTCCCAATCTTCAAGATTCTGGGCGTTCTCTTGCGTGTATCAGTAAGCCTTGCGGGCGAGCGGCCACTATGCTCGAAGCAATATGCCCCAAATCCCGATCAACATTTCGGAGCTTGTAGGCGGGACCCCGCTGGTGGGGTTGCCGAGGATGCTCGGGGAGGGCGCACGCAAGAATGGCGTGCAGCTGGTGGCGAAGCTTGAGTCACTGAACCCGGGGGGTAGCGTGAAGGACCGCATCGGCGTGGCGATGATCGAGGCAGCCGAGGCAGAGGGCAGGATCGAGCCGGGACGCAGCACGATCGTGGAGGCCACAAGCGGCAATACAGGTATCGCGTTGGCGCTGGTGTGCGCGGCCAAGGGCTACGAGCTGGTGCTGACGCTGCCGCAGGGCATGAGTCGTGAGCGCGAGTGTCTGCTGAAGCTGTATGGCGCACAGGTGCGCATCACGGAGTCGATGGGAGGAATGCACGAGGCGGTGCGAGCGGCGCGCGCGCTGGCCAGTGAGCCCGACGTTTTTCTGCCCGATCAGTTCTCAAACCCCGCCAACCCCGACGTGCACAGGCGCACGACCGGGCCGGAGATCGAGCGGGCGATGGACGGCGAGGTGGACGTGCTCGTAGCCGGCGTCGGCACTGGCGGCACGATCACGGGCGCGGGAGAATACCTGCGCGAGCGCAACCCCAAGCTGCAGGTGGTGGCGGTCGAGCCCAAGGGCAGCGCGGTGCTCTCAGGCGAGGTGCCCGGCCCCCATCGCATCCAGGGCATTGGCGCCGGCTTTGTGCCACCGGTGCTCAACCGCGAGCTGCTGGACGAGGTGATGCCGGTATCGGACGATGATGCGATTCGCACCGCCTGGCGTTGCGCCAAACGCGAGGGTGTCCTGGCCGGGATCTCCTGCGGCGCGGCGTTGTGGGCAGCGCTGGAGGTGGCCGAGCGTCCGGAAAGCAAGGGTAAGCGCATCGTGGTCGTGATGCCGGACTCCGGCGAGCGCTACATCTCCCAGGCGTTCTTCGCGCCCTGAGTTTTTTTGAGAGGGGTTGGGTTGGTTGGCCCTGACCGTGGGTTGGGCCGCGAGGCGGCCATCTACGACGATCGCGGAGCTTGGGGTCTTTAGCAGGACGCTAGGCTGTGAATCGAGATGCTGGGAGTTGGCACCCTTACGCGGGTCGCAAAAGAGCTGCGCTGCGATGTGAAGGCCGCTCGCGATCGCGATCCTGCTGCGCGTGGTGTGGGGCAGGCGGAGATCCTGGCGACCTGGCCGGGCATCCATGCGCTCCTCTCCTACCGCGTGGCGCACGCGCTGCATGAGGCGGGCATGCCGATGGTGCCGCGCTCACTGTCGATGGCCACGCGTGCATTGACGGGGATAGAGATCCACCCGGCCGCGGATATCGGACGGGGCCTCTTCATCGACCACGGCTCAGGCGTGGTGATCGGCGAGACAGCGAGCATCGGCAACGATGTGACGCTCTACCAGGGAGTGACCCTGGGCGGTACTGGCTTCGCCACCGGCAAGCGCCATCCAACGGTGCAGGACAATGTGACGATCGGCTCGGGCGCAAAGCTGTTGGGTCCGATCACGATCGGTCACGGCGCCAAGATCGGTGCCAACAGTGTGGTCGTGACCGACGTGCCGCCGAACACGACGGTGGTCGGCAACCCCGGTCATCCGGTGCGCGTGGACGGTCGCCGCCCCGAGGGCCCGGACGCCGATTGGATACACCTCCCCGACCCGATTGCTGAGGCGCTCCAGGGTCTCGCCAGCCGCATCGGTGCGCTGGAGCGGGCGCTGAGTGAGGTATCCGGGAATGGCAGCTCTGAGCCGCCGGCCGAAGTCACGCAGCTGCGACCGGTCAAGGGGCAGAATCCGGCCGGAGGTTGAGAAGGACCCGCCGGAAGGGGCCTGGAACGGATCGCGCCGGAACCGCGTCTGCCTAATAGAACACTGTGCGGCAGCGGTGTCGCGGGCGCGCCTTGTACTCAGGCGCCTGCCCACGGTTCCACAGCCAGGTGTCAAGGGTGCGGGGAGGAACGCCAGTGCGCTGCGCGATCAGCTCGCAGGCATGCAGAGCGCAAGCGCGGATCTCGCGCTCAGCCCCGCCAAGAGTGAGGATGGCACCGCTGTCGATAAGCGCCGCCAGGTCCTCGTCGTAGACGAGCACGCCATCGCAGCGCAGCACGTGGGGCACGAGGTTGTCAGCGAATATCGTGAGGCTGTCGAGATCGTCAAACTCGGCAACCCCGGCCAGGGCGAGATCGTTGGGGACGATCTGGGCACGCTTGTAGAAAGGTCGGTCGCGGAACAGGGCCATGCCGTGGGCGAGCGTGCGCGCAAGGCGCTCGGCTGAGCGCCCACATTCCGCGACGAGATCTAGTGCGCGACGCTTGCCCAGAAAGTGGCCGAGTTGGCGTAAGGCCTGTGCGTAGAGGCTCATCAGCTCCAGCTCAGGCGGCTGCCCGAGGATCGTGGCGATCTCGCGCGTGTCGACCTGTCGCAACCAGACCGAATCGAGTGCCTGTCCATCCGGCCCGTGGGCGCGCACGTGGTCGGCGAGGTTCCAGGCAACGGTGAAGTAGCCCCCGAGCCGCCGTCCATCGAGCTCTCGCTTGTGCAGCAGCGGGAACCAGCCGGAGCCAAAGTTGATGGCATCGAGCGCCAGCATGTAATCGGCTACATCGGCTGGCGCGCCCTCCAGGTAGTGGCGCTCAGGGTCAAGTTCGGGCGGCGCCGTGGGCTCGCAGAGCGCGGCGGCATCCAGGTCGATACGTACATGCTGGGCGTGAGCGGCGATCTCAGCGCAGCCGCGGCGCACCTCCTCGGTGAGCGTCATGCGCGCAACGTTAGGACCTGGCGGCCCCGCGGGGCTTCAAGCCGACCTCGCATCTATGCTGAGTGACTGATGGAGAACCCGCACGCCGAGCATCTTCAGGAGCTGTTGGAGGGGCTGAATGAGCCCCAGCGCGAGGCTGTGACCCACGGTGAGGGCCCGCTTTTGATCCTGGCTGGAGCCGGCAGCGGCAAGACCCGCGTGTTGACCCACCGGATCGCATTCCTGGTGTTCACCGACCAGGCACAGGCGGGCGAGATCCTGGCGATCACGTTCACGAACAAGGCCGCGCAGGAGATGCGCAGCCGGGTGGAGCGGATGCTGGGGCATGGCACGCGCGGGATGTGGCTGATGACCTTCCATGCGGCCTGCGCGCGGATGCTGCGCGCGGACGCCGAGCGTCTGGGCTACACGCGTCAGTTCACGATCTACGATCAGGCCGATGCGCGCAGGCTGACCAAGCGCTGCATCGACGATCTGGGCGTGGACCCCAAGCGCTACACGCCCCCGGCGATCCTCGGCCAGATCAGCGCCGCCAAGAACCGCTTGCGCGACGCGGCGGCCTACCGCCAGCAGGTTGGCTCCTACTTCGAGCAGACGGTGGCCGACGTATACGAGCGCTATGAGCGCGATCTGCACCGCATGAACGCGATGGACTTCGATGATCTGCTGTTCCGCACGGTGACGATGCTGGAGCTGTTCGAGGAGGTGCGCGAGCGCTACGCCCAGTCCTTCCGTCACGTGCTGGTGGACGAGTACCAGGACACCAACCATGCCCAGTACCGCTTCCTGCAGTTGCTCGTCGGCGGTGGCCGCGAGGACCCCGCCAAAGGCGACCGCGTCAGTCTCCCCGGTCATCGCAACCTGGCGGTGGTGGGCGACGATTCGCAGTCGATCTACGGCTTCAGGGGCGCCGACGTGCGCAACATCCTCGATTTCCAGGATGACTTCCCCGACGCCCGCGTGGTGAAGCTGGAGCAGAACTACCGCTCGACCCAGACGATCCTCTCCGCCGCCAACGCCGTGATCGCCAACAACCGCGGCGGCATCGCCAAGCGCCTGTGGAGCGCGCTGGGCGAGGGCGAGCCGATCAAGGTGCGCGAGCTGGAGGACGAGTACGCCGAGGCGCGTTTCGTGGTGGGCGAGATCGAGCGGCTGGTGGACGAGGGCGCAAGCCGTTCGGAGATCGCGGTGTTCTACCGCACCAATGCCATGTCGCGGCTGCTAGAGGACACGCTGGTGCGCCGCGAGATCGCCTATCAGGTGATCGGGGGTACCAAGTTCTATGAGCGCGCCGAGATCAAGGACGCGATTGCCTACCTCTCGCTGCTGGCGAACCCCAGCGACGTGGTGAGCTTCATGCGCATCGTCAACTCCCCCCGGCGGGGCATCGGCCAGACATCGGTCGGCAAGGTGGTGGGCCATGCGGGCACTATGGGCCTGTCCATCTGGGAAGCCGCCGCGAACCCCGTCGAAGTGCCCGGCCTTGGCACAGCCGCACAGAAGGCGCTGGCGCGCTTTATGGACACCATGCACGAACTGCGCCGACGGGTTGACGACGAGCAGGACCCCACATCCGTAGGGGATCTGCTGGAGGCGGTGCTCTCACAGACCGGCTATGTGGAGGCTCTGGAGGCCGAACGCACGATCGAGGCCCAGGGGCGCATCGAGAACCTGGAGCAGTTGGTGCAGGTCGGCAATGAGTTCGATGCCGTCAACGAACCCTCCAGGGAGTCCCTTGATGCTTTCCTGCAGCAGATCGCCCTGATGGCCGACGCCGACTCAAGGCGCGATGAGGAAAGCCTGGTGACGCTCATGACCCTGCACAACGCCAAGGGCCTTGAGTACCCGATTGTCTTTGTGGCCGGCTGCGAGGAGGGCGTCTTCCCTCATTCGCGCGCGCTGGATGAAGGGGCGCTTGAGGAGGAGCGCCGCCTGTTCTATGTGGGCGTCACGCGTGCCATGCGCGATCTGTATCTCTCTTATGCGCGGCGCCGGACCGTCTTCGGCGCGCAGACGGCCGGCCTGCCCAGCCGCTTCCTCGATGAGGTCCCTTCGGATCTGACGGATTTTGAGGAGCAGGCGGCGCCGCGCTGGGGCGCGGGGCGAGGTTTCGGCAATGGCGCTCCCACTGCCAGGGGCGCAACCACCCAGAACGTGAGCTCCCCTCGCATCAGCTCCCCGCGCGTCACGAAATCCCGCCGCGAGCCCTTCGCCGATGAGGACGACGTTGTCGATGGAGACTGGGACGACGCAGGCGAGTGGCAGCCCCGAGGGGGGACGCGTCAGGCCTCCTCGATCAAGGCGTTCCGCCTGGGCCAGGAACGTCACGCACCCGGCCTTCGGCGAAGGCGTCGTCACCGGCGTTGAGCCCGACGGCGTGATCGTCGTGCGCTTCGCCGAGGATGGCTCGGAGCGCAAGTTGATGACCGAGTACGCCCAGGTGAGCGGACGTTAGGCGACGCCCGCACCGCTCCTGCGCATACGATCAGCTCGATGCCCGCAAAGCTCATCGAAGGCAAGCCGATCGCCGCCCAGGTGCGTGCCGAGGTGGCGCATGGCGTGCAGGCGTTCCTTGCCAGCACCGGCCGCCAGCCCGGTCTGGCAACGGTCCTGGTTGGCGATGACCCCGGCTCGGCTGTCTATGTGGGCGCCAAGCAGCGTGCGTGTGCCGAGGTGGGGATGGCGGCATTCGACAAGCGCTTGCCCGCCAATACGCCTTTCACTCAGCTGGCGGAGCTGCTGGAAGAGCTGAACGCTGACGATGCGGTCAGCGGCGTGCTGCTGCAGTTGCCGGTGCCTGACCATCTTGATGGTCCCACGCTTACCGGCATGATCGATGTGGCCAAGGATGTCGATGGCCTGACCCCTGCGAACGCCGGGCTTTTGGCACTAGGGCGTCCTGGTCTGCGCCCCTGCACGCCCAGCGGGGTGATGGAGCTGCTGGCAAGCATCGGCCTTGAGGGAGATCGGATCGAAGGCGCTGAGGCGGTGGTGGTAGGACGCTCCAACCTTTTCGGCAAGCCGATGGCGCAGCTCCTGCTGGAGGCGAATGCGACGGTGACGATCTGTCACTCGCGAACGCGAGACCTGCCAGGAGTATGCGCGCGGGCGGACATCCTGATCGCCGCGGTGGGGCGCCCGCGGATGCTCACGCGCGAGTTCGTCAAGCCGGGTGCGGTGGTGATCGACGTGGGCGTGAACCGGCTTACGCCCGAGGAGGCAGGGACGAAAAGCGGATTAGTAGGGGATGTTGACTTTGCGGCGGCGGCCGAGGTGGCAAGCGCGATCACGCCCGTGCCGGGCGGGGTTGGGCCGATGACGATCGCGATGTTGCTGCGCAACACATTGGTGGCAGCACGCCGCCAGGCGGGAATCGAGGATGATTAACGGCATGAGGTCACTGAGATGAGCTTGCGCAGGCTGCGCGCGGGTGAGTTGCTGGCACTGGCTGGAGCGATCTGCGTGATCGTCGCGCTGACGCTGCCTTGGTATGAAAGCGCCGGTCGCAATCTGAGCGCATGGGCCACGTTTGGACCGGCCGTGGCACTGCTGATGCTGGCCGCGATCGGGGCGCTGGTGCTAGTGATCGCGACCGCGACCGAGCGCACCACGGCACTGCCGGTCGCGGCAGCGGTATGGGGCACGCTGCTGGGGTTCGTCGGCGTAGTGGCTGCCATCGTGCGAGTGTTGGAGCGGCCCGAGCACGCAAGCAGCCTGTGCGCCGGGGCCTGGCTGGGGCTCGCGGGCGCTGTGCTGATCTTGGCTGGGTGTTGGCAGGCGATGCGCGACGAACGCACCGAGCTGTATCCGCCGGCGAACATCCAGGCACGGCCACCGCCGGTATAAAAATGTTCACCACTAACCCTGGGAGAAGATTTGCCCATGAGCTTTGAATTCAGTCGTCTGCGCAACGGCGATCGGATAGTTGCCCTCGGCTCGATCGCATTGTTCATCTTCATGTTCTTCTTCAAGTGGTTTGACATCAAAGTGCCGGGAATCATTGGGGCCTATCTCCGCGTTGCCAACGTGAGCACAAGCGTCGATGTGTGGCACAGCCTGGAATACATTCGCTGGCTGCTGCTGCTCACCGTCATCGCCGGAGTGGTACTGGTCGTCCTCGTCGGAAGCGATCGCAAGCTGCCATCGGCCCTCTCGATCAGCGCGGTCGTCGCTGGCCTTGGACTGCTGTCCACGATCCTTGTGCTTTACCGCGTGCTGATCAGCCATCCCTTTACACATGTCGAAGTCAAGCTCGGCGCTTGGCTGGGACTTGTCTCCTGTGCCGCGATTGCCTACGGCGGCTTTCGGGCGATGGCCGAGGAGGGCACCGTGCCGGTCCCGGCGCCCCACGTAGAATCCTTGCCGTGATCGATCGCGATGAGGTTCTGCACGTGGCGCGCCTGGCGCGCCTTCAGCTGAGCGAGCAGGAGGTGCAGGCTATGACTGGCGAGCTCTCAGCTGTGCTCGACCACATCGCCAAGATCGGCGAGCTTGATCTCGACAACGTTTCGCCGACCTCGCATGTCGTTGAGGTCACAGGCGCACTGCGCCCCGATGAGCCGGTGGCGTCGCTTGCACGCGAGGTCGCATTGGCGCAGGCGCCGGCGGTGAGCGGCGACGGATTTCTTGTCCCCGCTCAGAGGGTGGCGCAGCCGGCCACAGGCCGGCGAGCCGGGCCCCTCGACATTCCTGATCCTCAGGCATGAGCGACGTGGACATCCTCAGTCTTTCCGCCGCGCAGGCGGTGGCCGCGATCGACGCCGGCACGTTGTCCTCAGGTGAGCTGTTTGACGCCTACCGGGCTCGTGCGCGGGAGGATCGGCTCAACTGTTTCACCTGGCTTGCCGAGCAGGCGCCGAAGGACGCAACAACATCCCTCTCTCAATCCCCCCTCAATGGTGTTCCCTTGGCCGTCAAGGATCTCTTCTGCACCGAGGGGGTGCCCAGTCAGTCGGGCTCGCGCATTTTGGAGGGCTACCGTCCGCCGTATACGGCCACTGCGGTTGCCCGTCTGGAAGCGGCTGGCACCACGCTATTGGGGAAGACCAATCAGGACGAGTTCGCGATGGGTTCCTCAACCGAGAACTCTGCCTATGGGCCGGTGCGCAATCCCTGGGACCCCGAGCGTGTGCCGGGGGGTTCTTCGGGTGGCAGCGCGGCGGCGGTCGCCGCGGGTCTGGCGCCCTGGGCGCTGGGGACGGACACCGGGGGGTCGATTCGTCAGCCTGCCGCGCTCTGCGGGATCGTCGGCCTGAAGCCCACCTATGGCGCGGTTTCGCGCTACGGCATGATCGCCTTTGCCTCCTCGCTGGATCAGGCAGGGCCGCTCACGCGCGATGTCACCGATGCCGCGCTGATGCTGCGTCATATGGTCGGGCGCGACCCCCGCGACGCGACCTCATTGCAGTTCCCTGAGGAGGTCTCGCTGCCCAGCGCCGAGCGTCTGGACGGGGTTCGCCTAGGGGTGCCGCAGGAGTTGACCGGCGAGGGGATCGAGGGGGGTGTGTTGGAGGCGTTCAAGGCCACGCTGGCTCGCGCCGAGGAGCTGGGTGCGCAGGTGCACAGCGTGCAGTTGCCGCATGCCCCGCACGCCCTCTCGGCTTATTACATCCTGGCCCCCGCGGAGTGCAGCTCCAACCTGGCGCGCTTTGACGGCGTGCGCTACGGCGCGCGTGCGCAGGACGCGCACGATCTGCTGGACATGTACACCCGTACTCGCCACGACGGCTTCGGCGCGGAGGTCAAGCGGCGCATCATGCTCGGCACCTACGCCCTGTCCTCGGGCTACTACGACGCCTATTACGGTCGTGCCCAGCGCGTGCGCACGAAGATCGCTGAGGACTTCAAGGCGGCCTTCGCGGAGGTGGATCTGATCGTCACTCCCACCGCGCCGACGGTCGCCTTCCGCTTGGGCGAGAAGACCGCCGACCCGTGGTCGATGTATCTCAACGACTACTGCACCGTGCCGATGTCGCTCGCAGGCATCCCCGCGATATCCATCCCTTGTGGGCTGAGCGAAGGATTGCCGGTGGGCTTTCAGATTGCTGGGCCTGTGTTCGCCGAGAACCGCCTGTTGGATGCTGCATATGCGCTAGAGCAGGTGCTCGGCTTCGACGGCTCGCCAGCGCGTGTGAATGGAGCGGGTGGCCCAGCATGAACGCCGCTGCCGTCGAGTACGAACCCGTCATTGGCTTGGAGATCCATGTGCAGCTTGCCACGCGCACGAAGATGTTCTGTGGCTGCGAGCTGTCCTTTGGCGACCCGCCCAATACGCATACCTGCCCCGTCTGCTTGGGCTTGCCCGGAAGTCTGCCGGTGGCCAATGCGCGTGCGGTGCACTTCGGGCTGATGATCGGCATGGCGCTCGGCTGCGAGCTCGCCCCGCGCTCGATCTTTCACCGTAAGAACTACTTCTATCCCGACCTGCCCAAGGGTTACCAGATATCCCAGTTCGACGAGCCGCTGTGCAGCGGCGGGCACCTGGGGGAGGTGCGCATCCACCGCGTGCACCTGGAGGAGGATGCCGCCAAGCTTGTGCACGTCGGCGCCAGCGGGCGCATCCACGGCTCCGACGCCAGCATCGTCGACTTCAACCGTGGCGGTACTCCCCTGGCGGAGATCGTTACCGAGCCCGACCTGCGCTCGGGCGAGCAGGCGCGGGAGTGGCTCACGCTGTTGCGCACCACGCTGCGCCAGCTGGGCGTGAGCGACGTGAACATGGAGGAGGGCTCGCTGCGCTGCGACGCCAACATCTCCGTGCGCCCCGTCGGCACGCAGGCGCTCGGCGTGAAGACCGAGCTCAAGAACATGAACTCCTTCCGCTTCATCGAGCGCGGCATCCGTGCCGAGGTCAGCCGCCAGCAGAAGCTGCTGGGCGAAGGGGGACAGGTGGTGCAGGAGACGCTGCACTTCGACCCTGCCTCTGAGCGCATCACCTCGCTGCGCTCCAAGGAGGAGGCGCACGACTACCGCTACTTCCCCGAGCCCGATCTGCTGCCGGTAGCGATCGAGCAGGCGATGCTCGAGGATGCCCGCGCGGCGATGCCCGAGCTGCCCGCCGCGCGTGCGCAGCGCCTGGAGCAGCAGGTGGGCCTCAGCGCCGACAGTGCCCGCCAGCTGGCCTTCCGCGCGGATCTGGGCGACTACTTCGAGGCGGCCCTGTCCGCCAAGGTGGACCCTGCGCCACCTGCGCAGGCTTTGGCCAACTGGGTCACGGGCGACCTGGTCGGTCGGCTCGGCGATGATGAGGGCGAGGGGGCAGGCGGAGGGGCAGGCGGGGATCCCAATCATTCGCGCGTTCAGGCATCGGCGTTAGCTGCGCTTGTAGGGCTGGTCTCGGCCAAGCGCATCAGCGTGGGCGCTGCTCGGCAGGTGCTCGATCGCCTCGTTGCCGAGGGCGGCGATCCGTTGGCGATCGTGCAGTCAGAGGGTCTTGAGGCGATGGATGGAGGCGAGGATCTATCCGCAATCGTCGCCGCTGCCCTGACGGCCAACGCCGATGCAGCAGAGCGCGTGCGCAGTGGCAACGCCAAGGCGATCGGGCCGATCATCGGTCATGTGATGCGTGAGACCAAGGGTCGCGCCGACGGCGGCGAGGTCACGCGGCTGGTCAACGAGCAACTAGGGCTATGAGGGTGGCGAGCCGAGCTCCTCAATTACCTGTCAAACTGAAGCCATGAACGACTCGCCTTCGCAGTCCTCCTCCACCGGCTCCTTCGGCCGCTCGATTGTGGCGGTGCTGGTCCTGGTCCTCGCGGGCTGGTTGCTGCTGCACTTCCTGATCGGCATCGCCTCAGCAGTTGCCGGCTTCGTGGTGTTCATCCTCGCGGTCGTAGCGGTCATCTGGGCTGTGCGCGTGCTCCTCTAGGGGCGCGTGAGTTGGCCTACATCGTCATCGCCATCTGCTTCGGGCTCGCGGGAGGGATCGTGGGCAGGATCAAGGGCAGCTCGTTCCTGCTGTGGTTCCTGATCTCGGGGCTGGTGCCGATCTTTGGCCTGCTGGCCGCCATCGTCTATCGCAACGAGCGCAACGAGCCGCGTCGTCAGTGTCCGCGCTGCGGTCGCGTGACCAAGGCATACGACGCGATCTGTATGCGCTGTGGAACCGAGCTTGAGTACCCGGAGGTCGCACTGGCCTCTGAAGCAGCCGAGCGCGAGCGGGCGCCGCTATAAATCCTTCATGAACACCGACGCGCCTCCTGCGCGCAAAGGCTCATTGATCGCGCGGCTGATCCGGCGTTGGGGCTTTGAGGACGAGCGGGACTTCGTGCTGCGGGTGGTGCAGCCGGGGCTTGTGGGGTTAATCGACGGCACCGTCTCCTCGATCGCGCCGATCTTCGCCGCGGCGGTGTCCTCAAACTCGCATACCGCCTTTGTGGTGGGGATCGCCGTGGCGCTCGGCGCGGGCATCAGCATGGGCGTATCCGAGGCGCTGTCAGATACCGGCGAGAAGACCGGCCGCGGCACGCCGATCGTGCGCGGCACCATCACTGGCTCGATGACGGCGCTCGGAAGCATCTTCCACACGCTGCCTTTCCTCATCCCCAACACGCATGAAGCGCTGATCGTGGCCGGGATCGTCGTTGCGATTGAGCTGTTCGTGATCGCCTTGGTGCGCGAGCGCTTCCTGGATGTTTCGCTCAGCTCCTCGCTTATCGTCGTCACGCTTGCTGGCGCGATCGTGCTTGCCATCGGCGTTGCCGTCGGCGCCTCCTAGTGCAGGAACCTGCTCTGGCGCCCGGAAAACCCACTGGTAAACTCGCTCTTTCTAAGAGTGCGGGGTCAAACCAACGTCCCCGTTGCTCGTCGTTCCCCAGAACCTTGTGAAAGGAGGTCGGTGCGATGCGTGCAGTAGACGCGGTGATGGAATGCCTGAAGGCGGAGGGTGTGGACGTCGTATTCGGCCTGCCGGGCGGCGCCAACCTTCCCACCTACGACGCCTTTGTGGACGGTGGTATTCGTCACATCCTCGTGCGTCACGAGGCCGGGGGCGGTCATGCCGCACAGGGCTACGCCAAGGCCACCGGCAAGGTGGGCGTGGCGTTTGCCACCAGCGGACCGGGGGCGACCAACCTCATCACACCCATCTGCGACGCGATGATGGACTCCGTGCCGGTGGTCTTCATCACCGGACAGGTGCGCACTGAGCTACTGGGCACCGATGGTTTTCAGGAGGCCGACACGATCGGGATCACGATGCCGATCGTCAAGCACTCCTTCATGATCCAGGACCCGCTGGAGATCCCTCGCGCGATCCACGAGGCGTTCCACATTGCGCGCTCGGGACGGCCCGGCCCGGTGCTGGTCGATATCCCGCAGGATCTTTCGCGTGCGGACATTCCCTATGAGCCCGTGAGCGACGTGCGCCTGCCCGGTTACCAGCCCACGCTTGAGGGCAACCAGAAGCAGATTCGCCAGGCCGCCAAGGCACTGGCTTCAGCGCAGCGGCCAGTGATCTATGCCGGTGGCGGCGTCGTCAACGCCAATGCCTCGGAGGAGCTCATCGAGTTCGCCCGCAGCGACCGCTTCCCCGTGACAACGACGTTGATGGGTCTTGGCGCATACCCCGCGCAGGTGGATGGGACCGCCGACCCTCAGTGGCTGGGGATGCTGGGGATGCACGGCACGCGTGCTGCCAACTATGCGATGGACGAGGCCGACCTGATCTGTGCCGTGGGCGCGCGTTTTGATGACCGTGTCACCGGCAAGCTCTCGGAGTTCGCGCCGCGCGCCAAGTTCATCCACATCGATGTCGATCCGGCCGAGATCTCCAAGAACGTGCCCGCGCACATCCCGATCGTGGGGGATGCCAAACACGTGCTGGCGAAGCTGGTCGTGGAGTACCGCGCGCTTAGTGCCGACCCGGCACGGCTGGCACAGTGGTGGGAGCGCATCGAGGGCTGGCGCGAGAAGTACCCACTCGGTTACGAGGACAGCACCGACTCAGAGATCAAGCCGCAGTACATGGTGCAGGCGTTGTATGAGGCCACCGGCGGGCAGGCGATCGTGACCAGCGATGTCGGCCAGCACCAGATGTGGACGGCGCAGTATTACGACTTCCCCGCGCCGCGCCGCTGGATCAACTCCGGCGGCCTGGGCACGATGGGCTTTGGCCTACCGGCGGCGATGGGCGCCGCGGTGGGCTGTCCCGATCAGCTCGTCTGCTGTATCGCCGGCGATGGCTCGGTGCAGATGAACGCCCAGGAGCTGGCCACCTGCGCACAGGAGCAGATCCCGATCAAGGTGTTCATCATGAACAACGGCTACCTAGGCATGGTCCGCCAGTGGCAGGAGCTCTTCTGGGACGGGCGTTACAGCCACGTCGACACCGGCAAGTTCCCCGACTGGGTCAAGCTCGCCGAGGCCTACGGTGCCACCGGCATGCGCTTTGAGAACAAGGGCACGCTCGTGGAGGACATGAAGCGGGCGATCGCTACCGATGGTCCCGTGGTGGTTGATGTAAAGGTGACCCGGGAGGAGAACACCTACCCGATGATCCCCGCTGGACAGGCTGCCAGAGAGATGGTGGGCTAATGGGCGAACCAGCAACCAAGGAGCCGCTGAGCCTGGAGGAGTTGCAGGCCTCCGGCAATCTGCGCACCGGCCGCAAACACGTGCTGTCGATCCTCGTGGAAAACAAGTCGGGTGTGCTCACCCGCATCGCGGGCCTGTTCGCCCGCCGGGGTTTCAACATCGACACGCTCACCGTCGGCCCCACCGACGATGAGCGGATCTCGCGTGTGACGCTCACGGTCGACGGCGCGCTGCACCCCATCGACCAGGTCACCAAGCAGTTGCACAAGCTCATCAACGTGCTCAAGATCCGCGATCTGGAGCCAGCGGACACGGTCTCCCGCGAGCTGGCCCTGTTCAAGATCTCAGCCGACGGCCCCCAGCGTGGAGAGCTGATGCAGATCACCGAGATCTTCCGCGGCAAGGTCGTGGACGTCACCAAGCGCTCAATCATCGTGGAGGTCACCGGCACGACCGAGAAGATCGAGGCTTTCGAGAGCATGGTGCGCCCGTTTGGCCTGATCGAGATGATGCGCACCGGCGAGATCGCCATCGCCCGCGGTCGCGGCGAGACGTGAGACCGACCAGCGTCCTTGAGACATCACCGTTCGTCCTCGCCGACGAGGACCGCGAGCGTCTGAGCGCCCGACTAGAGCTGGCCGTGCAGCGCGCCCGGCGCAGCGGCACGCCGACGCTGGCGACATTGACCCTGCCGCTGCCTGCGGACATTGACCCCAGTGCTGTGGCCTGCGCTTCGCGTCGGGCGAGTGAGCCCTGGTTCGTATTCGAGCAGCCCGAGCGCAAACAGGTGGCGCTGGCGGCGCTCGGTGAGGTCACAGAGATCTCGGCCAGCGGGCCGGAGCGCTTTGCCGAGGTTGCCGATCGTTGGCGGCTGCTGGCAGCGGCGGCCGTGACTGGGAAGGCAGAGGGGCCCAGCTCGTCGGCCTATGGCCGACTGCGCCACCCTCTGAGCGACCCTCCCGGCCACTCCAAAGGTGGCAGGGTGAGTGAGGGCCCCGTTGCCGTGGGTGGCTTCGCGTTCGCGCCGGACGGGGGCTCCTCGCCTCACTGGAGCGGCTTTCAGCCCGCTTCGCTGGTGGTGCCTGAGGTCGCGCTGGCACGCGATGAGCACGAGGGCGAGCGCCGCGTGCGCATGACGCTCTCAGCACTTGCTGCGCCCGATGACACTCCTGAGGATCTGCTGGCTCGCCTGCAGGGGCGTCTCTCCGAGTTGCGCTCGCGCCCATTGGCGCTGCTCGATCCAGCCCCAGCGGGGCGCTGTCATGTGGCGAGCGCGATGCCTCCTGAGCACTACGAGGCGGCGGTCGCCCGCGCGGTCGAGCTGATCCGCGACGGGGAGATGCAGAAGATCGTCCTGGCCCGCGAGGTGCAGGTCCACGCGCCCGGGCGCTATGACCCGGCTGCGGTATTTGGCGTCCTGCGCGCCGAGTTCCCCTCCTGCTTTGTCTTCTGCGTCGGGCGCGGCGACAGCACGCTCGTGGCCGCCAGCCCTGAGCTGTTGGTTCGCCGCGAAGGGCATCGCGTCAGCACCCTCGCGCTTGCGGGCTCCACGCGGCGCAGCGCCGACCCCGCCGTGGACGATCACCTCGGCGAGCAACTGCTGCGCTCTCAGAAGGACCGCGAAGAGCAGGCGATCGTCGTGCGCCGCATCGAACGCACGCTGCGTCAGCACGCCCTATGGGTGACTGCGACGCCTGAGCCGGTGCTAGTGCGGGTGGCCAACATCCAGCATCTCGGCACGCCCATCCGCGCGCAGCTCGCACGCCCGCTGGATGCGATTGAGCTGCTTGATCTGATGCACCCCACCCCCGCCGTGGGGGGTGAGCCGCTCGCGCGTGCGCGCCCGTTGATACCGGCGCTTGAGGGGCTTGATCGAGGTTGGTACGCGGGGCCGGTGGGCTGGACCGACGCCACCGGCGACGGCGAGTTCTGCGTGGCCTTGCGCTGTGCGCTGCTGAACCGTGACGTTGCTCGCTGTTACGCCGGGGTGGGCGTCGTAAAGGACTCCGATCCGTGTGCCGAGCTGGCCGAGACGGAGATCAAGCTGGCGGCACTGTTGCCGCTGCTCTCAAGCTGAGCCGAGCGCGCCGGCAACGGCCGCCCACGCCTGGCGATGCAGCTCGACGTTGGCCGCTCGCTCGGTGCGTACCTCAATGATGTTCGCGCCCCGATCCGGGCCATCTTCAAAACAACGCTCAAGCGCCGCGCGGAAGGCGAAGAGGTCATCGACGCGCTGATGGCCGAAGCCGTACAGCTCGGCCGCCTTGGCGAAATCAAAGCCGGTGGGCGTTGAGATATGGGTGGTGTAGACATCGTCACGGCGGGCTGTTTGAGAGCGCGCCACGGGCAGGAAGTCGAAGATCCCCCCGCCTTGGTTGTCGAGCAGCACGATCGTCAAATCCAATTCCAGGCGACGGTGCGCGAGCAGCCCCCCGATGTCGTATGCGAGGGCGACGTCGCCGATAAGCAGCACCACCGGCCCATCGCTGGTGGCAGCCGCGCCGAAGGCGCTGGAGACGGTTCCGTCGATGCCGTTGGCGCCGCGATTGCACAACACGCGCGGCGGGTCCGCGCGCGCCGGCCAGAAGCTCTCTATGTCGCGCACCGGCATCGAGGAGGCGACGAACAGGGTCGCCTCGGCGGGCAGCAGTACCCCCAGCTCGGCAGCGACCACGGGCTCGGACAGACCCGCCCCTCCGAGCGCCCCGAGGATCGCCTCGGCGGCGAGCTCATCTGCGCTACGCCACTTCGACAGCCAGTCGGGGTCAGCCGGCGGCGGGGAGTCCGAGAGCTGCCACAGGGCCGCGGCCGGCTCCAGCGCCAGCGAGCAGGACAGCACCGCATCGGGGTCTCGCCAGCCGCCTTCGGGGTCGAGGATCGTCTGCGGCACCTCGCCCAGGCCTGCCAGCCAAGCGCGCAGTGGCTTGGATGTCGGCAGGTCGCCCACGCGCAGCACCGCGTCGGGTCTCATGTCGGCGGCGAAGCCCTCGTCGCGCAGTAGTGCGTCGTAGTGCGCCACCGCCGCTTCGCCTCGGCGCGCTCCCGACAGTGGGTCGGCCAGCAGCGGCCAGCCCGCGGCCGTGCAGAACGCGGCGGCTGCCTCGCCCAACGGCGTCAGACGCTCGTGGCGCCCGGCCACTAGCACTCCGCGTTTGCCAGATGTCACGAACTCGCTCAACATCTCCATGCCTTCTGGCGTGGCGAGCCGCGCGGGCGGACGGACCACATATGGCTGGCCGTGTGCACGGGCGCTCTGCTCGGCGGGCAGCGGCTCATCGCTCACCAATGGCTCGCGTAGCGGGAAGTTGAGGTGCACGGCACCTGGGCGACCCTCCAACGCACACCAGTACGCACGGCATGCAAGCGTGCGCATCCAGCGCAGGCGCGCGGGCGTCGCCTCGTGGTTGCCGACCTCAAAGAACCATTTCGCGGCGTCGCCGTAGAGCTTGATCTGGTCGATCGTCTGCCCGGCGCCCGACTCACGCAGCTCAGGGGGGCGGTCTGCTGTGAGCAGCAGCAGTGGCACGCCGGCCTCGTGTGCCTCGATCGCCGCCGGCAGCAGCTCCGCGGCGGCTGTGCCCGATGTGCACGCCACCGCAACCGGCAGACCTGAGGCCTTGGCAAGCCCGAGGGCGAAGAAGCCAGCGCAGCGCTCGTCGATGTGCGAGTAGCACTCAAGACGTGACTCGTGCGCAAGGGCCAGCACCAAGGGGGTGCTGCGCGAGCCGGGGGAGGTGCAGGCGGCGCGCATCCCGCAGCGAGCCAACTCGTCTACGAAGACGTTCAGCAGCAGGTGGGTGTCGGTCGGGGAGTTCACGTCAATACCATGGCTTGCGTGCCGGAGAACTTGGTCCTGCTGCACGGATTCGCTGGCACCCGGCGCACGTGGGACGGCGTCGTCCAGCTTCTCGCCTCTAAACGCTACACGCCGCTGGCGCTTGACCTGCTTGGCCACGGGCAGGCGATCGCGTCGCGACCTCCTCCGCCTTCTGGCGCGACGATCACCTTTGATGCCTGCTTGGAGCACGTACTGGCCCAAAGTCCTCCGCGGTTTACCCTTTGCGGCTACTCGCTGGGCGGTCGCGTGGGACTGCACGTCGCACTCGCCGCGCCCGAGCGCGTCAGCCGACTCGTGCTCGTATCGAGTACTGCGGGCATCGCGGATGTGACTGAACGCTCGGCACGCAGAGCGGCAGACGACGCGCTGGCCGAGGACCTTGAACAGCGACCCTTCATCGAGTTCATGGATCGCTGGCAGGCCCAGCCGGTCTTCGCAGCGGACCCCCCAGAGGTTCATGCCGAGATGCGCGCCGAGCAGCAGTGCAACGACCCGCTGGCCTTGGCTTCTGTGTTGCGGGGCATCGGCACCGGCGCGATGACGCCGTTATGGGATCGCCTCGGCGAGCTGACGATGCCGGTCACGGTACTTGTGGGGGAGCGCGATGAGAAGTTTCATGCTCTCGGCCGGCGCATGGTCGAGCTGCTGCCTCACGGCCAGTTCGCGATCGTGTCAGGTGGTCATCGGCTGCCGCTTGAGAACCCACGGGCTGTAGCCGACATGCTCGCTTAGCCGGGAGTGACTCCCAAACCGGCCCCAACGGGCACGGAAATCCGTCCCTCGTGCACCGGCAGCTGATCCTCGACGCCCTCGAACAGCGAGAGCGTCGCCAGCCCGCATGGCGCCACCGGCCCGCGCGAGGCAAGCGCTGCCGCAGCATGCACGGCCGCGGCCACCCCCAGCGGCCCGTCGAACGTGGAGGCCAGGTAGACCTCGGCGCCTGAGGCGCGCACGAGCGTAGCCGCCGCGAGCAGACCAGCGATGCCACCGCAGCGGGAGATCTTCAGGCATACCGCGTCGGCCACCCCTGCTCCCAGCGCACCGTGCTCGGCTGCTGTCTCGTCGATCGCCACGCGCGCTGCTACCCGCTCGCGCACCTCGCGTACCGCCTGCAGGCCGTGGGTGGGCTCCTCGACAAGCTCCAAGCCGACGGAGGCCATGGCGTCGATCGCTCGCACCGCCTCATCGACGTCCCAGGCGCCATTGGCGTCCACGCGCAGCGCGACATGCGGTCCCGCGGCGGCGCGCACCGCCGCTAGACGACCGTTGTCATCGCTGATGCCCACCTTCACCTTCAAACAGCTGAACCCCTGCTGTACTGCCTGCGCGGCTTCCTCAGCGGCGCCCGCGCGGTCGCCGGCCGTGAGCGTGGCGTTGACCTCGATCGCGGCGACCGGCTTGTCGGTGATCAGCGCTGCTACGGGCTGTCCCGTGCGCCGCCCGGCGCGATCCCACAGTGCCATGTCGATCGCCGCGAGCGCCGCGGGCAGATCGTGCACCTGGCGGCAGGCATCGACCAGCTGCGCGCCATTCATCTCCTGGGAGCGCGCAAGTATGGGTAGATAGTCGTGGAGGGCCTGCCACACGCGCTCGATGCTCACGCCGTCGTATGCCTCAAGCGGCGCTGCCTCGCCGTAGCCGGTGACGCCGTCCCTACCCGTGAGCGCCACGATCGCCAGATCCCGCTGCGTGACAGTGCCGAACGCGGTCTCAAGCGGCTTGCGCAGCTTCAGCGTCTGACGCTCGACGGTCAGCTGCACGCGCTGGTCACCCACGTGCCAGTTGCGCTGTGCACGAGCAAATGCCTAGATGCCGCCGCTGGCGAGGATGCCTGCGGAGAGCAGTAGGCAAAAGAGCAACTGCAACATGCCGGTCTTAGCCAAGGCACCGTTCAGTGACGGTCCGTCAACGCGCGTGCGCACCACGCCGGCCACCGAAATCGCTAGGGGCAGCGCCAGCCAGCATAGGAAGAGCCATGCGCTCATCGAGCCCAGCACCCACGGCAGCGGGCCACATAGGAAGGCAACGGCGAGCATCGCCACGTACAGCCCGCGTGTGCGCTCACGCCCGAGACGTACGGCCAAGGTGCGCTTGCCCGCACGTCTGTCGGTGTCGAGATCGCGCACGTTGTTGACCACCAGGATCGCACTGGCCAACAGGCCCACGGGAACGGCACAAACGAAAGGCTCCCACGGCAGCGCCTGCACCTGCACGAAATAGGAGCCCACCACGGCCACCACGCCGAAGAACAGGAACACGAACAGCTCGCCGAGACCTTCATAGCCGTAGGGACGGGGGCCACCTGTGTAGAGCACGCCGGCGAGGATCGAGGCGGCACCCACCGCCAGCAGCTCCCAGCCGGCGACAGCCACGAGATAGGCGCCGCACAACACCGCCAGGCCGAAGGTCACGTAGGTGGCCAGCAGCACCTGACTGGGGGGCACCAGTCCGCCGGCGGTCACCCGCACCGGGCCCAGGCGATCCTCGGTGTCGGCACCTCGGCGCGCGTCGGAATAGTCATTGGAAAGGTTCGTCCCCACCTGGATGAAGATCGCTCCCAGCAGCGCAGCCACGAACGCCAGCCCATTGAAATGGCCACCACCCAGGGCCAATGAGGTGCCCACCAGCACGGGTGCCACGGCGGCCGGCAGCGTGCGCACGCGGGCGGCCATCACCCAGATACGCACTGCGCTGGGCGACTCGGCGTGGCTAGGAGTCGTCGGGGGTCTATCGCGGGTGGTTGCCATCAGCTCAGGCTCGCCTAGGGAAGCGGGAGAAGTCGGGAGTGCGCTTCTGCTTGTAGGCATCGCGACCCTCCTGCGCCTCCTCGCTCATGTAGAAGAGCAGGTTGGCGTCGTGGGCCAACTGCTGTACGCCGGAGAGACCATCCTCGGCGGCGTTGAAGCTGGCCTTCAAGAGGCGCAGCGAGAAGGGGGAGAGGGCCAGCATCTCCCGGCACCACTGCACCGTCTCCTCCTCCAGGCGCTCCAGTGGGACCACGGTGTTGACGAGCCCCATCTCAAGCGCTTCCTGCGCTGAGTACTGCCGGCAGAGAAACCAGATCTCCTTGGCCTTCTTGGGGCCGACGAGGTTGGCCAACAGGCCTGCGCCAAAGCCTCCGTCAAAGGAGCCGACCTTTGGACCTGTCTGCCCGAAACGCGCATTGTCGGCGGCGATTGTCAAATCGCACACCAGGTGCAGCACGTGACCGCCGCCGATCGCATAGCCGGCGACCATCGCCACCACGGGCTTGGGCAGGCGACGGATCTGGATATGCAGATCGGTGACGTGGAAGCGCCCTACCCCGGACTTCCCCGCTGCGTTCTCGGCCTCCCCGGCGAGGGGTTCTGCCTTCCCGGCGAGGGGTTCTGATAGGTAGCCGGAGTCGCCGCGCACGCGCTGGTCCCCGCCCGAGCAGAACGCCAGCGGACCCTCGCCGGTCAGCACGATCACGCCGACCTCCGTGTCCTCGCGCGCGTCCTCCAGCGCGCGGCCGATCTCCACGATCGTCTGCGGGCGGAAGGCGTTGCGGACCTCGGGGCGGTTGATCGTGATCTTGGCGATCCTGGAGGACCCGTCTTCCTCAGCGGATTTCTCATAGCGAATATCGGTGTATTCCCCGGCGGGGATCCATGCGGTGGGGGACAAGCTTCTCTGCGCTCCTATGGGGTATTGCCACGCATCGCCGAGAGGGTGCGGGCGGAGGATGGGGATAGAAGGCTAGCCTGTGGGCATGGTGGTGGAGGGATGGCTGGAGCGCGCCGCGGCCACCCACCCGGCGCGTACCGCGATCGAGACCCCGCAGGGCAACCGCTCTTATACAGAGTTGCTGGCCGACGCCCGCGCCGGCGCGGCCGATCTCGCCGGGCGTGGTGCTGGGTCGGGGGATCGCGTAGCGATTGCTTTGCCGCCGGGATTGGCGTTCGCGCAGGCGCTGCACGCGTGCTTGCTGAGCGGGGCAGTCGCGGTGCCGATCGATCTGCGCCTCAGTGCGCCTGAACGGGAACGAATCGCGGCAGGCGCAAGCGTTCTCGTCGAAGAGCCCCTGGACACCATGGCTAGTACCCCAAACGGAGCCTCGAACAGCGGACACGACCTCGATGCGACAGCCGTCGTGATCTACACCTCGGGCACCACCTCAGCACCGCGGCCGGTCGAGCTGAGCTGCGGCAACTTTCTGTGGAGCGCCCTCGGCTCGGCCGTTGCCCTGGGGCTCGATCCGCAGGAGCGCTGGCTGTGCGCGCTGCCGCTCTCGCACGTGGGCGGTCTCTCGATCCTGCTGCGCAGTGCCATCTATGCCACCACCGCGGTGGTGCACGAGCGCTTCGAGACTGAGTCAGTCCGGCGCGCGCTGCACGAACAGCAGATCACGCTCGTGAGCCTCGTTGCGACCACGCTTGCCCGCTTGCTCGACGCTGGCCTCGATCACCCACCGTCGCTGCGTTGCGCCCTCACTGGTGGAGGCCCAGTGCCGCCCGCACTGCTTCAGCGCGCCCATGACGCAGGGGTGCCGGTGAGCCAGACTTACGGTCTGACCGAGTCCTGCTCGCAGGCCACCACCACACCCCTGGCGGCGATCGGCGAGGATCGCCGGGCCGCGGGTACACCGCTGTTTTGCACGCGCCTACGCACGGCCACTGATGGGGAGATCCAGATCGCTGGACCCACGGTCGCGCCGGCCAGTCGGGATACCGATGGCTGGTTGCACACAGGGGACCTGGGCAGCATCGACGCCGGGCGCCTGCGTGTCACCGGACGCGCCTCGGACACGATCGTCAGCGGCGGCGAGAACGTTGCGCCGAGTGAGGTTGAGGCTGTGCTCGAAGCGCATCCCGGTGTGCTGGAGGCGGCGGTGATCGGCCGGCCCGACGCACAGTGGGGCGAGGCGATCACGGCGATCGTCGTGGCGCGACCGGGCTCACAGCTGCGCGAGCAGCTGCTGCGCGAATACTGCGCGGCAAGCCTTGCGTCCTACAAGGTCCCCAAGCAGATCGTGCTTGCGGAGCACCCACTGCCACGCACCCGCTCGGGCAAGCTACTGCGAAGGGAGCTCGTATGAGCGATGAGACTCGCTTGGCCAGCGCCGAGCACTGGGAGGCGGCCGCCCCCGGCTGGACCCGCCGTCAGGAGGAGATCCGCATGTTCGGCGCTCCGGTCTCCCACTGGATGGTGCAGGCGATCGATCCCCAGCCTGGACAGCGTGTGTTGGAGTTGGCCGCTGGCATCGGCGAGACTGGTTTTCTCGCCGCCGAACTGGTGGCGCCAGTCGGCGGCGTGATCGTCTCCGATCAGGCCGAGGCGATGCTGGAGGGCGCTCGCGCGCGGGCTCACGAGCTGTCGTTGACCAACATCGAGTTTCAAGTGATGGGCGCCGAATGGATCGACCTGCCGGTTGCCAGCGTCGATGCCGTGCTGTGCCGCTGGGGGTACATGCTGATGGCTGACCCACTGGCCGCCTTGTTGGAGACACGACGCGTGCTGCGCCCCGGGGGGCACCTTGCGTTGGCGGTGTGGGATCGGTTGGAGCGCAACCCCTGGGCGCAGGCGCCGGCCGCGGTGCTGCGCGAGCACGGGCTCGCGCCACCACCTGAGCAGCAGGGCACATCGGGACCCTTCGCGCTGGCAGATCCCGAGCGGTTGGGCACGCTGCTGGAAGAGGCCGGCTTCACCGAGATCCTTGTGGACACGATCGCCGTCGAGCAGCGTCCACCCAGCTTTACGGACTTCTGGGAGACCACGCTTGACCTCTCGCGCAACTTCCACGATGCGGTGCTGTCCCTGCCCGAGGAGCAGATGGGTGAGGTGCGCACAGCGCTGATTGCGCAGCTTGAGCCATACACGGCGCAGGATGGCTCACTGGTTATCCCCGGCAGCTCGCTGGTTGCGGCCGCCAGCGCCTAAGTGCGCGGGTGAGGGGCGGCCGGCTGTTGGAGTCGATAGCCTGCGCGCAATGATCTACGACGACGACGCAGACCTCAATCTCCTCGGCGGCAAGACCGTCGCCATCATCGGCTATGGCTCCCAGGGCCACGCCCACGCACTCAACCTGAAGGACTCCGGCGTGAGCGTCGTGGTCGGCCTGCGCGAGGACTCATCCTCTGTCGCTCAGGCGCGCGAGCAGGGGTTGGAGGTGCTGCCGGTCGTGGAGGCCGCCAGTCGCGGCGACCTGGTGATGATCCTGGCGCCCGATGAGCTGCATCACCAGGTGTGGGAGGATATCCGCGACGGCATCGCCCCCGGCAATATGTTGCTGTTCGGTCATGGCTTCTCCGTGCACTACAAGGAGGTGGAGCCGCCTGCCGACGTGGATGTTGCGTTGGTGGCCCCCAAGGGCCCCGGGCATCTAGTGCGTCGTCAGTTCACCGAGGGCAGCGGCGTGCCCGGCCTGATTGCGGTGCACCAGGACGCCACCGGAAACGCTCGCGCGTTGGCGCTGGCCTATGCCAAGGGCATTGGCTGCACGCGCGGCGGCGTTATCGAGACGAGCTTCAAGGATGAGACCGAGACAGATCTGTTCGGCGAGCAGGCTGTTCTCTGCGGCGGCGCCTCCGAGCTGGTGCAGGCCGGGTTCCAGACGCTTGTCGAGGCCGGCTATGACCCTGAGATGGCCTACTTCGAGTGTCTGCACGAGCTCAAGCTGATCGCTGACCTGATGTATGAGAAGGGACTCGCCGGCATGCGCTTCTCGATCTCCAACACGGCGGAGTACGGCGACTACACGCGCGGCAACCGCGTCATCACCGAGGACACGCGCGAGAGTATGCGCCAGATCCTCAAGGAGATCCAGTCCGGTGACTTCGCGCGCGAGTGGATCGCTGAGAACCGCGCCGGTCAGGAGAACTTCAAGCGCATGCGCGCCGAGCAGGCCGCTGGGCAGATCGAGGACGTCGGTCGCGAGCTGCGCTCGCACATGGACTGGATCAAGCCCTCTTTTTGAGGGCACGCGCGAGATGCTGGCCTACGTCTTCTGGCACCGGCCGCTGGATGGCGTGGACACGGAGGCTTACGAGCGTGCGGAGGTCGGCTTTCACGAGTCGCTGCGGCGCGTGCCTCCCGCGGGCTTCCGCGGCTCGGCCGTCTTCCGCGTAGCCGAGCTGCCGTGGCTGGCGCCGACGAGCTTCACCACCGAGGCGGGGGCCGGCGGGTATGAAGACTGGTTCCTGCTGGAGGACTACACCGCCATGGGCGTGCTCAACGAGGCGGCGGTCGGTAGCGGGCACCGCAGCGCGCACGACGAGGCCGCCTACCGCTACGGAGCTGGTGCCGGTGGGCTGTACGGGCTGGTCGAGGGCCATGCCCGGCAGTTCGATCTGGACGCGCTCGCGATCTGGGTCTCCCGCCCGCCGGCCGGACTGCCCGGCTCTGAGCGCCGCGGTCTCGCGGGGCTGCTTGGCGACGGTATGAGCCCCGAGCACGCCAGCCTGTGGCGGCGTCAGTTCGTATTCGGCCCCGCGCCCGAGTACTGCCTGCTTGCGGCCGAGCCGCCCGCTGGGGTCGCGCCCACGCGCCTGCCCGAGGGGTGGCGGGCACTGACGCTCGACCGAGTGGCGCTTGCGACCGACAGCATCTAAGTCGCCGCACGCGAACCGCTGTTCGCTACACTCGCCAGACCGTTGCGACTGGCGCTCGGATCGAGTTCACGATCGGGAAGCGACGGATGGTTTCACCGCCGCGCGCCTGGGCACCCTCTGAACACCGAAAGCCTTGAGAGGAAGCCCATGACGCCATCTAGCCCAGCCACTGAAGAGACACCGCTCGTTATCCCGCGTGAGTTGCTGCCCGCCGATGGACGCTTTGGCTGCGGGCCATCCAAGGTTCGCCCAGAGGCGATGGCAAGACTGGCCGCGGAGGGGGCGGCGCTGATGGGCACCTCGCACCGGCAGAAGCCGGTGAAGGCGCTCGTGGGCGAGATCCGCAGTGGGCTGCGTGAACTGTTCGGAGCACCTGCGGGCTACGAGGTGGCGCTGGGCAACGGCGGGGCCACGGCCTTCTGGGACGCGGCAGCCTTTGGCTTGGTCGAGCGCCGCTCACTGCACCTCACCTATGGCGAGTTCTCCTCGAAGTTCGCGCAGGTCGCCGACGAGGCGCCGTTTCTGGAGGAGCCGATCAGGATTGAGGCACAGCCGGGTGACGCCCCCGACCCCGCGATGGCCGGCCCTGTTGGCGCGCAGGCCGGTGTGGATGTCGTGGCCTGGGCGCACAATGAGACCTCCACCGGCGTGATGGTGCCAGTCAATCGTCCTGCCGAGACCACGGATGCGCTGGTGCTGGTAGATGCCACCTCCGGCGCCGGAGGTCTGCCGGTGGATGTGAGCCAGGCCGACGCCTACTACTTCGCGCCGCAGAAGAGCTTCGCTGCCGATGGCGGGCTGTGGGTGGCGCTGTTGAGCCCTGCCGCACAGGAGCGCATTACGCGGCTCGCGAAGTCTGAGCGCTGGATTCCGGCCTTCCTTTCGCTGGCCACGGCGCTTGACAATTCACTTAAGGACCAGACGTACAACACCCCCGCGGTGGCCACGCTGTTCCTGCTCGCCGATCAGATCCGCTGGATGCTCGACGGTGGCGGATTGGACTGGTGTGTGTCGCGCACAACGGCTTCCTCGCAGCATCTGTACGGCTGGGCCGAGCGCACCACCTACACCTCGCCCTTCGTCAGCGACCCCGCCAAACGCTCGCTCGTCGTCGGCACGATCGACTTCACCGACGATGTCGATGCCGCGGCGGTGGCCAAGACGCTGAGGGCCAACGGCGTCCTCGATACCGAGCCATACCGCAAGCTGGGGCGCAATCAGCTGCGTATCGGCATGTTCCCGGCGGTTGATCCCGAGGACGTGCAGGCGCTCACAGCCTGTATTGACTGGGTTGTTGAGAGGATGGGAGCATGAGCACCGTGGAGAGCACCCCAACCACCGTGCGAGCGAGCACTGGTCAGCGCGAGCGCTTGAAGGTGCTCGTCAAGGAGAAGATCGGGGACTCCGGCATTGAGTTGCTGCGCGAGCACTTCGACGTGGATCTCGGCATCGAGTGGTCCGAGGAGGAACTGGCGGAGCGCATCGGCTCCTACCACGGCATCCTGATCCGCTCGGCCACCAAACTCACGGCTGAGCTGATCGAAAAGGGCACGCTGCTGCGCGCCATCGGCCGTGCGGGCGTGGGCGTAGACAACGTCGACGTCCCGGCCGCTACCAAGCGGGGCATCATCGTCGCCAACGCTCCTCAGTCCAACGTGGTCACTGCTGCTGAGCACACGATGGCGCTGCTGCTGGCGCTGGCGCGCAACATCCCGCAGGCGTATGCCTCGCTGACGAGCGGCAAGTGGGAGCGCTCCAAGTTCTCCGGCGTGGAGCTGTACGAGAAGACGCTCGGCATCCTCGGCTTCGGGCGCATCGGCCAGCTCGTGGCCGCTCGTGCGCGCGGTTTCGGTATGCGCGTTGTGGCCTTCGATCCGTTCGTCAGCGCGGAGCGCTATCGCGAGCTGGGGGTGGAGAAGGCGGAGAACAGCGAGGAGGTCTATGCGCAGGCGGACTTCATCACGATCCATCTGCCCAAGACTCCCGAGACACAGAATTGGCTCAATGCCGAGGCCTTCGCCAAGATGCGCAAAGGCGTGCGCATTCTCAATGTCGCGCGCGGCGGCCTGATCGATGAAGGCGCGCTCAAGGACGCGCTTGACAGCGGCCAGGTCGGCGGCGCCGCGCTGGACGTGTTCCCTACCGAGCCGATGACCGAACACCCGCTGTTCGGCTATCCCAGCGTGATCGTCACCCCACACCTGGGGGCCTCCACGGCAGAGGCCACCGACCGCGCGGGCTACCAGAGCGCCGAGCAGGTCGTTGCCGCACTCACAGGCGGCGTGGTGGCAACTGCGGTCAATATCCCCGCGATTGGCGCCGAGGACATGGAGGTGCTCGGGCCCTTTCTGCCGCTGGCCACCCAGTTGGGTCGCCTGGCGATGGAGTTAGCCGAGGGCAGCTCGGTGGAGCGCATCGAGGCGGCCTTCATGGGTCGCATCGCCGAGTTCGACACGCGCCTGCTGTCGCTCGCGGTGATCGTGGGCGCCCTGCAGGGCCGCACCGAGCAGCAGGTCAACCTCGTCAACGCGCCGTCGATGGCGGAGGAGCGCGGGATCGTGGTCGAGGAGAAGTCGGTCACCGAGGCACAGGACTTCAACGAGCTGATTCGCGTGACGGTCGTGGCCGGCGATGAGAAGGTGGCGGTAGCCGGCACCGGCATCGGTCCCCATCGCGTGCCTCATCTGGTCGAGGTGCACGGCCAGCGCTTCACCGTGGAGCTTGAGCCGTTCGTGACGGTCTTCCGCTACGCGGACCTGCCGGGCATGATCGGCCGCGTAGGCACGATCTTCGGCAGCCACGGCATCAACATCTCCTCGGCCGCCGTGGGCCACACACCCGACGGGGCTCCCGCAAGCGAAGAGCAGCGCCTTGCGGCGATCGTCGTCACCACCGACGCGCCCGTGCCGCAAGCGGTGCTCGACGAGATCGTCGCCTCCGACGGATTTGTCGACGGCCGCACCGCCTCACTACGCTGAGGCGATCCCGACCATGCCGGCTGTGAGCTGGCGGCCCGGCTGGCCGCATGGCCAGTAAATCGAGTAGGGTGAGTCGCGGATGAGGGTCGTCGTCATTACCAAGCACGGGGGACCGGACGTATTGAAGGTGCAGGAGCGCCCCGATCCTCCGCTGGCGGCCGGCGAAGTGCGGGTCGACGTGGCAGCCGCCGGGGTGAACTTCGCCGACGTGATGGCTCGCGTAGGTCTTTACCAGGACGCCCCCAAGCCACCGTGCGTCGTCGGCTACGAGGTGGCCGGCACGATCCTTGAGGTGGGGGAGGGAGTGAGCGACTTCACGCCCGGCCAGCGCGTGATGGCAAGCACTCAGTTCGGCGGCTACGCCTCACAGGTGGTGGCGCCGGCCACTGATGTGGTGCCGCTGCCCGACCGCCTCAGCTTCGAGCAGGGCGCGGCGGTCCCTGTCAACTACGGCACGGCCTGGGCAGGTCTGATCGGCTTCGGCAGCCTGCAGCCCGGCGAGCGCGTGCTGGTGCACGCGGCCGCCGGTGGAGTGGGCATCGCCGCGACGCAGATCGCCAAGCGCCAGGGGGCCGAGGTGTTCGGCACCTCCTCGCCCTCCAAGCACGAGCGCATCCTCGACAACGGTGTCGATCGCGCGCTCGACTACACCAAGCCCGGCTGGGAGCAAGGGCCTGCCACAGTTCGACGTGATCATGGACGCCGTCGGCGGCAAGAGTTTCGTCGCAGCTACTCCTTGCTGCGCCCCGGCGGTCGGCTCGTGGCCTTCGGCGCCTCGGCGGTGATGTCGGGCGAGAAGCGCAATCTGGTCACCGCCCTCGGCACCGTCGTGCGAATGCCCCGCTTCAACATGGTCAAGCAGATGTCCGAATCCAAGGCCGTGATCGGGCTGAACATGCTGTCGCTGTGGAAGGATCGCGGGACCTTGCAGCCATGGATCGCGCCACTGCGGGCGATGCTCGACGACGGCACGATCCAGCCGGTAGTCGCGGGCGATTTCAACTTCGAGCGCACCGGCGAGGCCCACCGCATGATCAGCGAGCGCCGCAACGTCGGCAAGGTTGTACTGACTCCCTGAGGCTGTTGGCAAGCGCCCAAGCGGGTGCTACGCTGCCAAGCAGCATGTCGTTGCACAAGTCTCTTTCGCTTCTCCTTCTGCTCCCCCCTCGGGGGGAATAGCGCGTGGCGGCCGCGTAGCCGCATAACCAGCAGCTGGAGGAAGTGCAAACGAGACCTAGAAGGAGCATTGACGACATGAGTGATCAGCCGCAGCACCACCCCGACGAGCAGTCTTCGTCTGCGCGCGATGAGACCCAGCGCGTAAGAGTTTTCGATACCACCCTGCGCGACGGCGAGCAGTCACCGGGCATATCCCTGAACAAGCAGGAGAAGCTGGAGATCGCCCACCAGCTGGCAAGGCTGGGCGTGGACATCATCGAGGCCGGTTTCCCGATCACCTCACCGGGCGATTTCGAGTCGGTGCAGGCGATCGCCAGAGAGGTTCACGGCCCGGTGATCTGCGGGCTGGCAAGAACCGCCAAGCAGGACATCGACGCTGCCTGGGAGGCGGTCAGAGACAGCGAGCGTCCGCGCATCCACACATTCATCGCCACCAGCGACATCCACATCGAGCGCAAGTTGCAGACTACGCGCGAGGACGTCAAGGGTCAGGCGCGAGCGGCGGTGGCGCACGCCCGCGAATACACCGAGGACGTCGAGTTCTCCCCCGAGGACGGCTCCCGCAGCGACATCGAATACATGGCCGAGGTCATCCAGATCGCGCTGGATGAGGGCGCCACGACGATCAACGTGCCCGACACCGTCGGCTACACGATGCCGCATGAGTACGCGGCCATGTTCGCGCAGCTGTACCAGCTGGTGCCGGGGCTGCACGATGTGACTGTCTCCGTGCACTGCCACGACGACCTAGGGATCGCGGTCGCCAACTCGCTGGCCGGCATCGAAGCGGGCTGCCGCCAGGTGGAGTGCGCAATCAACGGCATCGGCGAGCGCGCGGGTAATGCCTCGTTGGAGGAGATCGTGATGCTGCTGCACACGCGCCAGCCCTCGCTGGGCCTGTGGACGGGCATCGAGACGACGGAGATCGCCCGCACCAGCAGGCTGGTCTCGCGCCTGACTGGCTATCCCGTTCAGCCCAACAAGGCGATCGTCGGGCGCAATGCCTTCGCGCACGAGGCCGGCATCCACCAGGACGGCGTGCTGAAGGAGCGCACCACCTACGAGATCATGGACGCCACCACCGTCGGCCTGGAGAGCAACGCGATCGTGCTGGGCAAGCACTCGGGTCGCCACGCTCTGCACGAGGCGCTGGAGGAGATGGGCTTTCGTGTGGATGGTCAGGCTCTGAACGCGGCCTTCAAGCGCTTCAAGGAGCTGGCCGATCGCAAGAAACAGATCACTGCGATGGACCTGGAGGCGCTGGTCACGGATGAGCTGCGCGAGGAGATCGCCGGCTACACGCTGGAGTGGTTCGACGTCGAGGCATCCTCTCGTCGACCTCCGCACGCGAAGGTCAGCGTCAGCTCGCCCGAAGGCACCACCAAAGAGGGCTCCTTCACCGGAGACGGCCCGATTGACGCGGTCTTCCACGCGATCGATGCCGCGACGGGCGTGGAGACAAAGCTGCGTGACTTCCAGATCGGCGCCGTCACCGAGGGCCAGGACGCGTTGGGCGAGGTCTCGGTGGTGGTCGAGGCGCACGGCCAGTCAGGTTCTGGCCAGGCTATCTCGACGGACATCATCGAGGCCGCGGCTCGCGCCTATGTGCGCGCGCTGTCGGTCGCCGTCGCCCGCTCGCAGGCGGCCGATGGGGTGGTAGGGCTGCCGGCGACCGCTCGTAGGGCGTCTGTGATAACATACGCTTGTATGGCCGTGGCGATAAACGATCAGCTTGACCCCGTAGTCTTGGGAGCGCGCGTGCGCGCCCTGCGCGATGCCTCCTCGCTTTCGCTGCGAGACCTGGCGGCGCGCAGTGGCGTGAGCGCGCCGATGCTCTCCCAGGTGGAGCGAGGGGACACAAGCCCCACGCTCACCGTCGCCGCGCGCATCGCGGCGGGGCTGGAGCTGCGGCTCTCGCAGCTGTTGCGCCTGGACGAGGACGGGGCCGTCACGGTCGTACGAGCCAACCAGCGTCAGCGCGGAGGCAATACGCGTCGGGGACACCGCTTCGAAGTGATGACCTCAGGGCAGCCGGGGCAGCGCGCGGAGCTCTCGCGCCACACGCTGGCGGCGGGCGCGGCCACGGGGGCGCCCGATGATCCACCCATGCACGAGCCAGGTAGCCGCGAGACGGCTCTGATCGAGCAGGGCGCGGTCGTGCTTGTCTGCGACGGGCAGCGCCATAAGTTGGATACAGGCGACTGCGTGACCTTTGATGCTGACCTGCCCCACCATTTTGAGAATCCCGGCGAGGTCGAGGCGACCTTTCTCGCAGTCGTTTCCGCCGGCTTGCGCAGGAGCTGACATGACAACTACAAGGAATAACCATGAATGATTTGAAAGATCAGGGGGCCCGGCTCGCCGGCCTGCGGCCGGCTGCGCCACCCCCTAAGACCCTGTTTGAGAAGATCTGGAACGCCCACGAGGTCGCGCCGGGATTGCTCTACATCGACCTGCACCTAGTGCACGAGGTAACGAGCCCGCAGGCCTTCGACGGACTGCGCCTGGCCGGGCGCAGCGTGCGTAGGCCCGATCGCACGCTGGCCACCGCCGATCACAACACACCCACCGATGGCACGCCCGTCGCGGCACGCATCAAGGACGAACTCTCGCGCGTGCAGGTGCAGACGTTGGAGCGCAACTGCGCGGAGTTCGGCGTTCCCGTTTATTCGCTGGGCTCAGATCGGCAGGGGATCGTGCACGTGATTGGACCTGAGCTTGGGGTCACCCAGCCGGGCACCACGATCGTCTGTGGCGATTCACATACCGCCACGCATGGAGCCTTCGGCGCACTGGCATTCGGCATCGGCACATCTGAGGTCGAGCACGTGCTGGCCACCCAGTGCCTCGTACAGAACCGGCCCAAGTCGATGCTGATCCGCTATGAGGGCGATCTAGGCTTTGGCGTAACTGCCAAGGACCTGATCCTGGGCACAATCGGGCAGATGGGCGTGGGTGGTGCCACGGGGCACGTGGTCGAGTACGCTGGCGCCGTGATTGAGGGACTCTCGATGGAGGGTCGCATGACCGTCTGCAACATGACCATCGAGGGCGGTGGACGCGCGGGAATGATCGCGCCCGACGACACGACCTTCGCGTGGTTCACCGACGCCGCGCGGCCAGGTACACCCAAGGACCTCGATGCGGCCGTCGAGCAGTGGCGCGGGCTGCATACCGAAGAGGGGGCGTCCTTTGACACCGAACTGGTCGTTGATGCTTCCGCGTTGTCCCCGCAGGTGACCTGGGGCACCACGCCTGGCATGGTCACGGAGGTCACCGGCCGCGTGCCCTCGCCGGACGATTTCGATACACCCGCCGAGCGCGAGGCGACCGAGCGGGCGCTGACCTACATGGCCCTGGAGGCAGGTACCGCAATCGAGGACATAGCTGTCGATCGCGTCTTCATCGGCTCCTGCACCAACTCGCGCATCGGCGACCTGCGGGCCGCCGCCGAGGTGATCGCTGGGCGCAAGGTGGCCTCAAGCGTCAACGCGATGGTCGTACCCGGCTCCCAGCAGGTCAAGGCACAGGCCGAGGCCGAGGGGTTGGATCGCGTTTTCCGTGACGCCGGCTTTGATTGGCGTGTGGCGGGCTGCTCGATGTGCCTGGGCATGAACCCCGACACGCTCGCTCCGGGCGAGCGCTGTGCGTCAACCTCCAACCGTAACTTTGAGGGGCGCCAGGGTCGCGGGGGCAGAACGCACTTGGTGTCTCCGCAGATGGCCGCCGCTGCCGCTGTCGAGGGTCACTTCACCGATATCAGGAACTGGAGCTGAGCGACGATGGATGCCATTCACACAATCGCCGGGGCCGTCACACACCTGGATCGCTCCAACGTGGACACCGATCAGATCATGCCCAAGCAGTTCCTCAAGCGCGTCGAGCGAACAGGGTTCGGGGAGTTCCTGTTCTACGACTGGGCCAAGGAGCCCGGTTGGGAGCTCCCAGCGAACCCGATCCTCGTTGCTGGCGATAACTTCGGCTGCGGCTCCTCGCGCGAGCACGCGCCCTGGGGGTTGCAGGACTATGGCTTTCAGGCCGTAGTCGCGCCGAGCTTCGCCGATATCTTTTACTCCAACTGCACCAAGATCGGACTCTTGCCGGTGGAGCTCTCGGAGGAGGACTGCCAGGCTTTGGCCGCCGCGGGGGAGGGGGAGATCGACCTGCAGGAACAGGAGGTGCGCTTTCATGGGCGCGCCGTCGCGTTCGCCATCGATCATGAGATACGGCGGCGTCTGCTGGCCGGCCTGGACGACATCGGCGTGACGCTTGGCCAGGACGCCTCGATTGCTGCATTCGAGTCAGAGCGCGAGCGCTCGGGCATCGCGGCGGGCGCGCGGACGACGGCGCTGTGAGTCTCCTCACGGCGGCGCGCTCGAACCGTTAGCCTGCCGGGCCGCATGGCACATCGCATAGTCACCCTTCCCGGCGACGGGATCGGCCCGGAGATCATGGCACCCGCCCTGGATCTGCTTCAGAGGCTGGGGGATTTCGAGTTCGAGGAGCACTGCTTCGGGGGCGCCGCGATCGACGCCTACGGCACCGCGCTCACAGACGAGACCCTGACCGCCTGTCGTGAGGCCGATGCGGTGCTGCTGGCAGCCGTCGGCGGACCCAAGTGGGACACGACCGACCCCGACGCGCCTCGTCCCGAGCAGGGCCTGCTCGGCTTGCGCAAGGGGCTTGAGCTGTATGCCAACCTGCGCCCCGTGCGGCCTCTGCCGGCGCTGTATGAAGCCTCGCCCCTGCGGCGTGAGCGCATCGAAGGAACCGACCTGCTGGTTGTGCGCGAGCTCACCGGCGGCATCTACTTCGGCGAGAAGATCCGCACCGAGACGATGGCCAGCGATGTCTGCGCCTATACGGTCACCGAGATCGAGCGCATCGCGCGCACGGCATTCAAAGCCGCGCGCTCGAAGGTCACGAGCGTGGACAAGGCAAACGTGCTTGAGACCTCGCGCCTTTGGAGACAGGTGGTGATGGAGGTGCACGGGCGTGAGTTCCCCAACATCGAGCTTGAACATCTGCTCGTGGACAACGCTGCCATGCAGCTCGTCTCCGCACCGCGGCACTTCGACACGATCCTCACCGAGAACATGTTCGGCGACATCCTCTCCGATGAGGCCGCCATGATCACGGGCTCGATCGGAATGCTGCCCAGCGCCTCTTTGGGCGATGGCTCAGCGGGGCTGTTCGAGCCAGTGCACGGTTCCGCGCCGGACATCGCCGGGCAGGGTCTGGCCAACCCGCTGGCGATGTTCCTTTCCGCTGCGCTGATGTTGCGCCATGGCCTGGACTTGGCAGATGAGGCCGTGGCGGTAGAATCGGCTGTTGAAAGTGCGCTTGCCAGCGGCCTGCGCACCCCGGATCTGGGGGGCAAGGCGGGAACGGTGGAAGCGACCCAGGCTGTGCTCGAACATCTCAACTAGAGGGTGGCGCAGGCGGCCGCAGGCCGCCGAGCCGGGCCCCTCTATATTTCGATAAGGAGTTGAAAGCTAACGTGGAGCCCACCGACCTCATATGGATGAACGGCAAATTCGTCGCCTGGGAGGACGCCAAGGTCCACGTATTGACGCACGGCCTGCACTACGGCACGGGCGTGTTCGACTCGATGCGCTGTTACGACACGCAGATCGGCCCGGCGGTGTTCCGCAACGTCGAGCACCTGGAGCGCCTGCACCGCTCCGCCGAGCTCTATTACATGCCGGTCCCTTACTCGGTGGAGGAACTGCGCACGGCGACACTTGAGCTGATCGCTCGCAATGGCTTGCGCTCCTGTTATGTCCGCCCGATCGTAAACCGCGGCTATGGCCAGATGGGACTCAACCCGCTGGAGGCCCCCGTCGACGTGACGATCGCCTGCTGGGAGTGGGGCTCCTATCTCGGCGAGGAGGGTGTGCGCAACGGCGTGCGCGCCAAGGTCTCCTCTTGGCGTCGCATCTCGCCAGACTCGCTGATACCCCACGCCAAGGCCTCCGGGCAGTACCTCAATAGCGTGCTTGCCAAGGTCGAGTCGGTGAAGGCCGGCTATCAGGAGGCGATCCTGCTCGACGATCATGGCCACGTCTGCGAGGGCACCGGCGAGAACATCTACGTGGTGCGCGAAGGCGAGATCGCCACGCCCGGTCAGCACAACTCGATCCTCGACGGCATCACGCGCCGCTCGATCATCCAGATCGCCCAGGACCTTGGCTACACGGTGGTCGAGCGCAACGTCGCGCGCGCCGAGATGTATCTGGCAGATGAGGTCTTCATGTCCGGCACGGCCGCCGAGCTGGTGCCGGTGCGGGAGATCGATGATCACACCATCGGCACCGGCCAGCCCGGCGAGATCACACGCGTGCTGCAGGCGGCCTTCGACGACGCCGTCCACGGGCGCAGCGAGCGCTATCGCGAGTGGCTAGATGTGGTGCAGGCGCCGGCGCTCGATACGCCCACGGGCGAGGCGCCTGCGCCGGCTTCTGCGCCGAGCGCTTCGACAGCAGCGGGCTGATGACCGCGGTACAGCTCTACGACGCAACCCTGCGCGACGGCATGGGCGGCGGCGGCATGACCCTCACCGCCGAGGAGAAGCTGCGCGTGGTGCATGCCCTGGACACGCTCGGCATCCACCTGATCGAGGCTGGCTTCCCGGCATCGAACCCGAAGGAGGGCCAGCTCTTCGAACTGCTCGCCGACGAGCACTTCCGGACGGCCGAGATCGTGGCCTTCGGCATGACTCGCCGTCGCGACCTCAAGGCTGAGGAAGATGAAGGGCTGCGCGTGCTCGCCGGCTGCTTCGCGCCCGTCTGCACGCTGGTGGGCAAGTCCTCACTGCTGCACGTGGAGAAGGTCGTGCGCGTCTCTGCAGAGGAGAACCTGGCGATGATCGGCGACTCCATCGCTTTCCTCGTTGGGCAGGGCAAGCGTGTGTTGTTCGACGCCGAGCATTTCTTTGATGGGTATGAGCTTGATCGTGGCTATGCCTTGGAGTCCGTGCGGGCTGCCGCCGATGCGGGGGCTGAGCGCGTGGTGCTATGTGACACCAACGGCGGTTCGCTGCCCACGCGCGTCAAGGAGATCGTGGCGGATGTTCGCGCCACTGCGCCCACTGTGGCGCTAGGTATCCACGTGCATGATGACTCCGGCTGCGCCGTGGCCAACACACTGGTAGCCGTCGAAGCCGGCGCTACCCAGGTGCAGGGCACGGTCAACGGCATCGGCGAGCGTACCGGCAACGCCAACCTGATCACGATCATCGCCGACCTGCAGCTGAAGATGGGCCATGACGTTCTGCCTCCTGAGGGTCTGGCGCGCCTCACAGATACCGCGCACTTCGTCGATGAACTGCTCATCCGTACGCCCAACCCCGCTCAGCCCTATGTGGGCAAGCACGCTTTCGCGCACAAGGCGGGGATGCATGCCGCAGGGGTGCAGGCCGACAGCCAGGCCTTTGAGCACACAGATCCCGAGCATGTCGGCAATCAACGCGACATTCTCATCTCCGAGCTGGCCGGTCGAGCGACGGTGATCGAGAAGGCACGAGAGGCCGGAATCGAGCTGGACGACGCCGCTGCGCAGCGCACGGTGGAACAGGTCAAGGCGCTTGAGCATCAGGGCTTTCAGTTCGAGGCCGCCGATGGCTCCTTCGAGCTCCTGATGCACAAGCAGTCAGGCGGCTATGAGCCGCTGTTTCGCCTGGAGTCCTGGCGCGTGCTGGTGGAGAAGCGCGCTGACGGCCAGGTCGAGACCGAGGCCACCATCAAGATCTGGATCGACGATCAGCAGTTCATACGCACCGCGATGGGCAACGGACCGGTGCATGCGCTCGATCAGGCATTGCGCGAGGCCATCGCGGAGATCCACCCGCACCTGCGCGACATCGAGCTGGTCAACTTCAAGGTGCGCATCCTCGATGAGAGGAAGGGCACGGGAGCGATCACGCGGGTGCTCATCGATGCCTCCGACGGACAGCGCGTGTGGGGCACGATCGGAGTCTCCGAGAACCTGATCGCGGCCTCCTGGGACGCGCTCGTGGACTCGCTTGAGTACGGCATGCAGGGGGCAGTGAAGCCCGTATGAGCCGCGCCACGATCCGTGAGGCGAGCATCCCGCTCGCCCGTCCTGTCCTGGGGGAGGCCGAGGAGCAGGCTGTTATCGAGGTTCTGCGCTCTGGCGTCCTGTCTTTGGGGCCGAGGCTCGCGGCCTTCGAGCAGGCCTTTGCGGGGCAGGTTGGCTCCCGGTTTGCCAGCGCAGTGTCCAGCGGCACCGCGGGTCTGCACTTGGCGCTGCGTGCAGTAGGACTAGAGCAGGGGGACGAGGTCGTAACCAGTCCTTTTTCCTTCGTGGCCTCAGCCAATGCGGCGCTCTACGAGGGGGCGAGGCCGGTCTTTGCCGACATCGACCCGGTAACGCTCAACCTCGATCCACAGGCTGCGGCTGCTGCGGTCACGGAGCGTACGCGGGCGCTGCTGCCAGTGCACATCTTTGGCTACCCCGCCGACATGCCTGCCTTCGAGAGCCTGGCGCAGCGCCAGCAGTTGGCGATCGTTGAGGATGCCTGCGAGGCGCTGGGGGCAACGCACGCCGATGGAACCCCCGTAGGCGGCCGTGGGCATCCAGCGGTGTTTGGTTTCTACGCCAACAAGCAGCTCACCACCGGCGAGGGCGGCATGATCGCCCTGGCCGATCCGCTGTTGAAGGAGCGCATCGACTCCGAGCGCAACCAGGGCCGGGCGCCCGATATGGGCTGGCTGGACCACGATCGTCTGGGCTTCAATTACCGCCTCTCAGATATCGCCTGCGCGCTAGGCGTGACCCAGCTGGAGCGTTTGCCAGGGATGCTCAGCGATCGTGCCGCGGTAGCGAGCCTGTATCGCCAGGCTCTCACGGGGATTGACGGGCTCGAGCTGCCCTGCCCAGATCACGGGGGAGACGTACGTGGGTGGTTCGTGTTCGTCGTGCAGTTGCCTCGTGGTGTGGATCGCGACGGGGTTCTGCATAGGCTTGCCGCCAGCGGTATCCAGAGCAAACCTTACCTGCCGGCGATCCACCTGATGAGTTTCTATCGCGAGCGCTTCGGTCATCGGGAGGGTCAGTTTCCCGTCTGCGAGGACGTGGCGGCGCGCTCCTTGGCGCTACCGTTCTTTCCCTCCATGACTGAGGGCGAAGTCGCGCGAGTAGCTGCTGTGCTCAGTGACGCGCTCTAGCGACCCGCGCTTCGTGTGCGCTGGCGACTGTGTTCAGGGACGCGCAACCGGCCCAGCGTAAGTGGGCAAGTTTTCCATGTCGGAAACACGGCTCTACAATCATCATTTGGCTTGCTAGCATGAATCGTATGTTCAGATGACGCTAACTTGCACGAAATGCTCCCTCGGCAAAGCTTGGGCGCCGTGAGCTTCCCTTCCACGGCGCCCATGGAGGTCCCGGTTCGCGTTTTTTGCCTTGCGCGAGCCGTGTGGTTCTCCTCAGCGCGGGCGCCGTGGCCTACGACTCGGGGTCATGGCGCCCGCCAATAGTTCCGGTTCTCTGTGAGGTTGGATCGATCGGCCTGCGATTCTCGCCTGCGGTATCAGGCGCTTGTCGGCTCGACAGCGACCTGCGCGGCCGCCTCTGCTCCGATGAACGGCGCCAGCGCAACATAGGTAGCGTCGGCCGTCAGCTCGGGAAGGTCTTCGATGCGTCCCTGCGCGGCATAGTGCAGGAACATCTCCTGCAGGCCCCCGGTGATCGCGTCAACCGTGATCTGTGGCGGGCGCTTGCGCTTTGGCGCTTCCTCAAAGCCCGGAGTCAAGAGGCGCGCATAGGCCGCCACGCCCCTGTTTGAAATCTCGTAGGCGCGCGGGGTGGCCACGCCGGTGCCCATCAGGGACAGCCGCGCGAAAGCGGGCTCCGAGGCGAGATAGCTCATGAGGCTGCAGAGGCCGTCACGAACACCGATACGCCAGCTGGGCGCTTCGGCAAAAGCCTGCTCAACGAAGCTGAACGCCTTGGCGTGGCCGAGCTCATATGCCACCAAGAATGCGTCCTCCTTGCTCTCAAAGTGCTCATAGAATGCCTGCAGCGATACCGACGCCTCGGCCGCAATATCCTCGACGGTGAGGTTCCCGTAGCCACTGCTGGCGGTGAGGTTGGTGACCGCGTCAAGGATGCGCTCGCGCTGGTTGTGCACTACGAAGCTACGCGATGCGGGGTAGCCTGAGCGGACCGTCCTGCGTAGGTCCTGGCGGGGGGAGAGCGTTCCCGGTGCGCGACCTCCGAGCTGCTTGGCATGTGTACGTTTACGACGCTGGCGGGTCGCTTTGAGTCCCGCTACAAATGCCTTGGGAGCAGGGTGATAGGTCGAGATCCAACATGTTAGATCTGGGATTAATTCCAAAGGCTTGGTACGACGACTGTTCTGCAGGCAGGTCACCAATACGCGGTTCAGGCCACCTGCGAGAGCTCTCAGCGTCGTGTCGGGTAGCGCCACGTTGGCGCCCAGGTCTGCTGTCGGTCCGGTTCGTAGGCCATCGTGAAGGAGCTGTCCGTATTCGACGATGGCGCGTTCGCGCCGTTCGATACCAGCTGTTCCCACCGCGGTTATCTCAGTAATCGCCAAACGTAAGGCGTCGGGGTTCTCCATCCCGGCTTCGAAGACAGCGCGAATCGATGTTTCCATGCGATCGGGATGGCCATGGGCATCGCGGACGGCACGCGCCACTCGACGCCGACCTTCTCTGGCGATCGTGTCATAGGTGGCAAGAAAGCACTCCTCCTTGTTGGCGAAGTGCTGATAAAAGGCCTTACGGGAGACTCCGGCGCGTCCTACAACGTCCGAGACGGTCATGGCCACATAGCCTTTTTCGCCAACTGCCTCCAACATCGCCATCCCAACTCGCAGGCGCTGGTTTGCGGCAACCTGTTCGCGCGTAAGCGAATGCGGACCGCGTGGCAACTTGCCGGGATAGGAGCGGTAAGGGTTGGGGCTGGTGCTGCGCATGGTGCGACGGGTTACTGGTGACATAACTGTAACTCCTTGCCTTCAGAGTCAAAATATCTACCGAGAATGGCAGCGTACCAGTGTAAACAGCGACGTACCAAGCGTTGGAACTCGAAGGACCACTGACCGCTACGGCCGAGGGTTTGATTCAGGGGCGAGCTCCGTCGGGTTGGGCGGTCTGAGCTGGGACGCGCGGGCACGAAGGAAGAGGCCCTGAACTCCCGCCCTCGTGTCTCGCTTCCATGAGCCCCAGCACCCTGACTTCCAGCGCCTGAACGCTTCGATCGGCTTCGACAAACGTCTGTGGCCACAAGATCTGGCGGGCTCACGTGCGCACGCACGGATGCTTGCCGCTCGCCAGATCATCTCCAGCGCGGATCGCGACGCACTGCTTGAGGGGCTCGACGTTCCTTGAACGGGAGCTTGCGCAAGATTGTTTCCGATTCGACCAGGACGATGAAGACATCCACATGGCGATCGAGCGGCGCCTGACCGAGATCGTCGGCGCCGTAGGCGGGCGGCTGCACACCGCGCGCTCGCGTAACGACCAGGTGGTCACTGATCTGGCCCTCTATACGCGTGAGCGAGCGATCGCGGCGCAAGGCGCCGTGCGGGAGCTTATGCAGGCGCTCTTGACGCGGGCTGAGGAGCACCTTGAGTGGCCGATGCCCGGCTACACCCACCTGCAGCGTGCCCAGCCGGTCTATCCTCAGCCATCATCTGCTGGCCTACTTCTGGATGCTCTCGCGCGATGAGGAGCGGTTTGCTTTCGCGGCACGCCAAGCCGGGCGCCTGCCGCTCGGCGCGGGCGCACTCGCGGGTGTCAACTTCGATACCGACCGCGAGATGGTCGCGCACGAGCTGGGCTTCGCGGAAGTGGCCCCCAACTCGATCGACGCGGTCTCCGGGCGTGACTTTGTGCTCGATTACCTCGCCGCTGCAGCGACCTGCGCCACCCACCTCTCACGCCTGGGGGCCGAGCTGGTGCTTTGGTCGAGCTCCGAGTTCGGGTTCTGTGAGCTGCCCGATGCCTGGAGCGCCGGGTCCTCGATCATGCCCCAGAAGAAGAATCCTGACGCTGCTGAGCTTCTGCGCGCCAAGGCCCCACGCGTGGTGGGCCACCTATCGGCTTTCCATGGCGTCTTGCATGCGCTGCCGCTGACCTACAACAAGGACCTGCAGGAGGACAAGGAGCATCTGTTCGATGCCGTGGACACGATCGAGTTGGCGCTTGCCGCCGCGCGAGGGATGATCGCGGGGGTCAGCTTCCACCGCGAGCGCCTGGCCGAGGCATCCGCCGATGAGATGCTTGCGGCAACCGATATCGCCGACCTGCTCGTGGCGCGCTGCGACCTGCCCTTCCGTGAGGCGCACGGCGTCGTGGCGGGGCTGGTGCGCACCGCGGTGGACAGCGGACGCACCTCTCTCCCAACTCAAACCGCAGGAGTTGGCAGAGCACAGCCCGGCGCTGGCGCAGCGCAGCGAGGAGTACTACGACGCCTTGCGCCATCAATCCTGGCTTGAGTCAAAGATCTCCGCCGGCGGCACCTCCACGGCGCGGGTTCGCGAACAGATCGAGGCGGCAAAGGACGCGCTTGCCGGCGAGGTGTGAGGCGGCGCTTCCCTTGGCGGCGAAGTCTGAGGCCAAACATCCCTTGGCGGCGAAGTGTGAGGGCGCGCTTCCTACCGATTTCTATGACCGACCGGTACTCCACGTCGCTCGCGCGTTGATCGGCTGCACGGTGGAGTTCGGTGACGGCGCCGGGGTGATCGTGGAGACCGAGGCTTACCACGAGTGCGAGCCGGCCTGCCATGCCTATGTCGGGCTCACCAACCGCACGCGCGTACTGTTCGGACCGCCGGGGCAGGCCTACGTGTATCGCTCTTATGGCATTCACGCTCTCCTCAATGCTGTCTGCGAGCCCGAGGGGGTCGGCGCGGCCGTGCTCATCAGGGCGCTTGAGCCGCTGCGGGGGATCGAGCAGATGCGTCTGCGGCGTGGCATAGAGCGTGAGCAGGATCTCTGCTCGGGGCCTGGCAAGCTGACACAGGCGCTCGGCATCGAGTTGAGCGAGAACGACTCCAGCCTCACCACTGGCCCGGTCGTGATTCGCCCCGCGGCGGGCGATTGGCGCAAGCCGACGATCGTGCAGGGCGAGCGCATCGGAATCAATCACGCGGTCGAGTTGCCCTGGCGCTTCTGCGCGGCTGGCAACCGCAACGTCTCGCGGCCCCGCCTCTGATCAAGGCCACATCCAGCGCGAGCATTGAGCGCAGTGGTATCTACCAGAACCTAAAGGAGGTGAGGGAGGCTGCGCGATTTCAGAGTTAGTTAGCAATAGTAGCTACCTGTCGTATAGACTATTGCGCTCAAACCTTCGATTTGCGATCACCCATCACCGTCAGCGGGTGCTGGGATGCGCATCCGTCACCGTCGGCGGACGCTGCGACCCCCACCATCACCGGCGGGCGCTGCGATCATCCACCACCACCGCCTGTGGGTGCGGCGGTGCCTCCGGCCGTGCCTCCCCCGCCAGACGGTGGCGCAGCGGGGCTGGGAGAGGACGACGGTGGCGCGGCTGGGGTGGGCGCGGGCGTTGCTGGTTCTGGCGTCTGGGGAGTGGCAGGGTGGGGAGTTGGCTGTGAGGGTGCGGCGCTCGGGCTATGCGATGAGGGCGTGGGGGGCGTAGATGAGTGCGGTTCGGAGGTGGCGGAGCTGTGCCGGCCGGTTTCCGGCAGGCTCGTGGTGCCAGTACCAGTGGTAGTGCCACTACCGGCACTCTTGCCGGTTTCTTTGGCGTTGCCCTGAGCGGCGGCCCGTTCCGCGCGTTCCTTTTCAACGTGCAGAGCAGAGAGCATGAAGTTGTGCCAGATAAGGGCGGGAAAGGTGCCCCCGAAGACCGGCTTGCCGCCGAAGTCGGTGGTCATCGGGATCAGTCGCGTGGGATAGCCCACCCACACGGCCACGGTGTACTTCTTGTTCCAGCCCACGAACCAGGCATCGCCGAAGTTGGATGTCGTACCTGTCTTGCCGGCCGCGAACTGGCCGATGGCGGCAGCGCGGGCGGTGCCGTACTGCAGCACGGTCTCGAGCATCGAGGTCTCCGTTTCGGCTACGCCCGGGGGCAGCACCCGCGTCAGCATCGTGTGCTCAACATCGCGGTGGTGGCCGTCTGAGAGCATGCGCGAGCCGGCATCGACTTCCTGGATGCCCACCGGGGCGGAGTCGCCCACCAGCGTTCCGCTCACGCGCTCGCCAGCATGGGCGATGGTCTCATAGGCATGGGCCATGTCCAGGGGAGTCACGCCCACCTTCAGACCACCGATGGTCATGGCCGGGTTGGTGGAGATCGGGGTGCGTATGCCCATGCGGTGGGCCAGACGCGCGATGCGGTGGGTTCCCACCTTCAGGCCCACTTCGGCGTAGATCGAGTTATCGGAGAAGGCCGTCGCGCCGGTGAGGGAGTCTGAGCCGCTGTAGGAGCCTTCGTCGTTGTGCACCACGAACTTTTCCTTGCCGTGGGCGCTGGGAACGTAGAAGGTCTTGACGTGCGAGCTCCACACCGAGTCAGGCGAGATCCCGTCCTGCAGAGCCGCTGCCAGGTCAAAGGCCTTGAACGAGGAACCTGGCTGGCGCTCACCCTCGGTGGCGAGGTTGAAGGGGCTCTCGTTGTAGTTGCGCCCACCCACCATTGCCCGCACCTCGCCGGTGGAGTTTTCGATCGCCACCAGCGCAGCCGTGGGGCCTTCGGGGCCGGGTAGGTAGCTGTTGACGGCCTGTTCGGCAGCGCGCTGCATGTCGAGGTCGAGCGTGGTGCGGATCTTCAGGCCTCCTGTGAAGGCGCGAGTGGCGGTGTAGCGTTCGATCACCTGCTGGGAGACCCAAGAGGTGAAATAGCCGACATCGATCCCTTCCACCAAGGTCTGATGCGGGGGCTGGATGTCCTTGGGTGCGGGCAGCGCCTGGGCGATGCTTTCTTCGTAGTCGCTGCGCGTCAGATAGCCCTGTTCGAACATCTGTTTGAGCACCAGGTTGCGCCGTATGCGCGCCTGTGCGGGGTGGGTCACGGGGTCATAGCCGGTGGGTGACTGGATGATTCCCGCCAGCAATGCCGCCTCCGCCGGCTCCAGCTGCTGTACGCACAGCTGGTGTTTAGGCGTGCCGCAGCCCAGATGATTGACGTCCTGGCCGAAGTAGGTACGCGCGGCGGCCTCGATCCCGTAGGCGCCATTACCGAAGTAGATCGTGTTGAGGTACTCGGTGATGATCTTTTCCTTCGACCACTTGTGCGCCAGCTGATAGGCCAGCGCCGCCTCGCGCAGCTTCTCGAAGAGGGTGCGGTGCGACTGCGCCTGCAAGGCGTTCTTGACGAACTGCTGCTCGATCGTGGAGGCGCCCTGCACATTGCCGCTGTGTAGGACATCCTGGACGAAGGCTCGCCCGATCGCGCGGATGTCAACGCCGCTGTTGCTCTCGAAACGCTTATCCTCGATCGAGATCACCGCATCCTTGACGATCCGCGGGATCTGCCCGGGGGTTAGCAGGATCTGGTTCTGATGGCTCAGCACGCCCAGCGGCCGGCCCAGATCGTCGAGCAGCACTGAGTTGCGCGCGTTGTTGAACTCCTGGCGGTTATCCAGCGAGGGCAGCGTCGAAGCGACGGCCATGAACATGCCGAAGACGAACGAGATAAGACCGAGCAGCAGGACCGCCAAGAGGATCAACAGAAAGCGCAGCTTCTTTAGGCGCGGCCTACCGCCGGTGGGCGGTGCAACTAGCTCCACAGGGGTGTAGAAGCTTAGAGGATCGCTCCCGTGGCCCACGCCGGGTGGCGGTTGGAGCTCGTTTTCAGGCGAGCCGCAAAACGTGTCCCGCCGCTCGCAGAGCGGTCTTTGCCGCGGCCCCAAAGAGGTCGCCGCCACAAGAAATACCCTCCTTTACATGGGGTCAGGAGAGCGGCTGGCGGTCATCGATCTGGGCTCGAACTCGTTTCGGCTGGTTGTCTTCACGGCCGCCGAGGGCTGGTGGCAGCGCACTGATGAGATTTATGAGCCGGTGCGCATCGGCGAGGGCATGGCGGCAAGCGGGCGCCTGGGCGAGGAGCCAATCCAGCGCGCGCTGGCGACGCTCGACGTGTTTGCCCACTTCTGCGAGGCCAGCGGACTGGGTCCTGACGAGGTGGACGCCGTGGCCACGAGCGCAATCCGCGATGCCGAGAACGCGGAGGACTTCCTGGGCATGGCCCGCGTACGCACGAGCCTGCCGATTCGCGTTCTCAGCGGCGATGCCGAGGCCCATTACGGCTATCTGGCGGCGATCAACTCCACGACATTGCGCGATGGCTGCGTGCTGGATCTCGGCGGTGGCTCGCTGCAGCTCGTGCACGTAGCCGATCGACTACCGCACGAGTCTGACTCCTGGCGTGTGGGGGCGGTGCGCATGACTGAGCGTTTTCTCCCGGGCGGAGGGATACCCAAGCAAAAACAGCTCGATGAGCTGCGCGAGCACGTGGCCATGGAGCTTGCAAGTGCGACCTGGCTGCCCAGCGCGGGTGGGCACCTGGTCGGGATCGGCGGCACCGTACGCAACCTTGCTGCCGCTGCCCAGCGCTGTGCCGGACAGCCCAGCAATGGGGTGCAGGGCATGGTTCTCTCAAGCGAGGCTCTGGAGCGGCTGATAGCGCGTCTGGCGGAGTTGCCTGCCGCGGAGCGCAGCCGCGTGCCGGGGATCAAGCCGGCGCGCTCGGACCTGATCCTGGCAGGGGCAATGGTCGTGCGGGAGGCCCTGCGTGTAGGTGGTTTCGAGGGAATCGAGATCACCGAGGCGGGACTGCGCGAGGGGGTCTTCTTCGAGCGCCTCCTGGCGGACCGGGATCCGCCGCTGTTTGAGGACGTAAGGCGCTCCAGCGTGCTGAACATCGCGGGCCGATACCACGTGGACATCGCTCACACACGCCATGTGGCCAAGCTGGCGCTCAGCATGTTCGACCAGCTCGCCGAGCTGGGGCTGCACCCCGGCGACCCGCTTGAGCGTGAGCTGCTGTGGGCCGCCAGTGAGATGCACGACATCGGCATGTCGGTCGACTACGACGACCATCACAAGCACTCGCGCTATCTGATCCTCAATGGAGGCCTGCCGGGATTCTCGCCGTTGGAGGTGGCGCTGGTGGCGCAGGCCGCGCGCTACCACCGCAAGGGCATGCCCGAGCCCGGACCGCTGGCCTCGCTGTTTCAGGTCGGCGATGCAGAGCGCCTGAACCGACTTGCGGTGCTGCTGCGGCTGGCCGAGGATCTGGAGCGCTCCCGCGATCAGCTGGTGCGCGAGATTCGCCTCACGCTTGCGGGAGCCGGCGCGGATCAACTCCGGGCCGCGGTCTCGGAAGGCAAGGCGTACGGGGGCTGTGAGGTGCAGCTGCGTTTGATCGCCGACGGTGAAGCGGCGGTGCCGCGCTGGGCGGCGGGTCGAGAGACGGGACTGTTCGCTCGCGCTTTTGGGTGCAGCCTGGCGGTGACCTAGCTCACGCCAGCCCGCTCAGCAGCCGCTCGATGTCGCTCTCGTCGTTCCAGGCACCAACGGAGGCGCGCAGCCAGGGCCGTCCGGGGATGTCGCGCAGTATCACTCCCTGCTCAGCCAGACGGGCACGCTCGGCTGGGGGATCGGGGCTCTGAAAGGACACCAGTGTGGTTGCGTCACGCGGCGCCACTTCGCGCCCACTCTCCGCCAGACGCTCAGCCAGCAGCGCGGCCAGGCTGCATGAGCGCGCGTGCACCGCGGGCCAGCCGGGCTCGCTGAGCACCTGTGAGGCCGCCAATGCGCAGGCGACGCTCTCGGCGCTGAGCGACATGCTGTCGAGCCGCCGTGCGTCCTCATGCAGGCCCGCCTGCAAGCCGGCGTTGGGCTCGGCCAGGTTGCCGTAGCCGCGCCGGCTCGACTTTAAGCCGCTCGCGCAACTGCGGGGTGGTGTGCAGCATGCCGATGCCATCGGGGCCGCACAGCCACTTCTGCCCGGCGCCGGCGTAGGCGTCGCAGCCGAGCGCGCCCACATCGACTGGCACCGCCCCGATGCCCTGGGCGCCGTCGAGCAGCACCGGCACATCGACCCCGGCCAGCTCAGCCGGCGCCAGACTGCCGCTCATCCAGCCAACGTGCGAGCAGGCCACGAGCTTGGTGTGAGGCCCGACGGCTTCAGCCACTTCGCCGAGCGAGACCATCCGAATCGATACCCCGTGCAACTCGTGCGCCGCTGCCAAGGCGCCCAGCAGGCCGGGGTGCTCCTCGTCGCTGGTCACGATCTCATCGCCCGCATGCAGCTCCAGCCCGCCGATGACCTGTCCGATCCCCTCACTGGTGCAAGAGGTGAGCGCGGTATCCTCGGCGGGGCAACCCAGGATGGAGGCATAGGCGGACCTCAAGTCGGAGCTGAGTTCACTGCGACGCTCGAAATGGCGCTGCGCGCGTCCCTGCTCGGCCTCGCGCTCGAGCTCGACAGCCGCGGCCTGGACGGCGGCGGTGGGCAGCGGGCCGTCGGTGCCCGCGTTGAGGTACACGATTGCTCTCAGAACCGGGAACTTCTCGCGTAGCGTCGAGGTCTTCACGGTAGGCAGCATAGGGCGATATGTCTCAAGCGTGCACCCACAACTAGCCAAGCTGTACAGAATGAAGGCCTACCCGTGCAATCTGCTGTTTTCGCTATAGCTGAATTAGAGACAATGGGCTACTTATTCACAGACGCCGGGGGTGGGGGATGACCACCGCGCGCAGCCACGAAATAAGGGAGAGATGATGTCCAGGGCAGGTGGGCAGCAGCCCCTGTGGGAACCCTCGCCCGAAGACCGTGAGCGGGCGGCGATGACGCGCTTCATGCGTTGGGCCGGCGAGCGCCATGCGCGCGGTTTTGCCGACTACGACGATCTGCGGCGCTGGTCATTACAGGAGCTTGAGACCTTCTGGGAGGACATCTGGGAGTTCTGCGGCGTGCGCGCCAGCCGCACCTATGAGCAGGTACTCGATTCGCGCACGATGCCGGGGGCACGCTGGTTCACTGGCTCTGAGCTCAACTACGCCGAGAACATGCTGCTGCGTGACCGTGCACCGCAGGATGTGGCCGTGCTGCACGCCTCGGAGTTACGGCCGCTGCAGGAGCTGACGTGGGGGGAACTCTCAGCCGAGGTGGCCGCCATCGCCGGTGGGCTGCGCACCCTGGGCGTTGGCCGCGGAGACCGCGTGGTGGCCTACATGCCCAACATCCCGGAGACCTTGATCGCCTTTCTAGCAGTTACCAGTCTGGGGGCAGTGTGGTCCAGCGCGGCGCCAGAGTTCGGGGCGCGCAGCGTGATCGACCGCTTCGCCCAGATCGAACCGAAGGTGTTGCTGGCCGTCGATGGCTATCGCCATGGGGGTAAAGATTTTGAGCGTACCGGCGTGCTGGAAGGCATCTTGGCGGAGCTGGGAACCGTTGAGCACGCGGTGCTGTTGCCTTATTTGTCCGCGGACGCCGACAGCACTCTCGCTGGCTGGCCAGGAGGTCTCACCTGGGGTGAGCTGCGCGCGCTGGGCGGGGACAGTGAGCTTGTGTTTGAGCAGGTGCCTTTCGATCATCCCTTGTGGGTGCTCTACTCCTCGGGTACGACCGGCTTACCCAAGGCGATCGTGCACGGCCACGGCGGCATCCTCCTGGAGCAGCTGAAGAAGAGTCATCTGCATCTCGACCTGCGCCGTGGCGATCGCATGTTCTGGTTCACCACCACCGGCTGGATGATGTGGAACTTCCTGATCGGCTGTCTTTTCACGGAGGCCGCCATCGTGTTGTATGACGGCAGCCCCGCCTACCCCGATCTTGGCGCATTGTGGGATCTGACAGAGCGCGCTCGGATCACCTGCCTGGGGGCCAGCGCGGGCTTTCTCTCCAGCTGTCACAAGCAGGGTTTAGAGGTCGGTCGCGAACATGATCTGAGCAGCCTGCGCAGCATCGGCTCCACCGGCTCGCCGCTGCCTCCCGAGAGCTTCGAGTGGGTCTATACCCATGTCAAATCAGATGTCTGGCTTTTCTCCACGAGCGGCGGCACGGATGTATGCACGGCCTTCGTCGGCGGCTGTCCGCTGCTGCCCGTCTATATGGGCGAGCTGCAGTGTCGCGCGCTGGGCTGTGCGGTGGAGTCCTGGGATGAGCAGGGCAATAGCCTCACCGATGAGGTTGGTGAGCTGGTGCTGACTGAGCCGCTGCCCTCGATGCCACTGTTCTTCTGGGGAGACACGGATGGGGAGGAGGGCATCGGCGAGCGTTATCGCGAGAGCTACTTCTCGATGTATCCCGGAATCTGGCGTCACGGCGATTGGATTCGCATCACCCCGCGCGGGGGCGCCGTCATCTACGGCCGCTCAGATGCCACGATCAACCGCCAGGGGGTGCGCATGGGCACCAGCGAGATCTATCGCGCGGCGGGAGCGGTCGAGGAGGTGGTCGATGCGCTCGTGGTGGATATACCGCACGCCGCGGAAGAGCTGTGGATGGTGCTGTTCGTCGTATTGCGCGAGGACGTGACGCTCGATGAAGAGTTGAAGGGCAGAATCGCCAAGAGAATTCGCGCGGACTGCTCACCGCGACATGTGCCCAACGAGATTATGCAGATCGCCGAGGTGCCCAGAACGCTGTCGGGCAAGGCGCTGGAGGTGCCCGTCAAGCGCATCCTGATGGGTACTCCGGTGGGGGAGGCCGCGAGCGTGGAGTCGCTGGCCAACCCGCAGGCGCTCGACTATTTCGTTGAGCTGGCCGACAGGCTCAAGGTCTCAGAGGGGATCAGCGGCGCCGCAGCGGGGTAGCTGGGCGCGAGGTAACCGGGCTTGGCCAGCAGCAGCTGCACGTTCTCGATGCGTCGCTCGCGAAAGCCGCCCTCGCAGTAGCTCAGATAAAGCTCCCACAGCCGGCGAAAGCGCTCGTCATAGCCGAGCTCGTGCAGGCGCTCGGCGGCCGCCAGAAAGCGCGCGCGCCAGTGCACAAGGGTCTCCACATAGTGGGGGGTGATGTCCTCCTTATGCACATTGTGCAGGTCGGTCACACGCGCCAAGGTGCGCGAGATGACCTGCATCGAAGGCAAACATCCCCGGGGAAGATGTAGGTGTTGATGAAGCTCTTCGACGCCTTCTCCACATGGTAGGCGCGATCGTCGATGACGATCGCCTGCAAGAGCATCGCGCCATCCGCGCGCAGCAGTTCCGAGCAGCGACGGAAATAGGTACCGAGGTACTGCCAGCCAACCGCCTCGATCATCTCGATGCTGACCAACTTGTCGTAGCTGCCGCGCAGGTCGCGGTAGTCCTCCAGCAGCACCGTCACCCGATCCTGCAAGCCGGCCGCGCAAACACGCGCCGTGGCATAGGCGTGCTGTTCGCGGGAGATCGTCGTGGTGGTCACGCGGCAGCCATAGTGCTGCGCGGCATATACGGCAAATCCACCCCAGCCACTGCCGATCTCAAGCACGTGATCGGTAGGCCCCAGGTCGAGCTTGCTGCACACTCGCTGAAGCTTTGCCAGCGACGCCTCCTGCAGTGTCGCCTCGGGCGAGTCGAAGACCGCGCAGGAGTACATCATCGTGGGATCGAGGAACAGCGAGAAGAGCTCGTTGCCGAGGTCGTAGTGGGCTGCCACGCGCTTGCGCGCACGCCGCGGTGTGTTGCGCGCGAGCCAACGCAGCCAGCGCTGGAAGGGGATCGTCACCGGTGCCAACACGCGCCGGGCGTTATCCAAAGGACGCACGTTGAGCGCCGCGAACCTGGTGAGAGCCACAAGGTCCTGGCAGTCCCAACAATGGTCCATATAGGAATCGCACAGCCCCACGCTGCCGCGGAGCAAGGAGCGATAGAAGCCAGGAGAGTGGACCTCGATGGCTGCGCGTACCGCAGGCCCGGAAGTGCAATCGCCGAAATGCAGACGCTCGCTGCCCTCAATGATCGTCAGTTCCCCACCGTGAGTGCGTGCGAGCAGACGCAGGACCAGCCAGCGTGCGACGCGGTCTGAGAAGCTGGCCTTCACGTCGGCATCGCCCCGCTGTCGGGATGGGGGTACCAACGCGCTCCGCGCAAGCGCAGGCGCAGCGCGTGGCTGTAGATGCGCGCCTGTATCCGCGCGCTCATCGCCGGATGGCACAGCAGCGCACGGCGCAGTGAGGCCGCATCGATCTCATGGCGGCGCAGGGAGAGGGTCGCGTCGAACGCTCCTTCTCCCGCGCTGCGCGGCTGGGACTCGATGTGCACCAGCAGCTGCTCGTCAGGCACGGTGAGGCGCCAGTCATAACGACGATCCATGCCCATAAATGGCGAGACGTGCAGCTGCTTGTCGAACTGCTCGCGCAGCACCGTCACGGTGCCCCGATCGTGCGTCTCGGTGACGGGCATCACGTAGGCATGGCGCTCGCCCCAAGGCGTATTGGTGACCTCGGCCACGACCGCCACCACCTGCTCGCCAAGGGCGTCAAAGCAGTAGTAGAAGCTGACGGGGTTAAAGCAGTGACCGAAATAGCGCAGGTGTGTGAGCAGTCGCACCGGGCCATCGGGAGTGAAGCCAGTGCGCTGCCTCACAAGCTCAAACACGGACTCCTTCAGCCCCACCTGAGGGTCGCCGAGGTAGTCGGCGCGACGAAACCACGCCGGCGCCGGCCTACGCGCAGACCACAGCAAGCTGCCGTCAAACAGGCCGGGCAGCTCATCCAGGTCCAGATAGGCCATAAACAGCCGATGGTGAAACTCGTCGGGCACGGATCCCATGCGGCGGTGCCGCACCGTTCCCTCGTATAGGCAAGAGGCCTGGCCGGTGGGCATGCTCATAGCCCTACCCCGAACGGTGCGCAGGCACGCAAGGCGCTCACGACGCCGTCCTCGTGAAAGCCCCAGCCCCAGTAGGCGCCGCAGTAATGGGTGCGATGGGCCAACCCTGAGATGGCGCCATGCTGGGACTGCGCCGCCACGCCCTGCGACGTGTAGACCGGGTGGGAGTAGGCGATCTTGCGGATCACCTTGGCCGGGTCGATCGCCTCGCTGCGATTGAGCGTCACGCAGAAGTCGCGATCGGCGCCGGCCAAGCGCTGCAGGTGATTCATGTAATAGGTCACCGTGGTAAGCGGCTGGGGCTCGCGCAGCAGATGAAAGTTCCAGGCGGCGCGCGCCGCGCGCCGACGTGGCAACAGGGTGCTGTCGGAATGCAGCACCGCCTCGTTGGCCTGATAAGGGATCGCGCCAAGCAACTGGCGCTCGCGCGCGCTGGGGTCGGCGAGCAGCGCGAGGGCCTGGTCGGAGTGGGTGGCGATCACGACCTGGTCGAACTGCTCGGCCTCCCGCCCTCGGACCACGAGTTCGACATACTCAGGCGTGCGGGTAATGGAGTGCACGGGGGAGTCCAGGCGGATGCGCTCGCGAAAAGGGCGCGTGAGGGCGTCGACATAGCTCGCGGCGCCCCCCGTGACGGTGCTCCAAGCGGGGCGATCGCGGAAACCCAACATGCCGTGGTTGGCGAAGAACTCCGCCAGGAAGCGCACCGGGAAGGTGGCCATCTGCCGGGGGTCGGCCGACCACACCGCGGAGACCTGGGGAATGATCAGACGCTGCACGAAGGCCGCCGAGAAGTCGTGCTGCGCGAGAAAGTCATGCAGCGACTCGCCGTTGTCCTGGCGTTGCAGCACCCGCCGCAGCTCGCGGTTGAAGCGCGGCAGTTCGCCAAGCATACGCAGAAACCACGGCCGTGTCAGGTTGCGTGGCTGGCAGAAGATGCCGCGGGGAGTGCCGCAGTACTCGAAGTCCTCCTGCTCGCCCTTCACCGAGAAGCTCATGTGGGTGGGCTGCACCCCCACGCCGAGCCGGTCGAGTAGGCGACTGAAGTTGGGGTAGTTGCGATCGTTGAAGGCGATGAAGCCGGTGTCCACATGGTGGGTGTGGTGAGGGGTATCCACGCGCACGGTGTGCGTGTGCCCGCCCGCGTAGGAAGCCGCCTCATACACCACGATCTCGTGCTCGGGGTGCAGCAGGTGGGCGCTTAGGAGGCCAGAGATACCGGCGCCGACAATCGCAATTCTCATCGCGTCCTATCTGCGCGCGGAGCCGTTCGGCGGATCATCGGCATGGATCTTTTGACAAAAGGCGGGTGATCTTTGGGAGGAGTCATAGACGCATACGTCGAACAACAGCCGCGTGAAGCGAGTTGCCACCCCAACACCCACCAAGCCTTCGCCGGTCGCCCTGCCAGGCACCGGTGATCACCAAAGCCTCTCCAAGTACATCCAGGCCCGCTTCGATGAGTGCTCGCGCTCACAGAAGGATGTGGCCCAGTACATCGTCGACCACCTCGATGAGGCCGCCTTCCAGACCGCCGAGGAGCTGGCGCGTCGCGCCAACACTTCAAGCTCCACGGTCGTGCGCTTCTCCCAGGCGCTGGGCTTTGAGGGCTTCCCCGAGTTGCAGGCAGCAGCGCGCGAGGAGTACCGGCGCGTGCACACGCAGGCGATCGTAGGATCTCCCGCCAAGACCAACGGCTCAAGCTCCGCCAATGGCTCAGCGCCACTGTTCTCGCTCGATCAGAATGAGTTTGAGACTGCCCTGGCCGCCGACCATCTAAACGTGGAGGAGACGGCCCGCAAGGTCTCGCGCAGCGCGGTGGACGCGCTGATCGAGGCGATCGTGAGCGCCGATAAGGTGCTCGTGGCCGGCACCGATCAGATGGCCTTCTTCGCCAGCTACCTGCGTCATCTGCTGATGCTGCTGGACCTGCGCGTCGATGTCGTGGCGAGCCCTTCCCAGGAGGCCCTGAGCCGTTTGGGCCGCATCGATGAGCAGACGCTCGTGATCGGCCTCTCTGCTGGGCGCCCGCATCCGTTGGTCGTGCGCGCCATGAAGCTGGCTCGCCACCGCAAGGCGCGCACCGCCGCGGTCACCGATGCGACCCTTTCAGAGGTCGCCAAGCTGGCGCAGATCAAGCTCTACTACTCCTCCAATAGCCCCGCCTACGTGCGTTCGCACACGGCGCTCTTGAGCCTGATCCAGGCGCTGGCCTACGGGGTCTACGCCAAGGACACGGCGCAGTACGACGACCGCATCAAGGCTTTCCGGCTCAAGTAGCTTGAACGTCGTCTGCTTCTCGGGGAAGACCGTGCCGCATGCGGCACGGTCCCGGACCGTACATGTACGGTCCGGCCGACCGGCACATGTGCCGGTCGGAACAACATCAGCTCATATAAGCGTGCGGCGCGCCGGATAGACTACGAACCATGCGCGACGAGGCGACATTCAGAGTCAAGAGCGGCTTGGCGGAGATGCTCAAGGGCGGCGTGATCATGGACGTTGTCACCCCCGAGCAGGCCAAGGTCGCCGAGGACGCGGGCGCCGCCGCGGTGATGGCGCTGGAGCGCGTGCCTGCCGATATCCGCCGTGATGGCGGCGTGGCGCGCATGAGCGACCCCGAGATGATCGTGGGCATTCAGGAGGCCGTCAGCATCCCTGTGATGGCCAAGGCCCGCATCGGTCACTTCGTCGAGGCGCAGGTGCTGCAGGCGCTTGACGTGGACTACATCGATGAGTCCGAGGTGCTGACGCCGGCGGATGAGAGCAATCACATCGACAAGTGGGCCTTCAAGGCGCCTTTCGTGTGCGGCGCGACCAACCTGGGTGAGGCGCTGCGGCGCATCGGCGAGGGTGCCGCGATGATCCGCTCCAAGGGCGAGGCCGGCACGGGAGACATCGTGGAGGCCGTGCGCCATATGCGCCGCATCGGCAGTGAGATCCGGCGCCTGACGATGCTCGACGAAGCGGAGCTGGCAACGGCCGCCAAGGATCACGGCGCGCCGCTTGATCTTGTTCGCGGCGTGGCCCGCGATGGCAAGCTGCCTGTGGTGCTGTTCTGCGCCGGCGGTATCGCCACCCCCGCCGATGCCGCCTTGATGATGTCGCTGGGTGCCGAAGGCGTCTTCGTGGGCTCGGGTATCTTCAAGTCCGAGGACCCGCCTGTGCGCGCGCGGGCAATCGTTGAGGCCACCACGCATTGGCAGGACCCTGAGCGCATCGCTGCGGCCTCGCGCGGGCTGGGCACTGCGATGGTCAGCCTGGAGTCCTCGAAGCTTGAGGATGAGCAGCTGCTGGCCCAGCGCGGCTGGTAGGCGTCTCAAGCGGGCGATGGTGGAGGCGCCGCTCATAGGCGTGCTGGCGCTGCAGGGTGGCTTCGAGGCACACGCCAAGATGCTGCGCGGGCTAGGCGCACAGGTGCGTGAGGTGCGCGTGCCACGGGATCTCGAAGATCTACAGGGCCTCGTTATACCCGGAGGAGAGTCAACGACGATGACCCTTGGCATCGAGCGTGAGGGCTTGGCCGAGCCGCTGCGCGCGCTGGCCGCGAGCGACACGCCGCTGCTGGGCTCCTGTGCGGGTCTGATCATGCTCGACCGCGAGCACCTCAATGTGATGGATATCCGCGCGGAGCGCAACGCCTTCGGCCGCCAGACTAAGAGCTTCGAGGTCGATCTTGATGTGGCGGGGTTGGAGGGCGGCCCGCTGCGCGGCATCTTCATCCGTGCGCCTTGGATCGCCGAGCATGGAGGAGATGTGGAGATCCTGGCGCGGGTCGACGGGCACGCTGTCGCGGCGCGCGAAGGAGACATGCTGGTGGTTGCCTTCCACAGTGAGCTGAGCGAGGACGATCGTGTGCACCAGTTGTTTCTGCAGGCGGTATCCCGCCGGCGTGCCGCTGTGGCTTAGCTCGCGGCGGGCGAGCCGAGCACGGCCGGCATGTTGAGTGTCAGCGGCAGCCCGGGCTCCCCGAGGATGCGCAGCACCTCACTCACGGCCTCGCGGACCTGCGCCGCCAAGCGCCCGTCCTCATCGAGCTCCTCAGCCTCCTCCAGAGCCCAGGAGCGCGTCAGGTGCATACTTGGGCGCAGGTGCGCAAAGCGCCTGCCCAGGGAGGCCACGAATCCCTCTACTGCCTCCAGATCGCAGGGCGAGGCGTAGCCGCGTGCCAGCAGCCACGGCCACAGATCGCCCATGATGTAGTTGCGATGGTGCGCTCCTACGCGCTCCCAATCCTCACCTTGCCAGCGGCGCGCGTAGGTGGCGGCGTCGAGCGTGCAGGTGAGGTACACCCGTGAGCGCACGGGTGCGTTGCGATAGCCCAGCAGTGGCTGCGGCTCGATGCTCCAATCGCTCCCCGGCACAGCCAGGCGGCTGAGCCGCAATGCGTGGTCCCCGACGTATAGGTGCTCGGCCTGGTGTTTGAGTTCCCCAGGCCAGATGTGCAGCACGAGATGATCCTGCTCAAGGCTCAAGGCGACGCGCTGGAAGGAGACCACCCCCAATGCGGTGTCCAGGCGCACGTGCACAAGGTTGCCCCGCTCGGCTTCCACACCGGTGCCCTGTGCCAGCAGCGAACGCAGCCGCCGCTGCCGGCGCGTGGGATCGGCACCCGCACGGCGCAGACTGCCAAACGGCAGCAGATGCCCGAAGTCGCGGTGGGCGTAGTCGAGCATGTCCTGCACCAGCTCGCGCTCAGCGGTGCTCAGCACATCCAGCTCGATCAGTCGCATCCAGGACTCCAGCAGGTCGTGCCACGGCAGCAGGCAGGTGCGCTGCTCCGCAAAGCGCGCACCGCGCAGATTGAGCTCCGCCACGCGGTGCCCATCGCGCCGCGCCCAGCGCCGGCAGACCTTGCTCTCGACCACCACCACCAGCTCGGGGTCAAAGCGCAGCACCCCGTCAAAGCGCTGTCCGCGCTCGGTTTCGGTGACCGCTTCTGAGAGCGCAAAGGGCTCGATATCGGGCGTCAGGAAGACGCTCACGAGCCGCCCCCGTGCGGGCGCCTCCTCGCCCGAAGTCCCGCTCGGATTGACAACATGCGTGGCCTGCATGTCAAGCGAGCACTCAGGCAATCCGCTGAGCGACCCCTCCCCGATGGCCTGCAACAGCGTCTCCCGCGCCAGGGGCACCATCCGCAGCACGATCATCGCCGCCCGCGTCAGCTGGTCCTCGTGGTGGCTCGCCAGCTCCCGGTAAGGCTCAAAGACGTTCAGGTGCGGATTGGCCTGCGCTGCCTGACTCCCATTCATGTACATCGGCTGGACCTCTCCTTCCTACATCCTCCCCAAGATATCAAGGACTCTACTGTACTTCCCTGTTTTTCGTGGAAGGTATGCCGCAAGCGCCGTGCGCGCGATACTGCGCACATGCGCATCGCCATCGCGGCCGATGAGATGACGGGCATTGCCCCGATGCTCGTGGAGGCGCTGCAGCGTCGTGGTCACGAGCTGCTGGCCCATGGCGTATTCGCGGACGGCGAGCGCGACGATTGGGCCTGGGCCAGCGAGGCGGCCGCGCGGGATGTGGCCGAGGCGCGTGCCGATCGGGCCATCGTCTGCTGCTGGACCGGCACCGGCGCGTCGATCGCTGCCAACAAGGTGCCCACTGTCCGTGCCGCGCTGTGTGCCGATGCGGCCACGGCGACCGGCGCACGATGCTGGAACGACGCCAACGTCCTCGCCCTCAGTCTGCGCACGACATCGGCGGCTGGGTTGGAGGAGATCCTTGATGCCTGGTTTGCCGGCGAGGCATCCGAGGAGGCCGAGGACCGGGCGAACGTCGAGCATCTGGGAGAGATGGAAGATCGCGCCTACTAGAGCGGCGCGAAGCGCACCATCCCATCCTCATCGTGCTCCTCGATTAGGGCGGCGTTGATCAGCAGGTCGACATGGCCGAGCACCTCGGAGAGCGTCAGGTAGGCCTGTGTCACTGCTACGTTGCCCCACAGATCCTGAGCAATCTCGTGAGCGGTGCGGGGCTGCTGGACTATGAGGTTGTAGATGCGTTCGGCGCGGCGTTCGTGCATGTGCATACGCAGGTCGATCAAGGCCTTGTGGTCCTTGATGGGGTGGCCGTGGCCGGGGAGTATGAGGTCCACATCCATCGCTCGCGTCTGCTCCATCGACTCTATGTAGGTGACCAGAGAGTGGGGGCGAGGGCCTGTGAAGTCACGGCCTGCGCCCAGAGGGCGGGCCAGGAGAGGGTTTGAGGAGATGTGCTTGATGAGGTGGTCGGCGACCATCATCAGCGAGCGCTGCTCGTCCCAGAAGAGGGTGTCCGAAGGGCTGTGGCCGGGGCGGTGCAGTACACGCAGGGTGCGCTCGCGCAGTTGCAGCGCTTCGCCGTCTTGCAGCGGGCGGGTAACCTCGACGGTCGAGCCCCAGGCGCGGAAACTGGCCGAGACCGCGCGCAGTGCGCTCACCACGTCGGTGGGAATGCCGTGGCGCAACATCGTCTGCTCGGCGAACACGTCGTCGAGCTCGGTCTGTTCGCGGAAGCTGCGCAGATAATCGTCCAGGCCGCTCAGGGCTGCCACCTCCGCGCCTGAGCGGCGCGCCAGGATCGAGGCCAGGCCGAAGTGGTCGATGTGCTGATGAGTGATCACCAGCAGTTCGATGTCCTCAATGCGGTGGCCGAGTGCCGCCAGCGCCTGTTCCAACTCGTCCAGCGCCTTTGCGGAGTTGGGGCCGGAGTCGATCAGCGTCAGCGGCTCGTCCTCAATTAGATAGGCATTCACGCGGCCCACCTGGAAGGGAGTGGGGATCGCCAAGCGGTGTATGCCCTCTTTGGCGGCCTGCGCCAGGGTTGCCTGCGCTTCGCGCTGTTCCTCCTCGCTGGAGGGCCATGCGGGCGCCTTGGCGCTCACGAGCGGATCAGCGCCAGCACCTCATCGCGGCGGCGCTCCATGTCCTCTCGGCTCTCAAGCGACTCCAGGCACAGACGCAGCAGGGGCTCAGTGTTCGAGGGCCGCACATTGAAGTGCCAGTCCTCGTAGTCGATCGAGATGCCGTCGAGTTCTTCCTGGCGGGCGTCGCTGTAGCGCTCCGCGATCTCCCGCATCTTGGCCTGCTGATCTTTTACCTCGCTGTTGATCTCGCCGGAGATGAAATAGCGCTCGTGATAGGGGCGCAGCAGCTCAGAGAGCTTCTTGCCCGTGCGCGAGAGGTGCTCCAACATCAGTAACGCGGGGATCGTGCCGGAGTCAGCGCAGTAAAAGTCCTGGAAGTAGTAATGGCCTGAGACCTCGCCGCCGAACAGGCCACCCTCCTTGTGCATCCTCGTCTTGAAGAAGGCATGGCCCACGCGGTTCACGCGGGGCACGCCGCCTGCGGCGCGCACGGTGTCGGCGACGGCTCTCGATGCGCGCACGTCATACAGGATGGATTCAGGATGCCCCGCCGATTTCTTGCTCAGCAGCGACTCAGCCAGCAGCGCCGTGAGGAAATCGCCATCGACGAAGGCGCCCGTGTCGTCGATGAAGAAGCAACGGTCGGCGTCCCCGTCCCAGGCGATCCCCAGGTCCGCGCCGCTCTCGTGCACCTTGTCGATGATGAACTTGCGGTTCTCCTCCAGCAAAGGGTTGGGCTCGTGGTCGGGAAACTCGCCGTCAGGCGTCCAGTAGGTCTCGATCAGGTCCAGTCCGAGGCGCTCCAGCAGTGGGCCCACCATCGGTCCCGCCATGCCGTTGCCGCCGTCGACCACCACCTTCAGCGGCTTCACCGCGCTCGGGTCGATGAACTTCAGCGCGGCCTCCTGGAACTCCTCGTAGAGCTCAACCTGCTCCAGCGCGCCGCGCGTCTGTGCGCCTTCGCCCAGGCCCGCTTCAATCGTGCGGCGGATGTCTTGGATGCCTTCGTCGCCACTCAAGGCGATCGCGCCCTGGCGCACCAGCTTGGCGCCCGTGTACGCCTTGGGGTTGTGTGAGGCCGTGCACATCAGACCTCCATCCAGGCCGCGCGAGCCGACGAGGTAGTAGAGCATCTCGCTGCCCACCATCCCCGCGTCCAGCACGCTCGCTCCTTCCATCAGCAGGCCCTCGCGATAGCGCGCCGCCAGTTCGGGGGCGCTCAGGCGCATATCCCTGCCCAGGCCCACCTTCAGCTCGCTTGCGGGCTTGCTCGCCAGATCCGCCAGTACGCGCACGAAGGCGCGCCCGATCTGCTCGGCCACGTCGCCGTCGATCTGCTCGCCGTAGAGCCCACGCACGTCGTAGGCCTTGAATATCCCGGGGGGTGGGTGGGTTTCCATTCCCGTCATCGCTTGAGAACACTATCTTTAACGTATGTCTGGGCACTCCAAGTGGGCCTCCATCAAGCACAAGAAGGCGATCGTCGACTCACGTCGCGGGGCTCAGTTCACCAAGCTCGCTCGCGCTATCACGGTGGCCGCACGCGACGGCGGGGGAGACCCCGATGCCAACGCCGCGCTCGAAGAACGCGATCCAGAAGGCCAAAGCGTCCTCGATGCCTAAGGACAACATCGAACGCGCCATCGCCAAAGGCACCGGCGCGGGCGCCGACGCCGAGTCGCTTGAGTCGATCCTCTATGAAGGCTATGGCCCGGGTGGCGTCGCGCTGTTGGTGGAGACCGTCACGGATAACCGCAACCGCACCGGCGCGGATGTCAAACATCTCTTCGCGCGCCATGGCGGCTCGCTTGGGGAGCCGGGCTCCGTCGGTTACCTATTCGACAAAAAGGGCGTCATCCTGATCGACGCCTCGCGCTACTCCGAGGACGATCTGCTGGTGGCAATTGAGGCGGGCGCGGAGGACATAACCGCCGAGGACGGGCTGCATGAAGTGATCACCAGCCTGCAGGACTTCACCATCGTGCGCCAGGCACTCGAAGAGGCCGGCATCGAGCTTGACAGCGCCGAGTTGCTCTACCGGCCTTCGTCGCTGGTGGAGATCCAGCACGAGGGCCAGGTCGCCAAGCTCTTGCGTCTGATCGACGCGCTCGAAGACAACGACGACGTTGGCGCTGTCCACGCCAACTTCGACGTGCCGGCGGACATGCTTGAGCGTGCCGCGGGCTAGCCCAATTTCGATGGGTCTTCCACCTGTCGCGATTCTCTGTGGCGGACGCGGCACTCGCTTGCAAGGCCATGCGCGCGAGCTGCCCAAGCCCTTGGTGGAGATCGGAGGGCTGCCGATTCTCTGGCATGTCATCCAGCTCTATGCGGCGCAGGGCTTTGAGCGCTTCCTGCTTGCCACCGGATACCGGGGGGAGCTGATTGAAGGCTTTGTCGCCGCACATGACTGGCCGGAGGGAGTCGAGGTGCGTTGCGTGGACACGGGGCCGGACACCCCTACCGGGGGACGCGTCAAGCTACTGCAACCGCATCTCAACGGCGAGCGATTCTGCCTCACCTATGCCGATGGTCTGGCCGACATCGACCTGGGGGCACTGCTGGAGTTTCACCGCACGCAGGGCGCGCTGGCCACGATGACCGTCGTGCGGCCGCTGATGCAATTTGGGGTCACCGAGCTCGACAACGAGGGCGGTCGTGTGCTGGGCTTCCGCGAGAAGCCGCGCTCGGAGCACTGGATCAACGGGGGTTTCTTCTGCCTGGAGCCGGGCGTTCTTGATTACCTGGACGCCGACAGCGTGCTTGAGCATCGACCACTGGAGCGCCTTGCGGGCAACGGCCAGCTGCACGCCTATCGTCATCAAGGCTTTTGGGAGTGCATGGACACTTACAAGGACGCGATCGTCCTCAATGACCTCTGGGCCTCGGGTGCGCCACCATGGGGACGCCCAGCACCAGTGCCCTCCTGAGCCCAGGACGAACATCTGTTCTGGGCAGGCGTCCGGAGCGATGCGCAGAATCCCTTCCCATGATCGTCTTGGGCATCGACCCTGGCCTGGCCAATACCGGCTACGGCGTCGTCAAGCGCCGCGGCAGGCGCATGGCCGCGCTCGATGGCGGTGTGATCGAGACCGCTGCGGGCCTGCCCATCGAGCGCCGTCTGGCAGACGTGTATGCCGGCGTGGAGGCTTTGCTCGAAGAGCACACACCCGATGCGGTAGCGCTCGAGGAGCTGTACTTCGGTCAGAACGTGCGCACCGCCTTCGCGGTCGGGCACGCCCGCGGGGTCGTCATGCTCGCGGCCGGCAGGCGCGGCGTGCCCTGCACTGGCTACACGCCTCAGAAGGTCAAGTCCGCTGTGTGCGGTCATGGACGCGCTCCCAAGGAGCAGGTGGCACGCATGGTTCAGACGCTGCTGGATCTGCCCGAGTTGCCTACGCCGGACCATGCGTCAGATGCGCTTGCCGTCGCGCTCTGTCATGCCAACTGTGCACCGTTGACGAGCGCACTCACGGCGGCACTGGCATGATCGCCCTGCTTCGCGGCGAAGTGGCCGTGCGCCGCTCGGACCACGTTGTGATTGTCTGTGGCGGCATTGGCCATCGCGCGGCGGTCTCTTCGGAGACCTTGCACCACGTTCCCGCCGTCGGTGGCGAGACCACGCTGCACACCCATTTGATTGTGCGAGACGACGCCTTGGCGCTCTACGGTTTTCACTCAGAGCCCGAGCGCGACCTCTTTCTGATGCTGCTCTCGGTGCAGTCCGTTGGTCCCAAGGTGGCCTTGGCGGTGCTCTCCGGAGGACCCCCGCGCGAGCTCCTGGGTGCCATCGCCGCCGGCGACGCCGCGCGCTTTCAGGCGGTGCCCGGCATCGGCAAGCGCACCGCCGAGCGCATCATCGTCGAGCTGCGCGAGAAGGTATCCGTCGCGGATGTCCCTGCGGCGGGCGCTGCGGGCGGAATCGTGGCGCGTCGGGGATCTGGATCCTCTAACCCGCGCGGGTTGGCGCGAGAGGGGCTGCTGGAGCTGGGCTATACACCGGGCGAAGCCGAGGATCTACTGCGCGACACCGAAGGCGAGAGCGCCGAGGATCTGCTGGCACAAGCACTGCGCACGGCGCGTAGGGCATAGAGGTGGCACAGACAGCGATGAACCGTATTCAGACCCCCTATTCGATCGAGGACGAGGATGAGCTCGACCGCTCGCTGCGTCCGCGGCGTCTGGAGGATTTCATCGGCCAGCACGCGCTGCGCGAACAGCTCGCCGTGGCGATTGAGGCCGCCGCCGCACGTGGCGATGCGCTCGACCATCTACTGCTCGCCGGTCCGCCTGGCCTGGGAAAGACCTCGCTCGCGCAGATCGTCGCGAGCGAGCTTGACGTGCCCTTTGTGCAGACCGCGGGGCCCGCATTGGAGCGAAAGGGAGACATTGCGGCCTTTCTCACGGCGCTCGAGCCGCGCAGCGTGTTTTTCGTCGATGAGATCCATCGACTGCCGCGCACATTGGAGGAGACCTTCTATCCGGCGATGGAGGATCACCGGCTGCCGATAACAGTCGGCCAAGGCGCGGGGGCGCGCGTCGTAACGCTCGATCTGCCCGCCTTCACGCTGATCGGCGCCACTACTCGCAGCGGCCTGCTGACAACGCCCTTGCGTGATCGCTTCGGCATCCAGGCTCGCCTGGAGACCTACTCTGAGGCTGATCTGGCGGCGATCGTGGCTCGCTCGGCCGGCATCCTCGAAATCCCCTTGGAGGCTGGCGGGGCTGCAGCCATCGCCGCGCGCAGCCGCGGTACCCCGCGCGTGGCCAACCGTCTGCTCAAGCGCGTGCGTGACTACGCCGAGGTGCGCGGGGATGGCGTTCTGAGCGCCGACACAGCCTGCGCGGCGCTCGATCTGCTTGAAGTCGACGATCGTGGCCTTGATCGCTTGGACCGGGAGATCCTGCGCGCTGTCTGCGTCAAGTTCTCCGGCGGCCCCGTCGGTCTTTCCACGCTGGCTGTGGTCGTGGGGGAGGAGCAGGACACGATCGAGGATGTCTACGAGCCTCACCTGCTGCGCGAGGGGCTACTCAAACGCACTCCCCGAGGGCGTATTTCCACCCCCGCTGCCTTTGTGCACCTTGGCCTTCCGCTGCCTGAGAGCCCTACTGACCCAGCTCTGTTCTAGCTCCCACTAATCTGTGGGTCCATGGCTCACCCGTTCATCTGTCCCAACTGCGGTCATCGCACGAGCGAGCTGGATCGCAACATCGGCTTCACGCGCCAACCTAAGGGTTGCGCCAAGTGCGGCTTCGCCTTTCTGTTCGAGCTGCTCGACGACTACTATCCGGCCCCCGATGCCGCCTTCTTCGTGTGCGACCACGAGGGGCGTGTGATCGGCTGCGGCAAGAACTCCTTTGCGTTTACGGGCCTTGAGGAGGAAGCGGTGATCGGTCAGCGCGTCGAGCAGGCGCTCGGGCTGAGCTTCGCCAACGGAGACAATCCGGTCTCGACGGTCCTCGAGTGGGGAGTGCGCGCGTTGGGCAAGCCCGTGCGGGTCAGCGGCGAGCGCGACGTGGAGGCCAGCGCCAAGGCAGACATGTTCCCCGCATACGACGAGGACGGTGGGCTGTTGCTGGTGCTCACCCCGGACAAGTAGTCTGAAGGGGAGAACATGGAATCCCCCGCACCGTCATGACCGACCGTCGCCGCAACATCTTCATCCTCGCCATCGTTTTCGGGCTGGCGCTGCTTTCGTTGATCGTGATCGTGGGCGTCCCCGGAACGTCGGTCAATCCCAAGAAGACGCGTCTGGGCCTCGATCTGAAGGGCGGCGTCGAACTCACCTACCAGGCGAAGGCCACGGCGCAGTCCAAGGTGAACTCCGAATCGCTTGACCGCGCGATCCAGATCATGGAAAAGCGCGTCAATGGCCTCGGCGTGGCCGAGCCGGAAATCCATCGCACCGGCGCCAACCAGGTCGCCGTGGCGCTGCCCAACGTCAGTAACGCTGCGCGCGCGCAGGAGCAGGTGGGCAAGACCGCCCAGTTGCACTTCTATGACTGGGAGCCGAATGTGATCGGCCCCAACGGCAAGCCCGCTCCCTCCGAAGCAGGGGTTACGGGCGGACCCAGCGCCGGCTCTGCCGCCGCGGGCAAGCCCGAGTATCAGGCGGTGCTGCTGGCCGCCAAACGCCCGCCGATCCTGCGCGCCACAGACACTACGCTGGCGGAGGGCTGCACGCCACAGCAGGTGAGTAACTGCATCTACGGACAGTGGTATCTGCTCGATACCACTCATCAGAAGGTGCTGCGCGGCCCTGAGGACACCGTTGCCAACCTCTATGCAGATGGCTACAAACCGCCGCCGGGGGTCAAGACGAAAACAGTCCGCGTCAACCCGGGAACCGTGCTCGCGCGGGCACAGCCCGAAACCGATACCAAAACCGGCAAGGTCACGCAGTCCGAACCGGAAAGCTGGTACGTGCTCAACGATAACCCGGTACTCAGCGGCTCGGACATCACGCACCCAACGCAGAGCTTTGAAAGTGGCGGCGGCTCGGCCGGAGCGCCGGATGTCACCTTCGGCTTCACCTCCAAGGGCGCCCCGATCTTCCAGCGCGTCACGCGCGAAATCGCGCAGCGCGGGCAGAACTCCGCGCTGCCTGGTGTGGCACCGTCCTCAGCACTGCAGCACTTCGCCGTGGTGCTCGACAACCAGGTCATCACGGCGCCTTCGATCGATTACACGCGCTATCCCGACGGTATCGACTCGACCAACGGCTCGGAGATCACCGGCGGCTTCACCTTGACCTCCGCGCAGAACCTCGCGGACGAGCTCCAGTCCGGCGCGCTGCCGATCAAGCTGGAATTGATCTCCCAGTCCCAGGTGTCGGCCACGCTCGGCAAGCAGGCTCTCAAGCAGGGCCTAGTGGCCGGTCTCGTGGGCTTCCTTGTGGTGTGCCTATTCCTGCTGGCCTTCTATCGCGTGCTGGGTGCCATCGCCGTCGGCGGCCTGGTGATCTACGGCCTGTATTTCTTCGCCTTGATCAAGCTGATCCCGATCACGATGACGCTGCCGGGCATCGCCGGACTGATCCTCACGATCGGCATCGCAGCCGATGCGAACATCGTCATCTTCGAGCGCGTCAAGGAGGAGATCCGCGGCGGCAGATCGGTTGCCGCAGGCATCGTCACTGGCTATCGCCGTGGCTTTGCGGCGATCGTCGATGCCAACGTCGTGACCTTCATGACAGCCTTCATCCTCTTCGCCCTCGCCACCTCCGAGGTCAAGGGGTTCGCCTTCACGCTCGGCATCGGCACGCTGCTTACGCTGTTCACTGCCGTGCTCGCCACCCAGGCCGCGCTCGGCGTGATGGGTCGCTCGCGCGCGGTCTCGCACCCGGCGATGCTCGGCGCGTCCAAGCGCAACCGGCACTGGACGTTCGACTTCATGGGCGCCTCCAAGTGGTTCTTCTCGCTGTCGGGCACGATCCTGCTGATCGGCGCACTGGCGATCGGCGCCAAGGGGCTGAACCTCGGCATCGACTTCAAGTCCGGCACGCGCATCCAGTCCGGGTTCGTCAAGCCCGTCACCGAGAATCAGATCCGCACCACGCTGCGTAACGCCGGCTTCGGGGACGTCGAGGTGCAGAGGCTCAGCAATAAGAGCATTGGCACGAACGGCTTCCAGATCTCGACCAAGGACCTCAAGCAGACCGAAGTCGTCAAGGCCGAGGCCGCCTTGAGCGCCGCCTATGGTCTGCGTAACACCTCTGACACCTCGATCGGGCCCACCTTCGGCAAGACCGTGGCCAAGAGCGCGATCATCGCGATCATCGCCTCGCTGTTGGTGATCTCCGTCTATATCGCCTTGCGCTTTGAGTGGAAGTACGCGGTGCCAGTGCTGATAGCGCTGATGCACGACCTACTGATCACGGCCGGTGTGTATTCGCTCACCGGGAGGGAGGTGACGACGTCTACCGTGGCGGCCTTGTTAACCATCTTGGGGTATTCGCTGTATGACACGATCATCGTGTTCGATCGTGTGCGCGAGAACGTGCCCAGGATGCCGCGCGCCGCCTTCTCACAGATCGTCAACCGCTCGATGTCCGAGGTGCTCACGCGCTCATTGGCCACCAGCTTCTGCACGCTGCTGCCGGTGCTCGCACTGCTGCTGTTCGGCGGGGAAACCCTGAAGGACTTTGCCTTCGCGCTGTTCGTCGGCATCGCCTCGGGCGCCTACTCGTCGATCTTCATCGCCTCACCCGTGCTCACCCACTGGAAGGAGCGCGAGGGCGTCTATCGCAACCGCCGCGTGCGCATCGCCCGCGAGTTGGGTTACGTGCCCGCTTACGCCACCTCGCTCACCGGCGAAGGAGCAGGTGCGGAGGGAGGCGGACGCAGTGGAGGTGTTCCAGTCACCGCCGGCAAGACGACCTCACCTCGCAAGCTTGGTCGGCGTGAGCGCCGGGGCGACAGCCTGCTGACCCCCGAGGAGCCCGGCGAACAGATTTCCAAGGACGAGTTCGATGAACTCGTGGCGGATCTGGATATCGAGGGTGTTGGGCCGGCCGCCAACCCACCCACAGATCCAGCCGCCGACCTGCAGCCCGAGGATGTCGTGATGCCCTCACAGAGCAGAGGTAATGGCACGAGCGAAGGCGGAGGCGACGCGCGCAAGCCACGCAAGCCGCGCAACCGCCGTCACGGGAGGGCTCGCTGATGGGACTCCTCGGGTGGGTGATGATGGGCTTGGCTATCTGGCATTACACGATCTTCCTACCCGACCATTTCTGGGGCGGAATTGTGGGGGCGTTCGTAGGTTCGCTCGTGGGGGCGGTGCTGGCCGGCTTCATCATCTCCGGCTTTCAGATCCCGGGCGAAAGTGCCACTGACGTTGTGGTCGTGCTCTACGCCGTACCTGGGGCCATCATCGGGATGGCGCTGGTCTACTTCGAGGGCATCCGCCGCGAGGGACCTAAGATCGAGAGCGAAGTTTCCGTCTAGACCGCCCCGTAGGGTGGTTGGAGATGGGGGAAATACGTCGCTTTCAGATAGCGGACTGCGCCGCTGAGGATGTCCAGGGCTTGCAGCGCGAGCTGGGCTTGAGCGGAGCGATGGCGCAGGTACTCGTGCGTCGTGGCTTGCGCGATCCCGGCGCGGCGCGCGCTTTCCTGGACGCCGATGAGGAGCATCCGCCTTCGGCCTTCGCGGGGATCGAGGTGGCGATCGAGTTGCTTCTGAGGCATATACGCGAAGAGAAACGAATCACCGTTCACGGCGATTACGACGTTGATGGCATCTGCTCGACCGCGGTGCTCGTGCGCGCTTTGCGCGCGGTGGGAGCCGACGTGGATTGGTACCTGCCCGATCGCGCCAGCGATGGCTATGGGCTGAACGCCGACACCATCGAGCGTCTGGCCCAGCGGGGAACGCGGCTGCTGGTGACCGTCGACTGTGCCATTACTGCGGTGGAGGAGGTAGCGCTCGCGCGGACGCTGGGCATGGAGGTGCTTGTCACCGATCATCACGCCATCCGCGCTGACGGAGAGCTGCCGCGAGCACCGATCGTGCATCCGACGGTCAGCGGCTACCCCTGTCCGGATCTGTGCGCCACCGCCGTTGCCTACAAGCTGGCACAAGGACTGTGCGAAGCGGCGGGTAGGACTCAGCAGGGCGAGGGACGGGGCGGAGCAACCCAGCAGAGCAAGGAACAGAGCGAGGGAGCAACACGGCAGAGCGAATATCGGGTGCAAGAAGACCTCGATCTCGTGGCGCTGGCCACGATCGCCGACGTGGTCGCGCTCACGGGGGAGAATCGCACGCTGGTGCGCCGGGGTCTGCGCGCCTTGGCGACCACGGCCAAGCCGGGACTGCGCGCGCTGATGGCTGTGGCGCAGGTCGATCCGGGCAAGGTGGCTGAGCGCGCGGTGGGCTTTGCATTGGCGCCGCGCCTGAATGCCGCCGGACGCCTCTATCGCGCGGACGCTGGCCTAGAGCTGATCCTCACCGACGACCCTGCTCGTGCGAGTGAGATAGCGCAGGAGCTCGACCGGGCCAATCAGGAGCGCAGACATACCGAGACGCGCATCCTGTTCGAGGCTGAGGCACAGGTGGCAGCACTCGGCGAAAGCCCCGCTTACGTCCTCGCCGGAGAGGGCTGGCATCCCGGCGTGATCGGCATCGTCGCTTCGCGTCTGGCTGAGCGCCATCACCGCCCAGTGGTGATGATCGCGCTAGAGGGCGACAGCGGCCGTGGTTCCGGGCGCAGCATCGAGGGCTTTGACCTGCTCGGCGGTCTACGGGCATGTGCGGAGTACCTTGGTCGTCACGGTGGTCACAGGGCCGCTGCGGGCCTGCAAATCGAGCGCTCTCGGTTGGATGAGTTCCGAGCGGCCTTCGTCGCCCACGCACAACAGGTCTTGAGCGATGAGCAGCTCGTGCGCGGCGAGCGCGTCGACGCGGTGCTCGAAGGCCACGAGTTGGGGATGGGCCTGGCCGAGGAACTGCAAACGCTGGCACCTTTCGGATGCGCCAATCCCACCGTATCGCTGATGGTACGCGGGGCCACCTTGAGCGACCGCCGGCCGATGGGCGAAGGGCGCCACTTGCGCTTCAGTGTGCTCACCGACGATGGCGCCCGCGCGCGAGCGGTCGCGTTCGGCAACGGCGGCCGTCTGCCATTTGCCGAGGATGTCGCCGCTGACGCAACCTTCACGCTCGAGGTCAATGAATGGAAAGGCGTCAGCGAACCCCGGCTGCTGCTGCGCCATGCGCAACCGGCCGAGATCCAAGCGAAAACTCCTGAGGTACTGGATACGGCCACCGGCGAGCTCGCCCTGTTCGCCCTGCCTTGATCGAGCTTGGAGGACTGCCGATAACGCCTACATCCCTGTAGAAGCGAGCGGAAAGGGCGGAGCAGTGTCTTCAAAGTGTCCGTCCCGCTTCAAACGGGTTGCGTTGTCCCCTACCCTTTTGCTATGGCGATTCCTCAGGACCCCAAGAGCCCTCCCGCCGCAAGCGTTGGCGATGTTGCGCTGAGCTCACCGTTGGACGACGTGGCGGCTGCGGCCAGCCAGCCCACGGTGGCCGGCCAGGTGGCTGCGCGCCCCGCGAGTCGCGCCGAGCTCAACGAGTTCGAGCGCCGGTTGCTGGGGGACCTGTTCGCGATCGTCTCCGAGCACGCGGCTGACTCCGCTGTGGAGATCGACCGCGGGCGGGTGGAAGAGGCCTTCGTGTTCGCCTGCGAGCATCACGCCGCGCAGCGCCGGCGCTCGGGGGAGGACTTCATCGTGCACCCCGTTGGGGTGGCGCGTATATGCGCGGGCATGAGGCTCGACACCGACACGCTGTGCGCTGCCTTGTTGCACGACACCGTCGAGGACACCTCGGCTTCGATCGAGGAGGTACGCGAGCGCTTCGGCGAGGAAATCGCCCAGATCGTGGATGGCGTGACGAAGCTCACCGGCATCACTTTCCAGTCCCGCGACGAGGCGCAGGCGGAGAACTACCGCAAGATGATGGTGGCGATGGCCACCGACGTGCGGGTCATCCTGATCAAGCTGGCCGACCGCCTGCACAACATGCGCACGATCGAGGCGCTGCCCAAGCAGAAGCAGACCGACAAGGCCAGGGAGACGCTTGAGATCTACGCGCCGATTGCGCACCGCCTAGGTATCCACGCGATCAAGTGGGAGCTGGAGGACCTGGCCTTCGCAACGCTTCACCCCCGCAAGTATCAGGAGATCAAGGGCCTCGTGGCCCAGCAGCGCGATGACCGTGAGCGCTACGTCTCCGAGGCGGGGGAGTACCTGGCAAGCGAGTTGGGCAAGCTCGGCATCGAAGCGCAGATCGCCGGCCGCGCCAAGCACTTCTACTCGATCTACTCGAAGATGACCAAGAAGGGCCGCGAGTTCAACGAGATCTACGACCTCACGGCAATGCGCGTGATCGTCGACTCCGTCAAGGACTGCTACGGCGCCGTGGGCGTGATCCACTCGATCTGGAAGCCGCTGCCGGGGCGCTTCAAGGACTTCATTGCGATGCCCAAGTTCAACATGTATCAGTCGCTGCACACCACCATCATTGGGCCTGAGGGTCGTCCGCTGGAGATCCAGATCCGCACCCACGACATGCACGAGATGGCGGAGTTCGGCGTGGCCGCGCACTGGATGTACAAGCAGCGCGGAGTCCCCGGCAACGGCACAAGCCCCAACCACTCCGGCGACAGTGCGGCGCGCGGCGCCGCGGCGCGGCCCGTTGCGGATGCTGACAAGCCGAAGTGGCTGCGCTCGATGATGGACTGGCAGAAAGAGCTCTCCGATCCACACGAGTTCATGGAGAGCCTGAAGATCGACCTGTTCGAGGACGAGGTCTACGTGTTCACGCCTAAGGGCGAGGTCAAGTCCTTGGCGGCTGGGGCTACGCCGCTTGACTTCGCTTACGAGGTGCATACCGAAATCGGCCACCGCTGCGTGGGAGCGCGGGTGAATGGCAAGATGGCGCCGCTGCATTCCGAGCTGCGCAGCGGGGACATCGTGGAAATCCTCACCGCCAAGCGCGAGCGCGGTCCCTCGCGCGATTGGCTGGCGATGGTCAAGACGACCCGCGCGCGCAACAAGATCAAGGCCTGGTTCAAGGCCGAGTCCCGTCAGGACACCGAGCACACCGGACGTGAGCTGCTGCAGGATCACTTCAAGAAGCAGGGGTTGCCAGCTCAGAAGATCACCGGCTCCGCGCTGCTTGCGGACGTAATCCGTGAAATGGGCTATCGCAAGGCGGATGACTTCTACATCGCGCTAGGAGCCGCCAAGGTCTCGCCCAAGATCGTCGTCAACAAGGTCATGCAGCGCCTCAAGCAGGGCGAGGCGGCCGACGGCGAGGCCACTGCGGCTGCTGATCTTCTGAAGGTTGGACGTTCCGCGGCGAGCACCAACCAGCTCTTCTGGTCAGTACGGCATCAAGGTGCAGGGAGTGGAGGACGTGATGCTGCGTCTGGCCAAGTGCTGCCGTCCGGTGCCGGGTGACCCGATCGTCGGCTACATCTCTCTGGGGCGCGGCATCACGATCCATCGCGAGGACTGCCCCAACTCCCAGCTCCTGCGCAAGAACCCCGAGCGCTTCACCGAGGTTTTCTGGGAGGGCGAGCAGAGCACCGTCTTCATCGTTGAGATACAGGTAGACGCCTGGGATCGTCACCGTCTGCTGGAGGACCTCTCACGGGTGTTCTCGGAGTCAGGCGCCAACATCATGGAAGCGCGTTGCCTCTCCAATCCGCCGATGGTCAAGAACCGCTTTGTCGTCGAGGTCGCCGATACGCACTCGCTCAAGGGGGCTATCAGCCGCCTGCGCAACACCGAGTCAGTATTCGATGCTTACCGCGTCACGCCAGGCGCCGGTTAGGGCTTAAGGGCTCAGGCCACGACGCTGAAGGCGGCGGGCACAATCGAATAGCGCGCCTCATCGACCTCACCGAGAAAGTCGCCGTCGACCTGTAGCGGCAGCGGCTTGCCGTCAGCGCTGCGGACGGTCAGCTCGGTCACTGCGGCGAATGGCGTGATGTGGCGATGACGTGCCAGTCGCGCGCGTTTGGAGAAGGCCCGCCAGGCGATGAAAGGCATGTCAATCGGCCTTGCCCGATGCAGCACGCAACCCGAGAGCGTGCCGCAATCAAGCGTCGCATCCTCGGCGATCTCGATCGGCCGGTTCTGAAAGTAGGTGAAGGGAGAGCCGTTCTGGACCACCGCCGTGACCCCCTCAAAATGCGTTTGCTCCAGCTTGCCCTCGTCAGTGGCCAACTCGACCTGCACCGTCAGGCGCGGAGGGTGCAGCATGTAGCGGCGCGTGAAGGTGCTGATCGCGGCCCACGTGAAGAAGTAGGGGCCATAGCGCGCCTTCATGCGGGGGTTTGAGTCCACCCGCTCGACCACGCTGGCATCGATGCCAAGGCCCGAGGAGAAGGTGAAGTAGCGGCCGTTGACAACACCGATGTCGACCTTGCGAGGCCGCCAGTCATCGGCCATCGCCAGGATGTGCTCGGTGGCATCCACCAACTCGCCGGGGATGCCGAGCATCTTGCCGAACACGTTGGCTGAGCCACCCGGCAGACAGGTGAGCGGAGTGGGGGAGCCGATCAGTCCATTGGCAGCCTCGTTGACCGTGCCATCGCCGCCGAAGGCCACCACCACGTCATAGCCCTCGTGCGCCGCCTCGCGGCACAGCTCGGTCGCGTGGCCGCGCGCCTCGGTATCCACGGCATCGACCTCGTAGCGTCCCTCCAGGGCGTGCACCACGAGGTGGCGCAGGTTGTCCGATACCGTTGTGGCATACGGATTGACGATGATCAGCATGCGCTTCTTCGCCGGTGTCGCGGCCGGCTCGAAGGCATCCGGGGCGTCCGCCGGACGTTGCTCGTCTTGGTGTACGGGGCGATCCATCTGAAGCGCCGTACACCGTTTCCGCAAGACCGTTACCAGCTCGTTGCAAGGGCTTGAGATTTTCCGCCTCGCATCCGATATACTGCTCGCGAGCAAAAGTAGTGCACATCAAGAGGGGTGGAGGGACTGGCCCTACGAAGCCCCGGCAACCACCGCGCCGCACGCGGAAGGTGCCAATTCCAGTCAGATGTGTGGCGGGCTTCGTGTTCTTCGCCACACCGCGGTCAACGGCGAAGAATATAGGAGGCCTCAATGGCTGTCACCAACCTGAAGTGCCGAGAGTGCGCAACCGAGTATCCCCTGGAGGCGCTGTATGTATGCGAGCGCTGCTTCGGCCCGCTTGAGGTCGTTTATGACCACAGCCGCCTGCTTTCCGGCGGTGAGGACGGCGTCCTCGATGTCGACGGTTTGCGCCGCCGCATCCAGGCCGGCCCGCAGAACATCTGGCGCTATGCCGACTTCCTGCCCGTCGTTGACGGCCCGCCGGCGCCTTCGGGTCGGCTCGCTTCACGCACCGGCCTGCCCGCCGGTTGCACCCCGCTGATCCGCGCCGATCGTCTGGCACAGCGACTGGGCCTGGCAGAGGTGTGGGTCAAGAACGACGCCGCCAACCCCACGCACTCCTTCAAGGACCGTGTCGTGTCGGTCGCCGCCGCCCGCGCCCGCGAGCTTGGCTTCGAGGTGATCGCCTGCGCCTCCACGGGCAATCTGGCGAACTCGGTAGCCGCTCACGGGGCAGCGCTGGGCATGGAGTCATACGTCTTCATCCCCTCAGACCTTGAGGAGCAGAAGATTCTTGCCACGGGCGTCTACGGAACGAAGCTGGTGGCTGTCAAAGGCAACTACGACAACGTCAACCGCCTCTGCACCGAGCTCTCCGCCGAGCGCGACTGGGCCTTTGTCAACGTCAACCTGCGCCCTTACTACGCCGAGGGCTCAAAGACGCTGGCCTTCGAGATCGCCGAGCAGCTCGGCTTCCAGATGCCTGACCGCTGCGTCGTGCCGATCGCTTCGGGCTCGCTGTTCACCAAGATCGGCAAAGGTTTCCAGGAATGGCGTGAGCTGGGGCTGGTGGAGGGCGAGTTGCCCCGCATGAACGGCGCCCAGGCTGCGGGCTGCTCTCCTGTTGCCAGCGCATTCGCGGATGGCCAGGACGTGTGCCGGCCGGTCAAGCCTGACACGATCGCCAAGTCGCTGGCGATCGGCAACCCCGCCGATGGCCCTTACGCGCTCGACCTCGCCCGCCGCAGTGGGGGTGGCGTTGACAGCGTCAGCGATGAGGAGATCCGCGCGGGCATCGCGCTGTTGGCGCAGACCACCGGCATCTTTACTGAGACCGCCGGTGGAGTCACCACGGCCGTGCTGTCCAAGCTGGCCGCACGTGGGGACATCGACCCCTCCGAGCGCGTCGTATTGGTCATCACCGGTGAGGGTTTGAAGACGCTCGATGCAGTGCGCGGCACCTTCGAGACCTACGAGATCGACCCCAGTGTCGCGGCGTTTGAGTCGCGCGTGCCCGAGGCTGTGACGGTCTGATGGCGGTCACGGTCAAGATCCCCACGCAGCTTCGCGCCGCCGCGGAGGGCACGAGCGAGACCCAGCTCGACGGCGCCACTGTACAAGAGGTTCTTAACGGTCTCTACGAGCGCTACGGCGAGCTGCGCGAGCGTATCTCTGATGAGGACGGCTCGCTGCGGCGCTTCGTCAACGTGTATGTCAGCGGCGAGGACATCCGCTTCCTGGATGGCTTGCAGACGCCGGTATCAGACGGCGCCGAGCTGACGATTCTGCCGGCAGTCGCCGGCGGCTGATCCGAGCGAAGTCGCACGAGGCGTAGTGCAGGCTGGCTAGTCGCTACCGCCCCCGCCGCAGGCGGCGGGGGACGAGGTGCAGGTCAACACGGTTGCGACGCCGGCGGCGCGACCGATGTGGATGCGAGGCATCGTCAGGGGGGCCTGTGAGCTCTCGCTGGTGCCGCCCTGGGTGGTGACGGCGAGCACGAAGCCGGCTCTGCGCACTGCCGCCACCACGGCGTCATCGAAGGAGCCGAAGGGGTAGGCGAACCACTGCACAGGGTGGCCTACCACGTGTTCGAGATCCCGGCGGGAGCCCGCTATCTGTTCGGTCATTTCCGTCGCGGAGACCGTGGCGAGCGGCACGTGGTTGCGGGTGTGAGCGCCGATGTCCATGCCGGCCGCGTCCAGGCGGCGGACCTCGGTGGTATTGAGGAAGCCGGGTTCGTGAAAACGGTGGGTGATGATGTAGAAGGTGGCCACGAAGTGGTGGGCCTGGAGGATGGGGAGGATCGTCTTGACGTCGTCCACGTAGCCATCGTCGACCGTCAGCAACACCGGCCTGGAGGGCAGTGCTGCGCCATGAAAGAGCGCGTCGAACAGCTGCAGCTGGCTGATCGGGTGGTAGCCGTGAGTGGCGAGCGCATCGATCTCTGCGGCGAACACGCTCGGTTCGACCGTCTCATCGGGGATCGACTTGGTGTACTCCCGCGCGAACACCGCCACGCGGTGCCAGGTGAGTATCGGCACGTGAACCGTGCGTGGCGGAGGGTTGGCCGGTAGTGCCAGCAGCGGCACGGCGCGGCGCGGCGCGAGATGCGTCGTGCCGTGCGTCTGGCGTGCCTGTGTGCTCGATCGCACGCTCTTGGCGCCTGAGGTGCCCGAGCCATGGCCACCGAACGCGATAACCACCACGGCGAGGCCCACGAGAAGGAGGCCAAGCAGCGCGGCGATGCGCCGGCGGCGCAGTTGGATCGGGCTGGGGTTGCTCACCGCTCTTCAAGCCTCTTACGCAGATCGCTGCCGCGTCCTGCCGCCACTGCACGCGCCGCGCGCGCGTCGGTCAGCTCCAGCCCACGGGTGTTTGCGAAGTCGAGCAGGTCCTGGCGTTCCTCGCTCTCGCGCGCCGCGCGTAGGAATAGCCAACACAAAAGGCCCAAGGTGAGGATGCTCTCCTCGATCATCATGATCGCGCCGGCGAGGTTCTGATCGGCGATTGGCGAGACGTGCCAGACGGCATCCCCATGGTTGTAGAAGGGGTAGAAGGCATGGCCCGACCACAGGAAGACGTTCCCCAACACAGCGCCCGTCAGACGCACCGCCACGATGTAGAGGAGCTTGCCCAGATTGCCAAACCAGGCCGGCATCGGCAAAGGCCCGAACAGGCACATCCACATGTTCACGCCGAGGCCAAGGAACATCGCGTGCTCCAGCGCGTGTATGCCCGGATGGCGCAACGCAGCCTGATAGAGCACCGGCAGGTGCCAGACGTACAGGTCTATCGCCCATAGCGGAAAGGCCACCAGCGGGTGCGCGAGTACGCGCATGCGGTTGAAGAAGCGAATCCGCAGGATCGGCGCGATCAGCGGAGCGGTCAAGCCGAGAACGATCAGCAGCGCTGCCACATCGCCGAGCAGCAGATGCTCGACCATGTGCGCCGAAAGCAGTTCCTGGCTGTCGCCTCCCAGCGACGTCAGCGCCGCGCCGATCGTCACGAAGCCCGCGTAGAAGCAGGCCTGGCGCCAGCCGGGCACCGGATGTCCCTGCTCCGCCAGTGTGAGCACCCGCCGTGCGTAGAGCACACCGAGGATCAGCAGTGGGGCCAGCTGGATGACGTCATCCAGCTGGATCACGGATGCGAAGGGGGCCGGGGTCACCTGCATGCAGCGTAGACTGCCGCGAGCATGAGAGTTCCGCGTCGCTCGCCGCTCCTACTGTTGGGGGGCCTGATCACGGCGGCGCTGCTGTTTCCCCTCGACGCCTTTGCTCACGGCATCGTCGGCAAGGCCGACCTGCCGATCCCCGTGTGGCTGTTCAGCTGGGCCGCGGCGATCGTGCTGGTGGTGTCGTTTGTCGCGCTCTCCACGCTGTGGAGGAGCCCGCAGCTTCAGCAGCAGCACCGACGCAGGCTTCTGCACCTGCCGCAGGCACTCGAATGGTTTGCGTGCGCGCTCGGCTTGGGGCTGTTCGCGCTTGTGCTCTACAGCGGCTTCGCGGGGGCGCAGGCGCCGACGGTGAACTTCTCGGTGACCTTCATCTACGTGATCTTCTGGGTGGGCCTGCCTGTGCTCAGCGTGTTGCTGGGGGACATCTTTCGCGCGCTCAGCCCCTGGCGCACATGTGCGCGCATACTGTGGTGGCTGGGCAGGCGCGTTGCCCCGGGCCGCTTCGCACAGCCACGACTGAGCTATCCGCCGTGGCTGGGTCTGTGGCCCGCGGTGGCCGGGCTCGTCGGCTTCGCGTGGCTTGAGCTGGTGTACGTCAGTCGCGATCAGCCCTCGCTGCTGGCGGCGCTGTCACTGGGGTACTTCTTGGCAATGCTCGCCGGGATGCTGCTGTGCGGAGTCGAGCAGTGGGGCGATCGAGGGGACGCTTTCGGGGTCTACCTGAACCTGCTCTCGCGCATGTCTGCGCTGGTGCGCGACGATCAGGGCTTCCTCTGCCTGCGGCGTCCCCTCAGCGGCCTCCCGGACCTGCCTGTTCGCCGGGGTACGGTGGCGCTGATCTGCACGATCATCGGCACCACCACCTTTGATGGGCTGAGCAACGGTGGCATCTGGCGCAATAACGAGCCCAGCCTGCAGAGCCTGTTCGCCGATATCGGCCTGCACCCGACGCCCGCTTACGAGCTGACCGCCTCACTCGGACTGGTGCTGTCCATCCTGCTGATCGCAGGGATCTACCGACTGGGCATCCTCGGCGTGCACAGTGTCAGCGACCGCTATGACACCGATCAGCTCACCCGCGCGTTCGTGCATACGCTCGTGCCGATCGCCTTCGCCTATGTGCTTGCCCATTACTTCTCCCTTTTACTCTGGCAGGGTCAGGCACTCGGCTACCTGATCTCCGATCCGCTCGGCGATGGTTCCAACCTGTTTGGCACTAGCGGCTATCAGATCGACTACCAGGTCATCTCCTACGCGGCCATCTGGTACGTGCAGGTCGCGGCCCTCGTCGTCGGGCACGTCGGCGGCCTGGCACTGGCGCATGACCGCGCGCTGGTCATCTACCGCGACCCGCTGCAGGCAATCCGCAGCCAGTATTGGATGCTTGCCGTGATGGTTGCCTTCACGAGCTTCGGGCTGTGGCTGCTGTCGGCCGTGGGCACCTGAGCGGTGGAGTAAAGTCTGCCTTGTCGTGCTGACCGTCGTCCTGTGTCTCCTCCCGGTTCTAGTGCTTGCGCTGCCTCTATTGGCACGCCGTTATCCGGGTGAGCAGATCCTGCTTGCACTGCGAGATGAGGCGCCTTTGCACTGGCCACATCCTTGCGCAAGCGTTGCACCTCATCACCGGATCGCCGCAATCACTCCCCGCGGCGGACGACTGCTCGGTTGTGGACTGGCCGTGCGTCCGCCCCCTCTCGTGGGCTGCTGAAGCGAGTCGCCCAAAGCCCGCCGGGGTAGGTGCCCGGACGTGGGCGGTGGCTCGTCGCATGACCAGTCCACCGCAGAGTCCGCAAGGAGTCATCGTGTCCAAGTTCATGCCCCGCCGTCTTGCCATTTTGGTTGCGCTCGGCGCCGTCGCCCTGGCGCCAGCCACCGCTGCGCCGGCCCAGGGGAGCCAGTCAAGTCAGGCAGCGGAGAGCGGCAATCCCATCAACGATCAGGGGAGCAGCTACAACTACCGCTCCTACATAACGGGGGTCGCCCCGCAAGCAGCCGGTCTGAGCGTGCAGGTGCTGGAGTTCGCCGATCGCCTGCAGCTGACCAACCACACCGGCAGGACGGTGACCATCTACGGCTACGAAGGCGAACCTTACGCACGCGTGCTGGCGGATGGCACCGTTGAAGTCAACAGAAGCTCTCCTGCCTACTACCTGAATCAGAATTTCTATGCCCAGGTGACGGTGCCTGCCTCTGCGTCCACCCACGCCACGCCGCGCTGGAGTGTCCTTGACCGCACCGGCCAGTTTGAATGGCACGACCATCGCATCCACTGGATGTCGCCGGTGCCGCCCGCGAAGGTCAAGGACAAGAGCAAGCGCACGAAGATCTTCGACTGGCAGGTGCCGCTGCGGGTGGGCACTCAGCCCGCCGCCGTTGACGGCCAGCTGTTTTGGGTGCCTGAGGAAGGGACCAAGACACCTGTTGGGGCAATCGTGGCGTTGGTTGCGATCGTGTTGCTGGGCTTGCTGCTGGTGTTTGGTGTGCGCAGACGCAGGCAAGCGGACGCCCCGCCGCCCGGAGGGCCTGCCAAGGAAGTGTGGTAACGCGATGCGTCCACATCGCGTCTTGCTGGCTCTGACGCTCGCGCTGCTTGCAAGCCTGGCTTACGTCCCGACGGCGCTCGCCCATGCCCAGCTGCTCGATACCTCGCCGCAGAGCGGCTCAACCGTGGCGGCGCAGCCGGCGAGGGTGATCTTCAAGTTCAACCAGGCCGTCGGGGGGACACTGGGCGCGGTGCGCGTATATGACGCACAGGGCAACGAGGTGGACGACCTCGAACGTCACACACCCCGAAGGTCACGCGCACTGGATGGGCGTCGGTTTGAAGGGGCATCTGCCCGATGGCACCTACACGGCCACCTACCGCGTGATCTCCACTGACACGCACATCGTCTACGGGGGGCTTGTGTTCAACATCGGTCACGCTGGCGTGCCGCCGAAGTTCACGGTCGCGGGGCTGATCGGGCGCAATCAGAGCGGGGAGGTGACTAAGCTCGCTTTCGGTGTCGTACGCAGTCTCGACTATCTCTCGATCGCGCTGCTGCTGGGCAGCCTTGCCTTTCTGCTCGTGGCGTGGCTGCCGGGATTGTCCATAGAAGACGAGAACTCATCGGCCCAGACCCGTTGGCTGGATGCCTCCCAGGCCTTCGCGCAAAAGCTCAAGCGGATATTGGCGCTGGCTATCGTGCTTGGCGTGGTAGTGAGCGTGCTCGGGGTGCTCTTACAGGGCGCCAGCGCTGCCGGAGTGTCGCTGTGGGCGTCACTGAAGGGCCCAATTCTCGAAAACACCCTGGAAAGCCGCTTTGGCCAGGTGTGGGGTCTGCGGGCAATCGATTGGCTTGCGTTGGGGGTGCTGTTGCTGCTGGCCGAGGCACTACGGCGCGAGGCCGTACCCACGCTGAGGTCCGTAGCGCTGGGAGCCGATGGAATCTCTCACTCCACGCCCGCCGCGTTTGATGATCGTCTTGCTGGGGCTTGGCGCCGCTTATCTGACGTGCACTCCAGCACTGGCTGGGCACGCCAGTACGCAGAGTCCAATCGCGGTGTTCTTTCCAACCGACGTGGTGCACGTGTTGGCGGCGAGCGTATGGGTGGGGGGGATCGCCTGTCTCCTGTTCGCTCTGCCCGCGGCCACACGATGTCTGCAGGCAACCGAGCGCAGTCGTCTGCTGCTGGCGGTGCTCGTACGCTTCTCACCGCTGGCGCTCGGCGCGGTGGTGGCGATCGCAGTGACGGGGGTGGTGCAGGCTTACATCGACGTGCGCAGCATCCACGGTCTGCTGCATACCACCTACGGCGCGTTGGTCATTGCCAAGACCGTGCTTCTGCTCTGTCTGATCGGCTTTGGCTGGGTCAACCGCGCGCGCCTGATTCCCGCGCTGCGGCGCATCGTGGATGCAAAGCAGCCTCCGGGTGGGGTGGGTGTATCGACGCGGCGCTCACTGCGCGGAGAGTTCACCGTGATGCTGTGTGTGCTGGGCGTGACCGCGGCGCTGGTCAGTTATGCGCCACCGATCGATGCCACCATTGGCGGGCCCTTCTCAATCAACACCACTCTCGGTCCGTCTGAGCTTGAGATGACAATCGATCCGGCCAGGGTGGGACTGAACACGATCCATCTTTATCTGATCGATGCCAAGAGCGGGGCTCAGTTCACGGCCACCAAGGAATTGACGGTCACGGCGGCGCTGCCAGCGAAGGGCATTGGCCCACTGCGCTTGCGGGCCAACCTTGCGGGGCCCGGCCACTACACGCTGAACTCGGCGGTATTGAGCCCGGGAGGCACCTGGGATATCCAGATCACCGACCGAGTCTCGGAATTTGAAGAGTACTCCCGCACCGTGAAGGTCCCGATCGCATGACATCGACAATGAGAGGAACCCAGATGAGAACCAAGGTAGCCGCGATCTGCGTGGCCTGCTTCGCGCTGCTCTCAGCGGCGGCGGCGCAGGCACACATCAGCCTGCATCCCAACACCATCCCCGCGGGAGCCTTCGTAACGCTCAATGTACGTGTGCCGGGAGAGCAGACAGGCGCCTACTCATACAAGCTCGCCATGCTGATCCATTGGATAGGTCCTCCAAGTGCCGAATACCCGGCCCCCACGATCAACGCCATTGCAAAAGGCGGCGTGATCGAGGATATCGCCGGCGGCGAGGCCGGTCCCACTCCGGGCGAGGCGACGAGCGCACAGAACACGCCAGCCTCGGCGGCGGTGTCCGCGGGCGCTGGGAAGTCAAGCGGCGGCGCCAGCAAGGGCCTGGGGATCGTCGCTTTGATCTTCGGTGTGCTTGGGCTGCTGGCAGGCATCGCTGGGCAGGCGGGCGTGGTAGCTTTCAAAGCCCATGCTGGCCTGCCTTACGCACTGGTACACCTCGCTGCTTTACGTGGTGCCCGTGGTGACCGTCGGTGGATGGGGCTGGTGGAGCGCTCGGCGCGTCAATCGTCGTCAGTCGCCGCCCGCCGAAAGCCGCCAGGCGTAGAGCAGCGCCGATACCGAGGTGGCGAGGTTGAGGCTCGACACCCCATCGCGCATCGGCAGACTCACGCTCGCCTGAGCACGCGCCAGCAGCTCCTCGGAGAGGCCATGGCGCTCGGTGCCAAACGCCAGGATCGAGCGGGGCGGCAGGTCTTTGGGATGAACCGTCTCGCCCTTGGTGTCAATCGCGATCAGTGGCCTGTCGCAGTCGAAGGTCGTATCCGTCACGCGGGCCACGGGCAGCGCGAACTGCAGCCCTACGCCGATACGTACCGCCGTAGGGCACCATGGATCGTGGATGCCGGTGCATAGCAAGCCCGCGACGTCGGCCGCGGCGGCGGTGCGTACACACCAGCCGATATTTCCAAGCCCGCGGGGACGCTCCAGGAGCACGATCGGCGCGGGGCTTGGGTCGGCCAGCGCAGCTGCGACATCAACTCGTGGCCGTCGCGCGAGCCCGATCACGCCGGTGATCGGGGCCTTCAGGCCAGCCGCTTCCAAGCGTTCGGGTGAGATCAGGAGCGTGTCCGCAGGCAGTCGTGCGGGTATATCCGGGGCCAGCGCGGCCGCGAGAGTCTGCACCTCATCTGCATCGGTGATCGCCGCACGCAGGATCTCCGCTCCAAAGCGCAGCGCGTGCTTGAGCGCGTGAAACCCTTCGATCAGGACCAGGTCGGGATCGCGCCTTGCCTGGCGCAGCGCGGCGAGCGGATCGGAGGGAACGGTCATTCAGCGGCAATCCTCCCAGGCTGAACACCAAGCCGCAGGCGCCGTAGCTCGGGTGGTCGGTCAACGTCAGGCCATCGTTTGCGATCCGCCTGAAGCTGACTGATCCAAGCGACGAGGCGACGCGTAGTAAGCAGGCCATCCGGGAAAGCAAAGCCCGGGACACTCAATACGCCGATCGAGGTGACCGATGGGACTTTCCAATCCACTGCACATAGCGTTTCTGCTGGTGATCATGCTGCTCGTGTTTGGCGCCAAGCGCCTGCCTGAGATGGGCAAGTCGCTGGGCGAGGGACTAAGAGGCTTCAAGAGCGCGATCGATGGCGAGGCGGCGCCGTCCGAGATCACCCCGCCCGCGGCTGAGACTGTGCCGGCTCCCGTGGTGCATTCCTAGAGAGAGGATCTCAGTGCCTAGAGCGCCACGATTCTTCGCTCCAGCGAAGGCATCCTCCGGTCGGCACAAGTTGGCCGACGAGGAGTTGATGGCGCTCGTGCAAGCAGGTGATGCGGATGCCTTTGAGGTCGTCTATGACCGTCATTGCAATGCTGCCTTCTCACTCGCCTACCGCATGTGCGGCAGGCGCGCTAGCGCGGAGGATGTGCTGCAGGACACCTTCCTCGTGCTGTGGCGCAGCAGCGCTCAGTACGACCGCAACCGTGGGAGCGTGCGCAATTGGATTCTGCGGATCGTGCACAACCGCGCCGTCGATGCGCTGCGTCGCGGCACGGTGCGCGATCGGCATGTCTTTCACGAAGAGGGGGCCGTCGAGCGGGTGGCGGGCTCTGAGAACACGGAGGAGCAGACTCTGGGCAGGGAGGGGGCCAGCGAGGTACGCGGGGCTCTCGGCGGTCTGCCTGTTGAGCAGCGTCGTGTGATCGAGCTTGCCTACTTCGGAGGCTTCACCCACACAGAGATAGCCTCTATGTTGCAGATGCCCGTCGGCACCGTGAAGGGTCGGATGCGATTAGGGCTTGCCAAGCTGCGGCTTACGCTGGCCGCCGAGGAGGGGGTTTCCTCATGAGCGAAACGCACGACGACTTGCCGGTCCCAAAGGAGGGTTGCTGTGGCGAAGCCGCGGTCTATCTCCTGGGCCTGCTTGATGAGCGGCACAGCGGAATGTTCCTTGAACATGCACGATCTTGCGCCCTGTGCAGCGATGACCTGGCCGCGCTTGGCCCGGCGGTCGACAGCCTGCCCAACTCGGTTCCCCAGCTTGCAGCACCGCCGGAGGCCAAGCGGCACGTGATGGCAGCCGTACGCAGCGAGGCCGGCCTGGCGATGCGTACCTCGCCGCGTCCGGCTACTAAGGCGAGTGGCCGATTGATCTCCATACGCCGCCCTGCCCTGGCGCTTGCCGGGGCAGGCTTGCTGGCAGCGGGGATTGCTATCGGCGGGCTGGCAATTGACTCGGGGGGCGGAACATCGCGGGTGGTGAGCGCCGACGTTGCGCCGGCCGGTGCCACAGCGATGCTGCACGAGAGCGGCGGACATAACTGGCTCACCGTCGCAAAGATGCCCAAGCCTTCAGCGGGGTATGTGTATGAGGTTTGGGTCAAGCGGCCTGGTGGAGCGTTGCCGCAGCCGACCGACAGTCTGTTCACCCCCACGACCTCTGGGGCCGCGACCGTTTCCGTTCCTAGTCGGCCCGGGGCAAGCGAAGTGATGGTCACGCAGGAGCCTGCGGGCGGCAGCCGCTTGCCAACCAGTCCGGCAATCATCGTCGCGCATCTGGCCTGAACCGTCAGCCAAATGAGAGAAGCCGCCCCAAGGGACGGCTTCTCTTTTACGGCAGAGACTCGGCGGCGATGAGTCAGCCGACGATGAACCCTGTGCCCTTCACAGCTGCAAGAACCTTGCTGGCCGTCAGAGGCGTATCGAACGGCCCATCGGGCGCGATCGCGTTGCCGGCCGGTTCGTTCAAGAGGCCGATGACACTCGCGTGGCGGGCCTCGATCGTGAGGATCGACAGGGCAGCCTTCACATAGGCAGCGCTCTTGATGTTCAGAGCCTGTCCGGAGTAGGCATGCACCCCCGTGTTCTCAAGCACCTGGGCGGTGGTCATGAACATCGCGGGACTCGTGTTGGCACCCTTGAAATCGAACTTGGGTTCCTTGGCGGCCTTCGATCCGAGATGGCTCTTGAGGAACTTGACGTGTTCGTTCTCATCCTTGGTGACAACTTTCAGGAACGCCGAGGCCTGCGAGCTGAGCGACATGTTCGCCGCGGTCGCGCCGTTGTAGAACGCCGCCTCCAGGTACTCCAGAGTCAGGGCGTAGTTGAGGATGCCGATGTCGCCCTTGCCGAAACTGGCCGGAGGGCGGCCCGAGCCGGCGGCAAGCGCGGGTGTGGCGATGGCGCCCAACACGGCTCCACCGCTCATGGCGCCTGCGCCGGCGATCGCCGTCTTGCGCAGAAAGCTGAGGCGGGTATCCCCGTGCTCAAGCGCATCGAGCGCTCCAGCGTGGGCTTCGCTGACCGCGCCGTCGACGTTGATCTCTTGCAGATTGATCTTGCTGGACATGGTTGTGCAACTCCCTTGTTGGGTTTATGGGGGAACAGCGGTTGCTTCTCGCGCGGTGTTTGCGCGGACAGTCCCTTGCGGGCGTCCGAGAGCGCGCCTGAGTACTTCGCGCCAGCAGGCAGGTCAGATCAGCGGAAGCGCGTTGCGCGTGACTGCTCAGGGCACGACTGATCCGGGGTGTCCTCTGGCGCGAACTTATGAGACATGGCTGTTGCCGTCGGCAAAATCGGATACGAGGATCGACTCAGCCTCGTGGGTCACCTGGATGAGCTGCGCACGCGTCTCATGGTCTCGTTGGCCGCGCTCGCGCTCGCTTTCGGGTTCTGCCTGTGGCAGAACCACTCGCTGCTGCACATCATCAACCGGCCGCTCGAACATCAGACCCAGAAGCAGGTGAAGGCCGGTCATGGCCCACTGGGCGCCACCTACACCGTGCAGCAGAGCGCTCGCACCGTCGCCGTACAGCTGGAACATGTGGTTGGCCTGCTTGAGCGACCTGCCAGCGGAGCGAGCGCCGCCACGCGTGCCTCGCTACAAAGCGTGGCCCCGCCGCTACACAAGGCGATCTCACAGCTCTCCGCTCCCCCGCAGGGGAACAAGCCGGTGACGCTCGGCATCGGCGAGCCGTTCACCGCCACACTTGGCATCGCGCTGATCTTCGCTTTGATCCTCGCGCTTCCCGTCATCCTCTACGAGCTTTACGGCTTCCTGCTGCCCGCTCTCAGCCCGCAGCAGCAGCGCTTTACGTCGAAGCTCGTGCTGGCCATCCCAGTGCTGTTCGTGGTCGGTGTCATGTTTGGCTACTTCGTGGTGCTGCCTGCCGCCTTACGTTTCTTTGAGAACTTCAACAGTGGGCAGTTCAACGTGCTCGTCCAGGCCGGCCAGTACTACCACTTCGCCGCCGTCACGCTGCTCGCGATGGGCCTCGTCTTTCAGGTGCCCGTGGCGATCATGGCGGTTACCCGTGCAGGGATCGTCACGCCGCGCCAGCTACGACAGAACCGCCGCTACGCGATTCTTGCCTGTGCCTCGGTTGCCGCCTTCCTACCCGGCGAAGTCGTCACGATGCTGCTCGAGACAGTGCCTCTGTATCTGCTCTTCGAGGCGAGTGTGCTCCTCGCGACGATCGCCGACAGGCGCTCATCGGCTCGACAGCTGGCAGATGCCGGCTCAGGCTTGTGATCTTCGCCGGTGCGGCACCGACAAGATCCGGCTCGCGGCCTCTTGCAGCTAGCGGGGGTAGTCGCGCCGCTTGGCGACCGCGACAAATGCCAGGACACACGCAACGGCAAGAAACGGCAGTGACGCGGCGACCGAACCGATCATGTTGACGACCAGTGCAAGCAAGATGCAGGCCGCGGCTGCTCGTTGAAAGGGGTTCTGTGTGATCCGCATGCCACGGGCAGTATCGGCAGCGGTAACAGCGGCTTGAGTGCGCCCGGCGCCGGGCTTCAACCAGAGCAATCGACGGCGACATCGAGCGCTGCGCAGACCTCGCGCATCCGATGGCCGCTGAGAACGTCCGAGGCGCTCCACAAGAACCGTGACGGAGACGCTCTCAACCGAATCGAGGTTGACTCCGGAACGGTGGGGAACCGGATCATCGCCCGGCTCCAGCACGACCTCGCTGGCGAGTCCACGGATCGTGGTGGTGCAGGGCGCGATGAGCGTGCGCTTTAGTCTTGGAATGGCCGCGTCGCGCGAGAGCACGACCACGGGCCGACGGCCTATTTCCGGCAGCTCACACCACCACACATCCCCTCGGGCGGGCAGTGGGCTCACGATGCCGCAGCTGCCTCCCTAAACGATGCGAGATCACCCCAAGCGTCAGGCGCCTCAAGCGGATGTTCGTCGTAGGCGGCGTAGGCAGCGTCGATCTCGGCAGCCCGATGCCGGGCTAGCAGGGCCGCAAGAGCCTCATCGAGAAGCGCAGCGTCCGTTGAGGCGCCGCGCATCTGACGGGCGCTCGTCAAAAGCCCCTGGTCCACTGTGGTGCTCACCCTCACCCTGCTCATGCCATCATCATGCCACATGTATGCCAGATGCGGCGGAGCAGCGTTGATTGCGTTGACGCAAGAGCGACGGTGTGTCGCATGACCGCGAAGGAACAGCTGCTTGAGCGCGGGGCGTGGACAGCATCGAGTGGCCACGGACGGCCGAGGGCGACCTCGTCGCCCGCAACCGCGGCGTCAGCGGCGAGGGTTCGTCTTATCGCGGATCTCAACCGCGACGACGCTTGGCGGCGGCGTAGCCGGCATCGGGTTTGAGAGCAGAGGCTTGGACGAATTTGAGAGGAGAGGCTTGGACGAAGAAGGCGTATCGCTCATCTCAGCTCACAAGTGTAACGACCAGAGCGACGACCAGCAGAAGGATCTCGAACGTCAGCAAATAGATCGCCCTGCCCAAGCGTTGTGCGGCGGCCTCAAGGATCGACTGATTATGCGTATACCCGGCGTCCAAGTAGTTCGCAGCAGACGCCTGCATCTGCCGAACTTCGGCGCCGGTGGCCTTGGCGGTTTCAAGCAGTTCGTCGCCCAGGAGGCCAACGCGAACGCCGCGCGGGAACAACGCGCTGCCGCACTCGCGTACGCACAGGACGTAGGCCACGGCTGCGGTGCCGAAGGGGATCGCAGCGACAGCCGGACCGCCGCCAACGGCTACTGCGGCGACGGGGACAACTATCGACGCTGCCGAGAGAACGGCTGTCGCCTTCTCTCGGAGATGGTTCTCGCTCTGCTCCTGCGCCTGCACCGACGCGCGCGACAGGTCAAGCGCAAGCCCCTCGGGCGTAGTGTCCATGAGACGCACGTTATGGACGACTCAGGATGGCCGGCCCCCGTTGCTGGTCCAGCGCAGCGAATCCAACCACGCGCCCGGCAAGATTCGAACTTGCGACCTCTCGCTCCGGAGGCGAGCGCTCTATCCACTGAGCTACGGGCGCGAAATGCCTACAACGCGGGCCTTTCAGGCCCGCAATTCAGGCGCTTGCAGACTCTACAGCAGTAGCGCTGTGCCTACTGCTGCCCATTGCTGCCCATTCAGGCCCTCCACGAGCGCCGCCCTTGGGGGTCCTGACGGCAAGTCGGTGAGGCGTCCAGCGTTGGGGACTTGACAATTATTTCTTGACGGTCTACAGTGGTCTTCTAATGGCGTCCGGTGGGGCGCTTGAACATAGGATCGTGTTTGGGTTTGGTCCCTGCGGCCGGCTGTGTTTCTTGGGTAGGGTTGCCTTGGGAGAGGGATGTCGATTTCGAATTGTGAGGGAGATGTTGTTCGCGTGAGGTCGTCTTCGACAAGCGTGCCGGGAGTCGCAATACCCCCTACGGGGGTCACTGCTAGATGCGTCAGCATCACTGACGCATCTCTCTCTCTCTCTCTCTCTCTCTTGGCCGGGCCGGCTAGCTTCTAGGCTCGTTCACCGCCGCCACCCGGCGGCTTGCTCCGGCGGTAGGCGCCGGGTTGGTTTTTCGCGTTCTTTGTCACTTTGGCGAGGGGCGTGCCCCTCTTTGTTCGAGGAGGGGATGTGTCGATGAATGCTCTGCGCAGGCTCGCGGTCGCGGGTGTCGTGTCGCTGTGTGTGTTGCTCGGTGGTTTGGTGTTCGGGAGCGTGGGCGCGCTGGCCGCGTTGCGGTACCCATTTTTGGGTCAGATCGACGCAGCGGGTGTTCCAGGCGGATCGTTCGAAGAAATTTATGGTGTCGCAGCCGATAGTGGGGCCGGGAGCGTCCTGGTCAACGACTACAAGAATCTTTATGAGTTTGGCTCTTTGGGTGGGTATGAGGCGGCGCTGTCGGGCCCGGGAAGCCCTTTCCGTGCTCTGGGTGTTGCGACGAACGACGGTACGGGGAATGTCTATGTGACCGATGACGGCAATGGCGTTGTCGATGTCTTCGATGGTACGGGTGGTTACCTGTCGCAGTTCACGGGTACGGGGGTACCGGGCGGTCTAGGTGACCCCTCTGCGGTGGCGGTCGATCAGGCGAACGGGGATGTGTATGTCTTCTCCCACGTCAGTCGGGCGATCGACGTCTTCAGCTCTGCCGGTGTGTACCTGTCACAGATCACAAGCGCGAATGGGGTGGAATTCGGTGAAGTGTCCAGCATGGCCGTGGATGGCCTGACGGGCGATCTGTTTGTTGCTGACAGCGTTGTGGGCGCGGTCTATGAGCTCAGCGCCGTGGGTGGGTATCTGACGGCATGGACTGGCTCCAACACGCCGCAGGGCGCCTTTGGGTTGCGGCGGGTGTGGGTCTCCGCGAATGACACGACGGGCGATGTGTATGTGGCGGATAACGAAAGCGATGTCGTCGATCGTTTCTCCTCAGCGGGTGTCTATGAAGACCAGATCACGGGGACCCCTTCGGGGTCTTTCGGGGAAGTGCGTGGCGTCGCGGTCAGCCAGGCCGGCGGCGACGTGTATGTCGCTGACGAGGCAGGAGCGGGTGCTGTCGATATCTTCGCTGGGAAAGCGGTGCTGCTGCCGGAAGTGGATACTGGCGCGGCGTCCGGCGTGCAGCCCACGGCCGTGACTTTGAATGGGACGGTCGACCCGGAAGGTGTGCAGGTCACGGGGTGTCGGTTCGCGTACGGTGTGACGGGATCTTATGGGCAGAGCGTGCCATGTACGCAGACCCCCACGGAGATCGGCTCGGGCAGCGCCCCGGTTGCGGTGAGCGCGAGCCTCGTGGGCCTCACATCTGGCACGGTCTACCACTTCCGACTGGAAGCAGGCAACGCAAACGGCACCTATCAAGGGCAGGACCGTCTCGTCGGTGCTCCGAAGATCGATGGTGTCGCGGCGGGCGCGGTGGCGCAGACGACGGCGATGTTGGAAGCGCAGGTCAACCCCGACGGCGTGGATACCGCCTACCGCTTCGAATACGGCACCACGAATGCTTATGGCACGAAGGTCCCGGTACCCGCCGGTGATATCGGCTCCGGTGAAAGCGATAGTTCGCTGGCTAGCGAACTCACGGAGTTGCAGGCGGGTGTCACCTACCACTACCGGGTAGTGGCGGTCAACGCGTCGGGTACGAGCGCCAGCGAAGGCCGTACGTTCACGACGGTCGCCCCCGCGCTGATCGACAACTTCACGATCGCCGATGTCACATCCAGCGGCGCCAGTGTGCGAGCGTCGATCGACCCGTTGGGCACTGACACTACCTATCGTTTTGAATACGGCCCGAGTACTGCGTATGGGTCGAGTGCTCCTGTGCCGGATGGCGATATCGGCTCGGGCAACAGCGATCAGACTGTGACGCAGCAGCTCGGTGGGCTTGTCGCGGACAGAACCTATCACGTGCGTGTTGTGGCCCGGAATGTGTTTGGTGTGGTGCCTGGTGTGGATCATACGTTTGTGTATGACACGAGCGGCGGTGGATTGCCGGATAACAGGGCGTACGAGATGGTGACTCCGCCGCACAAGAACGGTGCGCTGATCGGCGACGCCCCGGTCTTTGGCTTGGGGTCGGCTGTCGCCGAAGATGGCTCGCATGTGATCAGTACGAGTATCCAGTGTTTCGCGGGTACGCAATCCTGTCCTGGGCTGCGTAGTTCGCTTGGCTCGTCGTATGGGTTTACACGTACGAGTGGTGGTTGGGTAGCGACGTCGCTTTCTCCCTCGGCGACGCAGTTTCCGGTTAGTAGCCCTTGGGGTTTCAGTGCGAATGCTGGAACGGCATTGTTCTCCGCGCCAACGTTACCGGGGGGGGAGGACGATTTCTATGGGCGTAAGGCGGATGGATCGATCGTGCACATCGGTCCGTTTACACCCCCTGCCGCGGGCGAAGTGGGCCTCGAAAGAGGGGCTACTCATAATGTCGCGATGACCCCTGATCTTTCGCGTGTGGTGTGGCAGACCAGCTCTGGGATCGAGAGCGCGCGGTGGCCGTTTGACGCGACGCTGAGCGGAACAAGGAGTGCGGTCTATGAGTATGTGGGTGATGGGAATGCGGCGCCTGTCTTGGTTGGGGTGCGCGGCGGGCCCGGCAGTACCGATCTGATCAGTACATGCGAAACCTTCTTGGGTGGTGCAGGGAATAGCCCAGGGGTCATCTCTGCGGACGGCCGCACGGTGTTCTTCACTGCCGCGGGCCATGATCCCACTGGCAGTGAAAATGGCTGTCCTAGTGGGGCTGTGGCGCCCGCAGCCACTGAAATATATGCGCGGATCGATGAGTCGCGGTCGGTCGCGGTCTCGGAGCGCTCGCCCAGCGAATGTACCGGCGTATGTCAGGCGTCGCCGTCAGGGGATGCCGAGTTTGTGGGTGCGTCGAGTGACGGCTCGAAGGTGTTCTTCACCTCGACGCAGCAGCTCACAGACAGCGCGAGCGAGGACAGTCACAGCGGTGATGGCGCTAGCGGGTGCGCCGCGGCGGTAGGCGTGAATGGCTGCAACCTGTATCTCTATGACTTCTCTAACGCGGCAGGACATGAGCTCGTCGATGTTTCAGCTGGGGATTCCAGTGGAGGTGGGCCGCGGGTGCAGGGCGTGTTGACGTTCTCCCCCGACGGGTCTCATGTGTATTTCGTTGCGAAGGGCGTACTCACGGGTGCGGCAAACGCTGAAGGTCAGAGCGCGCGGGACGGCGGGAACAACCTGTATGTGTTCGAGCGTGACGCCAGCCACCCAGCGGGCCAGGTCGTCTTCATTACCTTATTGCCTGACTTTGACTCGCAGGAGTGGGCTGCGACGCCTACTGGGCATCCGGCGAATGTAACCCCCGATGGTCGTTATCTGGTGTTTGTGAGTAGTGCCCGGTTGTCGGCGGACGATACGAGTATCAGCGGGGCCAAACAGGTGTTTCGCTATGACGCCCTGACAGGCGCGCTGACACGTATCTCGATAGGTAACGATGGGTTCAACGATGACGGTAACCGCGCCGCCTCGACAGCGTGTAACGGTAACTATTGTGTTGAGGATGCGACGATCGTTCCTGCGGAATCTGGTGTGCGTCGTGATCCGACGATGTCTAATGATGGTTCGTATGTGTTCTTTCGCAGTCCTGTGGCGTTAACGCCGCGGGCACTTGACGATGTGCGGATTGGCACCGAACCGGACTTGCCGTCGTATGCCCAGAACGTGTATGAGTGGCATGAAGGGCACGTGTATCTGATCTCCGATGGTCGCGATGTAAGCGTCAATCGCGGCGCGGGTACAGTTTGCGAGGGGGCGCTTTCATTGGGCGCAGCGTTGTCATCGGTGTGTTTGCTCGGTGTGGATGGGACGGGCGCCAATGTGTTCTTCACGACGGCTGACTCGATGGTGGGGCAGGACGTGGATACCGAGCTTGACTACTACGACGCACGGGTCTGCACGGCAAGCGAACCGGTATTCCCTCGGCAGCACAGGCACCCGCGGGATGCCAGGGCGAAGGGTGCCGCGGCACGCCGCCCCCTGAGGCGGCGCCCGCGGGTAGCGCCACGGTCACGTTCAGCGGCTCCGGAATCTTGCTCCCACACCCATGGTGGTGCACAAGAAGCCTGTCGCGCACAAGAAACCCACCGTCAAGAAGAGGCATTCCAAGCGCAGAAGGCGGAAATCAGCGCACGCCGGCCACCGGAGCAGGGGAGGTCACTCATGATCGAGCAGCGCAACGAGGAGGCATGTATGCGGGAGTTCGGGTTGCGTCGGCTGGCTGGGCGCCTTGTGTTGATCGCGCTAGTCGCGGGTTGCATGAGTGTCCCGGTGTCACCGGCTTTCGCCGTCGCGCCAGGGGCGGGGCTGACGATTCATGCTTTCGCGGAGCCGAGCAGCTTCTCCGCAGGCGATACCGCAAAATGTGCGTCCTCTCGGCAAAGTCCATTGTCGTCTGAAGTGTTGTGCGATGCCTATAAGGTGACGGTGCGTAACGCGGGGAGCGAGGCGACCAGTGAAGCGCAGGGTCCGGTGGTCCTCGCGGACATCCTTCCAGCGGGTGTCACGGTGCAGGAACTCAGGCTCGGCTGGGAAGGCCCACGCGCCGTCGAATTCGGCCTCAGAGAAGTGAATCTCGCCGCTTTCGGGTTTTGTAATACGGCGTTGGTGCAGTGCGAAGTTCCGCTTGCACTGGGGCCGGGCGAAACGCTCAAGATGTATGTGTTCGTGACGGTCGATCCCGGCGCTTCGGGTAGCTTGACGGATACCGCGAAGGCGTCGGTTGGGGGCGTGCCCTCGGTTTCGGGGAGTGCGCAGAACACGATCGGCGCTCCGCCGGTGTTCGGCGTATCTGATCTGACGGTAGGGATGTTGGGGTTAGACGGCGTGCAGGATACTCAGGCGGGGGATCACCCCTACCAGTTCACAATCGGTATCGACCTGAACAACGACCTTAGGAGGACTCCGGAAGCGTCGTATCAGGCGACGTTTGTCCAGGATGTCAAGGATATTGCGTTGGATTTGCCCGTCGGTTTCTTGGGTAGCGCGCTAGCGACGCCGCGGTGCACGTTTGCGCAGCTTTCCTCGAACGTGTTCAACGGGGTTGGCGGCTGTCCACCCGATACGGTAGTTGGGCATATTCGCACTGAACCGTCGACGGTCGTCGCTGTGAATGGGCTGCTGTACAATATGGTGCCCGAGCGTGGTATCGCGGCGGAGTTCGGCTACGTTGATGCTAGCGCTGGGACGCATGGGTTGGCAGCGAGTGTCGTGCCGACCGCGGGGGGGTATGTGTTGCGGACGGTGGCGTTGGAAATTCCGCAGATCCCTTTGGCGAATATCGAAGTGTCGTTGTACGGGAACCCTGCCGAAGCGGACGGCAGCGGGAATGCCCCAGTCGCGTTCTTCACGAATCCTGCCGATTGCTCGGGTGGTCCGCTGGTCACGGCGATCCACATTGATTCGTGGCAGAACCCCGGCCGGGTCGGCGCGGACGGTACCCCGGATTTGGGCGATCCCGCGTGGGCGTCGGGTACCTCAGAAGCCCCGCCTGTAACAGGCTGTGACCTGTTGCAGTTCACGCCGTCGTTGAGCGCGCAGCCCGAAACGACCGCGGCGGATAGCCCTACAGGCCTTGAAGTTGATGTCAAGACGCCGCAGGACGAGGAACCGGGGACGCTGGCGACACCCCCGTTACGCAACGCGGTGGTGTCGTTGCCCGCGGGGTTGACGGTGAATCCCGCGGCGGCGAGTGGGCTTGGGGTGTGCACCGAAGCACAGGTCGGGTTGGGCAGTGCGGGTGCGCCGTCGTGTCCTGATGCCTCGAAGATTGGGAGTGTGGAAGCGAGTACGCCGCTGCTCGGGGGTGTGCTGACGGGGTCTGTGTATCTCGCCGCGCAGAACGAAAACCCGTTCCACAGCCTGCTCGCGGGGTATATCGTGATCGACGACCCCACCACGGGGACGGTGGTCAAGCTCCCAGGGAACCTGACACCGGATCCCGCGACAGGGCAGATCAAGGGGATCATCAGCGATATACCGCAGTTCCCGTTGAGCGACGTGAAGCTGCATTTCTTCGGCGGTCCGCGCGCGCCGCTGGCGACCCCCCAGGCGTGTGGGACGTATACGACGACGAGCGATTTGATGCCGTGGTCCGCACCGGACTCTGGGCCGGATGCGACCCCATCGGACAGCTTCTCGATCGGCTCGGGGTGCGCGGACGCGTTCGCGCCCGCGTTCACCGCCGGGAGCACCAACCCGCAGGCGGGTGGCTTCAGCCCGTTCACGCTGTCCTTCTCCCGCAATGACGGGGAACAGGACCTCGCGGGTCTTTCCGTGACGTTGCCCCCGGGATTGTTGGGGAAGATCGCGGGTATCCCGTTGTGCCCCGATGCCCAGGCGAACGCTGGCACGTGTCCCGAAGCGTCGCGGATCGGTTCGGTGAATGTCGGTGCGGGCGTCGGACCGAACCCCCTGTTCGTCACCGGGAAGGTGTTTTTGACGGGTCCGTATAACGGTGGGCCGTATGGGTTGGTGGCGCAGGTTCCCGCGGTCGCGGGCCCGTTCGATTTGGGGGTCGTCAGTGTCCGTCAATCGCTGAGGATCAACCCAAGTACGGCACAGGTCACAGACGTATCCGATCCCCTGCCGACGATCCTCGACGGGATCCCGTTGCGGGTGCGCCGGGTGGATGTGACGCTTGACCGGCCCGGGTTCACGTTCAACCCAACCAGCTGCAACACAATGGCGATCGCGGGTACCGTGACCTCCACACAAGGCACAGCCAGCAGCGTGTCCTCACGCTTCCAGGCAGGCGGCTGCCGCGAACTCTCGTTCAAGCCCGCCTTCAAGGCATCTACGCAGGCGAAGACGAGTAAGAAGACCGGGGCGAGCCTGGATGTGAAGGTCGGCTCTAGCGCGGGGCAGGCCAATATCGCGAAGGTCGCCGTCACGCTCCCCAAGCAGCTGCCCGCCAGGCTGACGACGATCCAGCAGGCGTGCCTGGCGGCGGTGTTTGCCGCGAACCCAGCGGCGTGCCCAGCCGGCTCGAACATCGGCACAGCGACGGCGAGCACCCCGGTCCTCGCGGCGCCGCTCACCGGCCCGGTGTATCTGGTGTCTCATGGCGGCGCGGCATTCCCCGATGTCGTCGTGGTCCTGCAGGGCGGGGGCGTCACGCTTGACCTGACGGGCAGCATCAATATCAAGCACTCCGTCACGAGCAGCACGTTCGCGAACGTCCCCGACGCACCGATCGACAGCTTCGAGCTGAGGCTACCCGAGGGCCCGCACTCAGGGCTGGCGGCAGTCGTTGCCGCGAAGGCGAAAGGAAATCTCTGCGGCCAGGCGTTGACGATGCCCACCACGCTCACCGGGCAGAACGGGGCGATCGTCAAACAGACCACGAAGATCGCGGTCACTGGGTGCCCCAAGGCCACCCGCGGGGCACACGGCAAGAAGAAGACCAAGGCCAAGGCGAAGAAGGGGGCGCGCGGTAAGAGCGGGGGGAAGCGGAAGTGATGGCCGGCGCGACGGTCGTCAGTGGCGCCCGCGGTGGTGGCGGTCGGCCGCGCCGGTCTGCCCCCAGTGCCACGGGAGCGGTGAGTGCGGGCGGGGGTCAGGAGCGGGTGTCCGCGATTCAGCGCTCGAGGATGCTGGTGGCGCTGGTGGAGGTAGCCTCCGAGCGAGGTGTGGCGCAGGCGTCCGTGGCGCATATCGTTGCCAGGGCCGGTGTGTCAAGGCGGACGTTCTATGAACTGTTTGAGGATCGCGAGGATTGTTTCCTTGCGGCGTTCGACCACGCATTGGGCAGGGCGAGCGAGCGGGTGCTGCTTGCCTACAGGGCCGAGCGTGGATGGCGCGAGCAAACCAGGGCCGGCCTCGCCGCGCTGCTGGGTTTCCTGGATGAAGAGCCCGGCCTCGGAGGGCTGCTCGTAGTGGACTCTCTCAGCGCCGGCCCACGCGCGTTGGAGCGCCGCACACAAACACTGGATGCGCTGATCGACGCGGTTGATGGTGGGCGTGACGAGGGCAAAACGGCGAAGGAATGCTCACCGTTGGCGGCGGAGGGAGTGGTGGGTGGCGCGTTCAGCGTCATCCATGCCCGGGTGCTGAAGCTGAGGGCATCCACCGCCGCCGGTGCCCTGAATACCCGTGAGCCGTTCTTGGGGCTCCTGAACGAGCTGATGGGGATGATCGTGATGCCCTATCTCGGTACCGCGGCCGCGCGCCGCGAGTTGACTCGCACGGCACCCACGCCGAAGGCGATCAGGCAGGTCAACGCGGACCCCCTACGCGAGCTGGACATGCGCTTGACATATCGCACGATCAGGGTCCTCGCCGCGATCGCCGCGAACCCCGAGGCCAGCAACCGCAAGGTCGCCGAAACAGCGGGCGTCGCGGACCAGGGTCAGATCTCAAAGCTCCTCAGTCGCCTGGAGCACCTCGGCCTGATCCGCAACATAGGGGAGGGCTCAGCCAAGGGCGAGCCGAACTCCTGGACACTCACCGCCATCGGCAGGGAAGTCGAGCACGCAATTCGCGCCGAAACCGCGAACAGCGCTCCTGGCGCGCGCCCGCTAGGGACACTCGGCGTCTCGTAGGTGCCCAGTGGGGCGCTTAGCTACCGTTGGGCAAGATGGACCTATCTGTGTTCTTCGCTGGGACCGGCGGCTCCGTGCCGGGGCCGCGCCGTGGCCTGCCCGCGATCCTGGTGCGGCGCGGCGCTGATCGCCTGCTGTTCGACTGTGGCGAGGGCACGCAGCGCCAGCTGGTGCGTTCGGTGGGCCTAGCGGATCTTGACAGCGTCTTCATCACTCACTTTCACGCAGACCACTGGCTCGGACTGCCGGGGATGCTGAAGTCCTTCGCCCTACGCGAACGCGAGCAGCCGCTCACGATCTATGGACCGCCGGGCTTACTGGACTTGATGGCGCAGGCGCGCTTCATCTACGGACGGCTGCCGTATGAGCTGAGCGTGGTCGAGCTGCAAGCCGCCGAGGCGGTCGAGCGCGATGGGTATCGCGTGGCCGCAATCCCCGTGCGCCATCACCGCGGGCACGCATTTGGGTATGCGCTCGTTGAGGACGCGCGGCCCGGGCATCTGGACCCGGAGCTGGCCGAGCAGCTCGGGGTCACGCCAGGACCTGACTTCGGGCGCTTGCAGCGCGGAGAGACCGTCAACGGGGTGACGCCCGAGCAGGTGATGGGGGAGATACGTGAGGGGCGCAAGATCGTCATATCCGGGGATACCTCACCCTGCGAGGCGTTGCGGATCGCTGCGCACGAGGCGGATGTGCTCGTGCACGAGGCCACCTTCACCGAGGAGGATGCCGCCCGCGCGCACGAGACCGGACACAGCACCGCGCGTCAGGCCGCTGAGCTGGCGCGCGAGGCGCAGGTGCGGATGCTGGCGTTGGTGCACCTGTCGATACGTCACGCCGCCCGGGACTGCAAGGCACAGGCTCGCGCGGTGTTCCCAGCCGCCCAGGTGCCCCGCGACTTCGACACCATCGAGGTCCCGTTTCCCGAGCGCGGCCCCGCGCAGCTGGTGCGTTGGTCCGAGCGCGATATGGAGCCTGTCGCGCCGCGCTGATACATTCACGGCAGAGTGCTCCTTTAACCCGGTCCGGCGAGGCCAGGAAGGAAAAGAGACGGTGAGCAAAGAGAAGGTCGTCCTCACGGAGGACGACGTGCGGCGGGCGCTGGTGCGCATCGCCCACGAGATTGCCGAGCGAAACCCGCAGGCGCCCCAGGCGCAGACGCTGGCGATCGTGGGCATCCACCGCCGCGGGGCCTATCTGGCACGTCGCCTACAGACACTGCTCAGCGAGCTCTTGGGGTTCGACGTACCGCTGGGGGACCTCGACATCGGCTTCTACCGTGACGATGTCGGGCGCCGTCCGCAGGCGCCAGTGGTGCACGCCTCGCACATCGACTTCGATGTCAGCGGGCGCACCGTCGTGATCGTGGACGACGTGCTCTATACCGGGCGCACCGTGCGCGCCGCCATCGAGGCCCTCTTTGACTACGGCCGTCCCGATCGCGTGCAGCTTGCGGTGCTCGCCGATCGCGGCCACCGCGAGCTGCCCATTCGCCCTGACTACGTTGGCAAGAACCTGCCCACCTCGCGCGAGGAGCATGTGCACGTGCGCATGCGTGAGCTGGACGATGTTGATGAGGTGGCGATCGGTGCCCTCAGCGCTGCCGCGCTGGCCGACACCAACGAGGGCGAGGCCCGCGCATGAAGCATCTGCTCTCCATCGAGGAACTCGACCGCGCAGCGATCGAGCGCATCGTGGGTGAGGCCGAGCGCTTCGCCGAGGTCTCCGATCGGGAGATCAAGAAGGTTCCCGCATTGCGTGGGCGCATGGTGTTGAACCTCTTCTATGAGGCGTCCACGCGCACTCGCTCCTCCTTCGAGCTGGCCGCCAAGCGGCTGTCCGCCGATGTCGTCAACTTTGCCGCCAGCGGCTCAAGCGTGGAGAAGGGGGAGTCTCTGAAGGACACCATCCTCACCCTTAGCGCCCACAAGCCCGATGCGATTGTCATTCGTACTCCTTGGGCGGGCGCGGCCGAGCTGGTCTCGCGCTGGTGCTCGGCCGCCATCGTCAACGCGGGGGACGGTAAGCACGAGCACCCCACGCAGGCCTTGCTCGAACGTCTACACGCTGCGCCGCCGTCTGGGCTCGCTCGACGGCTGCTCGCTGTGGATCGTCGGCGATGTCGCGCATTCGCGCGTCGCGCGCTCCAACATTCTGGCCTTCCAGAAGATGGGGGCCAAGGTGACCGTCGCCGGGCCGCCCACGCTGATCCCGCGGGGTATCGAGGCGCTTGGCTGTGACGTGCGCTTCACCCTCAAGGAGCTACCTTCGGCGGATGTGGTCTATGCGCTGCGGATGCAAAGCGAGCGCATGACGGACTCTTGGGTGCCTTCGATGCGCGAGTACGCCTCGCTGTACCAGATCAACGGCAGGCGTCTTTCGCCTCGGCAGGTGCTGATGCACCCCGGTCCCGTCAACCGCGGCGTGGAGCTTTCAGGCGAGGTCGTCGACTCCCCGCAAGCGATCATCACCGAGCAGGTCGAAGCAGGCGTGGTTGTGCGCATGGCTGTGCTCTATGAGCTCTTATCGGGGGGTCCTGTGCGTGGCCCCGTATCCGCGCCCGAGCCTCAGCTGGCGTGATGAGCAGCTCTCCTCTAGTCCAAGGCCCTCACGTGCCCGCGGATCTGCTGCTGCGCGAAGTGCAGCTGTTTGATCCTCGCGCCGGAGTTGACGCGCTGCATGACGTGCGGGTGCGTGGGGGAGACGTGGCTGAGCTGGCCCCTGCGGGCACGCTTAGCCGCGAGGACGGCGAGGAGACGATCGATGGCCGTGGCCGCCATGTGTTCCCCGCCTTCTTTGACCCTCACGTGCACCTGCGCACACCCGGCCAGGAGCACAAGGAGGATCTTGAGACCGGCACGCGCGCCGCGGCCGCCGGCGGGTTTGGGGCGGTCATCGCCATGCCCAACACCAACCCCGTCATCGATTCCGCGCCGCTCTTGCGCTCGCTGCGCGACGCCGCCGCGCGCGATGCCCGCGTGCCCGTCGGCTTCCTGCCCGCCATCACGCGCGGCCTTGCGGGCACTGAACTGACGGAGATGGCCGAGCTGCGCGAGCAGGGAGCGCTCGGCTTTACCGACGATGGACGCCCCGTGGTGGATGCGGGGATGCTGCGCAAGGCGTTGCGCTACCAGCGCCTCTGCGGGGGAGTGCTGGCGCTGCACGAGGAGGACCCTTCGCTGTCCCACGGCGGCAGCATGTACGAGGGCAAGGTCAGCGCCGCGCTCGGCGTGGCCGGTATCCCCAGCGTGAGCGAGTCGACGATGGTCGCCCGCGATGCCACGCTGGCGGGATATGAGGATGGGCGTGTCCACTTCCAGCACCTCAGCTGTGTGGATTCCGTGGAAGCCGTGGCGGCCGCCAAAGCCCGCGGCTTCAGGGTGAGCGCGGAGGTCACACCTCACCACCTGCTGCTCACCGAGGAGGACGTTCGCAGCCTGGATACGCGCATGAAGATGAACCCTCCTCTGGCTACCGAGGAGGACCGTCAGGCGCTGCTCGACGGGCTGCGATCGGGCACCATCGACTGCGTCGCAACCGACCACGCTCCCCACGCGCGCGACGAGAAGGAAGTCCCCTTCGAGCAGGCTCCGATGGGCACCACAGGCCTTGAGACTGCCTTCGCGGTGCTCTACACCGAACTGGTCCTCCCCGGCGTGCTTGAGCTGGGGCTGCTCGTGGACCGCATGACGGCAGGCGCCGCGCTGTATGAGATGCCGACGCCGCGCATCGCCAAGGGCGAGCGGGCCAACCTCACCTTGATCGACCTCGACGCGCAGTGGACGCCGGGAGAGCATGGCTGGGAGAGCCGCTCCGAGAACTGCTGTTTTGCCGGTAGGCGCCTGCATGGACGGGTACTCCTGACGCTCGCCGCCGGGGCTGTCGCCTACCGTGAGCGAGCCTTTTCCGTGGTGGCCGCGTGATGCGCTGCATCAGTTACGGAGAGGCGAGATGAGCCTGCTCGAACGTGACCGCACGGCGTTGGTCGTGGTGGATGTGCAGGAGGCTTTTCGTTCTTACTCGTCCTTCGCCCAGGTTGCCTCGCAGTCGGCCAAGTTGGTGCAGGGTGCCCGCTTGCTGGAACGTCCCTCGGATCGTGAGCGAGCAGTATTCCAAGGGCCTTGGCCATACCGCGCCTGAGGTCGGCCTTCAGGACGAGCCAACGATCGAGAAGAGCGTCTTCTCGGCCGCCCGCGCCGAGGGCTTTGACCTGCACGGCCGCACGCAGGCGATCGTGTGCGGCATCGAGACGCACGTGTGCGTCTCCCAGACCGTGCACGATCTGCTGGCGCAAGGTGTGGAAGTGCATGTCCCCGCCGATGCCGTCGGCTCGCGTCATCAGATCGACTATCAGCGCGGCCTTGAGCGCCTGGAGCGAGCTGGCGCGATCGTCACCACGGTCGAGTCCGTCCTCTTCGAGCTGCTTGAGCGTGCGGGTACGCCCGAGTTCAAGGCCGTACAGGAGTTGATCAAGTGAGCCGCCAGAGCGCTGCCACTGCCTACGTCCTCTTGGAGGACGGTATGCGCTTTGATGGCGAGCACTGCGGCGCCCCCGGCCACGCGCTGGGGGAGGTCGTGTTCACTACCGGCATGTCCGGCTACCAGGAGTCGATGTCCGACCCCTCCTTCGCCGGCCAGCTCATCACCTTCACCTACCCGCACATAGGTAACTACGGCTGCAGTGCGCAGGCGATGGAGTCAGAGCGCCCTTGGGCACGCGCGGCGATCATGCGCGAGGCCGTCAACCGCGAGGACTCACCTGGAGCCGAGCGGGGTTGGCTTGACTGGTTGAGCGACTGCGGCGTCGTGGCCATCAGCGGCGTCGACACCCGTGAGCTCGTGCGCCACATCCGCGAGGCTGGCGCCATGCGCGGGGGTGTGTTTCCCGCCCACACGCCCGTGGCTGAGGCCATGACCTTGATCGAAGCGGAGCCGCCAATGGACGGCCAAGATCTCGCGGCCGTCGTCACTCCACACGAAGTCACCCATCTCGGCGACGGTCACGGGCCGCGCATCGCTGTGCTCGACACCGGCATCAAGCAGTCGATCGTGCGTCACCTGTTGGCGCGTGGAGCGCGCGTGACGCTCTATCCCTGCACTACCAGCGCCCAGGAGCTGCTGGCGCGCAACGTCGACGCGGTCTTCCTCTCCAATGGCCCCGGTGATCCCGCGGCGCTTGAGTACGTCGTGCACACCGTCCGCGAGCTCGTGGGCAAGCGCCCTGTGTGGGGGATCTGTCTCGGCCACCAGCTGCTTTGCCGTGCCATCGGTTTGCAGACCTTCAAGCTGCCCTTCGGTCACCGTGGCGCCAACCATCCCGTGAAGGATCTGCATACCGGCCGCATCGAGATCACCTCACAGAATCACGGCTTCGCGGTCCTCGGGCCGGACGGAACGCGCACCATCGACCACAACGAGCCCGTGCGCTGGGAAACTGACTTCGGCGCCGCCCAGCTTTCCCACGTCAACCTCTATGACCGCACCGTCGAGGGACTTGAGCTGCTCGACGTACCCGGTGGGACCGTGCAGTACCACCCCGAGGCCGGCCCTGGGCCCCACGACAGCCTCTATCTCTTCGATCGTTTTCTGGAGCGCATTGCCGCGGCGTAATGACATCCACAAGGTGATGATCCTGGGGTCCGGGCCGATCGTCATCGGTCAGGCCGCCGAGTTTGACTACTCCGGCGTGCAGGCTTGCAAAGTCCTGCGCGAGGAGGGCTACGAGGTGGTGCTCGTCAACTCCAACCCCGCCACGATCATGACCGACCCGGAGTTCGCCGATGCCACCTACGTCGAGCCTCTACTGCCCGGCCCTGTGGCGCAGGTGATCGAACGGGAGCGACCCGACGCGCTGCTGCCCACCTTGGGGGGGCAGACAGCCTTGAACCTGGCCAAGGCACTACACGACAACGGCACGCTTGAGCGTTTGGGCGTGGAGTTGATCGGCGCCGACTATGACGCCATTGCGCGCGCCGAGGACCGCGAACTGTTTCGCAGCACCATGGATCAGGCGGGACTGCGTATGCCGGCCAGCGCGATCGCCACCACGCTAGAGGAGGCGCTGGAGGCGCTGCCCGCCCTGGGCCTGCCCACGATCATCCGTCCCGCCTTCACCTTGGGTGGGCGCGGCGGGGGCATCGCCCGCAGTGATGAGGAGTTCCGCACGATCGTCTCGCGCGGCCTTGAAGCCTCGCCGATCGGTCAGGTGCTGCTCGATCAGTCGGTCCTCGGCTGGGGTGAGTTCGAGCTGGAGGTGATGCGCGACCACGCCGACAACGTCGTGATCGTCTGCTCCATCGAGAACATCGACCCGATGGGCGTGCACACGGGCGACTCGGTCACCGTGGCCCCGCAGCAGACCTTGACCGACAGCCTCTACCAGCGCCTGCGCGACCAGGCCATCACCGTGATCCGCGCCGTGGGTGTCGAGACCGGTGGCTCCAATGTGCAGTTCGCGGTCAACCCGGACACCGAGGAGATCCTCGTGATCGAGATGAACCCACGCGTCTCGCGCTCCTCCGCGCTTGCCTCGAAGGCCACTGGCTTTCCGATCGCCAAGATCGCCGCCCGTCTGGCGGTTGGTTATCTGCTGGAGGAGATCGACAACGACATCACCGGCGTCACCCCCGCCTGCTTTGAGCCTACCATCGACTACGTGGTGGTGAAGTGGCCTCGCTTCGCCTTCGAGAAGTTCCCCGGTGCCTCGACCACGCTCACCACCCATATGAAGTCGGTGGGGGAGGTGATGGCGATTGGCCGCACCTTCGGGCAGGCCTTCGGCAAGGCGCTCAGATCGCGTGAGCTCGATGAGCCTCCGCGCCTGAAGAGCACCGCGGACGAGGACTTGCTCACGAGCCTCCGGATTCCCGGCCCTGACCGCTATGAGGCGATCCTTGAGCTGTTGGGTCGCGGCACGGCGATCGAGGAGATCCACGAGCTCACCCAGATCGACCTCTGGTTCCTGCGCGAGTTGCAGGCGCTGGCCCTCGACCCCGAGGGCCCCTTCAGCGGTGAGCGCTCCTTCAAGAGCGTCGACACCTGCGCGGCGGAGTTCCCTGCGCGCACGCCCTACTACTACTCCGGCTGGGAGCGCAAGCAGGCGCATGAGGTGCAGCGCGGCGAGCGTCCTTCGGTGGTGATCCTCGGTGCCGGCCCCAACCGCATCGGCCAGGGCATCGAGTTCGACTACTGCTGCGTGCACGCCGCCATGACCGTGCGTGAGTCCGGGCGCGACGCCGTGATGATCAACTGCAACCCCGAGACGGTCTCGACCGATTACGACACCTCCGACCGCCTCTACTTCGAGCCGCTCACCTTGGAGGACGTGCTGGGCGTCATCGAGGTGGAGAAGCCCGAGGGGGTCATCGTGCAGTTCGGCGGACAGACTCCTCTGAAGCTCTCCGCGGGACTTGAGGCGGCAGGTGTGCCCCTGCTGGGCACGAGCGTAGATGCCATCGACCTGGCCGAGGACCGAGGGCGCTTCGGCGCGCTGCTTGAAAAGCTCGGCTACCAGGCGCCGCCTTTCGCAACCGCCAACTCGGTTGCTCAGGCGCTTGACCGCGGGGACGAGGTCGGCTACCCGCTGTTGGTGCGCCCTTCCTACGTGCTCGGTGGGCGAGCAATGGAGATCGTCTACTCCCGCGATGGCCTAGCTGACTATCTGGCACGCCAGAGCAGCGCCCCATCCTCGCCTGACGCGGCCACCTCCCCCTCAAAAGAAGACGCTCGGACGCCGGGTGGCGCGATCTTCCTCGATCGCTTCCTTGAGAACGCAATCGAGGTTGACGTCGACGCGCTGTGCGATGGGCAGGACGTATGGATCGGCGGGATCATGCAGCACGTCGAGGAGGCCGGCGTGCACTCCGGCGATTCGGCCTGTGTGCTGCCGCCGCACTCGCTCGGTGGGGAAATGCTGGAGCAGATCCGCGCCGCCACGCGCGGGATCGCCTTGGAGGTTGGGGTGGTTGGGCTGCTCAACGTCCAGTTTGCCGTGCACGGCGAGCGCCTGTATGTGATCGAGGCCAACCCGCGCGCCTCGCGGACGGTGCCGTTCGTGTCGAAGGCCGTCGGCGTGCCGCTGGCCAAGCTCGCCTGCCGCATCATGCTCGGCGAGCGCATCGCCGCGCTGGGCTTGCCGCAGGGGCGCGAAGGGCTTGGCTTTGGCGATCACGTCTCGGTCAAGGAGGCTGTGCTGCCGTTTGACCGCTTCGAGGGGGCCGATGCGGTGCTCGGTCCGGAGATGCGCTCCACCGGCGAGGTCATGGGCATCGCGCGCGACTTTCCCACGGCTTTTGCCAAGGCTCAGGCCGCCGCGGGTGCGCCGCTGCCCGCAGGTGGCACTGCGTTTATCACCGTCACCGACTCCGACAAGGCTGGCGCCTTTGCGATCGCCCAGATCCTGCACGACGCGGGCTTTCGCATCGTCGCCACGCGCGGCACGGCGGAGGCTATCGCGCGCATGGGAGTGCCCGTAGAGCGGCTGAACAAAATCGGCGAGGGCTCACCGCACGTGGTCGACTGGATCGAGCGGGGGGATGTCGACCTCGTCGTCAACACTCCCACCGGCTCTGGTGCACGCACCGATGGCTGGGAGATCCGCCGCGCCGCCGTCGGTCACGGCGTACCTTGCCTGACCACGCTTGCCGCCGGCGTTAGCGCCGCCCGGGCCATCGCCGGTGCGCATACGGGAGGCGAGCCGCCCGTGCTCTGCTTGCAGGAGCTCCACGGCTACCGTGCGCGCGGCAAGGCGGATGAGGCCGAGGTGGCGTGAGGCGGAGGCTGACAGTCGTGGGCAACGACGAGCTGGGCGCCTACCGCGTATTGCGGCTGGCCGATCCCGATGGCCTTGAGCCCCAGCCCGGGCAGTTCTCGATGCTCACCGCCGCGGAGCGCTGGGGGGGAGGAGAGGATGAGCGTCCTCACCTGCCTCGGGCCTTCTCTGTCGCTCGCTGGCAGGACGGCGAGGCTCACTACCTGCTTGAGGATGTCGGGCCGGGGACGCACCGGCTTTGCGAGCTGCGCGCGGGGGATGAGGTGTGGGTTTTGGGACCTCTCGGCCGGGGCTTCAGCGCACCTGAGGATGACCAGCGCGCGATCCTCGTGGGCGGCGGAGTGGGCATCGCACCGCTGGCGATCCTGCAGGACACTCTCATGCGCTATCCCGGCGCCTATGGAACCGTGGCGCTACTTGGTTTCCGTGACGGCGCTCACGCTCAAGGGGGCTCGCTGCTGCGCGGTGCGCGGATGGCCACCGACGACGGCTTGGTCGGCCACCATGGCCTCGTGACAGACCTGCTCGTGCGCGAGCTCGATGAGACTCCGCGCGCGCTCGTGTACGCCTGCGGCCCCGCGCCGATGCTGGAGGCCACGCGGGCGATATGCGCCGAGCGCGAGGTGCCTGCTCAGTTGGCGCTTGAGTCCGGCATGGCCTGCGGTTTCGGTGCTTGCTTTGGATGCGTGGTGCCGATCAAGGACGGCAGTTATGTGCGCGTCTGTGTCGAGGGTCCGGTGATCGATGCCGCTCGGCTGGAGCGCGTTGACATGCACGCGGGAGCCCCCGCATGAGCGCCAGCTTCTGCGGTCTGGAGTTGGCCCACCCCATAATCAATGCCTCTGGCACTTTCGACCTGATCGCCGCCAACGCCGCGTTCGGCGAGTCGCTGCGCGAGCAGTTTCCCTTCGCCGCCTTTGTCTCCAAGACCATCACCTTGGAGCCTCGCAATGGCAATCCGCCGCCGCGCCTATGGGAGGCACCCGCAGGGCTGCTCAATTCCATCGGCCTGCCCAACAAGGGCCTGCAGGGCTACCTCGACAGCGACCTGCCCGCTATCAGCGAGCTGCTAGGGAGCGTGCGAGACCGCCCGTCTGTGCCCTTGATCACCAACGTGATGGGTTCGACTGTTGCCGAGATCGCCCAGTTGCTCAGCGCCTGCGAGCAGCGCGGGGAGATCTCGGCGGTGGAGCTCAACGTCTCCTGTCCCAACGTCAAGACAGGTCTTGACATCGGCGCCGATCCCTTGCAGTTGGAGGCGGTCGTCCGGGAGGTGCGCCCTCACCTCTCAAAGCCGCTGATCGTCAAGCTCACGCCCAACACTGCCGACGTGGCCGCCTGCGCCTTGGCCGCTCAGGAAGGCGGAGCCGATGCCATATCGCTCATCAACACCCTGCGTGCCATGGCGCCAGACGTAGGCTCGCCGAAGCCGTGGCTGGGCGGGGGGACGGGAGGTCTCTCGGGTCCCGCGATTCGTCCAGTGGCGCTCGCCCAGGTGGCTGCGGCCGCTCGGCGCGTGTCAATCCCCGTCGTTGGCATGGGTGGCGTTCAGAGCGCCAAACATGCCCAGGATCTGCTCGATGTAGGCGCAACATTGGTGGCCGTCGGCACTGAGAGCTTTCGTGATCCCTTCGCCGGGCGCCGTATCGCACATGAGCTCTTGGGCGCGGGTGAAACCCCTGCAAACGCTACTCCCGACCATCCAGGAGCCTCTACATTGCTCAACCTCAAGTAGAGCTTCAGATCAATTAGGCCTTTTGCCCTTGCTCGACACGCGGGGGTCTGTAGACTCGCCGCCCATGGCGATGGCGACGGGAACGTCTTCCCCCACGCATACGGCGGCCCCCGAGCGCTCACTCAACCAGCGAATGGATGCGCTTGCCCGCGCGAACCGCATTCGCACCAAGCGCGCGCAGCTCAAACGCGATCTGAAGTCCGGTCGGCTGTCGATCCACACCCTGCTGCTGAACCCGCCTGAGTATGTGGAGACCGCCAAAGTCTGCGACATGATGCTGGCCGTGCCCAAATACGGCCGCGTGAAGGTCAACAAGATCCTCGCCCACTGCCGTATCTCGCCGAGCAAGACGATCGGCGGCCTCTCCGAGCGTCAGCGCTCTGAGCTGGTTTCGCTTCTGCGTCGCTAGCGGGCCTTCAGCCGCTGCTCACATTAGGGTCCCATCTGTGGCTCGCGTCTTCGTCATCACTGGCCCTTCGGGCGTCGGGAAGGGCACTCTTATTCGTGGCCTCATGGAACGTCTTCCGCAGCTGGAGCTGTCCGTCTCGGCCACCACTCGTTCCGCGCGTGCGGGCGAGCAGGATGGCGTTGACTACCACTTCCTCGCGCCAGCGGAGTTCGAGCGGCGCGTGCAGGCTGGCGACTTCGTCGAGCACGCCGGCTACGCCGGACGCAGCTACGGCACGCTGCGCTCCGAGCTCGACGACCGTATGCACGCCGGCATTCCGGTCGTGCTCGAGATCGAGGTTCAGGGCGCTCGTCAGGTGCGCTGTACCGTGCCCGACGCGGTCCAGGTATTCATCGCTCCGCCTTCGCTGGAAGTCTTGCGTGAGCGCTTGATTGGGCGCGACACCGATCACCCCGAGGAGGTCGAGCGCCGCCTGCAGGTGGCTACGCAGGAGCTCACCGCCCAGCCCGAGTTCGAGCACGTCGTGGTCAACGACAGCCTCCAGGAGGCGCTTGAGCGCCTGACCGACATCGTCGCACTACACTTGAAGGCTGATTGAGAAAGAGGGGCCCGGCTCGCCGACCTAAAGTCGGCTGCGCCACCCTCTACAACGAAAGGCCCACACCAAAGTGATCTCCCCCCGCATCGACCGTCTTCTGGAGAATGTCGACTCCAACTACGCCAGCGTGCTCGTCGCCGCCAAGCGCGCCCGGCAGATCAACAGCTACTACCACAACCTCGGCGAGGGCACCTTTGACGAGTTCCCTCCGCCCATGATCGAAACCGCTTCCAAGAACTACCTCACCATTGCCCTTGAGGAGGTAGCAGCGGGAAAGATCAAATACCACTACCGCTAGAGGCACTGTGCCCCGCATCCTCCTGGGCGTCAGCGGAGGCATAGCCGCCTACAAGGCGCTTGAGTTCGTGCGCCTGGCAACGGGCGCTGGCCACGCCTTGCGTGTGGTGCAGACGCAGGCCAGCCTGAGCTTCATCGGCGAGGCCTCCTTCGGGGCGCTGACAGGCGCGCCGGTGCTCACCGATGAGCATGAACACGATCCCGCCCGGGGAGCGTTTCCCGACCAGCAGCCCCCCGAGCACGAACCGCTCAGCCACCTGGAGCTCGTGCGCAACGCCGATCTCTTCCTGATCGCTCCCGCCTCGGCGAACACGATCGCCAAGCTGGCCCACGGCATGGCCGACAATCTGCTGGGCAACTGCGCGTTGGCGGCGACCTGTCCGCTCGTCGTGGCGCCGGCGATGAACAACCACATGTACGAGCACCCCGCCACGCAGGCCAACCTGGCCACCTTGCGCGAACGTGGCGTGCACGTGATCGAGCCGGACTCAGGACGCCTGGCTTCGAAGGGGGAGCAGGGCGTAGGACGCCTGGCCGAGCCAGCACGACTGCTGCAGGAGTGCGAGGCATTGCTGGGGGCGGGCGAATGGAGCGGCGTGCGCGTACTGATCACCACCGGCGGCACCCGCGAGCCGATCGACAGCGTGCGTTTCGTCGGCAACAGCTCCTCGGGCCGCATGGGTTTGGCATTGGCCACGGCTGCCCACGCACGCGGAGCAGAGGTGACGGTGATCGCCGCCAACGTCGCGCTGTTACGCCCGCCGGGAGTCGCGTGGCGTGATGCCGGGACGGCCGCGCAGATGCAGCAAGCCTGCGAAGAGCAGTTCCCTGACTGCGATGTCCTTTTGATGGCGGCCGCTGTGGCCGACTTTCGCCCCGCGGCGCCGAGCAACGGCAAGATCAAGAAGTCCTCGCAAGAGCGACTGCGCGTGGAGCTTGAGCCGACCGCAGACATCCTTTGCGGCCTGGCCGCCAAACGCCGCGATGGGCAGACCTTGATCGGCTTCGCCGCCGAGCACGGTGAGGGCGCGATCGACTACGGCCGCGGCAAGCTCGAGCAGAAGTGCCTAGATGCCGTCGTCGTCAACGACATCTCCCGCGGCGACATCGGTTTCGACGCCGAGGCAAACGAGGTCACGATCCTCACCGCCAGCGGTGAGCACCATGTTCCGCGCGCCTCCAAGGCCGCTGTCGCCGAGTCGATTCTCGACGCGGTGGCTAACTTGCGGGGGTCTTGAGGGGGTCTCTACAGTAATAGAGGTATGGACAACGTCTATGACCTCTATAGCCGCGGCTGCGAGCTGCTGCGCCACGGCGACTATCAGGCGGCGATCGTGCCCCTCACGCAGGCGCGCGACCGGGAGCCCGGAAAGGCATCGATCCACGAGGCGCTTGGACGCGCCTTGTTCCACGCGCAGCGCTACGAGGCGGCCGCGGCTGAGTTTGAGGCCATCGCACAGCAGACGCCCACCAACGACTACGCACTGTTCTGTCTGGGACGTGCGATGCAGCAGTTGGGACGTTCATCGCGAGGCTTGCCATCCGCTTGCGGTGGCCTGCTCGCTGCGCCCTGAGCGCCGCGACTACCGTGTCTACCGGGATCGTGCCCGTCGTGCTTCGCTTGCCGCATAGCGTGTACCCGCCCCTACAGGGATGCGGGTCCGATGAACGCGGCGCCCCGGGGTTGCTATGCTCGATCCACAGCTTTCGTGCCCACGTGCAGACGGGGGCAGCAGTATGAAAGTGGGCGGCCCGCCCGCTTTTTTTGTGTTCTAAGCCGTTTTCTCAGACCGTGCAAGGAGGGAGTCGATGACAACAGTGCAGAGCGAAATAGAGCAGCGGCTCGCCACCGAGCAGCCGGAGGTCGAGGTGCTGCTGGCCGAAGTTCTCGGCGGCAGCACGCTGCGCGTCTACATCGACCACCCCAAGGGAGTCTCGCTTGCGCTGTGCGAGCAGGTCACCGTGGCGCTGGCGGACCTGCGCGAGCGCTACACGCTCGAGGTCTCCTCGCCCGGCATCGAACGCCCGCTGACCAAGCCCGACCACTTCCGTCGCTTCGTGGGCAGGCGAGCACAGGTGCGCACACGTCATCCGCGGGGACAGGCGGGACTTGATCGGCCGAGCCGGCGCAGCTTCACCGGGGAGCTGGTGGGAGCCACCGACAGCGAGATCACGCTGGCCGCTGAGGGCAGCGTGATCGCGATTCCCTACGCAGAGATCCGTCGTTCCAATCTGGTGGAGGAGTAACAAGCCATGTCACGCGAAATCCTCGAAGCAATGCACGCGCTGGCGCGCGAGAAGGGCATCGAGCCCGAGAAGCTGATGCTGGCGCTGGAGGACGCCCTGCTGTCCGCCTACAAGAAGCAGCCCGGCTCGGCCAAGTACGCGCGTGTGGAAATGGACCGCGAGACCGCCGACTTCCGCGTGATCGAACTGATCATCCCCGAACGCCTTGAGGCGCATCTGATCGTCGAGACGATCGACGAGGGTACCGTCGTGGACCCCGAGACCGGCGAGCTGCGCGAACCGGAAGAGCCGGAAATCGACCCCGCCAAGTTCGAGGAGTACCGCGACCAGATTTCCGAACAAGAACGTCACGCCCGACGATTTCGGGCGCATCGCCGCGCAGACCGCCAAGCAGGTGATCCTGCAGCGCATCCGCGAGGCCGAGCGGGACATGATGTTCGAGGAATACCGCGACCGCGTCGGCGAGCTGATCACGGGCATCGTGCAACAGTCCGACTCGCGCTACACGCTCGTGCAGCTGCGCGAGCGCGTCGAGGCGCTGCTGCCCAAGTCCGAGCAGGTCGAGGGCGAGCGCTATGACCACTCGCAGCGCATCAAGGCGGTCATCAAGGAGGTCTCGCCGTCCACCAAGGGTCCTTCGATCATCGTCTCCCGCCGCGACCCCGAGCTGATCAAGAAGCTCTTTGAGCTTGAGGTCCCCGAGATTGCCGATGGTCTCGTTGAAATCGCCAACGTGGCCCGTGAGCCTGGCTACCGCTCGAAGATCGCGGTGGTCTCCAACACCGATGGCGTCGATCCCGTCGGCGCCTGTGTCGGCCCGCGCGGCTCGCGCGTGCGCATGGTCGTCTCCGAGTTGCGCGGCGAGAAGATCGACATCATCCCCTTCAACGACGAGCCTGCCCGCTTCGTCGCCAAGGCGCTTTCGCCCGCGCGGGTGCGTGAGGTGCTCGTCGACGATGAGGCCAAGCAGGCCACCGTCATCGTGCCCGACGATCAGCTCTCTCTGGCGATCGGCCGTGAGGGTCAAAATGCGCGTCTGGCTGCGCGTCTCACCGGCTGGCGCGTGGACATCCGCTCGGAGACCGAATTCGCCGCCGAGGAGGCCGAGCACGGTTACGAGGAGGAGGAGGTTCAGGGCCGTTGCGCCGCTGTTCTCTCCAACGGTCGCCGCTGCCCCAACGCCTCGTTGCCCGGCTCGCGCTACTGCGGTCTCGATACCCACCAGGCGCTCGCGAACATCGATGGCGATCGCGTCGCCGATCTGTCCCCTGCCAATGGCCAAGCTGAGACGGAGGCCGAGGAGAGCGTCGTGGAGACAGTGCAGGAGCCGGCGGCAGTCGAGGGACAGACAGAGGTCCAGGAGCCAGCAGCAGTCGAGGAGCAGACGCCATAGCCGCGCACGTGCCCCGGCGCCGCTGCGTCGGTTGTGGTCGCATAGCGCCAAAGGCTGAGCTGATCCGCTTCGCGATAGCGCGCGAGAGCGGTGCTCGCAGGCGCGCCGTCATCGACGCATCCGCCACCATGCCGGGACGTGGGGCCTACCTCTGCGCCAGCCAGGGCGTACCTGTCGCGGGCTGCCTGGAGCTGGCCCGTAAGCGCGGCGGCTTCGCGCGTGCGCTGCGCTGCGCTGTAACCGTCGACGCCGAACTCGTAGAATCGACTTTTATATGAGCAAGAAGCGCGTGCATGAGATCGCCAAGGAGCAGGGTCTCTCCAGCAAAGAGTTGATGGAGAAGCTGAATGCTGCCGGCATGCAGGTCAAGACCGCTTCCTCCTCGCTCGATGAGGCTGCGGTGCTCAAGGCGTTGCAGTCAAATGGTGCTTCCGCGTCGCCCGCAACCGCCTCTCAGCCTTCGGCAGCTCCGGCCTCGTCGGCTGACACCGCGCCCACGGCGCCGGTAGCCACTGCCGAGGCACCTGCAGCGGCGAGCGCGGCAGACCCGGGCGCCGAGGCTGCCACGGATGCCTCCAACACTGATGCCTCCAAGTCCGACGCGGAGCGCGTGCGTCCCACGCGCGATTCGCGTACCGGGGAGCGTGCGCCGGCAGCCGCGTCTGGCCCCGGAGGACGTCGGCGCGTGGTGATCGACTCGCAGGCTTCGCGCCGCCAGCAGGGGGGGCCGGCGAATCAGCCCCAGCGTCGTCCGCGACGCGGTAGGCGCCGGCGTGGCACCTATGACGAGACGATCGCGCCGATCGATACGGCCGCGATGGAAACGACGGACATGATCCGCATCAACAGCGGCTCGACAGTCAAGGACGTGGCCGAGTATCTGGGCGTGCCGGTGCCCGAGGTGATCAAGAAACTGATGTCGCTAGGGGAGATGGCGACGCTCACGCAGACGCTCGCCGACGACGCCATCCAGGTGCTGGCGGACGAGTTCAGCAAGGAAATCGAGATTGTCCACGCCGCCGACGATGTCGAAGTCGAGCCGGTCTTCGAGGACGACGAGGGCGACATGGTGGACCGCCCGCCGGTCGTGACGATCATGGGTCACGTCGACCACGGCAAGACCTCGCTGCTGGACGCCATTCGCGAGACCGAGGTGGCGGCGGGCGAGGCGGGCGGCATCACGCAGCACATCGGCGCCTACCAGGTACACCATGGGGAGAAGGTCATCACCTTCCTCGACACCCCTGGCCACGAGGCGTTCACGGCGATGCGTGCACGCGGCGCGCGCGTGACCAACGTCGCGGTGATCGTGGTTGCCGCCGACGACGGCGTGAAGCCCCAGACCGAGGAGGCGATCGACCACGCCAAGGCGGCAGAAGTGCCGATTGTGGTGGCCGTCAACAAGATTGACAAGGAGGGCGCCCAGCCCGAGCGCGTGCGCACGGAGATGACCCAGCGCGGCCTGCAGCCCGCGGAGTGGGGCGGGGAAATCGAGTTTGTTGAACGTCTCCGCGAAGACCCGTCAGGGCCTTGACGATCTGCTGGAGACGATTCAGGTGGTGGCCGATCTTGAGGAGCTCAAGGCCAACCGCGACGCCGAGGCCTCGGGCACCGTGATCGAGTCAAAGCTCGACCCGGGTCGCGGGCCGGTGGTGAGCATCCTGATCCAGCGCGGCACCTTGCGTGTCGGCGACGCGCTCGTGGCCGGCGCCAGCTTCGGGCGGGTGCGCGCGATGCACGACTTCCTGGGCACACGCGTCAAACGCGCGCTGCCGGGTGAGCCCGTGGAGGTGCTGGGCTTCGACGGAGTACCCGAGGCCGGCGAGCTGGTGCGCGTGGTCGAGAACGAGCGTCGCGCCAGGCAGCTGGCCGGTGAACGCGCCAACCGCCTGAAGACCGAGGCGATGGCCAGACGCTCAGGCCGCAAGATGTCCCTGGAGGATGTCTTCAAGCTGGCCCAGGAGGGCACCGTCAAGGAGCTGGGACTGGTCGTCAAGGCGAACGTCGCCGGATCGCTGGAGGCGATCGAGGACGAGATCGCCAAGCTGCCCCAGGACGAGGTCACCGTCAACATCATCCACCGTGGCGTCGGTGGCATCAACGAGTCCGACGTGATGCTCGCCGCCGCCTCCAACGGATTGATCCTCGCTTTCAATGTGCGCCCCGTGCAGGACGCGCGCCAGTTGTCCGAGCGCGAAGGCGTCGAGATCCGCTCCTACTCCGTCATCTACCGCGCGATCGAGGATCTGCGCGCCGCCATGCAGGGAATGCTGGAGCCCGAGGAGGTCGAGAGCTCGCTCGGACAGGCGGAGGTGCGCCAGCTCTTCCGTGCTTCGCGCATCGGTGTCATCGCCGGTTCCTACGTGACCGAGGGCAAGATCACACGCGGCTCGCGTGTGCGCGTTGTGCGCGAGGGCACCGTCATCTACGACACCACCATCGGCAGCCTGCGCCGCGTCAGCGAGGACGTGCGCGAGGTCTCCAGCGGTTTTGAGTGCGGCATCGTGCTCGTCAACTTCCAGGACCTGCATGAGGGCGATGTGTTGGAGACTTACGAGACACGCAAGGTCGAGCGCGAGCTGGCCTGAGGGGTAGCATTAGGGGATAGAGATGGCGTCGGACCGAATGCGCCGCGTCGATGAGGCGATCAGACAGGTGATCGGCGCAGCGGTGGCGGGAGAGTTGAAGGACCCAAGGGTGGGATTTGTGACCGTGACTGATGTCAGGACCAGTGCCGACCTGAGCCATGCTCGGGTGTATGTGAGCGTGCTCGGAGACGATGCGCAGCGAGCAGATAGCCTGAGCGGACTGCAGAGTGCGCATGGCTACCTGCAGCGTCGTGTTGCTTCAGAGTTGCATCTGAAGCGCACGCCGACCTTGACCTTCACCTACGACAGCACCACCGATCGTGCGCTGCGCGTTGAGGAGTTACTGGAGGAGATCGAGGGGCCGTGAGGAAGGTGCTGACATGAGCGGGCACAACGGCAACTCCGACGCTCGTCGCCAGGTTCTCGAGCGACTGCGCTCAGATTCTCGTTTCGTGCTCGCCACGCACGAGAACATGGATGGCGACGCGCTCGGCTCGCTGGTAGCGATGCACGGACTGCTGACGGCGCTCGGCAAGGACGCGCCGATGTTCATCGCGCCAAGCGAGTTTCCGCTGCCGCATGAGTACCGCTTTTTTGCTCTGGAGAACGTGATCCAGACCTCGCCCGCCGATATCGGCGAGCGCACCGTGATCTTCCTGGACTGCGGCAACATCGACCGCAACTCCGCCCAGGTGCTGCGTGACGGAGCGCACCTGCTCAACATCGACCACCACCACGACAACACTCACTTCGGCACGCTCGACTACGTCGTGCCCTCCGCCTCCTGCACCGCGGAGATCGTGTGGGACCTGATGAACGGTCTGGACTTCAGCCCCCCGCCGGCTGTCGCCGAGGCGCTCTACATCGGCTTGATAACGGACACCGGACGCTTCATGTACGAGAGCACCGGGCCGCGCGCGCACGAGATGGCCGCGACACTGATCCAAGCGGGAGTTGACGTGCAGTGCGTCTACCGGCGGCTGTTCGAGGAAATGCCTTACGCCAAGCTCGCCCTGTTCGCACGGGCGCTCGCACGCGTTGAGCGTCATGACGATGGCGAGCTGACGCTTGCCTGGCTCGACGCCGAGGACTTCCATGCCGCTGGCGCCGAGGCCAGCTACTCCGAGGGCATCGTCGACATCCTGCGTGCCGTGCAGGGCACCAAAGTGGCGGCGCTCATCCGCGAGTTGACCGCGCCCGAGCGCCGCGGCGAGCGCAAGGTCTCGCTGCGCGCCACCGACGACGACGTCGATGTCTCTGCGATCGCGCGTGCCCAGGGCGGGGGTGGACATCGCCGTGCCGCCGGGTTCTCCACGGCCCTGGAGGTCGAGCAGCTGACGGTCTTCCTGCGCCAAGAAATCGCGGCACAGCTGCATCCGGCGCCTGCGCACGCCTGAGCGTGGACGTCGACGTGGATGGCGTTCTGCTGATCGACAAGCCCGTCGGAATGACCTCGCACGATGTGGTGGCCGCCGTACGTCGTGCGTTCAAAGGCGCAAAGACCGGACACGCCGGGACGCTCGACCCGTTCGCCACCGGCCTGCTGCTTGTGCTGGTCGGCAAGGCCACACGCATCCAGCGCCACCTGATGGAGCTGCCCAAGAGCTATGTGACGGTGGCACGCCTCGGGGCGACGTCGAGCACGGGGGACACCGAGGGTGAGATCACGCAGACCGGCAAGATTCCGCCCGACCCTCCGCCGCTGCCAATCGGGGAGATCCGCCAGCGTCCGCCGATCTACTCGGCCGTGAAGATCGGCGGCGAGCGTGCCTACCGCAAGGCTCGCCGCGGGGAGGATTTCGTGATGCCCGAGCGGATCGTCACCTTGCATCGCTTCGAGCAGCTGTGGCGGGAGCCGACCCGCGCCGCCTTCGTGATCGAGTGCTCTTCCGGTACCTACGTGCGCTCGCTGATCGCCGATCTCGGCGACGCCTACTGCGAAGAGCTGCGCCGCACCGCGATCGGACCCTTCGATGTGCACGATGCTGTGCCCCCACCGCGTCGCGGCGAGCCTTGGGACGCGCCCATGGCGATCGGGGTGGAGCAGGCAATGGCAGCGCTGCAGCCATAGTCTTCGCGGCGTGAAGATCGTTCCCTTGTCTGAGGTGCAGCGCCGTGAGCGCAGGGTCGCCGTAGGCACCTTCGATGGCGTGCACCTAGGTCACCGCAAGGTAATCGAAGGCTCAGACAGCGTGCTTACCTTCGAACCGCACCCGGTTGCCGTGGTGGCTCCACAGCATGCGCCTAAGCTGCTCACCCCCTTGGAGGTGAAGGCTGAGCTGATCGCGGACATGGGGGTGCGGGAGCTGATTGTGATCCCCTTCGACCACGCCTTCGCTCAGCACAGCGCAAATGAGTTCATTGAAGGCGTGCTCGTGGAAGCCCTTGGTGCGGTGCGGGTGTCGGTGGGGGAGAACTTTCGCTTTGGTCACCGCGCCCAGGGCGATACGCGCCTGCTGATGGCGGATGAGCGCTTCGAGACGGTGGTGGCGCCGTTGCTGGAGGTGGACGGCGAGATCGTCTCTTCAAGCCATATCCGCGGCCTGGTGGCGGCCGGCGAGGTGGATCAAGCGACGCACTTTCTTGGCACTCCCTTTCAGCTACGAGGCGAGGTGGTGCATGGCGATGAGCGTGGGCGCGAGCTGGGCTTTCCTACCGCCAATCTGATCCCCGCTGATGCGCTGGTGTGCCCTGGCCACGGCGTCTATGCCTGCCGCTCTGACGGCCTTGCGGCGGCGGTGTCTATCGGCGTGCGTCCGACCTTCCAGACTGGCCGCGGCGAGCTTATCGAGGCCTACCTGCTCGACTTTGAGGGTGACCTATACGGTCGTACCCTGCACCTGGAGTTCTTACAGCGCCTGCGTGGCGAGCGACGCTTCGCCAGCGCCGAGGCGCTCGTCGAGCAGATGCACCGCGACGTTGAGCAGACCGGGGAGATCGTTAGGGCGTGCTAGCCTGTGCGCCCGCATGACCCTTACGACTGAGCGCAAGCGCGAGATCACGACCAAGTTCGGCTCCAGCGAGACCGACACTGGAAATACCAAGGTGCAGGTGGCGCTGCTGACCGAGCGCATCAACCATCTGACCGAGCACCTGCGCGCGCAGAGCAAGGACCATCACTCGCGCCGTGGCCTCTTGATGCTCGTCGGCCGCCGTCGTCGCTTCCTGGACTACCTCCAGCGCAACGACCTAGAGGGCTACCGGGCTCTCATCAAAGAGCTCGGCCTGCGTAAGTAGTCATGCTGGACCCCGGTGCAGCGGCACCTGAGTTCTCGCTGGGCACCGAAAGCGGCGAGCGCTTCACTCAGCAGGACCTGCAGGGGAAGACGACGGTTCTCGTCTTCTATCCCTTTGCCTTCAGCCCGGTCTGCACCGATCAGTTGCAGATATATGAGAAAGAGCTAGCTGAGCCTCGCGCGCAGGGCGTTAAGATCTACGGCGTCTCCTGCGATTCCAGCTGGGCGCAGAAGGCATTTCGAGAGAAGCTCGACGTTACGATTCCCCAGCTCTCGGACTTCGAGCCCAAGGGCGCGGCGTGCGCCGCCTTCGGCGTGCTGCACAAGGGCGGCTTCCCGCAGCGGGCCCTCATCATCGTCGGACCTGACGGCGTTATTCGCTGGAGCTATGAAGCTCCCTCGCCGGCAGACCTCCCTGGTGCCCACATGGTGCTCGGTGGGCTTAAGAACGTTTGACGTCCGCTAAGCTCCCTCTCGTTCGGTTACGAGAATAAATAAATGATCGCGCCGCCGACCGACGGGCGGCGCCGAGAAGGGTAGGACATATGAGTAGCGACGCCGTGACGCGGGTCTCCGTGGAGATCGCAGGTAGCGAGATCTCGTTTGAGACCGGCAGGATGGCCAAGCAGGCCTCCGGCGCAGTAGTCGTCCGCCAGGGCGACACGATGGTTCTCTCGACAGCCACCGCCGGTGGTTTGCGAGACGTTGATTTTCTTCCTCTGACAGTTGATGTCGAGGAGCGCATGTACGCAGCGGGGAAGATTCCCGGTTCGTTCTTCAAGCGCGAGGGTCGCTCAGGTGAGAAGGGCACGCTGACGGCGCGCATGATCGACCGTCCTTTGCGCCCGCTGTTCCCCAAGGGCTGGCGCTATGAGACTCAGCTGGTGGCGATCCCGATTTCCGTGGATCACGTCAACCCGTACGACATCCTCGCCATGAATGGCGCCTCCGCGGCGCTGATGATCTCCGACGTGCCGTTCGCCGGCCCCGTTGGCGCGGTGCGCATCGGCAAGATCGATGGCAACTTCGTGGTCAACCCCAACGAGGAGGATCTGCTTGAGAACTCAGATCTCGACCTCGTCGTGGCGGGCTCCGAAGACGCGATCCTGATGGTCGAGGCGGGTGCGAACGAGATCTCCGAGGCGGAGATCCTGGACGCGCTTGACATCGCCCACTCGGCGATCAAGAAGCTCTGTCAGCTTCAGCGCGACCTCGCCGCCAAGGCGGGCAAGGAGAAGACCCCCGTTGAGACTCCCGCGCTCGATGAGTCCCTGCTGAGTGACATTCGTGCCTCGCACGGGCAGGCACTCGACGCCGCCACGCAGGTGGAGGACAAGCTCGAGCGCCAGGATGCCTGCAAGGCCGTGGAGGGCGAGATCCTCACGCAGTACGGCCCGGCAGCGCCTGAGGGTGCGAGCGATGAGCAGCTGGCAGCCGCCAAGGCAAAGCGGGCGGCCGCACAGATGGCCTTCGACAAGCTGGAGAAGGGCATCATCCGCGAGCGCATCGCCGTGCACAAGAAGCGCCCCGACGGTCGTGCCGAGGATCAGATCCGCGACATCACGATCGAGGTCAGCGTCACGCCGCGTACGCATGGCTCCGCGCTGTTCACGCGCGGTCAGACGCAGGCTCTGAGCGTGGCCGCACTGGGCACGCTGAAGGAGGAGATGCGCCTGGACACGCTCGGGTTGCAGACCAAGAAGTACTACTTCCACCACTACAACTTCCCGCCCTTCTCGGTGGGTGAGGCCGGTCGCATCGGTCCCAAGCGTCGCGACATCGGTCACGGCGCGCTGGCCGAGCGCGCGCTGGTGCCAGTGGTGCCTTCGATCGATGATTTCCCCTATACCATCAGGGTGGTCTCGGACATCTTTGAGTCCAACGGCTCCTCTTCAATGGCTTCGGTGTGCGGCTCTTCGCTGTCGCTGATGGATGCCGGTGTGCCGATCAAGCGCCCGGTGGCGGGTATCGCGATGGGGCTGATCAAGGAGGGTGACGATTACATCGTCCTCACCGACATCGCTGGTGTGGAGGACCACCTGGGAGACATGGACTTCAAGGTGGCCGGCACCGACCAGGGCATCACTGCCTTGCAGATGGACATCAAGATCAGTGGCGTCACCTTCGACATCCTGCGCGACGCACTCACGCAGGCTCACAAGGCCCGCACGTTCATCCTCGGCAAGATGGCCGACACGATCCAGGGTCCGCGCGAGGCGCTCAGCCAGTTCGCACCGCGCATCCAGACGATCCAGATCGACCCCAGCCAGATCGGCCTCTTGATCGGCAAGGGCGGCGAAACGATCCGCGGCCTGTCCGAGGAGTTCGAGTCCCAGATCGATGTCAACGACGACGGTCAGGTGCTGATCTACTCCGCCAACGGCGAGCTGGGCGACGCCCTGCTTGAGCGCGTGCGGATGATGATGAAGGAGGTCGAGGTCGGCGACGAATACGCCGGCAAGGTCGTCAAGACGACCACCTTCGGCGCCTTCGTCGAGCTCGCCAAGGGCACCGATGGCCTGCTGCACATCTCCAATGTGTCCCCCGGCCAGCGTGTGGACAACGTCGAGGACGTGCTCAATAAGGGCGATGAGATCAACGTGCGCGTGGTCGAGGTCGACCGCGAGCGTGGGCGCATTGGCCTGCGTCTGGTCGAGGACCCCGAGATCGCCGGCAAGAGCGCCGAGGAACTCGCTGGTGTCGGCACCGGCGGTGGCGGAGGAGGCGGCGGTGGACGGCCTTCCCGCAACGGGCGCGAGGGCGGTGGCGAGCGTGATCGTGGACCGCGTGGCTCAGGTCGCCCGCGTCACGGCTCCGGGCGCGACCGCTGATCCATTCGCGGTAGCTGTTGAACGTCGTAACTGAGACCACCGAGCATCAGATCACCACGCTGCCATCGGGCGTGCGTGTGGTCACCGAGCGCATGCCCAGCGTGCGCTCGGTGGCGCTCGGTTTCTGGATCGGCGCGGGCTCGGTGATCGAGAGCGAGGAGCAGGCGGGCATCTCCCATCTGCTGGAGCACATGCTCTTCCGCGGCACCGAGCGCTACGCCTCGCAGGAGATCGACCAGATCTTCGACGCCATGGGCGCCGAGCTGAACGCCGGCACCGACAAGGAGAGCACCTCCCTCTATACGCGCACGCTCGATGGCCATCTGGAGAAGGCCTTCGACGTGATGGCCGACATGGTCTGGCGTCCGCGCTTCGGCGAGCTGGAGGCCGAGCGCGAGGTGGTGCTCGAAGAGATCGCGATGTATGAGGACGACCCGCAGGACAAGGTCTTCGATCTGCTCGGCGGGGCGGTCTATGACACGCATCCGCTGGGCCGCGCTGTCATCGGCCGTGCCGAGGTGGTCGGCGCGACTACGCGCGAGCAGCTGAGCGCCTTTCACGCCGAGCGCTATGCCCCGAGTAGGATCGTCATCTCCGCCGCTGGCTCCGTCGATCATGACGCGCTCGTGGCAATGGCCAGCGCGGCAGACCCCGGTGGTGGTGGCGCTGCTCCTAAGACAGAGCTGCCGGCGCCCAGCTTCCAGCCGCGCGTGCGCTTCGCTCGCAAGGACACCGAGCAGTACCACCTTTGCCTGGGCGGCCCTGGGTTAGCCCGCGATGATGAGCGGCGTTTCACCCTGCGTGTGCTCGACACCGTGCTCGGCGGAGCATCTTCCTCAAGGCTCTTCCAGGAGGTGCGTGAGCGCCGCGGCCTGGCCTACTCGGTCTTCTCCTTCGCCAACCTCCACGCCCACAGCGGCGACATCGGCCTGTATGTCGGCACCCGTCCGGAGAATCTGGCTGAGGCCGCGAGCGTGCTCGCCTCAGAGCTTGAGCGTTTCGCCTCAGAACCGGCCACCGCGCAGGAGCTCGACCGCTCGCGCGAGAATGCCAAGGGCCGCATGGCCCTCTCGCTGGAGTCCACCGGCGCGCGCATGGGTCGCCTCGGCGGCTCGCTGCTGAACGATCTGCCGATCCTCTCCGTCGAGGAGATCATGCAGCGCATCGACGCCGTCAATCTTGAGGACATGGGCACGCTGGCGGGAGAACTGTTCGCGCCCGCCCAGCTCGCCGCAGCGGCGATCGGTCCCGATGAGGAAACCTTCCGCGCGGCACTCACCCCGCTGCACACGCCTGGCGCAACCGCTGCTGGTACAGGCGCCGGCAAGGCCGTACAGTAATTCGCATGATTAACGGGGCTTCTGCACACACCATCAAGGTGGCTGTGACCGGCGCCGCAGGTCGCATGGGACAGACCGTGTGCGCGGCGGTGGAGAGCGCAGACGATCTGGAGCTCGTGGGCTGCGCCGATCCGGTCCTGGGAGTGACGCTTGCCGAGGTCTTGCCTCTGGCGCAGGTAGTGGTGGACTTCACCCAGCCAGACACTGCGCTTGCCAACGCGCTGGCATGTGTGCAGGCCGGTGTGCACGTCGTGATCGGCACCACGGGCTTTGACGTTCGAGCCGCTGCGGGCCGCGCGCACGCTGGAGGGACTGCCGCAGGCCAATGTGCTCGTGGCCCCCAATTTCGCCATCGGCGCCGTGCTGATGATGCGCTTCGCGGCCGAGGCGGCAAAGCACATGGAGAAGGCCGAGATCATCGAGCTGCACCACGATCAGAAGCTCGACGCCCCCAGCGGCACTGCGGCTCTCACCGCCCAGCTGATGGCACAGGCCAGCGGTGGCGCTGAGCCCCCGATTCACTCGGTGCGCCTGCCCGGTCTCGTGGCCCATCAGGAGGTCATCCTCGGCGCGCTGGGCCAGACGCTCACGATCCGCCACGACTCGATCGACCGCGAGTCCTTCATGCCGGGCGTGCTGCTGGCGGTGCGCAAGGTGGGGACGCTCGCGCAGTCGCCCACGATCGGGTTGGAGAAGGTGCTCTTCCCGTGAGCGAGCACGTGGGATAATGCCCTCAGCGATGAACCTCGGAGTGATCCTCACAGCGATCGTCACACCTTTTGACGCCGAGTTGCGCGTCAACGAGGAGGCGTTTGTGGCGCTCATGCACCACCTAGCCGAGCACGGCTCGGATGGGTTCGTCGTGTGCGGCACCACCGGCGAGGCATCCACCCTCACCGATGAGGAGCACCTGGGTCTGATCGAGCTTGCAGTGAAGGAGCGCCCGCCCGGCACAACGATCGTGGGGGGGACCGGCTCCAACAACACCTTGCACGCCGCGCACCTCACACAGCGAGCCACCGAAATGGGCGTGGACGCCACGCTCAGCGTAACCCCCTATTACAACCGCCCCAGCCCGCTCGGTCTCAAGCGCCACTACGAAGAGGTGGCCAAGGCCACCGACAAGCCGGTGCTCCTTTACAACATCCCGCACCGCACGGGCATCAACATCCCGCCCGAGCTGCTGGCGGAGCTGGCGCAGATCGAGCACATCGACGGCGTCAAGCAGGCCAACGCCGCGGAGCTTCGGCTGATCGACGGCCTCGATCTCTACGCAGGCGACGACGGCACCTTCGCGCGCACGCTAGACATGGGCGGCACCGGCGGCATCCTCGTGGCCAGCCACGTCGTGGGGGACGAGATGCGCCGCATGGTCGATGAGCCCGCAAACCGCGCTGAGATAGACGCCTCGCTGCAGGATGTCTACAAGACGCTTTTCATGACCGCCAGCCCGACCTGCACGAAGGCCGCGCTGAACCTGCTCGGCCTGCATGCCGGCGGTGTGCGCCTGCCGATCGTCGCGGCCACCGCGGAGGAGCTTGCGCAGGTGCGAGCGGTGCTTGAGCACCACGGTCTGCTCAGCGGCGGCACGGCGGTCGCCGCGTGAGCGCTCTGCGTGTCCTGCCCCTGGGTGGGTTGGGGGAGATAGGCAAGAACATGACGGTCGTCGAGTACGAGGACCGCATCGTGGTCGTGGATGTCGGCCTGCGCTTCCCTACACCGGAGATGGTCGGCATCGATCTGGTGCTGCCCGACTTCTCCTACCTGCGCGAGCGCGCCAAGGAGATCGAGGCGATCGTGATAACGCACGGTCACGAGGACCATCTCGGCGCGCTGCCGTGGGTGCTGCGCGAGCTGGCCGCCAACCGCGCGGGGGTGGGTGGGATCCCAATCTATGGCGGGGCGTTGACGATGGCGATGGCGCGCTCAAAGCTCGAGGAGCATCGCCTGAAGAACGTCGAGCTGATCGACCTCGACACCTCTGACACCGTCGAGCTGGGCCCTTTCGCGGTGGAGATGGTCCACATGACCCACTCGATCCCCGACTCGAGCGCGGTGGCGCTTGAAACCGAGTTGGGCACGGTGCTGATCACCGGGGACTACAAGTTCGACCAGACACCCGTCGACGGTCGACCAGCCGACATGTCGCGTCTGGCGGAGCTCGGCCGCGAGGGCGTGCTGCTGCTGTGCGGCGACTCGACCAACGTCGATCGACCCGGCTTCTCGCCTTCGGAGTCGCTCGTCGGTCCACACCTGGAGGAGACCTTCGCGCGCTGCGAGGGCCGCATCGTGGTGACCAGCTTCGCCTCCAACATCCACCGCGTGCAGCAGGTCATGGACGCGGCCTACGCGCTCGACCGCAAGGTCTCGCTGGTGGGCCGCTCGATGCGCAAGAACGTCGGCATCGGCCGCCAGCTTGAGCACATCGACGTGCCCGAGGGCCTGATGGTGGGCCCGCGCGAGATCGATGACTTCCCCGATGAGCGCATCGTGATCATCTCCACCGGCTCCCAGGGCGAGCCGCTCAGCGCGCTGCGCCGCATGGCCTACCGCGACCACCCTCAGGTGGAACTACGCGAGGGCGACACGGTGGTCTTCTCGGCGACCCCCATCCCGGGCAACGAGCGCGCCGTGAACGAGACGATCGACCGCCTCTACCACATCGGCTGTGACGTGGTGACTCCCCGCGACGCCCCCGTGCACGCCTCGGGGCACGGCTACGCCGAGGAGGTCAAGCTGATGCTCAACCTCGTCAAGCCGCGCTACGTGATGCCCTTCCACGGAGACTTCAAGCGCCTGCGCCTACACGGTCAGCTGGCCGAAGCGGTGGGAGTCCCACCCGAGAACATCTTCAAGGGCGACAACGGCCTGCCGCTTGACATCAACAGCCGCGGCGCGCGCTTCGGTGAGCGTGAGCAGGCGGGAATGGTGTTCGTGGATGGCGTCGAGATCGGCGACATGGCCGACGTCGCTCTGCGCGATCGCCGCATGCTCTCAGCCGATGGCATCTTCATCGTGGTGGCCACCATCGCCGAGCAGGACGGCCGCTCGGTTGCCGACCCCGAGGTGATCTTTCGCGGCGTGCCCTTCCTTGATGAGGCCGGCAAGCTAATCGAGGAGATCCGCGCCACCGTCGTGGGCTCGCTGCTGCACGCCGCCGAAGAGGAGATCCGCGAGGTGGACCTCATCCAGCAGGCGCTACACGACGACCTGGCGAAGCTAGTCTACGACCGCCTGCGTCGCCGCCCGATGGTCTTGCCCGTCGTTGTCGAGGTCTGAGGAGTCAGAGCCGCTCAGCGGCAGGCGCACCACGAAGCGTGCGCCGTAAGGCTCTGAGCCGTTGCCCGTCTCGCCGTGAGTGTGCTCCAAGCTGACGCTGCCCCCGTGGGCTTCGGCCACCGCGCGCACGATCGCCAGCCCCAGGCCGAAGGAGCCACCCCGGTCACCGGCCCCGCGCACGAAGCGCTCAAACAGGGTCGCCGCCAGCTCCTCGGGCACACCGGGACCGTCATCCTCGACCACAAGCAACGCCACGCCACCACCGGCAACATCCTTATCAATAGCTGTTTTGACCCTGATCTCGGTGCCCGCGGGCGTATGACGCAGGGCGTTCTCGAGCAGGTTGATGATCAGTCGGTGCAGTTCATCGCGGGAGGCCTCGACCGGGACCGGATGCACATCGAGTGAGACATCGTGTTCGGTGCTCACCGGCCCCAGTTCGGCGGTCGCCTCGATCACGATCTGCGCCAGATCGCAGGGCTCGTGTGCGACCACACGGCCGACATCGGTGCGCGCCAGCAGCAGCAGATCCGCCACCAGCCGACGCATGCGCCGCGAAGAGCGCAGGGCTGAGCTGGCCGCCTCGCCCTGGTCGCCGTGCAGCGAGTCGGCCAGCAGCTCAAGGTTGGCCAGCACGCTCGTCAGCGGCGTGCGCAGCTCGTGCGAGGCATCGGCCACGAAACGGCGCTGGCGCACCAGCATGGCCTCCGTTTCCGCGTGCGCCACATCGAGCTCGTGCAACATGCTCTCAAGCGTGCGTGCCAGTTCGGCCACCTCGTCGTCGGCCCTGGGCTGAGGGACCGTCAGCGAGGGGTCGCGGGTACGCGCGATCTGCTCGGCCGCGCTCGTCAGCTCCGCGATCGGAGCCATCGCGCGACGGGCGATCATCATGCCCGCCAGCAGCGCGAAGCCAGAGCCAGCCAGAATCCCGAACAGCAGCAGCACCTTCACCCGCGCGGTGGTGGCTTCCACGTCTGACAGGGGCCGTGCGTACTGCACGATCACGCGTCCCAGCGTGCCGCCTCCACCACGCACGTGCACGATCGCCGACTGGCTGTCCACGCGGTAGCCGTGCACGGTGTTCGCGCCTTCCTCGGGAGGACCGATGTTGGGCGGGTTCTTGGTGGGAGTCTGGGCGATCAGCGCCCCACCGATCGTGTAGAGCTTGATCACCGAGTGCTCGGGCACCCCGGGCAGATCGTCCAGCGGCGGGTCGATCGCGGCGATGCGGAAGGTGACGGGATCGATCACCACGTTCAGCTGCGTGGAGAGCTGACGCGAGGTCTGTTCAACCTGGCGGTTGAAGTCCGAGCGCAGCCGCCGCACCGTCAGCCCGCCGACCGTCACCGCGAAGGCGCAGAGGATCACGAACGTCAAGCAGGCCGAGACGACGGCCAGGCGTGTGCGGATCGGCAGCCTGTCGAAGGCGCCCGACAGGCGCCCGAGAAAGGTCGGTCGTTCAGGCACGTAGGACGTAGCCGGCTCCCCGGATGGTGTGCAACAGTCGCGGCTCGCCTCCGGCCTCCAGCTTGCGGCGCAGGTTCGAGATGAACACCTCGATGGTGTTGGTCGTCGAGAACGGGTCATAACCCCAAACCTCATCCAGCAGCTGCTGGCGTGAGATCACGATCCGCTCGTTGCGCATGAGGAATTCAAGGAGTTCAAACTCACGCTGGGTGAAATCCATATTGCGCTCGCCGCGGTTGACTTCGTGCGTATCGGGGTTGAGCGTGAGGTCGCCTACGCGCAGCGGCGCCGAGCCGCGCGGCGGGCGCCGCCGCAGCAGCGCGCGCATGCGTGCCAGCAGCTCCTGACGCTCAAAGGGCTTGACCAGATAGTCATCAGCGCCGGAGTCGAGCCCTTCCACCCGTGACTCCACGGCGTCGCGTGCGGTGAGGATCAGGATCGGCACATCGCCTCCTTTGCGCAATGTGCGCGCCACCTCAAGGCCATCTACGCGCGGTAGGCCGAGATCGAGGATCACCAGATCGGGGGCAAAGATGTGGCCGTGTTCGAGCGCCTGCTCGCCGTCGGCGGCGCAGCGCACCTCATAGCCCTCCATGCGCAGCGAGCGCTGGAGTGCCTGGGCAATGTCCTCGTCGTCCTCGACAACGAGCACGCGTGGGGCACGAGCGAAATCGTTCATAAGGGAAGTATGTAGCCGATGCGACTAAAGCGATACTAAGGCCTGTGGGCAGGTTCCCAGTGACGAGTGTCGAAGTTGGGCTGGAGGATGCCTACACAGACACGACGACGCGCGCCTACGCGCAAACCTCCAGCCCGCAGAAAGCCGACGCGTAGAGGGAGGGGGAGGGGGACCGGCAGAGCCGGTCGTGGGTTGGCCGCGTTTCGCTTTCCCACGCTGGATGAGCGCCAGCGCGACGTGCTTGCCTTGGCGCTTGTTGCCCTTGGCATCTTCATGGGTTTTGTCCTGTATCTCGGCTGGGACGGCGGCCGCGTAGGCCACGGTCTGGCGGTGGCGCTCGGCTGGACGGTGGGCCGTGCACGCGGCCTCACGCCTGTCGCGCTGGTGATCGGCGGCGGCGCGATGCTGATGGCGCCGGTGCTGCCCGCGCTGCGTCCGCTGCGCACAGGCGGCTTATGCCTCGGCGCCGCAATCGTCCTTGCACTGGCTGCCGGCACGCTCGGCGTGAGCGGGGGGACGCCGGAAGGGGCAGAGTGGTCTACCTCATTCCTAAGCTCTCGCGGGGGGGCGTTGGGCGAGCTGATGTATGTCACCGCGCACCGCCTCGTACAGGAAGTGGGCGTCGACATCCTCGTTGTGTTCCTTTTGATCGTGGGGGTGGTGCTGCTGACAGGTGCCTCGCTTGCTACCGCCCTGCGCGCCACCGGCACCGGCATGGTGGACACCACGCGCATGCTGCGCACGCTTGCAAGCACGGCGGAGACGAAGATTCGTGCTGAGCCTCTGCGTCCGCCCGAACCGACGCCTGAGGACGATCTGATCGTTCGGGCCACCCCAGCGCAGGAGGCTTTCGCGGAAGAGCTGCTGGCTCCGATCGATCCCTGGGAGCCCGAGCCAGTGATGGACGTCTTGGACGAGCAGGACCAGGAGGAGGCCGTCGAGCCTGACGCTGAAGTCGAGCAGGATGTCGAAGAAACCAGCACCGCGGAAGAGGTCCCCGGGGTGGCGGCGACCGATCCAGGCCAGCTGACCCCTCAAGGCCGCCTGCGTGGAGAGGTCACCGATGATCCCGACTTCATCTGGGAGCTGCCACCGGCCGAGCGCCTGCTGACGCGTTCAACCGCCGAGCAGACCCGCCCCGACACGGCAGGCCAGGCCCGCACGGCGGAGAGCCTCGTGGAGGCGCTGGGCCATTTCGGGGTGCAGGCCAAGGTGATCGGCACCGTCGCCGGACCGCACATCACCCGCTATGAGCTGCGTCTTGCGCCGGGCACAAAGGTGGCCAAGGTCGCACAACTCAAGGACGACCTTGCCTACGCACTCGCGGCCACCGATATCCGCATCCTCGCGCCGATTCCCGGCAAGCAGGCTGTGGGCGTGGAGGTCCCCAACGCCAAGCGCCGCATCGTGCGTCTGGGCAACGTCTTCCAGGAGCCCCCGGCGGACTGGTCGCCGCTGACGGTGTGGCTTGGCAAGGATGTCGCCGGCAAGGCGATCGGCGCGGACCTCGCGAAGATGCCCCACATCCTGGTCGCCGGCACCACGGGCGCGGGCAAGTCGGGCGCGATCAACGCGATGCTCTCAAGCATTTTGCTGCGCGCCACTCCGCACGAGGTGCGCCTTGTGCTGGTCGACCCCAAGCAGGTCGAGCTCAACCACTACGAGTCGATTCCCCATCTTTTGACGCCTGTCATCACCAGTCCGAAGATGGCTGCGAACGCCTTGCAGAACCTGGTCAAGGAGATGGAGCAGCGCTACGGCGTGATGTCGCTGGCGCGCACCCGCAGTCTGGTGGAGCTGAACAAGGCGCGAGCGAAGCGCGACGAAGCACCTTTGCCCTACATCCTCTGCGTGATCGACGAGCTCGCGGATCTCATGATGGTCGCTCCGGCCGATGTGGAGGACTCGATCATCCGCCTTGCGCAGAAGGCCCGGGCGGTGGGCATCCATCTGGTGCTCGCCACGCAGAGCCCGCGCGTGGACGTGATCACCGGCATGATCAAGGCCAACGTGCCTTCGCGCATCGCCTTCGCCGTGTCTTCACAGACGGACTCAAGGGTGATCCTCGATCAGAACGGTGCCGAGTCGCTACTCGGCCAGGGCGACATGCTGTTCTCGCCTGTCGGCTCTTCGCGCCTGCAGCGCATTCAGGGCGCCTACATCGACGAGGCCCAGATCGCCAAGCTCACCGATCTGTGGCGCAAGCAGGGCGAGCCGGAACTGCGCGAGGAGCTGCTGGAAGAGGTCGAGCCCGCCGAGAGCGAGGAGGGAGGCCCGGATGAGTTCGATCCCGATGAGGACCCTCTGCTGGGTGACGCCATCCGCCTTGTCGCGGAAATGCAGACGGCCTCGACCTCGATGCTCCAGCGGCGTATGCGCCTGGGCTACACCCGCGCCGGACGCCTGATCGACATGCTTGAGCGTCGCGGCGTGATCTCCGGTTACGAAGGCTCAAAGCCTCGCCAGGTGCTTGTGACCGAGGCCGACTTGCCGCGCGTACTGGCGGCCTTGGCAGAGCGCGGTGGGTCCGGCGGGGAGCCAATCCCCGAGCAGGCCGCGTTGCACTTACCCGACAACGTCGCATAGACCGATAGCCTTCCCGAGGCGATGCCCGCCGAGATCGGAGCCACGCTGCGTGAGGCGCGCATGCGCGCCCGCATCGACATATCCGAGATTGAGGCCCAGACGAAGATCCGGGCCAAGTATCTGCGCGCGCTGGAGAACGAAGAGTGGGACCTGCTTCCGGGTCCCACGTTCGTCAAGAGCTTCCTGCGCACCTACGCCCAGGCGCTCGACCTCGACGACAAGGCGATCGTCGAAGAGTACCGCCAGCATTACGAGCGCCCCAACGAGGCCGATCTGCAGCCGATCGTGCCGGCTTCGCGCCAGAAGAACCAATCCGGGCGGGGGGGAGGACGGGGTGGTGGGCGCGGTGGCGGCGGCTCTGGTCCTTCGCGCGGCTACACCATCGCGATCGCGGTGGTGAGTCTCGTGATCGTCGTGCTGGTCGTGGCGTTGCTCACAGGCGGTTCCTCCAGCAATAAGACACCCACCACCCCCGCGAGCAGTGCGACCGTGCCACGTCACCACACGCACCACGTGACCTCGCCTACTTCAACCGGTACGAGCACGACGCCGCAGTCAACGGTTGTGGCGCTCTCGGTGCAGCCCACGGCCCCTGTGTATGTGTGCCTCATCAGCGCGGGAGGCCGCAAGCTGATTCCAGGCTTAATCCTCCAGCCCGGCTCCACCCAGCCCACCTACCACTCCAAGAGTTTCACCATCACGCTCGGCAACAGCTCCGTCAAGCTCTTCATCGATGGCTCGTCGCGCACCGTGCCGTCTTCCAGCCAGGCGATCGGCTACTCGATCACCAAGGCCGGCGGTCGCCACACGCTTCCCTCCTCGCAGCAGCCCACGTGCAAGTGAGCGCAGGCGAGGACAGCGAAGGAGAGCGCACCGTACAGCAAGTCCTTGTCCGCGCCGGCATCGTTATCACCGGCACCGAGGTCCTCACCGGGATCATCGTCGACCGCAACGGTCCCTGGCTCTCGGATCGCCTGCGTGACCTCGGCGTCGACCTGGCTCATATCTTGATCGTGGGAGACCGTCGTGAGGATATGGCCGCTGCCCTCCAGTTCATGCGGGATCAGGGTATGAGCCTGGTCATCACCAGCGGTGGTCTCGGCCCAACAGCCGATGACCTGACCGCCGAGGTGGTCGGCGGCTTCCAGGGCCGCCCGATGGTGCTTGACGAGCCCTTGGAGGAGCGCATCGCCGAGATCCTCAAGCCGCTCGCCAAGCGCTTCCCCCACCTGGACATGGAGGCGATCCGCCTCGGCAACCGTAAGCAGGCCGTGGTGCCAGAGGGCTCCACCATCCTCGACCCCGTCGGCACGGCCCCTGGTCTCGTAGTCCCCCCGGCCGACGGACAAGAGGGCCCTACCGTCGTCGTTCTCCCCGGCCCCCCGCGCGAGCTTCAGCCAATGTGGCAGACGGCGGTGCAGAGCGATGTCTTGCGCGCCGTGCTTGTGGACGCCGGCGAGTATCACCTGCGCATCCTGCGTTTGTTTGGCATCCCCGAGTCCGAGATCGCCGAGACTCTGCGGGTCGCCGAGCGCGAAGGCATTCGGATCGATCTCCTGGAGATCACCACCTGTCTGCGCCGTGGCGAGATCGAGGTCGTCACGCGCTACGAACCCGATCGGGCGGAGGTATACGAGGCGTTCGAGGCCGTGGTCCGTGCCCGCCACGCCGACACCCTCTTCTCCGATGACGGCTCGACCATCGACAAGCAGGTGGCCGATCTGCTGCGAGGCAGCCACACCATCGCCGTGGCCGAGTCCTGCACCGGCGGCCTGCTCACCGCTCGTCTCACCGACCCGCCGGGGGCGTCCGAGTACATGCGTGGCGGCATCGTCGCCTATTCCAACGATGTCAAGGCTGACCAGGTCGACGTCGATCCTGAGCTGATCCAGCGCCACGGGGCGGTATCCACCGAGGTTGCCGCAGCCCTCGCGGATGGCGCTCGCACTCGCCTTGGGGCCGACCTGGGCGTCGGCATCACCGGCATCGCCGGCCCTGGTGGCGGCACCGATGAGAAGCCTGTCGGCTTTGTCTGCTTCTCTGTCGCCGGCCCGGGCGAGGAGCATCTCAGCCGCTCTGTCACCCTTCCCGGCGGCCGTGCCGACATCCGCGAGCGCGCCACGACGGTGGCGATGCATCTGATCCGCCGCGCCTTGCTTGCCCGCTGAGTTACCCTAGGGGTTGACATGGGGGTCGTCTTGTGCGTATAGTGCTCGTGTCGGGGCTTGGCTTACAGACTTGCAGGCCGCCCCCGACATCAAATAGGTCTGGTTTTGGGGTTCACCTTCGGGTTGGGCTTCAGCGCTGACGAGGGATGTATTGGAGAGGGACCTTGATCGTCTTGGGAAGAGATCAGCGATGAGCGTTATTGCTTACACCGCGCCAGCCGCGGCCGATAGTCCTACGGCCCTTTCGGGGTCAGTAACCAGATGCGTCAGCATCACTGACGCATCTCTCTCTCTCTCTCTCTCTCTTGGCCTGGCCGGCTAGCTTCTAGGGCCTTTCGCCGCCGTTCACCGGCGGCTCGCTCCGGTCGTGTGAGCCCGAGTTGGTCGCTCACGCGCGTTTCGCGCTTCGTTGTTGTGTCGACGAGGGGCGTGCCCCTCTGTACCCGAGGAGGGACGTGATGATGCGGATCTGTGTTCGCCGCGTGCCGGTGGCGCTGCTGGGACTTGTGTGGATGGCTGTTGTGACGGGGTCGGTTTCGGTGCCTGCGGCGCTGGGGGCAGGGAGTGTCAATCGCGGTGAATGTCCCTCCTCGACGGAATCGTCTCCCGGGTTTCGTCCATACCTGCCCGACTGCCGGGCATATGAGGCAGTCACACCGCCCTACAAGGAGGGCGGAACCATCGAGGATGCAGACATGGCGGCGGTGTCCGCCGATGGCTCGCAGGTCATCACCGGGGTCGGAGGCGCGTTCGCGGGCTCTGGCAACTACTGGTGGGAGGGCAACGAAGGCATTCAGGCGTATTTCCAGTTCACCCGTGTCAGCGGAGGTTGGCAGCCAGCGGCCTTGACGCCACCGGCGACGAGCTATCCCCACAGCCAGTTGATGGCCGCCAGCGCGGATCTGAGCACGACACTGTGGGGCGCTGCCAGGACCAGTGCGATCGCGGCGTCGCGCCTGAGCTCCTTCGAAGTCTATCTTCGTCACAGCGGTGGTGAACTTCTCCCGGTCGGTCCGGGGACCGCTCCTCAAGTCACCGGCGAAACACAGGCAGACGGGCTGAGCTTCGTTGGGGCGTCGCATGACCTCACCCATGAGCTGTTCTACCTTCCATCGCAAGAACTGCATGGTCATAGCGATCTTTGGCCCGGCGATACAACCAGGGCTGGATCTTTTTCTCTATACGAATATGTGTACGCCGGTCATCCTGATGTGGAACCGATCCTGGTCGGTGTCAAGAACCAAGAGCCGTTACGAAGCGACAGAGAAGCACGTCTGATCAGTGATTGCGGCACCGAATTCGGCTCTGCCAGCTCGAAGTACAACGCTGTCTCCGAAGGGGGAAGTGTCGTATTCTTCACAGCGCTGCACCATGCCCGCGACAGCAGTGAATGTGCCTCGCCGGCGGTAAATGAACTCTATGCTCGTGTAGAGGGCTCCAGTACGGTCGCGATCTCGGAGCCATCCGGGGAAGATTGCGAAACGTGCAACACGACGGCAGAACCGAAGGACGCGACGTTCGTGGGTGCCTCGGCGAACGGCGAGAAGGTGTTCTTCCTGACCGAACAGAAGCTGCTTTCCGGCCAGGAAGGTATGAACCTCTACGAGTATGACTTCGATGGGCCGCAGGCGAGCGCGCAACACCCAACGGGGAAGATCACCCTGGTGTCGAGCGGCTCACCCACGCCAGAGGTGCAGGGCGTCGTGCGGGTGTCCGGAGACGGGTCGCACGTCTACTTCGTCGCGCAGAGCGTGTTGACTGGCGCCAATGGAGAAGGGCGCTTGCCCGAAGCGGGAGCAGACAATCTCTATGTGTACGAGCCCGATCCGGCTCGCCCGGACGTTTACCGCGTCGTATTCGTGGCGACGCTGCTGAACGGGGCCGAAGAAGCGACGCTGCGCGCGGAAGAAGAAGCGGAAGCGGGCACGGTGGCCGAACGCTCTTTGGCAAAGGCGATAGCCGCAGAGGAAGAAGCCCTCAACAGCGGGGCTGGCGCCCAAGAAGCCTTCGGGCGAGCCGAAGAACGTCTTTGCCCAGCAGGAGCAGGCGTTAACTGGGACACTCGGTCCAGCGGGCACGCTGGCCAGCGATCAGAGTGTATGGCAGCTGTACGACGCTCGACCTGCCCAGGCGACGCCCGAAGGCCGCTTCCTGGTGTTCCTCAGCTCGGCCGATCTCACCGCGGGCGATGCCAGCAAGGTCCCGCAGCTGTTCGAGTACGACGCGCAGCGGGAAGCGCTGACGCGTGTGTCGATCGGACAGGGCGGAACGTTTGACAACGATGGGAACGCCCTGACGTTTCACGACGCCGCGCAGCTTCCGATCCAGAACTTTCAAACTGTCGATGGTCCGACTGCCGCACGGTCAGAGCTGGCCATCTCCGATAGTGGCAACCAGGTGTTCTTCACGAGTGGCGCAAGCCTTGTGCCCCAGGCGCAGAGTGGACAGCCAAGCGTATATGAGTACCGCGAAGGCGACGTGTACCTGATCTCCGACGGCCGGGATGCTTCCAAGACCGCCGGCAGCCCTTCCGTGACACTGTTTGGGATCACGCCGTCAGGTCACGATGCCTTCTTCCTGACGGCGGATGCGCTTTTGCCACAGGCCCCCGAAGCACAGCTGGGAATCTACGACGCGCGTGAAGAAGGCGGGTTCCCCGCGCTTGCACCGACGCCGGGTTGCGCAGGCGAAACGTGTCGCGGGTCCGCGGGCGTGGCGCCGCTTCTGCCCTCGCCTGGGAGTGCGAGTCAGGTTGGCGGTGGCAATCTGGCCCCGTCGCCAAAGACGACTGCGAAGGCTGGTTCGACACCAAAGCGGCTGACGCGGGCCCAGAAGCTCGCGGCCGCGTTGCGGGCGTGCAGGCACCGGCACGGCAAGCGGCACGCCGTGTGCGAAGCGCGGGCCAGGAGGCTGTACGGCGGGTCCAAGGCGCGCAGGCGCAGCGCGGGCACGGCGAGATCTGTCAAGTCGACGGCTGGGAGGGCACGATGACTGTCAAGTTGAGGATGTCGCCGGGCGTCGCGGTGGCTTGCCTGTGTGTAGCGTTGGGTGTGGCCGCCCCGGCGTCGGCGGCGACGCCGAGCGCCGGCTGGTCGATCGAGTCACTTGCCGAACCGACGAACTTCAGTGTCAGCGAGACCCAGAATGCGGTAGAAGCACTGAAGGTGCTCGCCACGGGTGGCACGTATGAGCTGCAGCCCTCTCACTCCGCGGTGGCAACAGTCCCCATCACATGGGATGCGGACGCGCGGGAAGTGCAGCAGGCGCTCGAAGCGCTCGCGGAAGTTGGGCCCGGCAACGTCTCCGTCACCGGCGGCCCCGGCGATGCAAGCGGGAGCAGTCCGTACATCGTGACCTGGATAGGTGGGTTGAGCGGTGGCTCTCCCGGCGCTCTGTTGGTGCCGGAAAGCCATCTGACCGATGGCGTAAACGAAGGAACCGTCAGCGTAAAAGCCGTGCAGCGAGAAAAGGCGTCCGACCGCTATACGGTGACGGCCACGAACACCGGCAGTCGTGCCTCTGAAGGCGAAGTCACGGTCGTCGACGATCTCCCCGCGGGGTTGGTGCCGGTCCATGCGGAAATAGATGAACAGAGGACAGAAAACGGAAGTCGAGAATGTACGCTGGGGTCATCGGTCAGATGCACGTTCACTGAACCCGTGCCGGTGGGCGGCGTGTTGAAAGTCAACATTCAAGTCGCGCTCACAACGTCGGCGACAGGGGTTGTGGTCAACAAAGCGAGAGTATCGGATGGCTCAGGCCACGAAGCCTCGGCCAGCGAGTCAACCGCGATGAACGCGGGACCGGCGCCGTTCGGCGTCGACCAGTTCGCGTTTGAAACGACCGGGGTCGATGGAGCCCTCGACCCGCAGGCCGGCGATCATCCTGACGCGCAGACGACGACGATCGCCCTCAATACCGTGTTCGGCGAAGTAGACGGTCATGCTGGGCCCTACAACGCTGCCCAGGAAGCAAGGGATATCGCGGTTGAGCTGCCACTGGGGTTCTCTGGCGACCCGCTTGCCGTGGCACAGTGCCCGCAGAACGATCTGACCGACGGCGAAGGGCAGTTGGCGTCAGAGGGTCGCTATCACACCAGTTGTCCGGCGGCGAGCCGAGTGGGAACGATCCAGCTCGTATGGGCGGGAGGAACCCGACCTGAACCGTTTCCCGTGTACAACGTCGTGCCTGAGCACGGCTATCCCGCCGAGCTGGGGTTCAATGCCGGTTTGGCGCAGCCGTTTTATCTGTACGCGAGCCTGGTGCCAAGCGCGGCCGGCTACCGGTTGCGCGTGGTGACACCTGGGGCGCTGCGCAGCGGCTTTGACGTCGAAGAGATCTCGTTGACGATCTTCGGTGCTCCGGGTGAACGCGACGGCACAGGTGGATCGGCGGCGTTCATCACCAATCCTGCCGCATGCTCGGGCACGCCGTTGGGCGCGAACCTGGAAATCGACTCGTGGGAAGGCGCTTCGGCGAGCGCTGAAGCGACCGCTTATCCCGATGTGACGGGTTGCAACCTGCTGCAGGGCGTCGCCGCGTTCGACCCGAGCATCGAAGTGCAACCGGAAACGACGCAGGCCGATGCGCCGGCTGGCTATCAGGTGGATCTACGGATTCCGCAGGCGTCGCAGGTGTTCGGTGCGCTGGCGACCCCGCCGCTGAGGAACGCCACAGTCGCGCTGCCCCCGGGAGTGTCGATTTCTCCCGCGGCGGCGAGTGGCCCGAACGCGTTGGAAGGCTGCACTCCCGGTCAGATCGATCTTCAAGGCATGGAACTGGGCGCAGGTCACCCTGGCGGCAATAACAGTCCCTACGACGATGGGCTGATGCACGCCTCTCCGGGGCATTGTCCGGAAGGATCGAGGATCGGCACGGTCCAGGTCAAGACACCGGTGCTGGCCAGTCCTTTGCAAGGACATCTGTTCCTTGCGCAGCCGCAGTGCGGCGGCGCGAGCCAACCCGAATGCACGGAAGCCGCTGCCGAAGAAGGCAAGCTGGTCGGGCTGTACCTGGAAGCCGAGGGCTCGGGAGTGATTGTGAAGCTCCCAGGGTCTGTCGAAGTTGGCGGATACGGTCCACACAGCGCCCAAACCGGGCTGGCGCCGGGCCAGTTACGCACAAGGTTCCAGGAAAACCCGCAGCTGCCGTTTGAAGACCTGAAGATCGCCTTGACGGGCGGGGATCGCGCATCGTTGGCCAACCCGCAGACCTGCGGCACGGCAATGACCTCCAGCGTGCTTGAGCCGTGGAGCGCGCCGGCATCTGGTCCGAGCGCGACACCATCATGGGCGTTTCAGGTCACGGGCTGTGATGCGGGAATGCCATTCGGCCCGAGTTTCAGCGCAGGTACGGTGACCCCTTCCGCCGGTGGGTTCAGCCCGTTCACGCTGACGCTCGGCCGGCACGACGGCGAACAGGATCTCTCGGGTGTGACGGTGAGCATCCCGCCCGGACTGCTGGGGATGCTCTCCAGGGTTCAGCTCTGCGGCGAACCGCAGGCCGCACAGGGCACCTGCGGTCAGAACAGCTTGATTGGGCACACCCAAGTCGCAGTGGGGTCCGGCTCCCAGCCACTGTGGGTGAGCGGCAGCGTGTATCTCACCGGCCCCTACAAGGGCGCGCCGTTCGGGCTGAGCGTCGTGGTGCCCGCGATCGCTGGGCCTTTCAACTTGGGCAACGTGATTGTCAGGTCCGCGATCCATGTCGATCCGCACACCAGCGCGCTGACGATCGCAACGGACCCGCTGCCGCAGTTCCTGGACGGCATCCCGTTGCGCATCAAGACGGTCAACGTGACCGTGGACAAGCCGGGGTTCGTGTTCAATCCCACCAACTGCAACCAGTCGCAGGTGACCGGCATCCTCACGGCGGCGCAGGGCGCCAGTGTGGACGTCGCGAGCCCATTCGCGGTCGGAGGTTGCGCGAACCTGCCGTTCAAACCCTCGTTCAAGGTCTCGACGGCGGCGAAGACCAGCAAGAAAAACGGCGCGAGTCTCGATGTAAGGGTGACATCAAGCCCAGGGCAGGCGAACATCGGCAAGGTCGCGGTGAGCTTGCCCAAGCAGCTGCCCTCCAGGCTTACGACGATTCAGCAGGCCTGCACCGAGGCCGCGTTCGCCGCGAACCCGTCCACGTGTCCCGCGGGCTCTGACATAGGCACCGCCACCGCCAAGACCCCTGTTCTCTCGGCCCCGCTCACCGGACCGGCCTACCTGGTGTCCCACGGCGGCGCCGCATTTCCCGATCTAGTAGTCGTCCTGCAGGGCGAAGGGGTGACACTCGATCTCGTCGGGAGCATCGACATCAAGCACGGGATCACGAGCAGCGCTTTCAACACGGTGCCCGACGCGCCGATCAGCTCGTTCGAGCTGTCGCTGCCGGAGGGCCCGCATTCGGGGCTAGCGGCGGTCGTTCCCGCGAAGGCGAAGGGCAATCTGTGTGGGCAGAGCCTCGTAATGCCCACGACGCTCACGGGACAGAACGGGGCGCAGATCAAGCAGAGCACCAAGATCGCCGTCAACGGCTGCCCCAAGGCCAAGCAGAAGAAAAGCAAGCCCAAACACAAAAAGACGAAAGGGAAGAAGCAGGGCAGGTGAGCGCGCGCACCGTCATGCCCGCTCGCGACAGGAGGGTCGCAGCCAAGCGCTCTGGTCCGGAGGTCCAGGCCGCCAAGGCGCGCACGGCGGGAGCGCACACGGCGCGTCCCGGTGCGGAGATCGCGGCGCCGAGCCGGGTCTCCGACATCCAGCGCCAGCGTATCCTCGTCGCGATGGCCGAGGTGACCGCGGAGCGGGGGGCCGCGTCGGTTACGGTCGCGCACGTCGTGGCGCGCTCGGGCGTCTCCCGGCGCACGTTCTACGAACTGTTCAGCGACCGCGAGACGTGCCTGCTCGCGGCGCTGGACCAGGCGTTGGCGCATGCCTCCGCGGCCGCACTGCCCGCATACGCCACCTCCGAGCGTTGGCGGGAGCGGGTTCGCAACGGGTTGACGGCTCTGCTGGGGTTCCTCGACGAAGAGCCCGCGATGGCCCGTCTATGCGTGGTGGAGTCCCTCGGCGCCGGACCCGATGCGCTTGCGCGCCGCACGCGCGTCGTGCACGCCCTGATCGCGGCCGTTGACGAGGGCCGTGCGGATGCCAAGGCCGGGAAGGAGCCACCGCCGCTGGCCGCCGAGGCCGTGGTCGGCGCGGTCCTCGCCGTCATCCACGCGCGACTCGTTGAACGCGGCAAGGAACCCCTCTCAAGCCTGCTGCCAGCCCTTATGGCCACGATCGTGCTGCCCTACCTCGGCCAGCCGGCAGCCGAGAAGGAGCTGCACAGACCGGCCCCCCAACTGAAAACAACAACCCGCGCACGCAAGGACCCACTCGACGGACTCGACATGCGCCTCACCTATCGCACCGTCCGCGTCCTGATCGCCATCGCCGACCACCCACAGGCCTCAAACCGCGAGGTCGCCACGGCCGCCGGGATCGCCGACCAGGGCCAGATCTCAAAGCTCCTCACGCGTCTGCAGAGCCTCGGCCTGATTCACAACAACGGCCAAGGGCCCCTCAAAGGCGCCCCCAACGCCTGGGCCCTCACACCCAAGGGCATCGAGGTCGAACACTCAATTCGCCTCGACACGGGGCAGTAGCGGCACCCCACGGCCGGCTCGGCCCGCCCGTTAGCATCGCTGAGGATGCACCGCGCCGCCACGGCACGCCTGTTCCTCGCAATCGATCCGCCCGCCGCCGCGCGTGAGCAACTTGCCGCGTGGGCGCGTGGCGCGCTCGGGCCGGGGCAGGGGAGAGGAGCAACACGACCTTTGCGCCTGTTGCACCCCGATCTGCTGCACCTCACGATCTGCTTCCTCGGCGCCCGGCCGATAGCGGACGTCGAGGCGATCGCCGCCGCACTTGCGGAGTCCGCTGTGCCCGTTGGGGAGCTGACCGTCGGCGCGCCCCTGTGGCTGCCCCCGCGCCGCCCGCGCGCGCTCGCGGTGGAGGTGCACGATCCCTCAGGTGAGCTGACGCGGCTGCACAAGGCGCTCAGCGAGGCGCTCGCGAGTGCCATCGACTGGCAGCCCGAGGGGGTGACGGCTGCAGGCAGGCGGCGTGCGCGGCATTTCCGCCCGCACGTCACGCTTGCCCGCATGCGCGATGGCACAGCGCCGCGCGAACGCGAGCTGCCACCGACACCCGCGCTCGTCTTCACGCCCACCGAGTTGGTCCTCTTCCGCTCCTGGCTTGACCCCGAGGGGGCGAGCTACGAGGCGTTGGCTAGCGTCACGCTGGCACCCGCCTGATACGAACACCTGTTCCGTCCGGAGCCGTCTCTAGCCTTCCGGGCCCAATTTGATCTCAGGAGGAGAGAAGCCATGCCCGTGACCGAACAGGAGAAGGCCGCCAAGGCTCGCGACGCCGCGCTGCAGGGCGCGCTAACACAGATCGAGCGCGAGTTCGGCAAGGGAAGCGTCATGCGCATGGGCGACGAGGGCGCACAGGTGCGCGTCGACGCGATCCCCACCGGCGCCCTCTCACTCGACCTGGCACTTGGCATCGGCGGCGTCCCCAAAGGCCGCATCGTCGAGGTCTTCGGCCCGGAGTCCTCGGGTAAGACGACGCTGATCTACCACGTGATCGCCGAGGCGCAGAAGCTCGGCGGCGTATGCGCGTTCATCGACGCCGAGCACGCGATGGACCCGCTGTACGCGAAGGAGATCGGCGTGGACATCGACGAGCTGCTCGTCTCCCAGCCGGACTACGGCGAGCAGGCGCTTGAGATCGCGGACATGCTGGTGCGCTCCGGCGCCGTGGACGTGGTGGCGATCGACTCCGTCGCCGCGCTGACGCCGCGCGTGGAGCTTGAGGGGCAGATGGGCGACCAGACGGTGGGCGCGCAGGCGCGCATGATGTCCCAGGCGATGCGCAAGCTGGCGGGAAACCTCAACCGCACCAGCACGCTCTGCATCCTCACCAACCAGATCCGCGAAAAGGTCGGCGTCATGTTCGGCTCGCCCGAGACGCAGCCCGGCGGGCGCGCGCTGAAGTTCTACGCCTCCCAGCGCCTTGACATCCGCCGCATCGAGACGCTCAAGGACGGCACCGAGGCAGTCGGCAATCGCGTGCGCGTGAAGGTCGTCAAGAACAAGGTCGCCGCGCCCTTCCGCCAGGCTGAATTCGACATCGAGTTCGGGCGGGGTATCTCCACCGCGGGCTGCCTGGTCGACCTCGGCCTGGAGCACAACATCGTCTCCAAGTCCGGCTCCTTCTTCTCCTACGGCGAGCAGCGTCTTGGCCAGGGCAGGGGCGCGGCCAAGACCTACCTCAACGAGAACCCAGCGGTGGCCAAGGAGATCGAAGAGAAGATCTACTCCGCGCTCGGCATCGGCGAGGACAAGGTCACGCCCTTGGACCGCCCGCAGGAGACCCCTGCCCCCACGGCGGTGCCGCAGGCTGCCTAAGGGCTGAGGGCCAAGCGAGGCAAGAACGCAGGGAGCGTGGCGTGCTCTGCACGCGAGCGACCGAGGACGCCGCCTCGCACCGGCCATCAGCCCGCAGGCCTAACATGGTGGCGTGAAGCGCTACCACCTCACCACCTTCGGGTGCCAGATGAACGAGCACGACTCCGAGCGCATGAAGGGCATGCTCGAGTCGTTGGGCTACACGGAGGCGCCGGAGCGCTCCGAGGCCGACCTGATCCTGTTCAACACCTGCTCGATCCGCGAGTCCGCGGACAGCCGCTTCATCGCGCACCTCGGCGAGGCCAAGCGGCTGAAGCGCGAACAGCCCGAGCGCGTGGTCGGAGTGGGGGGCTGTTGGGCTCAGTCGGTCAAGGAGGAGGTGTTCGCGCGCTTCCCCTTCGTCGATGTCGCCTTCGGCCCTGGCCAGGTGCACAAGCTCGCGGAGTTCCTCACGAGCGACTCGCTCACCGCCCAGGGCTACTTCGAGTTTGAGGGCTTCACCGGGCACCTGCCGGCGCGCCGCACGCGCCCCTTCCAGGGCTGGCTGCAGATCTCGGTCGGCTGCAACTGTGCCTGCTCCTACTGCATCGTGCCCTCAACGCGCGGGCGCGAGGTCAGCCGGCCCTTGGCCGAGCTGGTGGCGGAGGTGGAGGCGATGTCCGCGGACGGCGTACGCGAGGTCACGCTGCTCGGGCAGAACGTCAACTCCTACGGGCGCGACCTGCGCATCGATGGCCGCCCCGCCAGCTTCTCCGAGCTGCTGAGAGCGGTCGACGCGATCGAGGGCATCGAACGCATCCGCTACACGAGCCCGCACCCCAAGGACATGCGCGAGGACGTCGTGCGCGCTCACGCCGAGCTGCGCAGCCTGTGCGAGCACATCCACCTGCCCTTGCAGTCGGGCTCCAGCCGCATCCTCAAGGCGATGCGCCGCACCTACGACCGGCAGCGCTACCTAGACCGCGTAGCCCTGATCCGCGAGCACGTGCCCGACGTCGCCTTGACCACGGACATCATCGTGGGCTTCCCCGGCGAGAGCGAGGAGGACTTCAGCGAAACTCTCGAAGTGGTCGAGGAGGTCCGCTATGACAGTGCCTTCACGTTCATCTTCTCGCCTCGCAGAGGCACCTCGGCCGCCGAGCTGACCGAGGGTCTGGTGCCGCACCCCGTCAAGGTGCAGCGCATGGAACGCCTGCTTGAGGCCGTCCAGCGTCACGCCCGGGAGCGCGCCCAGCGCTTCGTGGGGCGTACGATGGAGGTCCTTGTCGAGGGTCCCTCTCGCACCGATCCCGAGCGGATGCGGGGGCGTACTCGCCACAACAAGGTCGTCAACTTCTCCGGTCTGGCCACGCCGGGCGAGCTGACTCGGGTCCGCATCGACGGCGCCTCCAGTCAGACGCTTACCGGCGAGGAGAGCCTGCTGTCTCGGGTGGGCGGTTGAGACCAGGATCACCCATTCCCAGCGCTCCAATCCATAGCATGCCGAGAGCATGCTATCTTCTTGAGCATGAGTGCCATTCAGGTCAAGAACGTGCCGGAGCCGCTGCACCGTCGTCTTCGTGAGCGTGCCCAGAACGAGGGCAGGAGTCTTAGCGAGTACATCCTCGAGATCCTTGAGCGGGACCTTGCGACTCCAAGCACACGTGAATGGCTCAGCCGCCTCAAGGAGGACCCGGGCGTCAATATTGAGCCAGGGAAGATTGCCAGGCTTATCCATGAGGGTCGAGCTGAACGCGACGAGCAGATCCTGAGTGCTATCGCCGCTCGTCATTGACGCCTCGGCGACCATCGAGTTGCTGGTTCAGAGCCAATTGTCGGTGAAGGTCGAGCAGGCTATCGAGGATCGACCGCTGATCGCACCCGACATCCTGAATGCCGAGGTTCTACAAACCTTGCGCGGACTCGAACGCGGCGGACTCCTAACGGAGACCCGGGCATCGCAAGCAGTATCGAGGTTCGCCGAGAGCCAGATCGCACGCGTTCCGACTCGCGCGTTGCTGCAAGGGATCTGGTCGCTGCGTCACAACCTCTCCTCATACGACGCCTGCTATGTCGCCCTTGCCCAGACGCTTGCCTGCCCGCTGTTGACGACCGACGGTCCGCTTACGCGCGCCCCGAGCCTTGGCATCGAGCTTGTCGTTGCTTGAGCGCTGCTCCGCTCAGCGCTTGCCGCTCTGACCCGTGGCGATGTCGGAGGCGATCTTCTCGCCCCCAGCGCGGCGGGTGAAAGCGGCAGCCATCTCGGGTGCGACGTTGCCGAAGATGGCACCGGCGCGCAAGGCGAACGGCGCGACATCGACCTCGCCGCGGTTGCGCTCGATCGCGCCGACGACGGCTTTGGCCACATCCTCAGGTGAGCGCGTGCCAACGCCGGTGGGAAGCTTGGCGCCCGAGTCGGCGAACATGCCAGCGTCGCGGATGAAGCCGGGGCAGACGGTGGAGACACCCACGCCGTGGTCGCGCAGCTCCGGCCGCAGAGCGGCGGCGAAACCGCGCAGGCCGTACTTGGTGGCGTTGTACATGGAGGTCCCGGGCGTGGCGGTCTTACCGGACAGCGAAGACATGAACAGCAGGTGCCCGCTGCGGCGCTCGACCATCGCCGGGATGAGGGCGTGCGCGAGAACGATCGGAGCGCGCAGGTTGACATCCAGCGCGCGGTCGATCTCCTCGATGGTGAAGCTGTCGAGCTTGCCCGCGCCGGGCAGCGCGGCGTTGGCCACGAGGATGTCGATCTGGCCGGCCTCTCGCAAAAGGCGCTCGACCTCGGCGGCGACGCTCAGATCGACGGCCAGCGTCCTTGCCCCAAGCTCGGCGGCCAGCGGCTCCAGCACATCGGTCCGACGGCCGGTGAGGATCAACTCGCCGCCGCGCAGCTTCAGCGCCCGCGCAATGGCCTGGCCAATACCTCCCGTGGCACCCGTGAGCAGCACCGTCGACCCTGAGATCTGCATCGGTCTGCAAGCCTACGGCAATGCTGGTCATCGCGCTGTTCGGACCAACCGGGGTGGGCAAGACCGCCGTGGCGGTGGCGCTCGCCGCGAAGCTGCGTGCCAGTGGGGAGCAGCCGGTGGCGGTGTCGGCCGACGCGCTGCAGGTGTATATCGGCCTGGAGAAGCTGACCGGCGTCGCCTCGCCTGACGAGCGCGCCCAGCTGGAGCATCGGCTTGTTTCCTTCCTGCCGCCTGACGCTGCCTTCAGCGCCGGCCAGTACGCCGAGCTGGCGCATGCCGAGATCGATGAGCTGCTCAAGCAGGGACGGCAACCGATCGTGGTGGGAGGAACCGGGTTGTATCTGCGCGCAGCGCTGAGCGAGCTGGACCTGCGTCCACCCCCACCGGAGGGAGTGCGCGAACGGCTGGTGAGCGAACTGGAACGCGACGGCGCGCCGGCGCTGCACGCACGACTGGCGCAGCGCGCCGCGTGGGCGGCGCAGGAGATCGACCCCAATGACCGCCAGCGCGTCATCCGGGCGCTGGAGCTGCTTGAGCAAGGTGAGCTGGAGCCGCCGGAGGGTCCCTCGCAGCTGTGGACCGACGATGTCCGCCAGCCCACTCTGCTGGTGGGTTTGACGATGGAGCGGGAGGAGCTGTATGCGCGGATCGACGCGCGCGTGGATGCAATGGTGGCCGCGGGGGTGCGCGAGGAGGTGCAGCGTGCCCACGCGGCCGGCGCCAGTGGCACGGCGCGCAAAGCGCTCGGCTTCGAGGATCTGCTGGCAGGCGACGTGGAGGGCATGAAGCGGCGCACACGCAACTATGCGCGGCGGCAGCTGACGTGGATGCGCAAGCTCTCAGGCGTGCATGCGATCGATGTCACACACCGCGCCGCGGAGGATGTCGCGCAGGAGATCGCCGCGTTGGCCGGAGCGCCTAGACTGCGCGGCCAATGAGATTTGAGAAGTGGCAGGCGCTGGGCAACGACTACCTGATCGTCGAGCAGGAGCAGCTGGCGCTCGAATTGACACCCGCGCGCATACGACGCCTATGCGAGGGTCACTTCGGCGTGTATGCGGACGGGGTGCTGCTGCTCTCGCGCCCTGACGATCCTCGCTTCGTGGCCCGGCTGCGGATCTACAACCCCGATGGCTCGGAGGCCGAGCTGTCGGGCAACGGAGCGCGCGAGGCGATCCTCTACCTGCACCGACGAGGCTGGACCAACGAGGATGTCTTCTCGATCCAGACGGCCGCCGGTGAGATCCGCCCGACGATCACCGGCCCCGACAGTTGCCGCGTGGATATGGGTCACGCAGCATTGGCGTCCAAGGACTATCCGAGTGGACTCGCCGAGGGCGTCGGGGAGCTGGAAGCAGACGGCGCGCGGTGGCATTTTCAGCACATATCGATCGGCAACCCCCAGTGCGCGATCGCGGTGGCCGATCTCGCCGAGTTGCAGGCGCTCGATCTGCCGGCGATCGGTCCGGCGATCGAAGGCCACGAGCTGTTTCCCAACCGCACGAACGTCTCCTGGTACACGGAGACCGAACCGAACCGCATCCGCGCACGCATCTTCGAGCGCGGGGTAGGGGAGACACTGTCCTCAGGCACGGGGGCGACCGGGGCCGCCGTGGCCTATCTCATGCGTGGCGGCGATTACGCGCCCGGGCAGGGGAGCAATGGCGCCGAGCCGACTAACCCAAGCAGCAACGTGATGGTTGCTTTGGACGGCGGCGAACTTGAGGTCGAGGTGGGGGAAGGACTGCACATAAACCTGTCTGGCTGGGCGGTGCCTGTGTTTACAGGCGCGCTCAGCGAGCACTTTCTGAAGGAGCTGTATGAAACCGAGTGAGCGTCTGAGCCGCATACCGCCTTACCTGTTCGCCGAACTGGAGCGCAAGATCGCCGCGAAGAAGGCGCAAGGGGTGGACGTGATCAGCCTGGGCATCGGCGACCCCGACCGACCGACGCCGGCATTGATCGTGGAGGCGATGCAGGAGGCGGTCACGGAGGCCGAGACCCACCGCTATCCCTCAAACCGTGGACGCGCGGACTTCCGCGAGGCGCTGAGCGACTTCTACGAGCGCCGCTTTGATGTGGACATAGACGCGGAGACCGAGGTGATGCCGGCGATCGGCGCCAAGGAGGCGATCTTCAACCTCAACCTGGCGTTCCTGGACCCGGGCGACGTGGCGCTGGCCTCCGATCCGGGCTATCCGGTCTACACCGGCGGCCCGCTGCTGGCCGGCGGCGAGCCGGTGGTGATGCCACTGGTGCCCGAGCTCGGCTTCATCCCGGATCTCGATGCCATCTCTGAGGACACGGCGAGGCGCGCGAAGCTGATGTATCTGAGCTACCCCAATAACCCCACAGGAGCAGTTGTGCCGGAGGGCTTCTTCGCACGGGTGGTGGCCTTCGCTAAGGCCTACGACATTCTGGTGGTGCACGACAACGCCTATTCGGAGACAACCTACGACGGCTATCGCGCGCCCTCCTTCCTCGCCACGCCGGGGTCCAAGGAGGTGGGAATCGAGGTGTTTTCGCTGTCCAAGGGCTACAACATGACGGGCTGGCGCTGCGCGGCGGTGCTCGGCAACGCGCAGGCGATCGAGACCTACTGGCGCCTGAAGACCAACATCGACTCGGGACTGTTCGAGGCGGTGCAGCTGGCGGGCGTGGCGGCGCTCTCACCCGACGGCGATGCCGAGGTGGCCTCGATGAACGAGCTATATCGGCGCCGGCGCAATCTGGTGTGTGAGGCACTGGCGAAGATCGGCGTGCAGATCCCGCCACCGAAGGGCACCATCTACGTGTGGGCACCGATTCCCGCGGGCTTTGAGAGCTCGGTGGCCTACTGCGAGCACGTGCTGGAGCAGGCCGCCGTGGTGATCTCGCCGGGCAGCGCCTACGGCCCCAGCGGCGAGGGCTGGTTTCGAATCTCTCTGACTACGCCGGATGACAGGCTGGCCGAAGCAGTGGAGCGTTTGGCCGCGGCTAACCTGTGAGGTAGATGGAGCAGCCTCAGCAGCGAGCCAAACAGCGCGCATTCTGCATCGCCGCGCTGGCCGAAGGCGATGATCTGAGCGAGTTGGGTGAGCTGCTGCGCACTTCTGGCGTGGCGGTGGCGGGGGAAATGGTGCAGCACCGCGAGCGACCCCACCCCAACACCTATCTCGGCCCGGGCAAGGTGGAAGAGGCCAAGCAGATGGCCAAAGAGTGCGATGCGAACCTGATCGCCTGCGATGACGAACTGACGCCTCGCCAGGAGCGCAACCTGGAGGAGGCGGTGGGGCTGCCGGTGGTGGACAGGACGGCAGTGATCCTCGACATCTTCGCCGCGCACGCGGCCAGCGCGGAGGGCAAGCTGCAGGTGGAGCTGGCGCAGCTGGAATACAACCTGGCACGTATGCGCGGCCTGTGGAGTCACCTCGAGCGCCTCGGGGGCGGCATCGGCACGAGAGGCCCGGGTGAGAGCCAGATCGAGACCGACCGCAGACTCGCGCGCGACCGCATTGCCGCGCTGCGCAAACGCCTGCGGCAGGTGGGAGGCACGCGCGCGGTGATGCGCGCCGAGCGCGAGCGCGCGGCACTGCCCACAGTCGCGCTTGCGGGTTACACCAACGCCGGCAAGTCGACGCTGCTGAATGCCTTGACGGGCTCTGAGGTGGGAGTGCGCGACCGCCTGTTTCACACGCTTGACCCGAGCACACGCACCTGGCGCCTGGCGGGCAGGCAGTATCTGTTGACGGACACTGTGGGATTCATCCGCAAGCTGCCTCACCAGCTGGTGGACGCCTTTGGCGCGACACTGGAGGAGACCCGCCGCGCTGATCTGCTGCTGCATGTGCTGGACGCTTCGGCGTCGCTTGAGCAGGCGGAGATGATGCGCCACTCAGTCGAGGTGGTACTTGAGGAGATCGGAGCGGGGGAGACGCCACGGCTGCTGGTCTTGAACAAGGTGGACATGCTCGGTCAGCAGCAGCGCCACGAGTTGCGCCTGCGCCACCCCGAGGCGATGCTTGTCAGCGCCTCAAGCGGCCAGGGGCTGCAGAAGCTGGGGGAGCACATCGAGCGAGAGTTCCGGCGCACGCTGTGCCCGGTCGATCTGCTCGTGCCCTATGACCACGGCGGCAGCCTGGCGGAGCTGCACGAGGTGGCGGGGGATGTGACGCGCCAGGACACGCCCGAGGGCGTACGCGTGCGGGCGCTGGTGCCGGCAAGGCTGGCCGCGCGTTTCGAGCGCTTCGCGGTAGCCCCGTCGTAGCCGGCGGCCAGCCTGTTTTCACAAACCTGCCGCGCGGCGAGCCCCGGCGTGAGCAAGATCCTCAAATGCGTCATCGAGCGGGGCAAGCGCAGCGACATCAATGCGCAGCGCCGTGGCAATCAGCCAGTCGGCAAGCCAGACGTTCTTGGGCAGCAGAGGGCCATGGAGATAGGTGCCGATGACGTTGCCGCGCCTGACACCCTCAAAGCCCGAGTGACCATCATTGCCGTGCCCGCGCAACACGCGCCCAAGCGGCCGCTCGTCCGCGCCCAGCTGAGTGCGCCCGCCGTGGTTCTCAAAGCCGGCAAGCACACGCACGCGCGTCCCCGGGTCAAGCTCGACCTCAATGGCGACATTGCCGATCAGACGAGGCCCGTCGTGGCGCACCGTGCGCACGTCTACCAAGCCAGCCCCCGGAATCTCCTCGCGGCCGAGCACGTAGGAGCTTCCGAGCAGCTGGTAGCCACCGCACACGCCGAGCACGACCGCCCTGCGCGCCGCGGCGATGTGCAGCCCCTCGCGCTTGTGCAGCAGCAGGTCCTCAGCGCAGAGCTGCTGGTCGCGGTCCTGACCGCCACCTAGATAGAAGAGATCGTGCGCAGTGCCATCCAGCGGCTCGCCCAGCCCACTGGCAGTGAGCTGAAAGCCAAGTCCCCGCCAAGCGCAACGACGCTCCAGCATGAGCAGGTTGCCACGGTCGGCGTAGATGTTCATCAGGTCCGGGTAGAGCGCGCAGACACGCAGGATCGGGGTACCTGCGGAAGCCGGGAATGGGGAGGAGGGGTGGGTGGTCGGTAGCTGCTGGTCAGGCACGCAGCATCACCACGTCGCTGCCAGCGTGATCGTCGGTGGTTGGAATGTGGTGTGCCTGCTCGGGGTGCAGGCCAACGGCGGCGCCCTCGCGCTCCAACTCGGCGCCGTCGATGCGATCGAGCTCGATCAGGTCCCGCTCGATGACTGTGGAGTCGCCGATGCGCCGATGGCGTTCGATCGCGATGGTGCTGGGCCCCGCCTGCACGCGCGTGGCCTGGCTCGTATAAAGCACGCCGTCGATGCGACAGGTCTCAGGCGACGGTGCGAGACCGCCTTCGGTGCAGTCAAACGGTTCAAGGTCGGTGACGAGCGCGCAGGCAAATAGGCCACCAGGACGCAGGTGGGCGCGAACCTGACGCAGGAAGGCGGAGCGCCCGGCGGCTGCACCCAGCAGCTGAACCGTCTGCATCGGCGCGATGCACAAGGCAACACGCTCCGCATGGGCCAGCTGAAAAGAGCGCGCATCGGCACAGATGGCCTCGACATCCAGACCCGTGGCGCGCTGGCGCAGAGCGGCAAGCAGCGTCGGGTCGTGGTCGAGCGCGATTACGCGGCGTCCGCGGCGCGCCAGGTCAAGCGCGACGCGCCCCGTGCCCGCGCCGATGTCCAGGATGGCGCCGTCAGCGTGAGCATCGGCTAACTCGCGCCATAGAGGCAGGTCAGCACGGTAGGAGCCACACTCCAGGTCGTGCCAGACCACGACCGGCTGCTGCGGAGCACCGGCGGGGGCGGAGCCGCCGGAGTGAGGTTCTACGACCACGCGCTGCGCGCCTCCCCCCGAGATACGAGCAGCTGACGCAAGGAGAGCATGGCGGTGTAGGTAGGCAGCGCGTAAAGGGGGGGAGGATCGCTCTCCTCGGGCCCAGCGGGGCGAGCGGCCGCCGCGGTGTCAAGCGCCGTGGCGAGATCGGGCTGCACCTCAATCGCCGCCGGGTCGATACCCGCGTACTTCAGTCGCACCGCCAACTCCGCGGCGCGCGTGCCCGCACAGGTGACACGGCGCAGGCGCCCCGCGAGCAGCTCAAAGTCGGCATCCCAGATCCAGGAGACATCGCGCCCATCAGCCGTGTTGTCGTTGAGCACACCGAGCAGGTCGTGCTCTCCGGGCTCAAGCGCGAGCGTGCGCAGTACCTCATTGGCGCCGGTGGGATTCTTGACGAGCAGGATGCGCAGCGAGCGCCCGGCAACGATGACGCTCTCGGCGCGGCCGAATGCGGGAGCCGTCGCTTCCAGGCCCACGACGATCGTGGACAGAGGGATGTCAAGCGCATAGGCGAGGGCAGCAGCAGCAAGGGCGTTATAGACGTTGTAGAGGCCCGGGAGGGCCAGTTGCACGTCAGCGCGGCCGGTGGGCGTGTGCAAGGTGAAGCGGGCGGAGCGCACCCCTTCGAGCGCGAACGTCGGCCGCGGTGATGCTCGGTGCTGGACGACGCTGGCCGCAGCTCGGGCAGTGATAGTGACCCAGGTGACCCAAGTAGATGGCATCGAACACGTAAGGCGCGCCGCAGCGCCGGCAATGCTTGGCGTCTGCCGCGTGGGCCATGCCGGCAAGCGCGAGCGAGTCATCCTCCACGCCGTAGTAAAGAACCTCGGCCTCACGTTGCGCGCCCTCACGCGCCCGCCCAAGGTCGGCCACCATAGGATCATCCGCGTTGAGTACAAGTCGGGCTCCACGCGCGGGATCAGCGTTGAGCGTGCCGGCCCAGCGCTCGGCGATGCTCTCAAGCTCTCCGTAGCGGTCGAGCTGGTCGCGGAAAAGGTTGCCGAGCAGGATCGCACGGGGGCGCAGCTGCGAGACGAGATTCCCCAACCAGTACTCGTCAACCTCGAACAGGCCGAGCTCCCCGCGGATGGCGCCCCGGGGCGCGGCAGCGTCAAGCAGGGTGGAGGCGATGCCGCCGGCCATATTGGCACCGGCGCGGTTATGCACAAGCGAGATGCCGTGATGCTTGAGGATGCCTGAGGTGAAGGCGGCGGTCGTGGTCTTGCCGTTGGTGGCCGAGATCACGACGCTGCCCCGCGTGAGCCGCCCGGCGAGCGCACCGATGGCACCAGGGTCGAGGCGCATGAGCAGCTTGCCGGGCGCGCTGGTGCCGCCACCGCCGCGCAGGCGCGAGAGAGCGCCAAGGGAGCGTGCCAAGGCGAGTGTGGGAGCCAGCGGCGCCTTCATGACCGGCGCACCCGGCGCACCATCAGGGTCCCCCGGGCACGCGGACCCGGCACCCGGCACATCGTCAGGGTCCTCCGGGTACGAGCACGCGCACCGCGCCAGGCAAGGCACGTATGCGTGCAGGGAGCTGCGCAATGGGATCGCCGTCGGCATACAACGTGAAAGGCCGGTCGGCGGAGATCGCCACCTCAGCGGCCCGGAAGACCTTGACGGTGGGCAGCCGCACATGAGCGCCCTTGAAGACCTTGGGCAGGTTGGCGAGGAAGCGCAGCTTGGAGACCTGTTCGATGGCAACGATGTCCAACAGCCCATCCTCCAGGAGGGCATCGGGCGCGAGGCGCATACCGCCACCGTAGACGCCGGAGTTGGCGGCCGCGATGGTATAGCCGCTGAAGCTGAACCGCTGCTCAGGCGAGAAGCCCCCGTCCAGCTCGATCTCAAAGCGCGCCGGGCGCCAGGAGACAAGTGCGCGCAGCGCCCCATAGGCATACACGAGGTTTCCTAGGCGGGAAGGTGCCTTGTTGGCAATCCGGTTGGCGTCGCTGTCGAACCCAGCGGAGGCGATGCCGACAAACGCCTGACCTTCGACCTCGCCGAGATCCATCGCACGCGGGACACCGTGCGCGATGACCGCGCAGGCAGCAATGGGGTCCTCGGGGATCTTGAGCACACGCGCGAGGTCGTTGCCGCGCCCGCCGGGGAGTACGCCAAGCAGCGAGTCAGGAACACCGCGCAGGACTTGCGCAATGGCGCCGATCATGCCATCGCCGCTGAGCGCCGCGACCGTCTCACCGGCACCCGCGGCCTGCGCGGCCAGTTCGCGCGCATGGTCGAGGTGGCGAGTGTCGACACGGCGCACCTGCAGCTCATGGCCGGCAAGCGCCCGCTCGACCTCGGGTGCCAGACGCCCCGCACGCCCGCCGCCCGCGGCGGGGTTGACGATCAGACAGACAGGGGCTGACACGACTGGTTTGTGTCGTCCGGCTAACGACCGGGCGGCTTTGACGCGCCACCAGGCTTTGATGCGCCGCCAGACCCCGAGCGTGCTGCCAACGCGCGATCGCGGCGGCGACGACCGACCGCGGCAACAATTGCCAGGGCGGCAATGACGGCAAACAAGCCGAGCAGGATGCCCGGCGCAAGACCGAGCCCGCCGAAAGGCAAGGCAATCAGCTCCACGACACCCAGTCCGATGGCGAGCAGCACGAAGATGAGCAGGATGATCAGGAAGATGCCGCGTATGCGCGCGAGAATGCCCGCACTGCCGGGAGGCACGAGCAGCCCCATGGCCCGCAAAGCGAACATCTGCCGCCCCGAGGGAGCCTCCTGCCCAAGCCGCTGCACGGCATCCCTGAGCGCATCGGGCTTGCGCTCAGCAAGCGCCAACGAGGCGTCAGCCATGCGCCGGATCTGCATACGCTCCTGGGGTCTTGCAGCCGCAATGGCCCGCTGGAAGTAACCGCGCGCCTTCTCGGCATCGAAACGCTCGGCCGCGCGCCCACCAAGAATCGCAAGCGCAGCCGACTTGTACTTAGTCTCGGCCTCAAGCTCCTCATCGGAGCGCTGCTCAAGCGCCTGGATGGCCTCCATGGCCCCACGCTGCTCAATCTTGATCTGACGCTGCTTAGGTGGCATCGCGGGCCATTCTACGGCGTGAGCCAGCCCGTGCGGTTCCCTGCCGCCAAGCGCTTCCCAGCCGAGGCTCCGGGCGCTATGCTCGCCAGGACCCATAAGCCGATGCGCTCAATCTCGATCACCCACGCGTCTGTGTCTAGGTCGGCCCTGTGCCTGCTGACCATGCTCGCCATGGCCCTACCCAGTACGGCAGGCGCGGCTGTCTTCGCGCCGCCGGCAGAAGCACCAGCCACGCCAGCCCCAGCTACTCCGAGCACGCCAGCAGCGACGACGCCAGCTGCGACGCCAACGATTTCCACTGCTCCTGCACCGGCCACAGCCGCGCCCAAGACCTCCTCGAAGGGCTCCCACGGTGCCGCGACCGCGCCGAAGTCGGCTGCACCGGCGGCAACGCAGACAGCACCCGCGGTGACGACTAGGGCGGCGACCGCGACCTCTTCGACGGAATCGAGCTCGAACGGCAACACCGCGCTGATCTTCGCGTTCGTCGCCGCCGTCGCACTACTGGTCGGAATCGCCTACATGATCCTGCGCGACGCACATAGCGTCGCTCCTGTCAGCGACGGCCCGAGTGGTGGCGGCACGCGTAACTCAGCCGCCCGCCTGCGCCAGCGCCGCCGTAAAGCCAAGGCCGCACGGCAGCAGCGCAAGCGCAATCGTTAGCGCTCGCTTTCTCCTTGTTTACATAAGATAGATTATCGGGCGTTAGGGGGTGGTGTCTCAGTTTGGGGTGGCTGGCCGCCCAGCCCACGACGGCGAAACGCGGGGTCGATGCCAATGCCCACCCGGCAAGGCCGCCTCACGCGCGAGTGTTGAGCCGAACGCGTCTGGGTCATCCCCTAACGCACGAAGTCGCAAGGCCCGCAAGAGCGCTCCCTGGCCTGTGAGAACCCGCTGCACCTCCATTCCAGCAACCTAACCGAAGGCGAGCACTTTCGGGCTACCTCACGTGAGCAAAATAGGAGGCTCAGAAGTCACTTATCGGGGACACGGATGCTTATAGGCAACCGTCACAGTTTCTCCGCTCAGAAACTTAAGTTCAGACTTCAGCGAGTAACCACCCCTTGGGGCATACCTTTGGCAAGGTCAGGTAAGAGTGGACCTTCTTGGCCTTCCTATAAGCCGCACCAACCGTTGGGCCCCGTCTCGCGCTTGACCTCGGAACCCGCCACGAGCGCGAGACGGTCAGCTTCTGGGCCGAGCATGCACGCTCGAAGAATGAGTAGCCACAGATCCGAGATCGCGATCACTCAAGTTTGAAGCGTGAAGAGCGGCCAGCGTCCAGGGACGCCTTTGAGCTCGTGATAGCCGCGGTCCCCAAACGTAAACGGGCCGCCCACGACGGTTCCAAAGACCGTTCCCGAGACGAGCACCTCACCAGGTCCCGCTAACGCACTCACGCGCGATGCGATGTGAACGGCCATGCCGCCCACGTCCTCGCCGATCAGCTCACACTCGCCTGTGTGCACCCCAACGCGAACCTCGACCGCGAGCTTGCGTGCGGCCGCGGTGATTGCCAATGCACAGCGCAACGCTCGCGACGGTGGCCCCTCAAAGGTCACCAGGAAGCCGTCACCCACCGTCTTGACCTCACGACCGCCAAAACGAGCTAGCTGCTCACGTACCTGTGCATTGTGATGGGCAAGCAGATCCCGCCAGCGGCCATCTCCCAGTCTGGCGGCCCTTGCGGTTGCATCGACAATGTCCGTGAACATCACGGTCAGCAATGCTCGCGCCAGCTCTCCACCGCTGCGCCCGCCGGTCAAGAACTCCTCGATCTCCTCGACGATCGCGTCGCTGTCACCGACGAACGGCAGCGAGTCATCTCCCTCCAGCTCGATGTAACGGGCACCGGGGATGTGCTCGGCCAGGTAACGCGAGTGACGTGGGTCCCAGGCACTATCGCCGGATCGGTGCATGACCAGCGTGGGGACGCGGACGCGGGGAAGTGTGTCGCGCACGTCGAGGTCGGCCGCGGCATCGAGCAGGACGCGGGCCGCACTCGGGCTCGCCGAGAGGCGCTGGAGGCGCGCGAACCAATCCGCGAGCGTCGGGTCATCAACCATCGAGGGTGCCAGCAGCGGAAGCCCGGGACCATCGGCCTCACCCCAGGCGGCCACGGTGCGCTCCGTCCACTGCGAGCGTTCCTCTCGACTCATCGCCCAGTCGTAGTCCGGAGCCCACGAGGTACGTGCGATAGACGCGTACATGATCAGTGCGCCGATGCGCTCCGGGCTATCGGCGGAGAGCATCGCACCGACCGGCCCACCCAAGCCGTAAGTGAGTAACGCTGCCCGCTCGCTTCCTGCGGCATCGAGTACCGCAAGCGCGTCGCGCGCCTCCTGTTCCAAGGTGTAAGGCTCGCCGGCGCTGTCGGACAGTCCGCTGCCGCGACGATCGAACAGGATCAGGCGGCTGAAAACGGCAAGGCGCTCAAGAAAGCGACGCAAGGCAGAGGCCTCCCACAGCTGCTCGATCTGGGAGATCCACCCCGGCAGGAACAGCAGGTCGAGCGGACCCTCGCCAGCGATCTGGTAGGCAATCGTCGCCTCGCCGCTGCGCGCATAGCGTGTCGTGGGCACAACGCTCATCCTACGCAGTGGCCCGCGACGCCCTGCGTGCGAACCTACCGGCTTACTCGATGACGAAGGCAACTTCGTCGATATAGCACCAGCTCCAGGTCTCACCGGGCTCGATCGAGCGGATGACGGGGTGGCTGGTCTCCGCGTAGTGCTTGGAGGCATGCTGGTTGGGAGAGTCATCGCAGCAGCCGATCTTCCCGCAGGACTCACACATCCGCAGGTGAACCCAGCGGCCCCCAATCTTCAGACACTCCTCACACCCTGCTACCGGACTGTTGGGCTCTGTGATCGTGATCTGGTCGAGGTGCGCACAAGTTGCCATTTTTGATCCTCCGTCGGGGTTGGTCGGCTATGACAGGCCGGGTGGGCTGGTCTGGGAGTGCAGCTCGCGGGTAAGCGTTCCAAAGAGTTCACTGAAGGTGGGAAACTGAATCACGCTGTCGGCAAGCACGCTCAGCGGCACCTGTGCCTTCACGGCAAGCGCCGCCTGGTGAATCCACTCGCTGGCAAGCGGCCCGATCGACCATGCCCCAAGCAACACCTCGCGCTTGGGGTCGGCAACCAGGCCGAGGTGTCCACGTACGCCACAGCCGTATGTCTCCGTGCGGTCGGATTCACTCAGATCGGCTTGAGCGGTGAGAAGGCCCTCGTGGTCAGCGTCTGGAACCAGGCCGACACAGGCTATCTCCGGGTCACCGAACGCAACTCGCGGAATCGCGCTGTAGTCGGCGACGGCGGGCTTACCGAGAATGTCGGCAGCGGCAATTCTGGCCTGATAGGCAGCCACATGCGTAAAGGGGGCAACCCCGGTGACATCCCCTATCGCCCAGATTCCCTCGGCGGCACGACAGCTTGCATCAATTTTTATGCCGCCTTCGTCACTCTTCACCCCAACCTCAGACAGGCCTATGTCCTGTACGCGCGGTCGCCTGCCGGTGGCAATCACAAGCCGCTCCGCGGTCAGTGCCTGGCTGCCTTCGATCTCCAGCAGGACCGCGCCTGCGCCCTCCGATAACTTGGCCACCGAAGTCACGTGTGCCCCTGTGCGCACCGTGATCCCTTCGTCGCTGAGCATCTCGGCAAGCAATTCGCCGATGCTGTGGTGCTCCCGTTCGAGCAGCCGGGCTTCAGCGTGCACAAGAGTCACCTGCGACCCGAAGCGCTTGAGCATCTGTGCAAGCTCTACGCCCACCGGCCCGCCGCCCAGCACGATTGTCGAGGTCGGGACCTCGCGCAGGCTTGTCGCCTCGCGGTTGGTCCAATAGTCGACGCCGTCAAGGCCGGGCAGCTCTGGAATCGCTGCAGTCGTTCCCGTAGCGATGACGATGTTCTCGGCATCGAACTCCTTGCCGGACGCCAGCTCCGTGCCGGACACTGACACCCGCCCGCGGGCGCTGATCCGTCCCTGCCCACGCAAGACCTCAATGCCGGCCTTGCGCGCCGCCTCTGCCTTACCCGAGTCATCGAGCTCCGAGTTCATGTAGTCGCGGTAGTCCACCACCGCTAGCCAGTCAATCGTGCCCCCCCTCACACCAGCCACCCGGCGGTCGGCCGCGAGCGCCTCGCCGGGACGCAGTAGCGCCTTGCTTGGGATACAGGCCCAGTACGGGCACTCGCCCCCCACCAGCTCGGCCTCCACCATCGCCACTCGCTGACCGGCCTTTGCCAAGGCCGCCGCCGCCCCGCGACCGCCGGGGCCGGCGCCGATGACGATCGTGTCATATCGATCTGAATGCTCAGGAGAAGACATCAAGCTCATTTACCCCGCTGCAGCAACGATACGCGCATTACATCGAGCTACCCTCTTGCCTACGGCACCTACCAGCGCAATGACTGTCAGGAGAGAAGATGTCCACACCTGAGTCGCGGGCCGACCCCTCAACCTCCGCAGCTCCGCTGCCGAGTTGGACGTTCGAGCCCGGCCACACCGAGGCTGGCTTCCGTGCCCGCCACATGATGGTGACCTGGGTGCATGGCCTGTTCAAGGACGTGCACGGCAAGCTCCATCTGGACTGGGAGCGACCGCTTGAGGCGACCTTCTCGGGCGAGATCGATGCCACCAAGCTGTGGACCGGCGAGCCTGACCGCGACGCCCACCTGCGCAGCGCGGACTTCTTCGACGTCGAGCATCACCCCAAGATCCTCTTCACGGGAGGTCTGACTGAGCGCACCGGCGACAATGCCTTCAAGGCGCTCGCGAACCTCACCATTCGCGGCGTCACGCGCGAGGTGCCGATGGACGTCAACCATCTCGGCCAGTGGAAGACACCCTTCTGGGTGGGTGATGAGAACAAGGGGCTGCTGACCCGCATCGGCTTCGAGGCCAAGACCCGCATCAATCGCCACGACTTCGGCGTCTCCTGGCAGGACAGCATTCCCGGCGGAGGTGTGGTCGTCAGTAACGAGATCGAGGTCACGCTCGACATCGAGGCGCTGCTTGACGCGGACCTGCATGCGACCGGGGCCATCGAGTACTACCGGGCCGACAATCCTGAGTGATCGTGCCGCCGCCGTGATCTCGCTGTTCGGGCGCTGGAATTGGTGGCTGCCGCAGCTGCCCGCGCGGATACTGCGCGTGGAGCCTTCGTTGCCGCCGCGGGTCGCGCCCAGCGAGACCTCTTGATCGGGGTCTCTCGGACGGGAGCGGCTATAACGTCCATCGACATGGGCGAGCACGGCAACGGCATCGAAGTCGAGGGTCTGATCAGAGACTTCAAGGGCGGCGTACGCGCGGTCGATGGCATCGACCTGCGCGTCGCGCCGGGCGAGATCTACGGCTTCCTGGGCCCTAACGGGGCGGGCAAGTCGACCACTCTGCTGATACTCACGACGCTGTTGCCCCCTACGGCCGGCAGCGCCCGGGTGGCGGGACTGGATGTCGTCAGTCACGGCGCCGAGGTGCGCCGCGCGATCGGAGCCTCGCTGCAGGAGTCCGCCCTGGATCCCTTTCTGACCGGGCGCGAGCATATGCGCCTGCAGAGCTCTCTGCACGGCCTGGGCAAGACCGAGCGCGCCGCGCGCGGGCAGGAGCTGCTGGACCGGGTCGGGCTCAGCGAGGCCGCCGATCGCAAGGTCGGTGGCTACTCGGGCGGCATGAAGCGTCGCCTGGACCTCGCCCTGGCGCTTGTGCACCGCCCGCGGCTGCTGTTCTTGGACGAGCCGACCACCGGCCTGGATCCGCAGAGCCGTGCCGCGCTGTGGGATGAGGTACGGCGACTGGCAGACGACGGTGTCACGGTCTTTCTCACCACGCAGTATCTGGAGGAGGCCGACGTGCTGGCCAATCGCGTGGGGATCATCGACCGCGGCAAGATCGTGGCCGAGGGTACGCCCGCCGAACTGAAGGCAGGCATCGGTCGCCCGAGCGTCGAGGCGATCCCCCACGATCCCAGCGATCGCGAGCGCTTGGCCGCAGTGCTGCACCGCTTCGGCGAGGAAGCCGCCGCCTCCAGCAATGGCGTAGCGGTGAGGCTGCCGGAGGGCGCCGCAGATCTGGCTGAGGTCGTGCGCGCGCTTGACGCCGAGGGCCTGCGCGTGGCCGACCTGCGCCTGCACTCCCCCACGCTTGACGATGTCTTCCTGGCCAAGACCGGCCGCTCGCTGGAGGGCGCCGCCGACAGCGGCTCGGACGAGCACAAGGACGCCCCCGCCGAGCCTGTCTCCGCGTGAACGCCGTCCTGCCCACCCAGATCGGTGTTCTGGCCCGCCGCGCGATGCTCAAGACGCTGCGCCAGCCCTTCCAGCTCTTCCCGATCATCTTCTTCCCTGTGATCCTCTTGGCCGTCAACGCGAGCGGCCTGCGCGCGGTCACGCGTCTTCCGGGTTTTCCCACGCATTCCTGTGTCCTTCGCGATCGCCGTGGCGTTCGTGCAGGGCGCGATGTTCTCGCTCATCAATGTCGGCACCAACCTCGCTGAGGACATCGAGAGCGGCTTCTTCAACCGCCTCGCGCTTACGCCTCTGCGACGGCTCGCGCTGATCGGGGGACTGCTGGTGGGAGTGGCGGCGCTTGGTGCGATGCAGTCGGCTGTTTACATCCTCGTCGGCCTACTGGCGGGCGCGCATCTGCAGGCAGGCTTCGCGGGGGCACTCGTCGTGATTCTCTTGGGCTCGCTGGCCGCTACGGGTTTCGGCGCGTGGGGCTGTGTGGCCGCGCTGCGCACCGGCTCGGGCGAGGCGGTGCAGGGCCTCTTTCCCCTGTTCTTCGTCTTCATCTTTCTCTCCTCCAGCAGTCTCCCTCGCCAGTTGCTGAAGACCGGCTGGTTTCACACCGTCGCGACCTGGAACCCGATCTCTTATCTGATCGAGGGCTTTCGCAGCCTGTTCATCTTCGGCTGGGATGGCACCGCGCTGCTGCGTGGCTTCGCGGTCGCAATCGGCATTTTGATAATCGGCCTGGCCGGTATCACGGCCGCCATGCGCACGAGGCTTCAGCGCACATGAGCACCGCTGGCCAGCGTGCGCGCAGTGCCTCCAGCCAAAGCGTGCGCAGCGGCGGCATCTGGAGAGTCGCGCTGACGATCGCCTGGCGCGGCATTCACACCTATACGCGCAGGCCTGATCTGTTCGTTCCCTCGCTGATCTTTCCGCTCGTCTTCTTCGCCAGCTTCGCCGGGGGCCTCTCCGCAATCGGCTCGATCCCTGGCTTTCACTTTCCCGCCGGCTACACGGCCTTTCAGTTCGTATTCATCGTGATTCAGTCCGCCATGTTCGGAGGACTGTTCACCGGCTTCACGCTCGCTTTTGACTTTGAGAGCGGATTCGCCAAGCGCCTGATGCTCGCGGCCAGCGATCGTCGCGGGATTGCTCTTGGCTACGCGCTGGTGGCGCTCACCCGCGCGGTCATCACGCTTGCCTTCGTCACCGCTGTAGCGCTGATTACGGGGATGCGCATCACCGGCGATGGCATCGATGTGTTCGGCCTCTACACCCTGGCACTGATGCTCACGCTCGTAGGCTACGGCTGGGCTGCCGGCATCGCCTTCCGCTTCCGCTCGATCCAGGCCGGTCCGCTGATGCAGACGCCGATTTTCCTGATCCTCTTTCTAGCCCCTGTGTATGTACCGCTCGGTCTGCTCAGCGGTTGGATCCATACTGTCGCCAGCGTCAATCCCGCCACCGCCTTCCTCGATGGCGGGCGTGGACTGATCTTCGGCGTGCACGACCACACCGCGCTGGCTTTTGCCTGCGCATTGGCCTTAGTCCTGCTGTTCGGCGTTTGGACATTGAGCGGGCTGCGCAACGCGGAGCGCTCTGTGTAGACAAGCCGAGCAGCGCAGAGTGCTATTGTTAACCTTATGGCTAACAACGCACTGCTCGACCGATCCTTCGCAGCCTGTTCACACCCAATTCGGCGTGGCATCCTGGAGCGGCTGGCTCAGGGTGAGATGACCGTGGGGCAGGCAACGCGCGATTTTGGCGTGTCCAAGCCCGCGATCAGCAAACACCTCAAGGTGCTTGAGGAGGCCGGGGCGATCGTGCGCGTTATCGATGGCCGCACCCACCGCCTGCAGCTCCAGGAGCGCTCGCTGGATGACGCCTATTCCTGGCTGACCCATCAGCGCGAGCTGTGGGAGCGCAAGCTGGACACCGTCGAGCGCTATCTGCGTGAGCAGCGCGAAATAAAACCACCCCCAAAGGAGCCAAAGTGAGCGAGCTAACTGCCACAGACCTGCGGCTGGAGCGCACTATCGAGGCATCGCCCGAGGAAGCCTTCGACGCATGGACCAATCCCGAGGTGCTGCGACGCTGGTGGGCCGCGGATCCGACCTGGGTGACGCCAATAGCCGAGGTCGATCTGCGCGTCGGCGGCCGCTATCGCCTCTCGATGGAAGACCCCGTGAGCGGCACCACTCACACCGTCGTTGGCGAATACCGCGAGGTGCAGCGACCCGAGCGGCTCGTCTACAGCTGGAGTTGGGAGCGCAGCGACGGACAGCCCGACCATACGAGCACGGTGACCGTCGAATTCCTCGGCGAAGGCGAGCGCACCACGATCGTGCTGGAGCACACAGAGCTTGCATCCTCGGAGTCCCGCGACGGCCACCGCGAAGGCTGGATCGCGTGTCTCGACAACCTTCAGGCCCGCGGCATCTTCGCCCGAGCCCTGGAGTCCCAGTAGGCGTCGCTGCCGGCGGCGCTTATCGCCACACCGTTCCCCGAAGACCCAAAACACCAACCAGAGGAGAAGCAAAGATGGCCAATTACGTGCTGGCATACAAGGGCGGATCGATGGCTGCCACTGAGGCTGAGCGGGAAGCCGCGATGGCGGCCTGGGGCAGCTGGTTTGGCACCCTCGGCCAGGCCGTCGTGGACGCCGGCAACCCGTTCGGCGCCTCCACCTCGGTGGGCGCCAACGGCAGCAGCGGCGGTCAGGGCAGCTTGACCGGCTACTCGGTCCTTACCGCTGACGATCTCGCCGCCGCGGCCGAGCTCGCCAAGGGTTGCCCCGTCCTTGCCAACGGCGGCAGCGTCGAGGTATACGAGACCATTCAGGTCATGTAGTGCAGCGCCAAGCCCGCCAAACGAGCGGGACCAACTTGGCGAGCGAAGCATGAGAGAGCTTTCCCGCGGCGGCAATCTGACTGAAGACTGCCCCGCGGGGAGTAATCTCGCTGGCAGACGTATGCGTGGCAAGAAGACAAACAACCTGCTGATCACGATCCCGATCAGCCACTACTGCGAGAAGGCACGTTGGGCTCTTGATCGTGCCGGGGTGGGATATCACGAGCGTGCCCATGTGCAGGCGATCCATCGTTTCGCGACGCTCTCGGCCGGCGGTGGCCTGACAGCTCCCGTGTTCGTCTCCCCCACGGGCGTTTTGGCCAACTCCGCGGACATTCTTACCTGGGCCGACGCTCAGATGCCTGACGATCTCGCGCTGTATCCACAGGCCCCCGACGCCGCAGCCGAGGTGCGCAGGCTCGAAGCGGACTTCGACGACCGTCTCGGGCCGCATTCGCGGCGCTGGATGTATCAGCACCTGCGTGAGCGGCGCGACCTTGCGCTCCGATACGGCTGTCTGGGCATCCCCCGCTGGGAGCGAGCGACCCTGCGTTACGCCTACCCCGCGATGATCGGGACAGTCGCTCGCGTCCTCGATGTCACTCCCGCGACGGCCGCCGCGTCGGAGATCGAGGTGCGCTCCATCTTTGATTCCGTCGCAAAGCGCCTGGCCGACGGTCGGCGCCACCTCTACGGCGAGCGGTTCACCGCGGCTGACCTCACCTTCGCGGCGCTTGCTGCCCCGATGTTGATGCCAACCAACTACGGCGTGCCGCTGCCGAGCCCAGAGGAGATACCTCCCTACCCAGCATCGGTCGTACGCGAGTTGCGCGATCACCCGGCCGGTGCCTACGCGCTCGCGATGTTCGACACCGAGCGCCTGTAGCGTTAGCGATGGTGACCCGCCCTGCCCTGCCCGTCCTGGTGTTCGTGCTGCTGCTGGCAGTGTGGCTCTTGTGGCTTCCCCCCAGCCCCGACCTGGCGGGGCAGGTCTATCGCGTACACCTCTTCAGCGTCGACGGGTTCTCGCTGTGGGACAACAATTGGTACGGCGGGCACTACCTGCTTGGCTACAGCCTGCTTTTCCCGCCGCTGGCGGCGTTCTTGGGTCTGCATCTGTTGGGTGCGACAGCGGCGATAGCTTCGACATTGATCTTTGGGCGGCTGGCACGCCTGCGCTTTGGATCACGCTGGGCCACAGCTACCGCGCTGTTCGCAGTGGGCGCTGTGGGAGACCTTTACATCGGACGCATCACTTTCGCCCTGGGCGTCAGCTTTGGACTGGGTGCGGTGCTTGCCACAGCCGAAGACCGCCGCTGGATGGCACCATCGCTCTCGCTTCTGTGCGCCGCGGCCAGCCCAGTGGCCGGCTTGTTCCTCGGGCTGGCGGCTGCCGCAGATCTGCTCACAAATCGAGTCCTCGCGCGCGCGGCGGCACTCGCCGGTCCAGCGCTCGCGCTGATCCTGGTCCTGGCCGTGCTTTTTCCCGAAGGCGGCGAAGAGACCTTTGCGTTCTCCTCACTGCTGGCCGCTGGTGGACTCTCGGCGCTGGTCATGCTGCTGCTGCCCCCACAAGAGCGCCTGCTGCGCAACGGCCTCGCGCTGTACCTGCTGGCGCTTGCGCTCGCTTATCTCGTGTCCTCGCCGATGGGCAGCAACGCCGTGCGCTTGGGCGTGCTGTTCACCCCGGCCATCCTGATGGGAAGCGTGGGCGTCGAGGACCTACGCCGTGCTCCTGAACGACTCGCGCGGTGGATCTCACGACGCAAGCCACATGTGCCCTTGGCTGGGCCTTCTCGCGGCACGGCTCGCCTGGCTCTGGCGGTACTTTGCCTGGGACTGCTTGTGTGGCAGCTCGATGGTCCGGTCACACAGTCCGTGCAAGCTTCCACCGACCCATCCACCCATCTTTCCTACTATCAGCCCGCGATCGCCTATCTCGACGCGCACAGCGACGGTGAGCCGCTGCGCATCGAGGTGCCTTTCACCCAATCGCACTGGGACGCGACGATTCTTGGCCAGCGTTTCGGGCTGGCACGGGGGTGGGATCGACAGCTCGATACTCGCTACGACAGCATCTTTTATGAACCTCAGCTCACCGCAAGCGCCTATCGCACATGGTTGCTGCAGACCGGCGCGCGCTTCGTTGCCCTCTCCGATGCCCCCCTGGATTTCTCAAGTCGCCAAGAGGCCGCCTTGATCCGCGGCGGCCTGCCCTTCCTGCACTTGGTGTTCACCTCTGCGCATTGGCATATCTACACCGTGCAGGGTGCGCTTCCGCTGCTGCAGGGGCCGGGACGTTTGGGCGCCATCGAGCCCACCGGCTTCACTCTGCTCGCCTCAACACGTGGCAGCTTCCTCGTGCGCATCCATTACACCCCCTACTGGTACCTCACCTCAGGCAGCGGCAGCATCAGCGAAGCCCCCGGGGGCTGGACACGCGTCACCAGCGAACATCCAGGCGCGCTGACGATCGCCGCTCAGCTGTAATCGCCGAGCCCGGCTGTATCCGCCGCGCCCAGCGCCATGCTGTGCGCAATGTCCACCGCCGACCCACCGCGAACGGCGCAGCATCGCTATGGCCTCGTACTGCTGCTCACAATCATCTCTGTGGTGGACGTCATCGTGGCGCCCGACACGCCCACGAGTCGTGGCATCGGCGTACTGCTGCAGGGCACCATGCTGCTCGTCGTCATCGCCACCTCCCGCGATAGCGCAACCGTACGACGCATCAGAGTGATCCTCGCGTCTGGGCTGCTACTTGGGTTGGCAGTGGGAGTGGCGTTCTCGATCATCACTCCGAAGCTGGGCTCAACCATCGCCGGACTCGCCATTCTCGCCGTGCTCATCGTGCTCGTGCGCGGAGTTGGGCGACTGGTACGCGAACGCGGCGTGACGCTTCAGGCAGTCGCCGGCTCACTGGCCATCTATCTGCTTGTTGGCCTCACCTTCGCGCTGCTGATCGGCTTTATCGCCTATCTGTCTCCCCCCTACTTCGCGCAGAGCGGCAAGGAATCGTTGAGCGCACAGACCTACTTCAGCTTCACCACGCTGACCACCACCGGCTACGGCGACCTGACACCGATCACGCGCGTCGGGCACGCGCTGGCCGTGCTGGAGATGCTCATCGGACAGATCTATCTCGTTACCGTCATCGGGCTGCTGGTGGGCAATCTCACCCGTAGCAGATCATCCCCGTCGCGTCCTGACAACGCCTCCAACGCTTGAGATTCGGTGGCTATCTGCCGACTATCGGGATATGCGCCGAGGGCTGCCACGCCTGAGCCTGACTCAACAGGTCGCTTTGCTGAGCCTGATTCCGATCCTTGCCCTGGGATTCGTCCTCGCGCGGGTACTACAGGCGCAGATCGTCACGCGCGCGGTTGCTGACGCAAGCCAGTCCGCACAACTGCTCGCCCGCATCGGCATTCAGCCTCAACTCAGCCCCGCCGAGCTGCGTAACGGTCTGTCGCCGGCGGAGGTGCGGACCATGGACCAGCAGCTCAGCGCACGCTCGGCGACAAGGGACCTGGCGCGCATCAAGATCTGGAACACACGCCACGAGGTCATCTACTCCGACGACCATCTGCTGATCGGGCATGTCGTCGCGCCCAGCGACGATCTGCTCAATGCCCTCGCCGGACGGCCCAACGGCGGCGAGGTGGTGACACCCAGCCCACACGGAGACACCGCCAGCGAGGTCGGCCTCGGCCAGCTCGTCGAGGTGTATGTGCCGCTGCGCTTCACTCCCAGCGGCCCACCTGCGGGTGCCTTTGAGATCTATCTCAGCTACCGGCCGCTCGCCACGGCGATCGCACGCGATAAGCGCATGATCGCCCTGCTCGTCTTCTGCGGCCTTGCCCTGCTGTGGGCCATCCTGTTCCGCATCGTCGCCAGAGCCTCCCGCACCCTGCGTCGCCAGGCACGAGAGAACAGCCGGCTCGCTCGCTACGACGGCCTCACAGGTCTGCCCAACCGTACGCTGTTCCTGGAGCAAGCCTCCGCCGCGCTGCGTCGCGAATGCTCACGTGGGCAGGCAGTGGCGGTCCTGCTGCTCGATCTCGACGGCTTCAAAGAGATCAATGACACACTCGGTCACGCCACCGGAGACATCGTTCTGCGCGAGGTCGGTAGCCGCCTGCGCGCTCGCGTCGGCGAGCAGGCCCTGCTGGCTCGTCTGGCGGGGGATGAGTACGCCCTGCTGCATCCGTGCCCTCCGGGAGCTCACGGTATCTCCGAGGCCCAAACCCTGGCCGGTGCGGTGCAGTCGGCGCTTGAGAGCCCTATCGAGTTGGACGGGGTGGCACTCAACGTCGACGCCAGCATCGGCCTCGCGCTGGCTCCCCACCACGCCAAGGACCTCGACGCACTCATGCGGCGAGCCGACGTGGCACTTGACCGCGCCAAGTCCAACCGCAGCCGCCTGGAGGTTTACTCCCCCGAGCACGACCACTTCGATACCGCCCGGCTGACGCTGCTAGGCCAGGTTCGCCCTGCCCTTGAGCGAGGCGAGTTCATCCTGCATTACCAGCCTCAGGCCGACATGCGCAGCGGGCGCGTGACCGGCGTGGAGGCGCTGCTGCGCTGGCTGCACCCCGAGCGTGGCCTGATCCCTCCGCTGCAGTTCATCCCCCTGATCGAGCAGACCGCGCTGGTCGGGCCGATCACCATGCACGTGATCGACCGCGCGCTTGAGCAGCTCGCACGCTGGCGCGATCACGGTGTGCACCTCTCGATGTCGGTCAACCTCTCCGCGCGTAACCTGTTGGACCCCGAACTACCCCGCCGCATCTCTTCGCTGCTCGGTCGTCACGCGGTCCCCGCACATCGCCTCACGGTCGAGGTCACCGAGGGGGCCACCATGGCTGACCCCGAGCAGGCCGTGAACGTGCTGGTGGCGCTGCGCGCACTGGGCATTAGCGTCTCAATCGACGACTTCGGCTCCGGTCATGCCTCGATGGCCTATCTGACGACGTTGCCCGCGAGCGAGCTGAAGATCGACCGTTCGTTCGTCACGGGTATGTGCCAAAGCCCGCGTGAGGAGGCGATTGTGCGCTCCACCGTCGACCTCGCCGGCCACCTCAACCTGCATGTGGTCGCAGAGGGCATCGAGACACCCGAGGTGTGGAAGCGTCTGGCCGAGTTGGGCTGTGAAACCGCGCAGGGCTATCTGCTCTCCCCGCCCTTGCCCCCAGAGGAGTTCACCGCCTGGTTGCGAGACCGGGAAGAGCAGCAGGCCTCTCAGGAGTCATCCACCTTGCTGCCGCTGGGCTTGAGCACATACCACGAGGACCCAAAGCCGACCACTCCCTGACCGTAGGCGTCGCCAGAGTCACCGTCGTGTGCGAAGAAGTACAGCGGGTGGCCCTTGTAGGTCACCTGCTTGGTCCCGTCGGGCCGCGTGATGGTGCCCAGGTCTCCTGCGACTGCCGCGCCGCCGGTGCTGACAGCGGCGGCCGTCGTGACTGGCGGCCAGACATGCGCGCAGGCTCCCGTGCATGAGGAGTTTCCACTTTTGTCGCCCTCAAACATGTAAACGGTCAGATGCTTGCTCCCGGCGTCCAGGATCGTGCCGAGCTTGCCGTGCTTGGTGCTGAGAACAACGGCAGTGCCGGTCGCCGGCGCCGCGCTTGTGCTCGTCGCCGTCGAAGCCGCGGCGCTCTGCGTGGCCGTTGTACTAGCTGGTGCGCCATAGGCGCCCGCGTTACTCGTGCTGCTGGTGCTGCTACTGCTGCTGCCGCACCCAGCGGCTGCGATCGCGACGACGGTTAGAGCCGCTGCCGCGCAAAGGGAAGGGTGTCTCACCCGGACCTCCTGGAAGTCGAATTGGTGCTGCGTTCAACAGTGCAGACTCCTTCGCGTCCGGAACCTTTCAGCGGCCGCTAGAGTCGTTGCACAAGATGTGCCCCTTCCACGCGCCCCACTGATGGCGCGGCTTGACCCACAGTCGCTGCCCCAGCACGTCGATCGCCTCTACCGCGCGGCATGGGCGTTGTGCGGCTCGCCTCATGACGCCGAGGACCTGGTGCAGGAGACCTTCGCGCGCGTGCTCGCGCGCCCTCGCTTCCTGCACGGGCAAGACGAGTTGGCCTATCTCATGCGGGTGCTGCGCAATACCTTCCTCACCCAGCGCCGCACCGCTGGACGCCGTCCGCAGAACGCACAGATCACACTCGATGACGTCGAATTCGCCGACCTACGCACCGGCGAGCGCCCAGAGCAGGCCTTGCAGGCCCAGGAGGTGTTCGGGGCGATCTCGACGCTGCCTGATAACTATCGCCTTGCGCTGGTCGCGGTCGACGTGGTCGGGCTCTCCTACCGTGAGGCCGCACGTGCTCTTGGCACCCGTGAGGCCACCATCGCCACGCGCGTCTTTCGCGGCCGCGAGCGCGTGGCACGCGAGATGAGCGGCGAGCCCGCCGCACAGCCTGATCGGGATGGAACCCCAGCGGATGGAACCCCAGCTGGTCCGCGGGAAGCTTCAGGGCCGCAGGGGAGTCTTGCGTAATGGAAACGACATGAAGAACGAAACGACATGAAGAACCAGTCCACAGACACCGACATCCAGCGCGACACAGCCGCGCTGGTGAGCTCGATCGCCGTCGGCGCGCCCGCTTCCCTACACGACTCGGTTCGTGAAATGACAGAGGCTGCTGGCGGCCAGCGTTCACGAGTCCGCCCGTCAGCGCTCCGCCCCCGCCCCTCGGCGTTCCGAACTCGTCCCTCGGCGCTCCTCGTGGGAGCCCTCGCGAGCGCCGCTGGCTTTATCGTGGCCTTGATCCTCCTGTTGGGCTCAGGCGGGCCGACCGCTCCCACGGTGTTGCAGGCCTCCACGCTGGGCCTGCGTCCGGCCATCACCAGCGCCCCCGAGGAGAACCCCCGCGCCCCGGGCCAGCTGGCGATCTCAGCCGAAGGCATCGCCTACCCGTACTGGAACCGCCGCTTCGGCTGGCAGACGGCCGGCGTGCGCTCCGACAAGCTCGCAGGACGCATGGTCACAACAGTCTTCTACGCCAACGCCACAGGGCAGCGCATCGGCTACTCGATCGTTGACGGCCACCCGCTGGCGACTCCCACCGAAGGGCGCGCCGCGATCTGGCATGGCACGCGCTTTGACGTGCTACACCCCAGCGGCTCGACGGTGGTCACGTGGCGCCGCGACGGCCACACGTGCATACTGGTCGGCTCCAAGGTCAGCGCGAAGACGCTGCTGACCCTTGCCAACTGGCAAGCAACCTGAACCACCACCACCCACGCACGTGAAAGCAATCCAGATCGTCGACCTCTCCGGTCCCGAGAGCGCGCTGAGCCTCGCGGACGTAGCTGAGCCCGACCCCGCACACCCGCTCACTCCCGGCGAGGGAGTGACGATCGAAGTGCACGCCGCGGGCGTGTCCTTCCCTGAGCTGCTGCAGACCCGTGGCCAGTATCAGCTCAAGCCGCCGCTGCCTTTCATCCCCGGTAGCGAGGTCGGTGGCATCGTGCGCGGCGCACCCGCCACAGCCGGCGTCAAAGAGGGAGACCGCGTTGCCGCCTTCTGTGGCCTGGGCGGCTTTGCCGAGACCGCCGTGGCGCCGGAGTTCTTCACCTTCCCGCTCCCCGCTGCCCTTGACTTCGCGCAGGGCGCGGGATTGATCCTCAACTACCACACCGCCTATTTCGCGTTGGCTATGCGCGGGCGCCTGAAGGAGGGCGAGACCGTTCTCGTCCATGGTGCCGCAGGAGGCGTTGGCACCGCCGCCCTGCAGGTCGCCAGGGGGCTAGGAGCCAAGACGATCGCGGTGGTCTCAAGCGATGAGAAGGAGCGCATCGCCAAGCAGGCCGGTGCGGAGGACGTCGTCCGCTCTGACGGCCCTTGGAAGGACGAGGCCAAAGAGATCTCAGGCGGTGGTGTAGATGTCGTGCTCGACCCCGTCGGCGGCGATCGCTTTACCGACAGCTTGCGCTCGCTGCGTGAAAACGGCCGCGTAATCGTCGTCGGCTTCACCGGCGGCTCAATCCCTGAGGTGAAGGTCAATCGCCTGCTGCTCAACAACACCGAGATCGTAGGTGCCGGCTGGGGTCATTGGGCCATGACCCACCCCGACGCCTGTCGCGAGATCGGCGCCATGCTGCACGGCATGATCGAAGCGGGCTTTGTACGTCCGATCGTCGGTCAGCACTTCCCACTGGAGAAGGCCAGCGAGGCATTGCAGTTGCTCGAACGCCGTGAGGCCGTTGGCAAGGTCGTACTGGACGTGCGCTGAGCCAGCAATGGACTTCGCCCCCTCACCACGTGCACGTGAGCTCCTGGAGCGCGTCGAGGCCTTCATCGCGCAGGAGATCGCACCGCGGGAGGAGGCCCACCACCGCCAGCAGCTGGCTCTGCAGGACCCTTGGGTGACCTCGCCCCTGATCGAGGAGATCAAGGCAAAGGCGAAGGCACAGGATCTTTGGAATCTGTTCCTTCCCGCCTGTACCCGCGAGGGTGATTCGGAGCACGGCGCGGGTCTCGCCAACGTCGAGTACGCCCCGCTTGCAGAGCGCATGGGCCGCTCACTGATTGCCAGCGAGTGTTTCAACTGCAATGCCCCCGATACCGGCAACATGGAGGTGCTGCTGCATTTCGGCTCCGCCGAGCAGCGCGAGCGTTGGCTGACACCCCTGCTTGCCGGTGAGATCCGCTCAGCCTTCTGCATGACCGAGCCCGAGGTAGCCTCCTCCGACGCGACCAACATGCAGGCCACCGCCACGCTCGATGGCGAGGAAGTTGTGCTCAACGGGCGCAAGTGGTGGAGCACCGGTGTCGGTCACCCCAACTGCAAGGTGGGCATCTTCATGGGCCTCACCGACCCTCAGGCCGATCGCTACCACCAGCACTCGATGGTGCTCGTGCCGCTTGACAGCCCTGGCGTGAAGGTCGAGCGGATGCTCTCCACAATGGGTTTCCTTGACGCTCCCGGCGGGCACGGGGATGTGAGCTTCACCGACGTGCGCCTCCCTGTGAGCGCCATCATCGGCGGCCCCGGGGAGGCCTTCACGATCGCCCAGGCCCGTCTAGGCCCAGGGCGCATCCACCACTGCATGCGCCTCATCGGACTTGCCGAGCTAGCGCTGGAACTAGCCTGCCGGCGCGCCACCGAGCGCACCGCCTTCGGCAAGCCGCTGGCCAACCTGGGCGGCAACCGCGAACGTATCGCCGACGCGCGTATCGCCATCGACCAGGCGCGCCTGCACGTGCTGCACGCAGCCTGGCTGATCGACCAGCAGTCGCCCGCAGCGCTGGGGGCGGTATCGCAGATCAAGGTCGCTGTCCCCAACATGGCGCAGCGCGTCGTGGACATGGCCATGCAGCTACATGGGGGCGCCGGTCTCAGCAACGACTTCCCCCTCGGCGCCGCCTGGCTCATCGCGCGCGCGCTGCGCCTTGCCGACGGACCCGACGAGGTCCACCGCGGTGTCGTCGCGCGTCTGGAGCTGGCGCGCTACGGCCAGGGAAAATGGGGCGGCTGAGGGCCTAGCCCTCCTCGGCGCCTTCGCCGGGCCCAGCACCGCCATCGCGCCTAGCGTCCTCATCATGCTCTGTGTCGCGCTCGGCATCGTCGCCGGGCTCGCTGCCACCGCCACTGCCACGCAACCAGCCGGCCAGCTGCTGCCCGACGGAGTTGATCGATTCCCCGGTATCGCGGAAGGCGTCGCGGAAGCGCTCGGCGTAGTAGGAGACGGCCTCGCCACCGTCGGAGCGGGCATCCACGGGGTCCTCTCGCGTGGGGTACTCGCCGCCCACAATGCGCTCGTACTCGCCCGTCTTCACCCATGCCATCAGCTCATGGATGCGCTTCACCGGCATCGGGTGATCCAGCCCAAGGTCGATCAGCAGACGTGTCAGGCGCTCAAGACCGCCGCCAGCTTCGGTGTATTCGAGGCCCTGGCGCATGAATGCGTCGAGGTCGAGCTGCTCAACCATCGCGCCGCCCGCCAGGCACATCAACGTGCGGCACACCGCCAGCGGGTCGCGTGTCACCAGGGCAGCGGCGCGGTCCGCGCTGAGCTCGGTCGCGCGCTCCCACTCAAGTAGCGCCGTGCGTACCGGCGCCAGCGGCAATGGCAGGCGCGAGCTGCGCGTGAGCAGCATCAGGATGTAGAGCGCCGTGCGATACAGCTGGTGGTCGGCCAGGATGTGCGCCGCCTCGTGCGCCAGCACCGCCCTGCGCTCCTGCGGGCCCAGCAGTGCCACGAGCTCCGAGTGCACCACCACGATCGGCCGCTTTGCGCCGATCGCCATCGCGTTAGGCAACGGATACTGCGTCAGATAGAGATCCGGCACTTCCTCCATGTCGAGCGTTGCGTAAGCCAGCGCGTGCTCGCGCCACACATCCCCCAACTGCTCCTCTGAGAGCTTCACCGAGGAGCCCAGATAGGACTGGCGCAGTGCCCGCTCGTAACCCAACTCGATCAGCTTGCGCACCACCGTGTCCAGATACGGGATCGACCCCAGCGCAGCCGTCGCGGCGCGGTCCGCCGGATGCTGAAAGGCCCGCGGAGAAATTCCCGACAGATGGTAGCCCTCGGTTGGGAGCTGGGAGGCCGTGGAGTCCATCAAGCAGAGGGTACTCCTACTCTTTCCCCTCCCTCTCGCTTCCCCTGGCCTAACCCTTCCGTGTCCTGCGGTGCTTAGGCTGTGCAAACAGACGCAAGCTGTCGTTCCTGGTCAATGTCGTTTCGGATTCCGGCGGGACTTCGGTGATGCTCAGACGCGTGGCCAGGCCGCTGTGCGCACTACTCAGTAGCGCGCGCCCAAGAGCGTTCAGGTGAACCTTGACGGTGACGCTTGCGCCTGCCCGGATAGCGAAGTTGGCGTTGCCGATCGTGACCGTGTGCGTGGTGATCTTCTTGTGTCCCTTCGACCTGACACTGTGCTTGGCCAGCAGCTTGAGCTTCCCTGCGCAGGGCTGCGCACCCTTGCACGTCAGGCGTATCAGCGCGATGCCCCCGCTCCCAACTGTGACCTTCGTGCCGACGAGTACCGCCGCTGGTGTACTCGCTTGGAAGGAAGGCGTCGGCACGCCCGGCGCGACCGGCGTTGACGCCGGCGTGCGATCCACGCCGGTACCCCCGGCGTTGGTCGCCTGCACCTGGCACAGGATCGTGCGTCCGGCATCACCCTGGCCGGGCGTGTAGGTGGAGGACGCCCCAGACTGCAGGACCTGTCCGTTTGCGCCGTCCATGAAGGTGTACTGGTACGCGGGTTCGCCGCTCCAGGTACCGGGCTGACAGACCAAACCGACGCCTACCATTGGCGCAGCACCAAGCGTTGGGCCGCCACCTCGCGGTGCCTTCGGGGGGGCTTCGTTGCCGTCGATGAAATCCTGGATCTCCGGCGCCGCCAGGCTGGCAAAGCCGTGCAGCTCACCGACAACGCAGCTCTGGCCAGCCCGCGTTAGACCAAAACTGAGCGCTCCCACCAGCGTCGGCGTGGGTCCCTCGGTCAGTCCGCTGCCGCTGTCACCGAAACACGACGATCCGCCGGCTGAGCTTGCACAAAGGAAAACCGCATCGCTGGCCCCACCACACTGGTGGCTGAAGTCGAGCGTCATTGCGAGCGAGTACAGCGGCCCAGCCGCGTTGACGTTGGCGACCTGCTCCCCGAACCCGGTCAGGTTGACCTGAGTGCCTTCCGGCAATGTGCTCCCAAGCGGCGCGAGACCGATGGCTCGTGTCCTTCCGCCGCTCAGCACAAGCGGTTCGGAGAGCGTCAACACCGCGACGTCGTCCTGATCCGGTTCAGTCCTGCCGTTGGGGGCCTCTACGTAGTAAGGGTGCACCCGTACGCTCGCAACAAGGACTTCCTGCGTCCCTGCTTCAGGAGGTCTGGTATTGGACGTTCCTGCAAGGACACGCATGTTCGCCGCCGGTATCCGCTGGCTGTTGCTGCTGTCAAAGACGCAGTGGGCAGCCGTCAGGATGTGTGCTTCATCGAGGATCACACCACCGCAACTGATTTCCGCGTTTTCAGAGACGATCTGCGATCGCACATTGACCTGCCATGGAGCCTGTTCGATCGAGATCGGGACGCCATTCACGATCGCCGCGTGGGCCGAGCGCGCCCATGAGCTACTCGGCACAAATGCAGCCCACAGCAACAGGAAAGCTATTCCCCATTTCAAGTAACTCGCGCAAAGTCGAACCATCGGCATATGCAGGGTCGCAGCCTATACGCAGACAAGACACCACGTCAAGCCAGTACTGGCGGAATGCCGATCCGCAAAAGACTCATCAACTCTCATACCTGCTGAAGCGATCTACGCTAAGGTTCCTCGCCATGAACCGCACCAATGCCATCAACGCCCTCGTCGGCCTGCGCATCGCTGTCGGTGCCGCCTCGTGGCTGACACCCCGTCCTGCCGGCAAGCTCTTCGGCCTGGACTCCAAGGCCAACCCACAGGCTCCTTATTTGGCACGGCTGTTCGGTGTGCGCGATATCGCGCTGGCCTACGGTGCCATGAGCAGTGAGGGCGAGCACCAGCGTCAGTGGCTTACCGCGGGCCTTGCCTGCGACGTGGCCGACTCGGTTGCCGGCATTGCCGGTGGGCGTCGCGGTTACCTGCCCAAGTTCGCCAGCGTGCTTGTCACAGCCACGGCTGTCGCGGCAGCGGCGCTCGGCGCAGTCGCTCTGAGCCAGGAGTAGCACCAGTGCCAAAGCCGGTGGCCCTGGTGACGGGCGCCTCCAGTGGTATCGGTGAGGCTACGGCCCGCCGCCTGGCGCGCGAGCCGGGGATGCAGCTGATCCTGGTTGCCCGCCGCGGAGAGCATCTGGCGCGGCTGGCCGAGGAATTGCCGGTGCCGACCACCCATCTTGCGCTGGACCTCACCGCCGAGGATGCGCCGGCGCGGGTGCACGAGCACATTCAGACACACCACAATGGCCGCCTCACGCTGCTCGTCAACAACGCCGGGGCTTCCTGGCGGGCGACCTTCGCCGAGGGTGGCTACGCCAACGTCAAACGCACGATGGCGCTCAACTTCGACGCCGTGGTGCGCCTTACCGAGGTCCTGCTGCCACTGCTGCGCGCCAGCGCTCCCAGCGCACTGGTCAACGTGGCCAGCACGGCATCGCGTGTAGCGCGGCCCGGCGCCGGCGCCTACTCGGCGAGCAAGTTCGCGCTCGCGGGCTGGACAGATGCACTCTACGCCGAGGAGATGCCCCACGATGTCCACGTCGGCATGGTGCTGCCCGGCTTCATCGCCACCGAAGGCTTCCCCGCGCAGGAGCTGCGCGAGCGCGCCGTCACACGCTGGGTCGTCTCCACACCCGAGCGTGCCGCCGAGGCCATCATCGACACCGGCCTGAACCGGCGTGCCGAGCGCTACGTGCCGCGTCCTTACTTCCTCGCCGCCGCCGCCCGGACGCTGCTCCCCGGGCTCGCGCGTCGCGTGCTCTCCGGCGGGGCCGGTACGGCCTTCACCACCAAGACCGGGGCCGACGCGGCCGAGGGACGCTAGCCGGGCACAGCCGTACGCCCACCCAGCCCTCCTGCTTCCAGCACCTCGTCCAGCCCCGGATGGTCCGGCTGCGCCTGACCCAAGCCGTGCGGCGTCTTCTCCCAGTAGAACGGCTTGTGGATCAACTGCACGAGCGCGCGCCAGGCAGCAATCGAGTGCAGCACCCAGTAGAAAGGGTTGAGCAGCGCAAAGGGTGCGCTGCGCCAACCGTGACCACGCACGGCGCCGAGCAGGTTGAGCAGGATCATGATGCCGTTGCCGATGATCAGATTGATCAGGGCGATCGTCCAGAATACGCCGGAGTTGACCAGCGGCAGACGCGGCTCGCCAAAGGCATACCAAGCGGCCGTGCCCACCCACATCACCGGCGCCAGCAGGAACGTCAGGGGCGTGCCGGCGATCAGCAGCAGGAAGCCCAGAGCATCGCGCACCCCCACCTGTGCCACCAGTCGGCGTGGAGAGCGGGTGTGCACGAGCGCGGTCTGCATATAGCCCTTGATCCAGCGTGTGCGCTGGCGAATCCAGGGGCGCAACTCCGCGCAGGCTTCCTCATCGGTGTCCGAGTCGATCACTCCTACGCGATAGCCCTCGACCGCGGCGCGCAACCCCAGGTCGGCGTCCTCGGTGACATTGTGAGGGTCCCAGCCCACAAGCTTGCGCAGGGCATCGATGCGGAAGTGATTTGAGGTGCCACCCAGCGGTATGGGCAGGCGCAGACGGTCCAAGCCGGGCAGCATCGATCCCGAACCAGTAGCCGTACTCCAGACGAGAACATGCGCGTCAGCAGGTTGGTGGAGTCATTCCAGTAGCGCAACCGCGCCTGCACACAGACCGTGCGCTCACCAGCGTGCTCAAAGGCGGCCACCGCTTTGCGTAACTGCAAAGGCTCGGGGCGATCCTCGGCGTCGAAGATCACGAGCAGATCCCCCCGTGCCAGGAAGAGGCCGACGTTGCACGCCTTAGGTTTAGTTTTGGGTTGGGCATCGGGCACGATCACCAGACGCACCGTCGAAGGTGGCCGCGCGGCGCGCGCAGCCGCGATCGTCTCCTCGTCGTCAGCCTCCAGCAGCACCAGGATCTCGAGCTTCTCGCTCGGGTAGTCGAGCGCGGCGAGGTTGCGCATCAGCCCGCCGATCACATTGGCCTCGCGGTATACCGGTACGAGCACGGTGTAATCGGGCAGCAGCCGGTCATCGCGCTCGGCCTCGCAGCCAACCTCTCGCCTACCTCGCGCGCCAGCAACCGCACCCACTAGACAGGCGACCAGCTTGAAGCCCACGGCACCCAGAAAGGCGGCGTTGGCCAAGGCCACCACCAGCGACAGCGTGAACTGCCAGTCGAGCACTGTTCCAACCACAGTTGCCACCAGCAGAGCCAGAATCCACAACTTCTGCCCGCGCGAGAATCCGCCGGCCGCTGAGAGCTCGGGTCGGCGGAACAGCAGCTCCCCCGTGGAGCGGCGCGCGATGTGATCCTTGAAGCAGTGCGCCACAGTGCGCTCGATGTCAAGCGGCGTCGTGCTGCGCAGCAGGAACGTCTGCGGCTCCCCCACGTGCTTGCGCAGGCGCTCCAGGAATTCCTCCGTAGGCGGCTCGCAGGTGGCGACCACCAGCAGGTCGTCCTCGCGACCCACGGGTATCCAGCCCTCATCCAGAAGCTGCTCTGGGTCAAAGCAGCAGACGAGTGCCTCGTCCACGGGCTCGCGCAGAAGATCGATGAACTCAAGTCCCCACTGGGCTCCCAGCACACGATGCAGATCGAGGCGATGGACGCGCTCGGCGGCCTCCAGGATGCGCCCGATCCGAACGCCCGTTTCGGCCTGACGCGCAAGCGCCCAGTCGAGCGTCTTGCGGTCGATCATCCCTGCCTCTAACAGCGCCTCTCCAAGGGGAAGGGTATCCACATGGGCTGTTCGGCAGAGCACTTACGCAGCCCAGCAACAGTTGTCGAGAATGGACGATCGTTCGATGGACGAGCGTGAGACGGTGCTCTATGGCGCAAACCTGTGCATGGGCGATGTGATGGATGTGCGCAAACAGCGCAACTTCGCCCTCAAATTGAGCTCTTGGCTAGAGAAGGGCTCCTCGGGGCAGGAAAAAAGCCGTGAGAGGCCGAAGGATCGGGGTACGAAAGATCCACCAGGAGGATCACGTAGCTGCAGGAAGCAGCCGATGAAGACCAAAGAAACCGCAGTTGAACCTCAAGGGCGTCCCGATGAGCGCTCGCGGACGGCATCCAGACACGTCCGAAGCGCCTACTCGCGCGTATACGTTTCGGCAGAGCAAAGCGCCGCCGCCTCTACTGGGAGAATAATTGACAACGCAACTAACATGGCCTACAATTCCGACTCCAAGCATCGGATTAGAGGGTGGCCTAGCCGGCCAGAAGCCGACGAAATGGGCCTCTCTCGATTCCCAGTCCGAAGGACCCACCATGTCTGACACAACCACGCACACCAACCCCCACCTCCCGCCGCTGGACTCGGTGGACGCCGTCGATGCCGCTGAGAACGCGGTGCTGGAGTCCGGAGAGCTAACAGCCGACCCCACCCTGGCGGTCGTCCCCGACGGCACGGAGAGCGCGACTGAGACTGAGAGCGAGGCCCGCCCGGAGCGTCCGGCGGCGCCCGAACTGTCCCTGGCCGCGCCTGAAAGCTTCATCCCGGAGTCGGTGGATCAGCTGCTGGCGCACTCGCGGCGCTACCCACTGCTGACCCCCGCCCAGGAGATCGAACTGGCGCAGCGCATCGAGAAGGGTGACCTGCACGCCAAGGAACTGATGATCAACTCCAATCTGCGCCTGGTGGCCTCCAATGCGAGGCGCTACCAGAATCAGGGCCTGCCCTTGGCCGACCTGGTGCAGGAGGGCATGCTCGGCCTGATCAGGGCCAGCGAGAAGTTCGACTGGCGCAAGGGCTTCCGCTTCTCCACCTACGCCACCCTGTGGATTCGCCAGGCGATTCAGCGCGGCCTTGAGAACAGCGGTCGCACCATCCGTCTGCCCGTACACGTGGCCCAGCGCTCGCGCAAGGTCGGCCGCGTGGAGCGCGAGCTGTCGGTGCGCCTAGGCCGCGAGCCCACCAACGAGGAGCTGGCCCAGGAGACCGGCCTTGAGCTGGAGCAGGTCGAAGAAGTGCGCCACCAGCGCAACGCTCTCGTGAGCCTCGACCAGCAGGTTGGCGAAGACGGCGACACCGCGCTGGGCGACCTGCTGCCCGCCGAGCAGGAGGCTCCCGAGGAAATCGCCTACGAGAACGAGCGCGAGCGGATCGTGCACCGCGCGATCGCCCAGCTGCCGGACACCGAGCGCAAGGTCTTGACGTTGCGCTTCGGCACCGGCCGCGAGGAGCCGCAGACGCTCACAGCGATCGGCAAGCGCCTTGGCTTCTCCGCCGAGCGGGCTTCGCAGCTTGAGCAGCGCGCGCTGAAGAAGCTCGCGGAGTCGCCCGAGCTGGCGGCACTGCGCGAGGCCGCCTGATCAGATGTTTGAGACGTTGAGGCCGGTGCCCTGAAGCAGGGCATTGGCCTTGGCGTTGAGCACCGTGAACTCGCCGGTGAGGATCAGCACGCCCAGCAGGATCATGATCGCGCCGCCGGTGGCGATGATCAGCGGAAAATGGCGCTTGACGACCTCAAGCGTGTTCGTCGCACGCTCGAAGGCCAGCGCGATCAGCAGGAACGGGATCGCCAGCCCCATCGCATAGAAGGCCAGCAGCAGTGCCCCATGGGCGGCGGAAGTCGAGATCGCCGCCTGAGTGAGGATCGCGCCGAGCGTGAAGCTCGTGCAGGGCGTCCAGGCGATCGCAAACGCCGCGCCCGCCAGCAGCGGCCCGCCGCGCCCGGCAAAGCGCATCAGCGACTCCGAGTGCCACTGAAAGTTGAGGCGATCGATGAAGGGCGTGGCGAGGAAGACCACGCCCATCAGGATGATCAGCACCCCCCCGACCTGTTCGAGTGTGGCCTTGTGGGCATTCAACGAAGAGCCCAGGGCGGTGGCGGTGAGGCCCAGCAGGATGAAGATCAACGAGAAGCTCGCGATGAACAGCAGGCTCGGCACCAACACACGCCGCGTGCCCGCGCTGTCGATCTCCGCCGGGGTCACACCGATGACGGTGGAGAGATAGCCCGGCACCAGTGGCAGCACGCAGGGCGAGAGGAACGACACGAGGCCTGCGAGGATCGCCACCGGAATGCCCACGCCGGTGGCGGTGTCCGAGGCGGAGGAGGAGGCCAGCAGCAGGCCCAGATGACTCATGGCTCGCCCAACGCGGCACGCAGCTCGGCCACTTCGCGCTCCAATCGGGCTACGCGCTCTTCCAAGCCGTCCACCAGGGCAGTGGCCCCCAGGGCGGTGGTAGCGGAGGGAGCCGCGCTGGAGGCGGTTGCCGCCGTGACTGACGTCAGCGCGCCTGTCGCGGCATCGCCCGAACCATCGCCCTCCCCCAGCAGCTGCTGATAGCGCTCCTCCTTCTGCCCAGGTCTGCGCTCCAAGCGCCGCACGAGCTCGCGCTCGATCAGCCGCGCAAGCGTTCCGTGCACCTCATCGAGGCCCGCAAAGGGGTGCATGCGATCCCCTCGCTGCTTGAGCTCGCCCGGCGTCTGTGCGCCCCGCAGCATCAAGACGCACATCACGGCTTGCTCATCCTCGGACATCGGCAGTGCCTCGGCGAGCAGATGCCGGTACTTCGGCGCCCGCGAGCCCGCACCGGAGGCCAAGCGCGTATAGCCGCGCCGTTCCAGCCGATGCAGCGCATCGCGCAGGATCTCGTCGTCGTAATCCACCACGGGATCGCGGTTGGTGGACTGGTTACAGGCCAGGCGCAGAGCATTGAGCGACAGCGGGTAGCCATCGGGGGTGGTGCGCTGCTTCTCAAGCAGACACCCCAACACGCGCAGCTCGGCGGGCAGCAGGTCCATGCCCTAAGCGTATGACGCGCGGGCGGATAACGCTGCGGCAGGCCGATACAGTCGTGCAGGTGAGCCATTTTTCTGGAGAGGGAGGGGGCCGGTTTGCTGATGGACGACGCGCCATGCGCAGCGGGCCGCAGCTGAAGGACATCGCGGCGACGCCCGTCTCGCTGAGGCGCGTCGCGGCGTTGTTCCGGCCCTATCGCGTGCGGCTGGGCGGGCTGCTGACGCTCATCTTCATCGCTGCAGGGCTAGGCGTGATCAGCCCGTTTCTGCTGCGGCGCATCATCGACAACGCGCTGCCCAGCAAGGACACGCACGAACTGGTGCTGCTGGTGGCGGGCATGATCGCGCTGTCGATCATCACGGGTGCGCTGGGCGTGGCGCAGACGTGGATCTCCAACATCGTCGGCCAGCAGGTCATGCACGACCTGCGCGCCGCCGTCTACTCGCACCTGCAGCGCATGTCGCTGGCGTTCTTCACGCGCACGCGCACGGGCGAGGTGCAGTCGAGGATCGCCAACGACATCGGCGGCATCGACAACGTCGTCACCTCCACGGCGACCTCCATTGTGCAGAACGTCACAACGGTCGTGGCGGTCGTCGTGGCGATGGTGCTGCTCAGCTGGGAGCTCGCGGCGTTCACGCTTGTGCTGCTGCCCTTCTTCGTATGGCTCACACGGCGCGTGGGCGAGGAGCGCAAGCGCATCACCTCGGTGCGCCAGGGGCGCCTCGCGGACATCTCGACGCTCGTAGAGGAGTCGCTGTCGGTGTCGGGCATCCTTTTGGGCAAGACGATGGGGCGCTCACCGGAGCTGGTGGAGCGTTTCAAGGGCGAGTCGCGCGGGCTAGCCGACCTGGAGGTGCGTGCGCGCATGGCCGGGCGCTGGCGCATGGCTTCGGTGCAGATCAGCTTCGCTGTGATGCCCGCCCTCGTCTACCTCTTTGCCGGCCTGGACGCGGCGCATGGCGGTCATGCGGTCTCGATCGGCACCGTCGTGGCTTTCACCACCTTGCAGACGCGCGTGCTCTTCCCGATCCAGTCGCTGCTCTCCGTAGGCGTCGAAGTGCAGACCTCGCTGGCGCTCTTCGGGCGCATCTTCGAGTACCTCGACCTGCCCGTTGACATCGCGGAGGCGCCCGACGCGCGCGTGCTGGAAGGCGTGCGCGGGGATGTGGCGCTGCGCGACATCTGCTTTCGCTACGGCGAGGACGCGCCGTGGACGCTGCAGGGAATCGACGCGCAGGTGCCGGCGGGCACGCGCACGGCGATCGTCGGCGAGACCGGCTCGGGCAAGACCACCATGGCCTACCTTGTCGCGCGGCTGTATGAGCCCCAGCGCGGAAGCGTGGAGATCGACGGCGTGGACATCCGCGAGGTCACGCTCGCATCGCTCGCCGCCACCGTGGGCCTGGTCTCACAGGAGACCTACCTGTTCCACGCCTCCATCCGCGAGAACCTGCGCTTCGCGTGCGCCGGCGCCAGCGACACAGAGATCGAAGACGCCGCCAAGGCCGCGCAGATTCACGAGCTCATCGCCTCGCTGCCCGAGGGCTACGACACGATGGTGGGCGAGCGCGGCTACCGCTTCTCCGGCGGTGAGAAGCAGCGCATCGCGATCGCCCGCACGGTGCTGCGCAACCCGCCGGTGCTGATCCTCGACGAGGCCACGAGCGCGCTGGACACCGAGACCGAGCGCGCGGTGCAGCTGGCGCTCGATGAGTTGGCCAAGGGGCGCACGACGATCGCCATCGCCCATCGACTCTCCACGATCCGTGACGCCGATCAGATCCTCGTGCTCGACCAGGGCCACCTCGTGGAGCGCGGCACGCACGAGGAGCTGGTGGAGTTGGGCGGGCGCTACGCGGCGCTGCTGCGCGGCGCGCTCGTGGACGAGCCCGCTCAGGCGCAGGCGCCGATGTTGAGCCGCACGTAGTCCACCACCACCGGCTCGCCCAGCGCCTGCATCACCTCGTCCATATACGGCTCGCGCAGCGGCGCGGGCAGACGCTGCACATGCGGTCCAAGCACGATCGTCGCCAGGAACTCGCGCGGGTATTCGGGCTGTGTGGGCGCGGGCGTCAGCCAGCAGCGCGCCTGCGCAAAGCCCGCCGCCCGCAGGCGCTCCTCGGTCACATCGGGTGCGGCGTAGTTCCATGGCGGCTGCCAGTCTCTGAAGTGCGCCGCATAGGGTTCGCGCGCGCGTACCTCGTTGGCGACACCGCGCAACTGGTCGATGTTGCCCTCTCCCCCACACTGCACTACGAGCTGACCGCCGGGGCGCAGCGCGGCGCGCAGACGCGCGAACAGCCGCTCGTGGTCGGCGATCCAGTGAAAGGTGGCGGTTGACAGGATTGCGTCCACCGGCGTCTCCAGTTCCAGGTCGAGCAGGTCAAGCACGCGCACATCGGCCTGCTCACCAAGGCGCTCACGCGCGGCTTGCGCCATCGAAGACGAGGCATCGACCGCGATCACCTTGCCGCGCGGCAAGCGTTCAATCAGGGCCTGTGTGACTCGTCCGCTGCCGCAGCCGGCATCGAGAACCGTCTCATCGCCCTGCAACTCCAGCCGTGCGAGCACCTGTCGCCCCAGCGCCTCCATCGGACCGGAGATACGGTCGTAGCTGGCTCCGTTCCACTCACGTACTGACATACAGGTGTACGTTATCACGTATGCCCGTCGTTAGGGGCTGCCTCGGTTCTATGCCTCGTCCCTGAAATCCGCCTGGGAGGCCAGCCCTATCAGCAGCTTTGACAGCTGTCCCCCCTGCCAAGCGATCGGCGAGCGCAACGGCGGCCCTCCCTCCTCAACACTCAATCTCGCCCCCGGGATGGCCTGCGCATAGGCTTCGGCAAGCGCCAAAGGATGGCTGGGGTCCACCTCATCGCGGCTGGCCACCACAACCGTTGGGACGTCGATCCCCCCCAGCTCCGCCATCTCCACGAAGGGACGCGAACGAGGAACCACTTCCAGCGCGTCAGCCACGGCCGCGGGGTGCTCGTGCAGAGAGAGGCGCTGGCGCACAACGGTCTCGACGGTGTTGCGCCACTGCTCGGGGATGCTCGTGAAATCATAGGCCGCGAGGAAACCCTCCACGCCCGCGCTGCGCAGCCCTTCAGCCAACGCATCGCGTTCCTGGGCGCTTGGCGAAGGGACGGTGGGGTCATACGCGGGCGTGACCACGCCCAGGGCCGCCACCCGCTCGGGGTGCAGCAGCGCGAAGCGCACCGCCGTCAGTGCCCCCATTGAAGCGCCCGCCAGCACCGCGCGGCGCACACCCAGAGCATCCAGCACCACCTCCAGGTCCTCGGCCAGGTGCTCGTAGCCATATTCGCCGCGCGCCGGCGCCGGCGTGGAGCGCCCGTGGCCACGGGCGTCATAACCGATCATGCGGTATCCCGAGCGCTCCAGCAGGCGCGAGCCCATCACCACGTAGCGCCTAGTGGCTGTAAGGCCATGCAGGAGCACCACCGCCGGCCCTTCGCCTGCGTGCTCGCCCGAGAGCACCACTCCTCGTGTGCTCACCTCGAAGTCGCTCACCGCTCGCTGTGCGCCAGGCGAAGGCGCCATCGGAACCCGCTTAGGCGCTGACCAGCGCGTGCTCGCGAACGAGCTCGGCGGAGCGCTCGGGCAGCTCCCAGAAGAAAAGATGGCCGATGTCCGGCCAGATCTCAAGGCGCGAGCCTGGGATCAGCTCAGCGACCAGCCGCCCGTTCTCAACAGGGAGAATCCGATCGGCGGTGCCGTGCACCACCAGCGTCGGCATGTTCAGCTCTCCCAGGCGCGCGCTGGTGTCGTGGCCGGAGATTGCCGCGAGCTGCTCCATCGTCACCGCCAGCGCCACCGAACGCTCCAGGCCGATCGCGCGGAAGCGCGCGTATGCCTCGGAGTCCTGCGCAAAGCCCTCAGAGACGTTGGCCTCCCACATGGCCCTGAGTGCACGCTCGCGGTCCCCGGACATGATCGCTGCGGCCAGCTCGGGCTGTGTGGGCAGCGTGCTGCCAGGCCCACCGCAGTAGGTGCAACCCAGCGTCAGGGTGCGCACGCGCTCTGGATGGGCCAGCGCCAGCTCCTGAGCAATCATGCCTCCCATCGAGATGCCCATCACGTGCACCGATTCCAGCTCCAGCGCGCCCAGCAATGCGGTGGCATCCTCTGCGAGGTCGGCGATCGTAAAAGGAGCCTCTACGCGGCTGCTCTCGCCCACGCCGCGGTGGTCGTAGGCGATCACGTCGAAGTCGCGGCGCAAGGCTTCCATAAGCGGCTCGCCCCAGTGCAGCAACGTGCCCGACAGGCCCATGATCAACAGCAGCGGCGGGCCCGAGCCGCTGCGCTCGTAGCTCAACTCCACGTTGCCGGCCTTGACCACTGGCATGGGCTGAACCCTACACGGGCAGCTCCAGCTGGTCTTTCTCCTGGGCCGGCGCCGCGCCTATGGACTTCTCGCCCGAAGCGGCGCTGGCATACGCGAGACCCGCCACCCGCACCCCCAACAGTCGCACGGGACGCGCGGGCGCGTACTCGCGTAGCAGTCGCAGAGCCACCGCCGTGACCTGCGCGCCGTCGCAGGTCGGCTCGGGCAGCGTGTGCGCGCGGGTCACCGTGGAGAAGTCATCCAGGCGCACTTTGATGCCGATGGTGCGTCCTTGGCGCCCATGCGCCGTCAGGCTTGCGCACAGCTCCGCCGCCATCCGCTCCAGCGCCTCACAGAGCCGTGCGAAGTCGCGGATGTCGTAGTCGAAAGTGCGCTCGCGCGACTCCGAGACCACCTTGCGATCCTGACCCACTTCGCCATCGTGTTCAAAGCGTCCCCGGCGCCTTAGCTCCCGCCCGAGGTTGGGACCAAAGCGCTCGATCAGCAACTGCTCGGGTGCGCCCGCCAGCGCTTGCAGCGTCGTCAACCCCATCTCCGCCAAGCGCTGAGCGGTCTTTGGCCCAATCCCCGGCACCAACCCCGGCGGTGACTGGCCAAAGCGCTCGCAGGCCTGCTCGCGCGTGAGCACCACGAAGCCAGCGGGCTTCTCCGCGTCCGACGCCACCTTCGCCACCAGCTTGTTCGGCCCGATTCCCACCGAGCAGGTCAGGTGCGTGCTCTCCTGGATATCCGCCAGCAGCCGGCGCATCGCCGCCCGGGGCGAGAACAGCCCGCTCAGATCCAGATATGCCTCGTCCAGCCCCACCACCTCCACCTGCTCCACATGCGAGCGCACCAGATCCATCATGCGTCTGGAAGTCTCGCGGTAGTGGATGAAGTCCGGCGGCAGGAAGACCGCCTGCGGGCACAGCCGCCGCGCCCTTGACGCGGGCATCGCCGAGCCCACGCCGTAACGCCTGGCCTCATAGCTCGCGGTCGTGACCACCGCGCGCGGGCCCGTTCCCGCGACCACCACCGGCTGCCCGCGCAGCTCAGGGCGCCGCAGCAACTCGATCGAGACGTAAAAGGCGTCCGCATCGAGGTGAGCGGTGCTGAGCTGCGACTGTTCGGCGGGCACTGTGCATCGAATCTAGCGGTGCCTGCGGCGTGCCAAGCGCACTACGGATCGATCTCCGAATGACAGCCGGCGCGTGAACCTCAAGCTCTTGCCAACGGCTCGATGTTCTGGTTGACGCGCAGCGCGTTCGTCGGGTCGTAGGTTGCCTTGGCGGCGGCAAGACGGTCGTAGTTCTCGCCATAGGTTGCGCGCACGCGCTCGTGTCCCTCATCCATCATGAAGTTCACGTAGGCCCCGCCGGCCGAGTAAGGGTGCGTGGCATCCCAATAGTCGACGGTCCAGTCGCGGATGAGTCCGGCGTTGGCGGGGTCGGGATCCACGCCGACGATCACCTCGGCCCAGTTCGCGTCGCGGTAGCTGAACGGTGTGTCGGCGGCGCCGACATCGTGCACAGCCCCATCGATCGGGTAGAGGTGCATGGCCGAATGAAGCGTCGGCAGCTTCTCCGCGAACTCGGTGTGCCGCGCGATCGCCGCGTCGGGGAGCTCACGCACGAAGTCCGCGCGCCAGTACCACTGCAATCCCGGCGCGTAGAAGCCATCGAAGAGGCTCTGGAGCGCCGGGAACGGCATCGGTCCCACTCCGTGCAGAAGCGGCGTACCCACCGCCTGCACCGGCGCGAACAGCTCGTCGGCCTGCTCCTGTGGGCCGGTGTAGCACCACATCACGCCGCATACCTTGCGCATGTGCAGCTCGGCGGGCAGGAAATCCGCCGGGGGCACCGTCATGGTCGCGAAGAACCCGTTCAACTCACGCGGGGCAGCGGGCAGGAACTCACGGAAGAAGCGCATCACCTCAGGAGTCTGCTCCAGCGGCCAGAACGTGGGCCCAGCGAGCACGGTGGAGACTGGATGCGCGTGGAAGCGAAACGAGGTGACAACGCCGAAGTTGCCGCCGCCGCCGCGCAATGCCCAGAAGAGCTCGGGGTTCTCCTCCGCACTCGCGCGCACCTGCGTGCCGTCGACCAGAACAACGTCGGCCTCAATCAGGTTGTCGATCGTGAGCCCGTGCTTGCGTGCGAGGTAGCCGATGCCGCCTCCCAAGGTGAGGCCGCCAACGCCCGTGGTGCCGATGATCCCCGACGGCGTGGCCAGGCCGTGCTCGTGCGTTGCGGCATCGACCTGCGCCCACGTGCAGCCGCCGTCCACGCGGACGGTGCGCGCGGCCGGATCGACCTCGATCGCCTGCATCAGGGACAGGTCGAGGACGACTCCGTCGTCACAGACTCCAAGTCCGCCGCCGTTGTGACCGCCTCCACGCACGGCGAGCAGCAGGTCGTGGCGTCGCGCGAAGGCAATCGTCTCCACCACATCTGCGCTGCCGGCGCAGCGCGCGATCAGCGCGGGTCGGCGGTCGATCATCGCGTTGAAGACCGCACGCGCGGTCTCATAGCTTGGGTCCTCGGGACCAATCAACTCACCCGCAAACTTCGCCCCGAGCTCTTCTCGCGCTGCCTGTGCCGCATTGGTGGTGCTCATGTCAGTCTCCTCATTTTTGTTGAAACTTCGCCAGCGCCTTGTGAGGCAGCTTCCGATCGCACTTGTGACGGTAACCGCCTCCGTGGCCGCTGTCATGACCTGGATTGACACGATTCGCTTACCGCTCGCGGCATAGCTCACAGGAAGGCCATAATCAGATTTGACTAGCGTCCAATTCCTACCCGTGAAACAGCTTCCCGGCCCCATACGGCTCCCTCCGTCCTCCCCCTTCGTCGGCCGCTCGGCGGAGCTTGCGACGCTGCGGACGCTCATTCCACGCGAGGCGGGAGAGCGAGGTCGGCTCGCGCTGTTGGGCGGCGAGGCCGGATCGGGCAAGAGCCGCCTTGTGCGGGAGCTGGCGCAGGTGCTTGCCGGCGAAGGGGTGCTCGTGCTCTATGGCGCCTGCGACGCCGTGGTGCACACGCCTTACCGTCCTTTCGCGGAGGCCCTCGACCAGCTCGTGCGGAGCACCGACCCCGACCTGCTCCGTGTGGACCTCGGCAGCGCGGGCGGGGAGCTGACGCGGCTGCTTCCGGACCTGTACGACCACGTTGACGGGCTGCCGGCGCCTGTGGTCGCCGACCCCGACACGGAGCGTCATCGTTTGCACACAGCCGTGACCGACCTGCTCGCGGGCGCGGCTCGCCGCCAGCCGCTGCTGCTCGTGCTCGAGGATGGACACTGGGCCGATACGCCCACGCTTCTGCTGCTGCGCCACCTCGCTCGTGCCAGCAGCGAGGCCCGTGTGCTCGTGCTCATGACGTTCCGGGACACCGAGGCCGATATTCCGGCCGCCCTCGCCGACACCCTTGCCGACCTGCGTCGCGACGAGGACGTCATGCGCCTGAGCCTGAGCAACCTCAGCGAGGATGACGTTGAGGAGTTCGTGCGTCGCGCCGGCGGCGCGGAGATCGATTCCACCGAGCCCGAGCTCTCCCGCGGACTATGCGACCTCACCGAGGGCAACGCTTTCCTGCTCTGCGAGCTGTGGCGCGCGCTTGTGGAGACCAACGCGCTCGTGATCGAGGATGGCGCCATCCGATTGACTGCACCCCTGCGCGAGATCGCGACGCCTCAGAGTGTTCGCGAGGTCGTCAGCCAGCGCCTGAGCAGACTCGATCCGGCAAGCAGGGATCTGCTTGAGCTGGCCGCCGTCGCGGGCCCCGAGTTCGAGCTCGACGTGCTGCGCCGGGCGGCACCGATCCAGCTTGAGCGGATCGACGCGCTGGAACCTGCGATGCGCAGCGGGGTGATCGAGGAGCTGCCTTTCCCCGCGTTGGCCTACCGCTTCACGCACGAGCTCGTGCGCCGCGCCCTGTATGACCGGTTGAGCGTTCTGCGTCGAGCCGAGTTGCATCTGCGCATCGCCGAGGCGCTTGAGAGCGTCGATCGGCCGCGGCAGGGCCCTCTGCTCGCCGGCCTGGCCCACCATTTCGCGGCGGCGGCGCCGATCGCCGGACCGGAGCGAGCGATGCGCTACAACCTGCTCGCCGCGAACGCAGCGTCCGCCGCGCTGGACTACGACGAGGCCAGCGCCCGCTTGAGCATGGCGCTGCAAATGGGGGTACCCGACGAGCGCCAGCGCACGGAGATCCTGCTCGACCTGGGCACGGCTCTGTTCCGCGCCGGCCGCTCGCCCGACTCGCTGAAGTCCTTCCGCCAGGCGGCTGAGATCGCGCGAGACCTCGGGGCGGGAGAGCTGCTCGCCCGCGCGGCGATCGGGTTCGAGACAAGTTGCTGGCGGCCCGGACTGACCGATGAGGGCGCCCTCGCACTCTTGCAGGAAGCCTCGGCTGTACTCGCGCCCAGCGACTCCACGCTCCGTGTCGGCCTGCTCGCAAGCCTCACACGCGCGCTGGAGCTGGCGGGCAACTCAGAGCAGGCCAGCCTTGCGCGCGCGGACGCGATCGCGATGGCACGTCGAATCGATGACCGACCTGGGCTGGCAACGGCGCTCATGGGGGTCTACTGGGCACGCGCGAGCACCAGCCTTGCGGAGATCCTGCCCATGCTCGGCGAGGCTCGCGAGCTTGCTGAAGCGATGGGCGACATCGAGGGCCAGGCGGAAGCAAGGCAGTGGCGGTTCTCCGCGCTGATGGGCCTCGGTGAGATCGCGCCCGCGCGCGAGGAGCTGGCGGTCGTACTCGACATGGCTCAGCACACGCGCCAGCCCTTCATCCTCCACGTCGCCGAGCATTACCGATCGACGCTGGCGTTGCTTGAAGGCAGGCTCGCGGAGGCCGACACTGCCGCGGAGCGCTCACGCGAGTGGGGCCGGCTGCTCGTCGGGCGGGACGCCTCGGGCGTTTACGGCATCCAGATGTTTGGTGTGCGACGCGAGCAGGGCCGTCTCGCTGAGCTGGCTCCGGTGATGCGGGTGCTCGCGGCCGGCGAGCGAGGAGCCGGAGCATGGCGTCCGGGCCTCGTGGCGATGCTCGCCGAGCTGGCAATGGAAGAGCAGGTCCGCAGCGAGCTCGACCGCGTGCAGGCCGAAGGTCTGGAGCCGCTGCGCGAAGGACTCTGGCTCGCCTCGCTCACCTACCTTGCCGATGCCGCCGGCGCCGTCGCGCACGAGGGTGTAGCTGCGCTCGTCTACCCGAGGCTGGCGCCGCTCACCGGCAAGCACGTGATGATCGGCCACGGCGTCGCCTGCTACGGCGCCGCGGATCGCTACCTGGGAATGCTTGCTGCAACGCTCGGTGACACTGACGGGGCCATTCGCCACTTCGAGACGGCCCTGGACCTCAATCGCCAGATCGGCGCGAGCACCTGGCTTGCTCACACCGCCTATCAGTACGGACGCCTGCTGCTTGGCCAGGGAGCCTCCGATCGTGGGGAGCAGTTGCTGGCCGAGGCAGCGCTGCTCGCCGAGACCGTGGGGATGCCCACGTTGCTCGCGCGCGCCCGCGCTCTCACGCCGGCATCGATCTCGGCGCTCCCGGACGGCCTCTCCGTGCGCGAGTTGGAGGTGCTTCGCCTGGTGGCGTGCGGTCGCTCCAACCGCGAGATCGGGGCCGCGCTGTTCATCAGCGAGCACACCGCCGCCAACCACGTGCGCAGCATCCTGCGCAAGACCGCGTGCGCCAACCGCACAGAGGCGACGGCGTACACCTATCGGCACGGCCTTGCGCAGAACTGAGCGAGCGGTAGCATCCTCTTATGCCGATGTACGTGATCGAGCGCGCCTTCGCCGAGCAGCTCGAACTTACGGGCGAGGATGTGAAGCTGATCGAGGAGGTCAACGCGGATGAGGGCGTGCGCTGGCTGTTCTCCTTCCTCAGCGCTGACCGACGCCGCTCCTACTGCCTCTACGAGGCGCCTTCGCCCGACATGATCACGGCCGCCGCCAAGCGCGTCGGCATCCCCGCGGACGCCGTGGTCGAGGTCAGCCGCATCTCCGCGGACATGTACGCGTAGGCTCGCCAAGCGCACGCGTTCAGCCGGCGGCAATCGATCGTCTACGCTGCAGACCATGGCGCTGCACCCTCTCGCTGCCCAGTTCCCGATCGTGGCCAGCGCATACGAGCGCGGCCGCCCTGAGTATGTCCCGGCCGTCGCCGGCTGCATCGCCGCAGAGTTGGGAATCCCATCGGGCGCGCCGGTACTCGACCTGGCAGCCGGGACCGGCAAGCTCACTCGTGCGCTGCTCCTTGCCGGACTGGACGTCACAGCCGTCGAGCCGCAGGCGTCGCTGCGCGAGATCCTTGTGGCCAGTGTCGGCCCCGAGCGCGTGCGGGAGGGTCTCGCTGAGGCCATCCCGCTGCCCGATGAATCGGTCCTCGCGGTGACGGTGGCCGATGCCTTTCACTGGTTTGACGCGGCCAACGCACTCGGCGAGATCCGCCGCGTGTTGCGAGCAGGCGGCGGACTTGCGGTGCTCTCAACCGTCCCGGATTGGAGCGGCGCGTCGTGGGCACACGAGGTCGGCACGCTGATGGCAGGCTTGCGCCCAGACCACCCGCACTACGACGGGCCGCCATGGCAGGACTCCGTAAATCTGGCTGGCGGGTGGAGCACGCCGCGCGAGATCCGTTTGACCGCCTTGCAGCCTGCGGACCCGGAGCGGATCGTCGACTACGTCGCATCGGTGAGCTGGATCGCGGCACTGTCCGAGGAACAGCGCACCGAGATGCTTATTGAGATCGGCGCAATCATCGCCGCGGGCGAAACACCCGCCGAACTGCCGGTTCACGTGCGTATCGGCTTGACCGCGCTCGCCTGAGCACCGTCTCTCTCAAGCGCCCTGCATCTCCTGCATGTTCTTCATCATCGCCGCCTGGACCACCTGGAGCTCCTCGCTGGGACTGAACTGCACGAACTCACTGCCGGCCTCCGCCTTCGGAGCATGGCCGGGTGGGGCATAGAAGGCGTCGCCCGCTTCAAAGACCTCCTCGTGATCCGCGAAGCGCCAGGTCAGCTTGCCCTTGAACACATAGCCCCAGTGCGGGCACGGACAGCGATCGCCCGGCAGCCCCTTGAGCATTGGGGCCAGATCCATGTCCTGGCGGATTGATACGAAGTTCACCGTGTAGCCCTCGAGCTCCTCGCTCCGATCCTCCGCCGGGCCACGGTCATGCACCTGCGAGGCGCTCTCCTTCGATACCTTCGGCATCTCTTCTCTCCTTAGTTGATCTGACCATCAAGCTAGCCAAGGGCAGGTTGATCGTCATGGGGTGTTAACCCCATCTTTCACGCACCGATGAGTTAGGCCGAGCAGAGATGTCTTATGGATGTAAAGGACGACAGAAAGGCACCATGGCAAAACTGAGATTCAACATTGCAATGTCGCTCGATGGCTTCATCGCCGGACCGAACCAGAGCGAGGAAAACCCGCTAGGCGAGGGCGGTATGCAACTCCACGAGTGGGCCTTCGAGCTGGCCGTCTGGCGCAAGCCCCATGGACAGGAGGGTGGCGCGGTCAATGCCTCCACCGCCGTCGTCGAAGAAACGCTTGAGAATGTGGGCGCGACCGTGATGGGCCGGAACATGTTCGGCGGCGATGGTCCATGGGGAGAGGAACCTTGGGACGGCTGGTGGGGAGACAATCCGCCCTTCCACACGCCCGTCTTCATTCTCACCCACCACCCACGCGAGCCGGTTGAGAAGGATGGAGGCACCACCTTCATCTTCGTCACCGACGGGATCGAGTCGGCCCTTGAGCAGGCCAAGGCAGCGGCCGGCGGTAAAGACGTAGCTCTCGGCGGCGGCGCCGATGTCGCCCAGCAGTACCTGAGGGCGGGGCTGATCGATGAGATGCGAATCCATCTCGTCCCGGTCCTCCTCGGCGACGGCGCGCGGCTGTTCGACAACCTCGGAGCCGCCGAGCTCGGGATCGAGTGCAGGCGCGTGGTCGAAGCCCCCGGCGTCACCCATCTCATCTACAGCCTCGGGACGTGAGCCGGGGCGTCAAAGTCGAAACCCGGCTTTAGGTGGCCACGCCAGTCAGGAGCTCGGAGTCGTGGAGAAGACCGTGCTGCATCGCGAACAGGCTTGCGGTTGCCCGGCTCGAAGCGTCTATCTTCGTGTAGATGTGCTCGATGTGATTGCCGGCGGTCTTTGGTGAGATCACAAGTCGCGCGGCGATCTCCTTGTTCGAAAGCCCCTGTGCAAGCAGCCTGAGCACTTCGACCTCCCTTGCCGTGAGGCCCGAGGGCCCTCCGCGGCGAAGTGGGACCCGATGCCCGACAACGCTCAGCACCGCATCGACCGCCTGCGCATCGAGGCGCCCTTGCTTGACTTCAGCGCGCAGTTCGCCCGCCGCATCCTCCGCTGAGCGCTCCGGGCGGTATGGGCGCGGCTCGCGCATCGCGCGGTACGCATCCGCTGCGCCGAGGATTCGTGCCGCGCGGCTGATCGCGACCCCCGACAGTCCATGCGGGTAGCCGGAGCCATCCAGGCGCTCGCAGTGCTGCACAGCGATGGCGCCAAGCGGCGCGAGCGAGTTAGACGCGTGGAGCATGCGCTCGGTCAGGTAGGGGTGGATCCGAACGCGCTCCCACTCGCCTGCGCCGAGCGGCCCGCGCTTGTCCCAGATCGCATTTGAGACTCCCAGGCGACCGAGATCGTGCACAAGGCCAGCGCGGCGCAGCGCACGCACCTCCGTCTCCGCCAGCCCCAGGCCGGCAGCGGCGTCCCCGGCGAGGTCGGCAACGGCCTTGGAATGGCCGAGCAGGTACGGCGACTTCAGGTCGGCGAAGTTCGCGATCGCCTCCAGCGCGGCGTCAAATCGCTCGCCGGAGAGAACCACGGCCAGCGCCGGCTCGGTGTCCGTTCGGCCAGCCCCGCCCGTCCCAGAACTCATATGCGCAACGCAGGCTCTCGCCCACCTCCGCGGGAAGCTTCGAGCTGCTCGGCAAGCCTTGCCGCCAGCTCGGAATGCTGCGTGAACATGTCGTTGAGCTCGCGGTGACCTGAAACCACGAATGCCAAGCCCACGCGGAGCCGGTGCAGCGGTGGATTCCCACTGCCGATCCGGCGCATCGCGGAGGCGATCGCGCGCACGCTCTTTGGCTCATGGTCGTACTTGCCCGCCTTCAGGGCGATGTCATCACCAAACCACTTTGCCTGCTCGTGTGCGTCGGAATGACATCCCACGTTGACAAGCAGACCTGTGTAGTAGACGACCGCTCGTGTCTGCTCATCGACCTCCAGACGTTCGGCAAGTCGCAGCGCGATCAAGCACTGCCGCAGCACATGCTCCATCGGCTGCCCGAAGCCGAGGTCGATACCCAGCGAGAGCGCGGCACGAGCTCCGCAAGGCGAACGTGCGCGCGATCCGAGTCATCTTTTGACGATGAGCTCACGATCGAGAGCCTCACCGCCGTTTAGGCGGTGACCGGCTCCTCAGCGGCAGTCACGCCAGGCGCCGCTCCAACTCTTCGCGAAAACTGCATCGCCCCATCCTCGATCGCACCGAACTTGAGGCTCACGATGTCCAGTGGGTAGTTCTGGCGCAATCGCCAAGGCTCCTTTGACCCCTGCTTTGGAAACTGGTCGATGGAGCGCAACACGTAGCTAGAGGAAAAATCGATAAACGGCTCCTCAACGATCGAGGGGTCCTGGTTGCTCGGCACACACTGCTCATATCCCTGCTCGTCCATGTGGTTGAGCAGTCGGCATACGTAATCGCAGGTCAGATCGCACTTGAGCGTCCATGAGGCGTTGGTGTAGCCCAGCGCCATCGCCATGTTGGGCACGCCGCTGAGCATCATGCCCTTGTAGCTCATGGTCTGTGACAGCTCAACATCCTCGCCGTCCACCGCTATCTGCATCCCTCCCAGTGCCAACAGATTGAGACCAGTGGCGGTCACGATCAGATCAGCCTCCAGTTCGGCGCCGGATGCAAGCCTTAGTCCCTTCTCAGTAAACGTGTCGACCTGGTCGGTAACCACCGCTGCGCGCCCCGCGCTGATCGCGGCAAACAGATCGCCATCGGGCACCAGGCACAGACGCTGATCCCACGGGTCATAGCGGGGCTTGAAATGTGTGTCGATGTCGTACCCGGCTGGAAGCTGTTTTTCGACTCCTTTGCGCACGAACGCCTTGATCACTGCCGGTCTGCGCCTGCTGAGATGAAAGCTCAGCAGAGTGCGCAGCACGTTCCTCCAACGCACAATCCCATAGGCCGTGCGAGCCGGGAGCACTCGGCGTAGGGTGTTGGCGAGGGCATCTTCGGCGGGCAGCGAGACGATGTAACTCGGCGAGCGCTGCAACATCGTGACGTGTGCGGCGTTCTCCGCCAGCGTGGGGACGAGCGTCACCGCGGTCGCACCGCTGCCGATCACCACCACGCGCTTGTCGGTGTAATCGATGTCCTCGGTCCACTGCTGCGGATGCACCATGCGACCGGCAAAGCGCTCAGTGCCCTCGAACTGCGGTGTGTAGCCCTCGTCGTAGCGGTAATAGCCGCTGCACATCAACAGAAAGCCGCAGGTGAAGCGCACAGTCTCATGCGTGTCGCTGCGCGATGCCTCCACAGTCCAGCGCGCGTCCGCCGTCGAGAACTCAGCGCGCATGACCTGATGATGGAAGCGGATCTTCTCGTCGATGCTATTTTCGCTTGCCGTCTCGCGGACGTAGTTGAGGATCGAGGACCCATCAGCGATCGCCTTGGCCTCCTTCCACGGCTGGAAGGAGTAGCCCAGCGTGTACATGTCGGAGTCCGACCGGATTCCCGGGTACCGGAACAGATCCCACGTCCCCCCGATGCAGTCCCGAGCCTCAAGGATCGCGTAGGTCTTGTGCGGGCACTTGGCCTGCAAATGGCAGCCGGCGCCGATCCCAGACAGGCCGGCTCCAACGATCAGCACGTCAAAGTGTTCAGTAGGCATCTCAGGACATCCAGGCATTGGGGTGAACGAGACCCCGAGCTTAGCCCACATGTCTGCAATCATGGCCGCGATGGAGACTGGGAAGAGCAGCCTGTTGGCTCCTCGCGCGAGCCCGGCATGAGTTCGGGATCTGACAGCACGGCGATCATTGACGCCGCGTGGATAGCGAAGCGCCTCGGAGATCCTGACGTCCAACTGATCGAGGTCGACGTCAGCCCGGCTGCCTACAACGCTGGCCACATCCCGGGCGCGGTTCTGTGGAATGCCTACGCCGACCTGCGCGGCCCCGACTACAAGACGATCGCACTGGGAGATCTGGAGCGCCTGTTGTCGCGCTCAGGGTGCACCCCTTCCTCAACGCTCGTCTTCTACGGCTACGGAGCGGCGCTTGGGTTTTGGCTGATGAAGGCGCACGCTCACCACGATGCACGGCTGCTCATCGGCTCGCGCGAGCAGTGGGCGCTGGCCGGCGGTGAGTGGAGCACGCAGGTACCAGGGCCACCAGAGCCAGAGCTACCAGAGCCGACCGCCGGCAGCTCTTATCCACTCGTGGCTCCGAGCGAGGACCTCTTCGCCTCGCAGGCGGCCGTTGAAGGCGCCATCGGCGACCCGGATCAGATCCTGCTCGACGTGCGAGCTGAGCTCGAGTACAGCGGCGAGCGCTTCTGGCCTTCAGGAGCCACTGAAGACGTTGGACGCGCGGGACACCTTCCCGGCGCGATCAGCGTGCCGATTGATCTGCTGCGCTCCGACGATGACACCCTCAGATCCCACGAGGATCTGCGTCATACATTTGAGAGCGCCGGCGTGAGCAGCGACAAGCAAGTGATCGTCTACTGCACGATCGGCAATCGGGCAAGCCAGGCGTGGTTCGCCCTGAAGTACCTGCTGGGCTATCCCAGGGTCAGCGTCTACTACGGCTCGTGGGTTGAGTGGGGCAAGGCGACTGACACCCCGGTCGAGACTTGAGCACCACTCCCGACACAACGGCCCAGGCACTGGCCCAGCGTACGATCGCCGCGCATGGCGGGTTGGCGCTATGGGAAAGCGCAAGCGCGGTTCATCTGAAGATCTCCTCGGGCGGCTTCGCGTTCGCCTCCAAGCTGCAAGGCACCGCGGTGCGCGAAGTCGAAGCGCAGGTCGCAACACGCGGTCAGCATGTGGTCTTCGCTCCCTTCCCGAAACTTGGCCAGCGCGGGGTCCTGGAAGACGGCTCGGTTCGGATCGAGACGGATGAGGGAGAGATCGTGGAAGCGCGCGAGCATCCGCGCGACGCCTTCGGCGATCTGCGCCACAAGCTGTGGTGGGACAAGCTCGACATTCTCTACTTCGGGGCCTACGCGATGTGGACCTACGTCTCGACGCCCTTCGTCTTTGCTGAGGAGGGCTATGCGCTGCGCCAGCTCGAGCCGTGGGATGAGAACGGTGAGCATTGGCAGCGTCTCGCCGTTACCTTTCCGGGGCACATTCACACCCATTCCCGCGAGCAGGTCTTCTACATCGACGCCAATGGCCTGATCCGGCGCCACGACTACACCGCAGAGCCATTCGGCAGTTGGGCCAAGGCCGCCCATTACTGCTTCGACCACCAAGCCGCCGACGGGTTCGTCATCCCAACACGGCGGCGCGTGTACCCCCGCAAGCGCGATAACCGACCCCGAGCGCATCCCAGGCTCGTGTGGGTGGACGCCTCGAACCTGACGATTCAGCCTAGCGAAGGTTCCGCCCACATCGCTGCTCGGGGTGTCGTCACGCTTGCTGAGCCCAGCGAGGTCGCGGTACGGTCGATTCGCGACCGCGGCGAGTGACGGTTCTCGACACCTCCGCGGTTATCGACTTCCTGCTCGGAAGCTGCGTAGCGACTCAGGTCGAGGATTCTTGTCCAAACACGCCACGGCTGATGTGTTGGCGCTCCAGGTCCGAGCCATACCGCCACCCGCACCCGCCGATCGACCGTAATTTCAAGACCCTCCAGGCCGTTCATGGGATGTCTGCCCGTGAGCGCCACCTCTACCTTTGCCCGCCGCACCGTTCGATCCTCTCCGGTTGGACGGGCGATCGCTGTCTCGCCACCGATGCGCAGGACCATCGGAGCGCTGCGAGCCGCGCGGGTATTGCGACCGGCCGGGCGCTTCCTTGTCTGCGAGACACGGGCTGGGGCCGTGGGCGGCTATGCAATCAGCGGCAGCGACCTGATGGTGCATGTGCGGCACGGCAGCCGCGACGTGGAGATATTCAACGAGATATTTGGCCGAAGGCGGATGGCCTATGAGCCGCCGCCAGAGGTCGCCACGACACTTGACCTCCTCGGGCCGCTGCGCGTCAGCGATCTTGGCGGCAATATCGGGCTGTTCGGGGTCTACGCGCTTGGGCGCTGGCCTGTGGCGACGCTGCGCTCCTACGAGCCCGATCCCGCCAACGCCGCGCTGCTACGGGCGACGATAGCCGCCAACCGCACCACGGCGCAGTGGGATCTGGTCCCGGTGGCCGTCTCGAACGCTCACACCATCGCCAGTTTCGAAACCGGACTGCTCTCCGAGAGCCGGCTAGCCGCAACTGGCCACCAGAGCGCGAAGATAATCGAGGTGACGGTCGTCGATCTCTTCGAGCAGCCGCCCGTGGACCTGCTCAAGATCGATATCGAGGGGGCGGAGTGGGCGATCCTCGGCGATAAGCGCCTGGCATCCCATCCGGCGCGTGCCTTGGTGCTTGAGTGGCACAGCCGCATGTGCCCCGCGCCCAAAGCGCGCCACGCGGCGCGAGGGCTGCTTGAAACAGCCGGCTATGAGGTGATCGACGAGGATCTGAGCGATACGCCCAGCAACGGCGTCATGTGGGGACTGCGGCGCTGAGCGCGCTGAGCTCGCCCAGCATCGCCGCTACTCGCGCACGGTGGTACTTCGCGCCGCCCAGCCAAGCAGCATCGATCTGGGCGCGCTTGTAGAGCCAGTGCACATCGGCCTCCCACGTGAAGCCGATGCCGCCATGAGCCTGGATCGCGCCTGCCGTGACCTCGCGGCCCGCATCGCTGGCGGCAGCCTTCGCCATCGCTGCGGCCTCGGCCAGCTTCAGCGGATCGGCATCCGCGGCCCAGGCCGCGAAGGCGCTCAGCGAGCGCGCCTTCTCTGTGTCCAACAGCATCTGCGCGCAGCGGTGCGATACGGCCTGGTAGGAGCCCACGGGGACACCGAACTGCCTGCGCTCCTTCACGTACTCAAGCGTCATCTCAAGCGCACGCTCGCTCACACCTACGAGCTCCGAGGCCACGGCGATGAGAGCGCGGTCAACAGCGCCGGCCACATCTCCAGTCAGGGCCTCCCCCGCTCCGAGGTCTGTGCTGATACGCGCGGCGGAGCGTGTGGGATCGATCGATTCGACCGGCTCTATGTCAGCCTCCGCGGGGTCCAGCACCCGAGCGCTGTCGCCTTCCAGCAGCACAATCACTCCGCCCTGTGCGGCCCCTGCCTGCGCGCCACCCACCACCAACTCGGCCACGCCATCGCGCGCCACTCCTACCGCGCCCAGCGTCTCGCCACTGGCAAGACCCGGCAGCCAGCGCTCGCGCTGCTGCTGCTCGCCGGCGTGTTCGATCAAGGTTGCGCAGAGCACCGTCGGCAGAAAGGGCACGGGCGCCACTACGCGCCCCAACTCCTCACACAGCACGGACAGCGCCACCGCGCCAAGCCCCTGGCCGCCGTACTCCTCGGCGACAGCGATCCCCGGCCAGCCCAGCTCGGAGAGCTCTTTCCACAACGCCTCATCTGAGCGCCGATTCTCCGCGTGCTCACGCACGCGCTCCCAGCGTGCCCGGTCGCTCAAGAGCTCACGGGCTGTGCGCTGAATCTCGCGCTGGTCCTCGCTCAGACCGAAGTCCATGAGAGACCTATGCCGCGACCTTCATACGCGGCAGTCCCAGCACGCGCTCGGCGACGATGTTCTTGAGCACCTCGGTGGTACCGCCCTCAATCGTGTTGCCCCGGGCGCGCAGCAGCTCATAGCTCCAAGCGGTGCCCACGGTGAGCGCTTGCGGACCGACGATGTCCGCCGCGAGCTGCGTGAGGCGCTGGTTGGTGTCTGACCAAAGCCACTTCACCAGCGAACCCTCCGGGCCTGGCTGCCCGTAGCGTTCGAACGTCGGTCAGGCCCTTCCATGCCAACAGCCGGATCGCCTCGCAGCGCACGTGAAGCTCGGCCAGCGCATCGGCGTACAAAGGGTCCTCCAGCAGCCCGTTCTCGCGCGCGCTGGCGATCGTGTCGTCGAGCAGCTGGCGCAGGCGCACCTGCAACGCGAAGCCCAGACCCGCGCGCTCGTTCATGAGCGTCGTGAGTGCAACCTTCCAACCGTTGCCGACACCACCGACGACGTTCTCCTCGGGTATCCGCGCCTCCTCGATGAACAGCTCGTTGAACTCGGCCTCGCCGGTGATCTGGCGCAGCGGGCGTACCTGCACCCCCTCCTGCTCCATGTCCATCAGGAAATAGGTAAGGCCCTTGTGCTTGGGCACATCGCTGTCAGTGCGCGCTACCAACATGCACCATTTCGAATACTGCGCGCCGCTTGTCCATACCTTCTGCCCGGTCACGACCCACTCGCCGTTCTGCTTAACCGCGCGCGTCTTCAGCGCGGCCAGATCCGAGCCAGCGTCGGGCTCGGAGAAGCCCTGGCACCAGATCTCCTCAGCGGAGAGAATCGGCGCCAGATAGCGCTCCTTCTGCTCGTCGGTGCCCCACACCATCAGCGTGGGGCCACCCAGCAAGAGGCCCAGTACGTTCGCCGCCATCGGTACTCGCGCGCGGCCGATCTCCTCGAAGTAGATGGCCGATTCCGTCAGTGTCGCCCCGCGCCCGCCGTACTCGGCGGGCCAACTTGGCGCTGCCCATCCAGCGTCATACAAGCGCCGCTGCCAGTCGCGCCGCCAGGCGTAGTGGGCATCTTCGCCGCCATCGGGCGGCTCGGGGTCGGGCGGGTTCTGCGCGAGCCACCCGCGCAGCTCTTCGCGGAAGGCCAGCTCGCGCTCGTTGAACGTGAGGTCCATCTAGGCCTTCTCCTTGGGCACCAGCGCGCTCATATCGACTTCGTCGATGTTCGCATATCCGCTCAGCGCCATCGCCAAATCCAGGTCGCCGAGGAAGCTGCGCAATACCTCCACGACGCCCTCCTCGCCGCCGAGCGCCAGACCCCATATGTAGGGCCTGCCTAACAGCACCGCGCGGGCGCCCAGCGCAAGCGCCTTCAATGCGTCGGCACCACTGCGGATGCCACTGTCGAACAGCACCTCGCAGTGCCCCTCTACGGCCTGCACGACACCCGGCAGGGCATCAAGCGCGCCCACCGCGCCATCCACCTGGCGCCCGCCGTGGTTTGAGACCAGCACTCCCTCGACGCCGTGCTCCACCGCCAACTTGGCGTCGTCGGGATGCAGGATGCCCTTGAGCACGATCGGCAGCTGCGTGCACTCGCGCAGGAACTTCAGGTCATCCCACGTCACCGAAGGGTTGGCGAACTGCCAGGCCCACTGGCCGATGGCGGCCTGCATGTCCTCCTCCGGCGAGACCTCCAGCAGACCGCGGAAGACGGGGTCTTCAAGGTAATTGCGGTTGCCCTCGCCCCACAGGAAGGGCAGAAAGGCCTCGCTCAGATCGGCCGGGCGCCAGCCTAGGAGCCAGGTGTCGAGCGTCACGACGATTGCCCCGTACCCCGCCTGCTCGGCACGCTGCACGAAGCTGCGCGCCAGCTCGCGATCGCGTGGCCAATACAGCTGATACCAGCGAGGCAGATCCCCGGACGCCTCGGCGATCTGCTCGATCGTGTGCGAGGCGGCGGAGCTGGCCACGAGCGGCACGCCTACCCTGGCCGCGCCGCGCGCCATCGCCAACTCTCCCTCGGGGTGGGCCAGCGTCTGCACGCCGATCGGCGCCAGCAGCACGGGCGCCGGCAGCTCTGTGCCCAGCACCGTGCGGCTGAGCGAGCGCTCGGAGACGTCACGCAGCATCCGCGGCAGGATGCGCCAGCGGTCGAACGCCTCGCGGTTGGCCCGCATCGTTTCTCCCAAGCCCGCGCCGCCGGCGATGTAGCCGCGCGGGCCGCGGCGCAGCATGTTGTAGGCGTCCTGCTCCAGCTGCCGCCAGTCGAGCGAGCGCGCGGGACGCTGGTTGGCCATCCCGCGCAGATAGATCTCGTACTGGTAGTTGGCGTAGGGGACCGCGTCGCTCATCGGCGAGGACTCTATGCAGTCAGAGCCCTCAACGCACCCGCCACCAAACCTCCCCCGTGTCGCCGAACTCAAGCGCGCGCTTGGTCGCTTCGGTGAGGTCGAATTCGCGCCCCGCCACGTACGGCCCGCGATCGATCACCGGCACTTCCACTTTGTGCCCGCGGTAGCGGAGGAAGACCAATGTGCCGCAAGGCAATGTCTTGTTGGCGACTCCCTGCGTGGAGCTTGTCAGCGTGCCGCCACATGCGAGGCCGCCACCGCCGCCGTACCAAGAGGCACCGGCGAGGTGGTAAGCACTGCTGGGGTCGCGCCGGTGTCTGGCCGCCCGCGCCTTGATCGTGCGCCGTGGGCGCAGTACGACTTTTTCCACGATTGCATCCGCCGCCAACGGCACGGCAGGCTGCGCAGGTGGGACAGCAACCAACATATTCGCGATGACCTCCTAGGGTCTCCGCCTACGGGGTTAGCTGTCGGGCTCACGGCCGGGCAGGCGTGCGAAATGGTCGCGCGCCATCCCGGGCGTTACGGCCGCAGCAGCGGCCGATTCGCCCCATCCAGAGCGCCCTCCTTGCGGCGCTCCGGCAGTGGGTCCCCCGCTCGCCTCCATCCACGGAGACGACTCGGCAGTTCAAATATCCGTCCAGAGGCTAGGGGGTCCGCTACATAAAACAGTGTGATGCACGTCACAGAGGCTCAAAAAGCCGTGCATTTCCGCAGTTTTGCCCAAATGGTCGTGTTTCCGACTCATCCGAATCCAGACGGCAGCAAAGCGCCGTTCGCAGATCACGGCCGACCTGCGAGAATCGAGGAATGGCCAACCCCGATCGCCTGACAGCGCTGGATACTGCCTTCCTGCACCTGGAGGACGACTCCACCGCGCACATGCACGTGGCCTCGGTGATGGTCTTCGAAGGCATCGCCCCCACCCCCGAAGAGCTGGTGGAGCACGTGCTGAGCCGTCTGCATCTGGTGCCTCGCTATCGCCAGCGCCTCGCCGACGTGCCTTTCGGGCAGGGCCGCCCGGTGTGGACCGACGATCCCCACTTCAACCCCTACTACCACATACGCCACACCGCGCTGCCCCAGCCGGAGGACGAGGCGGCGCTGAAGCGACTGGCGGGGCGACTGTTTTCCCAGCGCCTGGATCGCTCCAAGCCGCTATGGGAGATCTGGCTGGTGGACCGCATGGCCGGCGGGCGTTTCGCCCTGATTGCCAAGACCCACCACGCGCTCGTGGATGGCATCTCCGGCGTGGACATCACCACCGTGCTGTTCGACACGAGTCCTGAGCCAATGCCCGCCTCGCGCCCGCCGGAGGCATGGACCGCGCGGCCGCTGCCCGGCCAGGCCAAGCTGCTCGGCGAGGCGTTGCTGGAGCGCACCACCGTGCCCGGTGAGATGGGACGCGGCGCGCGCGCTCTGCTGCGACGTCCTCGGCGTGCGCTGGGCCGTGTGCGCGAGGGTCTTACGAGCCTCGGCGCCACCACCTTGCCGGGCATCGGCTCTCCCGCGCCCCATACCCCCTTCAACGTCGAAATCGGCCCGCACCGGCGCTACACGTGGGTCGACGCCGAGCTGTCCGAGTTCAAAGCGATCAAGGACGCCCTCGGCGGCACGCTCAACGATGTGGTGCTTGCCACCGTCAGCCTCGCACTCGGCCGGCACCTGCGCGCGATGGGCCACGACACCGAGGGTCTCGTGATGCGCGCAATGGTGCCCGTCTCTGTGCGTGCCGACGCCGAGCGGGGAGCGCTCGGCAACCGCGTCGCCGCGATCTGGGCGCCCCTGCCAGTTGGCGTCGAAGACCCCAAGGAGTCCTTCGATCAGATCCGCCTAGCAATGGAAGACCTCAAGCGCTCAGGCCAGGCAGTGGGCGCGCAGATGATCACCAACCTGGCCGGCTTCGCGCCGCCTACGATCCTCAGCCAGGCCGCGCGCCTGCAGGCCCGCCAGCGCTTCTTCAACCTCGTCGTCACCAACGTGCCGGGACCCCAGTTCCCGCTCTATCTGCTCGGCCACAAGCTGCAATCGCTCTACCCCGTCGTCCCGCTCGCGCGCCGTCAGGCGCTGGGGATCGCCGTGATGAGCTACAACGGCAAGCTCGGCTTCGGCCTGCTTGCCGACTACGACGCCATCCCGGAGCTGGATCTGATCGCGCAGGAGATGGAGCAGGCCGTCGTACTGTTGGCACGCGCCGCGGGAATCCGCAAACGTCCTGCGCGCGCTCGCTCTCGGACTGCCGCGAGCACCTGACTCTCCGTGCGCTTGGCCCTCTGCCGGAGCCTGGCGCAGATCGGGAGTGCATACCCAGCAAGCGCGGCGCTCTTAGGTCGCTGAGATCACCTCAAATTCGCTCATGTTGGTACCTCAGCTGGTACCCTCAAAACGGTGGAAAGGACAGTCGGCAAGATCGTCAGCGAAGAGCTGGATGAGCCTGATCTGCGGCGCCAACTTCGGCAGGTGATTGCCGACACAGAGGGGTCGAGCGACCCTAAGATCGCCAAGAAGGCAGCGCGCCTCAAGCGCAAGCTCAAGGATCTCGAACGACGGCGACCGCTTCCGCCAGCTGAGTCGGACTCCTAGTAAAACCCTCAGACCTTGGCTGCGCAAACGCGGCGGCCACCAGCTCGGCATCGCGCGTCCGTGGCGCATAGTCGGCGTAGCGCTGCGTCGTCTGGATGTCGCGGTGGCCCATCCACTCCTGCAGCGTTCGCATCGGCACGCCGGCCGCTGCCATCGCCGTGCCGAAGGTGTGCCGCAGGTCATGGAAGCGATGGCGCTCATCGAGCCCAGCCGCCCTGAGCGCCTGACGCAATCGGCGCAGCACTGCCGTCTTCTCCAATGGCGCGTCGCCGTGAGGGCGCTCATTGGGCGCCGGGTCGGCAAATACCAGTTCGCCATCGCCGGGTTCCCCGCACGCCTGGTAGTAGCGCTCAAGGCCACCTGCAACCGCATCGGCCATCGGCACCGTCCGAAACGACCGTTTGGACTTGGGAGCCCCGAATTCGCCCATCACGTAGCTGCTCTGCACGCGGATAGCGCTCGCGTTCCAGTCCACGTCGCGCCAGCGCAGCGCGCACAGCTCTCCCAGCCGCAGGCCCGTCATCGCGGCCGTACGAAAGATCGCGGCGTCCAGCGCTTGGTATGGCCCCTGCTGGGCGTTGGCTACGAGCGTCTCCACCTGCTCGGGCTCCAGGTAGCGGATGCCCTCGTACTGCGGCACCTCATCGAGTTCGATGCCATCGCAGGGGTTGGCGGTCGCCCATCTGCGGCGGGGGTGCATGGCGAACCTGTAGAGCGTCGAGAGTGTCCCCACGTAGTTGCGGATCGACTTCGGGCTGAGGCCCTTGCCCTTCAGGGCCGCCGCGAAGTCCACCACTTCCTCATATCTGACCGACCCGATGGCGCGCTCCCCGAAGAACGGCTGTATGTGCGTGTTCAGCGCCGTTTCTACCGCCGCGCGCGTTGAGCGCTTGCGCCCCTTCCGGTCAAGGTCCTTCACGTACTCGCGGCCGATGTCAGCAAACGTCACCCTCTCGGAGGGCACGACCACCGGCTTGATCTCGCCGATCAGTCGTCGTAGCTCGGCCTCCGCCGCGCGGCGCGTGAGGCCCTCGCGGGAGCCCTCGGTGCGCTTGGGGCCGATCTTGCGCTTGACCTGCGTGCCGTTGTGGCGCCACTTGCCGTACCAGCTGACACGCCCGGCGCTGTCGGCGCGCTCGAACAGCGCGCCCGTGCCGTAGCTGCGCCTCGTTCCCTGCTTCGCGGCCATCACCTGCCTCCTTCGCTCGTCGTCTTCACAGTCTCCTCCAGGCCTCGGTGCGGCGCGCCGGGGATGGCTTGCTTCCTGGGTGCTTACGCCGCCAGCTTTCGTGGGCCTGTTGTGCGGTGGTCGATCCATGCGAGCAACTCGTCTCGATTGAAGCGCGTGTAGTGGCCGAGCTTCACATGCGGGACGCGCCCAGCCCGAGCCTGGGCGAGCATCCACGATGCTGGCACGTTCAGCAGCGCCCCGGCCTGCTCGGCGTCGAGCAGCGGCGGTGTGATCCGCTCGCCGATCAGCGCAGCCACCTCGGCGGCCAGAGCGTGGGGGTCGATGGGCCCCGCGTCGTCCACTGCCCTGAGCGCTCGCATGATGCCAAGTTAGCAAAACAAGCACTTGTTACCGATAAGGCCCATCCTGACCGTTGGGGCGTGGTGGCGACTTTGCGGGCTACGCGGCAGCTAGGGCATTCTGTAGGCTGGGCAAATGGGCAAAACAAGCAGCGCCAGTGACGATGAGGCCGTGCTCGGGGAGTTCAAGGAGAGCGTCGAGGGTTGGCGCAGGGCGCTCGATGTGCATCGCCTGGCGCCGCCCGACGCGGGCTTCGGCGCCCGTCTCGCCGGGATGGCCCTCGCTGCAGGGGAGCAGGCGCGCGTCTGCCGCGCGGCGGATGCCGCGGGCTATGAATGGGTACCCCACCGTGCCGCTGAGAGCAACCCGCCCTACGAGCTGCGCCCCGGAACCGGACGGCGCGGCCCCGAGGGCCTCTGGCAGAGCTTTGACAGGGCCGCCGCGCGGCTGAGCGCCGTCGTTACCGGCCGCGACATGCTGGAGGTCGCACAGGCTTACGAGGATCTCGCCGATGCTGCCGCGGATCTCGCCGATGCGCTCGCGCGTGAAGACGAAGCAGGCCGCCCCAAGGCGGTGCGGACGCGCGCGCGTCGCTCAGCCTAGCCTGCGCTTCCGCGCTTGTGTTTGGGTGGCTGGGAGCGCTTGGACGGCATCGGCACTGCGGCGCCACTGGTGCCTTCCCAGATCGACGGTGCTCGCTCGGTCTCGCTGGGGCGGCGGGGCAGCGTCAGGGCCTGGGGTTCCCATACGTCTCTGCGCGTCGCCAGCGAGGCACTGTCGGCCTGCGCGCGCGTGAGCAGCGCATCGACGTCCGCGCGCTTGATGCGAAACGACCGGCCGATCTTCGCCGCCGGCAGCGCGCCGCTGTCGATCCAGTTGCGGATCGTCTGCGCGGTCACCTGCATCTCCTTGGCGACCTGCCCCACCGTGAGTATCTGCTGATCGCTCATAGCCAAAGAAGGCCAGACAGTCCCTTGCCCGGCGTGACGCATCATAGGGGCGCCCCAGCAACGCTCGCGGGTCAGAGCCCGAGGTCCATGGCGCTGTCGCGCTCGACAGCTTTCTCGCGTGCGCGGCGCTCGGCGCGGGTGATCGCGCGCTGCTCGCGTGTCAGCTCGAACAGGGCGCGCTGCACACCGTCGCATTCGGGGCGGATCTCGCCCGGGTCGCCGCCCAGCTCGCGCTCCAGGCGGCCACGCTCGACGAGCGCCTCGCGCATTCGGTGCTCGCCGTCCACAAGGGCGTTGTGCAGCTCGGCGCGCTCGGCGCGGTGGGAGTCGTGCTGGCGGCCCCAACGGCGCGTCGGCTCGGGCAGGGCAGCCAGGCGCACGGCATACCGCTCGCGTTCCGTAGCGAGGATGCTCGCGCGGGCGTCCAGGTCATCGATGCGCTGCAGCTCGCAGGTCGGCAGCGCGGCCTGCTGCGCCTGCAGTTGCTGGATGCGCTCGCGCAGCTCCCGCACGCGAGCCTGGTTGGGCTGGGGTTGGGTCGTTTGAGGCTCGGCGCGGGCGGCAGCGCGCTCCTGGGCGGGTTCGCCAGCCAGTATGCGTGCGGAGGAGACCGCGGGGTCATCGGTGCGGCCGGCGGCCGTGGCCGGCGCGGGCAGCTGCTCGATCGCGAGGTCTTCATCGTCGCGTTCGCTCATCCGGCGCTCAGCCTGGGCGAGCAGCTCGGCGCGGGTCGGAGGCTCCGCCTGCTCGTGCGGGCCGTACTCGCGGCGCTCCCCCGCCAGGTCCTCGTGGTAGACGAGCAGCCTCGTCTCTCCGCGTGCGCGCGAGAGGGCGGTGTAGCTCCAGCCCGCGCTCAGGTCGTGCGGGCGCGCGACCACGACCGCCCTCTCCACCGTGCCGCCCTGCATTCCGTGGCCCGTCAGCGCGTAGGCGTGCTCGACGTGCTCGGCCACATATGCCGCTGGCAGCTCGCGCGTCAGGCCGCCATCGGTGTCGATCACCACACGGCCGGGGTCGAGGAGACGGACGGTGCCGCGCATCCCGTTATCCACGTCCACGCCGCGATCGTTGCGGCGGCAGATCACACGGTCACCAACGGCGAGCTTGATTCCCGCGTATTCGTGCTGCTCGCCGAGCGCGCCCTGTTCTCTGCGCAGCTCGCGTGCCGCGTGGTTGAGCTCGTGGCGCAGCTCGTTGTCCTTGGTGATCATTACCGCCCGTGCGGGACCGACCTCGGCGGCGGCGCTCATCCATCCGGCGAGCGTTCGCTCGCGCGCGCCGTGGGACTCCGCGAAGGTCTCGATGCGCCCGACGCGGTCGGCCCACTGCAGGTAGGGGGCGGGCTGGCGGTCGTGCAGCGCCGCAAGGGCGCGCCGCTCGGCCGGGTCGCGCTGGCGCATCACCTCCGTCAGGCGCACCGCGCCGAGCCGGCGGCCCACCGCGCCGAGCCAGCCGCCGGCCTGCACCGAGGCAAGCTGCCCCGGGTCGCCGATCGCCACCACCTTTGCGTCCGCCCGCTCCGCTGCTTGGAGTAGCTTTGCGCTGGCGCGCGTCGCGGCCATCCCCGCCTCATCGAGGATCACCACGCACCCCTGCGGCAGCGCCTGGTCGAACCTCTCCAGCTCGCCCAGCAGTCCGTCGAGCGTGCGCGCGGGAATCCCGGCCTCCTCGGCCAGCTCGCGCGCGGCGCGGCCTGTCGGCGCGACACCCATCACCTGCACGCCTGCCGCCTCATACACCTCGCGCAGCACGCCCGCGGTGTATGTCTTACCGGTCCCCGCCAGCGCTTCGATAACGCTCACACCGTGGCCGCCATCCGTGACGGCTCGGACAGCCGCTGCCTGCTCCGCTGTGAGCGGACGGTCCGCCCCACCGATAACCCGCTCAACCAGCTCGGCCTCCACGACGCCGCAGTCCTCGCGTGCGCGGCCCATCACGGCGGCGATTAGCCGCCTCTCAATATCGACCAACTCCGCAGTCGTCATCTCCCCGCTCCTCGTCGCGAGCACATCCGCGCGGGCAGTGAAGCGGCCGGCCATGGCGCGCACCTCACCGGCGAGAGCGCCCGCCCGCGCCGCGGCCGCGAACTCCTGCAGCACAGCGCGCATGTCGAAGGTGTTGCTGCGCTCCGTCAACCCGCCGGGGCCGGCGAGGTGATCGCCGAGGGTCTGCTCGTCCACCGCCGGGCGGTTGATCGTGGGGTCGCCCGCGCGCTCCAAGCCGGCGTGCAGCAGCCGCGTCACCTCCTCGCTGCCAAGACCCTGCTCGGCAGCGTAGGACTGCACCTCCTCGCGCCATGTGTGGGTCTCCACGCCGTACTGCTTTCGCTCGCGCGTGGCAAGCGCCGCATGCTCGGCCGCGCTCTTGCTGTCCAGCGCGATCCCGCCCGCCGCCGCCGCGCGCTGCATCTCCTGACGGCGCTTACTGAAGAACTCGATCACGCCACGCGCCACGCCCGCAAGCTCCGCCGCGCCGTTGGTTACCGGCCCCCACTCCAACCCCATGCGCTTGCTCACCAGCGCGCGCAGGTGCGCCTGGTAGAGGAACCCCGCCGTCTTCGCCTCCCGATACAGCTGGCTGCTGTGCAGCGCCGTGAAGCGACCGTCGGGACCCTCGGCGAGGTTCGCCGCGACGACGTGCGTGTGCAGCTGGGGGTCAAGCGCCCGGCTCATGCGGTGGCGGTAGGACGCCGCGATCAACCCGCCCGCGCGCTCGACGTGCTCGCCCGCCTTGCCGCGACGCACGCTCACCGCCGTGTCTTGCAGGTACTCGAGCGCCGCTTTGACCGCCTCTTCGTGGCAGGCCACGAGCTGACCCGAGACATGGGTGGGGGCGACCGCGAACAGGACGCTCACCGACTTCGGCGCGCTGAACGTTAGATCGAACGCCGCCACCTTCGGATCCCCCGGCGTGCTGCGCAGCCGGGTGGTTGGGTCGCGCGGGTCACGGCCGGCGATGAGAGCATTGAACTGCTCGGCGCTCACCCGGCCGGCGAGGCCGAGAGCCTTCGCGCCCATGCCCGTCCACTCCCCCGGCGCCTCGCCACGACCTGAGTAGTAGTCGTCCTCCCCACGCGCTACCTGGCGCTCTTAGTACTCGTGCTGACCCCGCGCGATCTTGCCAATCGACAGCATCCCGCACGCCAAATTAGCAAAACAAGCAGCGGTTGTCGGTCTCTATCACTCCCTGGGGTGCAACTGTGTGCCGCAGCGGAGCGAAGCGACGCGCAGCGGCAGCCAAGCCTTCAAGCGAGGTGGGGCGAACGAGGCATCGGTGCCTTGGACTGCGGTTGCTGGGCTTTAGGAACAGCGACGGGTCGCTTGGCCATCTTATGAGAGCATATCTACACTCATATCTTGGTGCTAGCGTTGCTGCTATCATCTAGGCCAATGCCGCTCAGCGCCAATCTGGTCGCCATCGCACGGCAGCGCGCCGGCATTTCACAGCGTGCACTCGCGGCGAGACTCGGGGTGCCGCCGTCAACGGTGGCGCGCTGGGAGTCGGCCGAGCACTCCCCGTCGCTCGACACACTGCGCGCTGTCGTGCGCGCCTGCGGCCTTGACTTCGTGATCGGCCTCGCCAACCGAGATGACTCCTACACACTGGACATCGCGCAGCGGCTGACCCTCACACCCACCGAACGGGTACGCCGACTCAGCACCGATACGGGCGATCCCTTCGCGCTTGCCATGGCGCTGTACTCGCACGACGTGCGCTGCGTGCTGATTGGCGAGGTCGCCGCTGCCGCGCATGGCTGGCCGATCACCCTCGCTCGCGGCGAGTACCTGATCGTCCCTGAGGACGCCGAACGCAACCTCGCCCGACTTCAGGCAGCGGCGACAGCGCTCGGTGCCACGGAGCGGCAGACCGAGGACCCCTACAGCGGCCTGGACACCACCTGGCGCTGGCCCCTCCCAGGCGGCGGCAACCTCGCCGCGTCCCCGCAGCCCGCCGGCACCAGCGGCTACCTCGATCTACACCGCGCCGCTCGCCCGACCGCCCTCGGCGACGCGGTCGTGCAGCTCGCCTCGGTGCGGGATCTCATCCGCATCGCCGACGCAAGCCCCCGGCCGGAGCGCCGCGCATACCTACCTGCCCTATGGGCAACACTTCGAGCAGAGCGAAGACGCCGCCAAACCCCAAACACGAGCCGCATGAGCGACCAGCCACAAGAGCCCGGCAGGCAATCCGTGCTGGAGGCCCTCGATCGCCACAAGGTGCGCTACGTCGTGATCGGCGGCGTCGCCGCTGAAGCGCGCGGCTGGCGCGGGCGCACCATAGACATCGATATCGTGCCAGCACCCGAGCCGGAGAACCTCGACCTCCTCGCCGCCGCCCTCAACGAACTCGACGCCAAGATGGCGGTCGGCGTCAGCGAGCCAGACGGCCTCGCGGTCCCTGGTGGATTCGACCGCCGGCTGCTGGCGACCAACACCATCTGGAACCTCATCACACCGCACGGGCCGCTCGACCTCACGTTTACGCCATCGGGGACCGACGGCTACCACGACATCGCCCGGCACGCGACACCCACCCGGATACCCGGTAGCGCGCATGTCGCCCTTGTCGCCTCCAGCGCCGACATCATCCGCAGCAAGACCGCGGCAGGACGGCCCAAGGACCTGGCCATCCTGCCACAGCTTCAAGCCGAACTGGAGCCGGACCAAGGCACCCACGAGTAGTGGGGCCTGGAGCAAAGCGACGCGGAGCGCAGCGACGCCGGAGGGCCGCAGGCCCGACCCCTACTGCACTTTGGGCTGGGGGTGGGTTGTGCAAGAAGGCGCGCGCAGCGCGCCGGTCACGGGGGACGTAACTCGTCGTGCTCCCTTGGATGGCTGAGCGACTCGTCCCATCGAGATCAGCTCTCGCCGCGTAGGCTGCGCTCATGAGCTGCAACGCATCATGGCCCGGAGTATTGGTACCTCGTTGGTACCTTAAGCCAGGCCAAAGGCCCCAAAGGGCCAGCAAATACAGGGAAATCTGGATATAATGCGGCTGGCCCTCTGCCAGATGAACGCCACCGTCGGCGATATCGACGGCAACGCGCGGCGCATCGCGACGGGCATCGCGGATGCACGCGCGGCGGGGGCCGATCTGGTGCTGTTTCCAGAGCTGGCCTTGACCGGATACCCACCCGAGGATCTGCTGCTGCGCGAGCACTTCCTCACCGACACCGGCAAGGCGCTGCACACGCTCGCGGCGCAGGCACGGGGAATCGTCGCCGTCGTCGGCTTCCCCGAGCGTGCACAGGCCGTTTATAACGCCGCGGCGGTGCTGCGCGAAGGGCAGGTGCAGACCGTGTATCGCAAGGTCCACCTCCCCAACTACGGAGTCTTCGACGAGCAGCGTTATTTCACCGCCGGCCACGAAGGAGTCACGATCAATGTCGGCGGCTGCCGTATTGGACTGACGGTGTGTGAGGACCTATGGCTCCCCGGCGCTCCGGCAGCCGAGGAGGCACAGGCGGGAGCCCAGTTGATCGTCAACGTCTCGGCTTCCCCCTACCACGCCGGCAAGGGCCTGGAACGCGAGCAGCTGTTCGCTCAGCGTGCCCGCGAGCACGGGGTGAGCATCGCCTTCTGCGGGCTCGTGGGTGGTCAGGACGAGCTTGTCTTCGATGGGCATTCCTTCGTACTCGACAGCGACGGCAAGACGATCGCGCGGGGTGCGCAGTTCGCTGAGGAACTGCTGATATGCGATCTCGACCTCGACGATCGGCCTTCGCCGCGCGAGCCGATCGCGCCCATCGAGGCCGAGGTCTACGGCGCACTGTGCCTGGGTCTGCGCGATTACGTCGAGAAGAACGGCTTCGGCGATGTCGTGCTGGGGCTCTCCGGCGGCATCGACTCCGCGCTAGTGGCCTGCGTGGCGGCCGATGCCCTTGGGCCCGAGCGGGTGAGCGCCACGGTGATGCCCTCGCCCTACTCCTCCTCCGACACCCAGAGCGACGCGCGCACGCTGGCCGCCAACCTTGGCGTGAGACTGCATGAGCTGCCGATCGCGACTGTCATGGATGCCTACGAGCAGGCGCTCGCGGGTGAGTTCGCCGCGCACGAGGCCAACGTCACCGAGGAGAACCTGCAGGCTCGCATCCGCGGCAATCTGCTGATGGCGCTCTCCAACAAGTTCGGCTGGCTTGTGCTCACCACCGGCAACAAGTCCGAGATGTCCGTCGGCTACACAACGCTCTATGGCGATCTCGCCGGAGGCTTCGCGGTCATCAAGGACGTACCCAAGACGCTCGTCTACCGCCTGTGCGAGTGGCGCAACCTATCCGGGGCCCCAATTCCCCCGTCGATCATCATGCGCCCGCCTTCTGCGGAGCTGCGCCCCGACCAGATCGACCAAGACTCCTTGCCCCCTTATGAGCTGCTCGATCGCATCCTGCGCGGCTACATCGAGCTCGATCAAAGCCGCGAGCAGCTGATTGAACAGGGCCTGCCCGCCGCCGAGGTCGACCGCGCCATCCGTCTCGTCGATCTGGCCGAGTACAAGCGCCGCCAGGCCCCACCGGGGATTAAGGTGACGACCCGTGCCTTCGGACGCGATCGCAGGATGCCGATAACCAACCGCTATCGCGGCTAACCTGCGCCCGATGCGCCACAGCCTTGCAGCCGCCTTCGGCCGTCTAGCAACGCCTCAACGCCACCTCCTCGCAGCCGCGGCAGTCTGTATAGCGGCCCTGACATTGACGGCCTGTGCCGACACGATCCAGGATCAGCCGATCTCGCGCAGCGCGCTTGAGCCATTGGTTCTGCAACACGCGTATCCGGTGTACTGGCTGGGCGGGGAATTCCATCGACTGGCGATCACCGAAGCGGCGCATGACCCCAGCGGGGCGTACACGATCCACTACGGCGACTGCAGTGAGGGCGGTCAGTACACATGCGTCACGCCGGTATCGATCGTGACCTCGCCCGACAACAGCTTCGTGCCCGGCGGGAAAGGTGACCGCGTCACGGTAGACATGCGCGGCGTGTCCGCCAAGCTCGCCGAGCGAGGGGCCACGATTGTGATCCCCACCGGCGGGGTGGTAGTGAGCATCTACGCGCCCAACGCCGCGGCGGCGCGCGAAGCGGCGCAGACGATGGTTCCGATCAACCGCCTGGGAGTGCCCGACCAGAAGCTGCCGCAGCCTGAGCCCAACACCGGCTTTGCCTCAGCACCGCTCGCTTCACAAGTGCCGCAGGCGGTACGCATCCCCGGGGTGACTACTCCGCGCGGATCTCGCGTACGGCGATAGTCATCCGCGTCAGCGCGCACAGGCGCTCCTCATCGTCGGTGAAGCGCACCTCCCACACCCAGGTGGTGCGCCCGCGGTGCAGCGCGACTGCCTCGGCGTGGATGTAGCCCTCGGTGATGGGGCGCAGGAAGCTCGTGCTGTTGGACAGGCCCATCGAGGTGCGGCCACTGGCAAGCACCGCAAAGGCCGTAGTCAGTGAGGTGATGGCCTCGGCGATCGCGGCGTAGACCCCGCCATGCACCAGCCCCGCGGGCTGCTTGAGCTCGTCGCGGACCTGCACACGCGCGCGCACCTCGGTCTCGGAGTGATCCAACAACTCCAGTCCGTACAGCCGGTCAAAGCCGACCAGCACCTCATTGATCTGCTCCGCAGTGGGGCCCGCCATCGGCTCGCCACGATAGCCTACGGATGCGCGTCGCTCCCTGGCGGTGCCGTGAGATGCCATGAGCAGACTGGACGACCTTCCTCCCGATCAGCGCGCCGTGCTGCTGCTGCTGGTGCAGCAGGGCAAGAGCCATGCCGAAATCGCGGACATGCTCGCCATCCCGGAGAGCGCCGTGCGCGACCGCGCGCATGCGGCACTCGATGCGCTGACCAAGGACGCTCCTGCGACCGAGACGCCCCCGACAAGCACTGCTCGCCGCGAGGAGCCCGCAACGCCTTCTCTGCCACCTCCCCGCGCTCGTCGCCCACCACCCTCGCCCCGACCGCCGCGTGGCTCAGATGCGCCCTCGCCTTCGCAGACCGCGCGAGCGCGCAGGACCGGCGTGCTGCTGCTGGGGGCGATCCTCGTGGCGATCGTGGTGGTTGTCATCGTGCTCTCAAGCGGCAGCGGAAGCTCGCATAAGAGCTCGGCCACAGGCACCACGACAACAAGCGGCTCGAAGACCACGACCGCCGCAGGCGAACCGCATATCGACAAACAGCTGAACCTTGTCTCGCCCGATCCGACGAGCAAGGCCGTGGGGATCGTGGAGGTTCTTTCCGAGGGCAGCAAGCGGGCATTCCTGGTCACCGCCGAACACCTTCCCCCGACTGAAAATGGCTTCTTCTACGCGGCATGGCTCTACAACTCGCCAAGCGAAGCTCGCGTGCTCGGCCGCGCGCCCAATGTCAGCTCCAATGGCCGGTTGCAGGCTGTCGGCGCTTTGCCGGCGAATGCCGGGAAGTACCGCCAGATGCTGATTACAAAGGAGACCAGCACGAAGCCAAGCCATCCCGGCCCGATCGTGCTCAATGGGCCTTTCAGCCTGAGCTGATCAAGCGAGGAGCTTGCCGGGGTTCATGACCCCCGCGGGGTCGAGCTGCTGCTTGAGCGCCCGCAGTGCCGAGACCCCCGCGACGCCGATCTCGCGCTCAAGCCACGGAGCGTGGTCGCGCCCGACAGCGTGATGATGGGTGATCGTGCCCCCGCCATCCACGATCGCCTCGCAGGCGGCGTGCTTGACGGCCTGCCACTGCTCGATTGCATCTTCGCGCTGGCGGGCCAAGAAAGTGAAGTACAGCGAGGCGCCCGTCTCATAGAGGTGTGAGACATGGCACATGACAAGTCCGGGCGTGCCCTGCGCGGCGAGCGCGCGCTCGATTGCGCCGCCGACCTCACGGTGCAGCCGTTCCAGATTGGACCAGCGTGTGGCGGTCTCAAGCGTCTCCACCATCACCCCCTGCGTGAGCAGCTCGTCACGCAGATAAGGCGCCGCAAAACGCTGCGCCAGCCAAGCCCTGCCGGGAGATTGGCCGACGGGCAGACCTTCGTGGCGACGCAGCAGCGCCAGCGCGCGCTTGCGCCTGTGCTCAACCTCCTCCGAGGTTCCCTCGAAGCCTAGGATGGCCAGGCATCCTTCGCCGTAGCCACGCAGCCCCAGATAAGAGCGCCCCAGACGCCCTTTCAAGCCACCAGTGCCTGCGAGGGCGAGCGACATCCCCGTCTCGGCCTCGTCGGAAAGGCGCGCCACAGCCGGCGCCGCATGCTCCTGGGCAAGCGCGCGTAGCGCCTGCACGCCGCAGGCAAAGTCCCTGAAGAAGGCACCCTCATACTGGCGCGTCGCGGGAGCTGCTCGCACGCGCAGCGACAGCTCGCTGATCACCCCCAGCGTCCCCTCCGAGCCGACCACCATGCGTCGCAACTCCGGCCCTGCCGCAGTGGCGGGAATGGCAGGCAGCTCGATGTCACCCGCTGGCGCGAGCAGCACGAGACCCTTGACCATCTCCTCAAAGCGCCCATAGCCGGTGGATGCCTGACCAGCCGAGCGGGTAGCCGCGCAGCCGCCCAGCGAGACGTACTCAAAGGACTGTGGGAAGTGACCAAGCGTCAGACCCAGCCCTCCCAACTCGCGCTCCAGGGCAGGTGCGCGCATCCCGGCTGCCACTCTCACTGTCAGCGACTCGCGGTCAACGTCGAGTATGCCCCGCAGCGCACCGAGGTCGAGCGCCACTACCGCGCTGTGGCTCTCACCGCGCAATGGCGACACGCCACCCACGACACTGGTGCCCCCGCCGAAAGGCACAACCGCCAGCGCATGGCGGGCGCACACCTCAAGCAGCCCTCGCACCTGCGCGCGATCGCGCGGATGCAGGACGGCGTCGGGGGCTCCCTCGGGTATGCCGGCGCGCAACCGCACGAGGTCCGGGTAGCCCTTACCGGCCGCATGGAGCACCCTTTCAGCGTGGTCGACGCGTACTCCCTGCTGCCCCACGACCCCGCGCAGCGCCTGTGCCGCGTCCGCGGAGAGGGCCGAGCTCGCCACCTGCACGGCTCCCAAGGCCACCGGCGGGGAAGGCGTGTCCGCCACGCCAACGTGCTTGCGTAAGAACGCCAGGGCATCTGCTCCCAGCGCGGGGGGATGCCCGGGATCGCCCCACCCCCACCAGCGCATCGCGGGCGGCTCAGGCACCGTTGGCTCCCCCATCAATCATCGCTCACAACCTCGTCCCCGGTGCTGATCCGCTCCAGCCCCTCAAGCGCCTCATCCAGCGTGGCTGCTGCCGCGCGGCGCACCATGAAGCCGCCGAAGCGAGGGAAAAACCCTGTCAATGCCTGACGCATCTCGATCGCCACATCGGTGCTTTGGCTCGTCATGTCGGTGCTAAGGCCCTGTGAAACCAGCTGCACCTCGGTCTCGGCGCTCGCCAGCAGGCGCGCGAAGGGGCTGCCCTCAAGCTCCTGGGACCACGTCAAACGCCGCTGTGTCTCATCCGTCTCGATCAGCGTGAAGTCAGCTCGTACAAGCTTGCCCTTGGCCGTCTTGAGCACCTCGGTGAATGCCCCCCCTTCCACCGCCTCGACCCGGCTGACACGCGGCCACCAGCGGGGCAGATGGTGAGGGTCGCGCACAACCTCCCAGAGCTCATCTACAGAAGCTCGAATGACGCGATGACGACGCGTGGTGTGCACGGCCGCGGCGGCTAGCGCACGATCTTGCGCAGATCGCGCACCAGCATGAGATGGCGCAGATGCGTGGTGACAGCCGCAAGGTTCTCGAGCGCCTCAAGCGCCTCCTTGCGCCGCTGCGGGTTGCGCGAGCGCAGAGCGGGAGCGAGGATCTGCTGCAGCAGCGTGGCCTCGCGGTCGGCCGAGGAGCGAAAGACACGCAGGTTGCGCCCGCCGACGCCATAGCGCGCAAGCTCGGCGACAGCGCCGACGATCTCTCTTTCGGTCTCATCGAAATAGCGCACGCCACCGCGCATCTCGCCCTTTATGACGCCGTACTCCTCCAGCTCGGCGACCAGCTTGGCATCGGCCTTGGTGTCCTCCAGCACTTCCTCAAGCGAATACAGCGCGCCGCTTGACTCGCGCACGCTGACCCCGCCGCGGAAGACTCTGATCCCATCGCGCCCGGGCTGTGGAATCCCTGCCTCTCCGCCGGCGCGCCCCGCTGCCAGCTCCTGGCGGATCACGCGTAGAGGCAGGAACTCATCGCGCTGCATACGCAGGATCGTGCGCAGGCGGGCGACGTCGCCCTGCGTGTAGAGGCGGTAGCCACCAGGCGTACGACGCGGTGTCACGAGCTTCTGATCCTCCAGGTAGCGGATCTTGGAGATCGAGATGTCGGGGAACTCCTGCGCGAGCGCTTTGCAGACAGCGCCAATCGTGAGCGCCTTCTGGCGCTGGCCTGCCAGACCGGAGACCTCAGGGTCGGAGGCACCGCCAACGGGGTTGGCGCTCAGAGCGGCTACATCCGCCTCGGTGGGGGTCTGGGTGGCCATCTATCTGTCAGCGCGCGTGGAAGGTGAGCTTGTACTTGCCGATCTGCACCTCATCGCCCTCTTCCAGGCGCTGAGAGTCGATGCGGCTGCGGTTTACGTAGGTGCCGTTGAGCGAGCCGCAATCGTCCAGGTGCCAATGGTCGTTGCGATGAATCAGCAGTGCGTGGTCGCGCGAGACGGTGATGTCGTCGAGAAACACGTCGGCATCGGGGCGGCGACCGATGCTCATCCGCTCGCCCTGCACGGCGAAGCTCTCCCCCACACGTCCGCCACCGGCGCGGATCACGAGCGCGGGACCGCGATCGCTGCCGGTCTCGATCTCCACCGGCACCAGCTCGCCGGCCTCGTCGATGCGATAAGTGGCGGTCACCGGCTCTCCGCCCGCCCCCTCGGCGCGCGGCAGCAAGGCACCGCAGCGCTGACAGTAATTGGCGCCTTCGGTGTTGACGAAACCACACTCGGTGCAGTGCACGGCCACGGCGGTTGGCTCCTTCCTAGGACACGTCGCTGGGCTCGCCGGTCTGCCGACGAGCCAAGATGTCGGTGAGCTGCTGTACATCGGCGCCGGTGATGATCGCCTCGCCGCCATCGTGCTTCTTGCGCAGGCGGTTGACCAGCTCGGCGCGCAGAATGTCGATCTTGCCGTGCAGTATGCGCCGCTTGTAGGAGATCTCGATCTCTTCCTCGGATAGCTCCTTGATCAAATCTTTCAGCTCGACGTCGCTCAACGCACCAAGGTCAGGAAAGGTGTCCATCCGGCTCTCCTCATGATCGGAATAAGAGGGGCCCGGCTCGCCGGCCTCCGGCCGGCTGCGCCACCCTCTGCTGGGGGACTGCGAACCGCGTCAGTATAGACAGCCCTGGCCCAAAAGGTAAAGCTGAGGTTGAGGCTCGCCTTGGCAGAGTGGGTCGAACGAGGGATGAGTTCCTTAGAGTGCAAGACATGTCGCGGCTCGCTCCCACCGCTACGCAGCGGATCGCCCTCGGCCTGATCCTGGCGATCGTGCTCGTGGGAGGCGTGCTGCGCGCCGAGGCGATCGGCGGCAACACCCACTTGTCGGCTGACGAGAACGGCTATGTGGGCAACACCAACCGCATCCTGGCCCACGAACGCTATGCGACCTTCAAGTGGCCCCCTGGGACCTCGCTGGCTTTCGCGGCGGCAACACGACTCTCAGGCCATCGCTCGCTGCGTCTGACCGAGCACGCCAGCGGCCCTGCGCAGTATGTGCAGCTGCTGGCAGGGGTGCTGACGCTGCTGCTGATGGCGGCGGTGGCCTGGTGGGCCGCCGGACCTTGGGCAGGGGTGCTGGCGGTGGCGCTGGGCGCGACGTACTGGCCGCTGGTGGTGGCCACGCGTACCTTCCTGTCTGAGCCGATGGGCGGCCTGGCATTGCTGGCCACGGTGGCTGCCGCCGTGTTGGCGCGCTCGCGCCTGCAGGACCGGCGCTGGTGGCTGGCGCTTGCCGCCGCCGGGGTCGTGGGCGGACTGGCGTGCCTGACGCGCGGGGACATCGTCGTAGGAATGGTCGTAATTGCTCTGGCACTGGCGCTCAGTGGACGGCCCGGATGGCGCGTAGGGGCACTGCGGGCAACGGTCTATCTGGGGGCGATCGTGCTCACCCTCTCCCCCTGGCTGGTCTATGCGTCGGGCAAGCAAGGGCACTTCGTGCCGATTACCAACGCCGGCCCCGATGCCTTCTTCATCGGCAGCTACCTGCCGGGCAAAGGGGCGTTGGTGCCGACCGAGGAGAAGCTGGCCCCTGAAGTCTGCAAACACTTCCCAGAACACTGCGGGCGCTATTGGCAGCAGAGCGCCGCGCCGCTGTTCGACCTAATCCACGCGCGCTATCCCGGCAAGTCGGCCGAAGCCGCCGTCAGAGCGGCCGATCTTGAAAACGTACGCAAGTACGCGCTCGGCCAGCCATTCGCCTTCGCGGGGATGCTGGGGGGCAAGTTCTGGAAGATGTGGAAGACGGTATGGAGCGGAGGCAATGGCACCTACAACCCCTCCACGAGCCAGCTGCAGCACACGCTGTATGTCCTGCTGGCGTGGATCGGGCTGCTGGGCGGGGCTCTGCTCACGCGCCGCTGGGAGCTGATCGTCGCGACGGCAACGCTGTTTGCCATCGCGGGCCTGGCGACGCTGTTCAACGACCAGCCCCGCTACAACGTCAGCCTGATGCCGTTGCTGCTGGCCTACGGCTCTGCCGGGCTCTGGCTGCTGGGCGAATGGATACTCAAGCGCAGAGACAGTCGCAACAACCCCGCCTTGGCGGCGCCAGCGGAGCCGGTAAGGACGAGCGTTGGTCCCGGCCGCGCCGCGCCCGTGGAGGAGGGTGCGTCCACAACGCGCAGCATGGCGCCGCGAGGCGCTGTGAGCGGCGTGATGGTGTAGCCCCCCTGTTCTGACTGCACGACGACCTCCCGCGCGGTGGCGAGCCTCAAACCGCTGGCGCCTTTGTCGAGCTCGCGCAACGCGCCAGAACCGTCCTGCACAAGAAAACGAGCTTCCTGACCGTAGGAGGGCAGCGCCACCTCCCAGCGGCCGTGTGGGGGCAGCGTGAGCTCCCAGTTGCACTCGATCGTCTCAGCCAGCAGCCGGTGTGCCGTGGCGATCGCCGCGGCCCCATGCGCGACCCGTCCTGTGGCCAGCACCGCACGCATCGGCCCGGCATAGGCGTTCAGTGGGTAAGGCGGCGAGGCCGGCCCTGCCCGACGCAGCGAACCGTCGCGCTGCGTGACGGTGACACTCATGCTCGCGTCGTTGCCCATCTGCGTACTGAGCAGCACCTTGCCACCAGCATCGCGGATACATGCCATGAAGTTGGCCAAGCCCGTGCCAGCGGTGCAGCCGACCGGCTGCTGATGGGCGTCGAACAGCCGGTTCAGATCGAGACCACCGTAGCTGACGGCGTGACGGTTGTGCACGAGAATCCCCGTGGAATAGACCGGTGTGGACACCGCCAGGCGTTGGGAATCGGGGTCGAAGGAGTACATCAGGGGCGGCGGAGCACCTGCCACCGAGGCAAGATCGAGCGAGATCGCCTGTGCGGCATTACTGGCCATGCGCGCGGCGAACAACATACGGTCATCGGGCCCCTCGGTGTGAGCGATGTCACCGAACTCGACAGGTGGCGGGGCAACGTCCTCAGGCTGTTCGGAGACCCAGCGCAGGTAGAGGTCAAGACCGCGGTCGAACAGCCAGCGCGCATGGGCACCCATCTGCGGAGTGCTCTGCACCATCGGCGTCGTGGCGATCGCCAAGAGGCCCTGCTGGGCAAAGGCCATGACCTTGCCGATATAGCGTCGCTGCGAGCCCAAACCCGTATCCCAGTTGAGGTAGCCCGCGTGCGTCCAATCGCCGTAGAGGGTTCGTTGGGCATAAGCGCGGAAGACCTCCAGCGCCGGTGTGGGCAACGGCGTCATGCCCGCGGCGAGCGCGGTGGCGTAGTGACGTATGCAGTCGAGCGTCTCGTTGGCATACTCGGCGCTGTCGAGGTTGGCCTCGCTGGCGGGGTCGTGGTTGGGCAGGTAGCTGAAGTGCCAGCCGGGGCCCAGATTGGCGGTGCCGCCAGGGTGCTCGGGATGCGTGGCGAAGGTCGCAAAGCGCAGCATCTGCTCGCGGTAGTCGCCGCGCAGCAGATCGGTGGCGCCCGTCAACTCCGCGTCGAGCGCGTACAGCGCGCAGTTCCAGTTGAGCTGGTTCAGACGGATGCCCGGATAGCGGAAAAACGAGCAGCGCGCTGTGCTTGAGACCTCCTGCACGATCTGCTGGAGGGTGGCGTCGTCCAACTGCAATATGGAGCCAGCACGCCAGGCCGCCACCAGCGCCTGCGCCACCTGTGGGTCCACAGCCTTGTCCATCACCGCCTGTGGATCGGTGAGGCTCGTGATCCAGCCAGGCAGGTGGAACATCTTGTCGTGACGCGTATTGGCACCCGCTGTGCGCCATGGCACGGGGCTGCTGGTCAGCGTAGCCACGAGCCGCCGGGCACGTTCGTCATCGCGGCTGGCTCCTTCATGTCCGACTAGCGCGGCAACCGCATGAACTTGGAGCATACGCGCGTTGACAACCGTCGCGAAGGTGCCCCCCATCGGATGGTAGGCGCCGTAACCCGGCGACCACTGCGAGTGGATGCGCGCAACCACCGTGTCCATGAACGCCAAATAGGACTGCACGGTGTCGTTGCCAGACGCAGCCATTGCCACCTGTGGCAGAGCGCCACCTGCCCGGGCAAGCGCCATGCCCGCCGCGGTTCCCGCACCTCGTGCGAGCAGCTGACGACGTGTCAGGCTCAAGATCCGCGCGCGGCCCGCTGTTCGGCCAGCCCCGTCCGCACGTATAGAGCTGTGGCAACAAGCGCCAAGGCAAGGCCGATGTACAAGAGCACTTCCGCGAGCGTGGAAAGGCCGACCATCGCGAAGAAGAATGAGCCCATCAGCGGCCCGACGCCAATGCGCCCGGGCCAGTTGATCCGCAGCTCCACACCGCGGGTCTGGCCATAGCGACCGAGAGCCAGCATGAACAGCTCGCGGGCTATCAGCAGCGCCAGTGCCCAGTGCGGCAGCAGCGTGAAGTTCCAGCACACGATTACTCCGGAGATGACCAGCAGGCGGTCGGTGATGGGGTCCATCAAGGCTCCCAGACGGCTGTACTGACGGGTGACGCGCGCGGCGATTCCGTCGGCGTAATCGCCCCAGCCGATAACGGCGAAAAGCGCCGCCGCAAGCGCATCCACTCCGTCGTCGCTGGAAAGCGCCACGATCAGGAAGACGGGAATCAGGGCCAGACGCAGAAAGCCGATGGCGTTGGGCACGGTCCACGGTCGCAGCGGCTGGCCCGCGAGAGTCTGGGGTGGCGGCGGACCAGAGCGGTCGAGGCCGACGAGGCGGCGCAAAGTAAGGCGAGGTGGCGGAGCAGCGTCCCCGGTGCGTGCGGACATGGGCTCTCCGGCGCCGGAGGCGGAGCTCAGGGGAGGCTCCGCCACAGCTCATCCACGGCGCGCAGGAGGACCTCAGGGTCGCCCCCGAGTGCCAGCCCCGGAGCCTGCTGGCGGCCACGGCGAAGCTGCACCTCGATCTCACCCGACTCCAGGGACTTACGACCCACGGTAAGCCGCAGCGGGCAGCCAAGCAGCTCGGCATCAGCGAACTTCTCGCCCGGCTGGCCTTCGCGGTCGTCATAGAGCACCTCGACGCCGCCAGCGCGCAATGTCTCATACACCTCATCGCACGCCTCGCGCTCAGGCGTGCCGGGCTTGCCGAGCGCGATCAGGTGCACAGCGAAGGGCGCGAGCGAGCGCGGCCAGGAGATGCCGTACTCATCGGCGAACTGCTCGACGGCCGCGGCGACGATGCGCGCGGGGCCGATGCCGTAGGAGCCCATCCAGATCGGCTGTTCGCTACCGGCCTCGTCGAGGAAGTTGGCGCCCAGCGGCTCGGAGTAACGGGTGCCCAGCTTGAAGATGTTGCCGATCTCGATGGCGGGCTCGATCGTCAAGACCTGGTCGCCCAGCATGTAGCCATCATTTACCTCACGGATGTCGGGATGGCGCAGCGCTACCTCGACGTTAGCGGCATAGCCGGGAGCAAGCGCGACCTGATCCTCCCCCGCGGGACAAGGTGCCATGTACTCATCCGCACCCAGTCCGCCCATCATGCCCACGTCGGATTCGACGCGATAGAAGCGCAGGCCGGTGCGCGCCATGATGCGGTCGTAGGCGCCGATATGCAGCGCATAGTTCTCCTCCAGCCCGGCCTGGTCGCGGTCGAAGGAGTAGGAGTCCTTCATGACGAACTCACGCGTGCGCAAGACGCCTGCGCGCGGACGCGGCTCATCGCGCTCCTTGACCTGGAAGTGGTAGAGGATCAGAGGCAGATCGCGGTAGGAACGCACCGTCTGTGCGACATGAAAGGTGACGGCCTCCTCGTGGGTCATCGCCAGCACCATCTCCGAGCCCTTGCGGTCCTGCAGCTTGAAAAGCTCGTCGATGTCCAGGCGCCCGGTCTTGCGCCACAGCTCGGCGGGCTGCAGCACGGGCATCAGCATCTCCTGCGCACCGATCCCATCGAGTTCCTGGCGAATGATCGCGACGACGCGCTGGTGCACGCGCCAGCCGGCGGGCAGCCAGGTCCACATGCCCGCGCCCATCTGGCGGATCAGCCCGGCGCGCACCATCAGCTTGTGCGAGATCGCCTCGGCATCGGCCGGAGCCTGCTTCTCGGTGGGCAGCAGATATTGCGAGAGACGGGTCATCAGCCGGGCACATGCTACGGGCCGCCGTCGATGTGAGGTGGCATAGCCCAGAAAAGGGGTAGGCCCACCTTTGATAGAACAGCCTCATCCGCTGACATCCGAAAGCCGAGAAGGAGCACCAATGGCCTATTCCGTTCCGCCGCTGCCTTACGCCTACGACGCGCTTGAACCACACATCGACAAGCAGACGATGGAAATCCATCACGACAAGCACCATCAGGCCTACGTGGACAAGGTCAATGCCGCACTCGCGGGCACACCGCTTGAGGACGCGGCGATCGAGGATGTGTTGAAGGACCTGAGTCAGGTGCCGGAGGACAAGCGTGGCGCGGTGCGCAACAACGGCGGCGGGCACTACAACCACTCGCTGTTCTGGGAGAGCATGGCTGCGAACGCAGGAGGCACCCCCGACGGCGCGCTGGCACAGGCGATCGACTCCGCCTTCGGCTCATTCTCAGATTTTCAGGCGAAGCTGAAGGAAACGGGCATCAACCAGTTCGGCTCGGGCTGGTCGTGGCTGGTCAAGGACGGTTCGGGTCTGGCAGTCGTTGGCACCCCCAACCAGGACAACCCGATCTCCGCCGGCAAGACGCCGCTGCTGGGCGTGGACGTGTGGGAGCACGCCTACTACCTGAAGTACCAGAACCGCCGCCCGGACTACCTGGACGCGTGGTGGAACACCGTCAACTGGGCGAAGGTGGCGGAGCGCTTCAGCGCGTAAAGCGCCGCCCGGCGATCGGCGAGGCCACCTCGTCGATCGTCACCGCGGCGGAGGCCGGCGTGCCCTGTGGGACAGGAGTCAGCATCGACTCAAGCACCGCGTCGGCCTCCTCGTCGTTGTCGGCCGCGGCGGCCTCAAGCGCCGCCAGGCGCTCGGGGGTCATCTGCGTAGCGTCCTCGTTGGCCGCCAGCCAAGCACGCGCATCGGCAGCGGCTGCCTCATCGCGCTGGACGGTCTTGCCGGCGGCGTAGTAGCGGTCGATCTCCTTGAAGAGCTCATCCACGAGCTGATCGGTGGGGACCTTCTTGAGCGGCTCGCCCTTGGAGTAGATCATGCCCATGTCCTTGGCGCCGGTGATGCCGAAGTCGGCGTGGCGGGCCTCACCGATGCCATTGACGGCGCAGCCGAGCACAGAGACCTCAATCGGGTCCTCGTAGGCTTCCAGGCGCCGCTCGACTTCGGCGACGACGGTGTCCATATCGAACTGCAGACGCCCGCAGGTAGGGCAGGCGATCAGCACCGGCCCGCGCTCGCGCAGCTTGAGCGCCTTGAGGATCTCCCAGGCGACCTTGACCTCCTCCTCGGCGTGGAAGGTGGAGAGCGAGATGCGGATCGTGTCGCCGATGCCATCGGCCAAAAGCGTCCCCAGCCCGACGGCCGACTTCAAGGAGCCCGACCACTTGGTGCCGGCCTCGGTGACCCCGAGGTGTAGTGGATAGGGAATGCGCTCCGCCAAAAGCCGATTGGAGGCGATCGTGTTGGGCACCGAGGTTGACTTCATGGAGACCTTGAAGTCGTAGAAGTCGAGGCTCTCCATCAACCGCACGGTCTCGATCGCGGCCGTAACCAAGGCCTCCACCGGGTTGTCGTACTCCAGCTGGCGCAGGTGCTTGGGCAGCGAGCCGGAGTTGACGCCGACACGCAGCGGCGTGGAGCGCTCTTTGGCCAGCGCGATCACCTCGGCGACCTTCTCGGGCCCACCGATATTGCCGGGGTTTAAGCGCACGCAATGCGCGCCCGCTTCGATGGCCTTGAGGGCAAGCGTGTGGTTGAAGTGGATGTCGGCGATGATCGGGATCGGCGAGTCGCGCACGATCGACTTGAGCGCCTCGGCATCCTGCTCGCGCGGCACGGCGACGCGCACGATGTCCGCGCCGGCCTCAGCGACCGTCAGGATCTGCTCCATGGTGGCCGCGAGATTGGCCGTCTCTGTCTTGGTCATCGTCTGCACCGCCACGGGGGCGCCGCCGCCGATGGGTACGGGGCCTACAGTTATCTGTCGCTCAGAGGCCATGCCCCTGTGATTCTACGATGCCCGCCGATCCACCCCCCGTCTATGCCACCGCCCGCGGCCCGCTGGCACGATTGGCCTCCCCGCTGGCAGCACGCGCACGCCGGCGTAGACACGCTCGCTTCTTCGCCTTGACCGGCATCGCGCAGGGCGCGAAGGTGCTGGATGTGGGCTGCGGCCAGCTGGGATTACGGGCGCTTGAGCCAACGATGGATGTGACCGGCGTCGACGTGATGGCCCAGCCCGGATACCCCGGCCCGTTCGTGCAGGCCGACCCCGCGGAGGGCCTGCCGTTCGCCGATGGAGAGTTCGACCTGGTGTATTGCAACAGCGTGATCGAGCACATCCCGCCCGCGCGCCGCCAGGCATTCGCCGCCGAGTTGCGCCGCGTGGCGCGCGGCTGGTACGTGCAGACGCCGGCGTGGAGCTTTCCGATCGAGCCCCATGCGCTGCTGCCAGGCGCACAGTGGCTGCCGGTGCGCTGGCGCAGGCACTATTGGAAACTCGGCGCGGCAGGCAATTGGGAAGACATTTCGCTGCTGCGCAAAGGCGAACTGGAAGCGCTGTTCGGGGGGCCTGTTTTTGGGGAGAGGATGGGCCGGCTTGTGAAGAGCTGGATCAGTGTGCGGCAGATCCCGCCCCGCCAGTGATCGATCACCTTACGGGGAAGCCACCGTGGGAGAAGGTGTGGATGTCATTGGTGAAGCCGACCATGAAGAGCACAAGCACGAGCGCAAATCCGACGACGCTGGCGCGCTCCATGACGGCGAACGGAATCGGCCGTCCGCGAACCTTCTCGGCAAGCGCCCAGAAGATGTGTCCGCCATCCAGAGGCAAGAAGGGAAAGAGATTGATGATCGCCAGCGACAGCGAGACGATCGCGAGTAGGAAGAGTGCCGCAGGCGTGCTGTAGCTGAAGGCCTGGCTGGCGACATCGGAGACCCCGACGATCGAGTGGACTTCCTTGCGGGCCTTTTCGCTGGTGAAGATCTGCGAGAGATGCGAGACGGTCACGGTCGTGACGTTCCACATCTCGCTGACGCTGGAGGAGATCGCCTGGCCGGCCGTTTCACCGTGCAGGACCGGCGAAGACTGGATACCCACGAGCGTGCGACCAGCGTGGGTGTCATAGCGGGGGGTGAGCGTGAAGCTCATCAGTCGCCCGTTGCGCAGCACCGTGAGATGCACTGGCGTCGTGGCCGCACAGCCCTGCAGAGGCTTGCCCGCGCAATGGTGTGAGGAGATCTGAGCGATGAAGTTGCTGTTGCCGTTGGCATCGATGTGCACGGGCTTGCCGTCGACCGCGAGCAGCACGTCGCCGGTGCGCAACACGCCGCTGGCGGGATGCGCCTTCTCCACCGCGGCCACCTGAGCGCGATCGCTGCGCGGATGCTGCGCGCTGAACGCATAGACCCCCCACAGCAGCAGAAAGGCGACGAGCACATTCATGGCCGGCCCAGCGCCGATCACGACCAGACGCTTCCAGACGGGCTGGCGGAAGTAGGCGCGGTGGGCCACATCCTCAGGAATCTCCTCGTTGGGGTTCATGCCGGTGATGCGCACGTAGCCGCCGAGCGGGATGGAGCCGATCATGTACTCGGTCTCCCCGCGCGTGATCCCAATCAGCTTGGGAGGAAAGAACAGCGAGAAGCGCTCCACGCGCATACCCACCGCCTTGGCAGCGGCGAAGTGCCCGAACTCGTGCAGCACCACCAGTGCCATGAACCCCAGGATCGTCAACGCCCAACTCATGAGGCCCAGTTTGGCAGGCGCAGAGCGCACAACCCGCCGGTGGCAGCTTGCTTTCAGACGTCCGACGCCGAACTTGTAGACGCTCGACGCCCCGAAGCGTCCTCTCAGGCCAGCGCCGCGATCGCCTCGCCGGCGACGGCGCGGGCTTCGCGGTCGGACTCATACAGCGACTCGAAGGCCCGCACGGGACTGCTACCCAATCGCTCAAGTGTCCTTTCGATAACAGCGGGAATGCCTAGAAAAGGCATGCGCCCAGCGAGGAAGGCGTGCACCGCGATCTCATTCGCCGCATTGAGCACACACGGCGCGGTGCCGCCTGCGATGGCAGCCTCACGCGCGAGCCGCAGGCAGGGAAAAGCCTCGGTGTCGACGGCCTCGAAATCCAAGCGGGCGAGCGCGACGAGGTCAAGCGGCTCGATCGGCAGCTTGACGCTGCAGGCGCCGTGCAGCGCATAGGAGATCGCCACGCGCATGTCGGCTGGCCCGAGGTGGGCGAGCATCGCGCCGTCGCTCAACTGCACCAGGCCATGGATGACCGACTGGGGGTGCACGACGACATCCATGCGCTCATAAGGCGTGCCAAAGAGGTGGTGGGCCTCCATCAGCTCAAGGCCCTTGTTCATCAGCGTGGCGGAGTCGATCGTGATCTTCCCCCCCATCTCCCACGTGGGATGCGCGAGCGCCTGCTTTACGGTGACGCTGTCGAGTTGGGTGTGCGTATAACCCCGAAAGGGACCTCCGCTGGCTGTGATCGTCAGCCGCTCCACAGTCCCGGGCGGCTGCCCCGCGAGCAACTGGTGCAGCGCGGTGTGCTCGGAGTCCACGGGAATGATCTGCGCGCCCGTGGCTTCGGCGAGCGCCGTGACGAGCTCACCGCCGACGACCAATGACTCCTTGTTGGCCAACGCCAGGTCGATGCCCTCGCCCAGCGTTGCCACCGTCGGCCCCAGCCCAGCAGAGCCGACAAGCGCGTTGAGCACCAGCTCGGCACCGGACTCGATCACGAGCCGCACGAGCCCCTCCGCGCCGCCTAGCACCTCTCCGTCAGTCCACACCTCTCCTGCCCGTGCGGCGGCGTCGGCGTCGGCCAACGCGATCCGCTTGACGCCGTGCGTGCGAGCCTGCTCGACCAGCGCCTCCCACGAGCGCTCCGCGGAGAGGCCGATCAATTCAAGCTCGGAGCTGCGCTGCACGATGTCAAGCGCCTGCACGCCGATCGAGCCGGTGGAGCCGAGAATGAGTAGGCGCTTGGGCACGCCTCGGAGATTACTCAGACGTAGGCTGACCAGATGTAATAGCCCACGACGGCGGCGAAGAAGACAGCATCGAGTCGATCCAACGCCCCGCCGTGAGCACCAAAGACCCGTCCGGTGTCCTTGACGCCCGCCTGACGCTTGACGAAGGACTCAAAGAGATCGCCGACAGGTGCGGCCAAAGCGACACCGATGCCCAGTACGAGCGCGTGAGATCCCGGGAGCCAGTCCTGGTAGCGCCCGGCGAACCAGACGGCGAGCACGGCGACAACCATGCCGATCAGCAGACCCTCGACGGTCTTGTTGGGGGAGATCGAAGGCGCGAGTGGCCGGTGACCGAAGAGGCGACCGCCGAGATAGGCGCCGGTGTCGCCGAGGAAGGTTCCGACGAGCACGTCGATGACGATCCCCAGCCCGTGCGGCAGATCGCGCAGCAGCACCGCATGGGCAAGGCCGAAGCCGATCCAGTAGATGCCGAGCAGCGTGATCGCCATGCCGACCACGCTCGGATTTGGTTGCAGCAAGGTGAAGCCGAAGAGGACCGGCAGAGCGCAGACCGCGACCAGCAGGATCTGGTACTGGCCGCCGTAAAGCGCAGCAAGCAGCAGCCCGGCAAACGCAAGAAAGCCGGCCAGGCGCGCGGGGTGCACGCGGTCATACATCGCATACAGCTCGTGCAGACAGATCAAGCCGAGGGCCATGACGCCGAGCGTGAAGATGAGACCGCCCTCGATCACGATGAACAGCGCAAACGCGATGGCCGGCAGTGCGACAAGCACGCGCGCAGTGAGATCTGAGCGCGTGGAGGCGCCGCCTGACCCGCCGGAGCCCGCGCCAGCGCGGGTGCGAGCTGAGCGCATCAGACGAGACGAGCCTTTATCCATACGGGCCGAGCTCATCGCCCACCGAAGCGGCGCTGGCGCGCGGAGAACTCGGCAAGCGACTCTTCCAGCGCCTCGCGCGTGAAATCGGGCCAGAGCTCATCGCGGAAGACCAGCTCGGAGTAGGCGCCCTGCCAGATCAGGTAGTTGGATAGCCGCCGCTCGCCGCTGGTGCGAATGATGATGTCGGGGTCGTGCATTTCCGGCGCGTAGAGGCGTTGTCGAAACTCCTCTTCACTATCACCCTCAAAACCTCTCGCAGCGTCAAGGATCTCGGCACGGCCGCCGTAATTGAAGGCGACGAACAGCGTTATGCGGGTGTTGGCGCCGGTCAGCTCTTCGGCCCAGGCCATCTGCTCGACAAGCTCAGGCGACAGGCCTTGGCGGCGGCCGACGAAGCGCATCCGGACCCCTTCCTCGTGCAGCTCTGGCGTTTCACCGGCGATGCGGCGGGAGAACATCGCCATCAGGCCCTGCACCTCCTCGGCCGGGCGCGACCAGTTCTCGGTGGAGAAGGAGTAGACCGTCAGCTCCTCGATGCCCAGGTCCACGGCATCGCGCAGGCGGGCCTTGACGGTGTCGGCGCCGGCGTCGTGCCCCTCGTTGACCGACACTCCCCGGGCACGTGCCCAGCGGCCGTTGCCATCGGTGATGATCGCGACATAGCGGGCCGCTGTCTCCCGCTGCGCCCGCTCGGCGTCCGCCATCAGACCTTGAGGATCTCGGCTTCCTTGGCTTTCAGCACGCTCTCAAGCTCGGCGACGCTCGTGTCCGTGAGCTTCTGCAGTTCCACCTCGGCGCGGTGCTCGTCGTCAGAGCCCGCCTCGCCCGCCTCCTTGAGTTCGCGCAGGTCGTGCATGATGTCGCGGCGCACATTGCGGATCCTCACGCGACCCTCCTCGGCGAGATTGCGCACGACTTTGACGAGGTCCCGGCGGCGCTCCTCGGTCAGCTCGGGCACGATCAGGCGCACCATGTTGCCGTCGTTGGAGGGCGTCAGCCCGACGTCGGACTCGTTGATGGCCTTCTCGATGAACTTGATCGAAGACTTATCGTAGGGCTGCACCGTGATCAGTCGCGCCTCGGGCGCGGAGAGCGTGGCGAGCTGGTTCAGCGGTGTCATCGCGCCGTAGTAGTCGACGTTGATGCGCTCCAAGAGCGCCGGGCTGGCGCGACCTGTGCGCACGGTGGCGAACTCGTGCTGGCTTGACTCAACCGCCTTCTTCATACGCTCGCGCGCGTCAACCAGCAGTCCGTCTATCAACTCAGACTCCACCGTTGTCTCCTTCCGATGTGGTGCTCACCAGCGTGCCCACGCGTTCCCCAGAGATTATCCGCGCGATACATGTCTCGTCGTCCATGTTGAACACGTTGAGTGGCATGTTGTTATCCATGCACAAGGCCAGCGCGGTTGAGTCCATCACCTTCAGGCGCCGCTCGATCGCCTCCATATGCGTGATCGCAGGGAGGAACGTCGCCGAAGGGTCAAGCGCGGGGTCGGCCGTGAAGACACCCTCCACGCCGTTCTTGGCCATCAGAATGATGTCGGCGTGGATCTCCGCTGCGCGCAGGGCCGCGGCGGTATCGGTGGTAAAGAACGGGTTGCCGGTGCCGGCCGCGAAGATCACCACGCGGCCCTTCTCCAGATGGCGCATGGCGCGGCGGCGGATGTAGGGCTCGGCGACCTCGGAGATGGGGATCGCCGACTGCACACGTACGGGCGTGCCGGTCCGCTCCAGCGCATCCTGCAAAGGCAGCGCGTTGAGCACGGTCGCGAGCATCCCCATGTAGTCAGCGGTGGCTCGGTCCATGCCCTCCGCGACCCCCGTCATGCCACGGAAGATGTTGCCGGCTCCCACCACGATCGCAACCTCCACGTCGCGCTCGTGAACGGCCGCGACCTGGCGTGCCACGGCGGCCACGCACTCGGGGTCGGTGCCGTACTGAAGCTCCCCCATCAGGGCCTCGCCGGAGAGCTTCAGCAGGATGCGCTTGAACGCTGGTTCGTCGGGCACTGCGGCGAGAGCCTACTGGCCGACGGCGAAGCGTGTGAAGCGGCGTATGACGACGTTCTCGCCGGTCTTCGCGGTGAGCTCATCGCGCAGCTGCTGCACGGTCTTGCCCTCGAACTTCGGGTTGTGCATCTCCTGCTCCAGCAGCACGATCGTCTGTAGCCACGAATCGAGCTTGCCATCGACGATCTTCTGGCGGATGTTCTCGGGCTTCTCCGCAGCCTCCTGCTCGTACACCCGTGACTCGGTCTCGCGTGCCTCGGCGGGGACGTCCTCACGACTGACGTAGGCGACGGTGGGCGAGGCGGCGATCTGCATCGCTATATCGCGGGCGAAGCCCACGAAATCCTCGTTGGTGGCCACGAAGTCGGTGTTGCAGTCGACCTCGATCAGCACGCCCACCTTGGCGCCCGCGTGCACATATGCCTGCACCGTGCCCTCGGTGGCCAGCCGCTCGCCGAGATCCTGGATCTTCTTGCCCTGCTTGACGCGCAGGACCTCGATCGCCTTGTCCAGATCGCCCTCGGCCTCGGTGAGCGCTTTCTTGCAGTCCATCATGCCCGCGCCGGTGCGGTCGCGCAGGGCCTTCACGTCCTTTGCACTGATGTCTGTGGCGCTCACGATGCGCTGGCCTCCTCTGCGGTCTCGGGTGTGGCGGGGGTGGACTCGGCGGGTGCCTCTGCTGCCGGGGCGGACTCGGGCTCCGGCTTCGCGGCAGGCACCTCGGGCGCCGGGGCCTCGGTGTCGGGCTTCGGCTGCGACACAGCCGCTGGCTCCTGAGGAGCTGTCGGCTCTGCGGCGGGCGGTGTCGGCGCGGGCGCCTGTGGCGCGGGAGCTGGCTTCTCCGCCGCCTGTGGTGGAGTGGCCGGCTGCGCCGCTGGTGTCTCCTGTGCAGGTGGCTCTGCCGCTGCGGCAGCTGCCCTGGCGGCCGCCTCACGCGCGGCCAACTCCTCGGCTTCCTTGCGCGCCTGCGCTTCCTGCGCCTCGCGCTTGGCCTGTTCCTCAGCCTCGCGCTTGGCGCGCTCCTCGGCTTCGCGGCGCGATTTCTCTTCGGCTTCCTTACGCGCACGCTCCTCCTCGGCGCGGAAGATCGCATAGCCCTGGGAGACCACATCGCCGATTGCTTTCGTGATGAGGGCACAGGAACGCATCGCGTCGTCGTTGCCGGGGATCACATAGTCGATGCCATCGGGGTCGCAGTTGGTATCGACCAGCCCGATGATGGGAATGCGCAGTCGCTGCGCCTCACGTACGGCGATGACCTCGGTCTTCAGGTCGATCACGAACATCGCGTCGGGTACACGCTGCATGTTCTTGACGCCACCCAGGTTGGCCCGCAGCTTTGCCAGATCGGCCTGTGCGGCCATGCGCTCGCGCGTCGGCAACAGCGCCAGCTGACCCTCGGTCTCATAGCGTTCGAGGTCGTGCAGGCGGCGGATGCGCAGGCTGATGGTCTGGAAGTTGGTCAACAGACCGCCCAGCCAGCGATGGTTGACGTACGGCATGCCGGCTTCCTCGGCAACGCCCGCGATCGTGTCGCGCGCCTGCTTCTTGGTGCCGACGAACAGCACCGTGCCGCCCCTGCGGGCGAGCGTGTCCACGAACTCTTGCGCCTGTTCCAACAGCGCGGAGGTCTTCAGCAGATCAATGATGTAGATGCCGTCGCGCTCACCATGGATGAAGCGGCGCATCTTGGGGTTCCAGCGTCGCGTCTGGTGGCCGAAATGAACACCGGCTTCCAGCAGCTCCGCGATTCCTACCTGAGCCACGAGTTTGCTCCCTTTATGTATTTGCGAGGACTCCGTACGGGGAGCGCGGACCCGAAGTCAGCGACAGAGCGCTCTTCGGGCAGGGCCGCAATCCGTTATCCGTCACGGGTTGGGTTTGGATGAATAGAAGAGGATAGCCCCTACGGGGTGCCCGAGCGCTCCGCACGCTCAAGCGCATCGCGCAGATCCGCGGGCAGCGGCGAATGCACATCGATCGGCTCGCCGCTGACGGGGTGCGGAAATGCGAGGCGCGTGGCATGCAGAAACTGGCGCTCCAGTCCCAGCAGGCCGGCGGTGCCGTACTCGGGATCGCCCGCGACAGGATGACCAATGGCTTGCAGGTGCACGCGGATCTGGTGCGTGCGGCCGGTGTCCAGGCGCAGGCGCAGCAGCGAGAAGCGTCCCAGCGAGCGCTCCAGCTCAAAGCGGGTGCGCGCCTCGCGCGGAAAGTGGCCGCCGACGGCCATGCGGGTGCGCACCTTCGGGTCGCGGCCGATCGGTGCCTCGATCGTGCCGGTGCGGCTGGGCGGGCGTCCCTGCACGAGCGCGAGGTACTCGCGTTCCAGGCGCCGTGCCTGAAGCAGGGCCTGAAGCTCGCGATGCACCTCGTCCGAGCGCGACACCACCAGCAGGCCCGATGTCTCGCGGTCCAAGCGGTGCACGATGCCAGCGCGGGTTGGGTCCTCGCCGCCCGCGGCGGTACCAGCGAGCAGCTGCGCCAGCGTGCCCTCGCGATGGCCCTTGGCGGGGTGCACGACGAGGCCTGCGGGCTTGTCGACTACCAACAGATGCTCATCTTCGTAAACAATCGCGAATGCCGGCGGGTCGCTCACGCGGCGGGTTCCTTACGGGGAGCACCCTCCACCACGAACACCAGCAGCAGCACACCAAAGGTGATCGAGGCATCCGCGAGGTTGAAGGGCGGCCAGCCCAAGGGGAACTTGATGAAGTCGGTCACCGAGCCGTCGCGCAGCCGATCCAGGATGTTTCCCAGCGCCCCGCCGATCAGCAAGCCCGTGGGCAGCCAGATCAGCGGCTTGGTGGCGTGGCGTGTGAAGTAGGCCAGCAGCCCCAGGACCGCCAGGCCGATGACGATCGTGACGGCGATGTGATGTCCGGGGAGAAAGCCGAAGGCGACTCCGTGATTGCGGGCGTCCACCAGCTGGACACCTGGCAGCAGCCGGCGTTCTTCCCCGGGCACGATCGAATGCTCGACCTGACGCTTGGTGAACTGGTCGAGCGCCACCACGCCGACGATCACGAGCCCGGCTCGCAGCCAAGCTAGAGCGACGGGACGCACTAGCCGTGAATGGCGCCCTGGACCACCAGGTTATTGATGATCTGCAGCGTCAAGATCGCCAGGATGGGGCTGAAGTCGAACCCGCCCATCATCGGGAGCACCCTGCGGAAGATCCGTAGGAACGGCTCGCAGACATCGCGCAGGAAGCCGAGGATCGCATCGGTGGTGCGCGAGTAGGGCGGGCGCAGGCCAACCGACAACAGCAGGTTGACGACGATGTAGACGATGATCAGCAGCGTGTAGACCTGGATCAGCGTCGACAGATAGCCCGCGATTTCGGTGCGAGCGGTGGCAACGAGCAGACCCGTCATGGCGCGGGTCGCAGGACGGCATCCATCGCATCGCTGAAAGCCCCTCGCAGACCTCCCTGCTCAAGCGCGTCCAGACCGCGCGCCGTGAGACCTCCGGGCGAGGCCACCTCGCGGCGCACCGCCAGCGTGTCGTAGTCGCGGCGGCGCAGCAGCTCCGCGGTGCCCGCCAGGGTCTGGGTGACCAGCGCGGCGGCCTGCGCGGCGGCGATGCCGTGACGCACACCGGCATCGACCTGCGCCTCGGCCACCAGCGCCACATAGGCAGGACCGCAGGACATCAATCCCATCGCCACGTCCACCTGCGCGTCGGGCAGCGTCACCAGCGTGCCCAGCTCGACGAAAAGCTCGTGCACGGCCTCATCGACCTCGGCTACCTGAGGAGCATCTGCTGCCTGCACCAGCGCGCCTTGACGCACTTCCACCGGCAGCGAGGGCATGAAGCGGTAGACGGGCCGATTGGGATAGGCGTCCTTCAATGCCGGCAGCGACGTGGCCGCCAGAATCGAAGCCACCGCCTTGGCATGGGGCGCGACTTCCTCAGCCACGCCCTGAAGCTGCGCCGGCTTGTGGCACAGCACCACCACATCCGCGCGTTGGGCCACCTCGGCGTTGCTGCTCAGCGCCTCGCCACCAGTCTCCTGCGCCAGCGCCCTGGCGCGCTCGGCGAGCGGATCGGCGCACAGCACGGGTCGTGCCCAACCCCGCGCGAGCGCGCGAGCCATGTTGCCGCAACCAATCAGACCAATCTGCATAAGACGCTCAGACTACCGTCCGACGAACTGCTCAGGACTGATTGAAGAAGCCCTTCTCAATCAACCTGGCGCGCTCCTCGGCCGAGATCTCCACGTTCCGCGGCGTCAGCATGAAGACCTTGTCGGCGATCCGCTGCATGCCGCCATCCATTGCGTAGGTGAGGCCGCTGGCGAAATCGATCAGGCGCTTTGACAGGTCGATGTCGGTCGTCTGCAGGTTGAGGATCACCGGGATCGAGTCCTTGAAGCGATCCGCCACCTGCTGGGCGTCATTGAAGGACTTGGGCACCACCAGGTGCACCCGCACCTCGCCGTTGCCCTGCCGCCCTACTGAGCGCAGAACCGTGGTCGGCTTGCCGCGCGGTTCGTCATCGGCATAGATGTCGTCATAGTCGTCCTGGCGTCGGCGTGCGGACAGGCGGCGCACGTTGGGGCGCTGGCGGTAGTGGTCCTCCAGCTCGCCCTCCTGCGGCGGCTCGTCCTCATAGCCTTCGTGGTACTCCTCGGCCAAGCCGAAGTACACGAGGGCGCGGTGCCATGAATCTCTAAATGCCATCAGTGGATGCGTTTTCGTCTTAACAGCAGGTTTCCCTGCTAAGCGTACAACTTTGTTCCGATTCGCACGATCGTCGCGCCCTCCTCCACGGCCACCAGATAATCCTGGCTGGTGCCCATGGACAGCTGCTCCAGTTCGTGCTTCTGCGCCAGCTCGCGCAGCGCCGCGAACCAGCGGCGGCTGTCCTCGGGATTTGCAGAAAGCGGCGGCATCGTCATCAGGCCGGCGACCTCAATTGGGCAGCGCTCGATGAAGCCCCCAAGCCCTGTCGGGGCCACCCCACTCTTGCCGGGCTCGCCGGACACGTTGACCTCGATCAGCACCTTCATTCCCGGCTTCGCCAGCGACTTGTGGCGCGCCAACTCGCTCAGCACCGACTCGCTGGCCACGGAGTGGATCAGACGTACGTACGGCACCACCTGACGCACCTTGCGGCTCTGCAGGTGGCCGATGAAATCCCACTCGAACAGCTCGCCATAAGCGGCCGCCTTGGCCTGAAGGTCCTGGGAGCGATTCTCGCCCACCAGCTCTATGCCAGCCTGCGCCAACGTGGGTATGTCCTGCAGCGCCACGTACTTGGTCGCCGCCAGCACCTGCACCTCCTCGGGCTCTCGGCCCACCTGCCGCACGGCCTGCGATATCTGCTGGCGTACCCGCGAGAAGTTCTCCGCGATCTCCTCGGCGCCCCTCATGACAGCTTCCGCGCCGCCGCCAGCTCCGCCTCGCGCCCCTCCCCCAGCTCTCCGTTCAGGCGCATCAGCAGGACCTCGTGCAGGCGATGGCCGATCTCCGGCCCTTGGGGCACTCCCTCCGCCAGCAGATCGCGGCCGTCGATCGCAAGGCTCACATGGCGCACCTCCCCCAGCCACCGCCCGGCGGCCTCGGCCGCGCCGTCGAGCGCCCCTGCGAGAGCCACCCCCTCAATGGGATCCCCAGATGCCGCCTCATACAGGTCCGCCGGGCGCTCGCAGCGCGGCAGCACGTCGTGCAGGCGCACCGCAGCCACCGCTGCCGCCACCGCGCGATCGCGATCGCCCTGCGGGAACTCCAGGCGGTCGAGCAGGGCTCGCGCCTCCGCCTGCGGCTGGCCGTCAGCGCGCAGGACGAGGGGCAGCACCAGTGCTGCCAGTAGCAGCACTTCCTTGCTGCCATCGGCGGGCAGCAGCTCAAGCGCGCCTGCGACCAACTCCGGGTCGTGGCGTAGGCGCGGGTGCACCGCCGCCAGCACTCCCAACTCGCGCAAGGACTCAAGTGCGTCCGGAGCCTGTGGTTCAGACAGTGCCAAACGCAACTCAGCGCCTATGCGCGCGCCCGAAACCGTATCCAGAGCGCCTGTATTCAATGCCTAACGCGCCAACTCCTCTGTGTGCTCCTCGATCGCGAAGTCCAGCCTTGCGTTGTAGCGAGCCAAGCGCAGCAGACGCGTGGGGTCATCCTCGAAGCTCGCCTCGTGCAGCACGCGCAGGCGTCGCGCGTTGAGATCCTCCAGCGCGTTCGGTGCCGCTCGCAGCTCGCCCGGGTTGGCCCCGTCGAGCGCCATCGCGATCGCGTTGACCGTGAAATCGCGGCGCAGCAGGTCCTCCTCAGGTGTACCTGCGCGCACATCCGGCAGTGCGCCCGGCGCGGGGTAGGACTCCTCGCGGCGTGTGGCGAAGTCAAGGCGTGTCTCGCCGTGCTCCACCACGGCCGTGCCAAAGCGCTCGTGCACCGTCGCCTCGGCGCCCAGTCGCCGCGCGAGTGCCTGCGCCAGGGCGGGGGCGTCGTGGGCAACCACCACATCCAGCTCGCGCGGGCTGCGCTCCAGCAGCAGGTCGCGCACCGCCCCCCCCACCAGCTCCATGTCATCGCGGCCCTTGGCCAGCTCCAGCAGCTCGCGACCGCCGTGCTGGTGCTCCAAGCGCTCCAGGACCTTGGCGCCCTGGGCGAGCAGATCGATAGCAGCCTCGCTCACGGCCTGTTCAGCCCGTTCGCACCGGGATCCCGGCCTCCGTCAGGAACTCCTTGGCCTCGCCGATCGTATGCCGTCCGTAGTGAAAGATTGATGCACACAGCGCCGCGTCGGCGCCTGTATGCAACGCCTGCGCCAGGTGCTCCAGCTCGCCCGCGCCGCCGGAGGCGATCACGGGAACGTCCACCGCTTCGCTCACAGCGCTCGTCAAGGCCAGGTCATAGCCGTCGTTGGTGCCGTCGCGGTCCATGCTCGTCAGCAGGATCTCGCCCGCCCCGCGCTCCACCGCCTCGCGCACCCATGCCACCGCATCGCGGCCCGTCGAAGTGCGACCGCCCGCCACGAATGCCTCCCAGTGACCGTTGGCGGCCTTCGCGTCCACCGCCAGTACCACGCACTGCGTGCCGAACACCTTCGCCAGCTCGTCCACCAACTCCGGGCGTGCCAGTGCGGCGGAGTTGATCGACACCTTGTCCGCCCCCGCGTCCAGCACCGCCTGCGCGTCCTGCACCGAGCGGATGCCGCCGCCGATCGTGAACGGCACGAACACCTCATCCGCAGTTCTGCGCGCCAACTGCACGATCGTCTCGCGCTTTTCGTGCGTGGCCGTGATGTCGAGGAACACCAGCTCATCCGCGCCCTCGCGGTCGTAGTGGGCAGCCAGCTCCACCGGGTCGCCGGCGTCGCGGATATCCATGAATTCCACGCCCTTTACGACCCTTCCGGCATCTACGTCCAAACAGGGGATCACTCGCTTGAGGTGCACCCGCCCACCGTAGCGAGTCGCGCGTGAGTGCTCCCAGCACGCGGCCAACACGGCCGCCCCTAGGCGGCCTTTCAATCCCTTACCCCAAGACCGCGCGCGCTTCGGTGACTGTGAAGCGCCCCTCGTACAGTGCCTTGCCCACGATCACGCCGCGCAAGCTCGCTTGGCCGAGGGACTGGAGGCGTTCGAGGTCCTCCAGTGCGCCGATGCCGCCGCTGTAGACGAGGTTGCCCTGCACGGCTTCCGCGATGCCTTGGATTTCCTGCACATCGGGGCCTTCCAGCATGCCGTCGCGGTCGACGTTCGTATACACCACGCGCTCCACACCGCGCTCCTGCAGCTGTGCGATCACCGCCTTTGCTGTCAGCTCCGTCGTCTCGGTCCAGCCGGCCGTCGTCACCTTGCCGCCGCGCGTGTCCACCGACACCATCACTTGCTGTGGCCACTCGCGCAGGGATTCGTCGAGCAGCTCGGGGTCGGTGAAGGCCGCCGTGCCCAGGATGATCCGCTGCGCGCCAGCCTGGAGGGCCTGCTCGATCGCCTCCAATGTGCGCAATCCGCCGCCGAGTTGCACCGGCACCCCCAGCTCGGCGGTGATGCGACGTACGTGCTCAAGGTTCACCGGCGCGCCTGCGCGGGCGCCATCCAGGTCCACCAGGTGCAGGTGCTCGGCGCCTTCGCCTACCCATCTGCTCGCCGCGTCCAGCGGGTCCTCGTCATACACCTTCTTGGCCGCGAAGTCGCCTTTTACGAGGCGCACCGCCTTGCCTTCCATCATGTCGATCGCGGGATAGAGAATCATGCCGCCTGCGCTTTCCCGTTGGCTGCGCGCGTCGCGCAGATGCGCGCGAAGTTGGCCAGCAGCTTGAGGCCGTGCGTCGAGGACTTCTCCGGGTGTGACTGGGCGCCGAACACGTTGCCGCTTGCCACTACCGCCGGGAAGCTCTCACCGTACTCGGCTGCTCCCAGGATCACGCTCTTGTCGTTTGGGTGCGCCACGAAGCTGTGTACGTGGTAGAGGAACGTCGGCTCGCCTACGCCTTCGCGCAGAAGCGACTCGCGCTTCCATTCCACTTCGCTCCAGCCGATGTGGGGGAGCTTCATGCCGGGGGCCTTCAGGCGCTTCACCTCGCCTTTCAGCAGCCCTAGGCCCTCGGCGCCGCCGTGCTCCTCGCTGTGCTCGAACAGCAGCTGCATGCCCATGCAGCTGCCGAACACCGGCATGCCCGCCTGGGTGCACTCGCGCAGCAGCTCATCTAGGCCCAGCTCGCGAATCGTCTTCATCGCAGCCGGGAACGCTCCTACGCCGGGGAGCACTAGGCCATCGGCAGCGCGCAGCTGCTCGTGATCGCGGCTGATGCTGGCGCGGGCGCCCACTCGCTCCAGCGCCTTCTCCACCGAGCGGCGGTTGCCCATGCCGTAGTCCACGATCGCCACCTTCGCTGCCACGCCGCCGCTCGGCGACAGGCCGCTTGTCAGGGGGACGCTCGGCGATGGGCCACTCGGCGGTCGGCCTGACTGCCTACCGCCGGCGCTCATGCCGTCAGCGTGCCCTTGGTGCTCGGCACCCCTGTCTCGCTCGGGTCCGATGCCACCGCTTCGCGCAGCGCGCGGGCGAAGGCCTTGAAGGCCGCCTCGATCATGTGGTGGGCGTTGGTGCCCGCCTGCACTTGCAGGTGCAGCGTCAGCTTCGCAGCGTTGGCCAGGGCCCGGAAGAACTCCTCCGTCAGCTCATGCTCGAAGCCGCCTGTGCTGCCAGGGGGCAGGTCAGCCTCAAAGAGGGTGAAGGGGCGTCCGGAGATATCGATCGTGCACGTTGCCCGTGCCTCGTCCATCGGCACCGTCGCCGCGCCGTAGCGGGTGATGCCCGCCCTGTCACCGAGTGCCTTATCGAGCGCCTGGCCGAGCACGATCGCGGTGTCCTCCGCCGTGTGGTGAGCGCCGGTCTGCAGATCGCCTGTCACCTGCACGTCAAGGTCGATGCGGCCGTGACGGGCCAGCAGGTCGAGCATGTGATCGAGAAAGCCCACGCCGGTTATGCGTGTGCCCGCGCCTGTGCCTTCCAGAGTCAAGGTCAGACTCACATCGGTCTCGCCGGTCTTGCGCTCGATAGTTGCGGTTCGTGTTTCCATGGGATTCCAGGTGTCGGTCAGCGTGGGCAAGTGGGGTGGCTGTTTGCTGTTGTGTGGAAAGAGGAGTGCTGTTGATTGGGAAGAGGTGTTGCTGGAATGTAAAGGGAGGTAGGTGGGTATGCTAATTTCGTAGTTTGAGCGCAATAGTATTTACGTCGTATAAACCATTGCGCTCATCGCGCCGAAAAATAGGTACCGAACTGTGAGAGGCAACGTCTAATTGTCCCCCATGCGAGCCTCCATCGACTTTGCATGCCACTCAAAGCCCTCCGCGCGGGCGATCGGCGCACCCGCCTTGGCCAGCTTCGCGGCGCTCTCGGCGTCGATTCTCACCTCCGACATCTTGCGACGGAAGTGACGCGCGGAGAGACCCGAGGCCCATCGCGCTGCGCCGCCCGTGGGCAGGATGTGGTTGGAGCCCGCCACGTAGTCGCCGAAGGCTGTCGCCGAATGGGCGCCCACCAGCACGCAGCCCGCGCTGCGCACCATCGGCGCCAGCGCCTCAGGCTCCTCGCCGATCAGCTCCAGGTGCTCAGGGGCGAAAGCGTTGGCCAGCTCCACCCCGGCGCGCGCATCGGGCACTTCGATCAGCACGCTCGCCGCAAACTTTGCCGCGGGCTGCTCAGCCGTCAGCTCGGTGAGTTGGGCGTTGAGTGCATCCAGAGCGTTCCCTGAAGAGGACACGGCTACCACCAGGCTGCCCTGGCCGTGCTCGGCCTGCGCCAGCATGTCCAGTGCCACCAGCCGCGTGTCGGCGTCCTCCCCCAGCACCACCAGCAAGTCGCTGGGGCCGGCGAAGCCATCGATGCCCACCAGGCTCGACAGCTGGCGCTTGGCCTCCTGCACGTACAGGTTGCCCGGACCCACGATCACGTCGACGCGCTCAACGCTCTCCGTGCCGTGGGCCAGCGCGGCGATCGCCTGCGCGCCGCCCATGCGATACACCTGCTCCACGCCCAAGAGGCGGCAGGCGCCGAGAATCGCCGTGTCAATCTGCCCATCTAGGCCCGGGGGCGAACACACAACCACTTCAACTACGCCCGCCGCGCGCGCCGTCACGACGCCCATCACGGCCGTGCTCGGATAGGCGGCTCTGCCGCCCGGCACATATACCGCGGCACGGCTAACCGGGATCTCACGCACTGTTATGCGGTGCCCTTGCGCCAGTCTTATCGGCACATCCTCACCTGCACCCGCCATGGCCACTTCGGCGACGTTGGCGATGGCCACCTGTAGACCGGCCACCACATCCAGTGGCAGCTGCTTGATGGCTTCGTCCAGCTCTTCCGCAGGGACCAGCAGCGGGCGAGCCTTATTGCCGGCGGTATCCAGACGACGAGTGGCATCGAGCACCGCCTCATCGCCGCTATTGCCTACCTCACGTGCAATCTCACGTACTACGTCCGCTACCGATGTGCCCGCGGGCACGCGTGCCCGCAGTTGCTCGGCCGCCGCCCTGGGGCCACCGAAACGCTCAAGCTCGTTGCTGTCCCAGCGCTCAACCTGCACCTCGATGCACCTCCTCCGTGTCGGCCTGATCAACCGCCCGCACGCAGCCGCTCCAACAGCCCATCGATGGCCTTGGCCTTAAGCTTGTGCGCCACGGGGTTGGCGATCAAACGAGCGGTGCACACAAGCATCTCCTCGCGGATCACGAGGTTGTTTTCGCGCAGCGTGGTGCCCGTGGCGGTGAGGTCCACGATGGCCTCCACCATGCCCGTTAGCGGCGCCAGCTCGACGCTGCCCTTGACCTCCACGATCTCCGCCTGGCGACCGGTCTCCTCGAAGTGGCGCGCGGCGATATTGGGGTACTTGGTGGCGACGCGCATCACCCCCAGGCGACGCAGAGCCTGCGCGGCGGGATCGGGGCCGGCGGTGGTGGCCAGCACCATCGTGCAGCGTCCGTAGCCGAGGTCCATCAGCTCATATACCTCGCGCCCGCCTCCCTGCGGTTCGCCCGGCGCGCCCGGGCTGAGGGACTGCTCGGAGAGTACGTCCTTGCCGGTCACGCCCAGATCGGCGGCGCCTGCCTCGACGTAGGTAGGCACGTCGCTGGGACGCATCGTGATGACGCCGATGTCCTCGAACAGCAGCTTACGGTCGTTGCTGCGCAGCTCTTCCGTATCGAGCCCCAGGCCGGCCAACAGATCGACCGTGTCTTCGAACAGGGCGCCGCGGGGCACCGCGATCATGAGGCCGTTGGTGGGCTTCATCGTGCCGTACCGCCGCGTGCAACGGACTGTTGGGGGTCATCCGCCAGAGCACCCGTCCCCCGCTCCTCGCCCGCCAAGGCGATGTGCAGACGGTCGATGCCCAACGCGAAGCCCACGGCAGGCAACGAGCGCCCATAACGGCCCAGCAGATCGTCATAGCGTCCCCCACCGCCCAAGGGCGCACCCAAGGCAGGGTCGTAGACCTCGAACACCGCGCCCGTGTAGTAGCCGATGCTGCGCAGCAGCCCCAAGTCGAAGATCACTCGCTCGGCCACCTCCGGTGCCAGCAGCTCGTGCACCTGGCGCATCCCGCTCGCGGCCTCGGCCGCCGGCCCAGGCATACCATCCAGCACCTCGGGCCCACCGCGGCGCTGAGGGACGCTCAGCAGCAGCTGCGACGCCTCATCAGGCAGGCCCGCTGCCGCCAGCAACTGTTCGAGCTCCACGAAGTCGCGCCGCGCCAATGTCGCCAGCAGCTCGGGGCGGCTCGGCTGCGGCACGTGCAAACTTGCCATCAGCGCACCAAACAGCGAGGCATCGCCGAGGCCCACGCGATAGCCCTTTAGGCCGACCGCGTCTAAAGCGTCACACATGACAGTCAATGCTTCCGCCGTGCCCTGCGGCGCGGGTGCGCCGATCAGCTCGATCCCCGCCTGCAGCAGCTCGCGCGGCTGCCCGCGCTGCGGGCGCACGCCGCGATAGCAGTGCGCCACATAACAAAAGCGCAGCGGCGGCTCCACCGTCGGGTAGCGCGTGGCGACTACGCGCGCGATCGGCACCGTCATATCCGAGCGCAGCACCAGCACCGCTCCCGACTCGTCGAATACGCGGTAGGCGGGCCTGGCCTCGGCCATGTCGGCTCTCGCCAGCACCGTCTCATACTCAAGGGCGGGCGTGGAGACCTCGCCATAGCCGTGCTTCTCAAAGACGCCGCGCAGCGCCTCGGTGATGACATGCACCTCGCGCGTCTCATCGGGCAGAACGTCGCGGGTGCCGCTGGGAATGCGGTGGATCATGGCCTGGGCAAAGGGAAGGTCAGGGAAGTGGAGCCCATGGAGCCTATCCACCCGAGCCTATGCGTCTAGACACGGCTGTCTAGATGTGGGCGTTGTGGCGCCCACGTGGGGGCTAGGCGTGCAGTGCGGGTTCTGTAGCCACGCGCTCGATGTTGGCGCCAAGCTCGCGCAGGCGCTCGTCGATGCGCTCGTAGCCGCGGTCTATCTGACGGATGTTGCCGATTTCCGAGCGTCCCTCGGCGCAAAGGGCAGCCAGCAGCATTGCCATACCCGCACGAATGTCGGGGGACTCAACGCGCGCTCCCCGCAGCCTGCGAGGCCCGGTTACGATCGCACGATGGGGATCGCACATGACGATGTCGGCGCCCATCAAAATCAGCTTGTCGGTGAAGATCAGGCGGTTCTCGAACATCCACTCGTGCACAAGGATCGAGCCCTCAGCCTGAGTGGCCAAGGCCACCGCGATCGAGGTGAGGTCGGCTGGGAAAGCGGGCCAAGGACCATCCTGAATCTTGCTCTTGTATTCGCCGTGATCTGACTGCGCCACCAGTCGCTGACCGCCAGGCACCAGCACGTCGTTGCCATCCAGCTCGCTGCGCAGACCCAGGCGCTCGAACACGAGGCGAATCATGCGCAGGTCCCCGGGCACGGTGTCTTTGATGCGCAGTTCTCCCCCGGTAACCCCTGCGAGGGCCATGAAGCTGCCGATCTCAATGTGATCGGGGGCCACCTGGTGATGGCAGCCGTGCAAACGCTCGGCGCCGTTGACCGTAAGCAGGTTGGAGCCGATGCCCTGGATGTCGGCGCCCATCTTGACCAGCATCCGCGCCAGGTCCTGCACGTGAGGCTCACAGGCGGCATTACCGATCACCGTCGCGCCGGGGGTGAGGGCCGCAGCCATCAGGGCGTTCTCGGTGGCCATCACCGAAGGCTCATCCATGAACACATCAGTGGAGCGCAAGCCCTGTGGGGCACTCAGCACGATGTCGCGCCCGCACACGGTGCTGGCGCCCATCGCCCGGAAGGCGTCGAGGTGAGGGTCAAGGCGCCGGCGTCCGATCACATCGCCTCCAGGCGGAGGCATCACGGCGCGATGAAAGCGTGCCAGCAGCGGCCCGGCCAACAGGAAGGAGGCGCGGATCTGCTCGGCCAATTCAGGGGCCACCTCCACATCGTGCACGCCCGCGGCGCACAGCACTACCTCGTTGGCGCCGCGCCAAGCCACGCGCACGCCGATAGCTTCAAGGATCGCCAGCATTGCCTCCACGTCACGGATGCGCGGAACGTTGCCAACCACTACCTCATCCTCTGTGAGGATGGCACAGGCGAGGATGGGCAGCGCACCGTTCTTGTTGCCGGCCGGAACCATCGTGCCGGACAAGGGGACGCCGCCTTCGATGACGAACTTCTCCATGGGCTGGATGCGCCGTCGCCGACCCCACAGAGGCGCGTCGGCAGAGCGCTTGGCAAGCGTAACAGCCATCTAGCCTGATGAGTTCGCGCGCCGCGGCTGGGACCCTGCCTGGCAAGACAAAGAATCTCCCGGATTGGACCTCACGAGCCTGCCCCGCGAAGCCGGTAGCCAGCGGCATCCCATCTATGCCGATCTCCGTTATCAAGCTCCCCTACATCTAACGCCCCGATTCGCGCAAACTGCGAGACTTTCTTGCAACTCTCGTTGCAGCTAATGCGTCATAATTTGGCTTGCCGAAGCCATATTTGGACCGCATGGCCACTGCGTACGTATGTTCGCCTGCGTGTCGTCCGATGCCCTTCATACTCTACGAACATATGTTCTCCCCTGTCCCCCATCTCCTGCGCAACGCCAAAGACCTCGCCGTCGCTTTTCTGACGCTCGAGGATGGCGAAGAGGCCCGTCGGGAAGCCGGCTGGGAGAGGCGCCCATCTCAGAGGATGCGGCGTTCGTCGGCCCCGGCGGCCTCAGGCGCAGGATTCAGCGCGGCTCGAGTATCACCACAGGCATCTCGCGAGTGGCGATCGACTTGTAGTACTCGTAGCCGCTATACAGGGCCACAAAGCGCGGCCACAACTCTCTGATCTCCTGCTCAGTCGCGGCCCGGGCGCGTACGGGGTGCGAAGCTCCCTGCACAAATGCCTCGGCCTCTGGCTGGTCCTGCAGGTTGTGCCACCAGGCCGGCGTGTGCTTGGCGGCGCCGTTTGAGGCCACCACCGCGTAGCCCTCGCCGTACTTGAGGGAGAACATCGGTGACTCGCGCGGCTTACCGCTTCGCCGCCCAACCGTGCGCAACACAAGCACATCGGTCTGGACACCCAATACGCGCCCACTGATCTTGCCGCCAGAGGCTCTTAGGATCCGGGCATGTAAGCGGGTGGCCAAGGCCGCGCCCGGCTTCTCAGCGAGATGGGGGCTGATCTTGGCGTATACCTCGGCAACACTGGGCATCCTGACCATCCTAGGCGTCGCGGCCGCCCTAGGCCTCCCGGCCGTCCCAGGCATCACGGCCGTCCCAGGCATCACGGCCATCCTAGGCATCACGGCCATCCGATATAGAACGACCACGGGCCGCCCGAAGGCGACCCGTGTATGAAAAAACCGGCGGCGTCCTACTCTCCCAGGCCCTTGCGGGCCAAGTACCATCGGCGCTGAGGGGCTTAACTGCTCTGTTCGGAATGGGAAGAGGTGTTTCCCCCTCGCTAAAGCCACCGGAAAAAGTCGAGAGACCTCGCCTTCCAGAGCCCTTCAAAACTGCACAGCGCCACAACGAGCATCACAACAGAACTGATCAGCTGCCCCTTCCGGGGCAAAAGAAAAATCCGTCAAGCCCTCGAACCATTAGTACCGGTCTCCTTCAGACGTTACCGTCCTTCCAGATCCGGCCTATCAACCTAGTGGTCTACTAGGGGTCTTACTCCCTCTAGGGGATGGGAGAGTTCATCTCGAGGTCGGCTTCCCGCTTAGATGCTTTCAGCGGTTATCCGATCCACACGTAGCTAGCCTGCTATGCCCTTGGCAGGACAACAGATACACCAGAGGTGCGTTCATCCCGGTCCTCTCGTACTAGGGACAAATCCTCTCAACTCTCCAACGCCCACGGCAGATAGGGACCGAACTGTCTCACGACGTTCTGAACCCAGCTCGCGTACCGCTTTAATGGGCGAACAGCCCAACCCTTGGGAGCGACTCCACCCCCAGGATGCGACGAGCCGACATCGAGGTGCCAAACCGGGCCGTCGATGTGGACTCTTGGGCCCGATAAGCCTGTTATCCCCGGAGTACCTTTTATCCGTTGAGCGACGGCACTTCCACTTGCTACCGCCGGATCACTAAGACCTGCTTTCGCACCTGCTCGACTTGTCAGTCTCGCAGTCAAGCTCCCTTACTACCTTTACGCTCTACGCACGATTTCCAACCGTGCTGAGGGAACCTTTGTGCGCCTCCGTTACATTTTAGGAGGCGACCGCCCCAGTCAAACTACCCGCCTGGAACTGTCCAGCACCCGGATTCACGGAATGCTGTTAGAAACCCAATACACCAAGGGTGGTATCTCAAGGTTGGCTCCACGCCGGCCGCAACCAGCGCTTCAAAGCCTCCCACCTATCCTGAGCGAAATGCACCGAATTCCAATACCAGGTTGTAGTAAAGGTTCACGGGGTCTTTCCGTCTAGCCGCGGGTACTCGGCATCTTCACCGAGACTGCAATTTCACCGAGCCCATCGTTGAGACAGCGCTGAAGTCGTTACGCCATTCGTGCAGGTCGGAACTTACCCGACAAGGAATTTCGCTCTATCTGTTACTAACCAGGTTTCCCGTGGCACGCCCTGGTTTAAACTGGCCACAAGTGACCAGCGGGTCGATCATTTCTGTCGACCTCTTCATGTCGCCATGAAGAACGGACTGTATCTTCACCTCTTACGAGGTGGCTGGCGTACAGTCTCTGAGGATACTCAGATAGGAAGAGGGCTTCCTTCTATTCATGCCCTCAACGATCATCGCTATCTCAGCGATGCCGTCGATCTCCAGATGACGACCAGCGTCCATCAGACTCAAGACCCTGACAAACAACTCAAAATCTTGCGCCTTCGCTGTGCGCAAAGGCACCTCGTACATGACCGGCAACAGCCGCTCTCGCAGATCGCTGCCTTTCCGTACACACCATCGGAATACATCCTCGCGATGATTATCACGCCTCGCGTTCCGATAGATAGCGCCACATCCAAAGAACTCCTGCAAGGTCTCAAGAGCACCAATACTGCGTGCACCTTGGGTCACGACGAACTCCGGTCGGACTTGCCAACAAGGCGAACCGCCGCGCAACGATTAACGTTGACGCAGAAGCAGCCCTCGCCGTCGATGAACCCAGAGACCCAGCCTTCTAGCCTGAGTCTTTCCTGCTGATTGTCCGCACCCGTCACATTGTCACGGTACCGCCCACTGTGGACGGAACTCGTAGTGCGGGATACTCGGATGTTCCAGCATACGGCCAGCTGCACCTAGTGCCTTGCGACACTAGGGGGCAACGATTGTCACCTTAGGACCGTTATAGTTACGGCCGCCGTTTACCGGGGCTTAGCTTCGCTGCTTCGGGACAAGCCCTAACAACTCCACGTAACCTTCCGGCACCGGGCAGGCGTCAGCCCCTATACGTCGTCTTTCGACTTAGCAGAGACCTGTGTTTTTGGTAAACAGTCGCTTCAGCCTATTCACTGCGGCCCCCTCGGGCTCCGCTCGCGAAGAGCATTACCCTACTGGGGCGCCCCTTATCCCGAAGTTACGGGGCAATTTTGCCGAGTTCCTTAACGATGGTTATCTCGATCACCTTAGTATTCTCTACTTGCCCACCTGTGTCGGTTTTGGTACGGGCACGCGCTTCCTCCCTAGAGGATTTTCTAGGAGGCATGGCGTCGGGGAGTCGCCGGCTTAGAGCCAGCTCACATCGCACCTCGGGTTGAATGCAGCCCCGCATTTAACTAGGGCCGCCCCTACATGCTTGTCCCAGGACAACCATCGCCTGGGGTCCCTTAGCCTTCCTCGTCCCCCCATCGGTCAAACGGAAGCAACGTGGTACAGGAATATCAACCTGTTGGCCATCGACTACGCCTTTCGGCCTCGCCTTAGGTCCCGACTAACCCTGAGCAGACGAACTTTACTCAGGAATCCTTGGGCAATCGGTGGAGAGGATTCTCACCTCTCTTTCGTTACTCATGCCGGCATTCTCACTTCCCACGCCTCCACGGCTGGCTTACGCCGCCGCTTTACTGGCATGGGAACGCTCTCCTACCGCGCGATCGGTCCGAAGACCTCACGCACCCGCAGCTTCGGTGACTAGCTTGAGCCCCGTTACATTGTCCGCGCTCGAACACTTGACCAGTGAGCTGTTACGCACTCTTTCAAGGGTGGCTGCCTCTAAGCCAACCTCCTGGTTGTCTATGCACTCGAACATCGTTTCCCACTTAGCTAGTACTTTGGGACCTTAGCTGGCGGTCTGGGCTGTTTCCCTTTCGCCACTGAAGTTTATCCCCCAGCAACTGACTCCCGGAGTAGACGTGATGGTCTTCGGAGTTTGCCTGAAGTCGGTAACCTGGTAGGGCCCCTAGTCCAAACAGTGCTCTACGGCCACCACGTAATTTATCCGAGGCTATACCTAAATATATTTCGGAGAGAACCAGATATCACTGAGCTTGATTAGCCTTTCACTCCGACCCACAGGTCATCCGCCCAGTTTTCAACCTAGGTCGGTTCGGCCCTCCACGAGGTCTTACCCCCGCTTCAGCCTGCCCATGGGTAGCTCGCTCAGTTTCGGGTATACCGCCTACGACTATGTCGCCCTATTAGGACTCGCTTTCGCTACGGCTCCGCTCATCGCTTAACCTTGCCGCAGACGAGTAACTCGCCGGCTCGTTATGCAAAAAGCACGCGGTCACAGGACAAGCCTGCTCCCACCGCTTGTAGGCACGCGGTTTCAGGTACTATTTCACTCCCCTTCCGGGGTACTTTTCACCTTTCCCTCACGGTACTAGTCCGCTATCGGTCACTAAGGAGTACTTAGCCTTGGAGGGTGGTCCCCCCAGGTTCAGTCCGCGTTTCACGGGCGCGGACTTACTCAGGAACGCCTGACGGAAGATCATGCAGTTTCGTCTACGGGACGATTGCCCTCTATGGTGCGTGGTTCCACACGCTTCGACTACCACATGATTTTGTAACTTCCGCCGAGCTGGCCACAGCTCGGAACAAACGCCCTACAACCCCTACTACGCAACGCGTGGCCGCTTACACGCAGCAGGTTTGGGCTGATCCCTTTTCGCTCGCCACTACTCAGGGAGTCTCGGTTGATTTACTTTCCTCGGGGTACTGAGATGTTTCACTTCCCCCGCTTGTCTTCCGCCGGCCTATGTGTTCAGCCGGGGATAACGCCGCATTACCAGCGCTGGGTTTCCCCATTCGGGCATCCACGGGTCAAAGGCTATTCAGCGCCTAACCGTGGCTTATCGCAGCCGTTCACGCCCTTCATCGACTCTTAGTGCCTAGGCATCCACCATGTGCCCTTACTATCTTGACGGTGATCTGGCCCAACATCGTCCTTGTGCCTCTTGCGAGACACCGGGTAATGCAGGGCCCGGTGATACCCGTTGGAACTTTCCTCGATCGAGATTGTGAAATCCCGCAGGGCAATGAGACACCCCTTCTGAGAAAAGCTCCGTTATCAACCGCCGGCTTATCGATCGGCGGTTGATGTGGCTTCTGTGCAGTTTTCAAGGACCGTGGAGAGGCGATAACGCCGGCCTGCCCGTGGACATCTGCGGTCGCGATCTTTGATCATCGCGGCTGCGCCCAAGGCAAGCGGACGCCGGTCTCTCAAAACTCAACAGCATGCCAGCGGGTTGTGTGCCGTCTACTCCATTCATGCCCTAGTAGGTACAGGGCTGGATGGCCAGACGGCGCGCCGGTCAGGTTCGGTCGACATGCTAGGCCCGGTCTGCTCTGTCACCAGCCGATCTGCGCAGGACCCGAAGGTCTTTTGCAGCCCGGATGGTCGCGTGGACCGGGGCACAGTATGTGCTCCCTAGAAAGGAGGTGATCCAGCCGCAGCTTCCGCTACGGCTACCTTGTTACGACTTCACCCCAGTCACGAGCCCCACCTTCGACGGCTCCCTCCCTTGCGGGTTAGGCCACCGGCTTCGGGTGTTGCTCACTCCCGTGGTGTGACGGGCGGTGTGTACAAGGCCCGGGAACGTATTCACCGCGGCAATGCTGATCCGCGATTACTAGCAACTCCGCCTTCATGCAGGCGAGTTTCAGCCTGCAATCCGAACCGAGACGCGCTTTAAGGGATTCGCTCCACCTCGCGGTATCGCAGCCCTCTGTACGCGCCAATGTAGCACGTGTGTAGCCCTGAACATAAGGGGCATGATGACTTGACGTCATCCCCACCTTCCTCCGGTTTGTCACCGGCAGTCTCGCATGAGTCCCCAACTTAATGCTGGCAACATGCGACGGGGGTTGCGCTCGTTGCGGGACTTAACCCAACATCTCACGACACGAGCTGACGACAGCCATGCACCACCTGTGAAAGTGCCCCGAAGGGAAGACGTGTTTCCACGCCGGTCACTCACATGTCAAGCCCAGGTAAGGTTCTTCGCGTCGCGTCGAATTAAACCACATGCTCCGCTGCTTGTGCGGGCCCCCGTCAATTCCTTTGAGTTTTAGCCTTGCGGCCGTACTCCCCAGGCGGGCAACTTAATGCGTTAGCTTCGGCACGGGGGGAGTCGACACCCCCCACACCTAGTTGCCATCGTTTACAGCGTGGACTACCAGGGTATCTAATCCTGTTTGCTCCCCACGCTTTCGCGTCTCAGCGTCAGTCACGTCCCAGCGAGCTGCCTTCGCCATTGGTGTTCCTCCTGATATCTGCGCATTTCACCGCTACACCAGGAATTCCACTCGCCCCTTCCGGACTCTAGCCCGACAGTATCCACCGGCATTCCAGGGTTGAGCCCTGGACTTTCACAGCGGACTTGTCGGGCCGCCTACACGCTCTTTACGCCCAATAATTCCGGACAACGCTTGCACCCTACGTATTACCGCGGCTGCTGGCACGTAGTTAGCCGGTGCTTCTTGTGAAGGTACCGTCACTCCGGCCGGCTATTCACCGGCGAAGCTTCGTCCCAACTGAAAGGGGTTTACAACCCGAAAGCCTTCTTCCCCCACGCGGCGTTGCTGCGTCACGCTTTCGCGCATTGCGCAAGATTCCCCACTGCTGCCTCCCGTAGGAGTCTGGGCCGTGTCTCAGTCCCAGTGTGGCTGATCGTCCTCTCAGACCAGCTACCCATCGCAGCCTTGGTGAGCCGTTACCTCACCAACAAGCTAATGGGCCGCGGGCCCATCTCGATGCGGAGGCCTAAGCTTCCTTTCCCCTTGCGGGCACATCCGGTATTAGCCCGAGTTTCCTCGGGTTGTCCCGGTCATCGAGGCAGGTAACCCACGTGTTACTCACCCGTTCGCGGCTCTGCCCCAGGGCAAGCCCTGGTTCGTCGCTCCACTTGCATGTGTTAAGCACGCCGCCAGCGTTCGTCCTGAGCCAGGATCAAACTCTCCGTGAAGAACTTCACGAAAAGCTGTCATGGAGTTGCTGATCGCCCTGTCAATCGAAAACGATCAACGCGACGCTCAGACGGACGGGACCCTATACACGTGGGTCCCGCACCATAACGGGGTACTGCTCCTACTTGACTCTTTGTCCGCCTCCGGTCGATGCACGCAAGCGTGCCGCCCGGCGGCGGGTCGAACCTGGACGCACACCACGATCGAGGTCGATCGTTGGTGCGCATGCTGTTGAGTTTTCAAAGACCGTCGAGCCGCTCTGGAGGTGCTCTCGTAGAGGAGACCGATTTCGACCCACGCCCGAAGGCGCTTTTGGGCCGACCGGGGAGTATAGCGCTAACGGCGCTTTGCCGCTAGCCCCACGTCCCGCTGGAGTGGATCTTGCCAGATCCGCTCTCGGGCGGCTCTGACGTTCGCGAAGTCTAACCGACGCGCAGGCGGCGGAAGCGACGCTTGCCTACCTTCAGCACCGCTCCTTGCGCCCGATCTACGGCGACATCGAGCTCGCCGACGCTTAGCGGCACCTCATCCAGCGAGACCCCACCCTGCTCGATCAGGCGTCGGGCCTCTGAGCGCGACATGCCGAACGCCTGCGCCATCACGTCGGGCAGGTGCACCATTCCTTCGCTGCCCGCCTGAATGGACGCCTCCTCGATCTGCTCGGGCGCCTCACGCTCGACGAACACCCGATCGAAGTGGGCCTCGGCTGCCTGCGCCTGCTCCGGGGAGTGCAGCCACCCCACCAGCTCCCTCGCCAGCAGACGCTTGGCGTCTCTCGGCCCTAGCTCTGTCGGTGTCGGTGGCTCCCGATGCAACAACAACCGGTAGTAGTCGCCCATCGCCTCGTCCGGGATGCTCAGCGTCTTGCCATACATCTCCTCGGGGCTGTCCGTGATCCCGATGTGATTGCCCAGCGACTTGGACATCTTCTGGCGCCCATCCACCCCCACCAGAATCGGCATCGTCATGATCGCCTGCTCCGGCTGGCCGTATGCCCGCTGGATGCCGCGACCGAGCAGCAGGTTGAACTTCTGGTCCGTCCCCCCCAACTCCAGATCGGCCCGCACCGCCACCGAGTCATACCCCTGCAGCAGCGGATACATCAGCTCCAGCATCGAGATCGGCTGCGCTTGAGACCAACGCTTGGCGAAGTCATCGCGCTCAAGCATCTGCGCCACGGTCGTTGTACGCATCAGTCGCAGCAACTCTGTCATCCCCAGCCCCAGCCACTCGCTGTTGCGCCGCACTTCAAGGCGCTCGGGGTCGGGGTCGAGGATGCGCAGGGCCTGATCCTGGAATGTCTGCGCGTTTGCCTCGATCTCCTGGAGCGAGAGCATCGGGCGCAGCGTCGAGCGCCCGGAGGGATCGCCAACCTGGGCCGTGCTGTCCCCCACGATCAGCACCACCAGGTGCCCGGCATCCTGGAACTCGCGCAGCTTGCCCAGCACCACCGCGTGACCGAGGTGGATATCGGGGGCCGTCGGATCGATGCCCAGCTTCACCCGCAAGCGCCGGCCTTCCTTGCGCGCCGCATCGAGCTTCTTCGCCAACGCTCCCCCGGGCAGGCAGTCCACAGCGTTACGGGCTAGTGCTGTGGACTGACCTTCCTCGGGAGCGCTGGGCATGAAGTTGGCAGATGCTATGCCAATCCTCCTTGCGTGAGCCGGCTCTAGAAAGGACCGGGACCGAGGGGGCCTCCTTCGGTGGCCGGCGAGGCGAGCACGCACTGTCCGCTGCGGACGCCGTGCACCGTGTTGGGCTCGGGTGCGCGCGGGTAAAGCGCTTCGCCTTCGTCGGCGCTGTCCCACACACGGCTGTTGTGCTGGCAGGTCAGGTTGCCGGCGATCTGATTGGAGATGACCTCGATGGCATCCGGATCGGCGAACTGGTCGTTGACGAGGCGCACGTTGCCGCTGACATTGGCACGAGCGATTCCAAGCCAGCAGGAGGTCACACCTGTCACTTCCAGATTGCCGCGAATCGTGCTGTCCTCGTAGGTGCTGTAGACAGGCGACTGAAAGAGCCCGAAGACGCCGATCGGTTCGCAGGTCAGACCACCCCCGCCGCCGCTCTGCTGAACGTTGCCGGAGACCGTGCTGTTGTGCATCACCACGCCAAGCGACTGCTGCTCGAACAGGTTGCCGGCCACGCGTCCAGGGCTTGAGAGCGTGGGACTTTCGGGGTTGGGGTCATCCACGCAGGGGAAGCTCTGGGGGTCACAGCCGAGGACCACCGTAGCCCCACCCAGGACATTCAGGTTGCCCTTGACGGTCAGGCTGGAGCTGCCGCTACCGAGAGCGTCGTTGAGCCCGAAGGCCGCCACAAGCGCCGCGCCGGGTCCCACCGTGAGGTTGCCCTTGACGAGCGCGGCTCCCGCGTTTACCGCACAGGCACCTTCGACCGTCACATTGCCTGCATAGGTCCCCACGAGCACACCCGGCGAACCAAGGGTGCCCGAACAGACATTGCTGTGAGGCGCAGCCGAGGCCGATGTCGCACCAAGGGTGCTCAGCGCAAACGTCAAGCCAACTACGCACAACCTGCGAATTCCACGCACGTTTCTGTCCTCCTGTCGCCTTGAACCGTGCTGGTTGCTCAACGACGCACGGCTCGCTGGAGTACCCGCGGGCAACCTCCGCAAACATGCCCAACTCTACGCGTTTGACGAGAGGGAGGCCAACCCCTTGCCGCTATCTGACAATCGTGAAGCTGAGCGCACTTGGGCGCGAGCGCTGGCCAGACACGTTGGTCGCCGTGACCACAAGCATGTATCGACCTGGCTTGAGCGTGCCTGTGCGGGAGAACCGCCCTTGGAAAAGGATGCGATTCATGCCTGCGTGAGCGGCCATCTGAAGCGTGCCCTTTGTCATAGCGCGCGAGCAGGCTCGGCCCTTGCGGTTCTTGTTGGTCTGCGCAAAGCAACGGCCATGGCTGCTGCGCCCGGGGGCACTCTGGTTGAACGCGAGGATGACACCCGCTGACTCATTGAGGCCGAACGAGAAGCTCGTGCCGACCGCCGAGCGACGCTTGGCTCTACTAGAGATGACAGCGAGCGCTTTGCCCTCACGCCATCTGGCATGCGCCTGTGTGAGCTGGGTGAGGATGGGAGCAACAGTGGGTGAGGCAACGGCACTGGGCGAAGAAGTGGCTGTGGACGGAACCGTCGGGACGAAGCCATCGGTGATCCTGCCTGTCGCCACGGCACGATCGAGAAGCGCGTTCGTGGGTTCGATGAGGGCGAGTATGAACGTCTGCGGCGGACGTACCGTCGTCGTCCCCAGCGCGTTGACGAGCACGGTCTCGCTCGTCGCTCCGGCGGGGAAGAAGACCGTTCCACTGGCCGGCTGATAGGCACCCGACGCCGCCGTGGCGGTGCCGTCGGCGGTGGCGTAGGTCGCGCTCACCTGCTGGGCACTCGGCGCGAGCAGGGTCACCGGGAACAACAGCGAAGAGCTGCCGCTGCCCCCCACCGTTGCCGCGGCGTCGCCGACCGACAGCGCTGTCGGATTCAGCGACTGCATGTGCGAGAAGCTGACCGAGCCGCGGTTGGCAAAGCTCCATTCCCCCTGCGCCCCGGCGGCGCTCGAGGTGCCGCTGAGGGCAGGTGAGCTCGCGCCCGCCAGGTTCATGTTCAGCGTGTTGCCGGGCGGCGTAGCGGACGCCGGGCCTCCACCCACGATTTCGTAGGGCGTCGTCGCGCTCGGGGTGACGGCAAACGTGTCGCTCGGGCCTCCTCCATCGATCCTCAGCGCGGAGACCGTGGAGGCGTAGTTGATTGGGATTGGCGCGAGTCCAGTCACGGATGTCGCGCCAACGGAGACGGCCCTCGCCGTCGGGTCGGACGCGTCGTTGATGGTGAGCCTCGTGGTGGCACTGTTGGTGACGCTCGTGACTCCTCCAGTGAGGTTCTGCACGCTGCCAGCGCTGCCGAGGTTGACCGTATCGTTGCCGGACTGGCCGTTGATGTCGATCGGACCCCCGCTTGAGATCGATTTGACATTGACGGTGTCGGCCTCGGTTCCGCTGTTCAGGGTCACAGCTCCTTGCGCCGCCAGGCCTTCGAGCATGACCGTGTTGCCCGCGCTGCCGCCGTCAAGCGTGAAATTGTTCAGGTCGCTGACCTTGGCAGTGATGTTCGATGGAGCGACCCCTGAGATCGTGTCGGTGGTGCCATCTGATGTGAGCGTGGCGACTCGCGCGGTCGCATCGTTCGAGTCGTCGATCACCATGCTCGTGAACCCGGCCACATTGTCAACGCTCACCGGCCCAAGGAGCCCTTGCAGGCTGCCGGCGTTGCTGACGGCGACCCCGTCGTTGCCATTCTCGCCGTGGATGGCCACGGAGATGCCGGTCGCGACGTTCTGGACGAAGGTGGAGTCAACGCCAGGGCCGGTGTTCAAAGTGACGGGCATGGCAAGTCCGCTCGGGCCGGTGACGCTGCCGACGATGAATGTATTGCCGACGGAGCCCCCGCTCAGGGTGATGCTCGCAAGGTCGCCGACATTGCCCGTGACCGTCGATTCAGTCAGCCCTGAGATCGTGTCGGTGCTGCCGTTGGAGTTCAAGCTGACGAACCGGGATGAACTCGCATCCGCCGAATCGTCGACGTTGACGGCTATGAAATTCGTCGGATCGCTGATCGAGATCGCCGCGGCGATCGACTGTGCCGACCCTCCTCCGATGTTGGCGCTATCAGGCCCGCCACCAACCACTGCCACAGCTACCGCTGAAGGGAACGCGAGAACATTGAAGGTAGACGACACTCCCACCGTGCCGTCGACGGCCAGGGTGCTCAGGCCAACGCCGGCAAGCGTGCTGTTAAGGTTGAACGTGTCGCCGCCACCGTTGCCGTTGATCGTCACATTGGTCTTGTGAGCGAAGTTGACCAGCTCGAAGGTGCCGCCGCTGCTGTTGACCTGAGTGGTCTGGACCCCGCTGAGGATCGGACCGTTGACGACATTGATGGTCTCCGCGGCGGCAGTGGCGTTGAGCGTGTAGTTGGTGGCGGAGATCGTGTCGTTGATCGGTGCGATCTGCGCGTAGTGCACCGTGGTGTCGTCGAGGACCATCAGACCGGCGTGTGGAGTGTGGGCGACCTCACGCTCATGGGCAAAGTGGCCACCGCGCAACGCCAACACGTTGTAGCCGCCGCGTCCACCGGCGTAGGCGATTCCTCCCGGTACGGCCAAGGAGCCACCGGAGAAGTCAAGCGTCAGCGTGTTGTTGATGTGGCCGTCAGCCCCCGCGATCGACACGGCCGATGTGCGCGCAAGCGCGACGTTGCGTAGCACCGTCCCCGTGTCGGTGTCAAGCAGTTGCAGGTTCGCGCCCGCACGTCGCAGCAGGAAGTGATTCGCGCCCAGCGGGACTCGAACCTGCGTCACGCGAGTGGCACGAAGGTGGCATCCGAGGCGACATGCCAACGCCGCCTCGCAGAGCAACGGTGTGACCTAGATGTCTGACAGTTAGATCGAGCCATACACGCAGTGGCCCTGAAAGAGACAAGGTCCTTCGGCGTCTTCAGATGTCGGGATGCTTTCGATTGCCATGCCCTCACCCGAGATCTCTTTGGTTGCTCCGTGGCCCACTGGAGCGATAGCTCGTGTGCTCAGTCCCTGCGAGCGGCCGGTGCCGCTGCTGGGCGCAGGCATCGGCGTTCGGTGTGGGTTGCCCTCAGGTGTGCAGCTTGCCGACTGGATCCGCGGCCTCCCACTTGCGTCGAGCGTCAACTTCGGTGTACTGCCGCGAGCCGCTCGACGCAACCCGCTGTGGGTCGCCCAGCAGGTCGTGCGGACAGACTCCAGCCTGCGCGCGCCGCTGCACCGGGCAGTCGCCAGCCATCTCATCACCCTTGAGGCTACGGCTGCGCTTAGTCCCGCGCTGCTAGCGCTCGCGCGCACCCCCAATCGCCCAGCACTGATCCTGAGCCTCAACTACGACAGGCTGGTTGAGAAGGCGGCTGTTCAGGCTGGGCGTCATGTACAGACGCTGGGCGTTGAGGACATCCCCGGACTGTTGAACAACGATCTAATCGAGCCAGATGGCTCACTGCGAGTTCTGCACCTGCATGGCAGCCTCGACGAACTTCCCGAGCAACTCGTGCTGGACGCGGATGCCTATGCCGCGCGCGCCAACGACCAACGTGTGCGTGATCTGTTCAGTGCGCTGCTGTCTTTCTACAACCTCTGCATCATCGGCTCCTCCTTCGAGGAGCAGTACCTGGCCACCGTGTTGCAGGCTCGGCGTCCCACGAGGCCGCGTCACGTGATCGTGTGTGATGCAACGGTAGCCGGGCGCATCACGAGCGGAAGCGCCGCTCTGACCACCCATCTGCACAACGTGCTGGTCTGTGACTACCCGGAGGGCGACCATCGGGTGCTGGATGGTTTCTGTGAGCGCCTGGTGCGTAGTGCACCGGTTCTATCTGCCGGTGTCGCGACCGTCTCCACCGCGACCCTTGAGCCCGACCCGCTATACCAGCCTCGCCGATTCGTCGATCTCTCTCGGCACGCAGTGAGGCCTGGCAGCATCGAACTGTCCGTCGACTCAGGGCGGCGTAAAACCATGTACGAAGATGACCTGCGCGCTGAGCGTTGTGCCGTAGTCCACGGCATTCCGGGCGCGGGGAAGAGCCGACTGTTCGAGCATCTGGCCGTATCCCCGAGCGCCGGCGAGCGCGCGGTACTGGTGCGCCTGCGGGATGTCCGCGAAGTTGTCGGCGAGCCGGAGGGTCTGCTGGCGGCGTGGATGGCCGTCGGGTGTGTATTCGATGGCGGCGGGCCGGTCCCGATCGGCGCGGTGGCCGACGGCAGCGTGCGGATACATCTGTTGCTTGATGGATTGGATGAGCTTCCGTGTGAGACTCGCGGTCGCGTCGCCGAAGCAGTCGTGCGCGTCGCGCAGGCGCTGCCCGAGCAGCACCTGACGCTCTCAAGCCGTCCCAGCAGCGCGCTTGAGGTCTTCCCCGAGCATTGGCGCCAGTTCGAACTGTTGTGCGACGACTACTGGCGCCAGGGGCTGCTCCAGCGCGCAGGCACCAGCGAGGGTGCGCTTGCTGCTCAGCTCGGACCGCTGTATCGGATGGTCGAGCCGCTGCTGCGCGTGCCGTTCTTCCTGCGCGGCATGCTGGACTTGCTGGCGTGCGGGCAGATTCCCCGCGATGGATTGGACCTCGCGTTGCTTCTGCTGCGTCGGCTGTCGGAGGAGGACCAGCAGTTATACGCGTTAGGACCCGCCCTGGACCGGTGGTTGGAGCGTGTGGCCTTGACAATGTCTCTGAGTGGCTCAAGCACGATCTCAATGCCTGAGCTGCGCCGACTCGCTGAAGATCTCGATCTCGGCGACCCCGATCTCGCGGCCGACCTGCTGGCCAGCCGCTCGCTGCTGCTCGAGTCGTCGGGCCGCTATGCCTTCCAACATCGGCTCTTCGGCGAGGGGTTGGTAGCTGAATTCCTGCTGGGGCAGCCGCCGGAGGAGTGGTTGGACGTGTTGGCTCCTTGTGTGGAAGAGCACTCGATGCTGAGCAGCGACTGGATTGGCGTGACCGATCTACTGCTGTCGCGTTCGCCATCATGGCGCGCAGCGTTGGCCAAGCGCGACTCGCGTGCTGCCGCCCGGGCTACGCCGCCCAATGCACCGCTGCAGGAGTGTCGACGCGCCGCTCAACTGCTGTGGGACCGTGCGCAACAATTGGACGTATGGATCGATCTCGGCTGGTCATTTCGCGGATTCGGACTGACTGACGGGGAGACAGTCGGCTCCTTTATACGCGCTCGCAACTTGGGAAGCCTGGAGGCGCAGGTCTGCGATGTGCTGACCAGTGGCTCGCGCTTTCAGCGCCGCAACGCTGTGGAAGTCATCGCCCATGCCCGTCTACCTGACACCGAGGCGCTATTGCGACGGGTCTTAGTCGACGACCCAGACTCTACGGTGCGGATAGTCGCGGCCAAAGCCGCACTGAGCCTGAAGCTAAGTAACTTGCTCGGCCCGATCGAACGTCTCGCACTCTATACCGAGGACTGGCTGGAGGCCAAGGAACTCGTCTCAGTTGCGCTGAAGTTGACTCCGCCACTTGAGAGGCTGGGGCTGGCAATGAAGCTACTGACCATCGACAACCACAAGGTGGAAGTCCGTGCCATAGCCGAGCAGCTCACGCCGGCTGCGTTGCTCCGCTGGCTGGCTACCCACGCGCGGCAGAGCGCGGACAGGGACTGGTGGGCAAGCAAGTCTTTGGACGACATCGTCGCCGACTTGGCTCGCCCGACACGAAGTCAGACGAGCCAAGTCGCGCTCGTGGCCGCCGTTGCGCGGACGAGTTCCCCGATCACCGTCGACTTCCTCACACGACATCGCCACAGCGCTGTGGGCTTGATCGACGCCCTCGACGAGGAATTGGTCGAGACCCACGAGATCATCGATTTGCTGCTCGCAGTCGGCAGCGAGGCATTGCGTCGACATGGGGCCAGCCGTCGCGTACTCGAGGAGATGAAGACTTGGAAGCAAGCTTTAGCGCGACCACCCGTGTCTGCATCTATGCGACGTGCACAGCCGCAGGAGCTCCACGAGATTATGGCGGTCGAAGATCGCAACTGGCGACTGGAACTGCTGCTGGCGCAGGGCGAGCGACTGACGCTGGAAGTCCGCGACGCATCGGACGAGCTTAAGCGCCTGCTTATCGACGAGCTTGACGGACTTTGGGGTGAACACAACCTCCGAGAGGCCTTTGATCTTCAAGGCGAGCAGCCCGCCATTAACCACTGGGCGGCAGCGGTGCTGCAATTCGGACCATGGCTGGAGTGGAAACTTAGCACGGAGCGCTGGCTGCAAGTGGCGCTATGCGGCTGGCTGCTCGCGCCCCAGTTCTCGTGGTTGCGCACCCAGGCTGAGGTGGACTGGGTTCAGCGAGCGCTGCAACAGCACCCCTGTCCAACCTCGCTCGTGGACCTTGCGGAACTAAGCCGTCCCGCGGACCTACCAGCACTGGTAGAGGGCATCCTGCAATTCGAAGCAGGCTTGCTGCCAACGCACCGCATCGAGCCGATCCTTATTCACCTGGCGGAGGCCGGCCGCCCTGATCTGCTCAGGGCACTCGCTGGACATGATCCAGAGATTGAGCGTCGCATGGAGCCGTTTCTGGCCGCCTGCGGGGACGTGCCGGCGCAGCGGGCACAACTCCAGCAGTGCATCGACTGCCTACAGGCCGGCGAACACTTCGATGGTTGGGCCACCGAGTGGCTGGACACGGCAAAAGACCACTCGCTTTTCAACCTTCTGGCGACAGCCATCGCGTTGGCTGGCGCCAGCCAACGCATCAGCGACCCCTACCACGACCGCGTTTTGCCTCCACTTCAGGCAGCGGCCGAGCTGATCAACCCGCTGGCAACCGTCGCACTGTACGACCAACTCATCGTGACCCCGCGGTGGTCCGGAACCCAGTTCCAATACCTCGTCATGCATCGCGACGACTTCGTGCGAGATCTGGTCACCAGAGCCGGACAGAAAGTCGCCTCGCAGACCGCGCGGAGACTGAAGCTGCCTGTGTCATAGGCAGCTCTCCTTCCCCAAAATGGGCCCGGCAGGACTCGAACCTGCGACCTAGCGATTATGAGTCCGGCGAGGGACTCGTGGCTGGTTGCGGTTGTTCATGGATTTGGCTCTACAGTGCGATTTCTGAGGTCTTGACGGAGGTGCGATTTTGCACCGTCTCCGGGCCTTCGGTGGCCCCAGGGTGGCCCCGCGTGTCGCCGAGAATATCATCCCACGCATCTGCGCCACCGAGGCCATCGTCAACCTGATGGATGTAGACGTTCATCGTGGTCGTCAGCTGCGAATGGCGCAGCCATCCCTGCACCTGCTTGAGCGATTTGCCATGGGCGAGCAGCAGCGACCCGCACGCTTTGCGAAACGCGTGGAACGCGATCCCCTGGTAGTCCCACACGGGGCGCCCGTTCTTTTTCTCGCCGACCTTTACGGCCAGCCCCGACTTCTCAAGGGCCGGGCGCAGCACCCGGTTGTAGACGTTCGCGTAGTTCAGGGGTCCGCCCGTCGCCGAGGGGAACACCGGGGCGTTGCCCGGGCTCTCCGGGCGTAGCTCTACCAGCCAGGAGGCCATGCTCGGGGAGAGCGGCACGCGCGCCCTACTGGCGTCGGTCTTGAGCTTCTTTCGCTCGCCGCGGTAGACCTGCTCGGCGACCATGATGTGCGGGTCATCGCCCAGGTGGACGTTCGCCCACGTGAGCCCCAGCAGCTCGCCGATCCGCACGCCCGTCTGTGCCAGCAGCGTGAAGAAGGCCCGCCACTGCAGCGGCATCGCGTTGAGGATCGCCACGACATCCACGGCCGTCAGCGGGCGAGGCCGGCGCTTCGGGTGCTGGCGCTTGGCGCTCGCGCTCGGCACATAGCGAACTCCCGTCGCCGGGTTGGACCCGAGGTCGCCGTCCTCCACCGCGCACGCGAGCATGACCGACAGCGCCGCCTTCGCCCTGCGGATCGTGGACGGCGAGGAGCCGCGCCGCTCCAGCTGCCCCAGCCAGTCCCGGATGTCCGGCGCCGCTAGGTCGCGCATCCGCAGGCGCCCGATCGGCAGCGGCAGGATATAGAGGCGGAAGCTGGTCTCATACACCGTGCGAGTGGACTCCTCCAGGCCGCGCGCGGTGCGTCCCCGATAGCCGACGATCCAGGGCTCGTAGTAGCTGGCGACGGTCACCGAGGACAGCGGCCGGCGGATGCTCTTCCCGGAGGCCAGCCCTCCCTTGTGCTCGCGCGCCAGCTCCAGCGTGGAGAACATCTGCTTGTGCGAGCGGCCCTGCGCCTTCCAGCGCACCACATACGGGCACTTGCAGCGCCCATTGCGCCTGCAGCCCTTCGCGTGGCGGCGATAGATCCCCGCAGTGCTCGTCTTCTCGAGGGCGCGCTCATCGCTCACGGGGACTTCCCTTCCTGTCGCACGTAGGCGTTGAGTGCGACGCGCAGCTCGGCGCTGAGCGAGCGATCGTGCGCCACCGCGATCTCCCGGACCTGCTCAAGCAGCGACCACGGCAGGCGAACCGTGGTGGTGCCCTGCTTCGGGGCGACCTTCGCTGTAGCAGCCATGTCTACACAATAGCGCAGGGGTGTAGTTAGCGTCTCCTCGCAGTCCTCGCTTCGCCACCGATCAGCAGTCCGCCGTTCTCAAACGCATCTTGCTGGGGTCATGGCCTGATGCCTCCGCCTTCGCGGATCCACTCGTCCAGTTCGGACTTGCGAGCAATCAGGGTGCTCCCGTCGCGCTGCACCGGCAGGCGCCCGGCGGAGGTGAGCGCATAGACCCGACTCCGAGGCGCGTCGATGTACTCGGCGATCCGCTCGGCCCCGCGCAGCCATCCGTCTGCAGTTGGCGTCTGCGCGGTGATCCGGGGACCAAGCCGCGCAGCGAGCACGCCGAGGTCGGCGTCCGTCAGCTCGGCGAGCAGCGCCTCCGTGAGGGCGCTCATCACACCAGCCTCACGACCTCGCTCAGGCGAGCGAGCCCAGCCACCAACTTCAGAAGCTCCCATGTTTCGTAGGCATCCATGCCGTAGACCAAATTAGCAAAACAACCAAAATCTCCCAATGGAGTGGTCCTGCACCGGGCGTGGACGCCCTCGGCGTTGCATGCCCCGCATCCTGATCGCGCTTAGAGTTCGATGCCGAGATCGTCGGCGGGGTTGCGCTCGGTGGTGGGTGTGCGGTGCAGGCGGCGCTGGGCGCGTTCGATCGCGCGCTGCGCGCTCGCCCATTCGCGGCGTTGCTCGCGCTGGTCGGGTCTTGGGCCGAGGGGGTCCTCGGGGTCTGTGATGTCGTGCTGTGCGCGGTAGCTCGTGGCGGCGCGAACGGCCTTCTCCCATGCTTCGCCGGGGCGTGGCTCCTCGGGGCGCTCGCCGAGGCTGGTCTTGACCCATTGGCTGGGGGCTTGCTGCTCGCGCTCGGTGAGCTGGTCGAGGATCTCGGTGCGCTCGCGGGCGGCCTCGCCGAGGGCCTGTGCGAGGCCGTCGCGCTCGGCGCGGGCCTCTGGGTGCTCGCCGTGGTCGGAGGTGAGGGCGTGAAGCTGGGCCTGTCGTTCTTTGACGCGCTCGCGCAGCTCCCGCAGGCGCGCAGGGCTGGGCGGCGAAGGCTGCTTGGGCTCCGCTCTTGCGGCGGCGTGCTCTTGGTGGGGTTCGTGCTGGAGTGCCCGGGCGGTCGCGAGGTCGTGGTCCGCGGCGCGGCCGGCCCCGGTGTGCTCCTCGGTGCTGGAGGCGGGGAGCTGTTCGGTGGCGAGGTCTTCGTCGTCGCGTTCGCTCATCCGGCGCTCCACGCGCGCCATGAGCTCGGCGCGGGTCGCTTTCTCGGTCTGCTCGGGTGGCGCGTACTCGCCGCGCTCCCGGTCGAGCTTGTCCTCATACACCAGCAGCCGTGTCTCGCCGCGTGCACGCGAGAGCGCGGTGTAGCTCCAGCCCGCGCTCAGGTCGTGCGGGCTGGCGAGGACGATCGCCGTCTGCACGGTGCCGCCCTGCATGCCGTGTCCGGTGAGGGCGTAGGCGTGCTCGACGTGCTCCCGCACGTAGGCGGCGGGCAGCTCGCGCACCAGGCCGCCATCGGTGTCGATCACCACACGGGCCGCGTCGACGTGGCGGACGGTGCCGCGCATCCCGTTGTCCACATCCACCGCGCGGTCGTTGCGGCGACAGATCACGCGATCACCGACCGCCACCCTGAGGCCTCCGTAGTCGCGCTCCTCGCCGAGATTGCCCTGCTCTCGGCGCAGCTCCCGCACGGCGTGGTTGAGTACGTCGCGCATGTCGTTCTCGCGGGTGATCATCACCGCCTGCGCCGGACCGACCCTCGCGGCAGCCGTCGCCCACCCAGCGAGCGCCTGCTCGCGCGCGCCCTGCGGCGCCTTGTAGGTCTCGATCCGCCCTGCCTGCTCGGCCCAGTCCAGATAGGGGGCGGGTTGGCGGTCGTGCAGCGCGGCGAGGGCGCGGCGCTCCGTGGGATCGCGCTGGCGCATCACCTCCGTGAGGCGCACCGCGCCGAGCTGGCGGCCCACCGCCCCGAGCCAGCCGCCGGCCTGCACCGAGGCCAACTGGCCGGGATCGCCGATCGCCACCACCTTCGCACCGGCCGCCCCGGCGGCTTCGAGCAGTTTCGCGCTGGTACGCGTTGCGGCCATGCCCGCCTCGTCAAGGATCACCACGCACCCCATCGGCAAGGTGTCACCCTGCCGCTCCAGTTGGCCCAGGAGGCGGTCGAGCGTGCATGCGGTTACTCCGGCCTCTTCGGTCAGCTCGCGTGCGGCGCGGCCCGTCGGCGCCACCCCCACCACCCGCGTGCCGGCGGCCTCGTATACCTCGCGCAGCACCCCGGCGGTATAGGTCTTGCCGGTTCCCGCCAGCGCTTCGATCACGCTCACCCCGTGGCCGCTGCCCACCACTGCGCGCACCGCACGGGCCTGCTCGGCCGTCAACTCGCGGTCAGCGCCAGCAATCACCCGCTCGGTGAGCTGGCTCTCCACGACGCCGCAGTCCTCGCGTGCGCGGCCCACCACGGTGGCGATTAGCCGCCCCTCCACACCCACCAACTCCGTTGTCGTCATCTCGCCCCTGGCCGTCGCGAGCACGTCCCCGCGATCCATGAACCGACCGGCCATGCCGCGCGCCTCGTCCACCAGCGCCCCGGCCTGGGCGGCCGCTGCGAACTCCTGCACCACCACGCGCCCATCGAACGTGTTGCTGCGCTCCGTCAGGCCTTGTGGGCCGGCCAGACGATCCCCGAGCGCGCGCTCGTCCACCCCACCCCGCACGGCAACACCAGCCCGCACGCGCTGCGCGCCCGCCTGCAGCAGCTCGCTCACCTCCTGGCTGCCGAGGCCCTGCTCGCCCGCGCAGGCCCGCATCTCCTCCCGCCACGTATGCGTCTGCACGCCGTACTGCTTACGCTCCCGTGTCGCCAGCGCGGCGCGCTCAGCTGCCCGCCTGCTGCCCAGGCCGATGCCACCCTCGGCCGCCGCCCGGCGCATCGCCTCGCGGCGCTTGCTGAAGAAGGCGATCACACCGCGTGCGACGCCCTGCAGCTCGGCCGCCCCGTTTACGACCGGCCCCCATTCAAGCCCGGTGCGCTCGCTCACGAGCGCCCGCAGATGCGCCTGGTAGAGAAACCCCGCGGTCTTCGCCGCCCGATACAGCTCCGCGCTGTGAAGCGCCGTGAAACGACCATCCGGGCCACGCGCCATGTTCGCCGCGACGACGTGGGTATGCAACTGGGGGTCGAGCGCGCGGCTCATGCGGTGGCGGTAGGCGGCTGCGATCAGGCCCTCGGCGCGCTCGACTTGCTCGCCGGCTTTGCCACGGCGAACCCTTACCGCTGCGTCCTCCAAATACCCCAGCGCCGCCCGTACCGCCTCTTCGTGGCAGGCGACCAGCTGCCCCGAGACTCCCTCCGGGGCAACGGCGAACAGGACGCTCACCGACTTCGGCGCGCTGAACGTCAAGTCGAACGCCGCGACCTTCGGGTCCCCCGGCGTGCTCCGCAGACGCCTCCCCGGATCGCGGGGATCACGGCCCGCGACCAGCACACTGAACTGCCCCGCACTCACACGCCCGGTCAGGCCCAGGGACCTCGCGCCGGCGCCCGTCCAGTCCCCCGGCGCCTCGCCGCGACCCGAGTAGTAGTCATCCTCGCCACCGGCGACCTGGCGCTCGTAGTAGCGGTGCTGACCCGCCGTGATCTTCCCGATCGAAAGCATCCTTGCCCACAACCAAACTAGCAAAACAAGCAAAGTCTCCCGCACCGGGGTGCAAATGTGTGCCGCGACGCGGAGCGAAGCGACGCGCAGCGGCAGTCCTGCCTACAGCGAGCCGGTGAGGACGGGGCTCGCAGAATGCGTTGACGATGGGCAGCGACTCAGCGATCGGGAAGGTCTAGAGCCTGCTCAATCAGATCCTGCATCGGGAGGTTGTCGCCTCGGAGGCTGCGCTGCGAAGCGTGGATCAGTCTTCCGGAGTCCAGGTGCTGCCAGGCGAGAGTGTGGCCGGCGTCCAGGGCGAGCTGGCGCAGAAAGGCGCGCTGTGCGCGCCCGTTGCCCTCGCGGAACGGATGCACCGCATTGATCTCCGCGTAGTAGTGGGTGAGCCGCGCTGCGAACTCCCCGCGTGAGCGCCCGCGCAGATGCCCCTCACCGGCGAGTTGGCGCAGAACCTCGCTCGTGTAGCTCTCGATGTGCTCGGGCAGTGCGAACATGCTGCCCGGCTTGGCAAGTGGCACGCTGCGCAACTCGCCTGCCCAAGGGTAGATGTCCTGGAAGACGAAGCGGTGAAACCGTTGCAGGTGGGGAAGGTCGTAGACGCCCTCAAGCTTGAGCGCGGCCAGCTGTGCGAGCCGCAGGGTGCTCGCCTGCGCCTCGTGCTCGGCGAGCGTATCGGCGTCCCGCAGCCCAGCCAGGTTACGCAACACTGCGGTGCCGGGGTAGACGTAGGGGTCAGCCACCGTGCCGGGAAAGCCGGATCAGCGATGTGCTGGTACGGACTCGGGCCGGCCGAGCAGGTGCCCAACCGGCTCGCCGACCGCGAGACGCTGCGCAGCCTCTCCAAGCTGCTCGGTCTCGATCGCGCCGTCAACCCAGCGGTCGAGGATCTCGATAACCGTCGCGCCCGGCTCCAGGCCCTCGGCGCGCACCGATCCGACGGCATCCGCAGCTATGTGCGCCTTGGTATCCATTACGACCTCTATCTAGGATACCGAGGGGAGCGGGTGCCGCCCGCTCAGCAACTCCGACTGGCGGCTCGTTGCTGTCATAAGCGACGAACCACGAACGCTGCAAAGCTGAGCCAGGGGTCGGCTACGCGGAGCGCAGCGACGCCGGAGGGCCGCAGGCCCGACCCCTCCCTGCATTGGGCTGGGGGTGGGTTGTGCAAGAAGGCGCGCGCAGCGCGCCGGTCACGGGGGGCGTAACTCGTCGTTGATGACCTCGCGCTCCTCTAGCGCCCAGTCCTCCTGTCGGAGACGCTTGATCCACTCCTTCTGAGTCGCCAACCTGCGCGCCAGCGCGAGTGTCGCAGGGCCGCCAGCTGACCAGCCCTACTGACGTCTTGGCGGGGCGGGTGGCCCCAAGGGTGGCCCCAACGACGGATTTTGAGGCCTGCGGTAGTCCTCAGAAAGCGAAAAACCCGCATAGTTATGCGGGTTTCGTGGATTGGGCCCGGCAGGACTCGAACCTGCGACCTAGCGATTATGAGTCGCCAGCTCTAACCAGCTGAGCTACGGGCCCGTCGCACGCGAGCGCTTCGCGGCGCGCATCACGCTACCAGCGCCGCCTGAAAATGCGACCTCCCACGATGCCCCACCGAAGGCCGCAGATGCGACCCGAGGCTACGAATGGTTTGATTCCAGGCGTCCAACGACCTGAGGAGAGATGGCAGATGGCACAGCGCGCGGCGATCGTCACGGGAGCATCGAGCGGCATAGGTCTGGCCATCGCCAGGGTACTGGGGCAGGAGGGCCATGCCATCACGATGGCGGCGCGACGGCCGGAGAAGCTCGAGAACGCGGTCGCCGAACTCAAGTCGGAGGGCCTTGAGGTAGATGGCGTGGCCGCCAACCTCGCTGACGAGGCCGAGGTCCAGAAGGTCGTGGCCGACCACAAGGAGCGCCACGGGCGCCTGGACGTGCTCGTCAACAACGCCGGCGTGGGCATCGGCGCCACGCTGGACGAGATCCAGACCAAGCGCCTGGACATGCAGCTCGACATCAACATCCGCTCAATCGTCATCTTCTACCGCGAATGCCTGGAGATGCTCAAGGCCGCCGGTGCCGAGCACAACAACGCGCTCGTCGTCAACACTTCCTCGATCTCCGGCAAGCGCGCCGAGGCGTGGTTGTCGGTGTACTCGGCCACCAAGCATGCCGTCGTCGGCTGGACCGAAGCCATGAACAAGGAACTGGGGCCGCAGGGCATCAAGTCCACCGCGCTCTGCCCCGCCTTCGTCGACACCCCCATGACCGACTTCGTCAAGGAGACCGTCAAGGCCGAGGAGATGATCAGGCCTGAGGACATCGCTGAGTCGGTGCGCTTTCTGCTGCGCGTCTCCCCCGCCTGCGTCGTGCCTGAGATGATGTTCGTTCGTCCCGGCGACTCCCTCTAGCGGATACCCCGCCAACCACCGAAAGGAAGCTCCCTGTCATGAAGCTCGGCGTGCACATCGGCTACTGGGGCCTGGGCCTCAGCTCGCAGGACCAGCTCAACATCGTCCAGGAGGCCGAGCGGCTTGGCTATGACTCGGTGTGGACCGCCGAGGCGTATGGCTCGGACTCCGCCACGATCCTTGGCTGGCTGGCCGGGCAGACCTCCACCATCCGCCTCGGCGCCGGCATCTTCCAGATGCCCGGCCGCTCGCCCGCGATGACGGCCATGACGGCCGCCACCATCGATCAGCTCTCCGACGGGCGCATGATCCTCGGCATCGGCTCCTCCGGCCCGCAGGTGGCCGAGGGCTGGCACGGACAGCGCTTTGCCCATCAGCTGCAGCGCACCCGCGAGTATGTCGCCGTGGTGCGTATGGCACTCGCCCGCGAACGCGTTGAATTCAAAGGCGAGACCCTTGAACTGCCGTTGCCCGATGGGCAGGGCAGGGCGCTCAAGCTCACGATTTCGACCGTTCAGGAGCGCATTCCCGTCTACCTCGCCGCCATCGGCCCCAAGAACACCGCCCTTGCCGGTGAGATCGCGGATGGCTGGATCCCTACGCTCTTCTCCCCCGAGCATGTCTCCGAGCTGAGGCCGCTGCTTGAGGAAGGCGCCGCGCGCAGCGGGCGCTCGCTCGATGGCTTTGACATTGCGCCCACCGTCAATGTCTTCATCACCGACGATCTGGAGGGTGCGCGCAACGCCATGCGTCCTTTCATTGCGCTCTACGTCGGTGGCATGGGCTCGCGCAAGCAGAACTTCTACAACAACCTTGTGCAGCGCTACGGCTTCGCCGATGAGGCCAAGGTCATCCAGGACTTCTACCTGGAGGGCAAGCGTGACGAGGCGATGGCTGCCATCCCCGACAAGCTGATCGACACCGTCTCCCTCTGCGGGCCTAAGGATGTCGTCAAGGAGCGCCTTGCCATCTACCGGGATGCCGGGGTCGGCACGCTTGGCATCACTCCGATCGCCTTCACCGCCGAGGATCGTCTAACCCAGCTGCGGCTCGTCGCCGAGCTGGCCGCCTGAGGGCTCCCCGGCGCATCTCGCAGAGGTCGAGACGGAGACATGAGCCCGAGCAGCGCGCCGTCTCAAAACAGCGCGCCGCCTGCACCGTTGCGCGTGCTGCTCGGCGCCTTCGGCGATCCCGGCCATGCCTTCCCTATGATCGCCTTGGGGCGTGCGCTGGCCGCGCGGGGGCACGACGTGACCGTGCAGACCTGGGAGCGCTGGCGTGCGCCCATTGAGGCCGAGGGTCTGCGCTTCGCGCCCGCTCCTGAGTACCATGTGTTTCCCTCCGGCCCTGAGCCACTGGACTTCTACGAGGCCGTCGTGCACGCCACCCGGGACACCATCCCGCTCGTGCGGGAGTTGCAGCCGGCGGTCGTGGTCGCCGACATTCTCACACTCGCACCTTCGCTCTCGGCCGAGTGCCTTGGCATACCGTGCGCAACACTCATCCCTCATATCAATCCCCATACCGAACCGCACTTCCCGATCTATTCCATCGGCGCGCGCCTGCCTCGGACGATGCTCGGACGCACCTTCTGGCGGCGTATGCACAGACAGGTGGAGAACGGCTTGGAGCTTGGGCGCGTGGAGCTCAACCGCACGCGTTCGCAGCTCGATCTGCCACCGCTAGAGCATGTGCACGGCGGCACCAGCCGCCAGCTTGCTCTCGTTGCCACCTTTCCACAGCTTGAGTACCCCCGGGTCTGGCCTGGGCACACACATATCGTCGGGCCGCTCATGTGGGAGCCTCCGGCGGAGGAGGTGGAGCTTCCACCTGGCGAGGACCCGCTCGTGTTGATCGCGCCTTCCACCTCGCAGGATCCTCAGCACAGGATGCTGTACGCCGCGCTGCGCGGGCTCGCCGATGCCCCTGTGCGTGTACTTGCGACCTGGAATCGGCGCCTCCCATCCCGCCCTCTGCCTGTGCCTGAGAACGCACGGCTCCTCGATTGGGTTTCCTACTCGCGCACCATCCCCCACTGCGACCTCGTCGTCTGCCATGCCGGTCACGGCACGCTCGTGCGCGCTCTCAGCCTCGGCTGTCCCGTCATCGCCTGCCCCACCGCTGGCGATATGAACGAGAACGCTTCACGTGTGGACTGGGCCGGCGTGGGCGTGCGCGTGCCGCGCCGCTATACATCCCCCCGGCCTCTGCGGCTAGCCGTTGAACATGCGCTCGCCACGCCTTCCATGCGCTCCCGCGCCCAAGAGCTTGCCCAGTGGACCCAGCTGCACGATCCCGGCGAGACCGCGGCCAAGCTGGTGGAGGGACTTGCCGCGAATCGCATTGAAACTCTGGGGGTGGGACTCGAACCCACAACCCTTCGGTTAACAGCCGAATGCTCTGCCGATTGAGCTACCCCAGATCGCGCGATCCGAGCTCGAATTAGAGCACAAGAGGGTGGCGCAGGCGGCCGCAGGCCACCGAGCCGGGCCCCTCGCTACTCCCAGTCACACCTCGGCTATTCCCCAGTCTCCTCCAACGCCTGCTCTTGCGCGCGGTCGAACTCGCGCTTTACATCCCCGCGCCGGCGTGCAAGCTCGCTCACGTCGCCTGAGCCTTGCACCCGTGCGGCCTGGATCTGGCGATCAACGCGCGCCAACTCCAACTGCAGCAGCTGCACGCGGAGCATCGCGGGTCTGCCTTCCTCGCGGCCTGCCTGCACCACCAGCTCGGCCAGGACCCCTTCGAGCTCGCCGTCGTGCTCTTGCTCGCTCTCCTGCGCTTGCCAGCTCTTCATCGGCTCGCGCAGATCTCCGGCTCGCAGATGCTCCGCTGCGCGCCTCAGCAGATCGCTGGTGAAGTGGCCATCTAGATCCAACTCTGCCAGCGCCTGCGCTCCCTCTTGCGGGGAGGCCAGACATAGCACCAGGAAGGTACGTTCGGTTTCCTCTCGGCGACCCAAAGCCCTGCTCACTGGTCGCTTTGCCGTTGTTCTCGCGGCCGCAACTGGCGCCGTCGTTGCATCTGTGGTTCCTGTTCTTGTTCCTGTTGCCTCTCGACTCTCACCACTGCTGCGCTGCGCCGCAGCGCTAGCCGCTTGAACGGACAGCTCTCGCTCCACAACGCTCTCAGGCAGCTCCAGTCGACCCGACACCAGTCTCGTCAGCTCCATCCGCATCGCGCTCGGCGGCAGCGTCGCAAACACCGGCCGCAGCTCTTCGATCGTGCGATCTCTGCCCTCCGGGCTGCCATAGTCGCCTTGGGCCAGCACCCTTTCCACGCGGAAACGCACGAACGGCACCGACTTCGCCACCGCCGCATTCATCGCCTCCACGCCCTCGCGTTGCACCAGATCGGCAGGGTCGGCGCCCTCGGGCATCTCCACCACGCGCAGCTCAAGCTTGCGGCTGGCCGCCAGTTTGGAGGCACGCAGCATCGCCTCCTGGCCGGCGCTGTCGGCATCCAGCGCCAGCAGCACCCGCGAGGCCATGCGCGCCAACTCGCCCACCTGCTCGGCTGTCAGTGCCGTGCCCATCAGCCCCACCGCGTTTTGCATTCCCGCCTGGTGCAGGGCAATGACGTCGGTATATCCCTCGCACAGCAGCACCTCCCCCGCGCGTGTGGCGTGCAGGCGGGCCAGGTCGGCGCCATATAGGTGCTGACCCTTGTGGTACACGTCGTTATCGGAGGTGTTCAGGTATTTCGGCCCCTGCTCGTCGCGCATCGCGCGCGCGCCGAAGCCCAGCACGCGGCCGCGGATGTCGGCCAGCGGGAACATGATCCTGCCGCGGAAACGGTCATACAGCCTGCGGTCCTGTTTGGAACGCTGAGCGAGGCCCGTCACATACAGCTCCTGCTCGGAGAATCCCGCGCGGCGCGAGCCCACCAGCACTCGATCCCAGGCGCTCGGGGAGTAGCCCACGTGGAAGCTGCGCAGAATCTCCTCCCCTAGCCCTCTGCCCTCCAGATACTCGCGGGCGTTCTTTGCCTCCGTTGACTCCCACAGGTGGCGCTCGTAGTAGGCCGCCGTGCGCCCCAGCAGCTCCAGCAGGCGCTCGCGTTGCTGCCTGCGCTGCGCCTCGCGTGGGTCCTCGGCTTCCACCTGCAACTCCACCCCGCTGCGATCGGCTAGCAGCTCAAGCGCGCCCTTGAAGTCCACGCCCTCCGTCTCCTGCACAAACGTGAAGGCATCGCCCTTGGCTTCGCAGCCAAAGCAGTAGTACACCTTCTGCACCGGTTCAACACTGAACGACGGCGTGCGCTCGTCGTGGAAGGGGCACAGCCCCTCATAGCTATTCGGACCGGCGCGACGCAGGTCTGTGCGGGCCGAGACAAGCGCAACCATGTCCACCGCATCGCGCACCCGCACCTTGGAGTCAGGCGTGTAGCGGCTCACGGGGATGGGAAGGCGCGCGGCACCGTCAGCGCCTGGAACTGGCGTATGCAGAAGCGATCGGTCATACCTGCGATGTAGTCCATCACGCGCGTGGGCACATCCGCGTCCTCGCTCATGCGTGGGGGCACATCCGCATCCTCTGGATGCTCACAGTAGTAGTCGAACAGAGTCCTCACCGCCCGATCGATCTTCGCGTGCTCCTTGCGCGCCTGCGGAGCTAGATAGACACGCTCGAACATGAACTCCCGCAGAGCACCCATCGCCGCTCCCGCCTGCCCCCCCTGGACGATGTCCCCGGCGCGCTCGGAGTGCTCCACCACGTCGTGCACCAGCGTGTCGATTCGCTGTCGACCCGTCGTGCCCAACGCCGCGATCGGCTCGGCCGGCAGATCTCCCTCGGTCAGCACTCCGGCGCGCAGTGCATCGTCGATGTCGTGGTTGATGTACGCCACGCGATCCAGCAGCCGCACGATCCTTCCCTCAAGCGTCGCGGGCATCTGCGCCCTGCCGGAGTGGCCGAGGATGCCGTCGCGTACCTGCTCGGTGAGGTTCAATCCCGCGCCCTCGCGCTCCAGATGCTCCACCACGCGCAGTGAGTGCTCATGGTGGCGGAACGCGCGCCCAAATCGTTCCCGCAGGCAGTCGTCCAAGACGGCCTCGCCGATGTGCCCGAACGGCGGATGCCCGAGGTCGTGGCCCAGGCCGATCGCCTCCGTCAAGTCCTCGTTCAGGCGCAGCGCCCGCGCGACCGTGCGCGACACCTGTGTCACCTCCAGCGTGTGCGTCAAGCGCGTCCGGTAATGATCGCCCTCGGGTGCCACGAACACCTGGGTCTTATGGGTCAAGCGACGAAATGCCTTGCTGTGCACGATCCGATCGCGATCGCGCTGAAAGGGGGTACGTAGACCGCAGTCCGCCTCTGCCCGCACGCGCCTGGCGGGGTAGCTGTAAGTCGCAAGCGGAGAGAGCATCGCCTCCTCCAATGTCTGCTGGCGCTCCGCGAAGGTCGCGGCCACCTGCTCCGTCTCGCTGCTAGTGCTCATACATTCGATTGTGGCAGCGCCCGCGGCCATTCACGGCCTAAGGGGGCACCTGCGGCTCAGGTCTCGTGATTCCAGTCGTTGCGACCGGTGATGCGATGCACCCAGTGGCGCCATCCCTGCTGCTTGTCGGGATCCTCGTCGTAAACAGGCGCCTTGTGCTCGGGCCCGGGCAGACTCTGCGCGGCGGTGGAGTCGATGCGCAGATCGACCCCGCGCTCGTGGATCGACGCAATTGCGCTCGCCTCAATGAAACGGACACCGCCATCGGGCGTCTTCATCAGCAGCCCGTGGAAGACATCCTCCTCGGGAGCGCACAACACACACGTCACGGCGCCCACCTGCGCGTCGTCGGATGCGAGCACTGGTACACCCTCTCCCAGCAGCTGGTAGGCGATTGGAAGTCCCTCGTCCACGAGCCTCACAATACAGACAACGGCGTCTGCGCCGATGCGAACGGCGCCTCAGCCGATGCGCGCAACGGCTGGCATCAGCTTTAGATGCGCATGGTGCTCAAGCGTCTCAGAGATTGCCCGCTCGACCTGCCCCAGCGCTGTATCTGGTGCCTCTGGCACCTCGCTGAGCGGCTGCCCAAGCGTCGTCGTCATAAAGCCATAGGCCTGCTCACTGAGCGCGAATGACACCGCCTCACAAGCCCCGCACACCACCCCTCCCGCGGCCCCGGAGAACCCCACTAGATGCTCGCGCTCCCCGCAGCCCGCACAGGCCCCAAGCTGGGGGGCCAGTCCCGCCGCTACCAGCAGTTTCAAGCGAAATGCCAGCGCTCCTGCGCGCGTCGCCCGCTCAGGCTGCTCGTCGAGCAGTGCCAACTTGCGACACAGCAGATTGAACACCCCCGGGTGTGGCTCGGAGGTCTCAAACAGCCGCCCGACCGCATCGCACGCCCGCGCGGCCGCATCCAGGGCTCCTGCATCTCCGCGCAGACGAGCATGGCCGTTGACGGTTGTGGCACCGGTCACAGTCAAGAGCTCGCCTCTGCCTTCGTGCAGCTCCAGGCTCAACCGGAAGAACGGCTCCAGACGCCCACCGAAGCGGCTGCGCGCCCGCCTGACGCCTTTGGCGATCGCGCTCACCCGTCCACGGTGAGGCGTATACACGTGCAGGATCCGGTCCGCCTCGCCGTAGCGCATCGAGCGCAGCACCACGGCATCTGTCTTCACAGGGCCGGCCATTGGCTCGAAGTCTCAGGCTCGTCGGCGGCAGACCGGCGATGAGAACAGACAGACAAAACATTCCAGATACTAAAGCTTGGCCACTATAGCCTCTGGACTTGCCCTTAGGCGCTAGGCAATGTTTACGCAAGCGTGCCTCCCCGACGATCAGCCAACCCTGCCCTCGCCGCCGCCATCCGCGGGCTGCGCGAAGCAAAGGCAACCAGCCAGGAAGAGGCCGCTCACCGGGCCGAACTGACCACCGGGACGTTCGGACTGATCGAGCGGGGCAAGACCAACCCCACTTGGACCACGGTCGAACAGATCGCGTCAGCGCTTGACATCACCGTCTCAGAGCTCGCCGCGATCGCGGAAGGCATCGAGCGGTAGGAGAGAGCATGGAGAACGAGACCACGCAGGACCCCCTGGGACGAACGGTGCATTTGACGCCCAGGCGATGGGATCACATCGTCTACGGACATCCCTACATGTCCCCGTACAGAGATGACGTGATCAGAGCGATTGCGATGCCCACCGACTGGTTCGACGAACCCAGGCGTGGCCAGGCCTGGTACTACCTGAGAGGGGTGGGCCCAAGTCTGTGGCTCAAAGTGGTAGTAGCCTATGACGATAAGTCGACAGGGAACGTCAAAACAGCATTCCCAAGGAGACGGAAGCCATGAGCACTCTCAAGGTTGGTCCATATACCTTCGATCGAGCCCACTACGATCCTGAAGCGGACGTGCTCTACCTCTCGCATGGCAGCCTCAAGGAGGCAGCGGACTTCGATGAGACTCCCGACGGCCACGCCATCAGCTTCGACAGTAGCGGCAACCTCATTGGTCTGACACTCGTCGATGTGCGCACATTGGTCGAGGGCGCACACGACCACGATGAGATCTCTTTGGCACTGCCCAAGAAGCTCGCGGCCGAACCCGACACAGACATGCCTCGCGAGCCCACGCCGGCCACCTCAGAAGACCTCGTGCCGGCGGACATCAAGCTCGCAGACCTCAAGCTCGCCTTAACCTAAGTCAGGCTCTTTCTCTCTTGGCCACCTGAGGGGACTGCCCGCCAAGGGACCGCTGGGGGACTGGCCGCCGGGCCCATTGGGCGCTATATTTTATGAAGTAATGAGCGAGATTACCGTCTACACCACCGAGCCCTGCTCCTTCTGTGCTCGCGTGAAGGGCATCCTGAAGGCGCACGGGCTGGACTTCTCGGAAGTTAACCTCAACAAGGACCCCGAGGGTCGCATGGAGCTGGTGCGCCGCACCGGCATGATGAGCTTCCCGCAGGTGCTGGTGGACGGCGAGCTGCTGGGTGGCTACGCCGAGACGCTCACGGCTGCCGAGAACGGGCGGTTGGACGAGCTCGCGGCTGTTTGATCCGTGGCCGCGGCTGGCAGGTCTCACACACATAGGTTCCCCTGCCCGCCACCACCATCTTGACGATGCTCCTGCCGCACTCCCCGCAGGGCTCGCCCTCGCGAAGATGCACCAAGAACTGGTCCTGAAAGGACCCTCGTACCCCGTCCACGTGACGGAAATCGTCGATCGTGGCCCCGCGCGCGTCGATCCCCGCGTTCAGCGCCTCGATCACCGCATCGCGCAGACGCCGATGCTGCTCTGCTGAGAGCTTGCCGGCCAGGCGTCGCGGATGGATGCCCGCGCGATACAGCGCCTCGTCGGCATAGATGTTGCCCACCCCCGCGATCTTGCGCTGATCGAGCAGCAGTGCCTTGATCGGCGCTGTGCGGCCTTGTGTCAGCGCGCCCAGATGCGCTGCTGTGAAGCGCTCGTCCAGTGGCTCAAGCCCTAGGCGAGCGTCGAAGAAGGCATCCAATGCCTCGCTCCCCAGCAGCAGCTCGCCCGTGCCGAAACGACGCGGGTCCACGATCACCAGCCGCCGCTTGGGACGCAGCTCGATCCGTACCCGCACATGCGCTGGCTCAGGCTTGGGCTCGCACAGCACCGCGCCAGTCATGCGCAGGTGCTGAGCCAAATGCACATCCCCCTCCAGGCTCCACACCAGGTACTTGCCCCGTCGGCCCAGCGTCTCGATGCGTCTGCCCACCAAAGCGTCGGCCAGTTCTTGCGGCGCCAGTGGCCGTGACCAACGCGAGTCAAGGATCTCCATGCTGTGCAGCCTGCGCCCCTCCACCAACGGAGCCAACTGGCGCCTGATCGTCTCCACCTCTGGTAGCTCTGGCATCGCCAGGCAAGCCTAGCTAGTGTCTTACTGCTTGGCGCGTGGATGCGCGCTGAAGTACGCGTCCTTCAGCCGCTCCGCCGAGAGGTGGGTGTAGACCTGCGTGGTGGCGAGGTCGGCATGGCCCAACATCTCCTGCAGGGAGCGCAGGTCGCAGCCGCCAGCCAGCAGATGCGTCGCGAAAGTGTGACGCAGCGTGTGAGGACTCATCTTGTCCTGCAAGCCAACGCGCCCTGCGTGGCCTTGGATGATCTTGTAAAGCCCCTGGCGCGTCAGCCCCGATCCGCGGCGATTGACGAACAGCCGTGACTCGACCTTCACGCCCACCAGCACGGGACGTCCACGCTGAAGGTAGATATCCAGTGCCCCCACCGCCTCGCGCCCCACCGGCACGATTCGCTCCTTGGAGCCCTTGCCGCGAGCACGCAGCAGGCCCTCCTCCAGATCCACGTCTGCCAGATCGAGCCCCACTGCCTCCGAGGCTCGCAGACCGCAGGCATACATCACCTCTAGCAGAGCACGGTCGCGCAGCGCGCGTGGCTCGGTCCCCTTGGGCTCATTCAGCAGCATCCCTACCTCCTCACGCGAGAGCACCAGCGGCAGGCGCTTGGTGCGCGGCGGCCCGCGCAGCTCCGCCGTGGGGTCGTGCTCGATCAGCCCTTCCCTGCGCAGGTGACGGTAAAAGGAGCGCAGACATGCCGCCTTGCGCTGCAACGTCGCGGCGGCCACGGGTGGGCGCTCTCCCACACCCATGGCCAGCTCAGACAGGAACTCGGCCAGATCGTCATGTCCAGCCTTGGCCGGCTCAAGGCCACGCCTTTGCAGGAACACGCCGAACTGCAGCAGATCGGAGCGATAGGCCTCAAGTGTGTTGCGCGACAATCCGCGCTCAAGCTCCAGATAGGCGAGGAAATCCAGCAGCAGTCGCTGGATGCTCTCGTCTGTCCCCCCGGATGATGGTGCAAGGCGCGGAGGGGCAGAGGAGTTCACTCATCCCTGCTTCGCCTCCCAGGGTTGGGCTCCTTGATTGTGCAACCGAAAGTTCAGCCTAAGCGGCCTCGTCGGCCCGGCTCTCCCTGTGCTCATCCTGGGCCAGCATGTCGGCCAGCGCCGCCCCTCCAGCCAATGCTGCCCCAAAAAACAGCGGGTCTTCGATCAGCCCCCGCCCCATCGTCTCCGCCGGCAGCGCGCTCGCCGCGTATGCCGGCAGATCCACGATCGCTCGTCGCCAGTCGTGCCGTGCGATGCGCGCCGGGCGATCTACCTCCAGTTCAAGCTGCGGGCGACTGGTGGCAGAGACCCCGAACACCGCCCCCAACCCCGCGCGCAGATCGTTGCCCACAGGCGAGCGCATACCCGCTGGCAGCGCAACCGTGACGGGCTCCAACAGCAGATCGAGCACCGTCAGGGTGTGATGGGAGATGCCGCGATGGCGCACTCTTGGATCGCCTGAGGACATGCGCGCGACCAACAGCGTGGGAGCACCCAGAGCGAGCGCGGCGTGAGCCGAGTCAAGCGCGGACATGCCGCCGTGCCCCAATGGAGAGCGCGAGCCCACGATGCCAGGGCCGGGACCACACAACACCGCATCCCAACCCAAAGTGCGCAGGCCGTGGTGCACGGCGCCGGCGGTGGTGATCGCCTCGCCTTCACCGCCGAAGGCGCCACCAGCTGTCAGATGACCGGCCAATAGACCTCGCTTGCGCAGTGCGCCCACCACGCGCGAATGCCCTCCGGGAAGTGCGCCGCCGCTGGTCTGCACGTAGCCCAGGCGCCGCTCGGGGGCCGTTTGCGCGAAAGCCCACGCCACCGCCGCGAGCTGTCCGTGTAGGGCCAGCACCCCCACGGGGTGGCTTAGCGGAAGCTCCAGCTTCTCATCCTCGACCGGCTGCACCGCGTGCTGCAAGCTCGTGTAGTTGAGCTTCATCACATTGGCGCCCGCCAAGCCCTGGCCATCCAAGCCGCGCGAGAGATTGACATGCACGATGTCAAAGCCGCCCGAGCCGAGACCGAGATCAAGAGCCTCGACGTTGACAATAACTTCATCCCCTGCCTCGGATGCCCCTATCAGGGCAACATCAGCGACCGCCGCTCGTCTGGAGCAAGGTCCCTCGGCGTCCGCGCCGAGAACAGCGGGCTCAGACACACCGTCCACAAGGGCAACCACCAACTGCTGCTCGGGCCCATCTACCGGACGGGCCTCTATTACTTTTGCGCGGCGCAGCTTCAACATAATCCGAGAAGCTATCGCGCGAGCAGCGCCGACTGAGCTGCCACTGCGCCGGGCAACGCCAGAGCAACATCAAGCATCCCCTCAAGCGCCGCCACGCTTACTCGCTCATCGGGCTCGTGGTTGCGCTCGGTGCCATTGGCCAGATTGACCACTGTCAGCCCCTTGGACATAAACACGTTGGCATCGGAGGCACCGCCGCTACGGATGAGCTTAGGCTCATAGCCACAGTCGCGTAGAGCCGCCTCAGCGGCACGCACTGCTGGGTCGCCGGAAGAGATCGCGTATGCCATGAAGGTGCGCTGCACGCTTATATCCACGTCGCAGTCGCATTCGGGCAGGTTCGCCGCCTCGTGCACGCAGTCAACCATTTCCGCCACCACCGCCTCGGCCGCCTCCTCGCGCAGACTTCGCACCTCGGCCGTGAACGAGCAGTGCTCAGGCACCACATTGATCGCGCTGCCGCCCTCAATCAGGCCCACATTGGCGGTCGTGTCCTCGTTGACCCTCCCCAGCGGCATGTCGCTTACGGCGCGGGCTGCCGCCAGGATCGCGCTGCTGCCATCCTCGGGGCGAATACCGGCGTGTGCCGCGGCGCCTCGGAAGGAGGCGTCCAGGCGGAAGTGGCAAGGTGCGCCCACCACCACCTCACCGATCGGCGAGGCGTGATCGAAGACGTAGCCGAAATCGCTGTTCAACCGCGCGGCATCCAGTGCCTGCGCTCCGGCCAGCGAGCGCTCCTCGCCAACCGTGAACAGCAGCTCGATATCCACTGGCGCACCTTCGTTGCAGACACGACGGGCCAGCGCGAGCATCACGGCCACAGCTGCCTTATTGTCGGCACCAAGGATGCCCGCATTGGCATTCTCCCAGCCCCCGTCCTCCAATATCGGCTCCACCGGGGCCTGCAAGGGCACAGTGTCAAGATGGGCGCACAGCAGCACGCATGGATATCTGCGCTCCCCCAGGCCACCCAGATCCAGTGTGGCTCGTGCAGGAATGCGCGCCAACAGATTCCCGCAATCCGAGCCGGTCAAGGCGCCAGCGCCGTCCTCGTGTACCTCTAGGCCGAGCCCACGCAGCTCAGCTGCGACGCGCTCAGCGCACGCACGCTCGCGCCCCGACGGGCTCTCGATTCGACATAGCTCGACAAACAACTCGCCGAGCCGGCGACGCTCGATCGCGCTAGCCGTGACTGGCTGCACGAGTGTCATGGGCCGCCGGCGCGACGTCGCCATCCGCCGGCGAGACCGTCTCAGTCTCTGACCGCTCCAGCGCGGGCTGCTCGCGCTCGCCCCCCGAGGCGCGCTGCAGCGCCGCGGCGACGAAGTCCCGGAACAGCGGCGCCGGACGCTCGGGGCGCGACTTGAACTCGGGGTGAAACTGGGAGGCGACGAAGAAAGGATGATCGTCGAGCTCGACCACCTCAACCAGACGCTCATCAGGGGAAGTGCCGCAGATGCGCAGCCCCGCGCTCTGCAAGCGCTTGCGCAGCAGGTTGTTGACCTCATAGCGGTGCCGGTGACGCTCGTAGATGACGGCCTCGCCGTAGATCTCGTGCGCCTTTGAGCCCTTGTGCAACTTGATCGGGTCAGCGCCCAGGCGCATCGTGCCGCCGAGATCGGCGACCTCCTTCTGCTCGGGCAGCAGGTCGATCACCGGGTGCGGCGTCTCAAGGTCAAACTCGGTGGAGTTGGCGCCTTCCATGTCCGCCACATGCCGCGCGAACTCCGCCACCGCGATCTGCATTCCCAGGCAGATGCCCAGGTAAGGGATGCGCCGCTCGCGGGCGATCTTGGCGGCCACGATCTTGCCCTCAATCCCGCGTCCGCCAAAACCACCGGGGATCAGAATGCCATCGGCCTGCTCAAGTATTTCGTGCATGCGCCGCGCGCCCTCGGGGTCCTGAGCTTCTGCGCCCTCCTCAAGACGTTCGGAATCCACCCACTCGATCTGCACGCGACTGTCCTGCAACGCCGCCGCGTGGCGCAGCGCTTCAGAGACCGACAGGTAGGCGTCCTCAAGCTGCACATACTTGCCCACCAGCGCGATCTTCACCGTGCGCGAAGCGTGCTCGGCGCGCTGGATCGGCTCCTGCCACTTCAACAGATCCGGTTCGGGCGCCTCGGTGCCGAAGTGATCGAGGATGAAGTCATCCACCCCCTGCTCGCGGAAGACCAAGGGCACCTTGTAGATGTTGTCCACGTCGCATGCAGAGACGATCGCCGTGGAGGGCAGGCTCGCGAACAGAGCGATCTTCTTGCGGATCTCCTGCGAGAGCGATCCCTCCGAGCGGCACATCAGCATGTCCGGGGCGATGCCGATACGACGCAGCTCGTTGACTGAGTGCTGCGTGGGCTTGGTCTTCAGCTCGCCCGCATGGCCGATGTAGGGGACCAGCGTCAAGTGGATGAACATGCAGCGCCGCCGGCCTACGTCCACGGGGAACTGGCGGATGGCCTCCAGGAACGGCAGCGACTCGATGTCGCCGACAGTGCCGCCGATCTCGGTGATGACGAAATCGACGTCAGTGGACTGGGCGATCAGCGCGATGCGCTGTTTGATCTCATCAGTGATGTGGGGTACCACCTGCACGGTCCCCCCCAGATAGTCGCCGCGCCGCTCGCGGCGAATCACCGTGTTGTAGATGCCGCCGGCCGTCACATTGGAGGCGCGGCTGGTGTTGACATCGGTGAAGCGCTCGTAGTGCCCGAGGTCCAGGTCGGTCTCCGCTCCATCCTCGGTGACGAACACCTCCCCGTGCTGGTAAGGCGACATCGTGCCGGGGTCAACATTGATGTAGGGGTCGAACTTCTGCAGGCCCACCGTCAGGCCTCGCGCCACGAGCAGACGCCCGATGGAAGCGGCCGCGATGCCCTTGCCAAGCGAGGACACCACGCCACCGGTCACGAAGATGAACCGGGTCTTGGAGGGTGCGGCAGCGTGGCGGTCAGAAGAAGTGGCGATCATGAGGGCCTGCCCCAAGAGTCTAGAGCGCGCAGCCCCGGAGTCTTTTCAACTAACGCGGAAATTGAGCGAAACTCGCCAAAAACGGTGATCGCGATCAGCAGTCCCAAGGCGACTGCCTGCCCTGTTGCTGAGAGCACCAGTACCAGCCACCAACCCGCCAGAGCACCCAATAGGTTGGCACCGGTGTCTCCCAGCATCGCCCGCTCGCGCAGGTCATAGATACCGGCCACCAGCGCCGGTCCGGCGAACAGGCCCAGCGACCACAACGGCCTGACGTCGGCGGCGCCCAGGGTCAAGCCGGCGCCCAACAGCACAAACGCCTTGCTCGCACGCCCGGGTCGCAGATCGAGCAGATTGAAGAGGTTGGTGCTCAGCACCAGCACCGCTACCGCCAGTAGGTAGCGCCCATTGGAGAGGCCAAGGCCACTCAGCACCAGCAGCGCCAGTCCGAGCGAGCCGGCGGCCTTCAGCATTCCCGTAGACAGCTCGCCGCGCAGCATCGCTCTGCCATGACCTCGCCAGCCACGCGGGTCGGCGCCAAACACATCATCGATCAGACCCAGCGCGGCCACCCCCAGCACATACAGAGCGATCCTCTGCATCTCGGGGTGTAAAACGTCGGCTTCCGCCAGCTCCTGCAGCAGGGCCAGTGGGATCAGCGCCACGAGCGCTGCCGCCACACTCAAGACGCCAAACGGGAACGGGAGCTCGCGCTGGCGATAGTTCGCCCGCAGATGCCCTCCGGCAACGAGTCCGCGCAGCACCGCCGGGGCCATGATGACGGCCGCGAGCATGGCCACGACGAGTGGGAGGGCGTGCACGTTCGGAACCTAGCGGCGAGCGCGGACGGGGCGCTCAGGGCAACGATGTGCCGCCCGCCACCCGCGGCAGCAGGCCCGAGTCGGCCGAGGGCTTTTCCCCGTAGGAGCCGTGCGCGCCGGTGAGCGTGAACACCAGCGCGGCACGCCCGGCCGGCGTATCCAGATCGTCCACGCTTGAGATGTCCTGGCTCTTGTACCAGGAGATCTGAGAGGGATTGGTGGAGCTCAACTCGCCCCCCACGGTCACAACACCGCCACTGGTGGCGCCTTCGACCAAACCGGCCTCGAATTCGCCGGCCGTCTTTGCCTGTTCGGGGGTCATACCTTCGGGCTCGCTGCGCACCACCACCAGCCCATCAAGCCCTTCCAACTGACCGTCGAAGCTGCTCAGGAGCCGCGCCTGCACCTTGCCCAGCAGAGCGTGATCGCTGCCCACCAGCTGCCGCGCGATCCTCACGCCGAAGCGACTCACGAGCCGCGGCTGAGTCGCGAGCGCAGCGTAGGGCGTGCCGGCGGCCTCACGTGCCAAGCCGGGCAAATCAAGCGGCTCGCGCACCGTCACCACGGTCACGAGGTCCCCCCCGGCCTGCGTTATCGCATCGCGCACGAGCCCATCGATCTGGTCAGAAGGTGTGCCGAGGAACACGAGCCCAACTCTGCGGCCTGTCAGCAACCCATGCACCGCGATCTGGTAGAGGTCGTTGCCGAGCGCTTCCTCGTTGGTCAACTGCGAGCGCAGATGGTCTGCCTGGTTGTTGGCCCCGCTTACTTCCGAGCGCAGGTCATGCACCACTCCGCTCTTCGCGGAGGACACCAGGTTGGAGTCGCCGATGGCCACGCCGATGAGTACGCCCACCGCCAGCGCCAACAGGACAGCGGCGAGGGAGAGCGCGTGGTAGCGGTAGTCGAACATCGAATGAGCTCCCGCCAGAATAGATGGTGAGGGTGGTGGCTTGAGCGGGTTGGGCGGGGGATCTCAGCCGAGCAGCAGCTGCAATTTCAGCCATAGGAGATCGACCACGTCGCGCAGGGCCGGCGTTAGCCACACCACGGCCACCATCGCGATCAAGCCGGCGAGCAGCACCAGCAGCAGCGGCGCCAACCCCGGCTGGGGGCGATACAGGCGGCTCACGCCCTTGGCATCCACAAGGATCTCGCCGATACGTAGGCGGGTGAGGAAAGTGGAGGACATGCCGCGTCGGTTGCGATCCAGGAACTCGACAAGGTTGAACTGAGAGCCCACCGAGACGATCAGACGCGCGCCCTTCTCGGCCGCGATCAGCATCGCCACGTCCTGACTGGTTCCCGGCGCCGGGACGAGCATGAACGAAAGCCCCAGGCTCTCAAGGCGCGTGCGCCCGGGCGCACGCCCGTCGGAATAGGAGTGCACCACGAGCTCAGCACCGCCCTCCACGGCCGCAAGCAGGGCCGCCTCGCTCGCCGAGTCCATGTCGCCGACGATCATGTCGGGCATCAAACCAGCCTCCAGCACAGCCTCGGCGCCGCCGTCAACCGCGACGATCACCGGGCGCACATCGCGTATGAAGGGCCGTAGAGCGCGCAGGTCGCGCTGATGGTCGACGCCTCTCACCACCACCAATGCGGAGCGATCGCGGAAATCGGTGGCAAAGCGCGGCATCTCGATCTTGCCCGCCAATAGCTCGCGCTCCTCGCGCATGTGCTCGATGGTGTTGTGCGCGAAGCGCTCAAGCGCCTCCCCCACCTCGCGGCGCCGCGCCTCGGTCTCAGCGCGCACGCGCGCCACGTCGAGCACTTCACCGCGCGCCACCACGCGGCCCTTGTGCAGCACATCGCCACCGCCCTGCGCGCTGGCCAACACGGCGATGGGGTCACCGTCGGAGAGATCCCGAAAGAGCACGTCGTCGGGCAGGTCGACCAGCAGCACGCCGGCCTCGACCAGCAGCTGCGGGCCGAGGTTGGGATAGGAGCCGCTTGTAGATGCCCGGCAGTTGAGCACCGCGGCGGCGCCTGCCGCGATCAGCTCCTCCGCCGAGACGCGGTCAATGTCCAGATGATCGATCACCGCGATCTCACCTGGCACGAGATGCTTGACCATCACCTTCGTCTTGCGGCCTAGGCGCACAGAGCCGCTTACGGTGCGCGTCGCTGGCGGTGCGGATGTGAGCGCACTGAGCGACTGCGAGGTCACAGCCATTACAGCGAGAGTAACTGGTCAGGCCGCCTTTCTCAGCTCCCGTGCGTGTTTGCGGGCGGAGGCGTCGGTGTCGGCGGCGCCCATCATGCGCATCAGCTCTGAGACGGTCTCACGCTCGCCGAGCCGCACGACCGTGGCACAGGTGGGATCGGCACGAGTGTCCTTGACGACCGAGAAGTGCCGAGCGGCCAGCGAGGCGATCTGCGGCAGATGGGTGATACAGATCACCTGCCGCCCTCGAGCGAGATCGCGTAAGCGCTCGCCGACCGCGCGTGCGGTGTGCCCGCCGATGCCGGCGTCGACCTCGTCGAATACCAATGCCAGATCGGAGTTCGCATTGGCGACGCTCATCAACGCGAGCATCACGCGCGAGAGCTCGCCACCGGAGGCGATATCGCGCAGCGGACCCGCCGCGACGCCGGGATTGGGGGCGATCAGCAACTCCACCCCATCCGCGCCACTGGGTCCGGGATCGCGCTCACTGAGAGCGACCTCAAAGCTGGCATCGGGCATCGCCAGCGCCGCCAACTGCCCACAGACGGCCTCGGTCAATCTCGGCGCGGCTCGCTGGCGGGCTTTGCGTAAAGCCGCGATATGCCGCTCAAACACCACAAGTGCCGCCGCCATCCGCTCTGAGGTCTGTGCAAACGCCACCTCTGCACCCAGCAGTTCCTCGCGTCGTGCCCGCGCGGTCGTGGCGTATTCGAGCACCAGTGCGATCGTCCCGCCGTGCTTGCGCAGCAGGCGCTCCAGTCCCTGCAAGCGCCCTTCGACGCTCTCAAGCGAGCCTTCCTCGCCGTCCAGCCGCTCACCGTAGCCACGCAGCTCGCCCGCGAGATCCCCCGCCTCAATCGCCAACGCCCGGCAGCGCTCGGCGAGCGCGTCCAGCCGCTCATCGACGCCCGCCACCACATCCATGCTGGCGACTGCCTGCGCCAGGGCCTGCGCCGCGCCGGGAGCTTCGGCGGACTCGGGCGCAAGCGCTTCCATGCCCACTCCCGCTGCCGCGCGCAGCCCGTCGAGGCGGCGTAGGCGCTCACGGTCTGCCAGCAGGCGCTCGTGCTCGCCCTCCTCGGGCTCAAGCGCATCGATCTCCGCGAGCTCATGCTCCAGCAGATCAAGCTCGCGCTCACGCGCATGGGCCAACTCGCGCAGGCCCTCAAGCTCGCTTTCCAGACCGCGCACAACGTGATGGGCGACGGCACACTCGCTCAAACGCGCCGCCTGCTCAGGGCCACAGAAGCCATCCAGAATCTGCAGTTGGGCGGCGGACAAGGTGAGCTTGCGATGCTCGTGTTGCCCGTAGAAGGCCACCAGCAACTGCCCCAAGGCGCGCAGGTCGCCCACAGCAGCGGAGCGGCCATTGACGTATGCGCGGGTACGCCCATCGGCGCCCACACGCCGTGCCAACACGATCTCCTCGGCATCGGCGGGCAGAAGCTCGCCACGCTCACCGTGCAACTCCAAAGGCAGCGAGAAGACACCCTCCACATACGCCTCCAGCGCACCCGGGCGCACGATCCCGGTGCGCGCCCGGCCCCCCAGCAACAGATCGAGCGCGTGCGCCAGCACGGTCTTGCCCGCTCCGGTCTCGCCCGTCAACACATTCAGACCGGGCGCCAGGGCAAGCTCTGCCCGCTCGATCAGGAGCAGGTTCTCGACACGTAACTCCAACAGCACAGGTGCAGGTGTACCACTGCGCACCGACGGATCACCGGCGTGACTATCTCCCAGCGCTCGGCGATAGACCGCAAATCGCCGTAGTCTGTAAAGAACACACCGGGGCGACAGCTGCTCTCTCCGACATCGATCTCCGTCCAAAAGGCATGGCCGCCAGCGACATCCAGACACCAGAGGAGCGCTCCGTTGGCGAGTCGCTGCCCGCTGACATGCTCGTCGAGCGCCTGGAAGAGGAGATCGCCCGCGCCGAGCGCCATCGCAGCGCCTTGAGCTGTCTGCTGGTGGGCATCGAGGACTTGGATGCGATTGGGCAGACGCATGGCAACGACCTCTCAGAGCAGGCGCTCGCGTATGTGGGACTGACCTTGCGCCGCGAGTTCCGCCGCTATGACCGCATGGGACCTGTGAGCAGGCACGACTACATCGTGGTGCTCCCGGGAGCGGATGGCTCGCGTGGGGAAGTCGTGGCCCGGCGCACCCTCATGCGGCTGCGCGCGATCAAGATTGAAGCGCGCGATCAGCGGGCCCCGCTGCGAGTAACGGTCGGCATCGCCACCTGGCGCGATGGGCAGAGCGCCGAGGAGCTGATCGCCGAGGTCCGGACAGCAGCGGGACGCCGCGCACCAGAGCAGTCATCTGTGTCGTCATCGCTGCCGCTGGGTCCACTAGGTTTAGGGAGTGCTCTCCGGATCTGAGCTTTGGCTGCTGCGTCTGATGGCCGATCGCGGCCTGGCGCTGCTTGACGCCGGCACGCTGCTGATCGTGATCGAGGAGCGCGGCGAGTTGCGCGTGGCGGCCTCAAGCGGCGAGGGCATTCCCCGCGTGCGGATCCTGTCGGTCGAGGGCAGCGCGCTGGGCTCGCTGTACCGCGCCGGTCAGCCGGTGGCGCTCGACCGCCCACGCGGCCAGGAGGCGCTGTGGCTGCACGAGCTGGGCATCGAAGCGCGAGGTGTGCTGGTGGAGCCGCTGAGCATGGAGAACCAAGGAGGCGGCCTGGTAGTCGCACTGCGCCACGACGCGAGCTTCCGTGACCCCGACCGCCGCGCGCTGCACTCCTTTGCCGAGAGCGTCACGCAGCGCCTGAAAGCCGAGCGCTCGGTGGAGATCGAACGCCTGCGCTACGGCATGGAGGCGCGCGAGCGCGAGCGCACACGCTGGGCGCGGGAGATCCACGACGAGACCGTGCAGGGCCTGGGAGCGCTGCGCCTGAAGCTCGCCAACGCCCGCGACCTGCACGATGAGCGGACCCTTGAGGAGGCCGTAGGCGACGTGCTGGAGGGCTTGGGTCTTGAGATCGAAGGACTGCGCCACCTGATCACCGAGCTTCGCCCCGCGGCCCTTGATGACCTCGGTCTGGTGCCGGCGCTTGAGGCATTGGCGAGGCGGGCGCAGGCGATCGACGGTTTGGAGGTGCAGACGGAGATCGACGTTGACCTTGGCGTCCCCGAAGGCCAGCGACTGGACGCGGAGCTTGAGAGCACCATCTACCGGGTCGTGCAGGAGGCACTGACCAACGTCTCGCGCCACGCGCAGGCCACGCGGGCGGTCATCAGCCTCAGTGGCAACGGTAGGGCGATCCGCGTAGCGGTGACCGACGATGGACAAGGTCTGCCCGCCAACGGCGCGCGCATGGGACCGAGAGGAGATGGCCTTGAGGGAGGGTTCGGCCTGTCGGGGATGCGCGAGCGAGCCGAGCTGGTCGGAGGCGAGCTGGAACTGACCCCCGCGCCGGGGCAGGGCACAACCGTGAGGCTCACCGTGCCGCTGGCTGGGCGCCCTTCAGCGGACGCCATGGCCGAGGCGAACCGGGCCTAGTCGACCAGCCCGACCGAGGCGCTAGGTAGGCGGCTTCCGGCCGACCAAGCCAAGGCGCGCCGCGCGTAAGGCAGTGGCTCTCAGTCGACCAAGCCAAGGCGCCGCGCATAGGCGGTTATCTCGGCGCGCGAGGAGAACCCAAGCTTCTCGATAGCCCGAGCGCGGTAGGTCTTGACGGTGCGCTCGGCCACGTGCAACTGCTCGGCTATCTGCGGATTGGTGTGACCAAGAGCGATCAGGCGCACAACCTCGCGCTCGCGATCGCTCAAAGACGCACCTCCGGGGTCGGCGTCCTCGCCGGTGGCCATCAAGGCTCCCAGTCGTGGATGCAGATAGTTGCCGCCGGCGACAGCCAGACGGAAGGCCTGCAGGAGCTCCGCCGGCTCGGCCTCTTTGAGGACATAGCTGCGGGCTCCCGCACGCAGCGCCTGGCGCGCGTACTCGGGGTCCTCCCGCATCGTGAGGATGGCCACGGCAAGCGAAGGATGGGCGACGAAGCAGGAAGGCAGTGCGGCGAGACTTGAGCCGCCGGGCATCGTCAGATCAAGCGTCAGCAGGTCGGGCTTGTGCTCGCGTACTTCGCGGATGGTGGCGGGCACGTCGGCGGCCTCGGAGACGACGCGAAACTCACCGGACTCACGCTCAAGGACGGTGCGAATGCCATCACGCACGACGGCATGGTCGTCAGCGATGATGACGTCGATGGGGCGATCCACCCCTGGTATGCCCTCCTGCATGACGCTCATACGGTAGCGGCTGCTTCGGACATCCCGTGCGGTGACTTTCCCTTTGCAAAGCGCCAAATAGTCATTGCCAGCCAGCGAAAGGACCCTGTAGGACGACATCGATCGGCACCTTTGGGACGACAAGATCGGCACCCCTCGCCCGACAGACAAATGGCCCGCGAGGTAGCACCATTGTCGTGTCGTTATGGCGGGATCCCAAGGAAGGGAAACCGCGGGAGGGCTCTCCCTGCGAGCCCAATCCGAACTAGACCAGCCTGGAGGTCAAAAATGAATATGGCACTTTCATCGCTAGCCCATCGGGGTGAGCACAGATGAGCGCCGTGGGCATCGGGCTCGTATGGGCCTTCATCACCTCGGCAGCGTTCGTAGCGTTGTCGGCAAGCGCGCTGGCGAGAACTCGCCACGAGCTGGAGGTTGACCCGCGCAGCCCCCGTACAAGCACGCAGTGGCCTGTAATCGAAGTGTCCCCCGCCAATGCTGTGCTGCGCTCCTCCCCCTCGGTAACCCGCATGCAGGACGGCGTAGGTCGTCGCGACGCGGTCCTGCTGTCATGAGCCCCAGCATCAGCCCCACACGAGCTAGGCAAGCCGCACGGCGAGGCGCTCCTGCGCTACGGCTGGTTGCCGAGGAACTGCGGGATGCCAACGAGAACCGTGAGGGAGACACCGACGGCAATGCTCCCCGCATCCTGATCGTTGCCTCCCGGGCACAGGAGCGCACGCTGGTGCGCAAGGAGCTGACCGGTGCGCTGGCCCCAGATACCGCGTTCGCGGAGGCAGGCAACATATGGGAGGTGCTCCAGCAGGCACCCCAATGCGGCGTGGTGATGCTGGCGGCCCCACTCACCGACGTCTCGGCGCGCACGCTGACGGAGCTGTTGGGCAGGCGCCATCCGTGGTTGCCGATTGTCGTGCTGGACCCCCCCGATGCGGAGGCCCAGACCGGCCCCATGTCGGTCTAGGCTCGGGGACCTCAGGGTCGCGCGAGGACTGAGCGCAACGAATCCAAGAAAGCGAATACTGCCGGGAGCGTGCGAGAGAAGCTGCAGGACCCGAACCCGGCCGAAGCAGACGTTAGCGTGGCGGCGTGCCATCACTGCCAAAGAGCCCCCGGTTGCGAAGAATACTCCTCGCGTACACGGTCAACCAGCTGGGCACATGGTTCGCGTATGTGGCGCTGATGCTGAGCGTCTACGACCACACGCACAGCGCCCTGGCTGTCGCGGGACTGCTGGTGGCAGGACGCCTGTTGCCGGCACTCTTGACGCCCACGCTGGTGACGGCGGTCGAGATGTCAAAGCGCCGCGGCGGCCTCAGCCGCCTATACATGCTGGAGGCCGTGGTAGCAGTGGCGATGGCAGCACTGCTGTGGCACTTCTGGCTGCCCGGCCTGCTGGTGCTAGTGGCGATCGACGGCACGGCAGCGCTGACGGCGGGCGCACTGCTGCGGGCGACAGCAGCACGCGTCGCCGTCGAGGAGATGGTGCCGAGCACGGAGATCCTGGCCGCGCCCGGCGAGACTGGAGAGAGTGCAGAAGAGGTCGCGCAGCGCGAAGCGAACGCGGCCTTGAATGTGGCCTTCACGGCGTCGGTGACTTTGGGGCCAGCGGTGTCTGGCGTGATCGTGGCCGCCTCGGGGAGCCCCACCGCACTGCTGATCGACGCGGTGTCCTTCATGGTCTGCGGAGCGCTGTTGATGAACCTGCAGGTGCACGCGAGCGCGGATGTGGGCAGCACTTCGGTGCGCAGCCGCCTACTGGCGGCATGGGGTTATCTGCAGACGGCCCCGGCGCTGCGCGGACTGCTGGCGACAGAGGCCCTGGCGATCGTCTTCTTCGCCTCGGTGGAGCCAGTGGAGGTCCTGTTCGTGAAGTCGACGCTGAACGCGGGCGACCGCGGCTTCGGCTTCCTGACCGCCGCCTGGGGCGTGGGAATGGTGTTGGGCAGCCTGGTCTTCGCGCGCGCGGTGCACCGTCCATTGCGCCCGATGCTCACGTGGGGAACGCTAGCGGTGGGCATGGCCTATATCGGCTTCTCCTTGTCCCCCACACTGGCCGTGGCGTGCGGCGCAGCGGTGGTGGGCGGGATGGGCAATGGCGTGCAGTGGGCGGCACTGATCAGCTCGGTGCAGCACATGAGCCCGCGCGAGCTGCTGGGAAGATTGATGGGCACGGTGGAAGGGATCGGGGCGCTGTGCCCCGCGATCGGCTTCGTGCTGGGGGGCATGCTGGCGGAGTTGACCTCGCCGCGCACGGCGATGCTGTGGATTGGCGTGGCAGCGGCCTCATGCACCGGGCTGTTCCTGCGAGTAACGCGCAAGGACCTCATGCAGGCCGAAGTATCCGTGCCAGCAGGGATGCCGGCGGAGTTGGCGAGCGAGCTGGCGGGAGACATGCAGGCAGCCGGCGAACATCGTTAATCCGTGGTCTTCGAATGGTGTGCCTCAAGTACGACACGAAGAAGGCCGTTAAGAACGACACAGAGTCGTCCTTAGATCGGCCCTGGCATCCCTGGCAGCACCACTGGCAAAAATGGCATCCCTGGCATCACCCCTGGCGCCTCTGGCGCGCCCCCTGGCCGCGATGACACATTGGCGCAGGCATATCTACCTGGGCTTTCAGGCGTTACTGCTGGCTGGTGCGCTGGCGGCCGCCGTGGTTATCTCACGCCAGGAAGAATGGGAGCCACTGCCCCTGTTGCTGCTGTTGCTGTTGCTGAGCGCCACGGGCGATCGCCTGACGGTGAATGTGCGCAACCAGAACCTCTCGGGCGCGTTCATAGCGCTCGTGCTGGCAATGGCGCTGCTCGGCCCCGCGCCGGCTCTGGCACTGGGGCTCGCGGTAATGCTCACAGACGCGCTCGTACGACGCCTAGAGCCCGCGAAAGCCCTCATCAACCTGGCGACCTACGCGGTGTTCTTGATCGCGGGCGGCCTGCTGAGCCAGGTGTTGGTGGGCGTCAACGTGCACGACCCTCACAACGCCGCCGCCACCCGCGGGCCGACGTTCGCTTTGATCGTCTTCGCCGTATTCACGGTCACCAACCTGCTCAACTTCGCGCTGATCGCCGTGCACGAGCGGGTCGTGGGCAATCGTGGGCTGGTGGATCAGGCGCGCTACCTGCTGTTGCCGATGCTTCCGGGCCAGGTGGCCGCGGGCGGCCTCGCGGCACTGCTGGCGGTGGCCTACACAAACATGGGCTATCCGGCGCTCGTGGGACTCGTGCTGGTGATCGTCATCTTCCAGTACCTGACCGTGGCGCTGGTGCGCTCGGAGGACCGCGCCGAGCAGCTGGAGGCGCGCTCGATGCGCCTCGCCTCATTGCAGCTCGGGGTGCTGGTGACGCTCGTCGAGACCCTTGCCCTGCGCGACCGCATGACAGCCAGGCACGCCGCCGCCGTCGCCCGCTACGCGCGGGCGCTGGCGCAGCAGGCGGGTTGCAGCGAGGCCGACCAAGATGTGGCGCACACCGCCGGCCTGCTGCACGACATCGGCAAGTTCGCCCTGCCCGATCGCATCTTGAACGCCGAGATCCTTTCTGACGAGGACTGGGCGATGGTGCGTCGCCACCCCCAGGAGGGAGCCACACTGGTGGGGCGCCTAGACGGCTATGGCCCTGTGGCGGAAGCGATCCTCTACCACCACGAGAAGGTCGACGGCAGCGGTTATCCGGCGGGCTTGATCGGCAGCGAGATTCCGCTGCTCTCGCGGATCATCGCCATCTGCAGCACCTACGACACGATGACGGCGCGCGACAGCTATCGCTCGCCAAGGACCCCCCAGGACGCCATGACCGAGCTGCGCCGGGTATCCGGGCGCCAGCTGGACGGCGAGCTCGTGAACAGCTTCATCGCGATGCTTGAGCGCGATGGCGAGGCGTTGTTCGCGCGCGGTGATGAGGTGGACTTCGAGGCCGAGCTGGCCTTCGAGCGCCGCGCGCGGGCAATCGCCGAGCCGGCAATGCGCTAGCTCGCAAGCAAGCCAGGTCGGATCGCGTTCCTTGTAGACCACGAGAGGAGTCCTTTAACGCCAAAAGCGCCGCTTTGAGCGGCGCCCTGGCCCGGGTCACGCAGGACCCTGGAGCTGCTTTCGCAGCTTCTCTCTCTCTACTGCTACTTAGTGCTTAGAGCTTCCAACCCATTGAACCGCTCCTTCGCTCGTGGCCCCTCGGACCTGTTTGGTGGAGCACCCCGGTCCGGTCCCGGATAGCTACCACCTTTGAGTAGGTTTGAGTCGAATAGTAGCGGGATGACTCGAATATTGCATCCCCTGAGAGGCTTTTGCACAATTGATTGCAGATGAGGCGCCTCGACTAGATTGCCATCCACCTGCTCGTGACAGTCCCAATCATGTGGTTTCAAGCCAAAAACTGAGGCTTCCCGGGCGCTTGAAACGGCCGATTTGAGCCGTCTGGCAAAAGGTCCATAAACCTGCTCGGCGCTCAACTTTCGCGCCCATTGCGCCGAAGAGGTAGGTGTTCGTACCCTCCACGACCTCTGAGAGCCACCACCATGCCCCTGATCCCACTCGCGCCAGCCAACGACCGCCAGCTGGTCTTCACCAGCTCACAGGCCGCCCGCTACCTGGGCGTATCCTTGGCTACCGTCCGTCGCTGGGCCGATGCCGGCCACATCGACTGCTACCGCACTCCCGGTGGGCAGCGTCGCTTCTCACGCGACCAGCTCGACGGCTTCATCGCCTCGCTTGAGCACTCGCACCCCCGCGCGGCGTAGGGCCGCCTCAGCGGGCGAGTCGCCCGAACTTCTCGCGCAGCCTGCGGTAGAAGCTTGAGTCCGGCAGCTGCGCGATCGTGCCCACATCGTCGGCGAAGCGCGCCTTGATCTTGCCTCCTGCGGGGATCTCGCAGAGCGGGCGCCCGTCCACCGACACGTCGAGCGGCTCACGTGAGCGATTGTGGATCTCCAGCGGGTCTCCGGGTGCCACGACCAGCGTTCGGGCGGTGAGCGAGTGGGGCGCGATGAACGACACCACCAGCCCCTCTACCCCCCAGGCCATCACCGGACCGCCGTTGGCCAGGTTGTAGCCGGTACTGCCGGCGGGAGTGGCCACCACGAGGCCATCGCAACGCACGCTGCCCACTTCCTCGCCATCCAGCGTGTAGGCCAGCTCGGCTACCCGCTCGCCCACCTTGCGGTGGATCGCGACATCGTTGATCGCCGTTGCCTCCCCTACGGGCGTATTCAGCTTGATCGCCGGCAGCTTCAGCAGCTCGAAGTCGCCCTCAAACGCTCGGCGGATGCCGTCCTGCAGCTCCTCCGGTTCCACCGTTGCCAGGAAGCCGATCTCGCCGAAGTTCACGGCGAACACCGGCACGCCCGTACCCGCATAGCGCTGTAGCGCACGCAGGATCGTGCCGTCGCCGCCCAAGACCACGCACAGCTCCACGTCGGCGCGCATCTCGGCATCCGTTTCGATCCCTGGCCCAGCTTGGAGGCGATGCTTCTCGCTCTCCTCCGGATCGAAGCGCAGCGTCACGCCTGCGCCGCGCGCGGACACCATCAACTGCTCAAGGGCCACTGCGGTGTCAGACACGCGGCGATGCGTCAGCACCGTCATGCGTCTTGGCTCAACGTCATCCACGGCTCTACCTCTCTCGCCCGCACCGTTCATGGCTCGACCTCAATTGCCATCGCCGCGATCTCCTCATCATCCCGCGCCCCGCCCTCGCGGCCGGCCTCGGCCAGCCACAGGAAGGTCTCGATGTTGCCCTTCGGCCCCGGCAATCCCGAGGGATGAAAACCCAATACGACTGCCCCCAAACCACGTGCGTAGGAGCCCACGCTCACGAGCGCCGCTCGGCGATCCGGTGCCGCCCGCACAACACCCCCCTTGCCCACCTTCTCACGGCCGACCTCGAACTGGGGCTTGACCATCGCCAGCACGTCATAGGGGGCAGCCATGCAAAGCAGTATCGCCGGCAGCACCTTTGTGAGCGAGATGAACGAAACATCCGCCACCGCCAGATCCGGCGCGTAGGGCAGCATCGCCGCCGTCAACGCACGGGCATTGGTGCGCTCCAGCACGTGTACGCGGGGGTCCTGGCGCAGCCCGTAGTCAAGCTCGCCGTACGCCACATCCACAGCCACCACCTCAGTTGCCCCCTGCTGCAGCAAACAGTCGCTGAATCCACCTGTCGACGCACCCACGTCAAGTGCCTTGCGGCCCTGCACTTCAAGCCCCGTCCCCGCGAGCGCATTGGCCAGCTTGATGCCTCCGCGCGAGACGTACCGAGGGCGCTCCTTCACGCTCAGCTCGGCATCCGCCGCCACCATCTCCCCTGGCTTCTGCGCCCTTCGGCGCCCCGGGCGGGCGGGGTCCAGGTAAACCTCGCCCGCCATTACCGACGCCGCGGCCTGGCTGCGCGAGGAGAACAGGCCGCGCTCGGCCAGCAGGGTGTCCAGACGCTGCTTGGAGGCCACGCCGAGAACGGTATCCGCAACGGCGCCCGAAAGCGTGGCGAGCCAATCGAACATGTGTGCGCAACGTCACAGTTGGGCAGCGACTGTATAAGCGCTAAACGTCACAAAGTGGACCCGCATTGCGGTCTTTCCCGGCACCGTAACGTTGCCGTTCCGTCGGGGCTAAGGCCGATTTGGCCTTTGTTCATGCGGGCTGGGGGCGTTCCGCTGCCGCGCGCGCAACGTTCCGTCCGACGCGACTACCATTCTGCGTGATGTCATAACTTGTCGTGTCGTGTCAGAACATGTCACAACGTGTCGTGAAGAAGTGCAGGAACATGCACCATGAGGCAGTAAACCGCAGCAACAAGAAGCAACGAGCACGCAAAGACCGCCAAACGCGGTGCAGTGGAAGGGCCACGCTAGGGGATGAGGCTGGCCTGCTCGGATCGAGCCAAACCCGATGACCATGATCTTCTTCCAAAAAACGGGAGCTACCTCGGCCCCTGCGCGTGCTAGGCGTTTGGATCAGGGCCGAGGCAACTCCGGTACGGCCGAGTGGCCGGGGAAGGATGCCAGCGGCCTCAGACAGAAGCCCGAGGCCGTTTGGCATTTGCTAGGCCGCAACGGCGACCTCGGGTTCGTCCATGAGGACGAACCACAGCTCGGAGTCGCCCCCGATCTCGACGAGCGGGAGATGTTCTCCCTGCTTGATCGAGACTATGCGGTCCATAGGCTCGCCGTAGTGAGCGACGAGCTTGTAGGTGCCTGTCCATGGAGCTGTATCTCCAGGGGCCAGGCGGAGAATGGCCACGGCCATCACCTCCATATGTAGTAGGCGTTCCCCTGGGCCATCATGCTTTGTGCGTGACGGCCCAGGGGCTCCACTCCGCCCATAGGGCGGAATGCCCATGTTCGCGCTCACCTCGGACGGATGTTCTGACTGTTAAACGCGAATGCTGGGGTGCTCCGCGTGGAAGGGGAAACTGAGTCTTCTTTGTCAGGGCTCGTGATCATCGAGGAGCATGATCTGCCTCCTAAAGTTGTGTCAAGACGCTTGACACCCACTGATGTGTCAAGTATATTGACACTATGGCCGCAGGCAACCGACATAACCCGGCGCGAACGGAGTGCTCGGATTCGCAGTTCTCGCTCATGGAGTTCATGCGGGACTACCCCGACGACGCGGCCTGCCTTGAGCACCTGTGGCGCTCGCGCTTCTCACCGGACGGCGAGCACGCCGAATGCCCCAAGTGCGAGCAGGAGCGCGTCTTTCGCCGCTACCAGACAGCACAGGGACGCCAGTCGTGGACCTGCACAGGCTGTGGGCATCATGTCCATCCAACGGCAGGCACGATCTTCCACAAGTCCTCGACTTCGCTGCACTTGTGGTTTTACGCGATGTACATGATGGCGAGCACTCGCTGTGGGTTCTCGGCCAAGCAGCTTGAGCGCGAGATTGGCGTGTCGTACAAGACGGCGTGGCGGATGCTGAACAAGATCCGCAACGTGTTGATGGTTGACGATGGTGAGCCGTTGAGGGGCGACGTGGAGGCCGATGAGACCTCGGTGGACGGCAAGCCTCGCAAGCCGCATGGCCGGACCCCATTCGCCCAACCCGGCGAGAACCGGCGCTCAGAGGCGATGAAGCTCCGCGAACGTAGTAGAGCAACAGTCTTCGCTGCCGTCGAACGCGGCGGCAGAGTCAAGGCGACCGTCCTGCCGTCACGCAGGGGTCTGCGTCTGAAGGAAACGCTGATCGAGTGGGTCGAGCCCGAGTCGATCATCGTCACCGACGAGTGGCCCGCCTACAACGGCCTGGACAAGCACTTCCTCTCGCATAGTCGGATCAACCATTCGACGGGCGTCTACGTCGAAGGCGACACGCACACGAACACGATCGAGGCATTCTTTGGCCACCTGAAGCCGGCGATCCGGGGCACCTACAGGCGCGTCTCGCACCGCTGGCTACAGGGCTACCTCAACGAGTTCGTTTGGCGCAGGAACGCGCGGTACTCGTCCACGTCGATGTTCGAGCAGCTGCTCGACCTGACGATCGCATGAGCGAAAGCGAGGCGGTCAAGGGCATCCGACGAGCCGCGAAACGCCGCGCCTACGCCGAGCGGCTACGCCAGCAAGCGACACAGGACCTACGCGACCGGATGCGGGAGGCCAAGAACGAGGGCGTGCCTATCGCCCGGATTGCTCGGGAGGCCCAGTTGTCTCGTCAGGGTGTCTACGACCTTTTGGGGGAGGCGCGACCTTCTTGACCATCCGGTCGAAGTCCTCCCTCGTCGGGACCGGGATACGGTGCCCCGCTGGCGTCGTCTGTTTCGGCTCGTCAGGCTTGTCGGACACACGCTCAGGCTAGCGCGAAGCGCCACGGCGAACCAAACGTTGTGCAAGGCTCACAATGCCCGATGTCACGGGGCAGCGGGGCCTTTGCAACCCATTGGGAGGCTGCAAAGGCCCCGGATTACTTGGCGAGCAGGTCGAGCGCCTCCTTGTTGCGCTCGACTGCGCGCCGGAGTCGCTCCTGAAAGTTCTTGTCGGCGCGGCGCTGCTCGATTCGTACTGTGATCGCCTCGCGGATGACCTCGGACACGGGAACGTTTCGTCGGCCATCGCCAGAGCGTCGAGCGCCTTGGCCTGCTCATCAGGCAGGCGCAAGCTCATGGTTCTCATTGTGGTGTCCTCCTAGTCGGGGGTTGCTGGCCCAGCATGGCACATATCGGCATACCCGTCAACCATCTTGACTATGCTACACGCACCGTGATACCATTATACCTGTGCTTGGAATAGAGGACTTCCTGCTCGCTGCTGAGACCGTGCTTGGTATCGACACGGATCGGCTCATCCGTGTGACGAAAGTCCCGCTCGCTGAGTCCGCGCTGGCAGCACCCTACGCGAGCTTTGGTGGTCACGACTTCTACCCGCACCCGATCCAACGCGCGGCCGTCCTAGCGTCACGCATTGTCCGCAACCACCCCCTCCCGGATGGCAATAAGCGGGTCGCCCTGTTGATGATGGACCTCTACCTCGAAGAACACGACTTGGAGATTAACTGCCCCCAGATCGAGACGGCGCAGGCGATCGAAGACCTGGCTGCCGGAAAGAACTCTGAGGACTATTTCCACATGTGGTTGATCTCCCGCACAGAGAAAGGTCCCAACTCCGGCTGACAAAGACAGTCGCTAACACGAGAGGGTCGTCTAACCAGGTTTCCTTGGTCTTGGGATCTGGACGACGCAGCGGAGCGCCACGCCCGGCGCTGGGACGTGGCCCTCGCTGTGCGTCAGATCGACACCATGCCGAGCATGTCCAGCCGTAGGGCGCACTTGGAAGCCCAGACCTCCTTTCCCTCCAGGCACACAACGCCGTGGCGCTCCAACCGCCGGAGCGCCATCCTGATCACCCCAGGCTCGATGTCGTAAACCTCCGTCGTCGACTCCGCCCGAGTCCACCGCTGAGGGTGGTCATAGCGAAGAACCTGCAACACAATGGCCCGCTCAGCCACCCAAGAGTCGCTGTTCCACGGGGTCGCAATATCCTTCTCGTGCATCGGGACTCAACCTCCTGGTGCCACGACCCCCGGCTGGCTCCAACCAGCGCGGGGGTCATCTCGTTATGGACCCGCCGCAAGCTAGACCCCCCAAACGACGGACTCCGCCCCCGAACCACGCTTATACAGTCGCTGCCCAACTGTGCGCAACGTCACACACAAACATATGTGCGATGGGCAATATGGTGATCGACCCGAAGCACAGCAGCATCCCTCCTCCCTCGAAACGGCCCGCCCTCCCAGCGGGCCGTTTCTTTTAAGCGCTCCGCTTGCGCAGGCTGCCCGCCCAGCGGCACACGCGCCGGACACGCACTACGCAACCCCGCACGACCCCCGGAGGGGGTCTTTTCCCTTTTTGAGACTCTTGCTACGCCTGGACTGTCGCCGAGCGGCGGTCGCCGATGGCCGCCTCGATGCGCTCGGCTATGCGCTCGGCCGTGAAACCGACCTCCTCGTGCAGCAGGGCCGGCTTGCCGTGGGTCACATAGCGGTCTGGCAGGCCCACGCGCAGGATGCGCGGAGTGGCGCCGGTGTCATTAAGGGTCTCCCACACGGCGCTGCCAAAGCCGCCTGCCAGCACGCCCTCCTCGACGGTCACCAGCAGGTCATGCTCGGCTGCCAGCTGCGCCATCAGACCCGCGTCGATCGGCTTGGCGAAACGCGCGTCGGTAACTGTCGCATGGATGTCATGTACTGCCAGCAGCTCCGCCGCCGCGCTGGACTTGGCCACGCCGCTGCCGTAGCCGATCAGCGCCACTCGCTCGCCCTGGCGCAGAATCTCGCCTGTGCCCACCCGCAGTGCGCGAGGCTCTGCGGGCAGCTCTACGCCCATGCCTTCCCCGCGCGGGTAGCGCAAGGCGACCGGCCCGTCGTCGTGGCGCAGCGCCGTGTGCAGCATGTGCACCAGCATCGCCTCATCGCGAGGAGCCATCAGCACGATGTTTGGCAGACAGCGTAGATAGGCGATGTCGAACACCCCATGATGCGTCGGGCCGTCGTCGCCCACCAGACCCGCGCGGTCAAGCGCCAGTACGACGTTGAGCTTCTGCAGGCACAGGTCGTGCACAATCTGGTCATAGCCGCGCTGCAGGAAGGTCGAGTAGATCGCCGCTACCGGCTTGACACCCTCAAGCGCAAGGCCCGCCGCGAACAGCAGCGCCTGCTGCTCGGCGATGCCCACGTCGAAGTAGCGCTCGGGCATGGCCTTCTGCAGGATGTTCAGACCCGTGCCGCTGTTCATCGCCGCCGTGATCCCCACCACGCGCTCATCCCGTTCGCATTCGCGCACCAGCGCTTCGCCGAATACCTGCGTGTACTGCTTGGGAGCGGGCTTGGCCGGGGCGGCCGCCGGTGCGCTTGGAGCGCCGTTCAGGATCGACTTGGGCTTGGCCGCATGCCACTGCTCCATGCCCTCCAGCCCTCCGTCCTCCGCTGGTGCGAAGCCCTTGCCCTTGACCGTCGCGATGTGCACCACCACCGGCCTTTCCGCCTCCAGCGCCTCGTGCAGCGCCTTGCGCAGTGCGCGCACGTCATGGCCGTCCACGACGCCCATGTAGGCCCAGTCGAGCTCCTCCCACCACAGGCCCGGCGCCCAGAAGGCCTTAATCGACTCCTTCAACTGGGGACCCAGGCGCTCGAACGCGGCGCCGATCCCGCCCGGCAGGCGCATCAAGCCACCCTCTACGCCCTCGCGGGCGTGCCACAGTTTGGGGTTCAGCCGCACGCGGTTGAAGTACCTGGACAGGGCGCCCACGTTCGGGGCGATCGACATGCCATTGTCGTTCAGCACGATCACCATCGGCGTCCCCAGACCGCCTGCCTGACCGATCGCCTCGAAGGCCACACCGCCCGTCATCGCGCCGTCGCCGATGACCGCCACGACCTTGCCATCTTCCACCGGCGGCATCGACGAAACGCGCTCCTCGCGCTCGCCCTCGCCTCCGCCGTCAGCCCCCGTGCCTGCGCGTGGATCATGTGACGCATGCCCTCCTTGATGCCCACCGCGTAACCCACGGAGGTCGAGGCGTGGCCGGCGCCCATGATGTCGTGCTCTGACTCCTCTCGCGAGCAGAATGGCGCCAGTCCGCCGTACTGGCGGATCGTCGGCAGCTCATCGCGCCGCCCCGTCAGCACCTTGTGTGGGTATGCCTGATGGCCCACGTCCCACAGAATCTTGTCGCGCGGGGACTGCAGCAGCGAATGCAGCGCCACCGCCAGCTCGCAGGTCCCTAGGTTGGCCCCGAAATGCCCACCGATCTCGCCCACCGTGTCGATGATGTGCTCGCGTACCTCCTGCGCTAACTCCTGTAACTGCTCCTCGGAGAGCGTCTTGAGGTCCTCGGGACCGTCTATACGGGGGAGTATCCGATCGCTCATGAGGTGCGCGTGTAGATGAAGTCCGTCACCTGCTCAAGCTCAGCGCGCGCCTGCGGCGGCGGCCCGCCCTCGGCCAGCGCCTCTCGCGCCGTGCGGTGGGACTCCGCGGCCAGGACCTTGGCTTGATCGATTCCGAACTCGCTCACATAGGTTCGCTTGCCGTGACGCTCATCGCTACCTCGCGGCTTGCCTAACGCCTGATCTGTCCCGATCACATCCAAGATGTCATCGACAATCTGGAACAGCACGCCCAGCTCGGCCGCGAAACGGCGCAGGGCCATTGTCGCAGGTCCGTCCACGGCGGCGAGCAAAAGCACACATATGACCGATGCGCTCACCAACCTCCCCGTCTTCAGCTCATGTAGGCGCCGCAACCCCCCCGGCCCCTCCGGTGCCCGGTGCGCCACGTCGGCGTACTGACCCCCCACCATGCCCTTGACCCCTGTCGCCGCCGAGAGCTCGGCGGCAGCCGCCAGCACCCGCGCGGGCTCTGAGCGTTGCAGCGTCAGCAGGTGATGGAACGCCTCGGCGTACAACCCGTCCCCCGCGAGGATCGCGACGCTCTCTCCATAGGCGACGTGGCAGGTGGGCCGGCCGCGACGCAGATCGTCGTCGTCCATCGCCGGCAGGTCGTCGTGGATCAGCGAGTAGGTGTGGATCAGCTCGATCGCCCCCGCCAAGGGCAGCACCGAGCGCTGCTCCAATCCCACCGCCCTGGCCGTCGCCAGCGCCAGTACCGGGCGGATGCGCTTGCCTCCCGCGAGGAGCGAATAGCGCATCGCCTCCTCAAGGCCCTCTGTCATCGCCTCGTCCGAGAAGCGCATGCCTTGCAGGTACTCCTCCACCTCCCTGCTGAGATGGTCTGGGTAACTTGCCGCCACTGCTGGCATCACCGCGGCTATAGGAGGCTGTCCTGCCCGGGGGCAGGCGCGTGAAGCTCGCTGCGCGCCCTGCTCTCAAGCTCCGCCGAGGCCTGCGTGGCCAGCGCGGCACAGTCCTCCACCAGTGTCGCCGCCGCATCGGCCGACAGCTCACCCGAGCGCAGCTGCTCCGCCGCGCGCTCCAAGCGGTCGATCAGATCATCCAGGGGGTCCATTGCGATTGTGTCCTCTCTCCTGCTGCTCATGGCACCGACGGCGTATTCTCGCGCACCTCGCGCAACACCGCAGCCAGCACTCCATTGACAAAAGCCGGGGCCTGGCTGCCACAGAACACCTTGGCGCTCTTCACGGCCTCTTCGATCGCGCCCTCCGCGGGGATCGGCGTCTCGCCGGGCGCCACATCCGGATGCAGAATCTCGATCAATGCCACGCGCATAATGCTGCGCTCCAAGGGCTGCAGCCGCTCCACCGACCAACCATGCGCGTGGCGATCGATCACCTCATCGAGCTCCACCGCACGATCTGCCGCGGCATAGGCCAGCGCGCGCGCGAAAACCGAGGCGTTGGGGCCCAGCGCCTTCAGCAAAGGCTGGCCTGTGAGATCGTGCTGGTAGAGCGCGAACACCGCCGCCCTCCTCTGCTCTGAGCGGCGCACCTCTCCTTGCCCCTAAGCGCGCGACACGTAGTCGCCCGAGCGCGTATCCACGCGGATGCGCTCGCCTACCTCGATGAACAGCGGCACATTGATCGAGGCCCCTGTCTCCAGCGTCGCCGGCTTGGTCCCGCCACCGGAGGCCGTATCCCCGCGCAGGCCCGGCTCGGTCTCGGTGATTTCCAGGTCCACCGCGCTCGGCAGCTGCACGTCCGAGGGCTCATCGTCGATGAACAGCACATCTACCTCGCTTGAAGGCTTTGTCCAGCGCAGTGCCTCCTCCACCGTGCCTTGCGCCACCGCGATCTGCTCGTAGCTCTCGGTGTCCATGAAGTGCGCCTCCGTCCCGTCCGCGTAGAGGAACTGCATCCTGCGGGCCTCTGTGCGAACCGGCCTGAACTTCTCCCCCGCGCGGAACGTGCGGTCGATCGATGCGCCGTCGCTCGCCCGCCGTAGCTTGGTGCGTACGAACGCCCCGCCCTTGCCCGGCTTCACGTGCTGGAACTCCATGATCTTGAAGACGACCCCGTCGACGTTTATGTGCGAGCCATTGCGGAACTGATTGGTTGAAATCATGTTGGTTCAGGATAGTGGGCAGGGCATAGCGGGCGCCCATCGGGTCACAGACAGGGACTCCACAAGTAGCCCGGCATGACTCTCCCCCACCAGACTCCACAGCACCTGCTGCGCACAACCCTTCAGAGGGTTGAAACTCTTCCCAGCGAATCCCTCTCTTGACAATCCCTTTCAAGCGTCACGCGACCCTAAGACTCTCTAAGATTTTCTAAAGCAATCTAAATGAGTCTAAAGCCATCTAAGCTAATTTCTTAGAAACCTAGAGATTCAACGTGGACGAGAGACGCAATCCATATGCACCCGGTGCCGGCACACCTCCCCCCGCCCTGACCGGGCGTGACGGCGAGATCACGGCATACGAAGTCCTGCTCGATCGCCTCAAGCAGGGCACCGCCGGTCAGAGCATGGTCATCACCGGGCTCCGCGGCGTTGGCAAGACTGTGCTGCTCAACCAATTCGAGCTCATCACGGCCGAGCGCGACTGGATCGCCGTTGCGCGCGAGTTCGAAGAGGGCAGCTCCTTCCCCGACAAGATCGCTCGGTGCGTAGAGCGTGTTCTCAGCGAGCTGAAGCCCACCAAGAAGCTCGCGGAGCAGATTCGAACGACACTCCGCGGACTGGGTACGTTTGCCGTCAAAGACCCTCAGGGCTTCGAGCTGAGCTATGCACCTGGCGGCAAACACACCGAAGACCTGCTGAGCGAAGATTTCACGGACCTCCTACTCGCCGTTGGGCAGGCGGCACAAGCCAAGGGCCGGGGTGTCGCATTTCTGTTCGATGAGGTGCAGTTCGTCCATCCTGATGAGTTTGGCCCATTCATAGTCGGGCTGCACCGCCTCAACCAGAAGGCTCTACCCGTCACGTGCGTGGCCGCTGGCCTCCCCAGCCTTCCAGCTCTGGTGGGCAATGCCAAAAGCTACGCCGAGCGTCTCTTCGAGTATCCCCGGATCGAGCAGCTCTCCCAGTCCGACGCCGGGACAGCCCTCACTGAGCCGGCGCTTCGGCTGGGGGTGACATGGGAGCTGCCCGCGCTCAGCTACGTATTCGAGCAGACCGCCGGATACCCATACTTCCTGCAGGAGTACGGGAAGTACATCTGGAATGTCTCGTCCGATGAGCGGATCACCGAGCAGGACGCCCGCGCCGGTGGCCGATTGGCTCAGGACCACCTCGACAGTGGCTTCTTCCTTGTCCGCTTCGAGCGCCGTGCCACTCCCGCGGAGCGGAGGTTTCTTCACGCGATGGCGAGCTGCACTGGACCCCCCTACGCAACAGCAGACATCATGCTGTCGCTCGGCAAGAGCGACCAGCGCTCACTGTCGGTCCAGCGCGATGCCCTGATCAAGAAGGGCCTCATTCACGCTCCACAGCATGGTGCAGTCGACTACACCGTCCCTCATTTCGCTGACTATCTCAAGCGACGCAACGATTTGTAGGCATCGGCCAGTGTGGGCCGCTGACGCGCTTGAACTGACCTGGTGGACCATTGTGCTCGCAGCGTAGCGGGCAGGCTCACGGGACCTCTGTCAGCTGCTTGGATAGGCCGCTCAGCGACTCGCCGCCATGCTCGTGCACAATCGCCAGATCCTCGATGCGTACCCCGAAGCGCCCAGGCAGGTAGACCCCCGGCTCGACGGTGACCACATTGCCTACCGACAGGGCCTTCTGCGGAGCGGTGCGCGAGAGACGGGGGGCCTCATGGACCTCCAGGCCAACGCCGTGACCGAGGCCATGGCCGAAGTGCTCACCGTGGCCGGCCTCCTCGATGATGCCGCGCGCGACAGCGTCAATCTCGCGCCCTGATGGGCCGGGCCGGACGGCCGCAAGCGCCTCTTCCTGGGCGCGGCGGACCAGTTCGTAGATATCGCGCTCGTCCTCCGTGAGGGAGCCTGTGGCGAAGGTGCGGGTGCAGTCTGAGCAGTAGCCGTCATGCAGCGCGCCCCAGTCGATCGTCAGCAATGTGTCCTTGGGGATCTCCACCGCGCGCGGCTCGGCGTGCGGCAGCGCGGAGTGCGGGCCGGCGGCAACAATCGAAGGGAAGCTCGGGCCCTCGGCGCCGAGACGGCGCATACGCAGCTCAAGCTCGATCGCCACATCACGCTCGGTGCGGCCCACGAGACCCTGTTCGAGCACTTCGCGCAGGGCCTCGTCAGCGAGCTCGGCGGCCGCGCGGATACGCGCCAGCTCGTCGTCGTCCTTGACCTCGCGCAGGCCGGCCACCGCGCCGCCGCACTCGATCAGCTCCCAGCCTGCGGGCAGCAGCTCGAGCAGACGCGCGTGCTGCTTGACGGTAGTGACTGAGTCGTCAAAGCCCAACTTGCCAACCCCCGTCTTCTCTGAGCGGGGCTCCAGTGCGCGCACGGCCGCCTCCAGCAGATCGACTGCCACGACCTCGCGGGTGAAGACGTCCGGCACCTGCTCAGCTGACTGGGTGTCGTAGCGGAAATCCGTCAGGAAGCGGTGCGGGCCGTTCTCCTGGGCCGCGACGACCGCCAGCCCGTTGGAGCCAGTGAAGTCCGTCATGTAGCGCACGTCAAACGGCGCACCGATCAGCAACAGATCCACGCCCCGCTCGCGCAGCTCTGTTGCCAGAGATTCGACGCGCGTCACGCGCGTGCCTTCTCGAGCTCCGCATGCAGCACCTGAAGCGCCTCCTTGTAGCCGTCGACGCCCTTGCCGCAGATGCTCGCCACGCACAGCTCTTCCACCACGGAGACCCGCCGCCACTGCTCGCGCGCCTTGACATCCGACAAATGGACCTCCACTGCCGGCAACGCGGCGATCTCAAGCGCATCGCGGATTGCCCAGGAGTAATGACTCCAGGCACCTGGGTTCAGCACAAGCCCGTCGGCCATGCCGATGAGACCCTGCAGATGCTCGATGAACTCAGACTCGGCGTTTGTCTGCAGGAAGCGCACTTCCAGATCGAGCTCCGCGGCGAACTCGGAGATGTGCTGCTCCAGCTGCATCAAGGTGAGGATGCCGTAGTGCCCTGGGTCGCGCCTGCCCAGCATGTTCAGGTTGACCCCATGCATGACCTCTATGCGGTAGGCGCCCGGCATCTCAGACCAACTCTGCCACGGCAGCGTGCAGTTCGTCTTGCGCCACCTCGCAGCCGATGCGCACATCCCCCGGCCCCTGTGCCAGCACGAACGGCACGCTCGCACTGGCACCCAGGCGCTTCTTGTCGCGCGTGGTCATCTCAAGCACCCGCTCGACATCCGCCCCCTCAAGCCGCACGGGCAGGCCATGACCGGCCAGCAGCTCGCCTACCTGCTCGCGCAACGAGTCCTGTCCGGACAGGCGCAGCGCGGCAAGCAGTCCCAGGCCGACCGCCTCGCCGTGGCGATAGCGGGAGTAGTCGGTGGCAGTCTCAATCGCGTGTCCCACGGTATGCCCGAGGTTGAGCACCTGCCGGCGCCCGCCATCGCGCTCGTCCTGCGCCACCACCGCGAGCTTCGTGCGCGCGCAGGCGAGAATCATGCGCTCATCCACCGGCTCATCGGCCGCCACGCGCTCCCACAGCTCACCGCCTGCGATCAGCGCGGTCTTCAGCACCTCCACCCAGCCTGCCTCGAACTCGGCGCGGGGCAGCGTCCGCAGCGTGTCGGGATCGACCATCACGCCCGTCGGCTGGTGGTAAACGCCGACGTAGTTCTTGGCCTCTGGCAGATCCACGCCCGTCTTGCCGCCGTACGCTGAATCGACCTGCGCCACAAGTGTCGTCGGCACCTGCACCACCGGCACCCCCCGCTGATAGGTGGCGGCGCAGAAGCCCACCAGATCCCCCACCACGCCACCACCCAGCGCCACGAGATGATCGGCGCGCGTCATGCCCCTCTCCACCAGCGCTCGCCACACCTGCTCGGCGCTCACAAGGGTCTTGTTCTGCTCACCTGGCTTGATGCTCAGTAGCGCCTGCATTGTGTTTGCCGGCGGCGCATGCAGCGTGGCCACCGTCTCGTCACTGACGCAGAAGCCGCGCGAGGCAGCGCGATCGAGGGGCCATACCTCCTGCGACCATCCCCCGCCAGCTCCCCTCGCGGGTCCCTTGCCGGCTCCCCCGCCGGCCAGCAGGCCGGAGCCAACCAGCACCGGATATTCACCCGAGGCAGCGCTGGCCCACAGCAGACGCGTGCGGGGGGGAGCAGCCGCCAACGCGCGCAGCGCAGGCAGCGCCCGTACCGCGGTGTCGGCCGAAGGCAGGATCGCGTCTGCCAGCCCCTCATACAACCCTCGGCGTCCGGCGTAAAGGTCCGCGAATGCCGCTCGATCTCGCGCCAACGGCCGATCCTCGCCCTGGGCCCGCTGCCAAGAGCTCTCGACATCAACATCCAGCAGCACCGTCAGATGGGGCTCAAGCAGACCCCGGACACGCTCGGAGAGAACGCTGCCGCCCCCTAAGGCGATCACCGTTCCTGCCCCGGCCGCGGTTAGCAACTCCGCGACCAGCTCCTCCTCCTGCTTGCGAAAGCCGGCCTCGCCGTGCAACTCAAACTCGCGCGCGATCGAGTGCCCCAGACGCTCTTCCAGCAGAGCATCGCTGTCGAGCGCGCCGACCTCAAGCGCCGTGGCCACTTCGCGCGCGGCGCGCGACTTGCCGGCACCCATGAAACCGATGAAGACGAGCGCCTTGCGCGGCTTGGCCGTCTGGAACGGTCGAGGGGCCCGGCTCGCCGGCCCCTGGCCGGCTGCGCCACCCTCTAGGGCCGCCATCCGATCCGCTCCTCGTAGGCGCGCACGGAGGCCAGCACGTCATCGATGTGGTCACCGCCGAACTTCTCGCGGTAGGCGTTGGCGAGCACAAAGGCGACCATCGCCTCTCCTACCACGCCAGCGGCCGGCACGGTGCAGGAGTCGGTGCGCTCGCGCAGCGCCTCCGCGGGCTCACGCGTGGCGATGTCCACTGAGCGCAGCGGCTTGGTGAGCGTCGGCAACGGCTTCATCGCGCCGCGCACAATCACAGGCTCGCCGTTGGTCATCCCCCCCTCAAGACCTCCCGCTCGATTGGTCTCGCGGTAGTAGCCGCGCTTGGCGTCGTAGAAGATCTCATCATGCGCCTCCGAGCCGGGGACTCCCGCAACCGTGAAGGCATCGCCGATCGACACACCCTTCATCGCCTGGATCGAAAGGATTGCCTGTGCCAGGCGCCCGTCCAGGCGCTCCTCCCAGGAGATATGCGAGCCGAGACCGGGCGTCACGCCAAACGCCTGCACCTCAAAGACGCCTCCCAGCGACTCGTTGGCCTTGCGTAGACGGTTGATCTCGGCCACCATCGCGCGCGTCGCCTCGGCGTCCAGACAGCGCACGGGTGAGCTGTCGACCTCGGCGAAGTCCTCCACCCCAAGCGCCCGCCCCTCGGGGCCCCTGGGGCCCGGGCGGCTTGCGGGAGCGTGCACCGAGGCGATCTGCACCACATGCGAGCGGACCTCAACGCCAAGCGCGCGCAGGAACGCCTTGGCCAGCGCTCCGCCGGCCACCCGCGCGGCGGTCTCCCGCGCGGATGCGCGCTCAAGGATGTTGCGCACGTCGCTCTGCTTGTACTTCCAGGCACCCACCAGATCGGCATGACCGGGGCGCGGCAGGTGCACCTCCGGAACCTCCTCCGCAACGGGCCAGGGGTTCATGCGCTCTTCCCAGTTGGCGTAGTCACGGTTGGCTACGCGCAGGGCGATCGGCCCTCCAAGCGTGTGACCGTGGCGTACGCCACTTGTGACCTCGGCAGAGTCCCGCTCGATCTTCATGCGCCCGCCGCGGCCGTGGCCCAGCTGGCGCCGTGCCATGTCTGCGTCAAGATCCTCCGCGCGCAGCGCGAGGCCAGCGGGCAGCCCCTCAACGATGCATGTCAGGCCGGGCCCGTGCGACTCGCCGGCGGTTATCAAGCGGAGCGCCATTGCTCCCTAGCTTATTTGCTAGGAGGAGCCGAAGCTCAGCGCAGGCGTGGTCTGGTGCTCAGTGCGCGTGATGCCGGGTGAAGACCACAACGTCGCGCCCAGGCAGGTAGCGCAGGCGAGCGGTAGCCGCCAAGTCAGCGGCCCGCAACAGCTTCTTGCCAGCCTTGGACACCCGTGCCGCAAGTGGCGTCACCGTCGTTTCGTGCTTGACGATGCTCACCACCTGCAAGAGGTAGATGACCGGTTGGCCTTCGCTGCCGATGTATTGCAATTCCTCAGTTTTGCCAACAGGCATATCGATCATTTCGCACTGCGTGGCGCTCGGCAGGCAGATCCCCCCGCCCTTGACGATCGCCTCGTGCAGCAGCGTGAAGAGCGCACCTTGTCCGCTTGAGCTGACGCCTGAGTAGACGAGCAGAGCGTGTTCCTTGTCAGGCAGTGGTGTGAGGCGCTTGAGGTCCTCATAGGGTGTCAGCTGCGGGTTCTGGCCCAGCGGAGGAGCGAGCCCAAAGAGCAACGCGACCTGGAAGGTACGCTGCAGCACCTTCTTCTTGGGCGCTTCAGGCTTTGGATTGGAGGGGTTGCTTGGTGTCGTACCGCCGCTGCTGGCAGAACCACCGCCCAAGCCGCTCTTGGAGGTGCCACTGGAGGAAGACGAGGAGGATGAGGAGGTTGTTGGCTTGGTAGCCGTCTTGGCCTTCGGTTCAGGCAGCTTGTTGAACGGGTCGTGTGCCGTGCCCACCCGCTGGTAGTGCACACCGCTGGTGGTCTCCGACACCGCCTGATTGGGATCGCCGGGCGCCGGGCTCGCCAGCGACGGCGGGACCCGCGGCAGCGAAGCTCCCAGCGAGACGACCGCAGTCGAGGAGCCAGAGCCGCCAGAGCCACCGAGCACCGCATAGGCAACGGCACCGACAAGAATCACGCCAAGAGCCACGACCAGTGGCAGCAGGCGCCGCCCAAGGAGGTCCGTCTTCAGCGATCCAAACAGGGCATTCATGGCGTCACCTTTACGACGGCGGGGGCAGTTGAAGCAGGGGCACTGGAGGCCGAGGAAGGTGAGCCGGACACCGGCGTGGTGCTCGTGCCAGCCGGCCCCGCGGGGGTAGCGCCGCCCGTTACGGCCTGTCCCGAGGGCAGCACGTAGGCGGTCGCGGTGATGGTGCCAGTAAGCGCTCCGCCTTCACCCGAGGAGCCCTTGGCGGAGCTTTCACCGCTTTCCTGCTTACGTTCGAGGCTGATGCCCTGGATCGTGAGCAGGCGTCCGCTGACCTGCACGCCAGCGGTGGTGTTCAGCGTGAAGTTATCCACCGTGCTCAGCAGATGATTGAGGTCAAAGAAGCTGCCGCGGAAGATGAAGGTGAAGGGCATCTGCGTAAAGCCGGCACTGGCTGCCGCCGTGGCCGTGGCAGCAGCTGCCGGGGCTGGGCTGCTGCCTGCTGTGCCGGTCGCGATCGAAGCGAATTCGACGTCCTTCTGGTTGGATGCCTGATCGAGCTCGTAGACGAGCGAGGGCACCTGTTCTTCGGCCGGCACGGCCTTACCGAGCTTGACTACCGAGGCATAAGCGGTCGAGTACTGCGCCTGCGCGCCCTGCGCTTCGGAGAGCTGGGACTGCGCGGTGGCGAGCGTGGCCTGGGCCTGGCTTTCTTCGCTGCTGAGCTTGGCCGCCTTCTGGCGCTCAGGCGAGACGCCCAGCATCCAGCCAGCGGCAAGCACGCCGAGTGCGACGACAACCATCAAGACAAGCCGGTCGCGCGTGGTCATTGTGCACCGTTCGAGCTAGAAGCTGGAGTAGTGGCTGCGGAGGCTGAGCCAGAGGAGGCTGAGCCAGAGCTGCTCGCGGCCGCAGGCTGCGTGGAGGCCCCAGCGCCCGGTGTCGCAGCCGGTGTGGGCAGCGCGACGAAGGTCACGGTCATTGCGAAAGCCGGATCCTTCGGGGGACAACCGCCGCTGCTTCCTGTGCCGGAGCTCGACTTGGTCGAACTCTGCAAGGTGACGCTGCTGACGCCGTCGATCAGCCGCAGACGCTGCAAGGTCTGTGCGACCTCCGTCTGGCTGGTGGCGCAGCCGGCAAGAATGAAGATGGGGACACTGCCGGGCGGTGTAGCCGAGGTGACCGTGGAGCTCGCCGCGGCGCTCGCGCTGGTGCTGGCGCTCGGTGCTGGTGCGGGCGCCGGGGCGCCCGTGGCGGAGCCGATCGTGCCCTTGACGGAGATCAGCGACGCATCGGTGGGTACCACGCGTCCCAACTCGTGGAAGGCGTGAGCCCAGTCAAAGCGGGTGTTGACCAGCTCGGAGACGGCATTCTGACGCTGCTGGTAGGTCGCCTTGAAGCTTGTGTAAGGAGCTAGCGCTTCGGCACGCGCCTTCGTCGCTTGTGCCTGCGCATTGATGACGGCCACCTTGGCCGTGCGGCTTGAGACCTCATGGCTGGCGAGCCCATAAAGCCCTGCCAGCACCGCCAGACCGGCGATCAGGCCGAGCACGATGAAGGCAGCGCCCTCGGACTCGCCCGTGACGGGACCGCCACCGGCGCGCTGCTCGGAGGGAATGAGGTTTACGGCCTTCATGAGTGCACCTGCTCGGCGGCCAGCCCGGCCGCGATCGTGAGGTGGTGGGGTGAGAGACCGCCGAGGTCGCCCGCGTTGGTCAGGTTGATCGTCTGGCGCCGCAGGGTGAGGCCGAGATCGGACTCGAGCATCTCCGCGAAGCCAGGCACCTCAAGGGCCGGACCGCTAAGCACGACGCTTGAGACATCGCCGCCCCCGTCTTGGGAACGGTGGAAGTCCAGTGAGTTGCGCACATCGCCGACGATCTCGCGGATGCCGTTCTCCAGCACAAGGCGTATATCCGCGTCGGATACGTCCTCAGCCTGGGCCTTGGGCTCCTCTATTGGCTCCTCGACACTCTGCGAGGCGGTCTCCTGATCGGATACTGAGCTCGCCTGGGGGTCCTGGGCCAGCGCCCAAGTCTCCACGGGCTCGGCCTCTGGCACCTCACCAAAGCCCTCATGGAAGTCCACCATCGGCTCCTCATCCTCGGCCTCGTCAGCTGCCTCTTGCGCGATCTCCTCAGGCGCGGGCTCTGCCACCGCTTCCGGCTCAGGCTCTGGCTCGGGCTCCGCCGGGCGCAGGTCGATCGCGGCCAGCAGCGCGCGTGCCTCCGTCAACGGAATCCCGCGACGCTCGGCCACCTCCGCTGCCATCGCCTCAAGGCCACCGCCAACTACGCGCGTGAAGCGGCACTCAAGACCCTCGGCGATCGCCATGTTGGTGAGCCCGCCCACGTTCAGATACAGCACGCGACCTTGCGATTCGGCATCAGCTCGGTACAGCGAGCGAATCAAGGCAAAGGCGGATAGGTCAACGCCCTCCGGGCGCAGCCCCGCGGCGCGCACAGCACTCAGAAGCTTTTCCACCATGTCGCGCTGCGCGGCCACCACAACCACACGCTGGCGCTCGCCGTTGGGCGTATCGATCAGGCCGAGCGACTGGTAATCGAGCACGGCGTTTGAAAGTGGCATTGGAATCTGGTCCTCGGCCTGGAAGCGCACCGCAGCCGCCAACTCCTTGCGATCGGTGACCGGTGGCAGTTCCAGCACGCGCAGCACCGTGCGCTGGTTGGCAACGCCGATACGCACGCGCTTGCTCAACCGGTCGTCCTTGAAGATCTGCCGCAGCGTCTCGCTCAGGAGGCTCTCGTCCAGCACCTCGCCCTCGCGGATCGTGTCCGGCGCGAGCGGTGCTCCCGCCGCGTGCCTCACGACAATCGAGCCGTTCACATCGGCCTGTACGGCCGCCACGTAACCAGGCTGGATGTCCAGACCCACGAGTCCAGCCCCGCTGTTGCGGCGGCCAAACGAAAGGCTCAGGTTCGGTTTAAGGGCTCTAGGCATTTGAAGTTCCGTCCGGCACCAGGCTGGACACGCTCCCGTAATCGGCCCCTGCTTCAGATCCCTGAAGACCTGCAAGATCCCATTGACCATTCGTCCACCCCACTTGGGGTGCGCGGCGGATCGTGCTATCGACGCGGGCTGCTTCGCAGCAGGCACTGCACCAGCTGGCTAGTGCAGAAAGGTGCTCGTATACCAATCCACGATCGGCTGTCCGGCGAAGACGGCAACGATGCCGCCCAGGGCGAGGAACGGACCGAAAGGGACTGCTGTCTTGCGACCTGCCTGTGCTCCCTTGCGCGCCACGATGACGGCGCCGACCACCACACCAGAGACCAAGGCGATCAACAGCGCCGGGGCAACCGCCGCGCCGAGGAACAGGCCCATCACCCCCGCCAGCTTGACATCGCCCATCCCCATCCCATTCGGGTAGGCGAGCGCCGCCAACAGCAGGAAGCCACCAGCCGCCGCTCCCGCGATCAGCCGTCCCGGCTCGCCGCTGGGGTCAAGCGCCGTGCCCAAGATCACTGCCAGCACCGCGCCCGTCGCCGTCAGGCGATTCGGGATGATGCGATGTTCCAGATCGATCAGCGCCGCCGGCACCAGCAGCAGTACGAGCGTCACCGACAGCGCGATCTCGGCCGCCGTTTCGTGCGTAAGCACCGCTCCGATACACAAGAGGGCGGCCGCAGCCTCCACCAGCGGATAGCGCGCCGAGATATGTATGTTGCAGCTGCGACACCTGCCTCGCAGCAACAGCCACGAGAGGACCGGGATGTTGTCGTAAGGCTTGACCGGCTCGCCGCAGTTGGGGCAGTGCGACGCCGGCGTTATCAGCGACTCCCGGCGCGGGAGGCGGTATGTCACGACGTTCAGGAATGACCCGACGATCGCGCCCAGCACTCCAGCGAAGGTGGCCTCCATAGGAAAGAGATCGACCTGCGCCGGGCTGGGCTTGAGGGGTGGGGCGGGGCTACCAGCTACCCGTCGGGCAGCCGCCCTTCTTCGTTTCGATCTTCGGCACGCAAGTGCGCGTGATGGTGCCGGCTTCGTTCTTGATCGTGAACGAGTCTTCCGTCTGCTTGGAGACAGACTTCACGGTGTAGCCCGTCGCCGATACGCCTTCCACGGAAAGCGTCGCCACCGAGGTGTCGCTGAGCACAGGCTCGATTTCCTTCAGCGCTTCCACGTTCAAGCCTTCGTAGATGCCATTGTGGTTGACAGAGTACGTCTCGGCCGCATTCTCGCCGGTGCGCACCTGGACCTTCGCGGCCGCGTCGTTCGCCTTGCTCTTCTGGTTCAGGAACGCCGGAATGGCGATCGCGGCCAGAATACCGATGATCAGGATCACAACCAGAAGCTCGATGAGCGTGAAACCACCCTCATCCTTCGAACGCCGGCACAGCCGATACGGCAGCATCAATTCTCCTAGGGGCAGTATATAACCAGCTATCTTTCGCTCTTTCGGCAGATGAGCCCCGGCAACTTAATCGAGTCTTAGGAGTCCCAGACAGATAGAGGACGCCAAAAAAGGGAGGCGACCCGTCGGGTCGCCTCCCAGAATTCCTAGTGCGACATGCGGTCGAGCACAGCTCGACAGCTTCGTGCCGCTACCACTTGCCGCTTGCTGGGCAGCCGCCCTTGCCTACAGGCGTGCAGGTTCGTTCGATCTTGCCTTCCGCCGTGCGGATGATGTTGAACTTGTCATGAGACACGGCCGATTCCGAGGTGACCGTGTAACCGGTCGCGGAAGCGACGCCCGTGGTCAGGATCGCCGTGCTGACTTCTGCCAGCGTGGGCTCAATGACCTTCAGGTTGGCAGCCGTAGCTTCGATGTAGCTCCCGTTGTTGTCCGTCGAGCTCGTCTCAGCCGCCGTCTCAGCGGTACGCGCCTGGGACTTCGCGGCCGCGTCGTTCGCCTTGCTCTTCTGGTTCAGGAACGCCGGAATAGCGATCGCGGCCAGAATACCGATGATCAGAATCACAACCAGAAGCTCGATGAGCGTGAAACCACCCTCACCTTTCGAGTTTTGATGCAGTCTGTGCCACATTGCATTCTCTCCTGAAATCTAATCGACAAGGGCTGGTTGAATATCCTCGTCAGCTCACCCCGGCCGGTTGAGGGACGCAAGCCTGCGTGTAGAAACACCCAGGAGCCTGCGAGCCAAAAAAGGGAGGCGACCCGTTGGGTCGCCTCCCAGAATTCCTAGTGCGACATGCGGTCGAGCACAGCTCGACAGCTTCGTGCCGCTACCAGGTGCCGCTTGCTGGGCAGCCGCCCTTGCCTACAGGCGTGCAGGTTCGTTCGATCTTGCCTTCCGCCGTGCGGATGATGTTGAACTTGTCATGAGACACGGCCGATTCCGAGGTGACCGTGTAACCGGTCGCGGAAGCGACGCCCGTGGTCAGGATCGCCGTGCTGACTTCTGCCAGCGTGGGCTCAATGACCTTCAGGTTGGCAGCCGTAGCTTCGATGTAGCTCCCGTTGTTGTCCGTCGAGCTCGTCTCAGCCGCCGTCTCAGCGGTACGCGCCTGGGACTTCGCGGCCGCGTCGTTCGCCTTGCTCTTCTGGTTCAGGAACGCCGGAATAGCGATCGCGGCCAGAATACCGATGATCAGAATCACAACCAGAAGCTCGATGAGCGTGAAACCACCCTCATCCTTCGAGCGCTGGCGCAGTCGATACAGCATTTCGATCCTCCTAGGATCCGATTACAGGACGCCAGTCCTCGATTCCATCGCCCCAAATGGCGATGCGTCCCCTACGGAGCCGCCGGCTTTGCAAACACGCCCTACGGACGCTGCCCTGGCACCTCGGCGCTGGCTATTGTCAGCCACGGAATCGGCCAGACCGAGGAGAGCCTGTAGTGCTGCAAGTCGCGTTGGACGCATGGACCCGCCGGTCCAAACGCGGCTAAACGGATGTCTGGGCCGCCTCTTCGGTCTCCTGCGCGTCATTCCCCTCGGCGTTCAGCCAGCTTGCCTGCGCATCCACATCGTGTTTGCGCACACCCTCCCCCTCGCACCAAGGACAGGTGACCGTGTTAGCGCTCCCCCCCAGGTTTGAGATCACGCGCCCCGTGCCGCGGCAGGGCATACACTCCTGAGGAGCGTGAGAAGCCTCTGTGGGATCGGTGCCGTCGCCCTCGTCGGTGGCCATCAGGCGAGATTAGCGCGTGAGGCATGAATGACGCGGCGCGAGAGCGGCAGCAACGCGTAAGCCGGCGCTGGGAGTGGGCGGCGGTGGCGATCGTGGTGGCCGTCGCGGCGGCGCTGCGCCTGATCGACCTCGGGGCGGTACGGCTGGACCCGTTCTATGACGCTGCCGTGCGCAGCATGGGGACCTCGTGGAAAAACTTCTTCTTCGGGGCCTGGGAGCCGGGCGGGAGCGCTTCGATCGACAAGCCGCCGTTGGACCTTTGGTTGCAGGTTGCAAGCGTGAAGGTCCTTGGGTTCGGCTCCACCTCCTTGAAGCTGCCAGAGGCGCTAGGCGCGGTGGCAGCGGTAGGACTGATGTACGCGGCCGTGCGGCGCGTGTGGGGATTCGCGGCCGGTATCGGAGCGGCGCTGGCGTTGGCGGTCATGCCGGTGGAGGTCATCACCGCTCGCAGCGACACGATGGACGCCGTCATGATGGCCTTGCTGGTGGGAGCGCTGCTGCTGCTGATCAAGGCGTGTGAGAGCGGCAGGACAAGTTGGCTGCTTGCGGCCGCGGCAGTGTTGGGGATCGCCTTCAACGTCAAGCTGCTGGAGACCGTTGTGGCGCTACCTGGGCTTGCGCTGATTGCGCTGTTGGGGTTCCAGCGAAGGGTTCCCTCGCATGAGGCAGCGCCAGGCTGGCTGCGCGATCGCGCGCTGCCACTGGCGGGAGCGGCTGTCGTATACATCGCGGTGGCCCTGCTGTGGCTCAGCGCAACGTTGCTGTTCCCGGCGCACGAGCGGCCGTACGCAATCGGCTCGACGAACGGGAGTGCCTGGAACGCGGCCTTCGTGTTCAACGGCCTGGACCGCATCGAGGGCAAGGCCGTGGAAGGGACCACGCTCGTATACAAGCGTGGTCGCCACTTCGTGCCGGCGAGCGCGCAGGAAGGCGAACGGTCACAGATACCGCCACCATCTCCGACACGTCTGCTCAAGGGCGCAGGACCGTTGCCGATCCAGCGGCTGGGCCTGGAGCTGCTGGTGGCGCTGGGGCTCGGACTGCCAGCGTTGGCGCTGGGCTTCAAAGGCGCGGGACGAACGCAAAAGGCCGTAAGTGTGGGTCTGGTGGTATGGCTCTTGACGGGGACGCTGCTGTTCAGCGCCATGACCCGCCTGCATCCCCGCTATGTGGAGGGATTCACGCCGGCCGTGGCAGCGCTGGTGGGGATTGGCATCGCTTGGGCCGCGGACGCACTCACTAGGCGCCGGACCGAGGCCGTGCGGGGGGTCGTGCTTGGCGCAATGTTGGCACTCGTGCTGGCGATCCCGCTGGCGGCCAGCGTGAAGGCAGTGAAGGACCTCATCTCCGACGCCGGCAACGTGGGCTCGCTGCCAGCGGCCGAGCTGAGCAAGCTGAGTACCTATCTGCGTGCGAATCGAGGGGGCGCCAAGTACGAGGTGGCGGTGGATTCGGCGACAAAGGCCTCATCGCTGATCGTGCGTGACGTGCTGCCGGTCGTCGTGCTGACCAGCTATCAGGGGCAGACGCTGACAAGCGTCGCGAGGCTGCGACCTCTGATCGCCCGCGGCGAAGTGCGCTATGCGCTGCTGAATTCCTCGTGCGGAAAGCGCACTCCGCGGACCGACGCGGCGTGCTCGGAACCCGCCCTTTGGGTACGCGCACACGGGCGCGATGTGTCAAGACAGGCGGGGTTGACACGCCCCGGCGTACTGTGGCGACTGCCAGAAGCGATAGGCTGACTGGAATGATTGCGGACGCATTGCTCCTGCCCGAGCTGATGAGGCAGGCGCGTGCGGCGGGAAAGCTGGCACTCGATACGGAGTTCATGGGCGAGGGCCGCTACCGCACCCTGCTGTGTCTGGTGCAGGTCGCCGTGCCCGGCCGCATCGAGCTGATCGATCCGCTGGATGCAGGTGTTGACGGCTCTCCACTTGCGGAGATCCTGGCGGACCCCGCGGTTGAGGTGGTGGTGCACGCCGGACGCCAGGATGTGGCGCTGCTGCGCCGCTGGCTGGGCACCGAAGTGACCAATGTGTTCGATACCCAGGTCGCGGCCGGGTTCGCAGGGATGGGCGCGCAGAGCTCATACGAGTCGCTGCTCTCGCAAGTGCTGAATATGCGCGTCGCCAAGAGCGCGAGCTTCACCCGCTGGGACGCACGGCCACTATCTGAAGAGCAGCTGGAATACGCCCGCGAGGACGTGCTGCACCTGCTTGAACTTGCGCAGGAGCTGCAAAGCCGACTGACGACGCTCGGGCGGTTGGAGTGGGCACGGCAAGAGTGCGGGGCATTGGAACGCGCCAGCGACGAACGGGATCTGGATACGGTGTTCGCGCGCCTGCCTAGAGTGCGCAATCTGAGCCTCGTCTCACAGGCCGTCGCGCGCGAGCTGGTGGAGTGGCGCGAGCAGACGGCCGCCAGCCAGGACCGCACGGTGCAGAGCGTGCTCGGCGACCCGGTGCTTGTGGAGATAGCCAAGCGCAAGCCGAGTACGCCCAACAAGCTGCACGACATCCGCGGCGCTGGCCAGAGCGCCGTGCGTCGCCGTACCGAGGAAGTCCTGGATGCCGTGCGGCGAGGTCTTGAGCGTCCCCACGAGCCGCTAGAGGAGACCACGCGCCACAAGCCCCCAGAGCCCGAGGATGCCCCGCTTGTGGCGTTGACCGAAGCGCTCGTGCGCTCCCGCACGCGCGAGGCCGACCTCGCCTACGAGCTGGTTGCCGCCAGAGCCGACCTGCAGGCGATCGTCACCTGCTGGCGCGCTGGTGGCGAGGAGGCGGATGTCAGGACGCTGAAGGGCTGGCGCCGCGAGCTGGTGGGCGCCGAGCTGCTCGACCTGCTGAACGGCGAGGTATCGCTGTCCGTCGGCGATGGGCGCCTGCGGATCGTCTGAGCGTCAGTTGCCCGGCGGCTGAGGGGCCGTTGCCGACTGCTGAGCGTCAGTTGCCGATGTTGTTGTAGACCGTGAACAGCGGCATGTACATCGACACCACGATGAAGCCTACGATGCTGCCGATGACGATGATCATGATCGGCTCAAGAATCGAAGTGAGCGCCTTCACCGAGGCGTCCACGCGGTCCTCGTAGAAGTCGGCGATCTTGTCGAGCATCGTGTCCAGGGCGCCGGTCTCCTCGCCTACGCCGACCATGTGGGTGACCATCATCGGGAAGATCGGAGCGTTGGCAAGGGGGGCCGCGATCGTGCCACCGCGCTTGACCGAGGCGATGACGCCGTCCATCGCCTCCTCGACCGCGATGTTGCCTCCCGTCTTGCCGGTGATCTCAAGCGCGAGCAGCAGCGGCACGCCGGCGGCGGTAAGCGCCGCAAGGGTACGCGACCAGCGTGCGATTGCAACCTCCTGCACGATCGCGCCGATCTTCATCGGCACGCGCAGACGGAAGCGGTCCCATTGGGGCCGGCCCCAGCTGGAGCTCTTCCACTTCACGAAGGCGACGGCGATCGCGATGGCGCCGCCGAAGATCGCCCAGTAGTAGCCGAGCACGGCGTGGGACATCGCAACTGAGACCTTGGTGATGGCGGGAAGTTCGCCGCCGAACTGCTTGAAGACGCCTTGGAAAACCGGGACCAGGAAGGCGACGAGCGCCATCATGATGGCGATCGCGAAGGTGATCACCAGAATCGGGTAGATCATCGCCGAGCGGATCTGACGACGCAGCGAGGCGTCCTTCTCGAGCTGATTGGCGACGCGCAGCAGCGAGCCCTCAAGCACACCGCCCGCCTCTCCCGCGCGGGCCATCGCGACGAACAGGGGATTGAAGACCTTGGGGTGGCGCGCCATGGCGTCGCTCAATGAGAGGCCCGCCTCGAACGTCCTTGCGCACCGCGATGATCGTTTCCTTGAGGAACTTGCTCTCGGTCTGTTCCTCAAGCACATAGAGCGCGCGCAGGATGCTCATGCCCGAGGAGATCATCGTCGAGAGCTGGCGTGAGAAGACCGCCAGGTCCTGAGCCTTGGCGCGCTCCATGAAGCTCAGCTGGATCTCGCGCGAAGCGTGCTTGTCGGCGATGTCGAGGACGATCATGCCGCGCGCCTTGAGCTGGTCGGCGACGGCCTGCTTGGAATCGGCTTCGACCTCGCCACGCGCCTTGACGCCGGCGACATCCATGGCTTTGAAAACGAAGGTGCTCATCGCTTGAGATCTCCTGAGGACATGGCGGCCATAGACCCTTATGCGGCCGCCAGCGATGCGCTGCCCATCAGGCGCCTGAGCTCCTCAGGCGTGGAGGAGCGCGCTTCGGCCATCTTCTGGGTGATCTTGCCGTGGCGGATGAGCATCGCCAGCGAGGCATCCATCGTCTGCATGCCCTGCGCGGAGCCGGTCTGAAGAACGGAGTAGATCTGATGGGTCTTGCCCTCGCGGATCAGGTTGCGAATAGCGGGGTTGGGCACAAGCACCTCGCAGGCCACCGCGCGGCCAGAGCCATCGGCGGTGGGGATCAGCTGCTGGGTCATGATGCCCTGCAGCGCCACGGACAGCTGCACGCGCACCTGGCCCTGCTGATGTGAGGGGAAGACGTCGATGATGCGGTCGATCGTCTGCGCCGTGTCCTGTGTGTGCAAGGTGGCAAACACGAGGTGACCGGTCTCAGCGGCGGTCAGCGCCGTGGAGATCGTCTCCAGGTCGCGCATCTCGCCGACGAGGATCACGTCGGGGTCCTGGCGCAGGGCGGCCTTCAGCGCATCGCCGAAGCTCTGTGCGTCCGAGCCCAGCTCGCGCTGGTTGACGAGGCACTTCTTGTGACCGTGCAAGAACTCGATGGGGTCCTCGATCGTCATGATGTGCTCATCGCGCGTGGCGTTGATCTCATCGATCATCGCCGCCAGCGAAGTGGACTTACCCGAGCCGGTAGGACCGGTGACGAGCACGAAGCCACGCGGACGGCGCGTGAAGTCGTGCACCGCGGGCGGCAGACCGAGGCCATCGATCGAAGAGAGGTCGACGGGGATCAGACGGAAGGCGGCGCCGATGGCCCCACGCTGGTAGTAGGCGTTGACACGGAAGCGTGCGTGACCGGGCACGCTGTAGGCGAAATCGAGCTGCCAGTTGGTCTCAAGGCGCTGGCGCTGGTCGCCGGTGAGGATCGAGTAGACGATCTCGCGGGTGTCGGTACCCGACAGCTTCGGGTAATCCTCAAGCGCCGCGAGGCGGCCGCGCACACGCACGGTGGGATGGGCCCCCGCGCTCAGGTGCAGGTCGGAGGCTCGCCGCGTGACGACCTCCATGAGCAGCTCTGCAAAGTCAATATCCACGCCCCGGGCATCGTCGGGGCAGCACAAGCGTCCGCGCACAACGGACCGAAGTGGACGAAAATACTAGTTGGAGCCGATGACCCGAGCGATCTCGGCCATCGACGTAACTCCTTTGCGCACCTTTTCCAGGCCGTCATCGCGCAGGCGGCGCATACCCTGGCTGACGGCCACCTCGCGCAGCTCATCCGCCGAGCGCCGTTCCAGGGCGAGCGAGCGGATCTCGGAGGTGACGCTCATGACCTCATAGATGCCTGCCCGCCCGCGGTAGCCCGAGCCGCTGCAACGCCGACAGCCCACCGGTTCATAAGCCTCCAGATCCACCAGTGCCTTGTAGCCGCTGTCGCGCAGGACATCGGCAGGCACGATCGTGCGCTGCTTGCAGTTGGAGCAGAGCGTGCGCACGAGGCGCTGGGCCAGCACACAGTCAAGCGCGGAGGCCACAAGGAATGGCTCGATGCCCATCTCCACCAGACGTGTGATGGCCGACGGGGCGTCGTTGGTGTGCAGCGTAGAGAGCACGAGGTGGCCGGTGAGCGCCGACTCGATCGCGATCTGCGCCGTCTCGCGGTCGCGGATCTCGCCGACCATGATGACGTCGGGGTCCGCGCGCACCATCGCGCGCAGGCCGGTGGCAAAGGTGAGACCGGCCTTGGGCGATACCTGCACCTGGGTGATGCCCTCGACCTGATACTCGACGGGGTCCTCGACGGTGATGATGTTCTTCTCGGGCGTGTTGAGTGCCAAAAGCGCGGCGTAGAGCGTCGTGCTCTTGCCCGAGCCAGTGGGACCCGTGACGAGCACGGCGCCGTGGGACTCGCCAAAGGCACGCTCGAAGCGATCGCGCTCGGTGTCGGCCAAGCCGAGCTTCTCTAGCTTCATCACGACCGAGTCCTTGTCCAGGATGCGCATGACGATCGACTCGCCGTGCACGCTCGGCAGCGTGACGACGCGCAGGTCCACATGGCGGTTGTCCACTGTCAGGCCCACGCGCCCGTCCTGAGGGATGCGCTTCTCGGAGATATCGAGTTCGGCCATGATCTTCACGCGTGAGACGACGCCCGCCGCCATGCGACGGGGGACCGTGGTGACATCCTGCAGCACTCCATCCACGCGGAAGCGCACCCGTACCTCCTTGCCGTCGGGCGCCATGTGGATATCGGAGGCGTGCAACTCAACAGCCTGCCCCACGATCTGGTTGACGAGCTTGATGACGGGCGCGTCGTCCGCGGTCTCACGCAGATCGACGACTTCTGCCCCGGTTTCTTCAGCCTCCTCGGCGATCGTGTTGGAGTTCGAGACGACATCCTCAAGACGATCCAGGCGCGCTATCAGTCCAGCGATGTCCTCTGGAGCGGCGACGCCGACGCGCACCTCGTAGCCGGTCATGATCGCGATGTCATCAACCGCCAACACATTGGAGGGGTCGGTCATGGCCACCAGCAAGGTGCGCTTGTCGATGAAGGCGACCGGCACCGCCTGATAGCGCTTAGCGGCCGAGGTGGTGACGAGGTTGGCCGCACCCATGTCCACGGAGAAGACGCTTAGGTCGAGATGGTCGAGACCGTAGCGCTCGGCCAGCGCACGGGCAAGACCGTCGTTGGTCAGCGCGCCATCGCCGACCAGCACGCGCTCTGGGGTCGTGCCGGTGGAGCGCGAAGCCTCGATCGCTTCCTCCACCCGCGCGCGCGGGACAAGGCCCATGTCGATGATGACGTCGGTGAGAAAGCGCGAGGAAGAGCCGCGGCGGGATGGCCTCGTGAGGCCCGTGCGCGGCGACTCGCCGTTTTCGGCCGGTGCCTCCTGTGCGGCGGGAGCGTCCGCGGGTGGAGCTTCGGGTGCAACGACGCCGACGCTGTGCTCGGAGCCGACGCTCTGCCCAGAGGTCTCGCCGATGTCCCCGCCGCGGCCGCTGCCGGTGGCGGCGGCCTCTTCATCGATACCGAAGATCGCATGCAGGTCTGGGCTGTGCTCGCTCATGATCGGCGAGCCCCTGCCGAATACCCGGGCGAGCGACTAGCGAAGAACCGCCTGGCGCATGACCTCAAGCGGGGCTTTGCGCCCGATCCAGGCTTCAAGGCTGAGCGCACCCTGGGCGACGAGGATGTCCACGCCTGAGAGCGTGGGCAGGCCCGCGCTGAGGGCCGCCGCGAGCAGCGGCGTGGGCGCGTCCGTGTAGACAAGGTCGACAACATGGGAGTACTCACCGACCTGATCGTGCGAAAGACCCAGTTGTTGCAAGGAATCTTGCTCCCCGGTAGCCGAGCGTTGTAGGCCGACGGACGTGCAGTTGACGAGGATGTCCGCGCTTCGCGGGGTATCCACGGCGCGAGCCCCAAGGGCACGAGCCAGCTCAGCGGCCCGCTGGGGCGTGCGATTCCACACCGAGACCTCGCTGGCTCCGGCATCAATCAGTGCCCAGACGGCCGCTCGCGCACTGCCGCCGGCACCAAGTACGAGGGCGCTGCGGCCCCGCACCGGCGAGACCGCGATATCCCCACCCTGTGTGGCGTCCGTAGGCTCCTCGCCTTCGCCCCACGCTCGATTGATGGCCGCGATCAGTCCCGGTGCGTCTGTGTTCTCGGCTGAGATCGTGCCGTCGGACCTGAAGGTGAGCGTGTTGGCCGCGCCAATCGCTCGCGCGGTGTCGCTGGGCTCATCGGCGAGCGCCAACGCGGCCTCCTTGTGCGGGATCGTGACGTTGGCCCCGAGAAAGCCGGCGGCCCCCAAGGCGCGGGTGGTCTCGGCGAACAACTCCGGCGGCACGGGCAGACGCTGGTAGTGCCACCCATCCAGACCCAGGGCAGCGAGCGCGGCGTTGTGCATCGCCGGCGAGCGGCTGTGCGCCACCGGCCAGCCAAGAACGCCGAGCCGCTTCATCACTTCTTTTTACAGCTGGGCACTCGCCCGTGGTTCTTGGCCACCGCTTCGCGATAAGCGGCGGCATTGCGTTCAAACTGCGCGTAGCTTGAGGAGAACACATGCTCACCGCAGCCGTCGGCCGCGGCGACGTAGTAAAGGTAGGAGACGTGCGCGGGATGGGCGGCCGCGTGGATCGAGGCGATGCCGGGGTTGCCGATCGGAGTCGGCGGCAGACCATGGTGCAGGCGCGTGTTATACGGCGAGGGATCGCGCAGCTGCGCTTCTGTGAGCGGCTCCGAGAAGTCGTTGAGGGCATAGCGAATGGTGGCGTCGATGCCCAGCGGAATGCCTTGGTGCAGGCGGTTGTAGATCACTGCCGCGATCAGCGGGCGGTCGTGCTCGACCTCGGCCTCCCGCTCGATCATCGAGGCGACGATAAGCAGCTGGTAAGGCGTGACACCCAGCGAGTGGGCGCGATGGATCTCCGTGTTACCGAAGTTTTCCTGGAAAGCGGCGAGCTGCTCGTTGACAAGGCGCCCTACGGAGGCGCCCGTATAGAGGTCATAGGTGGCAGGGAAGAGAAAGCCCTCAAGGTTGGGTGTGCTGCGCGGCGCCCCATAGCGCGTCGGGTGCAGCTGGGATGAGCGCACCGAGGCGGCGAGGTAATCGCCCTTGAGTCCTTCATCCTTCGCGAGCGCCGCGATGTGCGCGCGTGTGTAGCCCTCGGGGATCGTCACCTTCATGACATGGGGCGGTGGCGGGGGCTTGTGGGTGCTGGAGCTGCTGAGCGATTGCGCGAGCAGCCAGATGGCGACGCCCACCGCCGCGAGGGCCAGCAGCGCTCCGAGTCGCGCCGGGATGTTCCGCGATCTCTTGGGAGCCTGTGTTTTCGGAGGCGGCGTCGAGATGGGCACAGGCGGTATCGCAATAGGCATGCTGGCCGCTGGCTCCTCGACAGGCAACGGCTCTTGGACAGGCAGCGGTTCCTCGATAGGCAACTGCTCCTCTGGCAGCAACTCCCCAGTCGGCGGCTCCTGCTCAGACGGTGCCTCAACGGGCGCGGTTGACACCGGTGGCAGCCCCTGTCGCTGCCGTTCGCGTTCTTCGCGCGCGCGCTGGCGCTCCTCAGCTGTGCGCTCGTGTGCAGTCTGCGATCGGTTGCGGGCGAACACGAGTTGCGTCAAGACTAACGGGAGGAAGCAGAATGCTGCGCACGGTGCCTGGCCGCCAGCCAGCCCTCCAGCATGTGGGCCGCCGCGCGTGAGTCCTCCGCTGTGGTTGCGCCCTCCATGCGCTGGGCCATGCGCGTGGTGAAGCGCTCGTCGTGCATCTCGATGGCCACACCTGGATCGGTGGGGTGATGCTGCACGGACTTCAACTCTTGAGAGAGGCGGCGCACAAACTCGCGCGTCTCACTTGTCTGCATGGTGTCCTCACCGCTCAGCGAGAGCGGTAGCCCGACCACCACCCTTTCCACATCGCGCGCCGCGATCAGGGTTGTGAGCGCCGCCATGCCGCGCTTGGTGAGCGGGCGGGGGACAACCTCGATGGGTGTGACGATCGTGCCGGTGGGATCGCTGAGGGCGCAGCCGCAGCGGGCGCTGCCGTAGTCGAGGCCCAAGACCCGCATCAGTCCCTAAGGATCTGTCCGATGACTGTGTCTGCCTTGTCGATCGCCTCGCCGAGCTTCTCAGGCATGTTTCCCCCGGCCTGTGCCAAGGTGTCCCGGCCGCCCCCGCCGCCTCCGACGATCTCGGCCGCAATCTTCACTACAGCTCCAGCTCGCACCCCTCGCTCCACTAGTGGCGGCGCAACGCTGACGACTAGGTGCACCCGGCCATCTACGGCACTTCCCAGGACAATTGCTGCATCGCCGAGGCGACCTTTCAAGCGGTCCACGACCTTCAGCAAAGACTTCGCGTCCGGCACCTTCACCGTCTGAGCAAGCACAAACGCTCCGTTCCAGTCCCTGGCCTCCCGTGCGAGAGCCTCGATATCAACGTCCTGCGCGTTGCCTGTTCCCTCCTTGTGCTCCTTCTCAAGCCGCTTACGCTCCAACTCGCGCTCGCGCACTGCCTCGGGGGCGCCCTCGGGTCGCGTGCGCAGCGTGGCCGCGATGTCCTGCAGCAGGCGGTCGTGCTCGCGCAGCAACTCGACCGCGGCGCTGCCAGTGAGTGCCTCGATGCGCCGCACGTTGGCCGCACTGGAGGTCTCGGCCAGGATGCGGAATGCGCCGATCTCGGCCGTGGTGCGCACGTGCGTACCCCCGCAGAGCTCCCGCGAATACTCACCCTCCCCCACCTCGACCATGCGCACGACCTCGCCGTACTTCTCCCCGAAGAGCGCCATGGCACCCAGCTGCTTGGCCTCGTCGAGCGTGGTGGTGATGGGGCGTACCGGGTCTCCCTGGGCGATCCACGCGTTGACCTGATCCTCAACGTCGCGCAACTCCTGGGCGCTCATGGCCTGCGAATGGCTGAAGTCGAAGCGCAGCTTTTCGGGGCCCACGTAGGAGCCCGCCTGGCGCACATGGCCGCCCAGCCGCGCACGCAGCGCGGCGTGCAGGAGGTGCGTGGCCGTGTGGTTGCGCTCGGTGGCCCGCCTGGCGGAGCGGTCGACACGCGCCAGCACGGCCTCCTCGGGGCGCAGCGTGCCGCGCTCGACCACGACGGCCAGTGCCTGATCCTCGCCAAGTCGAAAGACGCGCTCGACATGCACCGCGCAGTCGCCGGAGAGACATTCGATCGTGCCAAGGTCGGAGACCTGGCCGCCACCCGCTGCATAGAAGGGGGAATCGGCGAGCTTCAGGAGCAGGCGGCCATCATGCTGCGCCAGCGCGCCCACGATCGTGCGCTGCTCATCGGTCTCATAGCCGGTGAAGTGCGTCTGAAAGCCCGCCCCTTCCGCCAGCTCCCGCGCCAGCTCACGCGCGTCCTCGCCGCCCGCGACGCTACCGCCGGCCGCCCTCGCCCGCGCGCGCTGCTTGTCCATCAGCCGCTCAAAGCCCTCATCGTCCACTCCCAGCCCGTGTTCGGCCGCCAGCTCCGTCGTCAACTCGAAGGGGAAGCCGAAGGTGTCGTGCAGCGTGAAGGCGTCCTGTGCGGCGATGCCCTCCTGCCCCTCCTGCCGAGCCTTGTCGATCAGATCCTCAAGCAGCTTGGTGCCCTGTGCGAGTGTGCGCCCAAAACCCTCCTCCTCAGAGGACAGCCACTTGCCGATCGCCTCATGCTGCTCTCCCAGTTCGGGGTAAGCGGCGCCCATCAGCTCGGTGACCGTATCGGCGTAGCGCGTGAGGAAGCCCGGCGGCATGTCAAGCGCGCGGCCATGCTGGATCGCGCGGCGCATCACCCGGCGCAGCACGTAGCCACGATCTTCGTTTGAGGGCACCACGCCGTCGGCCACAAGGAACGTCATCGCGCGCGTGTGATCAGCGAGGATGCGCAGCGAGCGGTCGGCGCCGGCGTCTTCACCGTAAGCGCGCCCGGACAGCTCCTGTCCGAGATCGAGCAGCGGCTGGAACTGATCGGTTTCAAACACCGAAGGCTTGTCCTGCAGAATCGCCGCCATACGGTTCAGGCCAAGGCCGGTGTCAATGTTGCGCGCCGGCAATTCGCTGAGCGTGTTGGCCGGCTGCTGATTGAACTGCATGAACACCAGGTTCCAGTACTCCAGGAAACGCTCGTTCTCGCCCCCCGGCAGGTCCTCCTCGCTGCCGAACTGCACTCCCCGGTCCAGATACAGCTCGGAGCACGGCCCGCACGGACCGGTCGGACCGCCCTGCCAGAAGTTCTCCGAGCGCGGGCAGCGCACGATCCGCTCGCCGGGCACACCCATGCCCTGCCACAGCTCGATCGCCTCCTCGTCGGGGCCAAGCCCAAGCTCCTCGTCCCCCTCGAATACCGTCACCCAGATATCCTCAGGGGTGAAGCCGAAGACCTCAAGCGACAGCTCCCAGGCGAAGCGAACGGCCTCCTCCTTGAAGTAGTCGCCGATCGAGAAGTTGCCGAGCATCTCAAAGAAGGTCAGGTGCCGGGCGGTGTTGCCGACGTTGCCGATGTCCACCGTGCGAAAGCACTTCTGAGCGCTCGTCAGACGCGGGGCGGGTGGCTGTTCCTGGCCCAGGAAGTAGGGCTTCAGCGGGTGCATCCCCGCGACCGTCAGCAGCGCCGAGGGGTCGTGCGAGGAGGGCACCAGCGAGGCCGAAGGTATGCGCTTGTGTCCGCGCTCCTCGAAGAAGCCCAGATAGCGCTCGCGGATGTCATCCGATGTCATGCTGGATGATCTTAATGAGCTGACCCGGCACGACCAGCGCCGCCCAAGGCCAGCAGCTGCTCAGTCGGTGCCTTGATCGTGCCATAGCCGACGATCAGCTCGCCGGCGAACAGGCACGCCATCTGACCGGGCGCGGTGCGCTCGATCGACTCCTCCAGCTCCAGAATGACCTCTGCGTGATGGCCCGGCTCGACAGGCTGCGACAGGCGACAGGGCACCCGCCGCCCACGCGAGCGCACCTTGACGTGATCCACCACCATGCCCGGTCTGCGCAGCGTCACCTCGCGCACCGTCACCGTGTCCGTCAGCAGCGCCTCGCGCGAGCCCACTGTCACGGTGTTGTCGCGGGCGTCTGTGCTCAGCACGTACAGCGGCTCCCTGCCTCCCAGACCCAACCCATGGCGCTGGCCAATCGTGAACGAGCGGCTGCCCTGGTGCACGCCCAGCTCGTTGCCTGACGTGTCAACGATTGCCCCGGGCTCGTGCCCGAGATCGCCGTGGCGCTCCAGGAAGCGCTTCAAGCCGGTACCCGCCAGGAAGCACAGATCCTGCGAGTCGGGCTTGCGCGCAACCGTCAGTCCTTCGCGCTCGGCCAGCTCGCGCACCTGCGTCTTGTGCATGTCCCCCAGGGGAAAGCGTAGACGCGCCAGGGACTCTGGTGCCAGGCCGGAGAGGACGTAACTCTGATCCTTCACGGGATCGAGCGCAATGCGTAATAGCGGCGAGGGACCAGGAGACTCGTCTTCGCGCACACGCGCATAGTGGCCCGTCACCAACGTCTCGCTGCCCAGTCTGCGCCCCAGCTCGAGCATTGCCTCCAGGCGCACATTGCCGTTGCAACGCACGCACGGGTTGGGTGTCTCGCCTGCCGCGTGACCTTCAAGCCAGTGATCGACGACCCCCGTGCGGAACTCCTCGCGCAGGTCGATCGACAGATGCGGCACCCCCATGCGATGCGCCGCCTCCCGCGCACCTCGCACGGCCTGTGCCGAGCAGCAGCTGCGCTCGCCGTCGTTCTCTGGATCAGACCACAGCTCAAGCGTCACCGCGACTACCTCAGCACCGCTCTTTGCCGTCATCACCGCGGCCACCGCGCTGTCCACGCCGCCACTCATCGCCACCACCGCCCTGCCCTTCACGGCCTGTAGCTGTGTCTGTGTGCGTGCGGCCATGCCCAGCGCGCGGTGCAGCGCGTCCGCTGCCAGTTCCGCCGCATGACGCTTGGCGGGACTCAGGCCGCCCAACTCCTCGGCGATGTCATCCACTCCAATGTGCGCCGCCTCCAACAATGGAGCCCCGCTGATGAGATTCACCACCGCGCTCCCCGCGGCAATCGCGGCGCCGCAGCCGTGGGCATCGAAACCCACATCCGCTACGCGTCCCTCAGAGCCGCTCGGATCAATGACTAGCGACACTCTGATCAGATCGCCGCAGGCGGCACCACCGGCAGCGCCCGTGACGGCACCCGCAGGTGTGTGTCCCCGTCCAGTGGGTCGTTCCAGATGCTGGGCCAGCGCCGTTTCGACACTCATACCGTCGAGTGTAAGGGGCTCAATGCGGGGCACCAAGACGCGCCCTCCGTCCAACCTTGTCGAGTGCTGCTAGCCCTAGTGCGTGGAAGCCTGCTTGGCTTCCTTGATGCCTTCTTCGATCGCGTACTGATCGACAAGGCCGGTCATGGTCAGCGCAAGTCCCTTCTTGCTGACCACCAGCAGCGTGGGCGTCTGCAGAACCTGCACGTTTCTGGTCAGCGAGCCATAGCGACCAACCTGACTCGCCAGGGCGATGTGTACCGAGACCTTGCCTTTGAGATGGCTCGATACAGACATCAGCGCCTTGTGCACTGACTTGTCGTCAGTGGACTTGGGATTCCAGAAAAGCAACAGAACTGTCTTGCCCTGCTTGAGCTCCTGCTTCAACACCGCCTGCTCGACGGCTGCCTGTGCAGCCACGATGGCCGACGCATTTTGCTTCGCAGGAGCGGGCCGGTGCACGACCGTCTTGTGCACCACAACATGCGTGGGGGCGCTCGCCGCGTGCTGAGTCGAAGGAGTACTCGTGGTGCTTGGGGTCGCTTCATCTGAAGCCCGCGCGGAATTTCTCTGCAATTGGGCCGCGTTCTTTTCGGACGTTGCCACCGCGCCGTGTGCCTTGGCGATATCGCGTGTCAGGCCTTCAACGCCGGGGGCCGAACCGTGGTAGGTGGACGTGCCTGCTCCCGGTGAAGCGGAGTTCGAGTTCGCCGCCGACACGTGTGCGGTCGGCGCGGGCGCGGGTTCTGAAGGGCTTGAGCCGGGGCGATGCAGCACCGCGAACCAGGCCAGCGCGAGTACTCCCAGCGCTGCCAGGGCGATCTGATAAGGACGGGAGATCTGCGACATCCTCCCTGCATTCGGCATTTGCGCGAACAAAGTTGAGCCCTGCATGAGGCCATGGACGTGGTGCCCTTCTCCTGGGCGATCCCCTCTGCTGGCTTAATGCCTTTCTGTAGCCTCGCGTTCTGCGCGATCGCTACAGGTCGCGCAAACGCCGCAGCACGGCGTGTACCACCGTGTCAGTCGCCATCGTCTCCTGTGCCCCTCCGCCTTGCATGTCCTTCAGCACCGTCTCTTCCTCGCCTACGATCGCCACGTAGCGTGCATCCATCTTGGCGGCCTGCCCCAGCTGTCCCTTCAACGAACGATTCGCCAACTCCATCTGGGCCGTCAAACCGGCCGAGCGGGCCTCGCGCAGGATTCCGAACGCAGCCGTCCTGACCGCGCCGCGCGGCCAACCCTGCCCCCCTTGTGGGGGCTTTTTCAAATCCGTCCACGCCACGTACACGTCTGGCGCCGCGGCCCCCCCTGCCGGCGGTGTGCCCGCGAGCAGGATGCGCTCGATGCCCGCGGCCCAGCCCATGCCCGGCGTAGGAGGTCCGCCGAGCTGCGCTACCAGGCCGTCGTAGCGCCCGCCCCCGCCCACGCCGCTCTGCGCGCCCAGATCGTCGGAGGTGAACTCGAAGACGGTACGCGTGTAGTAGTCGAGACCTCGCACCAGGCTGGGGTCCACTTCATAGGCCACCTCTGCCTCGCTCAGCAGCGCGCATACCTCCGCGAAATGCGCTTTGTCTTCCTCATCGAGCTGATCGAGCAGGCGCGGCGCGCTCCGCATCACCGCTCGCGTGCCCTCATGATCTGAATCGAAGGCACGCAGGGGGTTCAGCTCGATGCGAGCTTTCACCTCCTCGGACAGGCTCGCTTCATGCTCGCGCAGGTATGCCTGCAAAAGCTCGCGGTGCTCCGCACGACTGTCGGGGCTGCCCAGGCTCGATATGCGCAGGCGTGCGTTGACCCCCAGCTCTGCCAGCAGCGTGCCCAGCAGCACGATCGACTCCGCGTCAACCGCCGGGTCCTCGCTGCCCAGCGCCTCCGCGCCCACCTGCCAGAACTGCCGATAGCGGCCCGCCTGCGCGCGCTCGTAGCGGAAGAAGCTCGACAGGTACCACAGCTTCACGGGCTGTGGGCGCTTGTGCATGCCGTGCTCCACATAGGCGCGGCACACCGGCGCTGTGCCCTCGGGGCGCAACGTCAGCGAGCGCCCTCCCCCATCGGTGAGCGTGTACATCTCCTTCTGCACGATGTCCGTGGACTCCCCCACGCCTCGCGCGAACAGCTCTGTGGCCTCAAGCGTCGGCGTCTCGATGCGCTCGTAGCCCGCCCCCTCCAGGATCGCCCTGGCCCTTGCCTCGACCGTGGCGCGCACCGTCGCCTGCTCGCCCAGCACGTCGAACGTGCCCCTAGGCGCCTTTAGCTTCGGGGCGCTCAACTTCCGCCTACGGGCACCCGCAGCTCCTGCAGGAATGGGTTCGTGGCACGCTCGCGTCCCAGCGTCGTCACTCCCATGTGCCCCGGATACACCGCGGTCTCTTCGGGGAAGCGCTCCAGCAGCGTCGCGATCGAGCGCTCCAATGTCTTCCAGTCGCCTCCCGGCAGATCCACGCGGCCTACCGAACCCTGAAAGAGCACATCGCCCGAGAGCAGCAGCGGCGTCTGTGGGCTGTCCTGTCCATCACCGCCAGGAGACTTGGAGGCTGCGAGCGCATAGGTCACATGACCGGGGCTGTGGCCTGGAGTGAACACCACCTCGAATTCCATCCCCGCCAGTTGCAGCCGCTCGCCGCCTTTGACGGTGTGCTCGGGCTCATAGCTCTCAAACGGTCCGAAGCCCGGCGGCACCCAGGTCATGATGTCCGTCAGCAGCGGGCGCTCGAACTCCGGGCACCACACCGGTGCTCCCGTGGCCTTCGCTACTGGCGCGACGGCCCCGATGTGGTCGAAATGGCAGTGGGTGATGAGAATCGCCTCGATCTGCACACCTAGCTGCTCGGCCGCCTCCAGCAGTCGCTGCGACTCTTCGCCCGGGTCCACCATCACAGCGCACTTGCTCTCGCTGTCGGCGCGCACGATGTAGGCGTTCTCCTGCACCGGCCCGACTGTGAACATACGCACGTCCACCGCCATCAGCCCGCCGCCTTCTTCTCGCCGCCTCTGGCCTTGTTGCGCTGCCTACGACGGTAGAGCCACTGGTCGGTGTAAAAGCTGATCGGCACATACAGCACCAGCACAATCGGGAAGATCGCGATCGCCTGGCCCGGCTTCTTGATCAAGAAAAGGCTGATCAGCAGCATCAGCACCGCGGCCGCCATCGCCCGGTAGAAAGCTCCACTCCACGTCGGCGGCCGGTCGTAACGATTGCCCTTGGCCTGTGTGGCCTTAGCCTTTGCCTTTCCCTCCGGGCTCTTCTCCGCCGTCGTCGGTTTGCGACCTGTGCGCCCCCGCGACTCCACAACCCCGGCGGCATTGCCGCGATGCTTGGTCTGTCGCTTGCGCTTGGTCTGAGCCATTGTCCTACTAGCCTAACCGGAAATACGAGGGGCCCGGCTCGTCGGCCCTCTGGCCGACTGCGCCGGGTGGGTGGGACCTCATGAACACCTTCTCGATCACCTGGCGCTCGGGGTCAAACGTCGGCATCGCCACATCCGCCGGAAAGCCCTCCATCGCCGCTTGTGGCGCCAACCCCACCAACTCGGCACCAGCCACCTCAGCGTGTCTGCGTACCGCCTCCACAACAGTACGTAATGGCATCTTCAGCGGGCGCTCCACATTCATCGACACCTGCGCCACGGCCGGCGTGCGCCCTAGCCGCAGTTCCACACCGATTGCTCGCAGCCCCGTAAGCCCCTGCGCACCCCCTTCCCGGATCAGCGCGGCGATCCGTCGGGCATCCTCAACCGTGGCCGGCGGGGCTAGCTCAAGGTTGAAGGCGACCAGCGGCTCCCTCGCCGCGACCAGCGTCGCACCCGCCGTGGGGTGCATCCTCGGTGGGCCGAAGTCCGGGCGCTGCTCCCCCTTAGCCATCCGCCCACCCAACCCCACAGGCCCGCCGCGTCGCAGATCCGCGCGGGTACGCCCACCCGCAAGCTCCCCGTACAAGAACACCGGCACCCCCAGCTCCGACCCGATTCGGTCGGCCACCAGAAGTGCCTCCGCGCATGCTGCCCCTCTCATGGCCTGGTCCAGATAGACCAGCGGCATCACGTCCACCGCGCCGACGTGCGGATGCTCTCCGCGCCGGGGCTTGCCGGGCGCTCCTCCCATCACATCGATCTGCTCCACCGCCGCCGCGGCGCCCTGCAAGAGCGAATGCGCCAACGCTCCCGGCCGACCCACCAGGGTCAGCACCGTGCGGTGATGGTCAACGTCTGAGTGCCGGTCGAGCAGTTTCGCCCCATTATCGGCAGTAAACGCTGACGCGACCGTCTCCAGGGCCGCGGTATCGCGACCCTCGGAGACGTTCGGTACAGCCAGCAACTTGGACACCCCGGGCATCTCGCAGAGACGACCTGACGCCCAAGGGCTGAATATCGCTCAACAGTGCCGGAGGAGGGACTCGAACCCCCGACACGCGGATTATGATTCCGCTGCTCTAACCAGCTGAGCTACTCCGGCGGGGAGCGAAAGTCTAGCCCCTGGGTTGGCCTATCGACCTTCCCCCTGGCGGCGCTGCGTGAGACGAATCGACAGCCCTGCGGCCAGCAGAAGCAGCCCCGCGCCAACGATCCAACGCAGGTCAAGCCCGGTGAAGGGCAGCGTCGAGTTGCTGGAGTGCGCAGTGGTAGAAGTGCTGGGCGTAGTGGTCTTGGCAGGCGAAGTGCTCGTCGTCGGCGTAGCCGTTTCCTTCGAGGGCCCAGTGCCGCTGGCCGGCTTGACGGGCGTCTGCTGATAACCAGTAGCGGTGTTCGGTGGAGTGGGCGTCTGTGAGTAGCCCGTGGTTGTTGTTGTGGCCGCCAAGGCCGGCGCGGCCGGCAGCATCAGCGCGAGTGCCGCGGGTAGTGCAAGAAGTGTGCGAGACATCCGAGTCATAGGCACCTACCTTTTTGTATTGAGATCAACTTGGTTTCTAAAGGGCCTGTGACCCTTGTTGCAAGGCTTGGCGGGCAACGGAGCCAGTCTACCCATATTTGATTTTCCCCTACTTCCTCATTTTCCTGCCGGCGCGATGGTGTATTCAGCTGGGGGCGGCACTACCCGCGCTGGGGGCAGCATCGCTCGCGCCCACCTTGACCCGCCCAGGCAATGTGTCCTCCCCAAGCTGCCGGCGCAGGACCTTCTTGTCGAACTTGCCCACGCTCGTCTTGGGTACCTCCGCGATGAAGGCAAACTCATCCGGGAGCCACCACTTGGCAACACGTGGACGCAGATGCTCGAGGAGCCCGTCGGCGCCGATCTCGGCGCCTTCGCGCAGCACCACACAGCACAGCGGCCGCTCGGCCCAGCGCTCATCGGGCTTGGCGATCACAGCGGCCTCGACCACGTCGGGATGGGCCATCACCTCATTCTCGAGCTCCACCGAGGAGATCCACTCGCCCCCCGACTTGATCACGTCCTTGGCGCGGTCGGTGATCTGCATTGAGCCCTGCGGATCGATCGCGGCGATGTCGCCCGTGCGCAGCCAGCCCTCGTCGAACTTCTCATCGCCCGAGTCGTCGTTGAAGTAGCGCGCGGCGATCCACGGCCCGCGCACCTGCACCTCGCCGGTGGACTCTCCATCCCAGTCAACCTCTTCCTCATCGTCGCCGATCAAACGCAGCTCCACCCACGGCAAAGGGCTTCCCTGCTTGGCGCGATCGTCCCAGTAGGTATCGTCGTGCCCGCGGCTCTCATCGGGGCGCGAGTAGGTAGCCACAGGACTCGTCTCGGTCATACCCCAAGCCTGAAAGACGCGCACATCGTGGCGCTCCTGGAAATCCTTCATCAGCTGCTTGGGCACGGCCGACCCACCACAGGCGGCGTTCTTCAGAGACGAGAGATCGACCGGGTGCTGCTCGGCGTAGCGCAGCAGATCAGCGAAGATCGTGGGCACGCAGCCGACGATCGTGGGGCGCTCGGCTTCGATCAGCTTGGCCAGCGGCTCGGCCTGCAGGAAGCGGTCGGGCATGATCAGATCCGAGCCCGCCAGCGCAGCCCCGTGGGGTATCCCCCAGGCGTTGGCGTGGAACATCGGCACCACCACCAGCGCCCTATCGCGGCGGGAGAGGCCCAGGGCGTCGATCATCAGCGAAGCCGTGGAGTGCAGGCAGATCGAGCGGTGCGAGTACAGCACGCCCTTTGGGTTGCCTGTAGTGCCGCTCGTGTAACACAGCGCCGCCGCCTGGCGCTCGTCCACCGCGGGGTATTCGAAGGCGCCGGGACCGGCCTGCTCCAACAGCTCCTCGTAGCGCAGCGTGCGCGGCAGATCGCCCGCATCGCCGTCGCCCATCACCACGAAGTGGCGCACCCCTGGCATCTGCGGGGCGAGCTTCTTGAGCAGCGGCACCAGCGAGTCATCGACGAAGATGACCTCGTCGTTGGCGTGGTTGACGATGTAGGTGAGCTGCTCGGCGAACAGGCGGATGTTGAGCGTGTGCAGCACAGCGCCCACACACGGGATTGCCATGTACAGCTCGAAGTGACGCTGGTTGTTCCAGGCAAAGGTGCCCACGCGGTCCCCAGGACCAATGCCCAGATTGCCGAGCGCGCGCGCCAACCGATCTACACGCTCGGCCGTCTCGCCGAAGGTGACGCGCTCGGTGCTGCCATTCGGCGTGAGCGTCACGACCTCCGCGCCCGGGTGGCATGAACGCATCCGCCGCAGCATGTGGTGCAAGGTCAGCGGAAAGTCATCCTGCATGAGCCCTTCGAGCATCTACCTGCGCACCTCCTCCTCGGCTGGATCGACCGCAAGCTGACGATATATCCCGCGCGTGCGCTGCGCAACATCGCTCCAGTCGAAGCTCAACACGTGCTCGGATGCCTCGGCCACCAGGCGGTCACGCAACTCGTTGTCGACCAGCAGGCGTTCGATCATGACGCCGAGGTGCTCGGCATCGCCACCGTTGAAGCGCAATCCCACGCGCTCACCAGAGGGCACCACCTCGCGCAGACCGCCGGTGTCGGCGACGATGCAGGGACAGCCCGAGGCCATCGCCTCAAGCGCCACCAGCCCAAAAGGCTCATAGATCGAAGGCACCACGCAGAGGTCGGCGATCCGATACAGCGAGTGCAAGGCGTCATCGCCGATCCAGCCCAGGAAGATGCCCTGATCGTTGAGTCCCAGTCGCTCTGCCTGCGCTTTGAGCTCCCCCTCGTGGGTACCGCTGCCGGCGACCAGGAAACGCACGTTGCCCACCCGCTCAATCACCCCCGGCAGCGCGTCGAGCGCCAACTGAAAACCCTTCTCATAGACCAGCCTGCCGACCAGCAACACCAGCTGCTGCTCAGGGGCCGCGAACTTCCGGCGCAGCGTTTGTAGATCGTCAACGGGTCGCAAATCGCGCGGATCGATGCCGTTGGGGATCACCGTGATACGTCCCTCATCGATGTCGAAGATGTCGGCCACGTGGCCGCGCATGTAGTGCGAGCAGGTGATCACCGAGTCCGCACGCTGAGCCATCCAACGCTCCACCGCATGAATGTGGGACTGTGGCTGGTCCTGTACCCAGCCCTGATGGCGCCCGTGCTCGGTGGCATGGATGGTGGTCAGAAAGGGCACCTCCAGGCGCTCGGCCAATGCGGAGCAGGCGTTTGCCACCAACCAGTCGTGACCGTGCACCAGGTCATAGCCGCGCCCTTCGGCCAATCGCTCCTCAGCCAGCGCTTCGCCGGCGCGCAGCATGTCCTCGTTCATGTGCTCAACCCATGCCACGAAGCGATCGAGATCGCGCGGCCAGTTGGGCTCGCGCACGCGATGCACCGTGACCCCTCCTCGCTGCTCCACCGCTGGGCGGCCGTCCTCGGTGCGCTCGCCTGCCCCGCGTGTGAGCACGTCGACGGCTACACCCTGGCGCACCAGCTCCTCCGAGAGCTTGCGCACGTGCCGGGCCAGTCCTCCCTCGATCACGGGGGGGTACTCCCAGGAGAGCATCAGCACACGGTTGGTCAAGGTAAGCACCCTACCCTGCCATGGCTCATCCAGGGCTCCTGCAAGCGTTCGGGATGAACCTCGGGGTCGTCTCAGATGCCCAGCTCGTCAAAGCGCCTGGCAGCCGCGCTCGGCCGAGCCAGATCGCGGTCACTCTCAGCCAAGCCGATCGCCCGCAGCCGGTCCAGCGCCCGCAGCGTGGCCGTGCGGTCTCCGATCTCCCGAACCAGCTCCTCAATGGACTGCCAGCCAGCATCGTCGTCCGCAAGCAGCAAAGAGAGCACAGCCCTCTCGAGTCCATCCTCTCCCGGCGAAGCCGACGACCCCATTCGTGGAGAATACGCCAGACGCTCGGACATTTGTCTGCTGATGGTTAAGTGCGGTGCCAGCTCTGCAAAGAGCTATGCGGTCTGCGGTTCCGGTCGGGTGTTGAAGCCGATCCGCCACTCTTCGTGCGCCTCGCCGTCGATCTCCATGCGGAACTCAAAGCGCCCGGCTGGCGGCAACTGCAACTGCACGACATTGACCCCAATACAGACGTTGATTGGCGTACCGCGCTTGCTACCTGGAGGGGCAGCAACGGGCAGCGTAGCCTCAAAGCCAAAGGGCGCCGACATGCCATCAGGCTGAGGAAACTCAACAGGCGCACCGTCATCGTCGATCAGATCGAGCTTGACCGTGTGCTCCTCTCCTACCGCTTCCCAGGGAAACTCGATCACCACCCCGATACCAAACGTGGAGGGCTCCGGACCTGTCCATCTCCACCCCCCGCCCAGCAGGTTCAGCTTCCCCTCGGCTGCCTGCACATGATCGGCCAGCAACATCGTGGCCCTGATCGTCCGGATCACCCGATCACACTCCTTTTCCATCTCCATGCCCGCCACACGAGCACGGCTAAACCGGCTCTTGCCTCACGGCGCCGGACCGGCCAGGCATTCTAGGCGCTGCCCGTCAGGCCATCGAGCAGACAGCCACGCCGTCCATGCAAGCAGGATCACGCGCGGGTTTCCTCAGCACCGTGCACCGCGGTGCGTCTCCGACTCGCGCAAGGAGTAGTGTCGATCGACACATTCCAAGAGAGGAACGGAAATGGCCGTAGGCATCAGACAGAAGTTCATCGGCGGAACACAGGCCAACTACGATGCGGCCCATGCGGTGATGGAGGTCGATACGGACCCGCCGGCAGGGATGCTCGTGCACTCAGCTGGCCCGATCGATGGCGGTTGGGGCATCATTGACTTCTGGGAGTCGCGCGAGGCATTCGATGCGTTCGTCAAGGACCGTCTCATGCCGCGCCTGCATGGGCTGGGCGAGAAGGGGTTTCCGAATCCCCCCGAGGTGAAGGAATTCCCGGTCCACAACCTCCAGACCTAAACCAGGCCGCACACAAACCTAACAACAGCCGGGCATCGCGGGCTCGGTGTTGCCTACGCCCGTTGCCCACGCCGGTCCCTCTGCGAGGCGCCGCAGAGGGACCCTCGCAGCGGCGTTCACACACGTTTTCGCGCTTGTTTCGCGCTGGAGCCACGGAGCCGTGGGACAGTGTGTTCAACGAAGGCACGCCCACCAAGGAGGCAACAGATGGCTACTGCGGGAATCGATGAAGCGAAGCTTGAGCAGTTCATGGGTCAGTTCGTAGGAGATTTCGGTGCAGCTATGACCGCGCCGTTGGTGATGATCGGGGACAAGCTCGGCTTGTATAAGGCGATGGCCGACAGTGAGCCCGTCACCCCCGCGCAGCTCGCTGAGCGCACTGAGTGCCGCGAGCGGTATATCCGTGAGTGGCTCTGCCAGCAGGCAGCCAGCGGCTATGTCGAGTATGACGCGGCGGATGGCACCTTCCGGCTGCCACCCGAGCAGGCGATGGCGCTAGCTGATGAGAACAGCCCCGCGTTTATCCCTGGGGCCTTCCAGTTGCTCGCCGCGGTCGTCAAGGACGAGCCGCAGATAACCGAGCGCTTCCGCTCCGGCGAGGGCTTTGGTTGGCACGAGCACCACCACGACCTGTTTGAAGGCACCGAACGGTTCTTCCGTCCCGGTTACCTCGCCAGCCTTGTCGAGTCCTGGCTGCCCGCCCTCGATGGTGTCGTTGAGAAGCTCAAACAGGGTGCGCGTGTAGCTGATATCGGCTGTGGCCAGGGCGCCTCAACGATCCTGATGGCCAACGCGTTCCCGGCTTCGACGTTCGTCGGTTCGGATTACCACGAGGGCTCAATCGAGGCCGCACGTAGCTCAGCTGAGCGGGCTGGGGTGGCTGACCGTGTGAGCTTTGAGGTGTCATCCGCGAAGGACTTTGGTGGTGGCCCGTTCGATCTGGTGTGCGTGTTCGACGCGCTGCACGACATGGGCGACCCGGCTGGCGCGGCGCGTCATGTGCGCGAGGTGCTTGCCGAGGATGGTGCATGGATGGTCGTTGAGCCGTTCGCGGGCGACAGCATCGAGGAGAACCTCAACCCCGTCGGGCGGATCTTCTACAGCGGCTCGACGATGCTCTGCACACCGGCCTCGCTCAGCCAGGAGGTCGGGCTGGCACTCGGCGCGCAGGCAGGGGAGCAGCGCCTCACTGAGGTGCTTGGCGAAGGCGGCTTCAGTCGCGTACGCCGCGCGGCAGAAACACCATTCAACATCGTCCTCGAAGCCCGACCATGAACTCCGAGGAAGACAGAGACGTGAGGGCGATCGCGCAAACGGCAGTCGAACTCTGATCTGATCGAGCTTTGCCAGTCAGCGCCGTGGGCTCGCGCGTCGCATCGCTATCAAGTGAGCGGAGCTCCGGTGTCGGCTGCAATGAAATGGTCGTGGATCGCTTTCGTCAAAGCTGTGTTCTCAACGACGAGACGGTGGGTCGTCATACCTAGATCATGTAGGTGCTCGACCTGCTTGTCCTGGACGTTCCCCTGAGCGTTCTGCGCCACCAGAATCGCGATCATCGCAAGCCACTGCATGATGCCGCCGACAGCCAGCAGCATGAGGTTGAAGGGGTAGCGGTCACCCGCGACCGTGGCGCCAAGACCGGCCATCCAGATGGCGAAGGCGACGACGCTGGCGTAGAACATCCACATGGAGCCCACCGTCTGGGCGATGAAACCCGCAATCCGATCGTTTGGACTGTCGCGCTCATCGGCCAGCTTGGGCGGTGGGGTGTGCTTGAACTTATGGGTCGACTGCCCGGACGCTCTCTCTCGAACAGGCGCATCCCGGGTTGTGCCCGAGGAGCTGGCCCGCATCAGGGTCAGTCCCAGCCACGCTGGCCGTGATACACGAGGGCCTTCATGCCGCGGCCACCGGGGGGTGTCGCCTGAGGTTCACCTGCCAGTTGGCCAGCGGCAGCAGGAACAGGATGGCTCCCAGCGCGATCAGGATCCAGCCGGCGAGAGTGGCGATCGTGCCGACGAGCGACCATCCCCAGGCGTTCAGCAGTAGGCCGCGCAGGGTCTCACCCTGGAACAGCGTCGCCTTCTCTTCGGCCAGTTTTGCGTTGGTCGGCGCGGCGAGAGCCGCGGTGCTGACCTGAGCGTAGGTCTGTCCGCCGGCGATCTTAGAGAGGTGCACGTTGATGAAGTTGTTGGCGTACGCCTTGGCCTGGCTACCTGTTGTGAGCTGCTGGCCGGCGTACTGCTTGACACCCGGTAGGAGCGCCGGACTGTTGGCGGCAGGGAAGAAGATCTTCTGCGGGACGAGCTGGTCGTGGACGACCTTCTTGTCATAGCTGCCTCCGACGACGGCGATGATGCCGACGATCATGATGCCCACCGCGGCGATCGTGGCGATCGACGGTCAGGCCGGTCAGTTTCGCCAGCAGTGGGCTTCGCGGAGCCTGATTCGGCGCGGCGAGGACCTGGAGCTGTCCGCTTGGCAACAGGATCGGCGACATCGAGTGGCGGTGCGCCGTTGCCGGTGGTCGCGGCGGACGGATGCGGCATGACTGAGCTGGGCACGGTGGACCTCATTTCGATTGATGTGCGCAGGAGCGCCAGCGATCAGAGAGCACCGCGGACTTGAACAACATAGCATGAAATCTAGATCAAGGAAATATAATTCTAGGAAATTGGAGTCTAGATACGCTAGTCTTTGTCCATGACCGAGGACACGACTCACCGCTGGAAGTTTCTGACGAACCACGCCCAGGTCCTCGCCTGCATCGCCCACGATCCAGGCGTGCTTCTACGAGAGATCAGCGAGCGAGTTGGAATCACCGAACGCGCCGCCCATCGAATCGTCACGGAGCTGACGCGACGGCGGCTACATCACGCGAGAGCGCAACGGACGCCGCAACCACTACACGATCCAATCCGGCCTCCCGCTTCCCGACCGTCTTGGCCGCGTGCAGCGGATCAGCGACCTGCTCACGATCCTCATCGGCACGACCGACGAGTCTCCAGATACGCCGGTCTCGCCGGCAGCCAAGAACGGCAAGGCGGCCAGTGACCATGGCCAGTCAGTAGTCGCCGGCCTCCGAGACGCCGAGACCAGGCTCCCATTCCGACAAGCTTCGCGTCGTCATCGTCGGCGGCGGAGTCGCCGCCCTTGAGACGACGCTGGCCCTGGCCGATCTCGCACCCGAGCACACCGACGTGACGGTGATCGCGCCCAACACCGAGTTCGTCTACCGGCCGATGGTCGTCGCGCGAGCCGTTCGCCTACGGCGCGGCTCGCCGCTATCCACTCGCCCCGATCGTCGCTGATGCGGCGCGACGCTGCTGCACGGCGAACTGGGCTGGATCGACCCAGCCACGCAGACGATCCACACCAAGGCCGACGAGTCGATCGAGTACGACGCGCTGGTCCTCGCGCTTGGGGCAAGCATCAACAAGCGCTACACGCACGCACTGACGATCGACGACCGCGATCTGGACGAGACCATGCACGGGCTCGATCCAGGACGTCGAGGGCGGCTACATCCACAAGCTGGCGTTTGTTGCACCCGGCCGCATGGCCTGGCCGCTGCCGTTGTACGAGCTCGCGCTGATGACCGCGGGACGCGCCTACGACATGGGCATCGAGCTGACAGACGACGATCGTCACCCCCGAGGACAGCCCCCTGGCGATCTTTGGCGCAGTCGGCGAGCAGTGCGGTTGGCCGAGTGCTCGCCCGCGCGAACATCGAGACGATCAACTCCGCATACGCCGAGGTTCCCAGCGCCCGCGAGGTGGTGATCAACCCTGGTGACCGGCGCCTCGAGGTGGATCGGGTGATCGCGCTACCCGAGCTCTTCGGACCTGAGGTGCGCGGCATTCCGCTCGGCGATCACGGCTTCATCCGGGTGGACCCGTATTGCCGGGTACCAGATGTCGAGCGCATCTACGCGGCCGGCGATGCGACCGACTTCCCGATCAAGCACGGTGGCATCGGCTCACAGCAGGCCGATGTCGCTGCGCAGCTCGATCGCGGCTCTGGCAGGGGCATCAGTGACGCCTGAGCGCTTCAACCCGTGATCCACGGCATGCTGCTGACGAACGGGAAGCCGCGATATCTCACTGCTCACATCACCGGAGGACACGGGTTCAGCTCAGAGATCACCGACACACCTACCTGGTCGCCGCCGAGCAAGATCGCCGCGAAGTACCTGGCGCCTTACCTGCAGGAGCGCGACCGCGAGAGTACCCCCACCTGACGGGCAGCGCTGGTGCAGGCGAACCCGCGCTCCCCGTCGTCTTGGTTGACGAGCACGCCGAATGCAACGAAGTAAAGCTTGCAAGCACGTTCGGTCACGAGTCTCTCCTTCGCGTGTCGGCATCGGTGATGCCGGGTGGCACACTCTCGCCGCGGTCGATCTCTTCTGAGAGACGCTGCTTGGCGGCACGACTCCCCTCGTCAAGGACACCAGAGCCCGCCGCGTAGGAGATCGCGTCCCCTCCCCTGCCCCGCAGCACGACCGCACAGCCGACCGCTATCAGCGCACCGGCGATCGGACCCACCACATACACCCAGTAGCTTGAGAAATCACCGCTCACCAGCGCCGGGCCGAACGACCGAGCAGGGTTCATCGAGGTGCCACTCACCGGCGCCGACCACAAGCCAGCAAGCGCTATGTAGCCGCCGACACCCAGCGCAGCGATAGCCCCCACGTTCTGCGCAGCCGACGCAGTACCCAAGATCACGCTCACCAGCACCGCCGTGAGGACAGTCTCCATCAGTAACGCCTGCCAATTCGCATACCCCGGCCCGGGCAGAGTCGCACCGAGATGCTGCACGTTGCCGAACACCGCATACAGGAACAAACACGCCAGGGTGGCGCCAACCAACTGGATGATGATGTAGCCCGGGACGCGCTTCCAGGGGAAATCTCCGCGCAGCGCGAACGCGAGCGAGACCCCAGGGTTCAGATGGGCGCCCGAGATGGCGCCCATGAAAAGGATGATCCCGAGGACCATCAGCCCTGGGGCAACTACAGCTGCTGAAAGGCTGATCTGACCCTTGCCGTGCAAGATTCCCCCACCTGCGGCGACCAGCACCAGCATGAACGTGCCCAACAACTCGGAAAAGAGTCTGCGCCACTCCAGACGCGGATCGTCAAAGTCCTTGCGGTCGCCGAACTCAAGCGCCAACAGATGCCGAGTCCTCGGACCAAGAAGACCCATACCGGGACCAGCGCCAGGCGGAATAACTTCATCAGGCACGAGCGTCAACCTCCATCACACGACGATCAGGACCCCAAACCCAAGGGATACGAGATCAGACTCTGACACGCGCTACGACCACCGCATCCTCCCGATGGGATGAATACGTGAGGGTCAGGACACGAGCCTATGCCTCGGCGTTTCGGAGCGGCTTGCGCGTCACGACGGTGATCGTGGCTGTTTGCCGTACGCGAAAGCCAAGCTCCTCGTAGATTCGGATTGCTGTGGTGTTGGTGCTGAGGACGTGTAGGAATACGCGTTGCGACCGAAGCTGGATGCCTGCTATCAATGCGCCGATAAGCCGCGAGGCCAGCCCCTGACCACGATGGTCGGGCTTGGTGCAGACGGCGCTGATCTCGGTCCAACCGTCCAGATGAAACCGCTCGCCAGCCATCGCGACGAGTACCCCGTCGCGTCGGATCCCAAGGTAGTCGCCAAGCTCGATGGTCCTGGCCAGAAACGGCCCCGGTTCGGTCTGGGCGACTAGCTCAAGCATCTCGGGCACATCGGCGGCACCAAGCGGGATCGCCTCCGAGTAATCGACTCCGGTGACCTGCTCTCCGATCATCTGCACCAGGTCAAACGCCTCGACCGCGTGCCAAGCATCAGGCAGTTCGGCGTCGCTGTGCCGGACGGCCGCGTAGGTACCTGGTGTAACCAGACTGGCGGCGTCCCGCCAGTCCTGTGCCGAGGGCACCGAGGGCAGAGCGAGGAACGGCGCGACGTCGACCGGATACCGGCGCGCGCGCCCACGCACTTGTGCAAACCGCGCATGAGGACCGCACAGCGCCGCGTACGCCGGATTGTCGAGCGGGGCTTCGTCGGGCGGAAACATGCTGCAACAAATACCACGAGACTCCGTGGGCAGCCGAGCCGCGCTTGGCAACCGAATGCGCTCAGGCTGCGCGCTCGATGTATTCGCGCAGCGCGGTGCGGGCGATCTCACTGACGGAGCGGTTCTCGTGGCGGGCGCGTTCACGCAGGGCACCAGCAAGATCGGGGTCCACCCGCACCTGTACACGCGGGGAGACTCCAGGGGCGCGGCTGAGCGAGGGTCTACCGACGTAGACCCTACGTGCCTTGCTGAGGTCGTAGCCGTGTTCCGCCTCATCAGCGAGGGCCTCGATTGTCTTTTTTGTCAGCTTGGTCCCGCTGCGGGTTCTCAGAGTCGCCATCTCTTGGCCTCCTCGTACCTGAGCTTGTACTTGTCGCGTAGCGGCATCGCGTGGATCACTACCAGCTTGCCGTCCGACACTTCGACGGCGATGACCTCCAGTGGGCAGCCCTCGACATCGTCTCCAAGGTAGACGAACCTGGGATCCAGCACCTCGGTATCGCCCTCCGGTGGAGGCTCATCGAAGTGAAGCCCGCAGTGTGCGATGACATGCTTGATGCTCTCCTTTGATACACGATGGCGGGTTGCAGAGCGCGCAAACCGCACGCCCACGCTAAAAAGTTTAGCAGTTTCGTCAGACATAATCGGCTAACGAGCTCCGCTGTGGCGGCATCGACCTGATGATCCACACGACCGAGGATGGTTCTCTGCAGCCGACCCATGAGCCCCAACGATGCAGCCGAGCGCCCGGCCTCTGCCGCGTGCTACATATCCAGGCGTTACGCCCATGAACGCTGGTCTTCGCGAGTCTTTCGTGTATCGGGGCGCCGGGATTTGAACCCGGGACCCCCTGCTCCCAAAGCAGGTGCGCTACCAGGCTGCGCCACGCCCCGTACACCTAAGAGTAGGGATAGCGGGGGCGTTGGCATAGCCAGGCCCCCGACGGACCGCTGAGCTCTTCCCAGCCACGCCACCAATATCTGCCTGCCCACTGCTAGGGTCCCGCCCGGTCATGGCCGAAATCGAGCCCCTGCGCGCACTGCACTACAACCTCGCAAAGGTTGGCCCCCTCTCCGAGGTGGTGGCGCCGCCGTACGACGTGATCGACGCGGCCCAGCGCAAGGAGCTGCTGGGACGCTCGCCATACAACGTGGTGGCCGTAGACCTACCCCAGAGCGAGCCCAGCGGCGGCCGCGACCCCTACGAACACGCCGGAGAACAGTTCGAGAACTGGCAGATGCTGAGCGCGGTTGTGCGCGACAGCGAGCCGGCGATATGGGCACACACGCAGCAGTACGTAGGCCCCGACGGAGTGCAGCAGACGCGTCGCGGCTTCTTCTGCCGGGTCAAGATCGAGGAGTACGGTCCAGGCGGCGTCAGGCCGCACGAGCGCACACACCCTGGCCCCCGAGAGGACCGGCTGCGCCTCACGCAGGCCACGCGGGCCAACATGTCGCCGATCTTCTCGCTCTACTCCGACCCTGAGCGGGCAGCGTGGGCAGCGCTTGAGCCTGCCACCCAGGGCGAGCCGTGGGGCGAGGCCACCGATGCTCAGGGCACCGTGCACAAGTTGTGGCGCATAGCGGACCCTCAGACGATCGAGGCGGTCAAGGCCAGCACACGTGGCAAGGAGCTGCTGATCGCCGATGGTCACCATCGCTATGAGACGGCACGGGTGTACGCGCAGGAACTGGGCGGCGAGGGTGAGCACCAGTACGTACTGATGTGTCTTGTAGCGCTTGAGGACCCCGGATTGACAGTGTTCCCGACCCACCGCCTCGTCAAGGGCCTCGACTCCGAGCGCCAGGAGCGTCTGGCGCAGGCGCTGCGAGAGAACTTCGAGCTAGAAGAGGTCCCGCTCAAGAAGATCGCGCCCCCGGCCGGCACTGGGCGTTTGCAGCTGGGCTATATCGACGCCCACTCACAGCGCCCTTGGCGGCTGACCTTGAAGGATCAGGCGATTGCGGATGCGGCGCTTGCCGGACATTCCGAGCCCTACCGCCATCTCGATACGGGCATCCTGGAGACACTGCTGCTGAAGGGCGCCTTGGAGCTGAGCGATGAGGACATCTCCCACCTGCACAACTTCGGCTATGCCCGTGACACCCAGCAGGCAGTGGAGCTAGTGCAGAGCGGCGCCTTCGATGTGGCCTTCTTGATGCGCCCTACGCCCGTCGCGCAGGTGCGGGAAGTCGCGCAGGAGGGCGAGAACATGCCGCCGAAGTCGACCTTCTTCTTCCCCAAGCTCTTGACGGGCCTGCTGTTCAACCCTCTGTCGTAAATGGTTCCCGTGGCCCCTGCCAGAGCCCGTTTCGAACCGCCATGGTCAAGCCTGTTCGCGGAGTACCATATGAGTAGAGAGATCGAAGACTGCAATGGCAACTGAGGGGCTGAAAACAATGAAAGCCACCGCGCGGCGCACGGACACCACTTTCCAGCATGTGGTGCAGGTACGCGACCATCAGGTGTTGGTGGATGAGCCGCTGGAGTCCGGCGGCGAGGACGCTGGACCCGATCCGCAGGAGCTGCTGGCCGTCAGCCTGGCTTCCTGTACGGCGATCACGATAGAGATGTACGCGGCACGCAAGGGCTGGGATATAGGCCATGTCGAGGTGGATGTGCAGTACAGCCCCTCCGAGCGAGGTTGTCCTACGCGCTTTGACCTAGTGCTGCGTCTACCCGATGACCTTCCGCCCGAGCAGGTCGAGCGGCTGCAAGTGATAGCGGCCAAGTGTCCTGTTCATCGAGCTTTGGACGGTGAGGTGATGTTCAATGAGCGCATTGAACTGGTGGGCGTACCCGAGTCGGCCTCAAGCCGCGTCGGCTGAGGGCAAGTGATGGGTGCCACTACAGGCCTGGGGCCTCGCTGAGCGCCGCCGCGGATCCGATTGCGGCGGCGGTGCTGGTGCCGCTGTTCCTGACCGCGGAAGAAGAGCCCCATGCGGTGTTCACCAAGCGCAGTACCGGCTTGCGCCGCCATGCCGGCGAGATCAGCTTTCCCGGCGGCCGGCGCGACCCTGAGGACGCCGATCTCAGCGACACCGCTCTGCGCGAGGCGCAGGAGGAGATCGGCCTGGCTCGCGGCGAGGTGAGGTTGCTGGGTCAGCTGGAGCCCACGCCGACGTGGGTGACCAACTACGTGATCCACCCGTTCGTCGGGCTGATACCAGCGGGGCGGGTTTGGGAGCTCTCACCCCAGGAGGTCGATGCGGTGCTGGAGCTTCCCCTGCGCGCCCTGCGGGAGGGCAGGACGCGCACGCGTATGGAACGGCGAGGGATCGAGTTCGAGACCGATGCCTATGTGGTGGACGAGCACCTCATCTGGGGCGCCACCGCGCGGATCCTCGAAAACCTGTTGGCGCAGGTCGACGAGCTTATGAGCCAACCTCCACCGGCACGCCCACAAGGTTCCCCCACTCCGTCCACGAGCCGTCGTAGTTCTTGACCTGAGGCTTGCCCAGCAGCTCGTGCAGCACGAACCAGGTGTGCGCCGAGCGCTCGCCGATACGGCAGTAGGCGATGATGTCCTCGCCGTCCAGAACGCCCTTGCCTCCGTAGAGGTCCTGCAGTTCCTCGGCGGACTTGAAGGTGCCGTCCTCTTTCACGGCCTGCGCCCACGGAATCGAGGCCGCGCCGGGGATATGGCCGCCGCGCTGGGCTCCCTCCTGCTCATAGCCCGCAGGCGAGATCAGCTCGCCTGAGAACTCGGCGGGCGAGCGCACGTCCACCAGCTTGGTGGCGTTACCGATCGCCTTCAGCACCTCCTCGCGGCGCGCGCGGATGGCGTCATCGCCAGGCTGCGCCGTGAAGCTCGCGGGTGCATAGCTGGGCACCTCTGTGCTGGTGGGGCGCCCGTCGGTGATCCACTTTTCGCGCGGACCATTGAGCAACAGCACTGCCTCGTGGCCGTAGTACTTCAGATACCAGTAGGTGTAGGCGGCGAACCAGTTGTTGCGATCGCCGTAGAGCACGATCGTGTGCGCGTCGGAGATGCCGTGCTCGGCGAACAGCTTGCCGAAGGCTTCAGGGCCGAGGAAGTCACGGCGCACCTGGTCCTGCAAGTCCTGCTTCCAATCAAAGCCGATCGCGCCGGGGATATGGCCCTCGGCGTAAAGCTGTGTGTTCTCGTCGACCTCGACGATGCGGATGCTGTCGTCGTCGAGGTGCTGCTCAAGCCACTCGGGCTCCACGAGCACGTCCTTGGCGTAGTCAGACATGGGGATCACCCTCCGGTCGATGGTCTATTGAATTCTGATCGGGTTTTACAGGTATAGAGACAGCGTAGCGCGCGCGGCCAGAATCCAGGCGTTCCGATCGCAGGGATCTGCCGTGAGGGCCACCGCGGGGATGGCATTGCGACTGGCAACCTCCTCCACCAATCGCGATCCCTCGCTGGCAAGATCAGAGGCCTCGTAGAGGAAGCCACGCATCGTGGAGTCGATCGCCTGCCCCAGAAAAGCCGGCAAGCGGGAAACACGCAGTTCTCTCACCTCATCGGGCGATCCCGTCGCGGTGGCGAGCAGCCAGCAGGCCACAGTCACGCCCTCCAGGACTCCTCGGAGCGTGCCCAGGCGATTGGGATCGCCGATGACGCACTCCGCGCCGACGGCCTCTATCTCCCCGCGACCCGCCTCCGAGCGGGTCACGATGCGTACCGCATGGCCCTCGCCGATGATTTCAGCAGCCAATTGCCTGCCTCGACAGCCGCCGCCAAGGATCAAGACCCGCGCCACGGCGCGCACTTTATAGGGGGGGCGCGCCGGGCTCCTCGCTGCGTCTGGTCAAGTTAGTTCGAGCGCCACTGGAGAGGTATGGGTAGCGGCGCTCGAATGAAACAAGGGAAACACAAATGAACAAGTTTGTCAAGGGCCTAGGTTGACAAGCCGTTGGCCCGGTGGCGAGGCCGCTCGAATAGCATCCCCCGACGATGGTCACCATGGACAAGATCGTGTCGCTATGCAAGCGCCGCGGCTTCATCTTCCCCTCCTCGGAGATCTACGGCGGCGTGGGCTCGACCTACGACTACGGCCACTACGGCGTGCTCCTGAAGACCAACGTCAAGAACGAATGGTGGCGGGCGATGCTCAATGAGCGCGAGGACATCGTCGCGCTCGACTCGGCGATCCTGCAGCACCCCAAGGTGTGGGAGGCCTCGGGCCACCTCGCGGGCTTCACCGATCCCCTGGTGGACTGCCGCACCTGCGGGCAGCGCTTCCGCGCCGACCACCTCGCCGACCTCCCCTGCGGGCGCAAGCCCTCCAAGCACCCTGGCGAGACTTCCGAGTGCGATCTGACGGAGGCGCGCGACTTCAACCTGATGTTCGAGACGACCATCGGCCCCGTCAAGGAGTCGGGCTCCGTCGCCTACCTGCGCCCCGAGACCGCGCAGGGGATCTTCGTGAACTTCAAGAACGTTCTGCAGTTCTCGCGCAAGAAGCCGCCTTTCGGCATCGCCCAGGTGGGCAAGTCCTTCCGCAACGAGATCACGCCCGGCAACTTCATCTTCCGCACGCGCGAGTTCGAGCAGATGGAGATGGAGTTCTTCGTGCCTCCCACTGAGGCCCAGCAGTGGTTCGAGCACTGGCTCAAAGAGCGTGAGCGCTGGTATGAGGAGCTCGGCATCCGCCCCGATCACCTGCGCCTGCGCGCCCACGAGCAGGATGAGCTCTCGCACTACTCCTCGGCCACGAGCGACGTGGAATACCTCTTCCCGATCGGCTGGTCTGAGCTTGAGGGCATCGCCAACCGCGGCGACTTCGATCTCAAGCAGCACGCCGAGCACTCCGGCGAGAAGCTTGAGTACTTCGATCAGGCCAGCGGCGAGCGCTACGTGCCGCACGTGATCGAGCCCGCCGCGGGCGCAGACCGCGCGACGCTGGCATTTCTGGTGGACGCCTATGACGAGGAAACGGTCGAGCGTGAGGGCACCGGCGCGGGCGAGCAGCGCACTGTCCTGAGATTGCACCCCCGGCTGGCGCCGGTCAAGGCCGCGGTGCTGCCGCTCGTCAAGAAGGACGGACAGCCCGAGCTGGCGCGCGAGGTGTACCGCGAGCTGCGCAAGGCGGTGCAGGCCGAGTACGACGACGGCGGCGCGATCGGCAAGCGCTACCGCCGCCAGGACGAGATCGGCACCCCTTTCTGCGTCACCATCGACCACGAGAGCGTGGAGCAGAACACCGTGACCGTAAGGGAGCGCGACAGCCTCCTGCAGGAGCGCCTTCCGATCGATAGCCTCGCCGAAGAGTTGGCGCGGCGCATACAGGCACCGTGGCGAACCCCCAAGCTCGCCTGACACGTACCAAGCAAGGAGACCCATGGATTTCGACCTGACCGACGAGCAGCGCCTGATCCGCGACACCGCACGCGAGTTCACCGACAAGGAGATCGTCGAGCGCGCCCGCGAAAACGCGCGCAACCATCACTTCGACCTCGACCTCGTCAAGAAGATCGCCGACCAGGGCTACCTCGGCGCGATCGTCCCGCGCGAGTACGGCGGCGCCGGTCTTGGCTACTTGGACTACGGCCTGGTGGTCGAGGAGATCGGGCGCGGCTGCTCATCGATACGCACAGTCATCTCCGTGCAGACCTCCCTCGTCTGCTCAGCGATCCTCAAGTGGGGTACCGAGGAGCAGAAGCAGCACTACCTGCCCAAGCTGTGCAGCGGCGAGTGGCTCGGCTGCTTCGGCCTGACCGAGCCCGACACCGGCTCGGACGCCGCCAACCAGCGCACGCGCGCGACGAAGACAGACGAGGGCTGGACGATCAGCGGCGCCAAGATGTGGATCTCGATGGGCAACTACGCCAAGCTGGCGTTGATCTTCGCCCAGACCGATCCAGATTTGGACCCACCCACCCGTCACCGTGGCCTCGCCTGCTTCCTGGTCGACACCGACCAGCCCGGCTACCAGGCGCAGACGATCGAGCACAAGATGGGCCTGCACGCCAGCGACACCGCCTCGATCTCGCTGGACGAAGTGAAGGTCGGCCCCGATGACATCCTCGGCGAGGTCGGCGACGGCTTCAAGGTGGCCATGTCGGCGCTCGACAGCGGCCGCTTCTCCGTGGCCGCCGGCTGCGTGGGCATCTGCCAGGGCTGCGTCGAGGAGTCCGTGAACTACGCCAAGGAGCGCGAGCAGTTCGGCCGCCCGATCGCCAGCTTTCAGCTGGTGCAGGCGATGATCGCCGACATGGTGCTGAAGACCGACGCCTCACGCATGCTCGTGTGGCGCGCCGGCTTCCTCAAGGACAAGGGCCGCCCCAATACGCTTGAGACCTCCGTCGCCAAGCTGCACGCCACCGAGGCCGCCGTGGAGTGCGCCAACACGGCGATCCAGGTCCACGGCGGCGCCGGCTATGTCGACGACCACCCAGTGGAGCGCTACTTCCGCGATGTGCGCGTCACGACCCTCTACGAGGGCACCTCTCAGATCCAGAAGCTGATCATCGGACGCGCGATGACCGGGATCAATGCGCTCGTGCCCTCCTGAGTCGTTTTTTTGGAGGGGGATGGGGTTGCGTTTGGCGAGCACAAGACGCATGATGGGGATTCGTGGCAGGCTGTGCCAATGAGAAAGCTCACGCTCGTGGGCCTGCTGGTCACGCTGGCAATGGCAATCGGAGCCGATGCGGCTCCCGCCAGGCCTCTCGGCAAGATCATCGTCAATAGCGGCGAGTCGCTTCAGTGCCCGGCGGGCAGCGCCGCGTGCGTGGTGACCGTGCAGGCCACCGGCCACAACGCACGCAGTCATAGCGTGGCGCTCGGCGATTCCACCATTACGGTCGCGCCGGCCGCCACAACCCGATTGATCTTCACGCTCGATGGCCCCGCCAAGCGGATGCTGCTCAAAGGCGGCCCGCTAGAAGCCAACCTGACGGTGACGGTTCGTCACGGCAGCGACGCCCCGATCGTCGCCACCCACCCGATCACCATCGGCGTGCCGAAGAAGCACCCCAGCCACAAGCGGTAGTCTGCCGCTCCGATGAGCACCCCCGCGGCACGAACGATCGGCGTGCTCGGCGCCGGCACCATGGGCGCGGGCATCGCACAGCTGGCGGCTCGCTCCGGCGCTCGCACTTTGTTGCATGACCCGATCCCCGAGGCATTGCAGCGCGGGGCCAGGCGAGTCGTGGAGGGCCTGCAGAAGGAAGCGGCAAAGGGCAAGCTCAGCGCGGAGGAGGCGCAGGCAGCCGCGGCACGGCTAGAGGCCGTCGAGACCATCGAGGCGCTGGCGCCGTGTGAGCTCGTGATCGAGGCCGCGCCGGAGCGGCTGGATCTCAAGCACGAGCTCTACCGCGAGCTCTCGCGTGTGGTCAGCGAGGAGTGCGTGCTGGCCACCAACACCTCCTCGCTGCCTGTCACCGCCGTGGCTGCCGCGGCCACGCACCCGGAGCGGGTGGTGGGGATGCACTTCTTCAACCCCGCGCCGGTGATGGCGCTGCTGGAGGTGATCGCGGGGATGCGCTCCGGCGAGAGCGCCCTGGCGCTGGCCACGGCAACCGGCGAGGCGATGGGCAAGACCACCATCAGGGCCAGCGACGGGCCGGGCTTCCTGGTCAACCGCTGCAACCGACCCTTCGGGCTAGAGGCACTGCGACTGCTGGGCGAGCAGATCGCAGATGTGCAGAGCATCGACCGCATCGTGCGCATGGAGGGCGGCTTTCGCATGGGGCCTTTCGAGTTGAGCGACCTCGTAGGAGTGGACACGGGTTTCGATGTCGCACGCAGCTTCTATGAGCTGGGCTTCGGCGAGCCGCGCTGGCGACCCTCCCCCATTCAGGCGCGCATGGTGGCCGCTGGCCTGCACGGACGCAAGAGCGGGCAGGGGTACTACGACTACTCGGGCGACGGCCCCCACCGTCCCGAGGACCCCGAGCCGCCCTCGGCTTCCAACCCTCCCGCGGACGGCGAGGGGCTGGTGGTCATCTGCGGCGAAGGAGTGCTCGCGGGCGAGCTGCGCACAGCCGCCGCACAAGCAGGCTATGAGGTACGCGGCCCACAGGATGCGCAGCGCGAGCTGCCGGCCCTGATCGTGGAGTGCGGCGTTAGCGAGGAAGGCGACAGCGCGCGCGGCGGCCCGCGGGTAGTGCTGTGCGACAGCGGCTCGCTGGCGAGCCTCGACCCGGGCGGTCCGAGCGTGGGCTTTCACGTGCTGCCTCCTTTCCAGCAGGCAGGGCTGGTGGAGTTGACGCGCAGCGAACACTCGTCGCCCGCGGCAGTGTCGCGCGCGGAGCGTTTCTTCAACGCGCTGGGCAAGCACACGGCATGGGTAGGAGATGCGCCCGGCCTCGTGTTGGGGCGCATCGTGTGCCAGGTCATCAACGAGTCGGCTTTCGCGCTCGGCGAAGGCGTGGGCAGCGCGGCGGACATCGACACCGGCATGAAGCTCGGCATGAACCATCCGCGCGGGCCGCTCGAATGGGCTGATCGGATCGGCCTAGACCACGTGTTGACGGTGCTGGAGGCGCTTTCGGACGAGTACCGCGAGGAGCGCTACCGCCCCGCACCGGTACTGCGGCGCCTGGTCTTGAGCGAGCGCCTGGGACGCGATGTAGGCCAGGGCTTTTTCGAGTACGAAGTCTGAGCTTCAGACGGCGCTTACGCCTCGGCCGTAGCCTCGGCTGGCATCCACTGCGCCTCGGCCAAATCACCTACGGGCATGCCCTCGGGAGTTGGCACCTCAGGCGTGTCGCGCAGGTACCACTCGGCATCGAGCGCCGCCTGGCAACCCGAGCCTGCGGCGGTGATGGCCTGGCGATACGTGTGGTCCACCAGATCGCCGGCCGCGAACACGCCCGGGCGGTTGGTGCGGGTCGAGCGACCGTCGACCTTCACGTAGCCGTTCTCATCCACATCGATCTGGCCGGCGACCAGCCCCGACTGCGGCTCGTGACCGATCGCGATGAAGGCACCGCTGATCTCAAGCTCACGCTGCTCGCCCGTCTCTGTGTTAACCAACGCCGCATGACCCAGCGCGCCATTCTCACCCGGCTCGAAGCTGTTGACGGTATATGGGGTCAGGAACTCGATGTTCCCCTGCGCCCGCGCGCGCTCCAGCATGATCTTCGAGGCGCGGAACTCCGCACGGCGGTGCACCACGGTCACCTTTTTGGCGAACTTCGACAGGAAGATGGCCTCCTCCATCGCCGAGTCCCCGCCGCCCACGATCACCGTCTGCGCGTCACGAAAGAAGGCCGCGTCGCAGGTGGCGCAGTAGCTCACGCCGCGCCCACCCAACTCGTCCTCGCCGGGAATGCACAGCTTCTTGTGCTCGGCGCCCATCGCCAGCACAACCGTACGAGCGCGGTGCTCGGTGTCGCCCACCCACACGCTGTGCACGCCGCCCGGCTCGTTTGCGAGCTCCACGCGGTCGACCTGCTCGGTCAACAGGCGCGCGCCGAAGCGCTCGGCCTGGTCGCGCAGCTTCTGCATCATCTCCGGGCCCATGATGCCCTCGGGGAAGCCGGGGTAGTTCTGAACGTCGGTCGTCTGCTGCAAGAGGCCGCCCCAGGCGAAGCCCTCAATCACCAGCGGCTTCAGGTTGGCACGGGAGGTGTACAGCCCGGCTGTGTAGCCCGCGGGGCCACTGCCTATGACGATTACATTCTCAACGTCTGCCATCTCAGCTCATCCTTATCGGAGTATTTGACGCTTTACTTTGTAAAGTATAGCTCTCGGCCTCGCCGTTGTGGCCGGCATCTTCCTCGCGCCAGTGACCCACCGTGCGCCGCAACTGAAGGTAGGCCACTATGCCTGGGATCGTCGGCAGCCAGAAGGCGATCCCGCGGTAGCTCAGCACCGCGAGCACCGCCAGGTCGAGGTCGACTCCGAACGCCGCGAAGGCGCCGATCATGCCTCCCTCGACGCCGCCGATGCCGCCCGGCAGCGGCAGCAGGTTGCCCAGCATGCCCACGAAATAGGCCATCCAGATGACCGCGAATGGGGGCGCTTCGCCGAAGGCGTGAAAGCACGCCCACAGCACGCAGATGTCAAAGCCCCACCAGGCCGGCGCGCCCAGTAGGCGCCAGTCGCGCGTGCGCACCAGCGCGATCGCCGTACGCACCCCGCTGGCAGCAAGGGCAGGACCTGTCGCCATCAGCGCCGTCCAGCGCGCCAGGCGTCCCGAGCCTTCGGCCCAGCGCGCGAGGCGGCGCTCGAAGTCCTGCGGCAGCAGCGCCACCGCGCCGCCCATCACCAGCAGCAGCGCGCCCACGATTGCCGGCACAAATGTGATCGCGAAGGAGCCCCCACCGGGGAACAGACCCGTTCCCAGTCCCACGCCCGCGAGCACCAGCGAGGCTGCGTAGATCACGTACAGCAGCACCATGAAGGCGACCATCCGGCAGGCCACCAGGCGCGCCTCCATGCCTGAGCGTCGCAGCGCCCACGCCGTCAGCGCCACGCCGCCCGCGCCCGCCGTGGCGAACAACCGGGTGGCCACCAGTCCGGCCATCGTTATCTGGTAGCTCTCGCGCCAGCCGATGCGCCCGTGATCGTGGATGAAGACGGCGCGGAACAGCACCACATAGCCGGCGAACGACGCCATCTCCAGAACGACCCCGGCGGCGATCCACCAGCTGTCGCCACGCTCGATGCGATGCACGGTCGCGCCCACGCCCGCCAGTTTCGGCAGTACGAAGTAGAAGAAGGCCACCGCCGAGAGCACAAACAGCAGACCTGAGATCAGACGCCGGCGCGTCAGCTGGACGCGGGGCATCTCCTCCTCGTGCACCGCATCGCGCGGTGTCGGCGGCAACACGCTCTCGGTACTCACGACGCGGCCCAACCCCTCCTCAAATCCAACCCGCGTTCGCTACGCATGCGCCGCTGCCTCCAGCAGGGCGATCCGGCGTCCCACCCATGACAGTGCGGGAGCCGCATGCGGCCCGGCCCGCCGCACCAGCGCCGTCAGCGCCGCGCCCGCCAGCAGGTCAGCCACGTAGTGCTCGCCCAGGTACACCAGGGCAAAGCCCAGCGTTGCGACATAGCTCCAACCCAGGGCACCAGGAAGCGGCCCGATCTCAGCGAGCAGCAGCGCAGCCATTACGGACGTGGCGAAGTGCAGCGAGGGCATTGCAGCCAAAGGGTTGCCTCCAAGCACACTGTAGAGGGGACCCCACCCGTCTCGCCAGAAATACTCGCCATATTCGACCATCATGCGCCTCACGGCCGGGTGCCCCACCTGGCGATGGGCCACCGAGGTCGCATACCACGGCGGTGCGGTTGGCAGCACCCAATAGATCATCGCGCCGATGTCGAACACGGCATAGGTCATCACCGCCGAGCGCGAGAAGCGCCGGGGATGGCGCACCAGGATGTATGCCAGCGAGCCGTGGGGGACCATGAACCACACCCAGTGTGTCCAGACCAGCACCTTGTCGAGCCGCCGCCATTGTGGTCCGCCGGCGTCGAGGCTCGCCAGCGCGCGTTGCAGGCGCACCGTCGGCAGCTCGCCCAAGCCGAGCACGCGGTCAACGTCGATCGGGTAGTCGATGTGCACCCGCTCTTCCTGTACCTGCGGGTCGTCGTTGGGGGACTTGTATGCCGCCACGTACGCCCACATCTGTAGGCAACACACGGCCACGTCCCGGCGCGGGGAGCGGCGCATTGCCACCGCCAAGCCGACGGGCGCGGCAAAAGCCACCGTCTGTATCGCAAGCGGTGGCGCATTCACCCTCCGGCGCACCAGCGGGGCAGCAATGCCAGCCGCGACTGCCCCCCAGGCGGCTGTTCGCATGACCCTCGACCGCCGCACTGCGAGCGGAGTATATGCGCGAGCTCAGGCTCCCCCGGCCGCGGCCGCCTGCACCAGGGCTTTGACAACAGTGCTGGACTGATCCGCCTCGGGGTGCCACTGCACTCCCAACAGCCATCCGTTAGGCCGCCCATTGGAGGAACCGGCCAACTCGATCGCCTCGGGTAACTCATCCATCGTGGAGTACCCGCTTACGGTGAGACCCTCACCCACACGGTCCACACCCTGATGGTGATGGGACTTGGTGGCGTGCTCCAGCTCACCCGCCGCCCGTGCCGCCAGCGAACCCTCGGTCAGGCGCACATCGTGGTCGGCGTTATCGAAGCTGCCGGGTACACGACAGTGCTCGTGGTGGCCCTTGTACTCGGGCAGGTGCTGGAACAGCGTGCCGCCATGAGCGATGTTGATCAGCTGCATACCCCGGCAGATGCCTAGCACCGGCAGCTCGCGCGCGATCGCCGCTCGCACCAACGCGATTTCGAAGGCGTCGCGCTCGGGCACCGTGCCAAAAGTCTCGGCATGACTCTTCTCGCCGTAGGAGGCAGGGTCGATATCGGCCCCTCCGGCCAGCATCAGCCCGTCGATCATGTCCAGCACCTCGCTCGGGTCCTCCGTCAGGTGCGCGTCGGGCGGCAAGAGAATGGCCATCCCCCCGGCGCGCTGCACGGCCTGCACGTAGTTGCGCGGCAGCAGCACCGCTTCCTGGTCCCACACGCTCCACTGCGCGCGCTCCATCGCGGTGCAGATGCCGATCTTTGGCCTTCGCATGCGCACACCATAGGATCTCGCGGCACTCCCGCGCGATGAGAGGACCTACATGACCCAGCCAACCACTGCACTTGAGACCGTCAACGTCTCCGTCCTGAACGGCGCCGCCACGATCGAGCTCAACCGCCCGCAGGCGCTCAACGCCTGGAATCAGCAGCTCGGGCAGGACCTGCTCGCGGCGCTCGGACAGGTCGCGCAGGACGACGCGGTGCGAGCCATCCTGATCACCGGTGCTGGCCGCGCCTTCTCCTCGGGGGCCGATCTGAAGGACATCAGCGGCGGGCGGCTGACCCCCAGCGGACGCCCCAACGTCTACCACACGCTCACCGAGCGCTACCACCCGATCATGCACGCCATCCGCGACGTGCCCAAGCCGGTCGTGGCGGCCGTCAACGGGCCGGCTGTCGGCATCGGCTGCTCACTGGCGTTGTGCTGCGATTTGATCGTGGCCAGCCAGAGCGCCTACTTCCTGCTGGCCTTCGTCAACATCGGCCTCGTGCCCGACGGGGGCTCCTCGCTGTTCGTGCCCATGCGCGTCGGCATGGCTCGCGCCGCGGAGATGGCCATGCTCGGTGAGCGCATCGGCGCCGAGCAGGCCCTGCAGTGGGGACTCATCAACCGCGTTGAGGCAGACGAGCGCTTCCAGCAGGAGGTCTCCGCGCTCCTCGCCCGTCTCGCGGCCGGTCCCACGCGCTCCTACGCGGGCGCCAAGCGCCAGCTCAACGCCTGGCTCTACCAGGGCATGGAGGAGCAGTTGGAGCTGGAGGCGCGCATGCAGGGCGAGATGGCCGAGAGCGATGACTTCATGGAGGGCGCCATGTCCTTCCTGCAGAAGCGCCCCCCGGCGTTTACCGGTCGATAGACGGTCTCCATGCACCTCTCAGACCATCTTGACGCGCGTTCCGCCCCGGCCTGAATAGAATCCTCGCGCCTTGGCCTTCTTGCACACACACTTGGCGTTCTTCACGCCACAGTCCGGCGGCTCGCCCAACGCCGATGAAATCGCCAGCCTCTACAGGATCATCCTGTACATCGCGTTGGTCATCTTCGTGCTCGTCGAGGGTGCGCTGGGCTATGCGCTGTGGAAGTTCCGCGCCCGCAAAGGCGCCGTGGCAGCGCAGATCCGCGGCAACACGCGCCTGGAGGTCGGCTGGACAGTGGCCGCTGCCGTGATCCTCGTGGTGCTGGCCGTGATCACTTTCGCCAAGCTCTCCGCCATCCAGGACCCCTCCAACTCGGGTCCCAATGGCCAGCACCTCGTCGGCAGCAACGGGGTCCTCTATGCAAGTGCCGAGCGCAAGCTGCCCCCGAACGGTAAGGCACTCAAGATCACGGTCATCGGTCGCCAGTATCTCTGGCAGTACATCTACCCCGGCGCCAACGAAGCTGATGGCCTGGGCGCGCCCTACTCCTATGAGCAGATGGTGGTGCCAACCGAAACGACCGTCTCGCTCGACATCGTCTCCGCCGATGTCGTGCACTCCTGGTGGATTCCCGAACTCGGCGGCAAGTTTCAGGCGGTGCCCGGCTACCACAACTACACCTGGTTCAAGATCTCAAAGCCTGGTGTCTACCGCGGCCAGTGCGCCAACCTGTGTGGACGGGGTCATGCGCGTATGATCGCCAACGTCAAGGCCGTGCCGCCCGCGCAGTTTGAAGCCTGGCTGGCCTACCAGAAGGTCTTAATCGCCGAAGCCAACGCCCAGGCAAAGATCGCTCGCGCCAAACTCGGCAAGCAGATCGGCGCCGGACAGGTAGAGAACCCCTGATGGCCACTTACGCACCCCCCATTCCGCAGATCGTCACCCACCGCGCGGAGTCCTCCAAGCCCGAAGGCTGGACGAGCTGGTTCACGACCACCGATCACAAGCGCATCGGCATCCTCTACATGGTCACCACCTTCGTCTTCTTCATGCTGGGCGGAGTGGAGGCGCTGATGATGCGTCTGCAGCTGGGCGAGCCCAACAACACGCTCGTCACCCCCCAGGTCTACAACCAGCTCTTCACGATGCACGGCACCACGATGGTCTTCCTCTTCGTCGTGCCGATGATGGCGGGCCTGGCCAACTACTTCGTGCCCTTGATGATCGGCGCGCGCGACATGGCCTTCCCCCGCCTGAACGCCATGTCCTACTGGCTGCTGCTGGCCGGCGGCCTGGTGTTCTACGCCTCGGTCTTCTGGAACCCGCCGGAAGCGGGCTGGACCAGCTACGCGCCGCTGTCGAACTCCTATTTCTCACCGGGGGGTGGGCAGGACGCGTGGATCTACCTCGTGCACCTCACGGGCCTCTCCTCGATCCTTGGGGCGATCAACCTGTACGCCACCGTCGCCAACATGCGTGCACCCGGTATGTCGTGGGGTCGGCTGCCGCTGTTCGTCTGGGCGATCCTCACTTACTCCGTGCTGATCATCTTCGCGATGCCGGTGATCGCGGGCGCGGTGACGATGCTGCTGACCGATCGCCACTTCGGTACACACTTCTTCGACCCCGCCAACGGCGGCTCGGCGCTGTTATGGCAGCACTTATTCTGGTTCTTTGGGCACCCCGAGGTCTACATCATGGTCTTGCCCGGCTTCGGCGTCGTCTCGGAGATCCTGCCGGTGTTCGCGCGTAAGCCCATCTTCGGCTACAAGGCGATCGCGGCCTCCACGGTGGCAATCGCCTTCTTGGGCTTCCTGACGTGGGCGCACCACATGTTCGCCACGCCGATCCCCGAGGCCATCCTCGTCTTCGTGATGCTTAGCTCGTTCCTGATCGCCGTGCCTACCGGCGTAAAGATCTTCAACTGGATCGCCACGCTGTGGCGCGGCACGGTCGAATTCAAGACCCCGCTGCTGTTCTGCGCGGGCTTCATCTCGCTGTTCATCATCGGTGGCATCTCCGGCGTCTTTTTGGCCGTCTTCCCCGTCGACTGGCAGCTCAACGAAACCTATTTCGTCGTGGCCCACATCCATTTCGTCTTGATGGGCGGTGCTGTCTTCACGATCTTCGCCGCGATCTACTACTGGTTCCCCAAGATCACGGGGCGGATGCTCAGCGAGGGCATGGGCAAAGTCTCCTTCTGGCTCATGTACTGGGGTTTCCTCATCACCTTCCTGATCCAGCACGTGATCGGCCTTGACGGCATGCCCCGGCGGGTGTACGAGTACGACAACGTGGGTCACCTCGCGCTGTACAACCAGATCTCCACCGTGGGCTCCTTCATCCTCGCCCTGGGCGTGCTCGTGACCGTTGTGAATGTCGCCCGCAGCGTCAAGAGCGGCGTGATCGCGGGACCGGACCCGTGGAAGGCCAACACGCTTGAGTGGTTCACAAGTTCTCCCCCGCCGCCCAACAACTTCGATGTGGTCCCGCGCGTGCGTTCGGTTGAACCGATGAAGGACATCCGCCGTGAGGTGGAGCGGCGCTCGGCCGCGCCGACTGCTGATCCCGGCGGGGCCACTGTGCCCGCAGGGGCCATGCAAGTAGGCGTCTGATGAGCTCACAGACCCTGCATGCCAGCCTGCCCGTGGCCGGGCGCGCACGGCGAGTGGTTGCCGACTACGTCGAGCTGACCAAGCCCAAGGTGCAGTCGCTGCTGCTGCTCACCACCATCACCGCCATGTACGTGGCCGGCGATCCTTCGCCGCTGCTGGTGGCACTCACCTGCCTGGGCGGTTATTTGTCGGCGGGGGGCGCAGGAGCCGTGAACCACTGGTTTGACCGCGACATCGATGCGCGCATGGCGCGCACCGCCAATCGCCCGATCCCCGCAGGGCGCATCTCCCCACGCGCGGCGCTCACGTTTGGTTGTCTGCTCGCGGCGCTATCGCTGCTGGAGCTATCGCTGACGGTCAACCCGCTCGCTGCCGGCCTCTCCTTCGCCGGCTTCCTGGGCTACGTGTTCGTCTACACCTTCTGGCTGAAGCGCCGCACACCGCAGAACATCGTCATCGGCGGCGCCGCTGGGGCCGTGCCGCCGCTGGTCGGCTGGGCAGCCGTGCGCGGGGATGTCGGTGGCCTGGCAGTGATCATGTTCTTCATCATCTTCTTCTGGACGCCCCCCCATTTCTGGGCGCTCTCGCTGCTGATGAAGGAGGAGTACGGCAAGGTCGGCGTACCGATGCTGCCGGTCGTGCGCGGCGAGGCCGAGACGCGAACGTCAGATCCTGCTCTACACGGTGCTGTTGTACGCGGTCACACAGCTGCCCTTCTGCGCGGGCGGACTCGGCGGGATCTACCTGGCCTCCTCGCTCCTGCTGGGTATCGGCTTCATCGCGGGCGCCGTGCGGCTGTATCGGCGTGCGGATCGCCGCAGCGCGCTGCAGCTCTATCTCTTCTCCCTGGCCTACCTGGCGCTGCTGTTCTGCGCGATGGTCGCCAACGTCCATCTATAAACTTCTCGCCCAGCTATGAATCGACGCCTAGCCCGTAAGAACATCCGCACCGGCCTGATCGTCGGTGGGATCTGCATGTTCATGTTCGGCCTCACCTTCGTGGTGGCCGCCATCTACGTGTCATGAGCCCGCTCGATCCTCAGATCCCACCGGTCGGCGAGGAGATTCATCTCCCCGGCCCTAGCCTTTTGCCACTGCTCACCACCGTGGGCATCACCCTGGCGGTGGTCGGCATCACGCTCAGCCTGATCCTCGTGATCGCCGGCGTCGTGCTGACGGTCGTGTGTGCCGCGCGTTGGATCGCCGACACGCGCCACGAGATCGACGAGCTTCCGCTGGACTGATTGGAGTCCCACCCACCCGTGCAGGCGGCCGCAGGCCGCCGAGCCGGGCCCCTCGCTTCTCAGTCAAAGACTGGCGCTGGCCGGCACCGGGCAGAGCGCACCGTCATCAGTCCAACAGCGCACGACATCGCGCACTGACAAGATGCCGGCTATCTCTCCGTGGTCGATGACGATCAGGTGACGGAAGCTACCCTGCACCATCGCCGCTGCGGCCTCCTCAAGCGACCACTCCGGCGCGGCGTACACCACATCGCTCGTGAGATGCTCGGCCACCAACTCTGTATCGGGGTTCTGACCGGTCCCAAGCGAGAGCAGGATGTCGCGCTCGGTGATGATCCCGGGGCCATTGCCGTCGGGATCGTTGACCACCGCCGCCCCCACCTGGCGCTCAGCCATCAGCTTGGCAGCCTCTCGCAGCGTGTGGCCGGGACCCACCGAAAGGACTGTCGGGCTCATTCCTTCATGCACCTGCATGTACCGCTCCTTTCCTTGCAACGATTGTCTCAATGTAGCCCCATGAGGGGCGCGCGTCAAGAGGTCGGGTCAAGGCAATAGGATCACGCCCGCCAATGAACGTGCATAGCCCAGACAGCGACTCGTCAGACAGCAGGTCAGGGAGCAGGCGCTCGCTGATCTTCGCCGGCGTGGCCGCCGTGATCTCGATCGCGATCGGCGTCGTCCTGAGCTATGTCATCCACTGGTTCCCGGTGCAGGCGTCCACGCAGGCCAAGGAAACAGACACGCTCTACCACGTGCTGGTGATCGCCTCGATACCGATCTTCGTGCTGGTGGTGACGGTGATCCTCTACTCGGTGTGGCAGTTCCGCATGAAGCCCGGGGAGGAGCTCAAGGACGGCCCCCCGATTCACGGCAACACGCGCCTTGAGGTGCTGTGGACCGCGATTCCCGCGGTGATCCTGCTGGGGCTCGTGTCCTACTCCTTCGTGGTGCTGAACAACAACGAAAAGAAGCCAGCGGGACCGGAGGTCCAGATCAACGTCACCGGCCAGCAGTTCGCCTGGAGCTATGAATATCCGCGTTCGGTGACGGGCGGAGCACCGCTGAAGAGCAACCACCTCTATGTGCCCGTGAATGAGTCGGTCTACTTCAACATCCGCAGCGTGGATGTCATCCATGCCTTCTGGGTCCCCGCCTTCCGGCTACAGATCGATGCTGTGCCGGGCATCACCACCCACTGGCGTGCCACGCCCGATCGGCTGGGCAGCTATCCGGTGGTGTGCAACCTGCTGTGCGGCGTCGGGCACTCGGTGATGCGCTCGACCATCCACGTCGTCCCACAGGCACGCTTCCGCCAGTGGCTGGCACTTCAGGCAAACGCAGCGCCGGGACGGCAGTAAAGTGACCACGATGATCGCCAAGTTCCGCGGCCCCGGCTTTTACCGGGCTTTCCTGGGATTCGTACTGGGGATCGCCTTCGCGGCCGCCATCACTTGGGTGGTTCGCGCGGCCACAGGTCACCACACCTTCCCGCACTACCTCAAGGGCGAAGCCATCCTCGTGGTCTCGCTGATCGCCTCGCCACTGTTCTTCCTCGTCGGCCTCGGCGGCTTCGACTACTGGTTCGCGTGGGCCGCCGGCAAGCCTACCCAGCCCGAGGACCACTCCGGGCACGGGGCGACAAGCTGGAAGGACTACTTCCGCATCAACACCGACCACAAGGTGATCGGCATCCAGTACACGGTCACCTCCTTCTTCTTCCTGCTGGTAGGCGGCCTGCTGGCGATGCTGATGCGCATCGAGCTTGCGCAGCCGGGGGCGCAGTTCGTAGACGCCAACACCTACAACGGCCTCTTCTCGGTGCACGCCTCGCTGCTGATCTTCCTGTTCATCATCCCCGTGTTCGCGGGCCTGGCCAACTACGTGCTGCCTTTGATGATCGGCGCGCCGGACATGGCCTTCCCGCGCCTGAACGCGCTTTCCTACTGGCTGCTGCCAATCGCGGGCGTGATGATGCTCTCCAGCTTCCTCGCGCCTGGCGGGGCCTTCGCCGATGGTTGGACGGCCTACACGCCGCTATCTGTTGACGCGCCCGTCGGTCAGGACTTCTTCACGCTGGGGGTGCAGTTCGCGGGGGCCTCCTCGATCATGACGGCGCTGAACTTCCTGGTGACGATCATCACCATGCGCGCGCCCGGCATGAGCTTCTTCCGTATGCCTCTGCTGGTGTGGGCCAACTTCGCCACCTCGCTGCTGGTGGTGATCGCCACGCCGTTCGTCGCGGCTTCGCAGTTCTTCATCCTGCTCGACCGCGCCTTGGGCTTCAACTTCTTCAATGCGGGCAACGGCGGCGACGTGCTGATGTACCAGCACGTCTTCTGGTTCTACTCCCATCCGGCGGTCTACATCATGATGTTGCCCGGCTTCGGGATAGTCAGCGAAGTCATCGCTGTCAAGTCGCGTAAGCCAATCTTCGGCTACCGCATGATGGCCTTCTCGCTGCTGGCGATCGTGATGCTGGGCTTCACCGTCTGGGCGCACCACATGTTCACCTCGGGCATGGCCGCCTGGATTCGCATCCCGATGGCGGTCACCACCGCGATCATCGCGATCCCCACCGGCATCAAGATCTTCTCCTGGCTGGCCACGCTATGGCGCGGGGTGCTGCACCTGGACACGCCGATGCTGTTCGCCCTGGGCTTCCTGACGACCTTCACGCTGGGCGGCATCAGCGGCGTGATGCTGGCGATGGTGCCCTTCGACATCCACGTCAGCGCCACCTATTTCATCGTGGCCCACATCCACTACGTGCTCTTCGGTGGCTCGCTGATGACGATCTTCGCGGGCGTCTACTACTGGTTCCCGAAGATGACCGGGCGCATGTATGACGAGCGCCTGGGCAAGTGGCACTTCTGGACCACCTTCGTGTTCTTCAACCTGACTTTCGGGCCGATGCACATCCTCGGGCTGCAGGGGATGCCCCGCCGCGTGGCGACCTACGCCGACCAGTTCGCCACGCTCAACCTGATCATCTCGATCTTCAGCTTCGCGCTGGGACTGAGCACACTGATCTTCATCTACAACATGGTCACCAGCTGGCGTGGCGGGCCGCGCGCGTCGGCCAATCCATGGCGGGCGATGACGCTTGAGTGGCAGGTCTCCTCGCCGCCGCCGATCTTCAACTTCGACCGCGTGCCTACCGTCGTAGGTGGCCCCTATGAGTACGGGGTGCCCGGAGCGGTACACGGCATGTTCGCGCCGGCGCCTTTGCCGGCCACCGTCGGCGCGGGATCGGGCTCAGGCGGTGGCAGCAGTGGTGGCAGCGGCGGCACTGTCAGTGGCGGCGCCAACCCGTTTGGCAGCGAGTAAGGGGAGGTCGAGCCGATGAGAGAAATTCTTGTTGTAGCCAACCGCACACTCGGTGGAGCCAAGCTGTACGAGCGCGTGCGCGAACTGGCCGCCGCCGAGGAGACACGCTTTCGCCTCGTGGTGCCCCAGAGCAAGCCCACCGCCGGTCTCGTGATCTACGACGAAGCGGTGCGCGAATCGGCCCAGGTGCGCGTCGATCTGGCGATGTCATTCGTGTCCGCCGAGGGCATCCAGGCCAGTGGCGAAGTAGGCGACCCCGATCCCTTCTCGGCCACCATGGACGCCATCGCCGAGCGCCGGCCCGACGAGGTGATCGTCTCCACGCACCCCGCGTCGCAGTCCGGCTGGCTGCGGCGAGACCTGGTGGAGCGCATCCAGAACGCCTCAGGTCTGCCGGTGGAGCACATCGTCACCGACATTGAGCAGGAGGGCCTGCCCTTCGCGGTGACGCTGGTGGTGGCCAACAAGACATCAAGCGGCGAGGAGCTGCTTGAGCATCTGCGTGCCAAGGCCGCCGGCGATGAGCGCCACCTGTTCATCGCCGTCGTACCCCAGCACGACGGCAGCGGCACGGCGCCGCGCGAGGCGCGTATGCGCCTTGCCTCGATGCTCGACCGTCTGCACTCGGCGGGCATCTTGAGCGCAGGGATCACCGGCGATCCCGACCCATACACCGCCATCATGAATGCGATGGAGCTGTTCCGCGTGGATAACGTCGTCATCTCGACGCTTCCTGGCGAGCGCTCCGGCTGGCTGCGCGCCAACCTGATCGACCGCGTCAAGAGCACCACATCGGTGCCGGTAGAACACGTCGAAGCAAACGCCCAGGCAACCACAACCGCGGCTGCGGCCGCCAGCTAGGAGAAGAGAGCCGGATGGAGGCAGCCAGCGTCACGCACGCCGCAGCGCATGAGGGCGAGCACCACGGCCCGCCGCCGGCCAATCGCAGTTCGCGCGTCGAGCCTCAGCTGCTCGGGATGCTGCTTTTCATCATCTCCGAGGTGATGGTCTTCGGGGCCTTCTTCACGGCCTATTTCTTCATTCGCGTCGCCCAGGGCGACCCCTGGCCCGCCGTCGGGACGACCTTGCCAGTGGAGGTAGCCGGCGTCAACACCCTGATCCTGGTCTCCTCCTCCTTCACGCTGCACTGGGCCGAGGCCGCGATCAAGCGCGGCAACCACTTCGGCCTGAAGGCCGGCATGGTGGTCACCTTCCTGCTGGGCGCCACCTTCCTCTTCATTCAGATCAATGAGTACGCGAACATCGGCTTCGCCCCCCAGGACACCGCTCAGGCCACGATCTTCTACGGCCTCACGGGCCTGCACGGCGCGCACGTCACGATCGGCCTCATCCTGCTGTTGATCGTCTGCATACGCGCCTTCCGTGGGCACTACTCGCCCGAGGAGCACAAGGGCGTGGAGATACCCGGGATCTACTGGCACTTCGTTGACATCATGTGGATCGTCGTTTACCTGACGGTCTACGTGATCTGAGGAAGACCCATGCGGAAGGCCACGTCGTGCTGAACCCCCTACGCTCCGAGGGCGAGGCGTTTCAGCTGCTGATCTACGTGCTCGCCGTCGCGATCGCGATCGTGGCGATTATTGTGCTTGTGCGCGCGCTCTAGTTGCGAGCGCACGGCCTTACTTGACGGTTAGCTGGCCTTCCATGCCCGCCTGCCTATGCCCTGGGACCTGGCAGAAGAAGGTGTAGGTGCCGGGCTTGAGGTTGAAGCTCGCACTGGCGGCACCCTTGGTGATGATCTTGGTGGCACCCAGGACCGGACCACTGGCGCCGGTACCAGACTGGATGGCGAGGTTGTGGGTGACCCCGGACATGTTGCCCATCGTGATCGTCACCGGGCCGGCCGTAGCAGTGGCCTTGTTGGTCACATATGCCAGCTGGCCGGTGGGATCGGCGTCGATCTGCAGCTTGCCGTTCTGCTCGACGGCCGGCTTGCCCGCGCCGGGAGCCTTGACAGCGGCCGCCAGCAGGCCCGTATCCTGGCCCGGCCGGTCGGCGGCGTAGGCGACGTAGGCAGCGACATCTTCCAACGAGGAACCGGTGACCAGGTTCTTCGGCATGGCGCCGTGCGGATTGGGCTCCAGCACCTGACCGTGCACGACGCTGCGAATCGTGTTGCGCTCCAGCCCTTCGGCGATGCTGGCACGGAAGGCTTCATCAAGGTTGGGCCCGACGATGCCCTTGGTGCCCGCGCGCGTCAGCGTATGGCAGGAGCCACACTTGGAGACGAACTCCTGCTTGCCGGCGATCAGGTTCGGATTGGGGTCATGCTTGACGCTCCCACAGCCCGTGCAGGCCAACAGCAGGCTGCCCGTTCCCGCGAGCACACCAAGCTGGCGCAGACCGAAGTTATTGAGTGGAGCGAGCATCGGCGCGGGAACTCTATCCGAAGGGGTCACGGGACTGCGAGATCGTCCAACTCGCCGCTGGCCGCGGCGATCACCCCGCGCGCCGCACCCTCCCACGACCAGTGCTCGCATACGGCCTCCACAAGCCCTTTGCGGGTCCTGGCGCGCAACTCCGGGTCGGCCCCAAGCCAGCCAGTGAGACAGGCACCAAGAGCGCTTACGGCACCGTCATCGACCGCGAATGACAACCACTGGGCGACCTCCGCTGGGATGTAGCGGGCCAGCACGCTGCTCACCTCCGCCAGTCCTGAATGCGCAGCGCTGACCGGAAAGGCGCCACAGGCGGCACCCTCGGCAGCGACCATGCCAAATGCCTCAGGAAAGGTGCTGGGCACGACCAGCGCCTCGCAGGCCGGCAACAGCTCGATCAGCTCCTCGTGGTCGAGACGGCCAGTGAACACCACACGCTCGGGCAACGTCTGGGCATCTGAGAGATAGCGCTCACGCTCCGTGCCCTGCAGAGCCCCCAGAAATGCCCGTAGATGCCGCCTGGCGCCTTCTGTGGCCCCCTCCAGATCGTTGGCCGCCAAGGCGCCCAGCAGGCGCTCAAGCTGCTCGCGATCGGCCCCAAAGCCCACCACGACCAGCTTCGCCTCGGGAACCTGTCTGAGCACGAGCGGCCACGCCGCGATCAGCAGGTCCACGCCCTTGTTGGCGATCAGCTTGCCCACAAACGCCACCAGACGGTCTTGCCCGGGGTTCAGGCGTTCCAGCGCGGTCGCGGCCGCGAGATCGTCCCGGGCGAAGGCGTTCACCTCGGTTGCGCCATTGTCCTTTCCGTCAGCGCGAAGCGTGGAGGCCAGTCCACGCAAAGCATCCGCCGCCTCCGCGTGCTCGCGGGGTGCAAAGCGCGCGATGTCTACACCGGGAGGGCCGAGGCGGGTGCGCTCCACCAACGATGGCTCTTCCATGGCCTCCCACAGGCTGGCGGCCGTGTGATGCGAGCCGACCAGCACCCCATTGGCGCCGGCCAGACCCTCGCGCGCGAAACCCAGGAAGCGCTCGGGATTGGGCTTGACGGTGTACTCAAGCGCGCTGCCGTGGACTTTGACCGCGTAGGGCACCCCTCCGGCCAATGCGCGCGCCAGAATTACAGGCCCCATCACGAGATGATTGGCCAGCGCCACGTCCGGTTGCACCAGCTCGACCACCTCGCGTACAGCCGCCACGTTTGCGGCCAGATAGCGATCGACCTCCTGCTCAGAGCATTCCGCGAAAGGCCGCGCCTGAATGCCCTCGTAGCGATCCATCACGTACACCGGCAGCAGTCCGCCAATATCGGGCCTATACGCCGTGCAGCGCACCGGCTCCCTCAGTGCACTTAGGCGCAACGTCCCGCCATCCCAATCCCCTGTAGCGTCCACAAATGCCTGCTGCTCAGGCTGGCGATCCTGGCAGAGCAGATGCACCTCATGGCCCAACTCCACCAGGGCGGCCGCAAGGCGAGCGTTATAGACGTTGGAGCCCGTCCCGCCCAGCAGGTAGCCGTGAAAGATGAGGATGCGCATCGCAGGGCAGCCTACGCCCGAGCGCTTCGCTAGAGTCCCGCCGGTGAGCACTGCCCAGCGATACCGCTTGCGTAACCCGGCCAGCGGGCGAGAGATCGTGCTGGAGGCAGAGCCTGGCGAGATCTACGTGGATCGCGACTCGGGAGCGCCAATGGAGGTCGTCGGCAAGCTCTTGCCGCTGGCTCCTTCCGCCTCGAAGCTGCCGTGGGCGGTTGAGAATCTGCGTTTCTGCACCTGGTGCGATCAGCTCGCCCAGAAAGATCTGAACGACTGCCCGACGTGCGGCCGGCGCATGGGGCCGCTCGGCGCGTGAGCTGGCCTGCTCAACTTTCCCCGCGCGTCACTGCTGGCGCCATAGCTCTTCTTCTGCTCAGCGGCCTGACGCTGGGCGCCTGCGGCGGCAGCAGCGTGTCCGATCCGGCACCGCACAGCACGCCGAACATCATTCCCCCCAGCGATACCACCGCTGAAAGCGAAGCCGCACAGACGACCTCCGTGTCGACAACTTCTACGAAGTCTTCGTCCAGCGCCAGCGAAGGCACCTCCGGTGAAACCGGCGGTAACGAATCCAGTGGATCTGAAGAATCCACTGGCGGTGGCTCAAGCGGGGCTACCGAAGGCAACAGCGGTGGCAGCTCAGCCGGGGGCGGCACCGGCGGCGGTGCTGCTGGCGGGACCGGCGGTGGCACAGGCGGTGGCTCGGGTACCGGCGCCGGAGGCGGTACCTCAGGGGGCACCGGCGGCGCCAGCGCGCCCGGCGGCTGAGCCGGCCCTCGCCTCGGTTAAGGCGTCGATACCAGCGTGGCGCTGTAGGTCAAGCGCGCGGTGCGGTACAGGCAGGCGTACTGCACGACCCCTCCGAGGCTTGTCTGCGCCGACTGTGCGCTGGTGCTGGTGCACTGCGTCTTGGGCCGACTAGCACGCCAGGAGGTGGTGTTGGGGAAGCCAAGCGCCAGTGCGGGAGCCCACGACGGGACCGTCAGCGCCACCAGATCGCCCTTCTTGACGGGAAGGGTGGTTGTCAGGGGGAACTGCGCGGTCTTGCCGAAGTACGGTTCCAGCTTCACCAGCGGGCTCTGCGCGACCAGCTTGTAGGCGAGGTTGGGCTTTGGTTCCTTGCGCAGGATCGCAATGCCGGCACTCGCTTCGCCGCCCTCGTTGGCGTTGAAGAACTTGACCTGCGTGGCATTGGGCTTGCCCAGCGCAATTGTCCACGCAACGATGCGGCCTTCGCGCGGCGCGCTCACGAGTTCGTGGGTGCTACCCACCTTGACCTGGAAGCCGGTCGTGCGGCTCACCGCCAGACAAGGGCTGCCCGGGCAGCTTGGCGTGGTCGGGGGAGTGGTTTCCGGAATGACGCCCACTTCCGCGAGCGTTGCCAGCGAGCCCGTAGGCATCGCCAGGGCAAGGCCAAGGCCTCCCAGGACAGCGATGTATGCGCGTTTAGCTCTCATATGGGCATTCAACACAATGATTGCGACGATGTAGCGGTTCGACGTAGATTGCGGGATTCCCCCTTTACGACGCCCCATTTCCTACATCTTCGGCTATTAGCTCAGCCTGTGCTCCCGCTGAGCTGCGCCGCTGCTGTCGCGATCTCCACCGGATCGCCGGGTCCCGGCACCCATGGCAGTCGTAACGGATCGCCCGCGTAGCGTGGGATCACGTGCATATGGAAGTGGAAGACCGTCTGCCACGCCGCCGCACCGCAGGAGTTGATGACGTTCACGCCGTCGGCCCCCAAACGCTCGTTCACGCGCTCCGCCAGCCGCTTGGCGGCCAAGGCCACTGCCTCCAGGTCATTTGGCTCGATGCTCAGCAGATCGCGCGAGTGCGCGCGCGGAATCACCAGCGCATGACCGCGCGTGGCGGGGTTGATGTCCATGAAGGACACCGTGTGCTCATCCTGATCCACGATCGTGGCCGGCAGTTCGCCCGCGAGGATCTTGCAGAAAATGCAGTCTGGGTCGGCGCTCACGAGCGCATCCTAGTCGCCGACAGAGCCTTGGCAAAATCAAGCGCCTCGGCCTGCGTGCGCACCGTGCCGGCATACCGCGCGCGCGCCAACTCCTCCAGCAGCTCCCCCACCCGCGGCCCAAGCTCGATGCCCAGCTCGCGCGCCAACTCATCGCCCCGCCACAACGGCGCCGCGGGTCCCCCCTGAGCGCGCCATTGCAGAGCGTCCCCGAGCATCGTGCGCGCCAGGCGCATATGCACCTCGATCGCCTGCTCCGCGCGCTTGCCGCGCGTGGCCAGGCGATCGGCAACCGACAGCAGCGTGACATCCACCTCAACCGGCTCCGTAGCGCGCAGGTAGTCGAAGACCGACTCACGCGCCAAGGGCTGGGGGTCGTGCACCATGAAGCCCAGGCGCAGATGGTGGCGCACCAGCGCCGCCACATGGGCGCGCAGCCGCTCGCTGGTGCGCAGCCGGCCCAGCACCTCGCGGGCCAGATCGGCCCCGAGGCTGTCATGACCCATGAACGTCACGCGCCCGCTCAGAGGAATTACCGCGCGAGTTGCCGGCTTGGCGGCGTCGTGCAGCAAGGCTCCCCAGCGCAGGGCGCTGCCACGCGTAAGGTCATCCGCCAACGGCTCGGCCAGGAGCGCCGCGATCTCCTCGCCATGCTCGCTTCCGAGCAGACCCGCGGGGTCCGCCTGCAAGGCGATCACCTGCTCCAGCACCTCCAGTGTGTGGCCGTGCACGTCGCGATGGTGGTACTTGCTCTGCTCAACTCCACGCAGTCCCTCAAGCTCCGGCAGAACGGCGGCGGTCGCCCCCACCTGCCCCATCAGCTCAAGTCCCCGCAGCACCGCCGGGGCGTCGACGATGCGGCGCAGCTCCATGAACACCCGCTCGCCCGCCACGCTCGGCAGATGCCCCGCTGCCTCCTGGGCCGCCCGCAGTGTCGGCTCCTCGACACTCAGATCAAGCTCGACTGCCAGGCGCACCAGCCGCAGCACGCGCAGGGGATCGTCGGCAAATGCTTGCGGAGCGACCATGCGTAGGCGCCGTTCGTTCAGGTCGCTCAAGCCCCCCAGCGGATCAATCGGGGTGCCGCCCGCCACCGGCTCCGCAATCGCATTGACCGTGAAATCGCGCTGCTCCAGATCATGGCACAGGGTGTCTCCGCGCATCTGCTCCACATCGATCTGCCAACTGCCATCGCGCGCCACCACACGCCAGGCACCGAAGTCCTCGGAGAGGGCGAAGCTGGCCGCCTCTCCGCGTCCGGCGGCGCGAGCGAGCGCACGCGCGGCAACTGCCGGATCGCCGTCGATCACCACGTCCAGATCCGCCGTCGAGCGCTCTAGCAGGCGATCGCGCACGCTGCCTCCGACAAGCCATGCCTCCTGCCCGGAGAGCGTCGTGCGCAGTACCTCCAGGGCGTCACTCATCGCTGGTCGTCCACTCATCGCAGATCGCACCGCTCATCGAGAAGGGCGTCACTCATCGCGGCATTGCTCGCCGTCGCGGCAATACCGCCGTTCCAGGCGCCGCGTCAAGCCGCAGGCGATCTCATAGCTGATCGTGCCCAGGCGCCCGGCCACCTCCTCGGCGGTGATCCGCTCCTCGCCCTGATAGCCGATCAGCACCACCGGCAGCCCCAGCAGATGCTCGGCAGCAGGGTCCGCTCCCAGATCCACCGTGATGCTGTCCATACTCACGGTCCCCACCAGCGGATGACGGTGCCCGTTGACGAGTACGTCGGCGTTGTTGGAAAGCCCGCGCCGCCAGCCGTCGCCGTAGCCGATCGGGACCACCCCGATATACGTGTCGCGCTCGGCGGTGAAGCGCCGCCCATAGCCCGCGCTCTCCCCCACCTTGCACAGCTTGACGGCCGCCACATGCGAGCCGACCTCCATCGCCGGTTCCAGGGCCTGCTCGGCCGGGTCCTTGCCGAACGGATCCATGCCATAGATCGCGATCCCACAGCGCACCATGTCGAAGTGCGCACGTGGATCACGCAGCGTGGCGGCGCTGTTGGCGGCATGCACAACCACCTCGGGATAGGCCTCCTTGAGCGGCGTCACCCAGCTCGTGAAGCGCTCCAGCTGCTCATCGAAGAAGGCGTCCTCCAACTCATCGGCCGTCGCGAAATGGGTCATCAGCCCAACCAGCTCAAGGCTGGGCGCAGCGGCGGCGGCCTGGGCGATGCGCGTCGCCGCCTGCGCGTCGCGCGTGCCGAAGCGGCCCATGCCGCTGTCGAGCTTCACATGCACGCGCGCCTTCAACTCCATCATCGCGGCCAGCTGAGCTATGTGCGCGATGTACTGCTCGCTCCAGACGACGATGTCAAAGCCATGCACGATCGCCTCCTCCAGATCGTCGGAGCAGATCGGGCCCAGCAGAAGCAGGGGCGCCTCCAGGTCTTCGAACTCCCCATCCGCCACAAGCTCGCGGGCTTCCCCCATGCCGGCCACGGCCAGCCACGTCGCGCCGCCGGCCAGCGCAGCCTCGGCGCAGGAAACCATGCCGTGGCCATAGCCATCGGCCTTGACAACCGCACACAGCTCGCCACCGTGCAGCTCCGCGAGCAAGCGGGTGCAGTTACGAGATATCGACGCGAGATTCACACCTGCTTGTGTCGTGAAGATAGGTCTTCTCCTCCTCTCGACCGCGGCAGCGCGGCGATCACATCGGTTGCCATCACGCCCTCCGCGGAACCTTGCCGCTGCGCGGCCATTCGCCCTGCTTGCGCGTGCAGCCACACTCCCGCACACGCCGCCTTAAAGGCATCCAGGCCTTGGGCAAGCAACGCGGCGATCACCCCGGTCAATACGTCGCCGCTGCCGGCTGTGGCCAGCGCTGGACTGCGCCCTTGGCTGACCGCCACGCGACCGGAGTGCTCGGCGACGAGCGTGTCATCGCCCTTCAGCACCACCACCGTGCGCGAGCGCTCGGCCGCGGTGCGCACACTTGCCAAGCGTTCGCGCTCAACATCTTCGCTCTTGCACTCCAACAGCCGCCCCAACTCGCCTGCATGCGGTGTGAGAACCGTGGGGGCCGCTCGCGCTGCCAGCTCCTGAAGACGCCCCGAGTGGGCGCCCAGCCCGTCCGCATCCAGCACCATCGCCACCGGCGCCTGCCTGGCCAGCTCGCGCGCGAAAGCCACCGCGCCAGCGGTGCGCCCGAGGCCCGGGCCGAGCGCCAGCGATCCCCCTCTGTCAAGCGCCTGGAGCACTACCGGCACACCCTCAATCTCCAAGTCGCCGTCTGTGTCGGGCAATGGACGTGTCATGACCTCCAGCAGAGTGCCAGCAAGCGCCGGGCGCAGCGAGCCCGGCAAGCAGGCTGTCACGTAGCCAGCTCCGGCACGCGCGCTTGCCAAGGCCGTCATCCTTGGCGCGCCGGAAAGGTCCGCAGAACCTCCGGCCACGACCACATGGCCGCTTGAGAACTTTGTCGAGGCCGCATCGCGGCGCGGCAGCTCACCCGCCACGGTCGGCTCGATCAAGCCGATCATGGCATCGGCGGGCGCGCCCCGGGGGATACCGATATCGATCGTGCGTACCTCTCCGGCGAATGCCTTGCCGGGGTGAATCCACAGCCCGGGCTTGGCGGCATGGAAGGTGACGGTGATGCTGGCCCGCACCGCCGCTCCCGCCACCGCGCCCGTGGAGGCATCCACGCCGCTGGGGACGTCGACACTCACCACGGCGGCCGATGTCGCCAGTCCGATGGCCTTTATCGCCTCAGCGGTCGTGCCCCGGGGCTCGCCCTCAAAGCCCGTGCCCAGCAGTGCATCCACGATCACAGCGGACTCGGTGAGCACGCTCATACCTCCGGCCAGCATCTGCGGCGGCATCCCGGGCAGACGCGCGAGATTCGCCGCTGCATCACCTGAGAACTCCTCTGATGAGGCTGTGCTCAAAACAGTCACCACTCTGCCTGCATCGCGCAATAGGCGCGCCACTACCAACCCGTCGCCGCCGTTGTTGCCCTTGCCGCACACCACGCTTACAGGGCCCTCCGGGGCCACCTCTTCAACCACGCGTGCAACACCTTCTCCGGCGCGCTCCATCAGCTCCAGCGAGGGCACGCCCTGATGCTCGATCGCCCAGCGATCTATCGCCCGCATCTGCTCGGCGTTGGGCAGCGGTGTAAGCCATTTCGGCAGCGACACGAGAGCGATGCTAGAGATCTTGCCGGCCGCCGCCCTTGCGGCATAGCCGAACGCGACCCATCTACTCGATCTCCTGAGCCTTAGCGATCTACTCGGCCCTTGGCTTTTTACTCGACAGTGACCGTCTTGGCGAGGTTGCGCGGCTGGTCGACGTTGAGCCCGCGGCGGCGCGCGATCTCATAGGCCAGCATCTGCAACGGAATCACGGCAAGGATCGGCTGAAGCATCCAATCGATGGCTGGCACAGCGATGGCTGCGTCGGCATGCTTAGCGATCTCGTTGTTGCCGGCGGTGACAATCGCGATCGTGTGCGCCCCCCGCGCGCGCACCTCCTGCATGTTGGAGGCCAGCTTCTCCAGCACCGGCGAGTCCGTGGCCACGCATACCACCGGCGTGGAGTCATCGAGCAACGCGATCGGGCCATGCTTCATCTCGCCGGCCGCGTAGGCGTCCGTAGCGATGTAGGAGATCTCCTTCAGCTTCAACGCGCCCTCAAGCGCCACGGGCAGGCCGACATGACGGCCGATGTAGAGGAAGAACTCCTTGCTCCAGTCCTCATCGGCGACCGCTTTGATCTGTCCGGCCAGCTCCTCCGAGCTGGTTATCTCGGTGATGCAGTGCGGCAGACGCTTGATCTCGCTCACCAGTTCGGCGATACGCTCGGGGGGCAGCGTGCCGCGCAGCTCGGCCAGCCGCAGGGCCAGCAGATAGATGACCGCGATCTGGCAGACGAAGGTCTTGGTCGCCGCCACGCTGACCTCAAGCCCCGCTCTGGTGAACAGCACCCCGTCGGCCTCACGCGTGGCCTGCGAGCCCATCACGTTGGTGATCGCCAGAACCTTCGCCCCACGCTCACGCGCTGTGCGCATCGCGGCAAGCGTGTCTGCCGTCTCCCCGGACTGGGAGATCCCGATCACCAGGTCCCCCGGGCCCACCACCGGGTTGCGGTAGCGGTACTCCGAGGCGACATCCATCTCCACCGGCACCCGCGCCCACTCCTCGATCGCGTAGCGCCCAATCAGGCCCGCGTGGTAAGCGGTGCCGCAGGCAACTATTACGATCCGCTTGACACCAGCCAGAACCTCCTCGTCCAGCGCGCCCTGCTCATCGAGGTCCACCCCACTCCCGCGCGCCGTGCGATCGGCGATCGTGTCGGCCACCGCGTCCGCCTGCTCGTGGATCTCCTTGAGCATGAACGTCTCATAGCCGCCCTTCTCCGCAGTCTCCTCATCCCAGTCCACAGCTTCGGGGGCGCGCAGCACCTCCTGGCCGCTGGCCGTTTCGATGCTCACCCCCTCTGGGCGCAGCACCACAATCTCCCCGTTATCGACGTACTGCACCAGGCGTGTCTGCGCCAAGAATGCCGGCACGGCAGAGGCGATGAACTGCTCCCCCTCGCCGCGACCAACCACCAGCGGACACTCCTTACGCGCACCCACCAGCATGTCGGGCTCGTCCAAGCTCATTGCCACGAACGCGTAGTGCCCCTCAAGCTCCGCATAGGCCGCTCGCACGGCGGCCGCGAGATCGCCCGCATAATGATGGGCGATCAGGTGCGCGATCACCTCCGCGTCGGTTTCGGAGGTGAACTGGCACCCGCCCGCGATCAGGCGATCTTTCAAGGCCATGTAGTTCTCGACGATCCCGTTCACCACCACGTGCACGCGGTCATCGCTGTCGTAGTGCGGATGCGCGTTCTCCTCGCTCACCCGACCGTGTGTCGCCCAGCGTGTGTGACCGATCCCGGTCGTGGCGGGACGAACGGCCGTCGCGACCGCACCGCCGCCAACGGCGTCGCCGTTCAGCGGTCCGCCGAGCTTCGCCTGCAGTGCGTCAAGGTTTCCGACCGCGCGCACGGCCTCGATGTGGTCGTCCGCCAGCACCGAGATGCCGGCGCTGTCATAGCCCCGGTACTCAAGCTTGCGCAATCCTGCGAGCAGCAAGCCCCGAACGGGCCGGCCACCCACATAGCCAACGATCCCACACACCGGCCCGACGATACCAGTGGCCGGAGGCTTGCTTCAAACGCGGTGGACAGCTTTGGACGGTCCAAGAGGGTGGCGCAGTCGGCCAAGGGCCGACAAGCCGGGCCCCTCTTCTCCAGACTATGCGAGCTCGCGCTCCACCAGCGCGGCAAGACGCGTGCAGACCTCGTCGGCCTCCTCGTCGGTGGGCGCCTCGACCATCACACGGATCAGGGGCTCGGTGCCGCTGGGGCGCACGAGCACGCGGCCGCGCCCGGCCAGCTCCTGGTCCGCGCTCGCGACCGCCGCCTTGACGTCCTCGGCGTGCTCGTAAGCACTGCGATCCTTCACGCGGATGCCGACCAGTCGCTGGGGCAGTTTCTCCATCGCATCGCGCTCTGACAAGTTGCGACCCGCGAGGGCCTCCAGCACCAGCAGGGCACTGGCGATGCCATCGCCGGAGCGGTTGAAGCCCATCTCGATGATGTGGCCTGACTGCTCGCCGCCCAGCACCCAGCCGCGCTCGCGCAGCTCCTCAAGCACGTAGCGGTCGCCGACCTTTGTGCTGGTAACGGTGATGCCGGCCTGTGCCATCGCAGTGTGAAAGCCGAAATTGGTCATGACCGTCACGGCCACGCCTCCACCGGGCAGGCGGCCGTTGCTGTGCAGGTGCAGCGCCGCCAGCGCCATCAGCTCGTCGCCATCCACCACCCGTCCGTCGCCATCAACGGCCAGCACCCGGTCGCCATCGCCGTCGAAGGCAAACCCGATCGCATGGCCGCCCGCTGGGACCTTCTGTGCAAGCTCCTCGACGTGCGTGGAGCCGCAGCCGGCGTTGATGTTGCGGCCATCTGGTGAGTCCGCGATCACGGTCACGTTCGCGCCCAGGCGCCTGAAGATCTCTGGCGCCACGCGGTGGGTCGCGCCGTTCGCGCAATCCAGGAGGACATCGATGCCGTGCAGATCGAGATCCTTGAAACGCGTGTGCAACTCCCGCAGATAGTCCTCGTGCGTGCCTCGCAGCTCTCGCACGTGGCCGAACCCTCCGGTGGAGCTCACGGCGCGCTCAAGCTCAGCTTCGATTCCCTGCTCCACCTCGTCGCTCAGCTTGAAGCCATCGGCCGCGAAGAACTTGATGCCGTTGTCCTGGAAGGGGTTATGCGAGGCCGACAGCACAACCGCCAGATCAAAGCCGTAGCGACCGATCAACAGCGGCGCAGCCGGGGTCGGCAGCACGCCTCCCAGCAGCGCATCTCCACCCGCGGCGACGATGCCGGCGGCCATCGCGGCCTGCAGCATCTCGCCCGACTCGCGCGTGTCGCGGATGATCAGCACCTGCGGGCGCTCCACGCCCGTCTGGCGGGTCGCGGCGCGACCCAGTGCCAACGCCAGCTCAGCACTCAGAAGCTCGCCCGCGACGCCACGGACACCATCGGTCCCAAACAGGCGTCCCGCCATGATGTTCGCTAGCGCTTGGAGAACTGCGGACGCTTGCGCGCCTTCTTCAGGCCGGCCTTCTTGCGCTCCTTCGCGCGCGAATCACGCGTCAGGAAACCGCGTTTCTTCAGCTCGCCACGCAGATTCGGGTCGGCCTCAAGCAGCGCCCGCGAGACGCCATGGCGCAAAGCGCCAGCCTGTGCGGAGATGCCGCCGCCGTGCAGACGCGCCACTACATCCATGCGCTCCTGGTAGCCGACCGTCTCAAGTGGCTGACGGATATTGCGCTGCAACGTCACGCGCGGGAAGTGCTCCTCAAGCGTGCGGCCATTGACGGTGTAGACGCCGCTGCCCGGCCGCAGGATCACTCGCGCGATCGCGGTCTTGCGCTTGCCGGTCGCGCGATAGCGCGCGTTCGCGGCCAGATCGATCGCCGCTGTGGAGATCGGCTCGGAGGAGACCTCCTCGTCCTCGCCCTGCTCGGACTCCTCGGATGACTCCTCGTCATAGGAGGTCGCATAAGGGTCGGCGGGCTCGTTGCGGCCCAGCGGATCGACACCCTCGGGGACGATGTCCACTTCTAGGTGCGCGCCCGGTACAGAAGGCTTCACGCGTGGAGCGGGCTCCTCCTCTTCCTCACCCTCCTCCTCAGCGGCGGGCTCCTCGGCGGCTGCCGAAGCATCCGCAACGGGCTCGGGAGCAGCGGCAGGCGCGGCCTCCTCAGCAGGGGCCTCCTCAGCGACTGGCTCAGAGGTGGGCTCCTCAGCGGCCGGCGACTCCGCCACCGGCTCTGCCGCGGATGACTCCTCAGCAACAGGCTCCTGCGCCGCGGGCTCCTCGGCCACTGGGGTGGGCTCCTCTGGCGTCTGCGGGGTCTCGGGCTCGTCAGACATCAGGCCTGCACCTCCATCGGCTCGGGCTTCTGCGCCGCGTGCGGATGATCCGGCCCCGCGTACACCTTCAGCTTGGTCAACTGCTTACGCGCCAGGCGATTGCGCGGCATCATGCCCTTCACGGCCAGCCGGATGATCTCCTCCGGGCGCCGCGCCAGCATTTCCTCGAAGCTGCGCGAACGCAAACCGCCGGGGTAACCCGAGTGGCGGTAGTAGCGCTTGTCGGCGCGCTTGTTGCCCGTCACCACGATCTTCTCCGCGTTCACGACCACCACGAAGTCGCCCGTATCGACGTGCGGCGTGTACTCCGGCTTGCGCTTGCCGCGCAGCGCATCGGCGATCTGCGTCGCCAGACGCCCCAACGTCTTGCCGTTGGCGTCTACGACGAGCCAGTTGCGCTCGCGATCGGTGGGCTTGGCTACATAGGTCTTCATGACGTGAAAAAGGCCACGCGTGGACAACGCGCGGCGCGGAGCCAGATGATAGCTACTCCCACTCGATTGTGCCCGGGGGCTTACTGGTTATGTCCAGAACCACCCGGTTGACCTCGCGCAGCTCGTTGATCATGCGCGAGGCGATCGTCTCCAGCAGGTCGTAAGGGAGCCGCGCCCAGTCGGCCGTCATCGCGTCGTCGCTGGTAACAGCGCGCACGACAACGACATAGCCATACGTTCGCTCGTCCCCCTGTACTCCCACGGTGCGGATGTCGGGCAGCACGCAGAAGGACTGCCACAGCTCGCGGTACAAGCCGGCCTTGCGGATCTCCTCCTGGAGGATATGGTCGGCCTCGCGCAGCACGTCCAGGCGCTCTTTGGTGGCTTCCCCGCCCACGATCCGAATCGCCAACCCGGGACCCGGGAAAGGCTGGCGCCAGACCAGGCGTTCCGGCAAGCCCAGCTCAGCTCCCACCGCGCGCACCTCGTCCTTGAACAGCGCCCGCAGGGGCTCGACCAGCTTGAACTGCAAGTCATCGGGAAGGCCGCCGACGTTGTGGTGGGACTTGATCGTCGCTGCCCCCGTGCCGCCGCCGGACTCGATGACGTCCGAATAGAGCGTGCCTTGCACGAGGTAATCAGCGCCATCCAGCTTCGTGGCCTCCTCCTCGAAGACTCGTATGAACTCGGCCCCGATCGCTTTGCGCTTGGCCTCGGGCTCGGTCACTCCGTTTAGCCGCTCCAGGAAGCGCTGCTCGGCGTCGACCGCCACGAGCGGGACCTTGAAGGTGTCGCGGAACGCGCTAATGACCTGTTCACCCTCGGCCTTGCGCATCAGGCCGTGATCGACGAAGACGCACGTGAGCTGATCGCCCACCGCACGGTGCACCAGCAAGGCGGCCACCGAAGAGTCAACGCCGCCGGAGAGACCGCAGATGACACGCCCATCCCCTACCTGTTTGCGGATACGCGCGATCTGCTCCTCCACAATCGAGGCGGCCGACCAGGTGCGCTTGCAGCCACAGACCTCGGTCAGGAAGCGCGTCAGGATCTCCTGGCCGTAAGGCGTGTGCACAACCTCGGGGTGAAACTGAATGCCGTAGATCCCCCGCTCGACGTTCTCCACAGCGGCCACCGGCGAGGCGCTGGAGGAGGCCAACGCCGTGAAGCCGGGCGGAGGCTCAAAGACGGTATCGCGGTGGGACATCCAGCAGGTCTGCTCACGCGGCATCCCCGCCAGCAGCACTCCCGGCTCGCTGACGGTCAGATCGCTGCGTCCGAACTCCCCCACCTCGGCCTGCTCCACGCGGCCGCCCAGATCGTGCACCAGCAGCTGCATGCCGTAACAGATGCCCAGCACCGGCACCCCGAGTTCCAAGAGGCCCTGCTCCAGCTTCGGAGCACCCGGGGCATATACGGAGGCGGGACCACCCGAGAGGATCACCCCGCGCGGCTTGCGCTTGGCCACCTCTTCCAAGCCCACGTGATGGGGCAGCAACTCGGAGAACACCCCGCAGTCGCGCACACGGCGGGCGATCAGCTGCGAATACTGACCGCCATAGTCGAGCACCACGATCGAGTCCGTCTCGACGGCGCCTGGCGGCGTCCTCACTCGCTCATGTGCGGAGCACACTTCGCTCGCTGCGTCCTTGCCAGGCTTGTCGATACGAACTCGATTCTCCCCCTCCAAGACAATCGAAGCCGGCGCGCTGGCAGCCACGTCACTCATTGGCTAGCGCCGCGGCTGCCTTCCCATTGGACCCCATCCCGACGGCCTGATCACGCTGGAGCTGCTTGCCCTCGGTCTGCAGCGAAGGCGCGATGACGACCTCGGCGCGGTTGAACTCCGCGAGATCCTTGTGCCCGCAGGTTGCCATTGAGGTACGCAGCCCTCCGAAGAGGTTGAAGGTGCCGTCGTTCTCACGCGCGGGACCCACCAAGATCTCCTCAAGGCTGCCGTTCTGGGTGGTCGCCACACGAGCACCGCGCGGCAGCGTGGGGTGGAAGGTCGCCATGCCCCAGTGAAAGCCCCTGCCGGGAGCCTCGTGAGCGCGGGCGAGCGGGGAACCGATCATTACTGCATCGGCGCCCAGGGCGATCGCCTTGGAGACATCTCCGCCATTGCGCATACCGCCGTCGGCGATCACCTGGCAGTACTCGCCGGTCTCGAGCATGTGCGTGGAGCGCGCATGCGCCACATCGGCAATGGCCGTCGCCTGCGGGACGCCGATGCCAAGCACTCCGCGCGTGGTGCACGCGGCGCCCGGACCCACGCCAACGAGCACGCCGGCCGCGCCGGTGCGCATCAGGTGCAAACCCGTGTGGTAGGAGGCGCAACCGCCGACAACGACGGGCACCTCAAGCGAGGGGATGAACTCCTTCAGGTTCAGCGGCTCGCTCACGGTCGAGACGTGTTCGCCGGAGACCACCGTGCCCTGGATCACAAGCACATCCAGACCCGCCTCCATCGCCAACTCGTAGTGATCGAGCACGCGCTGCGGAGTCAAGGACGCCGCGACAACCACCTTGTGCTCCTTGATCTCCTTGATGCGCTGGGCGATCAGCTCGGGCTTGACGGGCTCGCGGTAGATGTCCTGCATCTCGCGTGTGGCCGCCTCCTTGGACAGTTTCGAGATCCGCTCAAGCTGCTCATCAGCGTCCTCGTAGCGCGTGAAGATGCCCTCCAGGTTGAGCACTGCCAGGCCACCCAGCCGGCCCACGATGCCGGCGGTGCTCGGCGAGACCACGCCGTCCATCGCGGAGGCCATCATCGGCAACTCGAACTGGTAGGGACCCAGCTTCCAGCTGATGTCGATGTCGTCAGGATCACGCGTGCGCCGAGAAGGCACAATCGCGATGTCATCGAATCCGTAAGCGCGACGGGCAGACTTGCCGCGTCCGATCTCTACTTCCATCTATAGATCCTTGCAGTCGGGGCGGACAGCGGATACCTGTTGGCAGACACAGGCAAAAAGACCCCGCACGGGGCGGGGCCAAGAGGGGTGTGGCAGAGCGCCACGGGGACCTTATATGCCGGCGCAGCCAAGTGAGTTTGAGCATAGCAACGGGGCCTCTAGACTGGCCGGACTATGAGTTCTCTACCCCCGTGGGAGCCCAGCGCGATCGAGGCGCGCCGCCAGCAGGTCTGGAGCGCCGGCGACGTCTTCCGCACACCTGACGCCGACGGACGCGCGGGGCTCTACATCAAGCCTTCGGCGCCCTTCACCTCGGGCAACATCCACATCGGGCACGTGCGCAGCTATGCGATCGGCGATGCCTACGCCCGCTTCCAGCGTGCGCAGGGCGAGTCGGTGCTGTTCGCCTTCGGCTTTGACGCCTTCGGACTGCCGGCCGAGTTGGGGGCCATCGCGGGCGGCGAGTCGCCCAGCGATTGGGTGCAGCGCTGCGCCAAGCACATGGTCGGGCAGCTAGAGCGGCTGGGGTTCTCCTTCGATTGGGAGCGCGCCTTCATGAGCTCCGATGCGGTCATGTACCGCTGGTCGCAGTGGCTGTTTCTGACGCTGCTTGAGCACGATCTGATCTACAAGGGCACGGGCGCGGTGGACTGGTGTGACACCTGTCAGACGACGCTCGCCACGATCCAGGTCGAGGAGGGTGGCACCTGCTGGCGCTGTCATAACCCCGTGCGGCTGATCCAGCGACCTGAGTGGTACCTACGGATCAGTGCCTATGTGGAGGAGAACGACCGGCGCCTCGCCGACCTCTCCCCCTGGGATGAGACCTCGCTGGCCAGTCAGCGCTTCGTGCTGGGGCGCGTCGACGGGGTCGAGTTGGATCTCGCCGCGGCGGACGGCGACGGCGAAACGCTTACGTTGACGGTGTTCACGCCCCATGCCGACGCGCTGAGCGAGGCTCGCTTCGTCTTGATGTCGCCCAAACATCCCGAGGTTGATGTGTGGGCCACCGATGCGCACGTGCAGGAGCAGCTGGAGGAGCTGCGCAGCGGCGGCGGCGAGCGGGCGGCCCGCGACGCGCAGGCGATCGCGCTGGTGGACACGGGTCGCAAGGTGACCGCGCCGGGCGGCGAGGGCACGCTGCCAGTGCTGATCTCGCCCATGGTCGACGGGCGCTTCGGCGCCACCGCCGTGCTCGGAGTCCCCGACAGGGACAACTCCGATGCGACCATTGCCGAGCGCCTCTGGGGGCCGGCGCACGATGGCCCAGGGCCGAAATCGAGCGAGCCAGCCAACCCCCCAGGGGCGGCAGTCGACTCCGCCAAGACCAACCCATCCCCCTCCCCCTCCTCCCCTGTGACGGCTGGGTCCAATCCTCGTCCCGCGAAGCGCTTCAAGGCCGGGGACTTCGCCGTGTCGCGTCAGCGCTCCTGGGGCACGCCGATCCCGATCGTCTATTGCGAGAGCTGCGGTGCCGTGCCGGTGCCTAAGGAGCAGCTGCCGGTGGTGCTGCCGCTGGACCTCAAGCCCACCGGCGAAGGCAACCCGCTGGCCGAGCGCCTGGACTTCGTCAACACCACCTGCCCGCAGTGCGGTGGCGCGGGCAAACGCGAGACGGACACGCTGGACTGTCACTTCGACGCGCTCTGGCTGTGGATACCCGCGTGCGTGCCGCCCGCGGAGCGCGAGGGGACGCTGGAGCAGATCCTGGCCTTGGAGGATCTGCGCCGCTGGCTGCCCAGCGAGCGGCTGGTGGCGGGCACGGACAGCGGCAACTTCGTCTTCGACCAGCGCATGGTCACCAAGGCGCTGCGCGACATCGGCCCGCTGGCCTTCCTGGCGGACGGCGAGCCTTTCGCGGGCTGCCTGTTCCACGAGATGGTGATTCGCGACGGGCGCAAGATGAGCAAGCACCTGGGCAACGTCGTCGATCCCGATGAGCTGCTGGAGCGCTTCGGGGCGGACACCTTGCGCCTGGCGGTGCTCTATGCGGCGCGGCCGCAGAAGTCGCTGAACTGGAGCGACAGCGCCGTGCAGCACTGCCACCGCTTCCTCAAGGGGCTCTGGAGCTATACGCAGGCGCACGCCGCGATGGCCCCCGAGCCGCTGGACGACAAGCGCGCCTATGAAACCGAGCATCTGCGGCGGCGACTTGAGAAATGGTGCGACACCGCGATCGAGAAGGTCGGCGAGGACATGCGCGAGCTGGAGATGCACAAAGCGGTGCGCAACGTGATGCGGCTGCTCGATCGCATCAAGGATTTCGAGGACAAGGTGCTGGCGCGAACCGGCGGCGAGCTGGGCGGGCAGAACCACGAGCTGCTGATGCGCGCGCTGGCGGCGCTGGCGCAGATGCTGATCCCCTTCGCCCCTCACAGCGGCGAGGAGCTGTGGCTGGCCTGCACGGCTGGCGATGGCCAGAGCGCGGTTGACCCCGCCTGGCCTGAGGCCCTTGCGCGCGAGCAGGACGAGACGGAGAGTGGCCGGGATCGCGCACAGGCGCAGGCGCGAACAGAAACAGTTACAAGCGCAGGGAGCGCGGGGATCTAAAGTCAGGCCCCCAAGCTCGCGGAGCCGCGACAGGCAGTTTGGGCAAGGCGACCAGATCAGCCGCGGGCTCTGCGATCATTCCAACCAGGGCAAGAGGATGACGAGCGCACAGGATCAGACAGAGACACGGACCCAGACGCGCTCCTGCGTGACAGGGCTGGTGTGCCGCGCGTGCAACGTACGCCACCCCCAGAGCCACCGCGAGGCATTCTGCGAGCAGTGCGGCAAGTGCTACGACCTCGACTACGACTACGCGCGGGCGAAGGATCTTTTAAAGAGATAGGGATGGGGTCGCGCCCTGCGAGCATCTGGCGCCTGGAGGAGCTGCTGCCGATCCTCGATTCGAGCGCTGCCGCGCGCGTGGGCAAGTACGCCGGCTTCACGCCTCTGATCAAGGCCGACCGCCTAGGCGCCGAGTTGGGGCTGCGGCAGCTGTATGTGAAGGACGACAGCACCTCCCGCCCCAGCCTGTCTTATAAGGACCGCGTGGTCTCCATGGCCGTGGCACGGCTGCTGGAACTGGGCCGCAAGGAGATCGGCTGCGTGTCCACCGGCAATGTCGGCACCGCCGTGGCCGCCTTGGCCGCGAAGGCAGGCGTTGAGGCGTATGTGTTCTATCCCAACCGCCTGGAGATGACCAAGGCTCGCGCCTGCCGCGCGCTAGGGGCGAAGGTCTGCCAGGTGGAGGGCAACTATGACGAAGCCAATCGGCGCTGCCGCGAAGTGGCCAAGTTGAGCGGGCTAGAGTTCGCCAACATCACCTTGCGGCCCTTCTATGCGGAGGGCGCCAAGACGGTGGCCTATGAGATCGTCGAGCAGTTGGGCTGGCAGGCGCCTGAGCACATCATCACGGCCGTTGCCGGCGGCACGCTCTCCTCGCGTATTCACAAGGGGCTTGAGGAGCTTGAGCTGGTGGGGTTGGCCGAGACGGCGCACACCAAGCTGCACGTCGCGCAGCCCGATGGCTGCGCGCCGATCGCGGACGCCATCCTGCAGCACGACACAAAGATCCATCCTTGCGAGCCGACCACCAAGGCTCATTCGCTGGCGATCGGCAAGCCTGGCGACGGTGGCCTCGTGATCGACGCCGTGGAGGGGCGCGGCGGCACAGCGGGGATGGTCAGCGACGAGCAGATCTTCGCCGGCATCGACCTGCTGGCCTCCACCGAGGGCGTCCTCACGGAGCCTGCGGGGGGCACCACGATCGCGGTGCTCAAGGAGTTGGCGGCCGCGGGTCGCTTTGACCCCGATGAGGTGGTTGTGGCGATGATCACCGGCAATGGCCTGAAGACACTGGATGACCACCCGCGCAAGGAGTGGCCGCTGGCGGAGTGCGAGCCTGAGGCGATGCTCTCGGTGCTGGAGGAGTTCCGCCACGCCGCCGCCACCGGGCATGAGGTCTCTAGCAATGGCGTGAGCGGACAGCACGTGGGGATGCGCGCCTAGCGCAACCCAACCGGCCCGGCCCGCCTGATGGGGCCGGCCGCTTCGCCAATAGAAAAGCCCCGCCGAGGCGGGGCTTTTCCGTAGCAGGCAGTAAGCCGGATCCTGTCGTTGAGCAGCCATCCATCTATGCGGCCTACCTGGACCTTGGCGGGCAGCCTGCAAGCGGTCCTGTTTGGCCTTGCATCGAGTGGGGTTTGCCCAGCCGCCGCGTCACCGCGACGCTGGTGCGCTCTTACCGCACCATTTCACCCTTGCCTGCCGGCCGTTCACGTGGGACGGCCGGTCTAGGGCCTAGGCCCTCAGGCGGTTTGTTTCTGTGGCACTTTCCCGCGGGTTTCCCCGGGTCGATCTCGCGACCACCCTGCCCTTTGATGTCCGGACTTTCCTCGAAGACCCCGAAGGGCCTCCGCGGCTGCTTGGCCTGCAAAGGGCACGGTAGCGCGCCGGACGGTGCTTGTGAAGCTCACATGCTTCTGAGCAGCCCCACCACGCGGCCCAGCACCTTGACCTCTTTGCTGCGGATGGGCTCCATCGTCTCGTTCTCGGGCTGCAGACGGATGTGGTCAGGTTCGCGGAAGAAGCGCTTCACGGTTGCCTCCTCGCCCAGAAGGGCTACCACGATCTCGCCGTCGCGGGCCGTGTCCTGGGGGCTCACCACCACCAGGTCGCCCTCGATGATCCCTACGTTCTTCATCGATTCTCCGCGGATGCGCAGCAGGTACTCGCCGCTTGATCCACCGGCGGCCTCTGGGACGGAGACGTATTCCTCCACGTTCTCTTCCGCTAGCACCGGCTGGCCGGCGGCCACCGTGCCAACCAGCGGCAGCGAGTCCGAGCGCACGATGTTGCGCACACTGTCTACCGCGTTGCCTACGGCGCGGTCCAGCAGCTCGATCGCGCGAGGCTTTGAGGGGTCCCGGCGCAGCAGGCCGATCCGCTCCAGGTTCGCCAGGTGGGCGTGGACCGTCGAGGACGAGGCCAGGCCCACGGCCTTGCCGATGTCTCGCACCGTCGGGGGGTAGCCGTACTTCGCCGAGTACTTATGGATGAAGTCGAAGATCTCCTGCTGGCGCTTGGTCAGATCCATCTCTGATGCGACCTCCGGTTTGGGGGTGGGGCTGGAGCGAACATCTGTTCGTACAGTAGCGGGGGGCGTGGACGGACGCAAGTGAGGGGCGCCTTGGTTCGCAGCGGCCGGCGCGGGCCCCAAGGGCGGGCGCGGATATACTCGCGCCTCTCTGCGCCCGTGGCGGAATTGGTAGACGCGCAAGGTTGAGGGCCTTGTCATGTGTAAACATGGTGGTGGTTCGAGTCCACTCGGGCGCATAAGAAATCCCTGCAAATCGGCTGATATATAGGTTGACATTAAGCCGAAGATTCCGAAGATTGGGCGCTTGGCAACGCTGTGGCACGTCCGCTGCGACGATGCGCCGTTGACGACAATGCAGCACCAGGCTTAGCGCGTGCTTTAGAACGAGAGCGAGCCGCGAGCCCTATCGATCAGGTGCTGGGACCACTCCAGCACTCTTGTCTGTTTCTTTTTGCCTAGCTAGGTGAGATCATCGGATCTGGCAGCCTGGGCACGTCCGCTGCCGCCAAGAGCAGATGTCAGCCTCAGGAGACAGCCCTGCACTACTCAAGCCTTCGGAGGTGGCTGCCCGACTGCATGTCTCGCGGTCTTGGCTCTACGACGCGGCCAAGGCCGGCCTCATCCCGCACATCAGGCTCCCCTCAGTGGGTCTCGACGGGCGAGAGGGACCGTTGCGATTCGTCCCCGAGGATCTCGACGCCTGGATCGCTGAAGCACGCGCGAACTGGACACCTGGCCGGCACAACCGCCACCGCGGCCATCCCGGTACGAGACGACGAAACGGAGGCATGCTCTCCTGAGCAAAGGGGGATAGTTATCTAGATGATGGACTGATCGGTGGATGCGTGAGCTCTAGGTAGCGGTCGTAGATCCAGGGCAGGAACTCCCGACGGTTCTCTATCTCGCCGTCGATCGTCGCTGAAGTCGCCTCATCGCGAAGCCTGCCTGCAGCCCGGCATATCTCTGGCACAAGTCATTTCGTCCGATGCGTCCCGTGCGCACGCAAACCCACACAAACGAACGATCTGGACGCCAGCACCACACACGTCGATGCGACTGTTTCGCGACGTAATCGCGATTGTGAGCTACACTTCTCGCTATGAGTCCATTGCTTGAAGATGCCCAGCGAGTTCACGATATGGCTGGCCTATCTGACCGAATGATCGCTACCGCGACCGGGGCGAAGCCGAGCACCGTCCGCGGATGGCTCGCCGGACGAAGCGAGCCGACAGGCGCACGCGCGGAGAGACTGATCGAGCTGGCCGAGATGATTAAACGGCTTACCATCGTCGTGCGACCGGAGTCGATCCCTGTCTGGCTGCAACGTCCGATTCTCGCGTTGGATGACGAGAAGCCAATCGAGCTAATCGCCCGCGGCGAGTACCGCAGAGTCGCCAAGCTGATCGCCGAGATCGAGTACCCCGGCATCTCCTGACCCGTGGAGCAGCTGCCCGTTGGTCCTCGCACCGTCGAGGGCACTTGGATCAGACACGTACCGCACGGAGCTGACCTGCTCGGACGAGCGGACACGCCATCTGATGGGCGCTGGCAGCGAGGCGATGTCGTGCGCGCTCTATACCTCGCCGACACCGTGGCCACAGCGACAGCAGAGTGGTATCGGTCACTTGCCGAGTGGGGGCTCTCGCCCCAAGACCACATTCCCTACGACCATCATCGCTGGCGCCTCGACCTCCAGCTCGCCGACCTCAGCAACGTCGAGCATCTACGCAGCGTCTCACTCAACGTCCCCCGACCGAGTCGAAGAACATGGCCTGCCTATCAACGGGTCGGTGAGCAGCTCTGGCGCGAGGGATGGGCCGGCCTCATCGTCCCCAGCGCCGCACATCCCAGATCGCTCATCACATGCGTGTTCGCAGTGGACTGGCCGCCAGCCGGCTGCACACCGCTGGACGCAAGCACCGTGCAAGCAATCCCGCCACCGCCACGGGGTATGACCACCTGATCGTTGCCGATCGGTGCCAACGCAATAGGCCCCCGGCCGGCACCACCGAGCCCTCCGTGATGTTGGCACGAAGAGCTTGATGAACGCGGTCGTCGTCCCCGCCTTCGTTCTCAGGCAACCACTGCGCATCGAGGCGTGCGCTGCCTCAAGCGTCACCTCCCACGCCGCTACCATCGGCTGCTCCTACGTCCACTGACTACACGTCACAACTCGCCCCTGATCTGTGGAACCGCTCCGACGCGCTGCTGACCTAGCGAGGCGAAGGCGCAGGGACGGTCATTTCTTCTCCGTAGTCGTGCTACGTAAGCCACAAGCGTCTCGGCGCGCGAGTGCACTTGCGATCAACGCGACGACATATAGAACCGCAGCGAGCGCGCGCAGCCATCCGGGGTTCGCGACAAGCCAGAACAAAACGGCTGCGCCGAATGCAACAACCGAGAACCAGTAATAGGGAGATCTGATCTGCTCCCGAACCGACGGGTTCCGGCGGCGTCTCGCGGGGTCGTTCGCGGCCTCCCACGATCCCCGAGCCAAGTGCTCAAAAAGTCTCTGATCCCAAGGCGTCTTCTTCGGAGCATTACCTACCATGACAAAGAATCTACTGCCTCAATCGAGTCACAGCCACCTCGACAGGCGAAGCCATCGCCAACATCACCTGGCCTACGAACCACTCAACGCAGGTCGTCAAAATTCCTCAAAATGCGGACCTCGACTTGACATAGAGCAACTGCCAGCCTGCGTGGAACCGGGAGCTTGCTCCGGGAACCAGGGGCCGGTGTGGGCGGGCTCGACCACGAGGATCACCATCAGCGGCTGTGCCGAGTTCGAGGCGGGCGCCGATCAGCGCCGAAAGGCCAGGGGGGCCGACGTGCTGTCAAGCGGCACGTAATTGCTCGGCCGGCGGCTCGTGCTCGTTGGACTGCAAGCGCATCTCGGCGATCGCGTCTACTCCGTAGGCAACGAGCTTCATGATCTCGTGCGCGGCTTCCTCTCCGCAGATCTCGCGCAGCTGGTCGCGAAGCATAGTCTCACGGCCATACTCGGCATCGATCCACCAGGCGGCCGCGCTGCCGGCTTGCACGAGCGGCGTGAAGCTCTCGGGGTCCTCGACATCTCCGGAGAGTACAAGTCGCAGGGCGACGCCGAGCGCGATGGCCGCCAAGCGTGCCACGTCGTGGTCGTCCCCCTGCTCTGAGAGCGCGGGAAGCGCGCTCGTGAGCTCGCCGAGCAGGTCCTTGTCAGCGCCGATGGCTGTCGAGACCTCGAGCATCCGCTCGAAGCGTCGGCTCGTCGAGCACTCCTCGACGCGCGGCGCTGAGAAGGGCGCCACCGAGGCTCTCGGCGAGCTGTTGCGAGGGCTCTCCGGCCAGCAGACTGGCGGCGCGCCGGTAAAGTCTCCCAGCCGCTCCGAAGCGGCCCGCTCTGAACTCCAACCCTGCGCGGCTCTTGCACGCGCGGGCCTGCAGATCGCGATCTCTTAGGCTCCTCGCGAGCTCTTCCGCCCGACGTAGACTTACCGCGGCGGTATCAGTGTCGCCTTGGTCCTCGGCGAGGAGCGCGAGCAGCACCAGCGTGTCACCCTCTGCGAGCCCGTCCTGCAATCTATGAGCGATCGACAGCGCCCGGTTCAGGTGCCGGCTCGCGGCTTCGTCGTCGTGTCGGCGGCGGTAGATCTCACCGAGATTCATATGAGCCTGCTGGGTCAGCGCGCCGTCCTTCATGTTCTCGGCGATATGCAGGCACGCGGCCAGGTCGACGAGCGCGCTCGACAGCTTCCGGAGATCGGCGTTGGCCAACGCACGATCGTTGCGGACGAAGAAGGCCTCGCGCCGGTCGGCACGGCGCGCGAACACTCGTAGCGCGATCGTGAAGAACTCCGGTGCGGCGACGGTCTGGCTCGTGTGGCTGAGCGTCGCGCCGATTTCCGCCGCTCGCCACGCCCAGCGATCCGAAGGCTCGTGTTCGCGGCGAAGCTCGAGTTCCTGCTTGAAGATCTCAGGCGCCTGCGGGGCTGTGTCGGGCGAGCCGATCGCGCCCTCGCCTGCGCTGCGGAGCGCCTGGGCGCGCTGGGCCGGGTCACTCGTGAGGTTCGCGGCCTCGATAAGCCGCGCGAGGGCCGGCTCCGGCTCGCCGAGCGCTTGAAGCTCGCCAGCGAGGTTAGCCAGCTGCTGCGCGCGCCAGTCGTCGCTGCCGCCGGGCATCGCCAGGGCGCGTTCGGTCAGATCACGTCCGCGCTCGGGGTGCCCGGCCTGCGCTAGTGAAGCGCCCGCGTCGGCGAGCGCGATTGCTGCCTGCACCTGATCGTCGAGCTCGGCGGCCTCCTCCGCGGCGCGTAGGAACAGCTCGGCAGCACGGTCGAATTCGCCGAGGCGGACGTGAGCCAGCGCGAGCGCTTGGCGCTGGATGCGCCGTTGGGTCAGATCATCGACCCCTTCAGCCAGCTCGAGGCCCTTCTCATACCAGCGTCTCGCACGGGCCGGGTCGCCGAGGTCGTGCGCGACGGTCCCGAGGTTCTGCATGCAGGTGATCGTCCGCGGCGTCGATCCCGAGCGTCTTGCGCAGCGCAGCGCTTGGCGGAATTCGGCCTGGGCGCCCTGCAGATCACCGCGGGCGATCGCAACCGTCCCGCGGTGCCCGTGCAGGCCGCTGCGCAGATACGGATCGCGTAGGTGACTCATCAGCATCTGCAGGTCGTCCAGCAGCCGGTCGGCGACGTCGAGCCTGGCCTGACCGACGAAGACGTTGACGAGGTTGAAGAGCACCTGAATTCCTCCATGCCAGTCGCCCAGCTCGCGCTTGAGCGCGAGGCTTCGAGCGAACTTCGCCCGGGCGGCTGCGTGATCGCCATCAAGTACGTCCTGGACACCCAGGTTCTGCAGCGCGGTACTCTCCAGATCGGCATCGTCGAGAGCCTTACCGAGCTGGCGCATCCGCTCGAACTCCGCGCGGGCAGCCGCACCGGAGCTGCCCTGGCCGAGCGCGAGCCCGCGAGTGTTGCAGATCCAGCCTCGCCACCGGTCGTCGATCGCCTCGGCCGGTACGACCCGCTCGATCTCCTCCAGAAGCTTCAGAGTGAGCCAACCTAGACCGACGTCGTACGCACCTCGGGCGATCCACCAAAGCTCCTCGAGCACTCCAGCGGCGTCGCCCTCCGCGATGCGTTGTTCAGCGCGGGCGATCAGCTCCGCGACCGTCATCATCGCACCGTCTTCGCCGGCGTTGACCTCCATGCTGCGGAAGTGCTCTGCAACGAGTACGTCGCCGCCGGCTTCGCGTCGGTGGAGCATCTGCTCTCGCCACGATCTGAGCGCGAGGGTGCGAAGTGCTTTCGTGATTCGCGTCTTGAGCTCCCCCGGCGAGGAGAAGTTCACGGTCGTCTGCCCTTCGCCGCGGATGCGTTTAACGAGCTTTTCCAGGTTTGCGTCGCGGGTAACGCCCGTCTTCAGCATCACGAAGATCGGCACACCGGCGGCCTGCGCGGCGTTCAACTCGCTGCGTGTGATCGGGGTGATCTCCTCAGCGAGGATCAGCACTAGCCCGTCGGAGGTGCCCGCCTGGGCGACGCACTCGCGCTCTGAGCAGTACGGGCCCGCCTCGGCGCTGTCCTCCCACGCCCAGGGGTGAGCCAGCGGGAACTCCTGGATCGCCTCGATCACCGCACGGCGCTCGATCTCGAGCGCGCCGCCGTTCATCTTCGAAGAAACGAAGATCTTCCCGTGTTCGGGCGGGCGGGCGTAGATCAGGTTGCTGGGATCGGCAGGGTCGAAGTCCACCCCGTGAGGATGGCGCGCGACGCGGTCGGCACCGGTGCGACTTTTGTCGCATGTTGCGGGGTCGGAGGCGGGCTTCGTGCCGATGGGAGCTTGGTTCAAGATGAAGAAGCGCACAGGGTAGGGCTGCGAATACACGCGGGGGTTGGCCGCGGCCGGGGCGCGTTCAACTTTGCCCTATTACGTCTGCGTCGCGATCGCTGCCAACCGTGACGGGGAAGCGACTCGACGACTTCTACCTTGGTCATAAACTCGGCGACTCGGTACATCCCGATCTCGCTGGTGTTCACAGAGCCGGCCCGCCAGAGCCGCCGTCACTGAGGCCCGTCCGGCGTGACCCATCTCTGGCCCAAGTCAGTTCGTCCGATACGTCCCATGCGTCCCGAAAACCGCACAAATTGGACGATCTGAACACGGGCGTACGTATCTTGCATCCGTGGACGAGGTTGAGGGCCTTGTGGGGAGATTTCCCCGTGTGGTTCGAGTCCACTCGGGCGCATAAAATACCTGCAAATAGTGGCTTTTTGACGATTTGTGACGTGTTGGCGCCTCGACAGCCCGTCCGGCATCCTGCGTCCGCATCCAAGAGGGCACGTGGACGGCAGCTATATACCTACGACCATTGCGATCTGCCGAGCGCTCGGACGGCAAGCCTGCCATCCTGGGGCCACGATCGTGATCAGTCCACCATCGAGGAGGCCACATGGGCTTTGATCAGTACCACGAGCCGGCGCACGAGCTGCCCGCACGGACGCGCACGTTCGCACGCATGTGCGCGTCGTTGACCGAGGAGGCCGAAGCGATCGGCTGGTACGAGCAGCGCCTCGCCGTTGAGAGCGATGTAGAGGCACTCGCGATCATGCGAGACGCACAGGGCGAGGAGTTCAAGCACTTCAGCATGGACCTCGAGTTTCTGTTGCGCCGAACACCGCTATGGCGCGAGATCGCGCGGGGGATCCTCTTCCAGTCCGGCGATATCGTCGAGCACGGCGAGGAGTCAGAGGCGCGAGCGACCGGCGATGGCACCCAGGAGGAGGCGGGCGCGAGCAACGAGAGCTCGGGCTCATTGGGAATTGGCGGCGAGGCTGGGAGCGTGCGCTGATGAACCATCTCCTGCGCCCACTCGCACCGATCACGGATTTAGGCTGGGAGCTCCTGGACACCGAGGCGAAGCAGCGATTGACCCCCGCACTGGCGGCGCGCAGGCTCGTCGACTTCTCCGGCCCGCACGGCTGGGAGCACTCGGCCACCAACCTCGGACGTACCGAGCGGCTCGCCCCGCCTCCTCAGGAGGGCGTCGCGGCTCTGCAACGTCGTGTGCTGGCGCTGGCCGAGCTGCGGGCCGATTTCACGGTCTCCCCGCAGGAGCTCGCCGACCTGGAGCGTGGCGCACAGGACGTGGATCTATCTTCGCTGGACGACGCCGCGCATAAGCTGGCGGTCGCCGAGAACATCGCCATATTCCACGGCTGGCCGGAGGCGGAGATAACCGGGATCCTCGGCGCCTCGCCACACGAGCCAAGGCCGCTCGGCGAGGACCCCGAACGCTATCCGCGCGCCGTCGCCGGCGCCGTCGAGCTGCTGCTGAGGAACGGCATCGGCGGGCCCTACGGCATGGCACTCGGACGCGAGCAGTACCGGCGCGTCGTCGAGACCGCCGAGCACGGCGGTCACCTGCTGCTCGACCATCTGCGCAAGATCCTCGACGGTCCGATCGTCTGGGCGCCCGGGCTCATCGGTGCGGTTGTGCTGAGCCAGCGCGGGGGCGACTTCATCCTCGACTGCGGACAGGACCTCTCTATCGGCTATCAGCGACACGACGAGGAGGCCGTCCACCTCTATATCGAGGAGAGCATCTCCTTCCTGGCGGCCACCCCCGACGCCGCCGTGGCGCTCACAGCATGAGCGTTCTGCTGGTAGCGGAGGTGCACGGACGGACCGCGCTCGAGCCGCAGCTACGTGCGCTTCTGGCGAGCTGACCGATGCGAGCCACGCCGAGCCTCAATGCATCGACTTTCGCGTGCTCGCCGCCGAGGAGCCCGGGGAGTTCGTGCTGCTCGGCTCGTGGAACACCGAGACGGCAATGCGCGAACATTACGACACCGGCCACTACCGTCGCTATCACGACCAGGTCCAGCCGCTGCTGGCCCGTCCGAGCGACGCAGTCGTCCACCACGTCAGCGTCACCGTGCACGCTGTCGACCCAAATCCACCGCGACCCGGCCTGCTTGGGTAACAGCCGTCTACGCTCTGGCCTGTGGTTGAACTAATCGAATGGACGACCCGGCGGCGATGAGCGCGAGCGACTCCGAGGGACTCCGTCGCTTCGCCGCTGCTCAGCGCGTGCCGAGCTCGCGGACATGGCCACGTTCGGCACCGAGAGAACTGACGCGGCTGGGGACTTGCTCTTCCAGGCCGGGGAGGCGTCTTACGACCTGTTTGTCGTCCTGGAGGGCGAAGTGCAAGTCGTTCGGCCAGACGGTGCCGATGAGATCGTCATCGCCGAGTTCGGGCCGGGCAGCTTCGTCGGCGAGCTGACCCTGCTGACCGGCCAGCGCCGCTTCTCTGACCGGTCGCGTGTCCCAGCCCGGGCGAGTGTTGGTGATCGCGCAGGTCGAGTTCCGCCGGCTCATGAGCGTGCCGCCCGGCGCTCTCCGAAATCATCTTCAACGCGCTGCTCGCGCGCCGTGAGCTCCTGCGATCCGGAGAGGGAGCGCAGGCGATCCGGATCGTCGGCTCGCGCTACTCACCCGAGGCGATGAGCTTGCGCTCATTCGCCGAGCACTCGCCATCTCGCGCACACCTGGATCGACGTCGAGGACGCCGAGGACCTCGACTCTTTCCTCGCGACCGATGGGTCTGCGAGCCAGCAGGACATCCCCGCTGTGATCACCGCCACCGAGACTCTGCGCCATCCGTCGCCCGCCGATCTTCGCGGAGCACCTCGGGTTGACCTTCCAGCCCACACCGGGCTACATCTTCGATCTGGTGGTCGATCGGCAGCGGCCCAGCGGGTCTCGCCGCCGCCGTCTACGGCGCCTCAGAGGGTCTGCGCACAGTCTCCCTGGACGCGGTGACGATCGGCGGGCAGGCCGGCGCGAGCTCGCGAATCGAGAACTACGCGGGATTCCCGAACGGCATCTCCGGCGAGGAGCTCACCGGGAGGACCGCGGTGCAAGCGATGCGACTCGGAGCTCGCCTGAACGCCCCGTGCGAGGTGGTGGGACTGCGATCCGAGGCCAGCTTCCACGTGGTCGTGCTGCGCGACGGCAGCGAGGTCCCGACCCGAGCGGTCATCGTCGCCTCCGGAGCGCGCTACCAGCGGCTGGAGGTCGAGAATCTCGAGCGCTTCGAGGGGGCCGGCGTCTACTACGCGGCGACAGATCTCGAGGCGCGCGTCTGCGGCGGAACGCCCGTGGTGGTCGATCGGCGGCGGGAACTCCGCGGGTCAGGCCGCGATCTACCTCGCCCAGAACAACTGCAGCGTCACGATCGCGATCCGCAGGCAGCGATCTCACCCAGAGCATGTCTCAGTACCTGATCGAGCGGATCGAGGCCGACCCGAAGATCGACCTCCTCACGCGGCGTCGAAGTCGAGGCGCTCGCCGGTCGGGACCATCTCGAAGGGGCAACGCTCACGCACAGGGCCAACGGGCGGCGAGCAGGAGCTCGCGTGCACGGGCCTGTTCTGCTTCATCGGTGCGCGACCGGCGACCGCGTGGCTGGGCGACGAGCGTGCTGCTCGACAGCGATGGGTTCATCCTCACCGACCGCCAGCTGCCCGGGTCGCTCGACCCCGAGGCCGCCGGTGCGCTGCCGTTCGAGACATCTACGCTCGGCGTTTTCGCCGCCGGCGACGTCCGCCACGGCTCGATGAAGCGAGTCGCCGCCGCCGTCGGCGAGGGATCGAGCGCGGTGCGCTCCGTCCACGAGCGGCTGGCCATGGAAACCTAAAGACAGGTGGTCGGGTTGGGTGGGCCGTTCGGCCCGCACATGTGCGGGCCGCCGGTGGGCGTATACGCCCACCGGATGACGGGCCGTATACGGCCCGTCACGGGTCGCGCATGCGCGACCCGCACAGCACATCCCCGAGCATGCGCCCGCCCAGACTTTGCGCTTCGATGTGTGTGTTGCATCCCCGAGTCCGCGTCCTCATAGGCTCTGCGCTTTGATGTGCGCCATGACCGATCTGGCGAGCCTCGACTGGCCGACCGTTGCCTCGCTCGCCACCGCCGCCGGGACGCTGGTGCTCGCGCTCGCCACATTCGCCTCGGTGCGCTCAGCTAACCGCTCCGCGCGCGTTGCCGAGCTCGCGCTGCAGGAGCAGCGCCGGCCGGTGCTCGTCCAGTCACGCCTAGATGACCCGCTGCAGAAGATCATGTTCGTCGACGGCCACTGGGTGCACGTGCCAGGCAGCCGCGCCGTCGCCGAGCACATCGAGGGCACCGTCTACCTCGCGATGAGCCTGCGCAACGTCGGCTCTGGGATCGGCGTGTTACAGGGGTGGGTCGCACGTGCGGGATTGCAAACCTCGCAGGTCGATCACGCCGCCGAGGAGGATTTCCGCCACCTGACACGCGACCTGTACATACCTGCCGGCGACGTGGGCCTGTGGCAGGGCGCACTGCGCGATCCTGCCGACGACGCCCACAGCCCAATCGCCAACGCCGCCAACCAGCATCAGACAATCACGATCGAGCTGCTCTACACCGACCAGGCCGGCGGCCAGCGCACGATCAGCCGCTTCCACCTCGCCCCCATTGGGGATGATGCCTGGATCGCCAGCGTCGGCCGCCACTGGTACCTCGATCAGGAGGGGCCTCGGTGAGCAGTCGGCCCTCCCAATCGGGGGCCGCCAGCATGATCGCCTTGCCGAGCGCTATCTCCCCAAGGCGTCGAGTCCGTTGCGGCTGGCGAGCAACGCGGTCCGCGCCAGATCGAGCGCCGTGAACCGATCCGCGGACTCCGAACTGCGAAGTTCGCACCTTCGCATGGGATTCTTGGTGGCTCAGGGAGCTGGGTTCAGGCGTCTGCGAGCGCCTGAACGACGGTCTCCAGAGCAGGCCGCTCGGCACCTGTCCGAGATGACTCACTGGTCGTTGTGTCGATTGTGTCGCTGGGCGAGTCTGAATGATGTACAGGCGCCAGCTTTCGCGCGTCCTTCTTGGCCTGCTTGTCCAGCCGACGCTCGCGGAGCCGGCTTTCACGGGTGAGCTTTGCCATTGTGGTCTTCTTCTTGCCGCTTGAGGCCATGTCTGTTAGCTCCTTGTTGTGGAGTACCGAGCGCGTCCACGTCAGGGGTCATCCGGTGTGATTAACCCGAAGACCAAGTCGCCGTTGGGCCAACTTAACGTCCCTTGCGGCCTGCAAACCGATCACGGCCGGCAGGCCCGAAGGCGCTACGCCAGCTGGACGTTCCCGGCCTTGGGCCCCTTGTCGCTCGTCTCAGTCTCGTAGGAGACCTTTGCGCCCTCGGTGAGCGAGCGATAACCCTCACCGACGATCGCGCTGTGATGGACGAACAGATCCTTCGACTGATCATCGGGCGTGATGAACCCGAAGCCTTTGTCGTCGCTGAACCACTTTACGGTTCCAGTAGCCATTGTATTTCCTCCGGCGTTGATAGTGCTGCGAACGCGGAGATTGCTGAGCAAAGGCTACGAGCGCTGGCACGGCGATGTTGGGTGAGAACCCAACCTGATCTATCAACCGTAGCAGCAGCCAGAAGAGCGCTCGCGAGCATCGTGCACCGGATCCCGTCGGCCTGCCGTCTCGCGGAGCGCTCAGGCCAGTACGTCGGCCGGCAGCACGAAGCGCAACGGGGTCCGCGACTCGGTCCCGTCTGAGAGGCCGAGGCGCTGGCCGTGCAGACCTCGTCTGGGAGCTTCGGGGGCCACCGCCTCGGCCACTCCAGCGTGATCGGCGATCCACTCCATCACGGTCGGGAAGTCACTTCCCGACGCGAGCAGGGCCGCACGCTCCACGACATCCCCGCCGGAGGAGTGGGGGCGTGCCAGTCGCTTCAGGAGGGCGCGGATCTCAGCGTCACCCGTCTCGTCCTCTGCGCTCACGAGAACTCCGTCACCGAGTAGACGGGGCGACCGACGCGCGCGGGCGAGCCCTCGGCCCCGCCGTCGGTATGCACGCAGAAGTCCTCAAAGCGCCCGTGGTCAAGGATCGCGACCACGACATCACCGCCCTTGGACAGCGGCCTGCCGACCTCGATCTCCCGGTCCTGCCCATCGAAGCGACAGCTCAGCTTGAAGATCCGACGCGATCGCGCAGGACAGCCGGCGGCGAACAGCGAACGCCCGCGCAACTCGCTGTAGGCCTTCTCGGTGCGCGCCTCGTCCGACTTGATGCCGGCGACGAAGAAGCTCGTCACTTGCGCCGCGCCTTGGCCGGCAAGGCGGGATAGCGCCAGCGCTCCTCGGGCGTCATCTTGCGGATCCTCAGCGAACCGTCCTTGACCTGGCGCTGGAACTCCTCCAGCTTCACGCGTCGGCGCTCGGCCGAGCGATCTGCCTGAGTGAGCATTACTCCAGACTAGCGCGGCCGCGAGCCTTGCGGGAGAACTGACGGCCAGGAGACGATCAAGACGTATCCGTCGGGGCGGATCAATACGGCGGCTGAACTACGTAGGGCGCTACCTACCGGTGCGGTCGCGGTGCTTGCACCCCGGCCAGCAGCAGGGCCGGCGCTGGCCTTCCTCCAGCTCTTCCTGGGTCCGCCGAATGCGGCGCTCTCGGGTCCTCTCCTGCTTGGCGTCCTCGACCCAGCAGATGAACTCATTGCGTGCTAAGGGCGTGATGTCCTTCCAGGCATCGAGTGCCGTGGCGTCGGCGATCAGCGCCTCACGCAGGTCCGCAGGCAGCTTATGTACCACCCCACCGGGCACCCTCTGGCCGCTCACAGGCCCATGGTAGTGAGCCGGATCAAGTCCTCTTCACCATCCGCTTATGGACCGAGCCGCCCGGTCCGTCCCCCAGGAGTTCACCCGACAGGCTCAGTCGCGTGCCTACCATCGAGCACATGACAATCCAGCGGATGGATCACGTAGGCATAGTCGTCGAGGACCTCGCGGACGCGGTGGCGTTCTTCGTTGAGCTCGGACTCGAGCTGCAGGGAGAGGCGCCGGTGGAGGGCGATTGGGTGGACCGCATCGTCGGGCTCGAGGATGTCCGGGCGCAGATCGCCATGCTGCAGACCCCAGACGGGCACGGACGACTCGAGCTGACGAAATTTCACACGCCGTCGACCGACGGCGGCTACCAGCGCGCGCCGGCGAACGCTTCGGGCATCCGCCACGTCGCGTTCGTTGTCGAGGACATCGACGCCGTCGTCGCTCGCCTCCGAGCCCGCGGCGCAGAGCTCGTCGGCGAGCTGGGGCGCTACCAGGACAGCTACAGACTCTGCTATGTCCGGGGCCCCGAGGGGATCATCATCGAGCTGGCGGAGCAGATTGGCTGACCGGCCCGCCCGCCCACGGGGGCTTTAGCCGCTTGCTCCATTCCAAACCAAGGTGTACCAATCATTTGGTACACCCCCATATGGCTTCTACAACTCGCATCGAAACCCGGTTCTATCGACTGACTTACGAGTTCCCGATCCATTTGGGGAAAGTCCTGGAATGTGGACCCTGCTCGGCGCGAACTCGTGCTGAGCCACCGGCGCTATGCTCATCTTTCGAGGGCGTCTACTGAAAGGGGTTCCCCTTGCCCCATGTACTTACGTCCACGCTGCCCGACGCCACCGCGTCGCGTGGTGGCAGTTCGCCGGTCCTCACCGAGCGCGAGGTAAGCACCACTCCGTTTCCCGAAGAAGAGGGCGTGGAGCTGCGTAGCAAGGCCGATGACAAGGGCGACGGGGTTCTGGCCACGCGCCCGTTTGCAGCCGGCGAGACCGTCATGGTCGGCTTCCTGATCGGGGCGCTGACGGACAATAACTCGCACGCAACGCAGGTCGGTCCCAGCCGTTGGGCGCTCCATGGTGGCCTCGGCCCTAAGGTCAACCACTCCTGCGACCCCAACTGCGGTGTACGGCTCAACGACGGGCAGGCCTTTGACTTCATCGCCCGCCGCGCGATCGGCGCCGGGCAGGAATTGACGTTCGACTACGCCATGCGCAACTTCACGATCGACCATTTCCCGGCCACCTGCTTATGCGGTGCGACTGGATGCCGCGGTTCGGTCACCGGCTGGAAGGACCTGCCCGCCGAGCGTAAGGCCGACTACGGCGAGCTTGTCGCTCCATACCTGCGCCTGATGGACGATGACATTGCCGCTCAGGCTCCCTTGCAGAACGCGATGTAGTCTTCAAGCGGAGCCGGATCGCTCCCCGGATCTCCTGTCGTGAGCAATACGTCGACGGCGAGCCTGAGCAGGTAGGCGCAGGGGGAGAGTTCCTTGAAATTCCACCCTGAAGATATTGCTGTCCCGTACCAACTCTCCCCCGGTTCCTGTGCCGCCGGGGGTTCGAGGTCAAACGCGTAGGGACCACCGGGTCCTTCCAGTGAGACCGAGACGGCCCCAAGGTTCGAGTGCGCCGCCGTGAACTGCACCGTGAGCGATTCGCCGAGATCAGTGCAAGGTGATTCGGCGAGCTCAGCGATCCCGATCGAGGACACCGCAAGCTCATGCGTATGCCCGAACAGGCCCCCGGGCCAGTAGGGATGATGGGAGATGTTTTCATAGCGCGTGTTGTCGATCGCAATGTGCTCACAGGTACCGGCCTCACTCCCGTCACCCGAGGTCCCGGCATTGCGAGTGCGCATGCGAATCCCGTAGTGGACATCGGTCTGAAGCGGCGCATTGGCCGCGCCTCCGGCCACGACACCCGTCTCGTCCACTGTTTCCACAAATGGCAGCAGCGTCGTCGTGATGAGCTGCAGCAGGTCGCCTCCAGGTACGAACTCCCACTGAGTGAGGCTCGCAGGGACCATCGGCGGCGTGGGGAACATCGGTGGCAGTTCGATCCAGCCATCCGCGCTAGGCGTGATCACGAAAATGCCCGGCGCCGCGGGCCTATTCACCCACACGGGGATCTCCTCAAAGAACGGGAAGACCGGCAGCGAGCGGATGAACGATCCGATATTTGTCGCGGCGATCTGTGCGGGCAGCACCGGCGACCACGAGCCCGCAGGGGTCGGACCCGGCAGAATCGGGGTACCATCAGACTTGGTGGTCCCGTCGGGCGAAGTCGGCACCGTCTCAAAGCGGTATTCGAGGACTGGTGAGGTGGCGACCATGGAGATACCGCCGTTCAGGCGCAAGGTGCTGTAAAACGCCCGCTCGTCAGCGACCGTGAGCCCGCTTTCACCAGAGTGGCTGCTGATGTCGGTTTCGTAGTACAACGTCCCGATCTTGGTGAAAATGCCCAGCGTCCGCGGAGGACAGACGCAGGTGCAGAAGTGCTGACAGCGCAGGAAGCACACCCAGTGAGCGAATTGCAGGCAGTATCGCTCGAACTTGAACTCCTTGACGAGACTGCCGACGGTCTCCAGGTCCTCACGCAGCACGGCCGCGCTGAGACGCTCAAGCGTCCCCTGCTTGGCGGCCAGCGTGCCGCCAGCCCGTGCAAACTCCAGCATCTCCTCGATCGGCGACTCGATGCGCTCGATCGGAAATACGCGGCACACGCGCAGGCATAGAAATATGCAACGCCAGCTGCAAAACCACTCGCAGATCAGATGGCATGACTGCTGCTGTGCAGACGTGGCCCCCTCAAGCGTTGAGCCCAGGCGCTTACAGTCATCGGCGCCAACAGCCTTCACTGCTGCCGCAAAGGTCTCCTTGTCGGCAGCGAGCGTGCCGATCGCGAATCCCGCCGCCTGCAACTCGGGAACAAACTCAGGTCGTTTTACTACCAACGGCTGACATACCACGTCGCAGACAAGCCTGAAATGCACGGTGCACGCCCAGTGACAGAGTAGGTGGGAGAAACGCTCCAGGCCGTTCTGCCTGACCAGAGCGCCCCAAGCATCACTGTCGCGTTCATCAATCGCGATCGCAACCTGCTGCACAAGCTCCTCATTGGCAGTGACCTTGGCGAGCACCTCGGCGAACTCGGCCGCCTCAGGAGGCTCCTGCTCAAGCGCAGGCGGCCCGGAGAGCTCCAGACAGAGCAGCACGCATTCCTTACTGCGCAGCCAGTGACAGATAACCTCGCAGCGCTCGCTGAGCTTGTGTCGGGCAAGGAGCATCTGCATCGATTCGCCATCCTGCGCGCGGAACGCATCGACGACCGCGCGGAATGTCTCCTCGTTCTCGGCGAGCAAAGCCATCGCCTCGGCCCCCTCCTGCACCTCGCTCAGCAGCATTCGGTTCGGCGCTAGGTCAGCCATCGCGGTCCCCTCTTTTCCATTTTTGAGAGTTAAGGATTCCATCGGGTCCGAGCCACGTTTTGGACACTCTCATTAATGTGCGTCAATTACACCCGATGTGGACGGATGTACAAGACGATTTTCGCCTGACCTACCCGGTAAGCCCAGCGATGCCGTTTCGCATCAGTACGGCTGCAAGCAAGATGAGTATCACCGCGGCGACGGTCCGCGCATGACGCTCCAGCAATCCCCGTGCCGCGTGCAGCCGGCGCTTGGTCGGCTCGGGCGCGATCGCAAGCATCACCAGTGCAACAGAGAGAGGGAGCAACGACACGAGCGCAAAGGCAACCCACGCAAGGATGTACTGACCAGCGTTGGGGTTGGCCTCGGAGATGTCCTTGAGCGCGAGCGGAATGAACGCCCCGGGATTGGCCAAAGTGGCCCCGGCGCCAACAATCGCGATCACTGGCGAGGAGGCGACCTTGCTCATGCGGTCGATCATGCTCGCCACTCGCTTGGGGTTACGTGGACGTCGCAGAAGGCGAATGACAAAGAACAGCACCAGCACACTCGCGCAGACATCCACGATCGCGACCCACGTCTTCGGCGTGTTGGGCTTGGGCGAGGCAGCGGAGCCCCCGAGCACGAACGCGGCGATGACACCAATCACGAGCGTCACACCAAACGCGCCGAAATAGAACCACAGGCCGGTGCGCATCGGCCGCTCCCCCAGGACGAGCACGAGCACCGACAGGAACAGCGTCACAGGCGCCAGCATCGCGCCTAGTGCGACCAGCGCCAGCTCGGCGTAGACCGAGGTCATCGGCTAGACCCTAATCAGAAAAGTCACGGGAGCTCAGGCGTGCCCCGAGCTCCCGCGACCCGATCAGATCTCTGACCCGATCAGACCTCCTTGGGCTCGCCGAGAACCGCGAGACCGTGGATGCAGACCAGGCAGATGGCAAACACACCGAGCGACCACCAAGGGTGCGCTCCGCCAACGTCGAGCAGTGCGCCAATCGCGCCCAACGTGGCCGCCGCAATTCCGACCACACGCCCGTAGGCATTACCCCCGAACAGCGACAGGGACGCCGTCAACTGGATGACGCCCAGGATGATGGTGATCCATCCCCATGTGTGGAGGCTGGAGAAAACGAACTGCGTGTCGTTGACATAGAAATGCGCATCTCCCACAGCGGCGATGCCGTAGATGATGTTGAGGATCCCGGCAACCATCAGCAGGATGCCCACGAACAATGCACTACCGACTCCTCGCATTTGCTCCCCTTCCCGTTAGAGGCGCCGTCTGACGCCCTCACCGCAGTTTAGGCTGTCGGGCAGACCCTAGGCTGTCGGGGAATTCGTATGCACGCAACAATGCACAGACCGGGATTGCTGTGGGCCGGTAGCGGACAGGGACCGTTGCCGGCGCTCCTGTTGGTGCTGACAGTGCTTACGGGGGTTGTCGACGCCGTGAGCTATCTCGCTCTGGGCCACGTGTTTGTGGCCAATATGACGGGCAACATCGTGTTCCTCGGGTTCGCCCTGGCGGGAGCGCCAGGACTGTCCGCCCCCGCGTCGCTGGCGGCGCTCGGCGCGTTTCTACTCGGAGCGCTCGCGGGCGGGCGGGTCGCACGACGGTTTGACAAGCACCGAGGCCGGCACCTGCGCACGGCGGCGGCTATCGCGGTGCTGCCGCTGACGCTCGCGGTTGTGCTCGCCGCGCTGATCGGGCAACCGGTCTCCACAGGCGCGCGCTACGCGTTGATCGTGCCGCTGGCGATTGCGATGGGGATACAGAACAGCACCGCACGGCGGCTTGCCGTGCCCGACCTCACGACCACCGTGCTGACGTTGACCCTGACAGGAGTCGCGGCCGACTCACAGCTCGCCGGGGGAGCCGGAGGTCACTCCGTTCGGCGCCTTGTCTCGGTGATGGCCATGTTTGTCGGTGCCCTCGTGGGGGCACTGCTCGTGCTTAATGTCGACCTCGTATTGCCGCTTGGTATCGCCGCCGTGCTGATGGCTGGGAGCGCTCTTGCCGCTCACAGACTGTCGACCGAGGAGTCCGCCGACTGGGCGCGGCTCCCGAAGCCCGGCTAGACGCCTGGCACACCCTGACGGCGCCCTACCTACCCGTCCCGGGGTATACCGCGGCACAAGATATTCCTCGGCAAGACCTTCCCCAAACGGCCACTAAGCAGTACTCTTGCGCGACTCGACGCTCTGGCAGAAGACAGCGGGGCTCACCACGGATGGGAGAGATCAAGTGCGCAGGATTCGCGCGGCAGTCGTCATATGCACGTTTTCGTTGTGGCTCGCGCTGGCTGCGCAGGCACTTGGGTCCGGGATCACCAACTCCGGCGATGACCTGCGCACCGGCTGGTATCCCGAACCAGCCCTCGCTGACGCCGCAGTTGGTCAGCGGCGGCACATTCGGCCAGCTGTGGTCGGCCAATGTGGAAGGCCAGGTCTACGCGCAGCCGCTGCTGGACAACGGCACGCTGCTGGTGGCCACGGAGGCCAACAAGGTCTACGGCCTTGACCCCACCACGGGCGCGCAGAAGTGGGCCAAGCCGTTGAACCTCGGCACTCCTTGGAATCCCGCGGACATCGGCTGCGGCGACCTGACGCCTTCGATCGGCGTAACGGCGACGCCGGTGATCGACCCCACGACGAATATCGCGTACATGACGCACAAGACCTACGCCTCGGGCACTACTGGCCCCGCCCGCTATTACATGGATGCGGTCGACGTCACCACCGGCCCGAGAAGCCCGGCTTTCCGGTGGAAACTGAGCGGCGCCGCGCAGAACGCGCCGAGCCGCACGTTCCCCGCCACCACCGAGCTGCAGCGTCCGGGCCTGCTGCTGATGGAAGGCGTCGTCTACGCGGCCTTCGGCAGCCACTGCGATCACGCACCCTGGCAGGGCTGGGTTTTCGGCGTCTCCACCGCAGGCGCAGGTGAAGGCGCGCTGGGTCGACGATACGACCGGCGAAGGCGCCGGCATCTGGCAGTCCGGGCGCCGGTCTGACCTCCGACGGTCCCGGCACGCTGCTGCTCAGCACCGGCAACGGCGGCGCGCCCACAACGCCGACCCCGGGCAGCACGCCACCGCCGAACCTCGGCGAGTCGATCGTGCGGGTGCGCGTGCAGCCCGACGGCTCGCTGAAGGCGACCGACTTCTTCGCACCTTTCGACGCCGCCACGCTTGACACGCTGGGACGCCGACTTCGCCTCCGGCGGGCGTGACGGGCCTGCCGAACGAATACTTCGGCACCGCCACGATCCCGCACCTGGCGGTCGCGGTCGGCAAGCAGGGCTACGTGTACCTGCTCAACCGCGACAGCCTCGGCGGGATCGGCCAGGGACCGTCAGGCTCGGACAACGTCGTGCAGCGCATCGGCCCCTACGGCGGCGTCTGGTCACGCCCGGGCGTGTGGCCCGGCGATGGCGGCTGGGTCTACATCCCGACGGCCTCGGGCGGCGAAAGCGCCTCAGGCTCGGCGGGCAACCTGCGCGTGTACAGCTATGGCCTGTCGGGCACAGGCACGCCCACGCTCTCGCTGCAGGCGACCTCCAGCGACGCCTTCGGCTTCGGCACCGGCGCGCCCGTGATCACCTCCGACGGCACGACCTCAGGCTCGGCGCTCGTGTGGATGATCTGGATGCCCAGCGGAGCAGGCACCGGCGCCCAGCTGCGCGCCTATGACCCCGTACCAGTCAACGGCCGGCCCGTGCTGCGCTGGAGCGCGCCGATCGGCACCGCGACGAAGTTCGAGACGCCCGGCGTCGGCGCCGGACGCCTGTACGTCGGCACGCGCGACGGCCACGTGCTCGGCTTCGGCTCGCCGGTCACGCCCCCGCTGACGGGATCGACGCCTCTCCTTCCCGACGACGACGCTCGGCAACACGAGCGTCAAGACGCTGACGCTGACGGCGACCGAATCGCTGACGCTCTCAAGCCTCGCCTCAAGTTCGAGCGCAGTTCACGCTCGGCACGGCCTCGCCGGCCCTGCCCGCAACGCTTACGGCCGGGCCAGACGATCTCGCTGCCGGTGACCTTCAAGCCGACCCAGACGGGCATCGTCGGCGGCACGCTCACGGCCACCACGAGCACCGGCAAGACGGTCACCTTCGCGCTCTCTGGCACCGGCTCAGGCGGCGAGCGCACAGCTTGAAGTCACGCCGCCGCTTGTCTCCTTCGGAGGCACCGCGGTGGGCGGCCATCTCTCAAGTAGCGCCACCTTCCGCAATGTCGGCGGGGCGCCGCTGACGATCAACAAGGTGAACCTACCCGCAGCGCCGTTCAGCGCGAGCGGCGTGCCCAGCGGCGGGAGCACGATCGCCCCCGGCGGCTCCATCACGGTCACGGTCGCATTCGATCCCGACGCAGGCCGGCACCTTCAACGACATCATCGGCCTGGAAACGACCGGCGGTAACGGCGCCGTGGGGCTCTCCGGCACGGCCGGCTCCTCGGGCGTACTGAAGGTCTCCAACGAAAACAACGAATATGGCCAGGTGGCAGTGGGCGGCGCGGCGGTCAGCAAGTCGTTCACGATCACCAACACCGGCGGTACGACCGTGACGCTCACCAAGTCAAAGCCTCCGATCGGCGGCGCGTTCGCCGCGACCACATCGCTGGCGGAGGGCACGACGATCGCGCCGGGAGCAAGCGTGACGGAGAGCGTCACCTTCACACCCACCGGCGCCGGGCTATAGCAGCGGCACGTGGCAGATCAACGGCGATGACACGACCGGGCTGCACCAGGTGCAGTTCAGCGGCACCGGCACGGTCCCCGCGCCAGTGGCGTCCTCGTGGACGCACAACGGCACAGCGTCGATCTCCGGCGCGACGCTGGCGCTCACCGGCACGGCCGCCAACAGCGCCGGCAGCGGCTTCTTCAACACGCCGCTGGACACCCACCACCTGATCGTCGTCCTTCGAAAGCACGATCGGTGGCGGTAGCGGCGCGGACGGGCAGACATTCGTCCTGGCAGATCCGACGAAGGGCGCCACGGCGACATCGCTTGGCGTGAAGGGCGGTGGCCTTGGCTTCTCGGGCATCCCCGGCATAGCGGTCGCGTTCGTGACCTACCAGAGCGTGGGCGCACCGTCGGCCAACTTCGTGGGCATCACCGACGGACCTACGGCCACGGCGCCCGACGCGATGCACTGGCTGGCCACGAGTACGGCCATTCCGAGTCTGCGCGCGACCAGGCACGTGAAGATCGAAGTCCTCAATGGCACCATCACCGTCTGGATCGAAGGCACTCAGGTGCTCTCGCAGGCGGTGACGGTCCCGGCGCAGGCGCTGCTCGGCTTCAGCGGAGGCAGCGGCGGCAGCACCGACAACCATCAGGTCTCGAACGTCACCATCGGCGGTGACGCGGCTCCCACATCGCAGTCCGGCGACGCTGAAGCTCACCAACGCGGTCAGCGCACCGACTGGCTCACCGCAGGGGACCGCGCAGATGGTCATCGCTGGTTCCTGCCCGGCGAGCTTCACGACGCTCGCGCTCGGCAATGGTGGCTCCGCCACACCTTCGCTGCCGACTGCAGTCGCGGGCAGCCCGTGCAGCGTCGGTGAGACGGCACCGGCCGCGGCGGGCGGTACCTGGACGACGACCGCCTCGGTGAATGGCGGCCCGGAAGTCACCCTGACTGCCACGGGTGGCCAGCTGACGGTGCCGGCGTTCGCGCTCATCGCGGGCGCGAACACCATCTCCTTCAAGAACACCTGGAGCGGACCCTCATCGACCTCGACCGTCCCCGACCCGACAGCAGGTGGCTGGCAGCTCAATGGCTCCAGCACAATCGCGGGCACCGAACTCGTGCTGACGCCGGCCACTGCCAACCAGGCGGGCAGCGCGTTCTGGCCGCAGCAGATCGATCCGCGTAACGCGACAATCGAATACGAAGACTCGATCACGGCCGGCAGCGGCGCCGACGGCATGGCGCTCGTATTCGGGGACGCCTCCAAAGGAGCCTTGCCAACCTCGCTGGGTGTCAAGGGTGGTGGACTGGGCTTCTCCGGGACTCCCGGCATCGCGGTGGCACTCGATGAGTACAAGAACTCAGTCAACCCATCGTCCGACTTCGCCGGCATCACCGATGGCCCCACCGCCACCGGCACCGACCTGTTGCACTGGCTGGCAACCGCAAACCTGACGACGCCGCTGCAGGGAGCGACGCACCACGTGAAAGTAACAACCGCCAACGGCACGTTGAGCGTGGCGATCGACGGGACGCAGGTGCTCTCACAGGCCGTCGCCCTGCCGGCCAGCGCATACCTCGGCTTCAGCGCGGGAACCGGCGGCCTCACCAACCGCCACGCCATCTCACACCTGGTGGTGAGTGCGAACTCGAGCGCCCCCGTCCCGGCGACGCTGAAGATCACAAACGAGGTGGACGCGCCTGAGAGCTCAATCCAGACGAGCACGACGTTCGCGTTCAGTGGCACCTGCCCGTCGAGCTTCACCACCGCGGCACTGGCCAATGGTGGCAGCGCGACACCGACGCTGAGCGGCGCAACGGAAGGCGCCTCGTGCACCGTTGGCGAGCCCGTGCCGGCCCCGGCTGCCGGATTCATCTGGACCGTAAGTGCGTCGGTGAACGGCGGCGCGGAACAGACCCTGCCGATCGTCAGCGGCAAGGTGGCGATTCCGGCATTCGCGCTGAAGGCCGGTGTCAATACGGTCGAATTCACGAACAGCTACGAACCGACGGGCACGCCGCTGCCGCCGAATCCCGCGGCGGGAGGATGGCAGCTCAATGGAACCGCGACGCTCGTGGGCACCTCGCTGCAGCTCACCCCCGCCACCGCCCACTCGGCGGGCAGCGCCTTCTGGCCGCAGGCGATCGATCCGCGGGCGCTGCGCATCGAATACGAAGCGAGCATCGGCGGCGGTAGCGGCGCCGACGGCATGGCGCTCGTATTTGGGGACGCCTCCAAAGGAGCCTTGCCGACCTCACTCGGAGTGGAAGGCGGCGGACTTGGCTTCTCCGGGATCCCCGGGCTCGCGGTGGCGCTCGATGAGTACAAGAACGCCGTGAACCCATCAGCGGACTTCGTGGGTGTCAGCGACGGACCGACCACGACCGGCACCGATCTGCTGCACTGGCTCGGCACGGCCAATCTGCTGGTGCCGCTGCAGGAAGCGACACACCACGTGACGGTCACGACGACCAGCACGACGATCACGGTGGCGATCGATGGAACCTCGGTGCTGACACAGGCCGCAACGCTCCCCACCAGCGCCTACCTCGGCTTCAGCGCGGGGACCGGAGGACTCACCAACCGCCACGCGATCGCCAACCTGACAGTCACGGCGACAGGCTGAAGAGGACGATGAAGATACGGGCTGCCGTCCTGGAGGAGTTCACCAAGCCGCTCGTGGTGCGCGAGGTAGAGCTTTCCGAGCCCGGCCCGGGCGAGGTTCTGGTGCGGCTGGTGGCCTGCGGCGTATGTCACACCGACCTCTATACGGCTTCGGGCGTGGACCCCTCGGGCTACGCCCCGACGGTGCTAGGTCACGAGGGCGCCGGCGTGGTGGAGCGTTGCGGTGAGGGCGTCTCGCTCGTGCGCGAGGGCGACCACGTGGTGACGCTGTTCTCGCCCCAGTGCGGCGAGTGCGTGCACTGTATGAGCCCGCTCACGAACCTGTGCCTGGCGATCCGCGAGCAGCAGAACCAGGGCTACCTGCCCGACGGCACCACGCGCCTGGCGCTTGACGGCGAGCCACTGCGCCACTTCATGGGCACCTCGACGTTCGCGCAGTACACGGTGATGCCGGAGATCGCGCTGGCACGGATCGACCCGGAGGCGCCGCTGGATCGAGCCTGCCTGTTCGCCTGCGGTCTCTCCACGGGACTGGGCGCGGCGATCAAGACCGCCCAGGTGCGCGCCGGCTCCACATGCGTGGTATTCGGCGCCGGCATGGTGGGACTTGGCGCTGTCGCCGGCTGCCGCCTGCAGGGTGCGGAGCGGATCGTGTGCGTCGACCTCGCCCCCGAGCGACTGGCGCTCGCCCGCGGACAGGGCGCCACCGACGTGATGAGCGGCGGACCCGAGGCTGTGGAGCAGATCCTGGAAATGACCGGCGGCTTCGGCGCCGACTACACCTTCGAGGCCACAGGCAACGTGGCGGTGATGCGCCAGGCGGTCGAGGCCGCACGGATGGGTTGGGGCCTATGCACGGTGTGCGGCGTGGCCGGCCGCGGAGAGACGCTCGACGTGGTCCCGCGACTGCTGATCACCGGGCGGCGTATCTGCGGCTCCTCCTTCGGCGGCCTGAAGGGCCGCGAAGACGTACCGGAGTTGGTGAACCGCTATTTGGCCGGCGAAATCGATGTCGACCCGTTCATCTCGCACCGCCTCTTACTCGACGAGGTCAACGTGGGCTTTGAGCTGATGCAGGCCCAGGACGGCATCCGCAGCGTGATCGAGTTCGCGTAAGCGCGGCCAATCAAGCCAGGCATCATTTAACTGACCGACCCGCCGGGGGGAGCGGGCCGGTCGGGGAGGGAATGAGGGAGGGATACTCCTAGTGTTGATGTTGCCCATAGATCGGAATACCAAACAACGATTGGCGGCCGCCGAGCCGGACCTTCCCCATCCCCAATCCAGCAGACGCTAACCTGAAGCCATGTCTCTCTTCGGCCGCGCCAAGACCCCAGCCACGTTGGACGCCACCACGGCCCTGCCCGGGCGCGAGAATGCGATAAGCGTCCCCGAGCGTCATGAGGTTCTGGGCTCTCCTCTCGTTCCCCCCTTCCCGGAGGGCGTGGAGCAGGCGATCTTCGGGATGGGCTGCTTCTGGGGTGCGGAGCGAATCTTCTGGCAGGCACCGGGCGTCTATACGACGGCCGTGGGCTACGCCGGGGGCTTCACCCCCAATCCCACCTACGAGGAGGTCTGTTCAGGTCGCACGGGCCACACCGAGGCCGTACTGGTGGCCTTCGATACCGCGGCCACGAGCTACCCAGAGATGCTGAAGCTCTTCTGGGAGGGCCACGATCCTACACAGGGCATGCGCCAGGGCAACGACGTTGGCTCGCAGTACCGCTCAGCAATCCTCTTTGCAGGTGAGGCCCAGCAGCGCCAGGCGCAGGAGTCGCTGGCCACCTACCAGCGCATGCTCTCGGCTGACGGCCACGGTCAGATCACGACCGAGTTGGCCCCGGCCGGCCCGTTCTATTACGCCGAGCCCTACCACCAGCAGTACCTGGCGAAGAACCCGGGCGGCTACTGCGGCCTGGGTGGGACTGGCGTGAGCTGTCCCATCGGCCTCACTGCCTGAGACACACCGCGACCCCGCCTGAAAGCGGGGCCGCGATGTCGATCTCCATGTCGGTCAGGCACCCAAGGAGTGAGGTGCAAGCCCGTAGCTTCCTTGCTTTATGCCGTGCCCCCCACCGGCGCTGTCGTCGCCGGGGTCGGCTGCCACGCGGGGGCGTGGGGTCCCCCGAGTGTGGGCACGTCCGAGGGGTAAACCTCGTTGCCGTGGATTGCGTGATCGCCGATCTCAAGCTCCTCATCAGAGAGGCGCAAGGGAACGAAGATCCCGACCAACTTGAGCAGGATGAACGTCGCGATACCGCTGAAGACGATCACCCAGGCGGCCGTCTCGGCCTGCCAGCGCAACAATTTCCAGCTGCCGTGCACGACACCGGAGAGCCCTGGCAGGTTTTCCGCACCGCCCACGCCGATGTACTCGACGATGTGCGGGTCGGCTAACACTCCGACCAACAGCCCTCCCATCAGTCCCGCTATGCCGTGGGTGTAGATGACACCCAAGGTGTCGTCCACGTTGCGGAACACCGGAGCCCGGCTGAGGAAGCGGATCGCCATCCACACGGTCGTCGAGGCGATCACACCTACGGCGATCGCCGCGTAGCCGTTGAAGAAACCAGCCCCTGGTGTAATCGCCACCAGACCAGTGATCATGCCGTTGACGGAGCCGATCAATGAAGGCTTGTCACGGAAGATGTAGTCCCACGCGATCCACACGAGCATCGCCACGGCGGTGCACAGGTTGGTGTTCAGCACCGCCGCCGAGGCGTTGGCACCCGCGTAGTAGGAGTCTCCACCGTTGAAGCCATTCCAGCCGAGCCACAGCAAACCGGCTCCGGCCGCAACCATCAACAGGTTGTTCGGTGCGTCAACCTCGCGGTCTCGCTGCAACCTTGGCCCGATGACGGCCGCCGCAACGAAGCCTGAGATGCCGGCTGCCAAGTGGATCACGTAACCACCGGAGTAATCCAGTGCGCCGTGCGCCGCGAAGTAACCGCCACCCCAGATGAGGAAGGCGTTGATCGTGTAGACGAACGTGATCCAGAGGAGCACGAAGGGAATCCAGGCCTTGAAGCTGATTCGTCCGAGCACCGAGCCCAACATCAGGATCGGCGTGATTGCGGCGAATACGAACTGGAAGTAGACAAGCGAGGACTGGGGGAAGTGGAATTCCGGTCCTGTGGTGATCGATGGGATCGCCGCCTGGCCCTCCTCAGCCGCCTGACCCAGCACGCTGCCTGGTTTGCCCCAGAACGTGCTGAAGAACCCGTGGCCGCTGCCGATGGGATTTCCAAAGCCCATCTTGAATGCCCAGAGGCCCCAGGCAACGAGAACGAGTGAGAACGCGACGAACGTGAGCATCATGCTGTTTACCGACCAGCGCTTCTGCATGACACCGCCGTAGAGGACTGCAAGGCCAGGCAGGCTCATCAGCCCAACGAAAGTCGCCGCGGTCATCTGCCACGCGTTGTCGCCTGCGTTCAGCCAATGTGGGTATGCGAGCCAGGTCATGTGCCTCCGTTTCCTGCCGTTTATAGATGCGGTGACACCCGCCCAGTGCGTGCCGAGCCGAGTACACCAGTTACGTCTGGATATAAAACCCGGCTTACCGAGGAGCGACTAGGGCCACCGTGGCCAACACTTGGCCAGTCCCTTTCGACATCTGTCTAGGAGCTGAGCGCGGAGGTCCGCGCTCGAAGACTCATCGCCTCTGTCGGCGTGTGCGCGTGAAGACTCGGGGGCCTACGTCGGGCGGGTGCGCGCGGTGTCATAGGCATAGCCCGCGCGCCCACATGCCGGCATGAGGTCCGCGACGCCCTTGTAGGCACCCGGCGAGGCGCAGATGGACTTGGCACGCCCACCGCAGGCGTAAAGGTCGGCCGCTCCCAAGGTGCTCGGGAAGGTCACATCGATGCAACCCTGCTTGGCGCCCGGGCGTCCGGGCGTCGTGAGCGCGTGTATGCCCAGGCCGGCCATGCCCAGCACGAGGACGGCGACTGTCACAATGACCGCCAGCTTCCCCGCCCGCGTCCACCGCAGCGGCTTGGCTAGCCGCTCTGACTGGTCCATCATGATCATGACTCGCCCAGTCTACGCGTCGGACCCGGGCGCTGAGCCCGAGCCGGACTCCGGCGCGAACTGCAGCGCGGCGGAGTTGATGCAGTAGCGCTGGCCGGTGGGCCCAGGGCCGTCATCGAAGACGTGCCCCAGATGCCCGCCGCAGCGGCGGCAGACGACCTCGGTGCGACGCATGAAGGGCCCGTTGTCGGGCCGCAGCTCGACAGCTTCGGCCACCATCGGCTCGGTGAAGCTCGGCCAGCCCGGTGCCCGACTCAAACTTGGTGTCTGAGCCGAACAGCTCCGCCCCGCACGCCCGCACAGCGGTAGCTGCCGCTGTCCTTGTTGTAGACATACTCGCCCGTGAACGGCGGCTCGGTCCCGGCCTTGCGCAGGATGTCGAACTGTTCAGGCGTCAGCTCCTGGCGCCACTCCTGATCTGTCTTCTCAACGGTTGGCTCGCTCATGCGTTCAGTTTTAGCAGCCCTCCCCCGCTGATATACTGATCTTTACGTTCACGTCAAGTTCACGCAAGTATCGCTTCGGCGTCGCGGCCGGCCACGAGAACTACAAGTGGTGGGCTCTCTCCTGCACGAGCCTCGGCATGCTGCTGGCGGCAACCAACTCGGGGACGCTGATAATCGCGCTGCCCGACCTGGAGCGCTCGCTGCATACGAGCCTGCTGGCGCTGGTGTGGGTGATCCTCGCCTATCTGATCGCCGCCACGGTGCTGGTGCTCACGGCGGGACGCCTGTCCGACCTGTTTGGACGCAAGCGCGCCTATGTCGCCGGCTTCCTGGCTTTCGCCCTCGCCTCCCTGGGAGCCGGCTTCGCGCCGAACGCGACGGTGCTGATCGTGTGGCGGGTGCTGCAGGGCATCGGCTCGGCGTTCCTGTTCGCCAATGCCGCGGCGCTGGTCACCGACGCCTTCCCCTTGGAGCAGTTGGGCCTGGCGATGGGCGCCAATACGATGGTGGCCGCGGTCGGCCTCGTGCTCGGTCCTGTGCTCGGCGGCGCGCTGGTGGCGATCTCCTGGCACTGGGTCTTCTGGTTCAACGTGCCGCTCGCCCTCGCAGGCGCCTTGTGGGGCGCGCTGGTGCTGCGCGAGCTGGCCAAGCCCGACAGCGTGCGCGGCTACGACGCGCTGGGCACGGTGACCTTCGTGCTCGGTCTCACCGGCCTCGTGCTTGGCGTCTCACGCGGGGGCATCTCGGGCTGGGATGACACCGTCACCCTCACGAGCTTGGCGATCGCGGCGGTGCTGCTGCCATTGTGGATATTGATCGAGAGCCGCTCGCGCGCGCCGATGCTCGACCTGACCCTGTTCAAGAACCGCCTGTTCGCCGCTGCCACGGCCGCCGCCTTCATCAACGGCCTGGCGCGCTTCGCGCTGATGTTCCTGTTCGTCTTCTACTTCCAGGGCGCTCAGGGCGACGACCCGATCACGGCCGGCATCAAGCTGATCCCGCTGGCGCTGGGGATGCTCATCGCCTCCCCCCTGGCGGGCGTCTACGCCGATCGCCACGGCTCGCGCATGCTCGCCTCACTGGGCATGGTCGTCACGGGTGTCGGCCTGGCCTTGATGGGCACGCTTGAGGTCCACAGCCCCTACTGGCAGAGCACCTTGTGGCTGTTCATCGTGGGCGTTGGCTCAGGCATGTTCAACAGCCCCAACACCTCGGCCATGATGGGCACCGTCCCCGCCAACCGCCGCGGCATCGCCGCGGGCGCGCGCACGCTGCTGCAGAACACCGGCGCGGTGCTCTCGATCGCCTTCGTACTGGCGATCGTCACGGCGGCCGTCCCCAAGCCGACGCTGTTCGCGATCTTTTCCGGCCTGGCCAAGGGCCTCTCCGAAGAGCGCCTTGCCCCCTTCATCGCCAACATGCACCTCGCGCTATGGGTGCTTGCGGGCACCTCCTTCATTGGGGCGCTCGTGTGCTTGATGCGCCCGCGCCATGTTGAGGCCGGCAATATGGAGGCCAGCGATGCTCACGCGCGCGAAACAGCACTGCGCGTGGGAGCCGGGGCATGACGGCCACCCCGATGCGTATCGGTGACGTCGCCCGCCTGGCCGGCACTACGCCGCGCACGATCCGCTACTACGAAGAGATCGGCCTGCTCCCCGATGCCCCCGCACGACCTTCGGGCCAGCACCGCCTCTACAGCGCCGAGGAGGTAGAGCGCCTGCGCGAGGTGATGCGCCTCAAGCACCTGCTGGGCGTCTCCCTTGAGGAGCTGAAGACCCTGTTGAGCGCTGAGGAGGCCCGCGCCACCGTGCGCGCCCAGTTGCGCGAGGAGGACGTCGACTCCGAGCGCCGCCGGGAGCTGCTGAGCGAGTCCCTCGGCCACATCGATCGGCAGCTGGAGCTGGTGGAACATCGCGCCGCGGAGCTGGCCAAGCTCCAGGACGAGCTGACCCAGACGCGCCGGCGCGTGCGCCGCCTGCTGCGCGAGATGGATGTCTTGGCGCATACCTCGTAGTACCCTCTCGGAATGCCAAGCGGGGACAGCAGCGCGCCCTCCGACCAAGCTGAGCGAGCGGTACTGGCGCGCGAATGGCGCAGGCTGTCGCGCGCGGCGACATTCGTCGCGCTACTGACCAGCCCTGTCCTGTTCACGCTGCTCTACAGCATCGACGGTTGGGGACTACCGGGAGCGCTGCTGGTGACGTTCATCGGGGTGATCGCGTTCCGCGGGCTGATCGACATCATCGCCCATCGGCTGATCCCCCGCCCGAGCCTGTACGGCGCGAACAAAGCCGACCTCACCGAGGACGCCAAGGCACGGCGGCGAGTGTGGTATTGGCGCAAGAAGTTCCGTCACACGTTGTGGATCGTCGGGGTCCTCTTCACCCTGCTGCTGGCGATCAACATCATCCAGAACCTCACGGGCCACCCCAATGACCTGAGCGCGACGCTCAAGAGCATCGGTGGCATCTTCGGCGGTCAAAACAGCTCGGCGCTGCTGATCCTGCTGCTGCAGCTGCCGCTGCTGTTCCTGATCAACTTCGGGATTCTGTTCGGGCCGATGATGCTGATGGCGGTGCGTCAGCTCAAGGGCTATGAGCCAGGTGATGCGGACTGGGGCGTGCACCTGGACGACGTGCGCGGGCAGAGCGAGCAGAAGGAGGAGGTCACGCGCGTGATCACGCTGTGGCAGTCCGGCGAGGCGTTCCGCAAGGCCGGCGGCAAGCCCGAGCGGGGTCTGCTGTTCATCGGCGCGCCGGGCACCGGCAAGACGATGCTCTCCAAGGGCATCGCCACCAGCTTCAACTCGCCGATCGTGACGATGCCCGGCTCGGGCTTCGCGCAGATGTTCATCGGCATGGACGTGATCGTCGTCTCGCTGATGATCGCCCGCGCACGCAAGCTCGCGCGCAAATGGGGCGGGCAGTGCATCATCTTCATCGACGAGATCGACGCCGTCGGCCTGCGCCGTCAGGCCTTGGGCCAGGGCACGGCGGCGACGCCGCTGCACGAAGGCATCGAGTCCTTCCACGATCTCGCCTTCTATGGACCGCAGGGCGCGCTCAACTCAAGCGGCGATCTGATCCTGGAGTCGCGCGCGTGGCGCGAGCGGATGTTCGCGGCCCGCGCTGAGCCACCCGTAAGCATCTATCCGCCAATCGTCAACCGCATCGGCCAGTCCATCTCCAACGTGATGTTCCCCGGCGGCATGATGGGCGGCATGGGCGGCGGCATGGCGCTAAACCAGCTGCTGGTGCAGATGGATGGCGTCGATGAGCCACCGTTCATGCGCAAGTTCTTCACCAACCGCCTGAACACGTTCCTGGATGCCACCTATATCGTCCCCTCGAAGGTCGGACCCGTCTCGCTGCGCCTGCGGCCCCCGAAGCCCCGCGCGGAGCAGCTGTATTTCATCGGCGCCACCAACGTGCCGATCGATCGTCTGGACCCAGCGCTGATCCGGCCGGGACGCATGGGCCGGCATATCTGGTTTCGCACGCCGACGGCCGACGATCGCAAGGACATCTTCGACCTCTACTTGGCCAAGGTAGATCACGATCCCGCGCTTGACAGCGAGAAGCGTCGCGATGAGCTGGCGCGCATCACCAACGGCTACTCGCCGGCGATGATCGAGCAGGTCTGCTCGATGGCCCTCACGCTCGCCCACTCCGACGCGCGTCCCTCATTCGAGTGGCAGGACATCGTCGAGGCGATGACCACGATCGAGTCGGGTACAGCGCAGGGGATCGACTACATACCGGCCGAGACCAAGGCCGTCGCGATCCACGAGGCGGGGCACGCGGTGGCCAGTCACGTCTACATGCAGGACGTGCTTTCAACGCGCCTGTCGATCCGCAAGCGCGGCGGCTCGCTGGGCCATCATCAGGCGATCGAGAAGGAGGAGCGCTTCTCCTCGTGGCGTCACGAGGAGGTCGGCAAACTGGTGTGGACACTGGGCGCGATGGCGGCCGAGCACGTCTTCTACGGCGAGAACTCCACCGGCGTCGGCGGCGACGTGCAGAGCGCGACGCAGCGGGCGGCTTGGATGGTGGGCATGTGCGGCATGGGCCCTGAGCCGATCAATCTCAACGGCCGGCGCTTTGACAACGAAGAGGAGCGCCGGGAAACCGAGGAGCTGTACATGACGCGCTTTGAGCGCATCGGCTCGCAGATCATGAACCGCGCCGCGGGCATGCGCGAGTCAGGCGACCCGATCGCATCGGTGCTCTCCGATCCGGGTAAGCGCAGGGCCGCCGCACAGATTCTCGGGCAGGCATACATCACCGCCGTGTGCCTCATCCGCCACAATCGCGCGCAGGTGCTGAGCATCGCCGACATCCTCGTGGAGCGCCGCGAGTTGCACGGCGACGAGGTCGTGGAAGTGCTCGATGCAGCCGAGCTGCAGGCCCCGGCGATCGATGTCAACGACGAGTCCATCTGGCCCAAGCTGTGAGCGAACAGTCCGATCCCAGTCTGCTCCCCTACGACCCCGCCGGCACGCAGCCGAAGGTCGACCCACGCAGCCTTGAATCTCCACCGCAGCTGCAAGCGGGGCAGGCTACGTTCCTGCCGGCCCCCACCGCGCCGCCGCCCAGTTTGCCCCCCACCGTGCCGCCCGCTGGCCCAGAGTCAATGGCGCTGGACCACCCCCGCGAGCCTTCCTCAGAACAGCAATCCCATGCTCCCCGCTTCCAGTTTCTCCTAGGCGCCTTGGGAGCGCTCGGGGTATGCGCGATCGGGCTCGTCGTACTGCTGCTCTCAGCCCCTAAAGCGGCTCCGCCCAAGCCGTGGTCGGCATGGCATCCGGATAGCAGCGGCATCGATCCGGCCCAACAGATCGCGGCGCACGTAGCACCCGAATATCGGCTCGACAATGGCAAGCAGATAGTGCAGGTCACAGGTGGTCCGCCTGAGCTGAAGGGCCAGCCCATGACCATGGGCGAAACCCGCTCCGGACAGCAGCCCACGCGCCTGGAAGGCAACAGTGTGCTGTACCGGATGTGCGGCGGCGGCAGCGACTGCTCAATCAAGCAAGGCAAGCCCTCCTTGCAGCGAGGACTACTCCTCAGCCGCGAGGCACTGGAGCTAGCGCTGTACACCTTTCGCTACGTCGATGGCGTCAGCCAGGTGATCGTCACCATGCCACCCGCTGCCGGTACTGCGGCCAAGCACGCGCTGATGTTCCGCTCTCAGGACGTCGCCACCGCACTGGGACATCCATTGAACTACACGCTCGCGGTCGACACCCCGCGGGTCTCACAGATGGACCGCTCAACCGACGCCCCTCTAGTCAAGGAACTGACGGGCACAAGGCTCTATGACTACTGGGTCGATGAAGTCCCTCAGAGCGGCGCTGTGATGCTGCTGGAGCCACCCAGCTCCTAGGCCTGGCTGTCCGACTTGTGACTCTCGGTCGGTTCGTAGCCCGGACAGTCGAGCACTGGGAGACGCGGGTAGCGTGGATAGGCTGGGTCTGTCCGTGAGCGGGTGCAGAGTGAAAAGCTCGACCCCCGCGTGTTGCGTACCGCCTGCTGGTGCAGGCAGCTATCGCACAACCCAGCCTTCGGTGCCCCTCGGGGCGTGGAAGCGGGCGCGGAGGACATAGGCGCAGGGTAGTCCGTGGGTGCAGCCGCCTGCGGACATCCCACGCTAACTGCAATAATCGTTGACCAAGCAACTATGCCAACCTTCTATCGCCTACTCGGATTCCTGCGGCCCTACAAGCGCGGGCTGATCATCTCCTGGGCGCTGGCCAGCGGGGCGATGATCATGACCGTGCTGGTCCCCCTGCTCATGGGCCATGCGGTGGAAACGATTAACACGGGCGCCAGCCAGCATTCGGCGGCCGCGCGAGCGGACGACCGCCATACCCTGGAGCTGCTTGCCGGCGGGCTCTTGGCGGTGACGCTGCTGCGCTGGGGCCTCATGTACGCGCGACGGATGATCGCCGGGCGGGTCTCGCTGGGCCTGGAGTACGACTTGCGCGCTCTGCTCTATGGCCATATGCAGCGCCTGGAGCTGGGCTTCTTCGACCACCAGCAGACAGGACAGCTGATGTCGCGCGCCACGGTCGATCTGGCCGCGGTGCGCTTCTTTCTGGGCTATGGCCTGGTGTTCATCATGCAGTCGGCTCTCACGATCGTGCTGGCAGGCATTGCGATGCTAGCCATCAACCCCAAGCTCGGGCTGATTTCCCTGGCTCCGGTCCCGTTCGTGGTGGTGATCGCCGAGCGCTATGGCAAGCGCGCGCGTCCGGCCATTCAGGAGGTGCAGCAGCGCATCGCCGAGCTGACAGCCGATGCCGAGGAGAACATCTCCGGCGTGCGCGTCGTAAAGGCTTTTGCACGTGAGCCTCGCCAGCTCGATCGCTTCCGCAACAGCGTCGCGCGCGTGTTCGAGCAGTCGATGGTGGCCACGCGCCTGGAGGCGACTTTCAACCCGATCATCGGCTTCCTGCCACAGCTTGGCCTGGCAGCCGTGCTGTTGGTTGGAGGCAACGAGGTGGTCAACAGCAACCTCACACTGGGTCAGTTCACATCGTTCTACTTCTACCTCAACATGCTGATCGCGCCGATGCGCGCGCTGGGCGTCACGCTCGGGCTGGCGCAGCGCGCGACCGCGTCAGGCGCACGCATCTTTCAGCTGCTCGACCGCGAACCGCGCCTGACCGAGCCGCCCAACGCACCCACACTGCCGGCGGGCAACGGGCATGTGCAGCTGCGCGGCGTGACTTTGCGCTATGAGGGCTCACCGGAGTTCGGCTCGCCCGATCTAGCAATCGCCGGGGAGGCGTCATCGACCGACGGCGCGGGGCCGACCTTAGGCCCACCGTCCTCCAACGGCTCGGAGCCACAGGCTGGCCGCGCGCGGGCAGTGCTGCGCGATATCGACCTCGATGTGCCCGCTGGACGCACGATCGCCCTGGTAGGCGCAACCGGCTCGGGTAAGACCAGCCTGGTGTCGCTGATCCCGCGGTTGTATGACCCCAGCGCCGGGCAGGTGCTGCTGGACGGCGCCGATGTGCGTCGCGTCAACGTGAGCTCCCTGCGCTCCGCCATCGCGGTCGTCAGCGACGATCCCTTCCTGTTCTCGGCGACGGTGGCCGAGAACATCGCCTATGCCCGCCCCGAGGCTCCGCTGTCTGAGATCGAAGCCGCGGCTCGCGCGGCGCAGGCATCTGAGTTCATCGAGCGCCTCCCCCAGGGATTCCAGACGCGCGTGGGCGAGCGTGGACAGACGCTCTCAGGCGGCCAGCGCCAGCGTCTGGCGATCGCGCGAGCCCTGCTGGCCAACCCGCGCGTATTGATCCTCGACGACGCGACTTCCTCGGTGGATTCGACCACCGAGCGCTCGATCAAGCTCGCGCTGGCCGAGGCGATGGAGGGTCGTACGACGCTGGTGATCGCGCACCGCCTCTCCACGATCGCGCTGGCCGATGAAATCGTGGTTCTCGATCGCGGCGAGATCGTCGCCCAGGGCGACCATCATGAGCTGCTTGAGGTCTCTGAGCTGTATCGGGAAATCGTCGAAAAGGGCCTGCCCGAGCACGTGTTCATGACGCGCGAAACGCGCGAGCGCGAGGTGAGCGGCATATGAGCCCCGTAGTCGCTCGTGGTGGTCCTGGCGGCGGCCCGCTGGGCCGAGGCACGCAGTGGGATGGCGAGCGCGCCAGCCCAGGCACGCGCGGTCGCAACCTGCGTGGCCTGATCGCGCTGCTGCGCCCCTATCGGACGCGCGTGATGGTGACCTTCGCCGCGCTGCTGCTCGGCACAGCCGCGTCGCTGGCACCACCGCTGCTGGCGCGAGCCGCGATCGACAGCGGCATCAAGAAGCACGACACCACCGCACTGACACTGATCGTGGTGGCGTTTCTGATCTCGGCGCTGCTGGTGTGGAGCATGACCTACGCGCAGACCTACCTCGTGGGCTGGGTCGGCCAGCGGGCGCTGGCCGACCTGCGCATCCGCATCTTCACGCACCTGCAGTCGCTGCCCGTGGGCTTTTATGAGAGCCGCCCGGCAGGCGTGTTGATATCGCGCATGACCAACGACGTGGAGGCACTGGACAGCCTCGTCACCGACTCCGTCGTGACTCTCTTCCAGTCGGGTCTGACGCTGTTGGGAGCAGTCGTCATCCTGGTCGTGCTCGACCCCAAGCTGGCGCTGCTGACGTTCCTCATCTTTCCGCTGCTGGCCGGTGGCAGCCTGTGGTTCCGCCTGGCCTCCGCCGGCGCCTTCCGCCGCACACGAGAGACGATCGGGTCGATCACCGCCTACCTGCAGGAGACCTTGTCGGGCATTCGCGTGGTGCGCAGCTTCGCGCAGGAGCCCCAGCACGAGGTGCGCTTCTCGCTTTACAACGAGGACAACCGCGAGGCCAACATGGTCACGGTGCAAGCTCAATGCCCTCTACTTCCCGGCGGTGGAAATGCTCTCCGGAGTGGCGATGGCGGCGATCGTCCTATTCGGCGGCTTTCAGGCGATCGAAGGCCACATCTCGCTCGGCACGATCGTCGCGTTCGTGGCACTGCTGGCGTACATGTTCGACCCCATCCAGCAGCTCTCCCAGCTTTATACCACCTACCAGTCGGGGATGGCGGCACTGGAGAAGATCTACCAGCTGCTCGATGTGCAGCCGGAGATCGTCGACCGCCCCGATGCGCTTGAGCTCGGGCGCATACGCGGCGAGATCGAGTTCGAGGATGTCTCCTTCGCCTATCGCCAGCGAGGCGCCGAGGAGGAGGTGGTGCTAGCCCTCGATGACGTCAACCTGCATATCCCCCCTGGGCAGACCGTCGCGCTGGTGGGCGCCACAGGCGCCGGCAAGTCGACAATGGCCAAGCTCGTCGCCCGCTTCTACGACCCTACGGCCGGCCGCGTGCTGGTCGATGGCCACGACCTGCGCGACGTCACCAGTGCATCGCTGCGCTCGCAGATGGGCATCGTCCCCCAGGAGGCGTTCCTCTTCTCCGGCAGCATCGCCGAGAACATCGCCTTCGGGCGTCCCGACGCCGATGCCGAGCAGATCCGCGAAGCCGCGGCCGCCGTCGGTGCCGAGCAGTTCATCTGCAGAACTCCCCAAGGGCTATGACACCGAGGTCGGCGAGCGCGGCTCCCAGATCTCCGCGGGTCAGCGTCAGCTGATCGCTTTTGCCCGCGCCCTCATAGCGGACCCCCGCATCCTGATTCTCGACGAGGCCACCTCCAACGTGGATCTGCACACCGAGGGGCGCATCGAGGAGGGCCTGCGCCGCCTGCTGGCAGGACGCACCGCGATCGTCATCGCCCACCGCCTCTCCACGATCCGCCAGTCAGGGCACATCGTTGTGCTGGAGAACGGCCAGATCGTCGAGCATGGCACCCACGAGGAGCTGATCGAGGCTCGGGGGCGCTACCACCGCCTCTATGAGGACTGGGCGGAGCAGGCAGCGTAGTCACTCCGGGACAGGGACTCGAAGCATGGGAAGGGCATCGCGCGATCCGCGCTGATATGGCCAAATCTGGCTTGTATACAGGGGAAACGCCTACATCAGCAGTCCGGCCGAGTACGCCGAAATCCGGCTAAATCGGAACACGACTGGCGCGAAACTGGCGCGAGTTTTCATGCTGCGAGCTTGAGCGCCGGGCGCTCGGCCAGGCGCGCGAGATAGGCGTTCGTGGCGGCCGCCGCCTCGTCCAGGCCGCCGGGCATGAGGTGGCCGTAGGTGTCGAAGGTCATGGCGATGGTCGAGTGCCCCATGATGACGCTCAGCGCCTTCGCGTTCACGCCCGCCGCGATCAGCAGCGACGCGCAGGTGTGGCGCGCCTCGTGCAGCGTGATCGGCTCCAGCGCGTCCTTGCGCGCCTTGACGTGGATCGTCTTCTTGTCCGCGTCGGGGTAGTCCGGGTTCGGGACTTGCTTCCAGCCCCATGCGGCGAGCGCGTTGCGGCGCACTGTTTCGGGGTTGAACGGATCAGTCGCGGTGCGGCCGAACACGAGCGCGTCGTCAGCCCGCCCGGTGCTCGTCTTGTGCTCGATCAGCGCGGCGGCCAGCGGATCGAGGATCGGCACCTTGCGCTTGCCCGCGGCGCTCTTGGTGTCCTGCTCGCCCTCGATCGCGTCCCAGCCGCGCGAGACGTGGATCACGCGGGCCTCCAGGTCGATGTGCTTCCAGCGCAGCGCACGCAGTTCGCCGCGCCGCAGGCCGGCATAGAACGCGGTCGCCCACAGCGCCCGCTCGTCCTCTACGACGGCGTCGATGAGTAGCGCGGCCTCGGCCGGGCTCGCTATGCGGTCCCGCCTGCCGTCCGGCCGGCGCAGCTCCAGTCCCTTCGTCGGATTGATGGTCACGCCTTCGTCGCGGCGGATCGCGCGCCGGTAGATCGCCCGCAGCGGGTCGAGCGTGTTCTGCACGGTACTCGCGCTCAACCCTTCCGCTGTCAGCCGGTCGGCCAGCTCCTGCACGTCCGCGCGGTGGACGTCGGACAGGCGCTTGTTGCCGAGCGCCGGCAGGATGCGCTTGTCCAAGCTGACGCGGTATCCGCGCAGCGTCGCGGGCTTGTAGTCGTCGCCCCGACGCCGTCGGGATCGTCTTGGCCTTCGGCGCCGGCCATGAACACCTCCGCAGCCTGCCGGACAGTCGTGGTCGTGGGCGGACGCAGCTCGCCGCGCTTGACGGCGCCGCGACTGTCCTCTCGCCATCCCTTCGCCGCCGCGCGCGTCGGGAATGTCTTTCGGATCTTCCTGCCGTCGCGCTTGGAGTAGACCCATGCCTCCCACGGGCAGTTGCAGCGGCCCTTGCCGGCGCACTTCAGGCCGTGGCGTTGACGCATGCCCATTGCCATCGCTTGCCTCCTTCGATCGTCCTTTGCCACCCCCTGGCCAGATGCTAGCCCGGCCAGGGGATGATGTTCACGCAGCGCCCGGCAGCGTCGTCTCGGCGTGCTCGTCCAGCCAGCGCTCAAGCTCGCGCACCGGGACGAGCTTGCGTCTGCCGATGCGCACGATCTTGACCTCGTGCTCGATGTGCTCGTGCCAGGTGTCCCAGCTCACGCCCAGCGCGTCGCACGCCTGCTTGATGCTCAGCGCGAGCGCTGGCGTCCTCGTCGCAGGCCGTCTCGCGTCTGGCCCCCGGCGTTAGGGTCTGGATCTGGTCCAAGCTCACGGGCACATCAACAAAATTAGCAAAGTCGCCAAACAACCTCGGCAGACCGGTCCTACAGCGATACGAGATAGGCCTCCTTGGTAGGCTCACCAAATGAGCAAAAGAGGTAAACCCAGCGCCGTCGATGACGACGACCAGGCCCTCGCCGAGCTCCGCGCAAGCCGCAACGGCTGGGTCGCGGCCATCGAGGCCCATCGCATCGCGCCACCGGACGCCGGCTTCGGCACTCGCTTGGCGAGGCTCGCGGTGGCCGCCGGCGAGCAGGCGCGCGTTTATCGCGCAGCGGCACCGGACTTCGAATGGGTAGCCGGTACCGGCGGTCAACCACCCTACGAGCTGCAGCCGGACACCGGGCGGCGTGGACCTGATCGCCTCTGGCAGCACTTCGACGCCGCCGTGGCGCGCTTGGGTGCGGCCACCGAAGGCGAGGACATGATCGAGGTCGCCGACGCCTACGATGACCTGGCGGCAGCCGCCACCGAGCTCTCAAAGGCGATCGAGCGCGAAGACACAGCGAGCAGCCGGCGCCCACGAACTCGCGCGCGTGTCTCTGCGTAAGGCCATGACTGCCTGAGCCTCGCTGGCACGCACACCCCGGCGTGCAGTTACGAGCCGCCTGCGCGGCAAGACGGCGCTCGTCTCATCCCAAACGGAGTGCTGGCGCCTGGCACGGCGACGCGGCAGCATCACGCCCTCCGGAGACCACACGTCTGCCCGGCGCGCTGGCGCAGCGCGGTCGGCTCGCTGCCCCGCGAACGCCGCGAAGTCCTCGCTGCGTATACGGAAGACATGCCCGTATCGCTCGGCCGGGAGCGCGCCCTTTCTGATCCAGTTGCGGATCGTCTGAGGGGTCACGCTAAGCGCGTCTGCGACCTGCTCGGAGGTTAGGAAGGCCCCGCCAGTCATCCCGAAGTCATCCAGTCTACGACCAGAACATGGCCGTGGCGATACTTACGGCCACGGCTGCTGCGATGCCGAGCAGCGCCTGCAGCACATCTGCGCGACCGACACGACGATGCAGGCGCTCGGGGTCTTCGGCGCAGAAGATCGCGACCTCGCCAGCGGAAACGACAAAGAACGGCCAGGCCAGCGTTCTGAACGGCGTGCCGGTGATGAACAGCACGACGCAGGCGGCCCAAAGTGCGAACGTGGCGATCCTTGCCAGCCGGAGTCGAGACATCCAGCGAAGTGTCGCATATGCAACACCTCCGGTCCAGCAGTGCGCGCCACATCTCGCACGCCGGACGTTGCGGCACACTGCCTGCCGTGCGAGAACCCAACTGGCGATCGATGCGCACCCAATGGCGCCGAATGGCACGAGACATCGGCCTGCTGGGCGGCATCCGGGTCTGGCGAGGCGAAGATGGCAAGACATGGGTACACGTCGAGCTGACCCAGCCCCACCTGAGCCACCACGGACGCCCCCGATATCTCCTCACCACGCGCCAGCAGCTGCTGGACCCCACCGGCTTTCCCGACCAGGGCCTACGCCAGAACCTTGCCCACGACGCGCGCAAAGCACAGCACAGGGCGCTGTACTGCTGGGACTTGCAGCACGATCTGACGCTCGCGGCACTGTCGTTTCACGTCGACCGCAAGCCCTCTATCCCGCTGGTCGTGACCGACCTCGCCCTCCGCCAGGACGAGCTGGGCGCCCACAGCATCTTCGCCGGCTGGATGCTGCTCGACGTACTGCAGGACATCGCCGTGGCAGCACCCAATCGCGCCGACCACGAGATCGGAGCGCTGGCCGGCGACGACACCCAGCGGGCACGCCTGGAGCGCTTCGGTATGCGACCCTGCGCCCGTCCGGCTCACTTGGACAAGCCTGGAACCTGGTACTGCTATCCGCGGACGCGAGCCAAGCGCAGCTGATCCGGAACCATCGACTGATAGGTGAAGCCAGCCGACAAGCCGTTGCCTGGCATGACAAGCATGCGTAAGTGTCAGCATCGTCGGGGCTGCCGCTTGCCATCCAAACCAGACATCTCCGCGACAGTCAGCAGGCGCCGCATCCACGCGAAAGCAAGAGCAGGCTAAGCGCGGGGAGAGGGGCTTGCGCTGTTGGGCCGAGAGGTTCTGCCCTCTATTCGGCTTCGGATTGACCCGTCGAAGCACTCAAGGACCGTTAGCGCCTTGGGATATGCCTCCTTCAGCTCTCGGAACGTCATGTTGCTCACGACGGTACTCTCATCCTCGTGCGCCACGCCGTGGCGGTTGTTTACGATGTTGTCCCAGGCAGCATGCGCCTCGTCGTCGAGTGCGTCACGGAACCGCACCTTGCAATCCTCGTGGAACCAGGCGGCGGCTCCTGCCAGCTCTCCGATCTTGATGGAACGCACCAAGCGAGCCGACGCATAGGTCGCGAAGTTTCCGACGTGTCGGTCTCGCTCTGCGGTGGACGCTACGCGTGCTGCGAGCATCCGCTTGACCTCGGCCTCGAAAGTCGCGTAAATGACAGCGGACACGTAGACGGTGAGGATCGGCTCGATCTCCGTGCCAAAGGTGCCTGTCGTCTCGAGATGATGCTCGCAATCCTCAAACGCCGCAACAACACGGGTGAGGTTCATCCGAAGAGAGCGTTCTCCACGAGCTGGATCCGTCCGCGTATCTGTTCGACGTCCGTCGTGCCGCCCTTCACCAGGGCCTCGAACTCGGCGGACCCGGACAGCTGCTTGTACCTCTTGGCCACGTCGGGAGGAATCTCGTTGAGGTGTAGCGCGAAGGCCCTGAAGACACTGTCAAACGCCGACGAGTTGAAGCCAGCATAGATGTGGAACGGGCGTGCAGGAAGATGCTCTGTCACGGCGGCAAGAACGTCCGTGAACTCTTCCCGATATCGCTCGATGTGCTCGTCGTTATCGTGGGCGTGTGCCCTCATATACCTGGAGAGGAAGTCCTTCATGGGCTTCTCGTACCGGTCGACGGCGTGTCGGAACGCGATGAAGCGCAGAATCAACTCGACGTCGCGCATACGCGTGTCCGGTGCATCCTTGCCAAGGATCGCCCGCCATCGCGCATCCATGTTGAGATCCTGCAAAAGATCGTTGAACGGGCCCATACAGACGGCGTTCCTTACCTCCTGGTTGTGGAGCAAGGTGCCCCCAGTGTTCAGTCGCTCGAAGATGTGAAAGACACTCGTGTCGTCGGACGGATCCAGCTGCCGTACCACGAAGGCCCGAAGCACGCTATTGCGTAGTCGACGGGCCGCGGCTTCGTTGGTTCTCGAGTTCGGCGTAGGTCTTGTCCGCATAAGGCGAGTCCTCGCTTAGGCCCTTGAGCCTGAAGACCGTCCGACGACCGTTCTTCTCCTCACCGAAGTTGCCATCCAGGTAGTAAAAGATCGTCCGGAGACGCTGCTGCCCATCGACGACAAGGGACTTCTCGCTTCCGCGCTCGGTGTACAGGAAGATCGCCGGCACCGGCAGGCCCACTAGGAAAGACTCGATCAGCTTGCTGGCCTGCGCCAGTGACCACACGAACTTGCGCTGAAAGCGCGGAATCACCAGGTCGTCTGCGGCCCACTTGGTCTGGAGCACCTCCAGCGTGAAGTCAGCCGGGTACGTAGCGATCTCGTACCGTGGGGGAGAACTCTGGCGATCAGCGAGTTCTCCAGCCGAATCGTCAAACTCGACGTCGTCAGGCGAACGCGCTAAATCCTCGGCTGTGGCCATACGCACACTCTATCTGCGGCCGGCTCTCGCTTGCGGGATGCCCCAGATACACCGGCAGTGCGGCGAGGCCAGACATCGCAATCGCCCGCTGCATTGCGCGAGCAGAAGGCGCGTCAATGGCGAAATTAAGACTTGCCTTCAGGACGACAAGTAGCAATTCCGTCGACCCAGATTCTGTTCTGAAGCTATCCCTCTGCGTCCCCGTCGAAGCGCACACCGCGAAAGGACTCGACCGGCTCCGCACCAGAGATGGCCGCGAGCAGAACCTGCTCGTAGAGGTCCGGGGGTAGCCGGCGCTGCGCTTCGGTGAGCCAGGCGTCGTCCGGCTCCGAGCGCCTGGGCGCGCGGCTGAGGGCGAGATAGCGCTCGACGTCCGCCTCTAGGCGCTCCAGCTCATCCAGGTCGTGCGCCTGCGGGCGGGCGTGCTCGACCAGGGCCGCTGCCAGCTCGCCGATCTCCCGGCGGCGGTAGTAGCGGTCACACAGCTCAAGGACCAGCGCGGGCGCTAGACGACGCTCCTGCCCGTAGCGCTCGGTCAAGACCCTTCGCCGCGAGAGTGTGCCGGGGTCGACGCGCAGCAGTGCAGCGGCTTGGCGCAGGCTCGGCCATAGCCAGACAGGAGAGGTCGAGCGGACAGCCGGCGACATCCCGGCCGCCGGGAGCGCCTGCCTGATGGGAACAGCTTTGCTGGCCATGCCCCACACTATACGCGATTGCCACAACAGATGCAACACTTACAACACCCGCAACGCTGAGGTTGTTGTCAGAGTCCGATGCCGAGGTCGTCAGCGGAGTTGCGCTCGGTGGTGGGGGTGCGGTGTAGGCGGCGCCGGGCGCGTCCGATCGCGCGTTGGGCGCTCTGCCATTCGCGGCGTTGTTCGCGCAGCTCGGGCCTGGGGCCGAGCGGGTCTTCGGCGTCTGTGATGTCCCGCTGTGAGCGGTAGCTGGTGGCCGCGCGCACGGCCTTCTCCCATGCTTCGCGGGGACGTGGCTCCTCCGGACACTCGCCGAGCGTGGTCTTGACCCACTGGCTGGGGGTTTGCTGCTCGCGTTCGGTGAGCTGGTCGAGGGTCTGGGTGTGCTCGCCGGCGGCCTCGTCGAGGGCATGTTTGAGGCTGTCGCGCTCGGCGCGGGTCTCGGCGTGGTCGCCGTGTTCGGGGGTGAGGGCGTGAAGCTGGGCCTGGAGTTCTTTGATGCGCTCGCGCAGTTCCCGTAGGCGGGCAGGGGTGGGGGGCGGAGGCTGGTGGGGCTCGGCTCTTGTGGCGGTGTGCTCCTGGTGGGGTTCGTGCTGGAGTGCCCGGGCGGATGCGAGGTCGGGATCCGCTGGGCGGCCGGCGCCGGCGTGCTCCTCGTTGGGAGTTGGTAGTTGCTCGATGGCGAGGTCTTCGTCGTCGCGTTCGCTCATCCGGCGCTTCATGCGCGCCATGAGCACGGCGCGACTGGCGTTCTCGGTCTGCTCGGGTGGGGCGTACTCGCCGCGCCCCTGGTCAAGCTCGTCCTGGTAGACGAGCAGCCGTGTCTCGCCGCGTGCGCGGGAGAGGGTGGTGTAGCTCCAGCCCGCGCTCAGATCGTGGGGGCTGGCGAGGACGATCGCCGTCTGCACGGTGCCGCCCTGCATCCCGTGGCCAGTGAGGGCGTAGGCGTGCTCGACGTGCTCCTGTGCGTAGGCGGCGGGCAGTTCGCGCACCAGGCCGCCGTCGGTGTCGATCACCACACGGGCGGCGTCGACGTGGCGGACGGTGCCGCGCATCCCGTTGTCCACGTCCACCGTGCGGTCGTTGCGACGGCAGATCACGCGATCACCGATCGCCACCCGGAGGCCTCCGTAGTCGCGCTCCTCCCCCAGCGCGCCGTGCTCTCTACGCAACTCGCGCGCCGCGCTGTTCAGCGCGTCGCGCATCTCGTTCTCTCGGGTGATCATCACCGCTTGCGCTGGGCCGACCTTCGCGACGGCTTTCGTCCACTCGGTGAGTGCGTGTGCTCGGGCGCCCTGTGGCTCTTTGAATGTCTCGATCCGCCCGGCGCGGTCGGCCCACGCCAGATAGGGCGCGGGTTGGCGGTCGTGCAGCGCAGCGAGGGCGCGGCGCTCGGCGGGGTCGCGCTGGCGCATCACCTCCGTGAGGCGCACCGCACCGAGCTGACGGCCCACCGCCCCGAGCCAACCGCCGGCCTGCACAGAGGCCAGCTGGCCGGGATCGCCGATCGCCACCACCTTCGCGCCCGCCATCTCCGCGGCTTCGAACAGTTTCGCGCTGGTGCGCGTTGCGGCCATGCCCGCCTCATCGAGGATCACGACAGATCCCATCGGCAAGGTGTCGCCCTGCGTCTCCAGTTGGCCCAGGAGACGGTCGAGCGTGCATGCGGTTATCCCGGCCTCTTCGGTCAGCTCACGGGCGGCGCGGCCCGTCGGCGCCACACCCACCACCCGTGCGCCGATGGCCTCGTATACCTCGCGCAGCACCCCGGCGGTATACGTCTTGCCGGTCCCCGCCAGCGCTTCGATCACGCTCACCCCGTGGCCGCTGCCCACCACGGCGCGCACAGCTCGGGCCTGCTCATATGTCAACTTGCGGTCGGCGCCAGCGATTACCCGCTCGGCGAGCTGGTCCCCGACGACGCCGCAGTGCTCGCGTGCGCGGCCCACCACGGCGGCGATCAGCCGCCTCTCCACATCCACCGACCTAGCGCTCGTCATCTCGCCCCTGGCCGTCGCGAGCACGTCCCCGCGATCCATGAACCGAGCAGCCATGCCGCGCACCTCACCGGCCCGAGCGCCCGCCTGTGCGGCAGCTGCGAACTCCTGCACCACCATGCGCTCATCGAACGTGTTGCAGCGCTCGGTCAAGCCCGCGGCACCGGCCAGACGATCCCCAAGCGCGTGCTCGTCCACCCGGATCCGGCTAGCCGCGCCGGCGGCCAGGCGCTCCGCACCAGCCTGCAGCAGCTCGCTCACCTCTTGGCCGCCGAGGCCCTGCTCGCCCGCGCAGGCCCGCATCTCCTCCCTCCACGTGTGCGTCTGCACCCCGTACTGCTTACGCTCCCGCGTCGCCAGCGCCGTGCGCTCGGCCGCCCTTCTGCTGGCCAGGCCGATGCCGCCCTCTGCCGCCGCTCGGCGCATCGCCTCGCGGCGCTTGCTGAAGAAGCCGATCACCGTCCGCGCTACGCCCTGCAGCTCAGCCGCACCGTTAGCCACCGGTCCCCACTCCAGCCCCGTGCGCTCGCTCACCAGCGCCCGCAGATGCGCCTGGTAGAGAAACCCCGCGGTCTTCGCCGCCCGATACAGCTCCGCGCTATGCAGCGCCGTGAAACGACCATCCGGGCCACACGCCATGTTCGCCGCGACCACATGCGTATGCAACTGGGGGTCCAAGGCACGGCTCATGCGATGCCGATACGCCGCCGCGATCAACCCCTCCCCCATCTCGACGTGCTCGCCCGCCTTGCCACGGCGAACCCTCACCGCCATATCCTCGAGATACTCCAGCGCCGCCCGCACCGCCTCTTCATGGCAGGCGACCAGCTGCCCCGAGAACCCCTCAGGGGCAACCGCGAACAGGACGCTCACCGACTTCGGCGCGCTGAACGTCAAGTCGAACGCCGCGACCTTCGGCTCCCCCGGCGTGCTCCGCAAACGCCTCCCCGGATTGCGAGGGTCACGGCCCGCGACCAACGCACTGAACTGCTCCGCGCTCACACGACCAGCCAGGCCCAGAGATTCGGTGCCGGCGCCCGTCCACTCCCCCGGCGCCTCGCCACGACCCGAGTAGTAGTCGTCCTCGCCACGCGCGACCTGCCGCTCGTAGTAGCGGTGCTGACCCGCTGTGATCTTCCCGATCGAAAGCATCCTTGCCGCAGCGGAGCGAAGCGACGCGCAGCGGCAGTCCTGCCTACAGCGAGGCTGAGGCGGAGTGCGCCGGGGGTGTCGCAGGCGTGTACGGGAACAGTGTGAGCCCGATGGGGCAGGAGGCGGTTGCTGCGGAAGTTCGGCTGCTATTCTTGAGGAACTTTAATAGGAAGCTTTGCCTGATATCTAAGGTGCAGAAAAGAGGATCCAGTGGCCCGTGCAGCGCACCGTATAGACGCCGATGACTTTCCTCCGCCCGGCCGGGCGGAGGCTCTCTACGCGCGCATCGTGGGCGAGGTCCGCGACAGTGGGCTGAGCACAGCCGACGTTGCACGCGTCGTGGGTGTCGCTGAGCGCCAGGTGCGCAACTGGTCCTCCGGCGGCAACACCCCGAGCGGGGGCAACCGCGACCGCCTGCTCGAGCTGCACTACCTTACGCGGAGCCTGCGCGACCTCTACACACGTGAGGGCGCGGAGATCTGGCTGCACGGCCGCAAGCGCAGCCTCGGGGGCCGCCGGCCGATCGACATGCTCGCCGAGGGCTCCTACGAGGAGGTGCTGGACGCTGTGGAGCGGCTGCACGCGGGGGCCATGTGAGGCGACGCGAGTTGCTGGCCGCGATCGCCGGCACCGACCCGATCCGCCTGCAGGGCACTTTTGAGCGGCACACCTCGCTGCGCTGGGAGGAGCTCAAGCCCAGTGCCGCCGGGGGACGCTGGGGAGCGCGGCGAGCGTATGAGGTCCTCTACCTCGGCCGGCCCCGCAAGAGCGTCGTGATCGAGGCCTACCGCCACCTGGTGGACGACGAGCTGGACGACACCGGGGTGCTCGCGGCGAGTGTCCTGGAGCGGCGCATCGTGACCTGCAGAGTCGATGTCCCCCAACATACTCGACCTCCGCACGGGCGCCACCCGCACGGCCGTCTCCCTCACCGACGCGCAACTGTTCTCCGACGTCGGCGACTACGCCGCCTGCCAAGCTGTCGCAGCGGCCGCGCACGAGCTTGGGCTCGTGGGACTCATCGCACCCTCCGCGAGCCAGGCCGGCGAGACTCTCGCGCTTTTCGCAGGGAACCTCCCCGCTGAGCGGTGGCCCAAGGTCACCAAGCGCGACATCTGGCGCGGCCTCCCGCCCGACCCCCGCCGCCTGCGACTCGTCGGGGAAGCTTGACCACGGCACCCTTCCCGGCCCGAAGCAACGCGGAGCGAAGCGACGCCGGAGGGCCGCAGGCCCGACCCTGCTGCACTTGGGCTGGGGGTGGGTTGTGCAAGAAGGCGCGCGCAGCGCGCCGGTCACGGGGGGCGTAACTCATTGTTGGCCGGGCACCTCGAGGCCAGCGACCAAGACCCCGACACAACTGGCGCGAATACTGGCGCAAACACCCCCAAGAACGCCAAAAGCCCCGCAAACACGGGGCCTTTCGCAACTCCGGGACAGGGACTCGAACCCCAAATTCGTGCTCCAGAGGCACGCGTGTTGCCAATTACACCATCCCGGATCGGGACTTCAACAATAGCTACGGCTGCGGTCGGCTGCCGTTAGGCGCGAAGAACGGCGTAATCGTCTCCTCAAGCCCCGGATCAAGCACCAAGAGCACCTCATCCCCCGCTTCGATAACGGTATCGGCCTTGGGCACGAACCCGGAGCCATCGCGCAGAACCGAGATGATGAGACTGCCTTCGGGCAGGTCGATGCCGGCGACGGTCTCTCCCACCGCCGGCGCTCCGGCGTTGACCTCAAGCTCGATGATCTCAAGGCGCTCCTCCTCCAGCGCCAGCAGGTGCACGAGCCCGTAGCGGGGCACCTCGTGCTCGATCAGGCGCAGGATCAGGTCGGTGGCGGAGACGGCCGGCTGAATACCGAGCAGCTTGAAGTGGTCGAGGTTCCGAGGGTTGTTGACGCGAGCGATGATGCGATCGCAGAGGTACTTCTCCTTGGCGACCTGACAGACGAGCATGTTGTCCTCGTCATCACCAGTGACCGCGATCACGAGGTCGGCGCGCTGGATGCCAGCGCGGTCGAGCACCCACAGCTCGGTGGCATCGCCGTACTGGGCGGCGTGCTCGAACTCCTCCTCGATCGCCAAGTAGCGCTGGCGCGAGGACTCGATCAGCGTGACCTCGTTGCCCTTGGCGATAAGCTCGCGCCCGAGGTTGCGGCCAACCTTTCCAGCTCCGACAATGATCGCGTACATGGGGTAGCTGGGCCTCTCCTGGGTCCCTACGCGTGCTCGACCTCCAGCGCGCCCTCGAACATCTCGATAGCGTGCTGGGTCGGGGAGATCGTGTGCAGTCCCTGCTCGCCATACCAGGCGGCGCGCGCGGGGTCCATGACGCGCGCCAGAACCTTCGGCACGCCGAAGCGCTTCTGGGCGATCTGGGCGATGATCAGGTTGGTGTTGTCGCCATCGGTGGAGGCTATGAATACTTCTGCGCGTTCGATGCCGGCCTGGATCAATGCGTCGATCTCAAGCGCCGTGCCCACGGTGAACTGACCCTGGGCGTCCTCCCAGGTCTTGCTCTGCCCGGCATCCAGGCGCTCATGGGAGAGAGGGTCCTCGTCAAGCACCGACACCTGATGGCCCGCGGCCAGGGCAGACTTGGCGACCGCCGACCCCACGCGGCCCGCACCCACGATCAGAACGAACATGAGGCGGAGCTTAGAGGGTGGCGCAGCCAGCCGCACCCAGGGGGCACACCCTTAAGGGCGCAGGCAGGCTGGCGAGCCGGGCCCCTCTTCACCGGTAGAGGATTCATCCAGCCGCGGATATCTCCTCCGCCGTGGGCAACGCGGCCTGTGAACGCGCATCCTGCCCTGGAGGCGCGGTGACGATCACGCGGCAGGTGGCCTTGTCGATCACGTACTTGGTGATACGCCCGACATAGTTCTCAAGCGGCAGACCACCGCCCCCCAGACGCGCACCGCCGCGGATACGCGAAGGCTCCTCAGCACCCAACACAATCGCTTCCACCCCTCGGCGGCGGGCCTCCTCGACGATCGCATGACCGGCGCCGCGTGCCCTGATGGTCGCGGTCGCCACGTGCACCCCCGCGTACTCCTCCCCCACAGCCTTGGCCCGGGCCAGAACCTGGCGAGCGTGCTTGATCTGCTCCTCTGGCAGGCGTGCCTCCAGCGGCAGCGCCATGGGCATCTCGAAGATCCATACCGCCTCGATCGTGGCGGTATCGATGGCGGCGTCGTCGGTCGGTTCACCGGAGGCGAGCAGTGCGGCCGTCTGCACAATGTCCTCATCGAGCTTGGTCCCGAACAGAGGCACGAGAATCGAGCCGTAATCACGTTCGCGCGTCTGCTCGGGGCGCAGCATCTCCGGCGCAACGGTGACGCGACGCAGCAGCGAGTTTTCATCGGCGAGGCGATAGATCACATACAGCGCCAGTCCCGCCGCGAGCCAACCCAGGCCGACATAGCGTGCGGGCTCGTGTACGACCATCACGGCCACCAAGCCGGCGGCCGACACCAGCGCCCCAAATACGGCGGGCAGCGGCAGCTCGCCCCCGCGTATGCGCACCGAGAAGGGCACCTTGTAGGGACGATCGCGATCGGGCTCGGAGTAGCGCAGGCGGCAGACCGACAGGTGCGCGATGGTGAAGGCCAGCATCGCGCCAAAGGCATAGATACCGACGAGGAATTCGAGGTCCTCGGGCACAACCAGGGCAGCTGCCATCACACCGGCGATGCAGATCAGCACATAGGGAGTTGAGCGTTTGGGGTGAAGCGCGCCCAGGCCACTAGGGATCTGACGATTGGTGGAGAGCGAGTAGGCAAGCCGTGAGAGACCGAGCATGGCCGTGCTGGCAGCCGCGACCAGCGTCACGGTGGCCATCGCACCAACCAGATACTTGAGCGTCTGCTCCAGCCAGTGGGGGTGCATCTGCATGACGATCCCGATGACTGGTGCATCCACGTAGCGGCCCCCGAGCGCGGTGTGGCCGTTGTGCACAGGGAGCGCGGTGACGGCGACGATGGCGATCCCTACATAGCCCACGAGCACCAGCGCCATGCCGCTGCCCACCAGGCGGCGCAGGGCGCCGCGCCCGGCCCTGACTTCCCCGGCCAGGCCGGAAGCCGACTCCACGCTCGTCAGTGCGATCGTTGTGACCGTCAGGGCGAACACCAGATTGGACCACGTCGGCGCCGACCCCAGGTGGATCGGGTCGAGCAGCGTATGCGGGTTGAAGAAAAGCGCCAGCCCCAGCACCATGATCAGCAGCTGCAATGCCAGGTCCCCCGCCGCGAGCATGCCGATGCGTCTGGCGCTGCGCCCGCCGCTGAAGCCGCGCACGTTGATGAGCACGACGAAGGCGATAAACGCCAGCGCCAGCAGCAACGACTCGGTGTAGTTGCCAAGCGGGTGCCAGAACACACGCAGGTACTGGGTCGCCGAGAAGGTGGTGACGGCGATCAGGATTATGTAATCCAGGAGGATGGCCCAGCCGGCGATGAAGCTGATGAGCTCGTTGAAGGCGTAGCGCGCGAACACCGTCGCGCCGCCCCGCTCCGGGTGCAGCGAGGCCCCCTCCAGGTAGGTCATGGCGGTCAGCCCGAACATCAGCGCGGTCACCAGGAAGACCACAGGGGTGAGGCCCAGGGCATGCCCGGCCACCACTCCAAGCGAGAAGTAGATGGCGCTCGCCAGCGAGGCGTAGACGATCGTGAAGAGCATCGGCGAGCCGATGCTCTGGCGCAGGATCACGCGTGAGCGGGAGGCAGGTGGTGGTGCCGCGCCGTCGGTGCTCATGCCTGTCGCCCGCGTCGGTACTCGATGTAAAGCCGCCCCGCGCCCGCCGCGCAGAACAGCACACCCAGCAGCAGCCGCCCCGAGAACACGGAGCCGTGGCCACTGATGGCCTGCACGATCAAAGCAACCCCTATCACCGCCATAAACAGCGACAGCACGACGGTGCTCGAACGATGGATGCCTCTGCCGTTCATCTTCTTACGGAGATTAGAGCGGCAGAGGCGTGTGGCGATGCCCTCAGGTGATCAGCGGAATGATGAGGATGGCGACGATGTTGGCGACCTTGATCATCGGGTTGATGGCAGGGCCGGCCGTATCCTTGAACGGATCGCCGACGGTGTCGCCGGTGACCGAGGCGGCGTGGGCTTCTGAGCCCTTGCCGCCAAAGGCACCATCCTCGATGAGCTTCTTGGCGTTGTCCCAGGCCCCACCGCCAGCAGTCATGAGCACCGCGAAGAAGAGTCCCACGACAATCACTCCGATCAACAGACCGCCCAGGGCCTGCTGGTCGATCAAGCCAATGATCAGCGTCAGCACGATCGGCAGCAGCGAGGGCAAGATCATCTCGCGCTGCGCAGTGCGCGTGACGATGTCCACACAGGCCGCGTAGTCGGGCTGGTCGGTGCCCTCCATGATGCCGGGCTTCTCGCGGAACTGGCGGCGTACCTCCTCGACGACGGCGCCACCGGCGCGGCCAACGGCTTCGATCGAGAGCGAGGCGAACAGGCAGACCATCAGCCCGCCCAGCAGTAGCCCGATCAGCACGGGCGGTTCGTTGATGCCGAAGTTGATCGCTTCGTGGCTGCTTTCGCCCAGCACCTGCTGGAAGTCGGCGAACAGCACGAGCCCAGCGAGCACGGCCGAGCCGATGGCGTAGCCCTTGGTGACGGCCTTGGTGGTGTTACCGACGGCATCAAGGCGATCGGTGACCTTGCGCACCTCCTCGGGCAGATCGGCCATCTCGGCGATACCGCCAGCGTTGTCGGTGATCGGCCCGAAGGCGTCAAGCGCGACGATCAGGCCAGCCAGCGAGAGCATGCCCATGGCGGCGACGCCGATGCCGTAGATCCCCTGCACGCCGCCTCCGGCGAGCTTCCAGGAGCCGAGCACGCCGAGCGCCAGCACGATCGCCGGCAGGGCCGTGGCCTGCAGGCCCGAGCCGAAGCCCTGGATGATGTTGGTGGCGTGACCGGTGATCGAGGCCTTGGCGGTCTTCTTCACCGGCGGGAAGCGCGTGGAGGTGTAGTAATCGGTGATCACGAACAGGAACGCGGTTACGGCGATGCCGATGACCGAGCACAGGTAGAAGTCGCCGACGCTCGGGGTCTGGACCTGACCGCCCACGGCCTTGAAGCTGACATTGCTCATCAGCCACTTGGTGACCGGGTAGAAGGCCGCGGCCGAGAGCAGCCCCGCAACCGCCAAGCCCTGGTAGAGGGCGCGCTCGACGTTGCCGCTGGCCGAGCGCACCGCGAAAGTGCCGAGGATCGAGGCGATGATTGCCACGGCGCCCAGCACCATCGGGTAGAGCACGACCTGCGTGGACTCGTGGAAGGTGAGGACGCCAAGCAGGATCACAGCGACGGCAGTGACGGCGTAAGTCTCGAACAGGTCGGCCGCCATGCCGGCGCAATCGCCGACGTTGTCGCCGACGTTGTCGGCGATCGTGGCGGGGTTGCGCGGGTCATCCTCGGGGATGCCCGCCTCGACCTTGCCCACCAGGTCGGCGCCGACATCGGCGGCCTTGGTGAAGATGCCGCCGCCCAGTCGGGCGAAGACGGAGATCAGCGAGCCACCGAAGCCGAGGCCGATCAGAGCATCAACGGCTGTGCGCTCACTTTCGCCGACGATCGCGGTGAGCAGGCCGTAGTAGCCGGCGACGCCGAGCAGCGCCAGGCCGACGACGAGCATGCCGGTGATGGCACCGCCGCGGAAAGCCGCGCTGAGGGCCGGCGCGACGCCGCCGCGCGCGGACTCGGCGACGCGGGCGTTGGCGCGCACGGAGACGTTCATGCCGATATAGCCGGCCGCACCCGAGAGCACGCCACCGACCAGGAAGCCGCAGGCCACGGCGAGGTTCTGGATCGGGATCAGCGCCGCGAACAGCACCACGCCAACAACCGCGATCGTCGTGTACTGACGGTTCAGGTAGGCGCGAGCCCCCTGCTGGACGGCGAGCGAGATGCTCTGCATCTTCTCGTTGCCGGGTGAAAGCGCGAGCAAGGCCCGCGTGGTCACGAGGCCGTACACCACCGCAGCGGCGGCGCATACAAGGGCAACGACGACCCCATGGTCCGTCAGAAAGCTACTCAACTGAAAATCCTCCGCGGTCTGATTGGCATGCCGCGCGAGGATTCGCGCGAACTGTTTCGGGCCGGATCGCTCCTGATGAGCGTCGATCCGGCCAAAGGCGGTGGCATCCTATCGTGCTGGGCGGATGAAGGGCTTGCTCAGGCCACGCGGCATCCACGAGACCGTGCCGCGCGCGCTCAACGCCCGGGCACCCACAGCCTGCCGCTTGACTCGGCCGGCCCTGGAGCATCGGGCTCAGACGGGGAATTGCCTGGCGCAGGTGCGTCGGGGGCCGCGGGCGGTGTCGGCCCGGCAGCCGCGGGCGGTTCGGCCGCAGGGACTGGCGCGTCCGGCGCGGGTGGCGTCGACGGCGCTGCCTCGCTCTGCAGCTCACGCGTATAAGCCATCTGCAGCTGCGAGAGGGCATCGCGCAGTGGGCGCAGCTGCTCAGGACCATGGCGTTCGAGGATCGGCAGCAGCGCGCGCACGCCGTCGATCGCGTCACGCACCTGCTCGAGGTCCCGCTCGACTGTCGAATCCGGCACCAATCCAAGGCGTAGACCGCCGATGTTGAGCAGCGAGGCGGCCGACTGCAGGATCATGTCGGCGCTCGTGATGCGCGACAGTTCGGCCTCATACGCCGCGCGCATTTCCTCTTCGCTCGGCTGTGCGCCCTCGGCGCCCATGCCCGCTCGCATCCCCATATCTTCCGGCGTGCTCATACAGCGACCTCCTGTGCGTATGTTTGCGTTGTCTCTCTGACGGTGGCGGCAAAGACATCCTCGCGGCTGGCGCCCGCCTCGATCATTGCGCGCTGGCGCTGCGCGCCGTTGCGCTCAGGGAAGGCCAGCTCTATGCCCAGCTCGCCGCGCACCGGCGCGGTCCAGGCCGCCAGGCGCTCGATGACTTCGCGCGCCGGATACTCGATACCCCGCTCCAGGTCTACCAACTTGCCATCGAGACCAAAGCGAATGGCGCGCCACATGTTCTCCTCGATCAGACGCGGCGCGGGGTCGGCGAAAGGCCGGCCCTCGTCGATGTCACGCGCGGCCTGCACGACGCAGGCCACCATCAGCGCCGCGAGCGCCTCGGACTCGGCGGCAGTGGTCTGAGCGTCGCAGATGCGTACCTCGACGGTGCCAAAGCGAAAGTGAGGGCGCACCGACCACCAGACCTGGGTGAACTCGACGATCGAGTTGGTGCGCACGAGGAACTCGATGTAGTCGCGATAGACCTCCCAACTACCGAAGGCATCGGGCACGCCGCAGCGAGGAAAGCTCTTGGTGAAGCTCTGGGTGCGCGCGGAGTGCAGGCCCGAATCCTGCCCATCGAGGTAAGGGGAGTTGGCGGAAATGGCAAGCAGCAGCGGCAACACAGGGCGCAGGCGGTCGCAGACACGCACGGCCCGGTCGATGTCGCGCACACCCACGTGGACGTGCATGGAGAAGGTGTTGTTGCGCCAGGCCACGTACTTCAGCCCCTCCTCCACGCGACGGTAGTGCTCTGTGTCGATAATCGGCTGCTGGCGATAGTCGGCCCATGGATGGGTACCGGTGGCGGCCAAGGCGACCCGCTGTGCGGCAGCCAAGACGAATAGGTGTCGCCGCGCGTCGCGCTGGCGGGCGAGGGCGTCGTGCAGGTTGGCACCGGCGCCAGAGACGATCTCGATCTCCGAGGAGATCAGCTCGCCGCAGACCGCGGCACGCAACACGGGGTCATCCTGAGCGGCGTCGTGCATGCGCTCGTAGGCGGGGATGAGGTCGAGCGAGTCGAGGTGCAGCAGCGCGAACTCCTCCTCCAGGCCGACGGTATGGTCAACGGCCTGAGCGAAGATGTCAGCAGCCTGGTCGAGGTCTAGGCCGGTCATGGCGACTCAGGTCAGATAGAAGTACAGCGCGTAGAGCAGGTCGACGGCAGGACTCGAAGTGTGGACGGTGACCTCGGGCGGAACCGCGAGCAGAGACTCAGAGTAGTTGAAGATGATCTTCACGCCGGCCTGCACGAGCTCATCGGCGAGATCCTGAGCCGCGGCGGTAGGGACGGCGAGAACCCCCACGACGATGTCCTCATCCTCGACCATCTGGCGCAGCTCGGAGGTGTGGCGCACCGTTTGGCTGCCAACAGCGGTACCGACCTTGCTGGGATCGACGTTGAAGATGGCGACGACGCGAAAGCCGTGGTCGGCAAAGATGTCCGAGGAGGCAATGGCCTTGCCGAGATGGCCGGCGCCAAAGAGGGCGATGTTGTGCTGCCCGGCGGTGCGCAGGATCTTGCGGATCTGCGAGACGAGCGACTCGACGTTGTAGCCGACGCCGCGCTTGCCGAACTTGCCAAAGCCTGAGAGATCACGGCGGATCTGCGTGGAGTTGACATGGGTGTAGTCGGAGAGTTCCTGCGAAGAGATCGTCTCCTTGCCCATCTTCTTGGCCTGCGTGAGCACCTGCAGATAGCGCGAGAGTCGTGCGGCAACGCCCAACGAGAGGCGCTCTGCCGCCGAAGGGTCCTCCTCGTGCACGACACCGCCGGGCGAGGTGAGCTCCTGGAAGGTCATCGACCGTGACTCTACCGAGGCGAGCCCGCGCGACCGGGGTCACGAGTCTGCTGCGGCGACCCCGACGAAGCTCGCCCAGCCCCCAAACGCTCCCGCAGGATGTCGGGGTCGACGAAGTATTCGAACAGCTCCTCGCCGTCCAACGTCCCAACGGGAACACGCTCCAGATAGGCGCGGTGCAGGGCGTCGTCAAGCGTGATGTCGCGCTCCTGCAACTCGAAGCCCAACTCGGCCCGCAGCTCGCCCAGGACCCCGAGCGCCTGCTGACAGAGGTGGCATTCGGGCGTGGTGTAGAGAATAAGAGTCGGCAGCGAAATGGGCGGAGAAGGAATGGATTGGGATGGGTTGCGCGCGGCGGTCTAGGCGGCCGATTCGCCAGTGGCATAGACGTTCGAGCGGAAGATAGGCAGGGTAGGCGAGCGCCGAGCAAAAGCGCGCGGCCGAGGCGATCATGGCGGCGTTGTCGGTGCATAGGATCGGCGCGGGCACGTGCACGGTGGCCCCCATCGACGCGAGCCGCCGGCGCAGCTCGCCATTGGCGGCCACTCCCCCACCGACCGCTAGGCGATCGAGCCCTGTGGCCTTCAGCGCCTGCTCGCAGCGCGCGATGAGGCTGTCCACGATGGCTGCCTGATAGGAGGCGGCAAGGTCTGGAGCAAGTGTGGCCAGCTCGCTCTCGGAGAGCTCGCGCACGCGGTAGAGGAGGGCGGTCTTCAGGCCCGCGAAGGAGAAGTCGAGTGAGCGAGCGAACTCCATGCGTCCCACCCCCATGCCTGCTCGCGGCCGAGCGCCGCCCGCGGGGAAGTCAAACGCGGCGGGATCGCCGCCGGCTGCCAGGCGCTCCAGCGCAGCCCCGCCGGGATAGCCCAAACCGAGCATCCTGGCCCCCTTGTCAAATGCCTCTCCTGCGGCGTCGTCGAGCGTGCGTCCCAACACCTCAAACCCCTCGTGCTCGCGCACGTGCGCGATCAGCGTGTGCCCTCCACTGGCGATGAGACAGATGAAAGGAGGCTCGAACTCCTGCGTCTCGGTGCGCAGAAAATTGGCGGCGACGTGGCCCTGGAGGTGATCGACGGGCGCAAACGCAAGCCGGCGCGCGGCGGCCAGCCCCTTGGCATAGGAGAAACCGACGAGCAGCGCCCCCACGAGTCCCGGTCCGCGCGTGGCCGCTACGAGTCCGATGTCATCGAGTGAGAGTCCGGCCTCGGCGAGCGCCTGCAAGACGACCAGATCGATCAGCTCAAGATGGTGCCGCGAGGCGATCTCGGGCACGACGCCCCCGTAACGCGAGTGCACGCCCTGTGAGGAGATGACGTTCGCAAGCACCTGCCCATCGCCCTGAACGACCGCGGCGCAGGTGTCATCGCAGCTGCTCTCAAGCGCAAGTACGTTCATGGTGCGGGGTTGGGGACATCGTGGAATGACCCCTGGAGGGTGGCGGGAGTGCGCCACATGATGAGGGCATCCTCGCCGTTGTCCTGGTAGTAACGCCGGCGCAGGCCGGCGGCGCGAAAGCCTTCGCGTTCGTAGAGGTGGATGGCGGAGTGGTTGGACTGGCGCACCTCAAGGGTGTAGCGCGCATTGGCGTCCTGTACCCGCGCATAGAGCGAGGCGAGCAGCTCCGTGGCGATCCCCAGACGCCGGTGCGAAGGGTCAACGGCGATGTTCATGATGTGCCAGACGGTGTCGTAGCGCGAGCAGATTAGGTAGCCGGCCAGAGGGTGGCGCAGTCGGCCGGAGGCCGACGAGCCGGGCCCCTCGACATCCCCAGTCAGCCGCCTGGACCCTTCATCGGGCAGGAGCGCGGCGAGGCAGATGCCCGAAGGCTTGGATAGCTCAAGCACGAACATCGCGAGCGACCAAGGCGTGGGGAAGGCGCGGCGCTCGATGGCGATGACCTGCGGCAGATCCGGATAGCCGAGTCTCCTGATCTCGATCGGGGAGGTTGCAGGTATGCGCTGGACCGCAGCCATCGCTCACCCAGCCGCGCCTTGGAGGGCGATTTCGGCATCTGGTCGGCGCAGGTAGTCGGGTAGCACCGTTTTGGTCCTATCTGACTCGGCGTCAAGTGCCAACTCACAGATGTCGGCGCCGCGGATGCGGTGCAAGGGCGAAGAGTCAGGAGGGACCTCGATTCCGCAACCCTCGAAGTGAGCGCGAAAACGGATGGCCCCATCGCCCACGGCCAGCCAATCGTGATGCTCAAGCACAGACCCGGGACCTTGATGCCCAAGCAGCTCGCCGAGGTCATCGGGCGCCAGCGCACGCGCCGTGAAAAGCTCGCCCGCGGCAGACCAGCCCTCGGCAAAGATCTCCCCTCGGCGCGCGTCGATGGCTGCAAGTATGAGCCTCTGTCCGCCCCTCTTGAGCGATATGGGCTCCCGGCCGTCTTCAGCGAGCCCATGATGAGCAAGCGCCTGCAGGCGACTCACCCCCACGAGATCGAGCGACAGCGATTGCGCAAGCCCGCGCGCGGTGGCAACGCCAACGCGCAGACCAGTGAAAGTTCCCGGCCCCACGCCAACCGCAATCCGCTGGATCGAATCCCATTCCAGGCCGGCCCGGGTGAGCAGTTGATCGGCAAGCGGCAGCATGCGCGTCGCGTGCCCGGGCCGTTCACCTGGCTGTGGGGTCGTCATGAGCCTCGAATGTGGTCCCATCGGCCAGCCGCAGCCCAACGGCGGTCGCTGGCGTGGCGGTATCGAAGCCGAGCACGATCACGACGCGGCGTCCCCCATGCTGGTAAAGGCTTCAGACTGGAGGCAACTGGCGCCATCGCCCGCACCCTCGGTAACCTCGATCCGCCGCCGGTCGCCTCCCTGGTGGGTAAGGGTGATGCAAACTCTGGCGTGCGCCAGCTCCTCGCTGTCCTCGACGGGCCACTCGACGAAGGCGATGTGCCCGGCCCCGAGGTAGTCGGCAAGCAGCCCCGGATCCTCCTGCCGAAGACCGGCCAAGCGGTAGAGGTCGAGATGCGAGACGGTGACCGCAGGCTCCGCGGTAGCGGTGTCCGATGGAGAAGGTTGGGCTGGTGACGAGATCGGTGACGCCGAGCGCGCGCGCGGCTCCGCGCACGAGTGTCGTCTTGCCAGAACCCAGATCCCCCTTGACGAGCACGATGTCGCCCTCGCGTAGGCGCGTGGCGAGCTCGGCGCCAAGCGCCTCGGTCTCACTGGGGCCAGCAGTATCTACGACCGGCACGTGCTGAGTCTAGCCCTATGGGCCAGGGAGCCTGAGCCTTCGCGGACCGTGAGCCTCACGAACCGCATCGTCGCCTCACCAAAGACGGCCGGCCCGCGAGAGAGAAGCGGGCCGGCCATCACTTCTGGGAGGGTTGGAGACATCTTTCGTATCGGCGAGTTATGGCCTGATCTTTAGCTTGAACGAAAACGCTGGACAAACGGGGCGTATAGCCGGCCCTGGGACCGATGCTGAGGCATTACCTCGAATCATTTTGATCAAGCTGATAAGCCGGGTACCGTGGATCTGCAACCCAATCACGCAGCAAGGAGCCGCTCGATGCAGACCAAAGCACTGACTTCCTTGACTGGAGCCGTTCTCATAGGGCTCGTACTCGCAGGCTGCAGTTCAAGCTCAAAGCCGGCGGACGTGACGAGCCCAACGGCGACAAGCTCAACAATGGCAAGTACGACGACAAGCGTCGCTGCGGCGGCGCGAACGACCAGTACCTCCACAACGTCCACCGCCGTCCCACACGAGCCAGAAGACAACAACATCATGCTGTCCAGCCCAGCCTTCAAGGAAGAAGAACCGCTGCCCTCACGCTATACCTGCACCGGAGCGAATGTATCCATGCCGCTTCGCTGGCACGACATACCGGGAGATACCAAGGAACTCGCTCTGTTCATGGTCAATCTGGCGGCTGTTCACGGGAAAGTTTTCGCCTATTGGGCACTTTTCGGCCTGAAACCCACCGGCAGGTTGATCACCGGCAGGATTCCGCCGAGCGTGATCGTGGGACGTAACAGCCTGGGACAGACGCACTACTCCCTGTGTCCTCCAAAGGGCCAGCCTACCCACTATATCTTCGTGATCTATTCGTTGCCGCGTCATATCCCAGTACGTCCCGGATTCGATTCTGTGGCCCTGCGCGAAGTAGCATTCCATGCAGCCAAATCGGAGGGCTTTCTTAGAACCTCTTACACCAGACCATGACCCTGTTACACAGGCGCCCGGCCTGGGATCGCGAGCGCCCAGCTTGGGATCGCGAGGTATGTCGTCATATTGGGTGACCAACTGACGCCCATATGGGGCAGCTCACCCCCGCTGGGCTCGTCCCCGTGACTTGGCTTTCTTTTTGGCCTTGGGGCAACCAGTGACCGCAATCTTGGTGCTCTGCTGGACGCGGGCACCATTCTGCCCGATGATCGTGGTGGGCATGAGGAGCTTGGTCGAACAGAAGTTGCCCTTGCTTTTGCGGGGCAGGTTTTCCGTCAGCGCGGAATGTGGTCCCTGAGGGAGCTTCAGTTCGAAGCTCGACACCGGCACGTCAGGCACGGAAGCGAATGTACTGGTGGTGATGCTCGCCTTATTGATATTCGTGTTGCCGACAAGTTCGACCGTCACGCCCTGGCCCTGAAGAACTACGATCAAGTCCGGAAATGCGGCACCACCGTGCGAGACCAGATAAGCGGGACCCGTGAGTGGCACATTCAAGACGGGCGTTGTGGCTGTCGCGGTGCCAACATCCGATTCGGGCGGGCACGTCGCGGGGTCGGCGGCGAACGCCGCTTCGGTGCACGCATGCTGCAACGTGGTCAGGCGCGAGGGCAACTGCTTGGGTAGCGAAACCTTGACCGCAGCGATGTTCGCCTGCGTGCCCTGCGGATATGCAACCTTGACGCTCAGCGATGCACCCTTGGCATGCGATGGGTGCGCCACGGTCGCGGCAGAGAACTTCGGCCGGAACGGCAGCGTGGCGCAGTTGGCGGCCTGGAAGCGGCTGGAGAGCTGCGCGGAAGCGCCTCGATCCGAAAGGATGGCTGCATCCAGCTCGAGCGGCGCGCAGCTCGTCGGGTTGAACGTGAAGTCTTCACGATCGGCCAGCACCCGGATGCTGCGAACATCTACCGGAATCCCATCCACTATCGTCGGGAACTGGCCGGATGTGATCGTGATCCGTGCGGTGCGGGGATCGACGTGAATGGCTGAACGCACAATGATCGGTGGCCCGAGCTTGAAAGGCCCCGCTTCGGCGGGCACCACCACCGAGAGGCCGAATGGCGCGCCGCCGTAGGGACCCGTCAAGTACACCGGGATCTGCGGCTTGCCGAGTTCAGGCAGGAAGATCGGATCCGGCCCTGGGCCTGCGCTGACGATCACATGCCCGATCTTGCTCGCTGCTGGACACGTACCCTGCGCAGCCTGCGGTTCGCCGCAGAGCGGAACCTTTGAGAGCATACCCGCGAGACCCGGCGGGAGACGCAAACTGAGCTGGCTAAAGGCCTGTTCCTGGCCGCTGCGCGACAGCGTGAAGCCAAACGGCGAAGTGCCGCCAGCCTGGTTGCTGATGGTGCCCGCCGCGAATGACGGCGCGAACCCTTCGCCGCAGTCTTCGCTGATCGCGATCGGGTCAGAGAACAACGCCGGCAGGCCGCTGCTCCATGACGTCAACGCACCCGTCACCACATAACTGCCGCATGCGCGCGGAGTCACAAGCGCAGCGCGGGGGCCACCGAAGAGGTTGAGGCGCAGATGGCTGAAGGGCTGCTGCGGCGTGCCTTCCAGGGGCGGGTTACCCGCAAAGGTCGTCGTCAGTTGCCCCGTCGCGGGGTTTGCATCGACCTTGCCGGCAAGCTTGACGAGCACGCCAGAGCCTTCAGCGACGACGTACAGGGCGAGCAGACTCGCGAATGGGTTCTGGTACTCCTGAGCGACGTACACCGAGCCCTCCAGTGGCGCGTCCAGCAGAGGTGTTTCGATTTCGACAGTGCCTACCTTCGAGGCGTTCGGGCACAGCACCGGTTCATCGGAATGCAGCGCGATCTCGCCTTCTGGGCGACCCGATTCAGGGGTATCCGTGCACGTCTGCAGGCCACTTGCCGCAGACGGCGATATAGACACGCCCGGGGGCAGCGTCACGACTGCCTTCTTCAGCTCGGCCTCGGCCAAGTCGGCGGGATTGTCGTTCTGGGGAAGGCTCACTTCGACATTCGCACCCGCGGGAGATCCAGCAGCCTGGGTATCGGGCTGGACACTCACCGAGGGACTGAAGTCCAGACGTTCGCAGCCCGCCAGTAGCACCGTATGCCCTTCGCCGTCGTGGTCGAAGGTTTCTTCATGAACACCTTCGAGTTCTATCGACTGGACAGGATGCTGCCAAGAATCGGCATAAATGGTGGATGCCAACGGTTCAGACGAGCAACTCGTGGGGAGCGTCAGGAAGGGCTTGGGCGATGTCTCGACCGAGCAGGTGCGACCGAGCGCTTCGCTGAGCGATTCGCCGCCTAGACCCATGCATTCACCGCGCAAGGTGTTGTGGCTTGCCGCAGCCGGAACACCCCAAAGCATCGTCTTGACACCGAAGATCCTGATCGACTGGTTCACGTTTTTGGAGACCACCGTCACTCCATAATCACTACCTGTCCGAACCTTGGGCGTGAGCACGACGGGAATCCCGATCGGATTGAATCCCAACTCCGCGGGAATACCGGGGGGGGCCACAAGATTGTAGATGCCGAAGTACCAGGTGACAGGAGCTTCTTCTTCCGTCAGATTCAGTTCTACGGCGGCAATACCGACCTGCGTATCATCCGGGCAGCTCGCGCCAGAGAAGCCAGAAGAAAGATTAGGATCTGACTTATTGAATTGTTCTATCGTACACCTTGGCGTGGCAGTGGGGTCCCCCACCAAGCCCGCGGGCAAGTTGACCACCACATCCTTCGCGTTCTCATCGGTGATGGCCTGATTGCCCAACCCCTTCGTTGTGTTGAACTTGAAGCCCGTTATCAACTCGAACGGATGTGAGCCAGCCTGCACATCGGGGGTTTCGTCTTCATTGAGGATCAGATTTTCAAAGCTGTGGCTCTGAAAGCCGAAGTCCGCGGGCGCCGGGGTGGCTATCAAGGCCAGAAAACAGACTACACAACAGACCCCCAGGAAACATCGTCCAACGATCATCGCGCAGCACCTCTCTGAGCCCTGCGCGCCTTTTTGCCGTGTGCCCTCACCCCGTGCTTGGCCTTATGCTTGGGCTTCTTCCGGTGACCTGCCTTGGTCTTCTTCGACTTGGGCTTAGTCACCGTCTTGGCAGTCGGACTGAGATTTCCGGGACCCGCGAACATCGCACTGGAAAACGGTGAGGCTTCTGACGGTGAGAGAGGAATGCTCGGCCTGCAGGCTTCGCTCGTGCAGGCGGGAGGCATCTGCGGCGCTGCAAAGCCCACCGCTTCCTGCGGCACATGCGGCGCACGAGCATCGTAGAGATCCACCAGCTGGTCGATGTCCTGGCTGACAAGCGGCGCGCGTGTGACGAAGAACGCATCATTGCCATCGCTGCTCGCATCTACGAAGCTTCCCCCCTCAGCGCCCCGGCCGCCGGACAGCAGAAACACATGCCCGTCCTCGTTCTCGTACACGTCTTCCTGTCCATTCGTATCCTGTGGGACCAATGCGTCGACACTGTCAAAGAAAACCCGGTTGCCACCCTCAGAGAGCACACGCGACTGATAGCCGGCCCGCGTACTTGCAAACGGTGTGCCACCCGGGATGTTCGACGGTCCGATCGGCCGGGAACCGCTCGGATTGCACGATACGCAGGTAAAGCGATTCGTGTCCGCTTCGTAGAGGAACACCTCCTGGCAGTGCGTGGTCGGACCTTCGCCACAGTGACCACCCGTGCTGAGGATGTTGTCGTAGCCCGTGAGACTCTGTTCAGACATGAACAGCAAGCGCTTACCATCCGCGGACACTCGCGTCGTCCGCAGAGCCTCTCGCCTGTCCCAGTCAAAGGCAAGTCCCGAAGCGTTCGTGCCAGCTCCGCTCGAGTCGTTGCTGGCGACGGTGGCTATGAAGCCTGTTTCCCCGTTGTGCCATAGATAGAGATTGCAGGTGGCGTTCGCAGGGCCACTGGGAAATGCGCAATTTCCTGGAGACGCATGACCAGCATTGACCGGAGAAGCATTGGCGGCCAGCACACCGTTAGCCGCGAAGTAAACGTAGGAGCCGTCTTCGCTGGCACCCAGCACGCCCTGCACCCCGGCGCCCGTCGCATCGACCGTCAGGTCAGTCAGCCTCCTGCCTTCGGGGGCATCCGGTTCGAACATATATAGGTCGCCTCGGCCTTCACTGCTCGAGGTCGGATCTCCGGTTAGCTTGTTGGTGTCCGTGAAGAAGATCCTCGAAAGATCGCTGTTGGCTGTTATGTAGACGCCGCCGTGGCTGGATTCTGGTTCTCCTCCTTGGGAGGCATCGATCTGCAACGTCCTCGCCAGGCTCGTTCCGATGTTCTCGCGCAGATAGAGACCACTGCCCTGTAGGTGTGGAGGCGGCGCTCCTGTCCAAACCACGCGTGACCCATCGGCAGAGACGGCATGATCCGTCGCTTCGCCGTGGCCACCGCCACCGAGCTGTAATTCCCTTTCTGGATCGGGTGTGCCATCGGGCAGGGCATCCACCATCTGGAACTGTCCCGTGCTGCGTTCCCACTCGTACAAGCCGAGTCTGCCAGCTACTTCGATCCCGCCCTGTGCCAGCACAGCCGAACTCGCTACGACCACGTGGGTTAGATCCGGTGTCGCACCAAGATATATCAATTCGAATTCTCCCGGTGGCACGGCGGGCTTATTGGTTGTCGTCACCAGCGGCTGAAGAGAGGCGCTGGAAGGTTCACTCAGATAGTAGTCTTCATACCCTGCGGGAGCGTCGGCGAGCGGGGGCCCTTCAAAGGGATGCCCCGCGACACCGCGCAGACCTCCGAACACTAGCCCCAGCGAAAGAGAGGGTGAGAAGGCGTCATACGGCGCCCCCTGACCGGTGAGTCCGTACGTCTGGGCATTCATCGGCAGGCTGATGTTCTCTGCTTCCCACCCCTTTGCTGAATTGCGACTGGAGACGTACTGACTCCCAACCGACGCACCCACAGGCGCCCCAAAGGAGGCTGGTGAGACATAGGTGATCGCTTCGCCGTTCGGGGACGCCTGGACGATACCGCCGCCGGCGAGTCCTTCGATGCCCTTGATGTCGGCACCGTTCTTGTCCAACGGCGAGACCATCTCCCATGCTCGCCCATCCGGCAGGGGCAGCGTGGCACTCGCGACGGTCTCCCCCCAACCAATGCACAGGATCATAGTGACCATCACCGGATAAACAAGTGCTAGCCAGCGCGCACGCAATTGCTGCCGCAATGTATCGCCGTAGCCGTCGAGCACGACCACTCTCTCTTGACTGACAATCCTGCAAAACTTGACTGACAATCCTGCAAAAAATCCTTGGGTCACCATTTTGACGCCCTACCGTGCGGCCCGCAAGATATGTCTCTAACTTCAAAGTGCCGTCGGTTTCGGAACTGCGTCTTTCCGAGCTGTCTCTGGTCTGTCTGGGGGCTAGTCGCGTCGGCTCGCATCGCCGAAGGCTGGGTCCGCCAGAACGGCCTATCGGCTTGAGTTAGTTCGGTTGACTGGGGCAAGTGAGTATGCTAGGATCCATATGAATCCTGATATCAGGATTCATATCTGCAATCACAATACGAAAGGAACAGTAAGCACATGTCCAGAACCAAGGCGCTGAGCGTCTTGGCCGGCATGGTCGCCATGCTGGCCATCTCAGTGGCCTCAGCCTCGGCTCAGTGGGAAGCAAACGGTATAGGAACCACCGGCAAAGGCCGGGTCACCGAATCCGGAGTATTCATTGGAGGATCAGGAGCCGGAAAATCAGAAGTAAAATGCCCGGAAGAAGGCATAGAAGCTTCGTGGAGTATTCAATCCAGCGGACAAATAAAAATTCACAATAGCGCTGGCAAACAAGAATCAGTCAAAAAAGGTCCCCACCTTTACATAAATGTTATGAAATGGGGACCTAAATGCTCAGCCAAAATTGGAGGCGCGAGCCCCATTCAAGCCCATCTCAAACCATGCGAACTGCAATTGGTTCAAGCGACCGGTAATTTTGTCGCCACCGGCGGCGTTGCGACTGAATGCCGAATCGAAGCAGGTCCCTGCACGATAATCGTACCGGCCGGCATGGAAACTGGTGCAGAAACCAACACAGGCATCAACGTTGGACTCAGCGAAACCAAACTCGAAAACGTTGGCAAAAATCAAATCGACAAAGTCAACACAACAGGGATTCGAGCTGAAAAACAAGTAAACGCGCTTTGCCCGCTTGTGACCATTCAAACTGCGGAACTAAAAGGCCTGACGTTTGAAGTGATAGAAGCCAAAGCGGTCTGATACCGATGAGACACCGTTGTTGAAAAGGCAACAATGAACAAGGAGGGTGGAGCTGTGAGGATTCACCCTCCTTCAGTCAATCAATAGATCCCAAAGAGCCCAACAGATCCGCCCCCTTCTTCACGCCGGCTACCGCCTCAAAACAGCCCCAACTGGTCTAATTCAGCCTCCCCGCCTCCAGGCGCGGCCGCTGCAGGCGGCTCCTCCGCTGGCTCAATCTCCGGCACCTCCAGCACCTCAAGTTGATCGAGCTCAGCCATTGCCAAAAGTGCCGGCAGTCGCGAGAAGTCCTCGCGCAAAGTCTCAAGCATGCGCGGCGTATAGAGCGCCGCCGCGGGATGGAAGATGGGATACAGCCTGACCGTACGCGAACCGAGGGTCAGCGGCTGGGGTTGGCCGTGCAGGCGGGTGATCCCCGTTGGATCGCCCCGCAGGAGCTTGGTGGAGAAGTTGCCCAGCGAGCAGATGACCTTGGGCTGGATCAGCTCCACCTGCCGGTAGAGATACTCGCGACAGTTCTCGATCTCCACCGGCAGAGGGTCACGGTTGCCCGGCGGTCGACACTTGAGGACGTTAGCTATGAAGACCTCTGCGCGCGTTAGGCCGATCTCGACCAGCAACTTCTCCAGCAGCTTGCCTGCCTGTCCGACGAACGGCAGGCCCTGCTCGTCCTCGCTGGCCCCGGGCGCCTCACCGATGAACATCAGGTCGGCATCGGCGTTGCCCGCTCCGAAGACCACATTCTTGCGGGCAGCCGCCAGCTCGCTACAACGCACGCAGCCTTTGACTTCGGCGAGCACGCCCTTCAACGCCTCACGACGGGCCGCAGGGCCACCCCCGTCCACAGCCTCGACTTGCGTTGGGTCATCAATGCCCTCGGCTTGTGGGCTTTCCTCTCTGGCAGACATCGAGCGAAATGCTAACCCGTACCGCTGTGTGATGATCGACACACATATGCCTTCTCTGTATAAGCCGATTTGCAGGGATTTTGTGTCCGAGGTGGGGTCTACGGTGCCCGGTCACTTCAAGTTGGCCCCCGCGCCGAGCGAACGACCGGGGGCCTGGCACGGAAAGGACGGGCCTTCCCATGCAGGCGCAGCGTAATGAAGACGATGAAATTGAGGGCAGAGTGAGCGAGGAGTTGCGGGACAATGGAGTCCTGAACCTCTTCTTTTGCGATCCCTCGTCGTACCCGTGGACGGTCGAGGAGATCGGCCGTGAGATTGAGAACCGTCTCGCCGCCGTGGACTCGGTTGGCAGGCTGACCAAGGCTGGGCTGTTGCATTGTTCGGGGGAGTTCGTATTTCCCACGCGCACCGCGCGGCGCGCGGATCAGTTGGGCGTCGGCGGCGTCTGAGGCCAGAGAGAGCGCCACGCTTCAGACCGAGGCGTGGCGCTACACTCACAATTCCATATGCTGCGATGTGAGGTTCAGATCATCGATACACCAGTTGTTGGCGTCCCCGTAAGTCCGGGAGCGCCGTCAACACCGCCGCGCACCGCCTGCTGGTCTGGCGAGGCGGCTACCGAAGACGCGGCACGAGAAGCCACGTGGGGTGTATGGGACCTGAAGTATGGTCCGGGTAGACGGCCAACGAGTGCCATCGTGAGGGTTGTACTCGTATAGACGAGGTGACCGCCCGATGGCCCTCGTCTTGGCGCTGCGGGCATTGCGAGAGCGATCAACTCGGCAAACATCGATGGTTGTTGCTGGTGGCGCAGGTTATAGCGCCATGTGAACTCATTGAGATAGCCCTGTAGCCAGCGGTGAGAGATCCTGCGGTAGGCGCCCCGGATCGCGGGCTTCAGGTGGCCAAAGAACCCCTCAATGGTGTTGGTGTGCGTGTCCCCTTCGACGTAGACGCCCGTCGAGTGGTTGATTCGACTATGGGAGATGAAGTGCTTGTCCAGGCCGTTATAGGAGGTCCACTCGTCGGTCACGATGATCGACTCGGGTTCAACCCACTCGATCAGCGTTTCCTTCAAGCGCGGCCCATGACGAGACGGCAGCACCGTTGCCTTCACCCTGCCGCCGCGTTCCACAGCGGCGAACACCGTTGCTCTACTACGTTCGCGGAGCTTCGCGGCGGCGCGGCGGCGTTCTTCCGGGGTCATGGCGAGATGCGAGTGCCTACCGTGCAGCTTGCGAGGTTTGCCGTCCACGGATGCCTCATCGGCCTCGATGTCGCCTCGCAGCAGTTCGCCGTCGTCTGCCATCAACTCGTTGCGGATCTTGTTGAGCATCCGCCACGCGGTGCGATATGACACGCCAAGAGAGCGCTCTAGCTGCTTGGCGGACACACCACAACGAGTGCTCGTCACCAAGTACATCGCGTAGAACCACAGGTGCAGCGAGGTCGAGGATTTCTCAAAGATCGTTCCCGCTGTTGGGTGGACGTGATGCCCGCAGCCCGTGCAGGTCCACGACTGGCGACCCTGTGCTGTCTGGTAGCGGCGGAATACGCGCTCGCGCTGGCACTTTGGGCATTCGGCGTGTTCGCCGTCCGGCGCGTAGCGAGCGCGCCACAGGTGCTCAAGGCAGGCCGCGTCGTCGGGGAACTCCCGCATGAACTCCATTAGGGAGTACGTGGAGGTAGAGCAGTCAGCTCGACGTGGTGCGTTGCGGTCCACCGGAGGCATACTGTAAGGTTACCTGACACCCCCGATGTTGTCAAGTAGCCTTACATCATGAACGAGCAGAAAGCCCTCCAAGCACTACGCCAAGCGGCAGAACGTCGAGAAGCCGCAGACGAGGAGCGGCACGCCGCAAGTACCGAGCTACGCAAGCGCGTACAGGACGCCCATAAAGCCGGGATCGGCCCTACTCGGATTGCTGAGGCGGGCGGTCTGTCTCGGCAGGCCGTTTACGAAGCCCTGGAGCAGCGACCTTCCTGACGGTGCTCAAGAAGTCCTCGCGGGATGGGATCGGCACCTCGATATCGCCGTCCTTCGCTGGAATCACCTGGGTAGGCTCTGGCGCGTGCTTGTCATGCTCGGGCATCACCAGCGAGGTTAGCGCCCGTGGATGCTGCCACCATCCAGGGCTGCCGCGCGAAGGTGGCTCGGGCCGAGGCGGCCATCGAGGAGATGGCAAGCGAGTGGACCACCTGGCTCGCAACGGACCCCTACCCCTCCCGCGTAGACATAGACCATGACCTGGGCGAGCACCGCCTCTACTTCGACTTCTCGACGCCGATCCCCCGCGCTTTCCCGGTCAAGATCGGAGAGATCGCGCACCACCTCCGTTCGGCGCTCGACCACCTGGTTTGGCGCGAGGCTGTTGAAGTCCTCAACCACGAACCGTCCGAAAAGGACGCCCGGCTCATCGCATTCCCGATCTGTCGCTCGCGCGTCCGATTCAAGGAATCGAAGGTCAAGAGGTACGTCAGCCCAGACGCCTGGACAATCATCGAGCGCTACCAGCCTTACGACCGAGGTAAGCCGAAGCGGTCCAAGGCCCTCGGACTGCTGCACTGGATCAACCGGATAGACAAGCACCGACTGCTGCACGGTGGGACCATTCATATAGGGCGCTTCAACCCACTGTGGCTGGTCAGCTATAACCGCGACGCTCGACTCATCGAGTCCCCCATCTGGGGGAACGTCCTCGGGCGCCCACTCATGCGCGAGACAAAGATCGCGTGGCTCCGCTTCGATCCCGATGGGCCGGACCCTGATGTGCGCGTGCACCGAGCACCTGCCGTGAACGTAAGCTATGGCGACGCGCCGGACTACCTCGGACGCGTGGAGATCAGCGAGACGGTCCGAGAGGTTCGCCGCATAGTCAACGCGTTCGCTGCGCTCGTCCCGTAGAAGAGCCATCTACGCGCCCTAAAAAGATCCGTAGTCCAGGAGCACAAGACCAGGGCGGCTTATACAGAGATTGACCATGTGTGATGATCGACACAGACCTCGTGGGAGCGCTGGTGTAAGGTCGCGCCCAGCGGTATCATCATCCGTAGATCGCTTCCCGACTGTGGTTGGGGAGGACCTGAAGTGTGTTGTCGTCTTGCAGATCGCGCCGGTATCCCACGGGAACTGGACCGAAAGCTATGAGCCACCACATACCCACGATGCGCGCCGTGCGCGAACTGCGCGACGCGCTTGAGCCCTCTCGTCAGGCGCGGCAGTCGATCGCGCTGGTGCCGACGATGGGGGCGCTGCACGAGGGTCATCTCTCGCTCATCCGCCAGGCGCGCGAGCGCTGCGACTTGGTGGTGGTGTCGATCTTCGTCAACCCTTCGCAGTTCGACCGCGGCGCCGATCTGGAGCGCTATCCGCGCCAGGAGGCCCACGACGTGGAGCTCGCAGCGCAGGCAGGCGCCGATCTGGTGTTCGCGCCCACCGTCGAGGAGGTCTATCCGACGGGGTTTGCGACGCAGGTGCAGGTGCTCGGCATCACCGACCGCCTGGAGGGAGCCTCGCGCGGACCTGAGCACTTCCGCGGCGTCGCCACGGTCGTCGCGAAGCTGCTGAACATCGTGCAGCCCAAGGTGGCCTTCTTCGGGCAGAAGGATGCCCAGCAGGTGCTCGTCATCCGCCGCCTCGTCGCGGATCTCAACCTGCCGGTGCGTATCGAGGTGGGTCCGACGGTACGTGAGGCCGACGGGCTGGCGCTGTCCAGCCGCAACGCGCAGCTGGGTCCGCGGGAGCGCGAGCGGGCACTGGCGCTGTATGCGGGACTGCGAGCCGCCGCCGAAGTGGCGATGGACGGGGAGCGCGCAGCCGACGCGTTGCTCGGCGCAGCCTATTCCGCCATGGTTCTCTTCGACGTTGAGCCCGAATACCTTTCCCTGGTCGATCCGGATTCGCTTGAAGAGATCTCCCGACTCGACGGGCCGGCGCTGCTCGCGGTTGCCGCGCACGTGGGTTCTGTGCGTCTGATCGACAACGTCATCCTCGATCCCAGCAACTTGGCGGCCGCGGCACCCCTCCCTCTCCCCTCCCCCAGAAAGGTCACAGCATGCAGCGTGTGATGCTCAAGTCGAAGATTCACCGGGCCACGGTCAGCGACTGCGATCTGCACTACGTGGGATCGATCACGATCGACCCGGATCTGCTCGAGGCAGCCGACATTCTCGAGCACGAGCAGGTGCACGTGGTCGATGTCGACAATGGAGCGCGCTTTGAGACCTACACAATCTCCGGCGAGCGCGGGTCGGGGGCGATAACGGTGAATGGTGCGGCCGCACGACTCGTGCACCAGGGCGACACCATCATTGTCATCTCTTATGCCAGCTATGACCGCACCGACATGGAGCACTATGAGCCGCGTGTGGTTCATGTCGAGGCTCACACAAATCGCATTATCACCGTCGACGACGCCGTGGCGACTCTTCTTTCCTAGAGCGTCAACCCCGTCGCCAGAGAGGAACTCCCCCATGTCCAGCCACCCCAGCAGTCCCACCCCCGCAGGCCACTCCTCCTCCGTACAGATTCCCCACGATCCAGGGCGTCTGCCGATGACGCTGCCGCTGCTGGCGGAGAAGAAGCGCCTCGGCGAGCCGCTCGTAATGATCACGGCCTATGACTACCCCTCGGCGCGCGCTGCCGAGGCCGCCGGCGTGGACCTCGTCCTGGTGGGTGACTCCGCCGCTACCACTGTGCTGGGCTACTCCGCCACGACGCCTGTGGATCTCAATGACATGCTGGTGCTCGCGCGCGCTGTGCGCCGCGGCCTGAGCACGCCGCTGATGATCGGCGACCTGCCCTTTGGGTCCTATGAGGTCTCTGACGAGCAGGCCGTCACCACGGCGGTGCGCATGGTCAAGGAGGCTGGCTGTGGTGCGGTCAAGCTGGAGGGAGGCGCGGAGGCTCCGGTCAGCAGGGCGCGCGCGATCGTCGGCGCCGGCATCCCCGTGATGGGGCACGTGGGCCTGACGCCGCAGAGCAGCACTGCTTTGGGTGGCTGGAAGGCGCAGGGCCGCAATGCCAAGGCCGCCGCGCGCATCGCGCGTGAGGCGCTGGCCTTGCAGGAGGCCGGCTGCTTCGCGATCGTCTTCGAGGCCATCCCCGCGGCTGTCACCGAGGAGCTGATGCCGCATCTGGAGGTGCCCATCATCGGCATCGGCGCCGGACCGGCCACCGACGGCCAGGTACTGGTCTTCCACGACCTGCTCGGCATCCGCGATGGCCTGGGGCCGCGCTTCGTCAAGCGCTACGCCAACCTGCAGGAGGAGATGAACATCGGTGTGCAGGCGTACGCCGAAGATGTGCGTCTGCGACGTTATCCCGGCCCGGAGCACACTTACTCCATCGATCCTTCCGAGCTGGCGGAGCTGCGCGAGCTGCTTCGCTAAGTCAGACCTAGCTTGCTGGGCGTCTGCGCCGAGGCTCCCACACCGCCGTATTCCACCTTGCGCAGCACCTTGGCCGGGGTACCCGCGGCTACCGAGAACGGCTCGATATCTCGTGTGACGACGCTGTTGGCACCGATCACACAACGCTCGCCGATTGTCACTCCGCTGGTGACGACGACGTTGGCGCCGAGCCAGCAGTTGTCCCCGATGCGCGTGGGCCCTTTGCTCTCGAAGCCCTGCCAGGTGATGGGTCTGTCGGGGTCGTCATAGCGGTGACTTGCGTCGCTGACGAAGCAGCCGTTGGCAAGCATGCAGTGATCGCCGATCTCGACCAGCCGCTCTGAGGCGATCATCACGCCCATGTTCAGAAAGGTGCCCTTGCCGATCTTCACCTGGGCCTGACCAGGGGCTGTGATCCATACATTCGGCTCCAGCAGTGCTCCAGCTCCCACCTGAAGGCGCCCCTGCCGCATGGCCTCCAGCACGTTGCCATGCACAGGCCAGCGCACAAACGCTTCGTTGCGCATGAACTGCATATGTATCTGCGCCCGATTCCAGGGCAGCGAGTTGCGCTCATACCAACGCCACTTCTGCGCCCACAGGAGCGCCTGGCTCACGCGGCGGCCTTGGCGCGGCGTTTGCGAGGTGCGCTTTTGGCTTTAGGCGCAGCTTTGGCGACGCGCGGCGGCTTGGCCTGCAGGATCTCTGCCAGGAAACGTCCGGTGTGCGAAGCCGGCTCAGCCGCGACCTCCTCGGGCGTGCCGGCGGCGATCACCATCCCTCCCTCCTCGCCTCCCTCGGGGCCCATGTCGATGAGGCGATCGGCGCACTTGATGACATCGAGGTTGTGCTCGATCACCACCACGCTATTGCCGGCGTCCACCAGACGCTGGAGCACCTCCAATAAGCGCTGCACATCGGCGAAGTGCAGCCCCGTGGTGGGCTCGTCGAGGATATAGAGGGTCCTGCCGGTAGCGACCTTTGAAAGCTCGGTGGCCAGCTTCACGCGCTGCGCCTCGCCGCCGGAGAGCGTCGTGGCGGGCTGGCCCAGGCGCACATAGCCCAGGCCCACGGCGTTTAAGGTCTCAAGGCGACGGCGCACCTTGGGGATATGAGTGAAGAACTCCACCGCCTCTTCCACGGGCATGTCAAGCACGTCGGCGATGCTCTTGCCCTTGAAGCGCACCTCCAAGGTCTCGCGGTTGTAGCGCTTGCCGTGGCACTGCTCGCAGGGCACATAGACATCAGGCAGAAAGTGCATCTCGATCTTGATCTGTCCATCGCCGCGACAGACCTCACAGCGCCCGCCCTTGACGTTGAAGCTGAAGCGGCCCGGCTTGTAGCCTCGCGCGCGGGCCTCCTGGGTCTTGGCGAAGAGGTCGCGGATGACATCGAAGAGACCCGTGTAGGTGGCCGGGTTGGAGCGCGGCGTGCGCCCAATCGGCGACTGGTCGACGGCGATGATCTTGTCCAGCTGCTCGAGCCCGTGAATCGCGCGATGCGCGCCGGGGCGCTGGCGAGCGCGGTGCAGGCGGCTTGAGACGGCCTTCAGCAGCACCTCATTTACGAGCGTCGACTTGCCCGAGCCGGATACGCCTGTGACGCAGGTGAGCGCACCCAGCGGCACGTGCACGTCGATGTCCCTGAGGTTGTGCTGGCTGGCGCCCAGGATCTCAACGTAGCCATCGGGGGTACGGCGCTTGGCCGGCACATCCACGGTGCGCGTGCCCGCGAGGAACTGGCCGGTCAGCGAACCCTTCACCTTCTGCACCTTCGCGGCCGTGCCCTGCGCGACGATCTGCCCGCCGTGTTCGCCCGCACCGGGACCGAGGTCCACGATGTGATCGGCCGCGCGCATCGTCTGCTCGTCGTGCTCCACCACGATCACCGTGTTGCCCAGATCGCGCAGCCGCTCCAGCGTGCCGATCAGCTTGGAGTTATCGCGCTGGTGCAGCCCGATCGAGGGCTCATCGAGGATGTAGAGCACGCCCACCAGCGAGCTGCCGATCTGCGTGGCCAGGCGGATGCGCTGCGCCTCACCCCCGAGAGCGTGGCGGCGGCGCGATCCATCGAGAGGTAGCCGATGCCCACGTTCTCGAGGAAGCGCAGGCGCTCGGAGATCTCGCGCAGGATCAGGCGCGCGACGTGGCGGTCGGTCTCTGAGAGCTCGACCTCATCCAGCCACTGCAACGCGCGGTGGGCCGAGAGCGCACAGAAGTCCTCGATGCGCGTCCCTGCGACGAGCACCGCGCGTGACTCCGCGCGCAGGCGGGCCCCTCCGCAAACCGGGCAGGCGCGCAGCGACATGTACTCCTCGATGCGCTCGCGCGTCCACTCCGAGTCCGTCTCGCGGTAGCGGCGTTCCAGGTTGGCCACCACGCCCTCAAAGCGCGTTGCGTAGTTGCGGCTGCGGCCAAAACGGTTGCGGTATTCGATCTGCAGTTTTTCGCCGTTGGTGCCATACAGAAACAGGTCGCGCTGCTCCTCGGGCAACTCCTCCCAAGGTGCCGAGAGGTCCACGCCATAGCGCTTGGCGATCGCTTCGGTCACCTGCTCGTAGTAGTTCGACGCGCTGTTGGCCCACGGCGCCAGCGCGCCTTCGCCCACCGACAACAGCGGATTCGGCACCACCAGTTCGGGGTCGATCTCCATCTGCGAGCCCAACCCCGTGCAGCGCTCGCAGGCGCCATGGGGGGAGTTGAAGGAGAAGATCCTTGGCTCCAGCTCGACCAGCGAAGGGCCGTGCTCGGGGCAGGCGAACTTCTCGGAGAACGTGAAGAGCGTCCCCGGCTCGGGCATCTCGCCAGGCACAATCTGCGCCGCAGCGGCCTTCACGCCCAGCGCCCCGCTTGAATGACCGCCGTCATCCCCGGCGTCGGTCTTCTGATCCGCGGCGCGGCCGACGATCTCGATCTCCACCAGCCCATCGGCAAGACCAACCGCGGTCTCGATCGAGTCGGCCAGGCGTTTGCGCAGGTCGTGGCGCATCACGAGCCGATCCACAACGACGGAGATATCGTGTTTGTAGCGCTTGTCGAGCACGATCGACTCTTCAAGCATGCGCACGCGCCCATCGATCTTGACGCGCGCGAAGCCGTCCGCCCGCATCTCATCCAGCAGCTTGCCGTACTCCCCTTTGCGCCCGCGCACCACTGGCGCCAGCACCATGAAACGCGCCCCCTCGGACAGCTCCATCGCCTGGTCGATGATCTGCTCCGCCGACTGCCCCGTGATCGGCCGCCCGCAGATTGGACAATGCGGTTTGCCCACGCGCGACCACAGCAGGCGCAGGTAGTCGTAGATCTCCGTCACCGTGCCCACCGTCGAGCGCGGGTTGCGCGAGGTGGTCTTCTGGTCGATCGAGATCGCCGGTGAGAGCCCCTCGATCGAATCGACGTCGGGCTTGTCCATCTGGCCCAGGAACTGGCGCGCGTAAGCCGATAGTGACTCCACGTAACGGCGCTGGCCCTCCGCATAGATCGTGTCGAACGCCAAACTCGACTTGCCCGAGCCGCTGAGGCCCGTGATGACGACCAGCGCGTCGCGTGGAAGGGTCAGAGAGATGTCCTTCAGGTTGTGCTCCCGCGCACCGCTGACGACGATCTGGTTGCTCGATGGCATCTAGGTCTAATGATACGGGGGCGAACAGATGTTCGCATCGCTGGAGTCCCGTATGCCGTCGTCCCACCAGAGCGGTACATTGATCAGTTGTGGTAGGCTTTTATTGGTAGTCATTCCTACTTGATTGGTTCACCAATGCTAAGCACCGTTTCCGAGAAGGGTCAGATCACCGTCCCCAAGCGCCTGCGCGAGCGGCTCGGCATCCGCGCCGGTGATCGCTTGGAACTGACCGAGGAAGAAGGGCAGCTCGTCGCAAGGAAGGCCGTGACCGGCGATCCAGTGGCAGCCGCCTATGGAATCCTTGACTCCGAACAGACCACGGATGAAGCCATCCGGGCGCTGCGCGGCACAGCCGATGCGGTGTGATCACCGCCGTCGACACCAGTGTGCTGCTCGACATCTTCGGTGCTGATCCTGAGTTCGGCCCACGGTCCGCCACGGCCTTGCGCGAATGCCTCAACGAGGGCAGCCTGCTCGCCTGCGAGGTCGTGTGGGCGGAGACCGCCGCCTCATTCCCCGCCACCTCCGCGGCCGAGGCCGCACTGACCGGCCTACGGGTGGATTTCTCCCCCCTGGACGCCCCCACCTCGCTCGCGGTTGGCCAAGCCTGGCGCTCCTACCGACAGGCCGGCGGAAGCAGAGAGCGAGTCGTGGCCGACTTCCTCATCGGCGCTCATGCCTCCGCGTATGCAGACCGCCTGTTGACCCGCGACCGGGGGTTCTACAGACGGTATTTCAGCGATCTGCGGGTGAGAGATCCAGCGGAGCCGGCGGGCTGATCCTGACCTTCATCAGCCCGCGGCAATTGGCGAGATGCGCGGAGAGCGCCAAGTCGCCGCCCTCCGCATCCACATCGTGCTATCCAGGCCCAACCGCCGCCTTATTGGCCAAAGACGCCAAAGCGTTCGTTAGTCGCAAGCCGAGCACCGAAAGCCCCACTGATTGCGAATTCGCCTCCGAAAAGTTTCAAGCCTATTTTTGTTTCTTCTTGCCCAATGAAGACGGTCGAGATGGGAGGCGAGGGAAAATACACAAGGCCTTCTTGGCTTTCTGCTTCTTTTGGGACCAATTCAGCAGCAACCCTCCCTTCGACAGTGTATGTACCTTCAATTATGCAGGTTTCGCCTGGAATTTTGGTGATGACATAGGTTGAGAAAACAGTTCCCTGTTGCGGTTCAAATAAAAGCGCATATTTCGATTGCGCCCCTTTGAATGTGACCAGGTGGGCTTTGCTTTGCCTGGTTGTTATGGGTTCCGCTATCTTGCAAGAGTGCGGCGTGCTTATCTTACATTGCGTAAAGACCAAGCGACCTTTCCCTTGGCCCGCGTTTACTCCATTACCTTCGATTGTCGCGCCTTCTGATATCCCACGGGCACATTCAGTGACTAAGTTAGTTTCTGCTATTTTAACATTTTGAATATAAATACCTTTATTTTGCAATTTAAGTTGCTTTGTACCTTGCGTCAACTTGACCCCATTCACGTGCCAATATGGGCCCGACGCCAACGCCGTCGACGCGGAGATCCCCCCTACAAGAAGAAGCCCCAAGGCTCCTAGCAAGGCCACTCTGGTCTTGCGCATATGACATGCTCCTTTCCCCCGGTCCGAGCCGGGACATATATGTTTGATTGATTATCCCAGTCGAGACGATTAGGTCAATGCGACCACAACACTTCAGGGTCTGTCACGTCCCCAGCGCCCTCGATCCAGCCGGTAGAGCACGTGCCGGCGAAGGGGATCATCCTCGACCAGGAGAGGATGATCAAAGTCCTCCATCGGATCGCGTCGCATCCGCAAACGCTCCATCACCGCGCGAGAGCGCGTGTTTCTGTCCGTGGTGAACGAGACGATTTCCGGCAGCCTGTGCTCCTGAAATCCGAAGGCCACGGCAGCTATCGCGGCCTCGGTCGCAAACCCCCGGCCCCAGAACGATCGTGCCAGACGCCAGCCGACCTCGACCGCAGGTGCGAAGAAGACATCGAAGTCCACCGACGCAAGGCCAACGAAGCCGATGCACTCCGCCTCGCCAGGCAACTCGACCGCCCACAGGCCGAAGCCACTGGCCTCGAAGGACGCCTCGATGCGCTCGACCAAAGCGGCGCTTTCGGCCGGCGATAACTTCGCCGGTAGGTACTCCATCACAACGGGGTCTGCATTCAGCGCCGCGAACGGCGATAGGTCTTCGGGACGCCAACGTCGCAGCAGCAGTCGCTCGGTCCTCAATTGTGGTGGGCGACTCACGAGTGCGACATCGTGCCATGAGGAGCCGCACCAACCACGACACCGCGGGAGGTCTCAGCCGAGGGGGTCGGAACCCCGCGCGGTTGGAGGCAGCATCGCGCCGATGATCCAGAACAGCGGGATGAAGATGCCGACGATGAACATCACCCAGTGACCCTTGCGGATCGCGATGACCCCAAGCGTCACCATCAGGACCAAATACACGGCCCCCAGCAGAACTCCCCCTGCGGCGGAGAAGGCAAGTGGAGGCATCATCCGAGCATCAATCTATGCGTCATGCATAGAAGCATCCCATGAGACCAGCCGCGTGTCGTCATCTTGAACGGATGAAATCGGCGCTCCGTGCGATGCGGGCATCCGCAACGGGACCGCGTGCCCCATCGAGGAGCAGCTGTGGCTTATCGTGTACCCATGTGCGTTGGATGCGCTATGGCAGCTGCCTCGGCAGCCACTGGGTTTAGAACATGGCTTCAGACCCACAACCTCGGGTGGCTGACCCCGCGTCGTTTGAAGGCGCTAACAATCGGCGCCATGTGCGCTGCGACGCTCGTTTCCAGTATTGGCATTGCTGGCTCCTCCACGCCCAAGGTGAGGAGCGCCCATGTCGCAAATCGGGCCCAGGTTCAGCGAAGACCCTGAATGATCGAGATCAACTCCTCCGGCGGGTAGCCTTGCTGGCGAGCGAAGCCAACTAGCTCGCGGGCGCGCGCCACCACCGCGCCGCGCTGAGGGGTGCCACTGACGCGCACGCCGAGCCCACGGCGGAACTCCAGTAGACCCTCCTCACGCAGAGCGCGCAGCGCACGCAGGACTGTGTTGGTGTTGACCGCCATGACCGCCGCGAGATCTCTTGCGGGCGGCAGACGCTCCCCCGACTTGGCCTCACCGTCGGCGATCGCGCGACGTATCTGCGCGGCGACCTGGTCGTGCAGAGGGGTGGAGTCAGAGCGATCGATGCTCTCAAGCATTGTGCTACTAATACTAGCACTATCCTCATCAGAAAACTCGCGCTAGCAGGGCTTTCCCAAGATGCGCCTGGGGGGAATCGAACCCCCGACCTGCGGTTTGAAAGACGGCCCTGGGGCTGCTGATTTGGCTCTGTAGAGCCATTTTAGGTGCAGTTAGACGGGGTTAGATGGGGTCATATCTGCCGACTTGGGGACACGTTTCGGGACACGGTTTGGAGGCCCACGCAGGATCAGCTAAAATGTGGTCCTAAGGTGACCACATGCTCAAGATGAAGAACGTCGGCGTCCGCGAGTTCCGCGACCATGCCACCAAGTACCTCGCCGGACCCGAGCCCGTAGCCGTCAACCGGCACGGGAGGGTGATCGGCTTCTACATTCCGCTAGAGCGCGACGAGGACGAGGTGCGCCGCGCTGTCGCCAAGCTCGGCGAGACCGTCGAGCAGGTGCTCGGCGAAACCGGCATGACCGAAGACGAGCTGGCAGGTCTCTTCGATATGCGGCGGCCGCTCCCTGAATGATCGTCGTCGCCGACGCCAGCGTCCTGGTGGGCGAGCTGTTGCGCAAACGGGGCCGGGAACTGCTTCTGCACCCTGCGCTGAATGTCGTCGTGGCGGAGGACCAATGGAGTGAGACCCAGCACGAGTTGTCACGACGCCTCGCCATCATGGAGTCCAGCGGACGCCTCACCCCCGACGCAAAGCGCGCGCTGGAGGAGGTCGTACACACCCTGATCGACGCCCAGGCCATAGAGGTCATCCCCCGGTCGATGTACGCATCCTTCGAGACGGTCGCGCGGCGGCGAATTCCCCGCGACCCGCAGGACTGGCCCACTGTGGCCCTCGCGCTCCTGCTCGACGCCCCGATCCTGACGGGCGACCACGACTTCCTCGGCTGCGGGTGCCCGACATGGACCGTCGAAACCCTCAAGCGCGAGCTGGAGGCGCTGGAGAAGAAGCAGCCGTAAAGCCGCATCTCGCCGGCACGTCTATGAAGTCACCGAGGCGGGATCTGGTTTGGCCAAGTTGTCCGAGGCCGGGGAAGCCGCGCCGGGTGTAATGACGTTGGCTCCGCGCGAGGCGGAGTCCGCGGAGGGGTTCGGCGGCTCACTGCCGGACTCCAACTGGGCGGCCACATCCACGTCGGACCTATTCCCTTCGACGCCGCGCGGCAGCATCCGGTCGGCGGGCAGAAGCGGCAGGAGGTCGGGCGGCGACGGTTGGTCGCTCTCGGCCGGAGGGGGATCGGTGCGGATTTGCGGGGCGCGTACCTGCCATGCCTTGAGGTTCTGAATCAGATCGCGGTAGAACGTCACAGCCTGCCCGCGCGTCTCCCTTACGAATGAGCCCTCGGTCCGGCCCCGCTTCTGCCCCATGGGCCGGTTGAGCGTCAGCGTGAAGGATCGCGGCTCGCGCTTGGGGTCCGCCGGGAAAAGCAGGCTCTCTGGCCGCTCGCGCGCCTGCTCCAGCGTCACTGCGACGCTCTCCCGCGCGTGCGGGTACCAAACCTCGACGCGCAGGTCAGGCCACGCCTCTGCCAACTGGCGCAGCAGCCAGCCGATTCGAGACTTGGGTCGTCCTTCCGTGGGCGCGCTGACATCCACGCTGAGAGCCGTCTGCCGAGATTTGAGATCAGCGCGTATCCCCATGTCGCCGATCGCGTCGGGGACACGGATAGTCGCCTGAAGCGTGCCAAGAGTCGCCAGCGACTTCGCCACCTCATCAAGCCGGCTGCTCGTCGTCTGCTTGCGCGGACGAAGCTCAACGACGTTGCGTCCGAGATCCTGCGAAAAGCTCAAACACAGATACTGGACGAACTGCTCCCAGCGTTCGGCCACATGACGCACGGCCGCATCGCCCTGTCGGAGCGTCCCGTCGTGAGCCGCGCTGCGCACCGGCACCCAGTGCTCGCCCATGTCCTCGAAACCGGCAGCTCCCGAAGCGTCGCTGCTGAGGTAGTGGATCAGCTCGCGCAGCACCCACGCCTGGTCTGGCAGCATCCCCCGCCATGCTGAACGCCTCGGCCACGAGCCGGGCGTCCTCCTCGCGCGGCGCGTAGTGCAGATACCGCATGGTGGTCTGAATGTCGGAGTGACCCATCCACTCCTGCACGCGCCGGATATCAGCCTTCGCGATCATGCGAGTCCCGAAGGTGTGGCGCAAATCGTGGAAGCGCAACGAGCGCAGCCCCGCGCGCTTCAGCGCGGCCTTGTAGCGACGGCGCAATGCCGAGTCATCGAGGAAACCACCATCATCGCCGGGGAATACCAGATCGTCCTCCCCCCTGAACAGGCCCCGGTCGGCGCCGATCGCACCTTGCCCGACTTCGGCGAGGTCAGCGCCCCGACGGTGTAGCTGGTGCGGACACGGAGCACGGAGCCAGCGAAGTCCACGTCGCGCCAGTGCAGCGCCCGCAGCTCCCCCAGGCGCAGGCCGGTGAAGGCGGCGGTCAGGAAGATCGCGCCATCCTGCTCGGATTCGGCGGCGCGGACGAGCGCCCAAACCTCCTCAGGGCTGAAGACCTCGATGTCCCCGGAGAGCTTGGCGGGACGGCGCTCGATCCCTGCGACCGGGTTCACCGGCAGCTTGTGGACCTTGCAGGCCCGGACGAAGATGCCGTGCAGCAGCGTGACGATCCGGTCCTTGGAGTTGTTGGAGAGCGGGCCGGGAGCCCTGCCGCTCGTCATGGCCCCACTGGTGTCCGAGCGCACCCGTCGGCGCCCTCCCCCACCCGCACCCGTCAGCCCCGCGTACCAGCGCTCCACATCCTCGGACGAGATGTCCTCAAGCCGCTGCGAGCCGAACGCCGGCAGCAGGTGCGCGTTGAGGATCGAGCGGTAGCCGCGCAGCGTGGAGGGCTTCAGCGCGCGGTCCCGCTCGGCGTAGCGCATGAACTCCGCGGCGGCATCGGCGAACGTGGCGCCAGTGCGGACCATCCCGGCGAGCGTCCCCCGGCGAACCTCGTCAAGCGTGTTGCGCAGCCAATCCTCGGCCACGCGCTTCGTGAAGTAGCCGGACGGCGGCCGTCCGCGCTCTGACCAGGAGGGGCCGAGCTTGCGCTGAACCTGGCGCCCATCGGGGAGGCGGTACTTGGCGTACCAGACCGAGCCGCGCTTGCGCTCAAGACGGAAGACATGGCCGCTCGGCGATCGAGACGAACTATTCGTGGTGCCGCTCATGCAGCCAAGCTAGCACCGGCTCGGGACATATTCGGGACACGATTACTTTTCTATAGCGCGTCTTCCCAAAGAAAACCGCTCATTTACAGGGCTCTTTCAGTGCGCCTGGGGGGAATCGAACCCCCGACCTGCGGTTTGAAAGACCGCTGCTCTTTGGCACCCCGTAGGTTGCCGTTGACCACTGAGCTACAGGCGCGTGGTGCTGCGGATCGGCATTGTAGTTGGATCGGCCGGCGTCAACCACCCCTGCAACGGCGCCAATGACCGTGCAGTCGCCCCGAGGGGAAACGTAGAGTTCAACCCTCGATGGCCGCGTAGACCTCGTCGAGCAGTTTCTCGCGGTCCGAAAGCTCGAAGTTATCGGCGAGATAGCGGTCGGCCTGCTCGCGAGACTCGCCATTTAGAGCCATGTTGAGCGCGATCAGCCGTGCCCCGTCAAGATCATTGCCCCCGCCGCCGGAGGCGGGCGTGGGCTCAACCGCTGGAGTCCGTGCCACCTGCTCTGAGGAGCCGTTGGTAGCGGTCGTCACGCCCGCTGTTCCTGTCCCCACGGCCGGAGCCGCCGGCTGCGATGTCGAAGGAGGCGGTGCCGAAGGGAGCGGTGCCGAAGGGAGCGATGTCGTAAGGGGCGGTGTCTGAGCCGCCGGCGAGGGAGCCAAAGCCTCGGCCTGCACCGCCGGAGGCGTCGCGACCGAAGCCGCGTCATACAGCTCGCCCATATTGCCCTCAAGCGCGCGCAGGTCTGAAGCAAGTCGCCCGGCGCCAGCGCGCAGGCTCTGCACCAGCGCGCCCACCTCCTGGTCCATCGACTCGACCTTCTCCAGCAGCGCCGCCGTTGCCTGAGATACCGCCTGCACGTGTGCCTGAGCGCGGGCGACGGCATCGCTGCGCGTGCGCTGCGCGTCGCTGGCAGCCTCCTGGCGAGCGCTAGCCGCGGCCTGCGCGGCCTGCTGCTCGATGTCGGCCGCCGTGGCCTCGGCGGCCTCGAGGATGCTCTGTACCTGGCTGCCGGCGGCGGATCCGAGTGATTCGCCGCCGCGATCTTCAAGCGAGCGTTCGAGCTCGTCTACCTCAGCGGCGAGCGAGCGCAGGTGTGTATCGACGGCGGCCGGCTCATACCCACGGCGGCCGATGGGAAAGTCGCGCCGTTCGATGCTCTGGCGGTCGAGGTTCACTTGAAGGCAGAGCCTAGCGAACGGTCAGGAGGGATGAACCCGCCTGACCGCTCCTAGCCCGCTACCGCGTGCCCTCGTCTGACCCCTCGGCCGGCGTATCGCCATCGGCGAGTATCCGGTAGAGGTCGCGGCGCGCCTGGACGAGGACCTCACGCGCCTTGCCCATCTGGCTCTCGCCGCCGCTCTGTACTACCTGCGTGAAGGCGGACGCGAACTCGCGCATCAGCTTGCCGAGCTCGCGCGCCTGGCTGCCTATATCGCCGCCCACCTGCGCCCAGGGGGCCGGCCGCTCGCTATCGCGCTCTTTGACGACGTCCCTGCCAGCGTCGGTCAACGCGAACAGTTTGCGCCCGTCGTGCTCCTCCGAGCGGATCAGGCCCTCGTCTTCCAGCTGCTGCAGCGCCGGGTAAACCGAGCCGGGACTGGGGCGCCAGGCGCCCTCGCTGCGCTCCTCGACCTCCTGCATGATCTGGTAACCGTTGCGCGGCTCCTCCGCGAGCAGCAGCAGGGCCGCCGTGCGGATGTCGCCGCGACGAGCCTTACGGCCGCGCCCACGAGGGCCGCCCCCGGGGAAGCCGCCGAAGGGGGCGTGATGTCCTGGTCCGTGGTGCTCCGGTCCGTGCTGGCCGGGGCCAAATGTACGGCAGCGGCGCCCACGAGGAGAGCCGCCGGACCCTCCCGGATCAGTTGAATGAAATCCATACGAAAACATATCGTGTCCTATCTTGAGCTATCAAAGTAATTACACGATATATCGTTACTGATGGTTTTTCAAGTCCTCTCTAAACAGGCTCTCCGGCTACCGGCGCCTCCCCAGCCTGCGCCTCGCGCAGATCCCGTCGCAGCTCGCGAATCTCATCGCGCAGCTGCGCGGCGTACTCGAAACGCAGATCATCGGCGGCGGCGAGCATCTCCTCCTCAAGCTCCACCACCATGCGCTCCAGCTCATGCTGAGGCATCTCCTCGGCCTTGCCTCGCCCACGCCGCCGCGAGCTGCGCTTGCGCGGCACCTTGGAGTCGGCCTGCAGGAACTCGGCGATATCGGAGATGCCCTTGACGATCGTCGCGGCGGTGATGCCGTGGTCCTCGTTGTACTTCAGCTGGATCTCGCGGCGACGATCGGTCTCCTGCAGGGCTGCGCGCATCGCCTTGGTCTCCTTGTCGGCATACATCAGCACGGTGCCCTTGACGTTGCGCGCCGCGCGGCCGATGGTCTGGATCAACGAGGTCTCCCCGCGCAGGAAGCCCTCCTTGTCGGCGTCCAGAATCGCGACCAGCGAGACCTCCGGCAGATCCAGCCCCTCGCGCAGCAGGTTGACGCCCACCAGCACGTCGTATACCCCCAAGCGCAGGTCGCGGATGATCTGAATGCGCTCCAGAGTGTCGATCTCCGAGTGCAGATAGCGCACCTTGAAACCCATCTCCAGCAGATACTGCGAAAGGTCCTCGCTCATCTTCTTCGTCAGCGTCGTCACCAGCACTCGCTCGTCCTGATCGACGCGCACCCGTATCTCGTTCATCAGATCGTCGATCTGATTGCGCGTCGCCCGCACGTGTACCTCCGGATCGACGATGCCGGTCGGCCGCACGATCTGCTCTACCACCCTGCCCGAACGTGTGCGCTCGTACTCCCCAGGCGTGGCTGACACGAACAGCAGCTGCGGCGTGATCGAAAGAAACTCCTCGAACGTCTGTGGCCGATTGTCCATTGCGGAAGGCAGCCTGAAGCCGTAATCGACCAAGGTGCGCTTGCGCGAGCGATCCCCCTCGTACATGCCGCCGCTCTGCGGCACCGTCTGGTGGGACTCGTCCATGAAGCAGATGAAGTCCTTGGGGAAGTAGTCGATCAGGCAGTAGGGCCGCTCGCCCGGCTGGCGCTGATCCAAGATCCGCGAGTAGTTCTCGATGCCCGAGCAGAAGCCCATCTCGCGCAGCATCTCCATGTCGTACTGCGTGCGCTGGCGCAGCCTGTGCGACTCAAGCAGCTTGCCTTCGCTCTCAAGCTCCGTGCAGCGCTCCTCCAGCTCCCGCCCGATCTCGGCGACGGCACTTTCGATCGTCCCCTCGCGCACGTTGTAGTGCGTCGCCGGCCAGATCGCCACGTGCTCCAGATTGTCCTCCAGCAGCTCGCCCGTCAAAGGATCGAAGTGCTGCAGGCGCTCCACTTCATCGCCGAACATCGTGGCGCGGAAAGCGGTCTCGGCATACGCCGGGAAAACCTCAAGCGTCTCCCCCTTGACCCGAAAGGTCCCGCGCGAGAGCACCGTGTCATTGCGCGTATACTGGATCGACACGAGCTTGCGCAGCAACTTCTCGCGGTCGATCTCCTCGCCTTGGCGCAGGATCTCCATGTTCATCTCGTACACCTCGGGCGAGCCCAGGCCGTAGATGCAGGACACCGAGGCCACTACGATCACGTCGCGGCGCGCGAACACCGCCGCGGTGGCGGCGTGGCGCAGGCGATCCACCTCCTGGTTGATCGCCGAGTCCTTCTCGATGTAGAGGTCACGGCTGGGCACGTAGGCCTCGGGCTGGTAGTAGTCGTAATAGGACACGAAGTACTCGACCGAGTTCTCGGGGAAGAAGGTGCGAAACTCGTTGCAGAGCTGCGCGGCGAGCGTCTTGTTGTGCGCCATCACCAGCGTCGGGCGCTGCACCGCCTCGATCACGCCGGCCATCGTCATCGTCTTGCCCGTGCCCGTGGCCCCGAGCAGCGTCTGAAAGCGCTCACCCTTGAGCACGCCTTCCGCCAACGACTCGATCGCCTTGGGCTGATCGGCGGTGGGCGTAAATGCGCTGTCGAGCTTGAAGGGCGGCACGCTCAACTACGGTAGCCGAGCTGGCGCGGATAGCTGGCGCGATATTCATGCTGGGCCTGCATCACCCGCTGCACATATGCCTGCGTCTCCGGGAAGGGGATCTCCCCCACGCTCAGGCTCCCCCCTGCGTGAGCCAGCCACTGATCCACGTTGGCCAGGCCGGCGTTGTAGGCGGCGATCGCCGGCAGCTCACGGCCGTTGTAGTGGTCGAGCAGATAGCGCAGATACCAGCTCCCATAGGCGAGGTTGATGGCGGGGGTGGCAAGATCGCCCGTCGTGAACCGGGTGCCGCCCGACTTGCCGGCGATGAAATTGGCTGTTTCCGGCAGGATCTGCATCAGGCCAAGCGCACCGGCCGAGGAGGTGCGCGGTTCGAACTTGGTCTCGGCGTAGATGACGGCCGCGATCAAGGCAGGGTCAAGCTGCTTGTCGGCCGCCTGCTGGCGGATCACCGAGACATCGTGCAGCGGCAGGCCGGGTTCGGGGCCACCGTGCTGGAACTGCGTCACCAGCAGGCCCACCGCCAGCACCGTCAGCGTGATGGCGCTCAGCGTGGCCAGCGTGCGAGGGCGACGACGAGTCTTCACACCCTCAGCTTGTCAAGAATGGCTGACAGCATCGCCAGTAACTCCTGCTCGCTGCCATTGTTGTGCACCGCAAAGGTGGCTCTACCGGCCTTCTCCTCCTGGGAGATCTGGCGCGCGACACGCTCGTCGGCCAAGGCATGACCGCGACCTGCGGCCCGTTCGCGGCGCAGCTGCTCGTCTGCGACAACGGCAATGGTGGCATCGAACATCTCCCCCATACCGGCCTCGAACAGCAGCGGCACCTCCACGATGGCCGCGCGCGGCGCGGGTGTACTGGCGCGGGCCTCTCCCAGCCACTCGGCGATGCGCCCTCCCACCAGCGGCCACAGCAGACCCTCAAGCCACTGACGCTCGGCTGGGTCTTCAAACGCCTTGGCGGCCACGGCCGCGCGATCAACCGTGCCCGCGGGGGCCACCTCTTCACCCCAACGCTCCACGACGGCATCGCGCACCTGCGAGCCGCCATACAGCTCGTGTACCACCGCGTCCGTGGAGAGCACCGCTGCTCCCAGGCCCTGGAGTGCCGCGAGGGCGGTGGACTTGCCCGCGCCCATACCCCCGGTCAGCCCAACGAAGGGCACCACGGGTTGGTCACTCATCGCGCTGCTGGTTCAGTCGTTGGACTGCTCGGCAACAGCGGACTGCTCGGCTGGATCAGCCGGCGCCTCGGCGGGCTGCTCGTTGCCGTTGGCGCTTGCCTCGGCAGGGCTCTCGGCCTCGGCGCCAGGTGCCTCCTCGGCAGATGGCTCCTCGGTGGCCGGCTCCGCGGCAGCTGGCTCTGCCGATGCCTCCGTGGCAGGCTCCCCGACCGCTGCCTCAGCGACCGGTGTCTCCTCGACGGGCTCCGCGACAGCCGCCTCAGCAGCCGGAGCTGCCTCGGCAGGTGCCTCCACGGCAGCCTCTCCCAGCGGCGCTGCCTCAGCCGGAGCCTCAACAGCAACCTCTCCAACGGGGTCCTCCGCTGCAGGAGCCTCAACCGCCACCGTCTCACCCGCGGGAACCTCGGTCGCCTCGGCGTAGCCGGCGTCCTCATCGCCCCCAAAGGACTGCACACCGCCCTGCTCCTGCTGCAATTCGGCGGCTCGCGCGGCGGCGGCCTCCGCGGCGCTGCCTTTCAGCGGCAGGATCTGGTCCTCGACGCGCTTGGCTGACAGTGACAGCCGCCGCCGCTCGCTGTCGATCTCAAGAATTCGCACGCGGATCTCATCGCCCGGGTGCACGACCTCGCGCGGGCTTTCCACGTGATGGGCGGCCAGCTCGGAGATGTGCACGAGACCCTCGACGCCGTCGAGGATCTCCACGAAGGCACCGAAGGTGACGACCTTGGTGACTTTGCCCTCAAGCTCGTCGTTGACGTTGTAGGTATCGACGATGCGCTGCCATGGGTCCTCCTGGGTCTGCTTGAGACCCAGCGAGATGCGCTGACGGTCGCGGTCGATGTCCAAGACCTTTACTTGCACGGTGTCGCCGATGTTCAAAATCTCGCTCGGATGGTTGACGTGCGACCACGAAAGCTCACTGATGTGGATCAGGCCGTCGATGCCATCGAGATCCACGAAGGCGCCGAAGTCGACGATGTTGGAGATCTGCCCCTCCACCACCAGGCCCGGCTGCAGGCGGTCGAGAATCTGCTGACGCACCTCCTTGCGCTCTTCCTCCAAGACCGCGCGGCGCGAGAGCACGACGTTGTTGCGCGAGCGGTTGAGCTCGATCACCTTCGTCTCGATCTTCGTGCTCATGTACTCATCCAGGTTGGGCACCCGGCGGATGTCCACCAGCGAGGCGGGCAGGAAGCCGCGTACGCCCAAGTCGATGATCAGGCCGCCCTTGACGACCTCGATGACCGTGCCCTCCACGGCTTCGCCGCTCTCGGCGGCAGCCTCGATGCGCCGCCAGGCCTTCTCGAAGCGGGCGCGCTTCTTGGACATGATCAGGCGGCCGTCCTGGTCCTCCTTGGTGAGCACCAGCGCGTCGACCTCCTCGCCCATCTCCACCTCGTCGTGGGGATCGACGGACTTGCGGATCGACAGCTCGTTGGCCGGGATGACGCCCTCGGACTTGTAGCCGATGTCGACGAGCACCTCATCCTTGTCGATGCGCACGACATTGCCCGTGACGACCTCGCCCTCCTCGAAGGGGCGCATCGTCGCGTCGTAGTTGGGGATGATCTGCCCATCCAGTTCGAGCAGGAGGCCGTTCGAGCCCTCTACTACCTGGGCGCGCGGATCGTCGATCAGTGCTTGCACGGCCCGAAGCCTAGCGCAGGCGGGGCTGCAAGGGTGCTCGCGTTTCCCGACGTGCACGGCGACTCGTATCATTGGGCCTCTTATGCCTGTGAGAGCAACAAAGCGGGGCGCGGACCGCACGTCCTTGGAGCGCGACTGCGATGTGCTCATCTGCGGCGCTTCCTTCGCCGGCCTTGCCGTCGCGCGGGAGCTGGCGGGCAGCGGCGCGCACGTGCTGATGATCGATCGCTACGACATCGGCGAGCGCCAGACCTCCGCCTGTGGCATCCCCACCGGCTGGCTGCACGCGCTCGATCTGCAGGACTCGCTGCGGCAGACCTTCGATGAGATCGTCGTGCACACCCCCTTTCGCAGCGCGCGCTGGAGTCTGCCTTGGACGTTTTCGACTTTTGATTACCCCGAGCTCTGTGCCTTGCTGTATGCGCAGGCACACCACGCGCGGCAACCCAACCCCTCCTCTTCAACCCCCGCCGGCTCCGCCCACGCCGATATCGAGTTCGAGCACGCCACCGTCACGGGACGCGATGGCTTCGTCGTGCACACCGACCGGGGCGATCTGCGCGCGCCTTTGATCGTCGACGCCCTTGGCTGGCGGCGCGTGCTTTCAAGCTCGGCCCATCCGATCCAGCCGCCTAATGCGCGCCTCTCGCGCGGTCTTGAGGTTCATCCCGCGGGCAGTGGCGAGGAGATGGAGCTGTGGATCGACCCGCGTTATGTGCGCTCGGGCTACTCCTGGAGCTTCCCCGCGGGCGATGAGCTGCGCGTCGGCGTGGGCTCCTTCTGGCCTAAGCACCACGTCAAGGAGCCCACCGTGCGCCTCGCCAAGGACCTTGGCTTGCCGCCCGATGGCTACCAGGGCAACTGGATTCCCCACCAGCTGCGCCCCGCAACCGAGGACGGCGTCTTCTTCGTCGGCGACTCCGCTGGGCACTGCCTGCCGGTCACCGCCGAGGGCATTCGCACCGCTCTGTACTTCGGTCTGGCCTGCGGGCGTGAGCTGCGCACGGTGCTCGATGGTCACGCGACGCGCGAGGACGCGCTGCGACGCTATAGCGGTTTCTCGGACTCCCACGCTTGGAAGTTCCGCTCGCTGCTGCAGGTGCAGCGCGCCGTCGGCCAACTCACGCCTAGCCGCGCCATCACTGCCATGACGCGCGTGCTTGAGCATCGCCGCATTGCCGATTGGGCCTTTGAGCACTATCTGCGCATCGCCCCGCCGTCGTTCGCGCGCTCAGGCGACCTCACGCAGGCGCGGCCGTATGCTGCCCGTGCCGTCAGCGTTGCCCACGCTCTCAAGCGCTAGACGGCTGGCCTCCACGGCACTTGCCCACGCCACCTCGGAGAGCAGACCCGGTGCCGCGACCATGTCCCCGGCGAGGAACACGCCATCGCCGCGATCGACCGCCGGGCGGTCGCGCCAGCTCGTGCCGGGCGCATCGAGCGCGCCGCTGCGGCCGTCCATCACCTGACGTCGGCGCCACGTCTCGCGCTCGCGCCAAGTGGGCATCGAAGCATCCATCAGCCGCTCCAGGCGCGCCGCGGCCTGATCGGCGCTCTCGCCGGGACGCACCGGCATCTGCGCCTGCACCAGATCCTCGCCCTTCGGCGCCAGCGTGCGATCGGGCGCGCTGAAGCGCTCGATCCATCCAGCCTCATCGAGATCGGACACGACGAAAGGGTCCCCTCGGCGACGGCGCAAGCCGACGTCGAGACACAGCGTATGTCCGCTCATCCAGCTCACTGAGGCATCGCCCAGCAGCTCGCTGGCCTGGCTCAATTCGGTGGCCACGATCACGGGCGTCTGCGGCAACTCCGCCACGCGCTGGCCGAGCTGGATCGTCACGCTCAGCGCTCGCGCCCGCGCCTCAAGCGAGGCGACCAGTGCGTTCCAGCCGCCGATCACGTAGCGGGCCGCGGGAGGTGGACTGAACAGCGTTCGCACCGTGCGGGGCCATACAAAGGCCGCCGACAGCTCGCCGGGGTCGTGATGGAAGGTGTATACCCCGGCCGCCGCCGAGAGCGCCGCCGCGGTGCGCTCGTCGGTGTGGCTGGCCGCCCAACTGCGGAAGTCCAGATCGACCGGCGCCTCGCGGCCGCGCAGCCTCAGCACCGAGGGAAGCATGCCGAGTGGTGGCGTGCGTCTGACCTCACCCTGCCAGCGCAGCTTGATGCCGGCCAGCGGTATGCCCGCATAGCGGGGCAGCAGATCGCGCTCTACCAGCCAGCTCCAGAGGGGACCGTCCTTGTAGAGGACATGGGGGCCGAAGTTGGTCTTGTATGGACCTTCGCTGCTGCGGGCTCGCCCTCCCAGCGCCTCGTGTGCCTCCAGCAGCGTCACGCTCGCGCCGCCTTCGGCGCACGTGATCGCCGCAGTGAGTCCCGCGATCCCTCCCCCGACTACCGTGATCTGACTCATAACGTCATCTCCATCTTGGGCGTATTCATGTGAATCAGACTACGCCCTCACTGGTCCGGTATACAGTTCCAGTAATGGCACAATCTCTTGGACCAGTTGGTGGACCGGAGCTGCTGGTCGCGCTCGATCGCTCCGAGGAGATGCCTCTACACGAGCAGCTCGAGCGCTCGCTGCGCGAGAACATCCGCCGCGGGCGCCTGCCCGCCGGTACGCGGTTGCCTTCCACACGCGGGCTGGCGGCGGAGATCGGGATCTCGCGCGGCGTCGTCACCGAGGCCTACGGGCAGCTCGCCGCCGAGGGCTATCTGGAGACCAGGCAGGGCGCGGCCGTGCGGGTCGCGCGGGCCGTGCGCACCGCTGTCCCGCGCGAGCCGGCGCGCTCACTGCTGCCGACCTTCCCCTATCACTTCCACCCTGGCCTGCCCGACCTCGCCGGCTTCCCGCGCGACCGCTGGCTGCGCTCGCTGCGCGCTACCTGGCGCGAGTCTCCGCTGGACGCCGTCGGCTACGGCGACCCGCGCGGCGTACCGCGATTGCGCGAGGCGCTCGCCGGCTACCTCGGCCGCGTGCGCGGCGCGGCCGCCGATCCCGAGGGAATGCTCGTGTGCACCGGCTTCATGCAGGGCTTCTCGCTGCTCTGCCGCTGGCTCGCCAGTCAGGGCATCGACAGCATCGCCGTCGAGGACCCCGGCTGGCACGTGCATAGGCTGATCGCCGAGCAGGCCGGCTTGCGGACGATCGCCGTGCCCGTCGATGATCGTGGCCTGTGCGTGGCGGAGCTCGCCAAGACCGATGCCATGGCCGTGCTAGTGACGCCTTCGCATCAGTTCCCCACCGGCAGCGTGCTCAGCCGCGAGCGTCGCGCCGCGCTGATCGAATGGGCCGAGGAGGATGACCGGCTGATCGTCGAGGACGATTTCGACGCCGAGTTCCGCTACGACCGCGTCGCCGTCGGCGCCTTGCAGGGCCTGGCTCCCGAGCGCGTGCTCTACATCGGCTCCGTCAGCAAGCGTCTGGCCCCGGGGCTGCGTCTGGGCTGGCTGCTGCTGCCTTCGTGGCTGGCCTGGCCGCTGATCTCCAGCAAGGCCATCGAGGACGGCGGCTCGGAGGTCACCGGTCAGCTGACGCTGTGGGACTTCATCGAACGCGGCGAACTCGACCGGCACGTGCGCCGCATGCGGCTGCGCTATCAGCAGCGCCGCGACACGCTCCTGGGAGCGCTCGCCAAGTGGCTGCCCGAGGCGCACGTTGCTGGCGAAGGAGCCGGGTTGTACGAGCTGGCACTGCTGCCGGAGGAGATCGAAGAGCCAGCCTTGCTTGCCGCGGCCGCGACTCGCGGCGTGGGCCTGGAGGGCCTTGCCTGGCACCGCTGCACGCACACGGGCCCTCCGGGGATGCTGCTTGGCTACGGCAACCTCTCCGAGCCTGCCATCGAGCAGGGTGTGCGCCTGCTGGCCGAGGCGTTTGCCGAGGTCTGCTGAGACGTTGTTGAGTTGAGTTGGGCATCGCTCCCCGCCGGTCGAGCGTCGCCCAGCAACGCTATTGGCACAGGCCGCCGCTACCGGACTGGTCCTTTACCGCGCTGCTTGGGCCACATATGGTGCAGGTGATGGCAGCCGGCTCCAAGCGCCTCTCCGACCCTGAGGCGATGCCTCGCCCGGCTCCTTCGGTGCTCGTGGTGGGCGTCGCGGTGTTCGGCGTCTACCACCTGGCGCTGGCGCTGTTCATGACCGTAGCGCCACATGCCTTCTTCACCGACGTGGGGCCGTTCGAATCACTCAACACCCACTACATCCGCGACACCGCCACGTTCAATGCCGCAATCGGCGTGGCGCTGCTCGTGGCCGTGCGCCGTCCCTCCTGGCGGGTTCCGGTGCTGGCCTTGACGACTTTGCAGTTCGCGCTGCACAGCATCAACCACTTGATCGACATCGGCCGGGCCCACCCTGCCTGGGTGGGCTACTTCGATTTCTTCTCGCTCACCGCCGCCACGCTCGTGCTGGCGTGGCTGCTGCGCGTAGCCTTATCCGAGGAGCGTTCGTGAGTTACGCTCAACGCCCATGAGGGTCTTCCTCGCCGGAGCGACCGGCATGATCGGACGGCGACTGCTGCCGCTGCTGGTCGCAGCCGGGCACGAAGTGACCGGGATGACGCGCTCGTCCGCCAAGGCCGCCGGACTGCGCGAGGCCGGCGCCGAGCCGGTGGTCGTCGATGCGCTCGACAGCGAGGCCCTGAAGGCCGCCGTGATCGCGGCGCAACCCGATGCCGTGATCCACCTGCTGACCTCCATCCCGCCGCGCATCGACCCGCGCAAGCTGAAGCGCGACTTCGCCGTCAACGATCGCCTGCGCAGCCGCGGCACGCGCGATCTGGTGGCCGGCGCGCAGGCGGCGGGCGTGAAGCGGATCGTGGCACAGAGCATCGCCTTCGCCTACCTGCCCGGGCCGGCGGGGACGCTGCATACCGAGAGCGAAGTGCTCCACCTGGACGCGCCCAAGGTTTTCAAGCGCACCGCGCAGGCGCTGCACGATCTGGAGTGCGCCGTGCGAGGCGTGCAGGGCACGGTACTGCGCTTCGGCTTCATCTACGGTCCGGGCACTGCCATTGCCCCCGACGGCACGATGGTCGAGGATCTGCACCGTCGCCGCTTTCCAATCGTGGGCGGTGGCGGAGGGGTGTGGTCGTTCATCCATGTCGATGACGTAGCCAGCGCCACCGTGGCTGCGCTCGCGCTGGAGGGCAGCGAGGGGCACGTTTACAACGTCGTCGATGACGATCCCTCGCCGGTGCGCGAATGGCTACCGGCGCTTGCCAGTGCTGCCGGCGCTCCTCGGCCGTGGCGCGTGCCCACCCCGATCGCCCGTCTGGTTGGGGGCAGCTTTGGGGTGAGCACGATGACCAAGGCGCAGGGTGCTTCCAACGCACTGATTAAGGAGGAGTTGGGTTGGAAACCCGAGCACGCCAGTTGGCGCGAGGGATTCCGCACGGCGCTTAGCTGAGCGCGACCTCTTGCGGATGTGAGCGAGCCTACTTGCGCACGACCAGCGCAACTCCCACGACGAGCAGGGCGAGGCCAAGGATGCGTGAGGCACCGATCGTCTGGCGTTGCAGTCCCAGCAGACCGAAGCGATCGATGACCACCGACATCGTCAGCTGGCCACCGATGACAACGGCGGTAAGACCGCTGGCGCCGAGCGTCTGCACCGTGAATATCGCCACAGTCACGTAGACCGCGCCGAAGAGGCCACCGACGAGCGCCCACCAGGGAGCATCGCCGATCTTGCCGATGCCGCTGAGACCGTCCTTGTAGAAGTTGACGACGATCAGCAGCGCGGCGGTGCCGACGAGGAAGGAGACCGTGGCGGCCTGCAGGCTGCCCACGGACTTGCCCAGACGCGAGTTGACCGGGGCCTGCATACCGACGAGACAGCCGGCCCCGGCGCCGAGCAGGATGGCGAGGCCACGGCTCACTTGGCCTCAAGCCAGTTGCGCCCCACGCCAACGTCGACGGCCATCGGCGGATCGTGCTCCCAAACTCCGACCATCTCGCGTTCGATCAGCTCACGCGCCACCGGGACCTCATCGGGAGCGCCTTCGAACAGCAGCTCGTCATGGATCGTCAATATGAGGCGCGTCTGCAGGTTGGCCACGGCGAGCGAGTGGTGGCAGCGCACCATCGCCAGCTTGATGATGTCGGCCGCGGTGCCCTGGATGACCGTGTTGACCGCCAGACGCTCGCCCAGCGTGCGCACCTGGTAGTTGCGGGCGCGCAGCTCGGGGATCTGCCGGCGGCGACCCCACAACGTCTTGACATGGCCCAACTCTTTGGCCTGATCGATGGTGTGCTGCATGAAGTGAGCGACGCGCGGGAAGCGCGCGAGGTAGGCGTCAATGAACTCCTTGGCCTCTTCGCGCGGGATGTTGAGACGATCGGCTAGGCCGAAGTCCGAGAGGCCATAGACGATGCCGTAGTTGATCATCTTGGACTTGGAGCGCATGCCCGGGTCGATCTGCTCGGGGGCCACCTGGAAGACCTGCGAGGCGGTGGCGGTGTGGACATCCTCGCCTTGGCGAAAGATCTCTTTGAGCACCGGCTCATCGGCGGCGTGTGCGAGCACTCGCAGCTCGATCTGCGAGTAGTCGGCGGAGATCAGCACGTGTCCCTCCTCGGCCTCAAAGCAGCCGCGGATCTCACGCCCCAGGGAGGTGCGGATCGGGACGTTCTGCATGTTCGGGTTGGTGCTCGACAGCCGCCCGGTCTGCGCGACGGTCTGCAGAAAGGTCGTGTGGATGCGCGAGTGCTCGTCCACCTCCTGGGGCAGCACATCCAGATAGGTCTTGATCAGCGTCGATAGCTCGCGCCAGCGCTCGATGCGGGGCACGATCGCGTGCTCATCGCGAATCGCCTGCAATACACGGGCGTCGGTGGAGTAGCCCGTCTTGCCGCGGCGCTTACGCGAGAGACCGAGCTTCTCGAACAGGATCTCGCCGACCTGCTGGGGGGAGGCGATCAAGAACTCCGTCTCCGCGAGCGCGAAGATTTCCTGTTCGAGCTCCAGGATCTCCTCGCGCACGCGCTGAGCGACCTCGTGCAGACGGGGTACGTTCAGGCGCACTCCCACGACCTCCATGTCACGCAACACGGTCACCAGCGGCAACTCGAAGTCGCGCATGACCGCCTCCAGGTCGCGCTCTGTGATCTGCTCGCGCTGCCACTGCGCGAGCGCGCCCATCAGCAGCGCCTGCGCGGCGACCGGGTCCTCGAGATCGCTGGCGAGCCCGCGCTCTTCGCACAGCTCCGCGAGCGGATAGCCGCGGCGGGCGGGCTCCAGCAGATAAGCGCCCAGCAGCGTGTCATGCACCAGCCCCGGGGGCACCAGCTTGAGCGCTTTGGCGTCGTGGGCCACCACAGGGCGATCCCCACAGGCGCGCACGACCTCCTCCGGACCCTCGCAGTCCCCGGCGAGAACGTTGCCATCGTGGGCGACCGCAAAGCGCCACGATGGCCCCTCGGCGAACAGCGCGCCTTCGGGAACCTCGGCGGCAACAACAGCCACATACAGTTCCTGCGCCTTGAGCTTGGCGATGTCGCCGACCGCGCCGTGGCGCACGGACGCCGTCAGCTTGACCTCAGTCGCAGGCGCCGGCGCCGCCAACTCAGGGTCGCCCAGCGCTTCCTCCAGACGGCGCAGCGGGTCGCGCAGCTCGTACTCGCGGAACACCTCGCGCACCCGTGAGCGGTCGGGCTCGCGTGTCGCCTCACCGCGCGGATCGAAGTCGATCTCCACATCGCGCTGCACGGTGGCGAGCTGCTTGGACACGCGCGCGTCCTCGGCGTGGTCGATCAGGTTCTGCTTGCGCTTGGCGCCACCGATCTCGCGTACATGCCCGAGGACGCCCTCCAGGGAGCCGAAGCGCTGGATCAGATCGCTGGCGGTCTTGTCGCCGATGCCGGGGACGCCGGGGATGTTGTCCGATGTGTCGCCCTTCAGACCGTAGAAGTCGGGAATCAGCTCCGGCGGGATGCCGTAGCGGTCGAGCACCGCCTGGTGGTCGTAGATCTTGGTGTCGGTGATGCCGCGCGAAGTGGCCATCACCTTCACCACTCCCTCGGGGTCGATCAGCTGGAAGACATCGCGATCGCCGGTGACGATCATCACCGACACGCCCTCCGCGCGCGCACGCTCGGCGAGCGTGGCGATCACGTCATCCGCCTCGTAGCCCTCGACCTTGACGTTGCGATAGCCGAAGGACTCCACCAGCGGTTCCATCGCCGGCCACTGCTGTTTGAGCAGATCCGGGCGCGAGCGGCGCTGGGCCTTGTACTCGGAGAACAGCTCAGTGCGTCCCGACATGCCGGCATCCCAAGCCACCACGGTGGGACACACGCCGTACTCGGTGACGATCTTGACGAGCATCGAGGCGAAGCCGAAGATCGCGTTGGTGGGTACGCCGGTAGAGGTGGCGATTGACTCCGGCAGCGCATAGAAAGCCCGATAGACAAGGCTCGGACCATCGATCAGGAACAGTCGCCGCTCTCCGGCGCTCCCGTTGGTAGCCTCGCTCATCGCCGAGCACTTTAGGGCAGGAGGCCAGCGACCCGCGAGCAATACCATGAATATGCCAACAATCCAGGAGCCCACCACCGTGAGCATCACCCCCAGCGCCCAGTATCGCCTCACGATTCGCGTCCGCATGGACGACACGCCGGGCGTAGTTGGAGAGGTGACGAGCGCGATCGGCGAGGCCGGCGGGATGGTGGGCGCGATCGACCTCGTCGAGGCCGACTCCCATGGCAGCGTCAGGGACATCGTGGTGGACGCGGCCAATCGCGAACACTGGGGCAGAATTCTTGAGGCGATCGATGCGCTTGAGGGCGTCGAGGTAATCGACACCACCGATCGCACCTTCCTGCTGCACGTGGGCGGCAAGATCGAACAGCACAACAAGCACCCGCTGAAGACGCGCGACGATCTGTCAATGGCCTACACGCCCGGCGTCGCGCGGGTGTGTATCGCCATCCACGACGATCCCGACAAGGCCTATCAGTACACGATCAAGCGCAATACGGTGGCGGTAGTCTCCGACGGCACGGCCGTGCTCGGCTTGGGTGACATCGGCCCGGCGGCGGCAATGCCGGTGATGGAGGGCAAGGCGTGCCTGTTCAAGGAGTTCGCGGGCGTGGATGCCTTCCCGATCTGCCTCGACACCAAGGACCCCGATGAGATCGTGCGGGCCGTGAAGCTGATGGCACCCGGCTTCGGGGGGATCAACCTGGAGGACATCTCCGCGCCACGCTGCTTTGAGATCGAGGACCGCCTCAAAGAAGAGCTCGATATACCCGTGTTCCATGACGATCAGCACGGCACCGCCGTGGTCGTGATGGCGGCGCTGCTGAACGCCGTGAAGCTGACGGACAGGCGCCTTGAGGACCTGCACGTGCTGGTGATCGGACTGGGCGCCGCCGGCGTGGCGGTGACGAAGATCCTGCTGGCCGCCGGTGTGCGCAACATCATCGGCGCGGACTCGCGCGGCGCTCTGCATGTCAAGCGCGGGGACTACCTGGACGGCTCGATGAACCCCGTGAAGCGCTGGTTCGCCGAGGTGACCAACCCCGAGTGCAGAGACGGCAAGCCGGCTGACGTGATCGACGGCGCCGACCTGCTGATCGGCCTGTCCGGCGCGAAGGCGATGCCCGCCGAGGCGTTGGCGCGTATGAACAGCGATGCGATGGTGTTCGCGATGGCCAATCCCAACCCCGAGGTCAACCCCGAGGAAGCCGCCCCCTACGTGCGCATCATGGCCACAGGGCGTTCGGACTACCCCAACCAGATCAACAACGTGCTCTGCTTCCCTGGCATCTTCCGCGGCGCCCTCGATGTGCGTGCCCCCAGCATCACCGAGCAGATGAAGATGGCCGCCGCCCAGGCGATCGCTGACATCGTGCCCGAGCAGGAGCTGCGCGAGGACTACATCATTCCCTCGGTCTTCAACCGCGACGTGGCCCCCGCCGTGGCTGCGGCGGTGGCCGACGAGGCGCGCGCGAGCGGCACCGCGCTGGCAGGGCACGAGGTGGGCTACGCCCACGGAGACAACGGCACGCCCCACGTCGGCGCACAGGTCTCCAGCTGAGAAAGAGTGATCGATGTACACCGGCGGAGGAGTGGCCCAGGTGTCAAGCTGACGCAGATGTCAAGCTGAGGGAGTGGTGATGTCATGCGAGTGACCGTAACCGGAGCGACAGGGCTGGTCGGGCCGGCTGTCGTGGCCCAGCTGCGCGCCCGCGACGCGCAGGTCACGGTGCTCTCCCGCGACCCCGAGCGAGCCTTGGCGAAGTTGGTGGACACCGCGCCAACTACAGGATCAGATCAAGCCCCGCCAGCTCCGCTGCAGGCGTTCAGATGGGACCCGCTTACAGAACCCGCGCCGGTGGAGGCCCTATCAGGACGCGAGGGCGTGGTGCACTTGGCAGGAGAGCCGATTGCCCAGCGCTGGAGCTCTGAGGTCAAACGCGCCATCCGCGAGAGTCGCGTGCAGGGCACACGCAACCTCATCGAGGGTCTGCGCGCGCTCGACTCAGCGGCCGAGGGTGCTCCACCTGGGCCCCGCCCTCGCGTACTGGTCAGCAGCTCCGCGATCGGCTATTACGGACACCATGCAGAGGAACCCTTGGACGAGGAGGCCCCCGCCGGCCGCGACTTCCTGGCGCAGATCTGCGTTGCCTGGGAGGCCGAGGCGCGGAGCGCGACGGAGCTCGGTATGCGCGCGGTGCAGATCCGCACCGGTGTGGTCCTCGACTCCCAGGGCGGCGCGCTGGCCAAGATGCTGCCCCCCTTCCGACTGGGCATCGGCGGTCCCGTCGCTGGCGGCCGGCAGTTCATCTCGTGGATCCATCGCGAGGATCTGGTGGAGATGATTTTGGCCGCGCTGTATGACGACACCTGGCAGGGCGCGATCAATGCGACCGCCCCCACGCCCGTCACCAATGGCGAGTTCTCCAAGACGCTCGGCCGTGTTTTGCACCGCCCGGCGTTCCTGCCCGTGCCCGCCCTCGCTTTGCACGCCCTGTACGGCGAGATGGCCGAGATCGTCACGAGCGGCGCGCGCGTGTTGCCGGCGAAGCCGCTGATGTTTGGCTACCGCTTTGCTCACCCCGACCTGGAGGAGGCGTTGCGCTCGGCGTTGGGCTGAAGCTCAGCCGGCGTTGAAGGTCCGCCAGTACACCAACTGCCCGTTCGCGACGCGCTCGGCCCCATACCGCGAGAGCGTGCTGTCGCCATTGGGCTGGATCGAGTAGCGGCCGAGCACGGAGTCACGTTCCTTGGTGTGGAAGAACTGATCGATCACGGCCTGCTTGTCGTTGCCGCCGGAGCCGGCGTTGCGGATCGCCCGCAGGACGACGCTCATCGCCTCATAGCCGTAGAGAGCCTCGGGCGTAGGGGCTTCATGAAAACGGCTGCGGTAGTCAGCGAAAAGATGCTGGGCTGAGGCAGGGTACGCGCCGGCTGGAAGGATCGGGGTGGTGATGTATGTACTGTCGCCGGCCGAGCCGATCTGACTCGCAAAGGCCGCATTGAGCATCGTGTTGGGACCCAACAAAAGCAGATGGGGATCGGCAGCATGCAGCTGCCGCCAGAGGGCGACCACGCCCGGGGAAGTGCCACCGCTGAAGAAGACGGCCTGGGCGCCACTGCCCACGACCTTGTGAACCTCGCCGGTGAATTCAGAGCCAGCGGTGGTAGCGATGCTGTCGTGGCCCAACACCTTGATGGCGCCCGCTGTCGCATCGCCGGCGAGGATCTGCGCCAGTGGTATCTGGAAGGGGTCCTGGTCATCGATCACGTACAGGCGCTTGACGTGCAGCGCGTCCATCAGCCGCACCTGCGCGGCGGCCTGCACGGCATCGGCGGGCTCTAGGCGGCCGAAGCTGCGGTGCCCCGTCGGGTAGAAGCGTTCGGGCTCGTCCTGGCCCGCATCGAGCGAAGAAGTCAAACCCACATAGGGGCTCGCGGGGCTGACCTGGAGAATGCCGGCGGCGTTGATCAGCGGCAGCGAGATCGCCGTGGCGGCGGAGTTGTAGTCGCCGAGATAGGCGATCGTGCTCGTATCCTGGGCGGCGGTCTTAGCATCGGCCGCAGTGATGCCCGGGTCCCACTGACCGGTCTGCGGGTTGGCGTCATCGAGCGAGTAGTAGCTGACGCGGTACTGCCCTACGTGCCCGCCAGCCTCATACAGCGCCAGCTTCTCGCCGTTGACGATCTGCTCTGAGACGCCAGCTGAGGCTCCCTGCAGAGGCAGGCTTGAGTAGACCGTGAGCAGATTGCCCAGGTTGGTCGACGCCCCAGAGACTCCTACTCCTCCGCAGCCAGAGACTGCCACGGCAGCGGCCGCGAGCAGCACCAGCAGGCAGAGGGTGTATTTCACATGCAAATGCGGCTGCCGATGCCGGCGCGAGCGCACCGGATGGTTAGCTGGTCCGGCGGCCGGGGAGGTAGCCGGAGAGGATCTTGAGGCAGGCACCAACAAGGATGATGACCGCAGCCAGCATGAACGCGTCGAAGCCCTTCGCGCCCAGCGCCCACAGCACGATCCAGACGACTAGGCCGGCAGTGACGGTGAGGATGAGTCCCATTAGCGGGCAATCCTATAGGGCCAGGCCCGCGGCAAGCTCCGCCACCAGCGCACCCACCGCCCCCGCAGGGTCCTGCGCCTCGCCTGCGGCGCGCACCAGGCGAGTACCCACAATCACCCCGTCTGCCCCCGCCTGCGCAGCCTGTCGAGCCTGCTCGGGCGTGGAGATGCCGAAGCCGAGCGCCACCGGCGCATGCGTGGCTGCCTTGGCTGCAGCGACTACCTCCGCGAAGCGCTCAGACAGAGCCTCACGCTCCCCGGTGGTGCCGACGACCGAGACGGTGTAGAGAAAGCCGCGCGTCTGCGAGCCGATCTGCGCCAGGCGCTCCGGGGGCGTGGTGGGCGCCACGAGGGGCACGAGGGCGATCCCATGTGCATCGCACGCTGCCAGCGCCTGCTCGGTCTCCTCCAGCGGAAGATCGGGCACGATCAGCCCGCAAGCCCCCGTCCGCGCCAGGCGATCCACGAACGCCTCGACACCGGGGGCCAGCACCATGTTGGCGTAGCACATCAGCACCACCGGGATATCGGGGGCCAGCGCGCGCGCCAGCTCAAGCACGCTTGAGATATTGGCCCCCGCGGCCAACGCCATGGTGCCCGCCGCGTGGATGACCGGGCCGTCAGCCAGCGGATCGGAGTAAGGCACCCCTAGCTCGATGATGTCGGCGCCCGCCTGCACATAGGCCTGCCCGATGCGCAGGGACTCCTCGTTGGTGGGGTAGCCGCCCATCATGTAGGGCATCAGCGCCGCACGCTTGCCGTGCTCGGAGAAGGCTCGGGCAAGACGCTCGGTCCCCGTCTGGGTGATCGTCAGGTCGCTCATGTCAGCGCCAGAACCTCGGCGAGATCCTTGTCGCCGCGCCCGGAGAGGCACACCAGATCAAGCTCGCCGCCTTCCTGCGCCAGCGTCCAGGCCAGGGCATGAGCGGTCTCAAGCGCGGGGATGATCCCCTCCAGGCGCGTAACCTCGCGGAAGGCGGCAAGCGCCTGCGCATCGGTCACGGCGACATAGCGCGCTCGACCGGAGTCGCGCAGGAAGGCGTGCTGGGGGCCCGTGCCGGGGTAGTCCAAGCCGGCCGATACCGAGTGAGCCTCGATGATCTGCCCCTCCTCGTCCTGCATGATCGCCGACAGTGAGCCATGCAGCACCCCCGCGCGTCCGCCCACGGTCAGCGGCGCACCGTGGCGTGGCGTGTCGATGCCGTCCCCTCCGGCCTCCACCCCAATCAGCTCTACCTGGGGGTCATCGAGGAAGGCGGTGAAGGTGCCGATCGCATTGGAGCCGCCCCCGACACAGGCGATCACGCGCGAGGGCAGCCGGCCCTCACGTTCGAGCACCTGTGCGCGAGCCTCGTCGCCGATGACCCGCTGCAGGTCGCGCACCAACGCCGGATAGGGCGCGGGACCGACCGCAGAGCCAATCACGTAGTGCGTGCTCTGCACGTTGGTGACCCAATCGCGGATCGCGGCCGAAGTGGCCTCCTTGAGCGTGCGCGCCCCAGCATCGATCGGCTGCACCGTGGCCCCCAGCAGTTCCATGCGCTGCACGTTGGGGCGCTGGCGGCGCGTGTCCTCGGCGCCCATGTAGATCACACACTCAAGGCCCAGCAGCGCGCAGATGGTGGCTGTGGCCACGCCGTGCTGGCCGGCGCCTGTCTCGGCGATGATGCGCCGCTTGCCCATGCGCTTTGCCAGCAGTGCCTGACCGAGCGCATTGTTGAGCTTGTGCGAGCCGGTGTGGTTGAGATCCTCGCGCTTGAGATACACCGGCCTGCCCATACGCTCGGACAGGCGCCGCGCGCGGTACAACGGCGTGGGACGTCCAGCGAAATCGCGCAGCAGCCCTTCCAGCTCGGAGCGGTAGTTCGGGTCCTCGCGGGCCGCGAGCCAGGCCTGCTCCAGCTCCGCCAATGCGGGCATCAATGTCTCGGGGACGAACTGACCGCCGTAGCGGCCAAAGCGGTGCTCGATGGTGCTCACGCGGGCGAGCCTACCGACAGCTGATGCGCCTGCGCGAAGAAGCTCCTCAACTTCTCCGGGTCCTTGTGTCCAGGCGCCGTCTCAGTGCCGCTGGCAGTGTCCACGGCGTAAGGATGCGTGGCGGCGATCGCCTCGGCCACATTGTCGGGACCCAGTCCGCCGCTGAGAATCAGCGGCACCTTGGAGCGTCGCGCGGCCAGCAACGTCCAATCGAAGGTCTCCCCCGTGCCGCCGCGCAACCCCTGCTTCTCAGGCGCCTTGGGACGCGCGTCGAGCAGGTGATAGTCGACGTGATAGCGCTCCACATCCCTGAGATCGCCCGGACCGGATACCTGCACGGCCTTGGCGATCTTCGCGCCGGTACGCCTCGCCGCCTCCAGACAGAAGGCGGGGCCCTCGTCGCCGTGCAGCTGCAGCATCGTCAGCTCCAGCAACTCGCTAATGCGGGTGATCTCCTCCAAAGGCGCGTTGACGAACACTCCGCACAGCTCTACGCGGCGGCGCATGGCGGCGGCAATGCGCTGGGCCTCCTCGATCGAGCAGCGCCGGGGACTGCGCTCGTAGAAGATCATGCCGAGCGCCCACGCGCCGAGCCCCACCGCCAGCTCAGCGTCCTGTAGGCGAGTTATGCCGCATACCTTGACGTTCGCAGTCATCGGCCCCAACGGTAGCGTCCCGCCAACTCAAGTACCACCGGAGGGCCGCCGAAGCGGCCCTCCGTCCCCCTGCCTGGCAAGCTCTACTTCGGCGTGTTCGGGTTTTCCACCGAGTTGGGCCGTGGGGCAAGTGTGACCTTGACGGTCTTCTGTTCATAGGAGCCATTGCCCTTGGCGCGCCTCAGTTCGATCGAGACCGTATCTCCAGGTTTCTTGGCGGAGATGGCGGTGCCGAGTTCCTCGGAGCTCGTGACCGGCTTACCGTCGATGCCCACGATGATGTCGCCACCGACAGCGACCTGTTCGCCACCGATCTGACCGCTCAGCGTGCCGCCGTGGATGCCCGCCTTCTGAGCAGGGGTACCGTTCTGCACGCTCTGCACCAGCGCTCCGCTCTTGACCGGCAGGTTCAAGGGCGCCAGCGATTCATCGATCGTCAGTGAGGTAAGACCGAGATAAGCCCCGCGTACGGTGCCGCCTTTTTCGAGCTGGGGCAACTCGCTCTTGGCTGTGTTGATGGGCACCGCGAAGCCAATGCCGACGCTGCCACCGCCGCTGCCCCCGGTCTCGATCTGTGAGTTGATGCCGATCACGCGACCGCTTGCGTCCAGCAGCGGTCCACCCGAGTTGCCGGGATTGATCGGGGCATCGGTCTGCAGCACGTTTGAGATCGTGAAGCCGTTGGGCGCCGTGATCTGACGCTGCAGGGCAGAGACCACACCTGTGGTCAGCGTGCGATCTAAGCCGAACGGGTTGCCAATCGCCAGCACTGGGTCACCCACCTGCGCTTTGCTTGAGTCACCCAGCGTCAATGGATGCAGCGTCAAGCCTTCGGTGGGGATGTGCAGCACAGCAAGGTCGTTGGAAGGGTCCTTACCGACAACCTGGGCGTTGACGGTCTTGCCGTGTTCGAGGCTGACCGTCACCTTGACGGCGTTCTCGACAACGTGCCAATTGGTCAGGATGGTGCCGTTTGCGCTGACCACGATGCCCGAGCCGGAGGCTGTTCCCTGCTGCTGCTGGCTTTCGCCGCCGAACAGGAAAGGCGATTCGCTCTGCTTGACGATCGTGGAGGTCACAAACACCACACCAGGCGCATCGCGCACATAGATGTCGTGCGGCGTCAGTCCGTGACTTTCAGAAGAAGCATTAGAAGGAGCTAGAGGTGCAGAGGACTCGATCGTGACAGTCCTCGAAGAGCTGCTGCCGAGGTCACCTGCGATGGCCAGCACGGCGACCACTACACCGGCGCCAAGTAGCGCGGCTACGAATGGGATGGCAAAAATACGTTTCATGTGAGTGAGGATGATCGACAGCTATGAAGGCGGTCTAAAGGGGAGCCATGTGACCTCTAAAACTTGCGCAGTGCTCGCAAGGCCTGCTCGGGGTCCTGAGCGCGCATCAGCAACTCTCCCACAAGTACCGCCTGCACACCCTGTTCCTGCAGCTCACGCAACTGCTCGGCGGAAGCGATGCCTGACTCCGACACCACCACGATGCCGGTCGGCATCTCAGCCAAGAGTCGCGCGGTGCGCTGCACATCCACGCTGAAATCGCGCAGATCGCGGTTGTTGACACCGATCAGATCGGCCCCGACGCTGAGTGCGACCTCCAGCTCGGCGCTGTCGTGGACCTCCACCAACACGTCTAAACCTAGCTCGCGGGCCTGCTCGTGCAGCTCCATCAGCGCAGGACGCTGCAGTGCGGCGACGATCAGCAGCACCGCGTCGGCTCCGGCGGAGCGTGCCTCGTGCAACTGATAGGGATCGACGATGAAGTCCTTGCGGAGAATCGGCAGCCCACAGGCCGCCCGCGCCTGGCGCAGATCCTCAAGCGCCCCTTCAAAGTGCGGTCCCTCGGTGAGAACCGACAGGGCGGCAGCTCCGCCACGCTCATAAGCGCTCACCATCTCGCCTACATCAGCATCGCCACGCAGCTTGCCCGCTGAGGGAGAGCGACGCTTGAACTCAGCAATCACCGCGATGCCCGGGGCGCTCAGCGCGTCGCGCAAGCGCCTGCCTGAGTCGCTGACGGAGGTGCCGGGCGATGAGGCATTGCCGGGTGAGGTGATCCCAACAGCGCTGAGCGCAGCAATCGGCAGATCGCGCTTGCGCTGCTCTAAATCCGCGCGCGTGCGGGCAACGATCTCATCCAGCACCGTGACGCTCACGAGGAGACACCCGCCGGCGCATGGCGCTGGCTTGCCTGCACATAGCCCTCCAACGCGCGTGCCGCATCCCCCTGCGCAAGGGTTGTGCGCGCTAACTCCACGCCCTCGGCGATGCTTGCGGCGGCACCGGCGACGTAGATGGCGGCACCGGCATTGATCAGCGCCAGATCGGCGCGAGGCCCCTGCCCGCCTTCAAGGATCGAGCGTGTGACCTGCGCGTTCTCCTCGGGACTGCCTCCTTCGTAGTCGCGCCCCGCCAACGCGATCCCCACATCGCCTGGCGTGAGCGTATAGGCGTGCAGCTCGTCCCCTTTCACCTCGATCACGCGGGTGGCCGCCGAGGTCGATATCTCATCCAACCCGTCCTCGCTGGATACCACCAGCGTATGCTCGGCCCCCAGCAGCGCCAGCGCGCCCGCGACGATCTCCAAGAAGGCCGAGTCGGATACGCCGATCAGCTGGCGACTCGCTCCCGCGGGGTTGGTGAGTGGCCCGAGCAGATTGAAGACGGTGCGCACCGCCAGCTCACGGCGCACGGGTATCACGAAGCGCGTGGCCTGATGATGGGCCGGTGCGAACATGAAGCCGAAGCCGGCCTCTTCGATGCAGTCGGCGACACCCTGCGGGTCCAGATCGATGCGCGCCCCCAGTGCCTCAAGCACATCGGCCGAGCCCGAGGGGCTGGTGGCGGAGCGGTTGCCGTGCTTGGCCACAGCGCAGCCCGCGCCTGCCGCGATCAGCGCGGCGGTCGTTGAGACGTTGAAGGTGCGCCGGCCGCCGCCGGTGCCGGCGGTGTCAAGCAGATCCGCGCGCTCAGTCGGCACATGCGCTGCCAGTTCGCGCATCGTCCTGGCTAGTCCCGCCAGCTCCTGCGTGGTCTCGCCCTTGGTGCGCAGAGCAATCAGAAAGGCAGCGATCTGCGTCTCGGAGACCTCGCCGTGCATGATCTGGGCCAGCACCTCCGATGCCTCATCGGCGCTCAGATCGCGCCGCGCGGCGAGCGCGTCGATGGCTTTGGTGAGCACTTCATTGGGCATCAGGACACCTGCATGATGACGGGATCTGGCGGCATTCGGACTCTCAGGCCAAGAAGTTCGCCAACAGCTGCTTGCCCTGGTCGGTCAACACCGACTCGGGGTGAAACTGCACGCCCTCAGCGGGCAGCTCGCGGTGGCGCACGGCCATCAGCACACCATCACCGCGCGCGGAGGCTTCCAGGCAGTCGGGAAGCTCAGGATCCACCACCAGCGAGTGGTAGCGGCCCACCGTCAGCGGGCTTGAGAGACCTGTGAAGATCGTGCGTCCGTCGTGCTCGATCGTGGTGGCCTTGCCGTGCACCGGAGGATGCAGACTCACTTTCCCCCCAAACGCCTGTGCCAGGGCCTGGTGGCCAAGACATACCCCCAGCGTTGGCACCCCTGCCTCGGCGGGCATCCGCCGCACCAGCTCAAGACTGATGCCAGCCTCGTTAGGCGTACAGGGGCCGGGCGAGACCACGCAGCGCTCATAACCGCCGGCCAGCAGCTCATCGACGGTGGCGCGATCGTTGCGCACTGCCTCCACCTGCGCCCCCAACTCACCAAGGAACTGCACGAGGTTGTAGGTGAAGGAGTCGTAGTTATCCAGGACGAGCACTCTCATGGCGCGCCGACTCAGTCCCAATCCGCCTGCGTGCAGGCCAACTCGATCGCGCGCATAGCCGCTGTGGACTTGGCCACCGACTCCTCATACTCATAGGCCGGCTTGGCATCGGCCACCGTGCCGCCCCCCGCCTGCACGTGTGCCACGCCGTCTTTCACAACCACGGTGCGAATGTGGATGGCGGTATCGAGGTCGCCGTTGTAGGAGAGATAACCGATGGCACCGCCATAGCCGCCGCGCTTGATCGGCTCAAGCTCGTCGATGATCTGCATCGCCCGTACCTTGGGAGCCCCGGAGAGGGTGCCCGCCGGCAACACCGAGCGCAGCGCATCCATCGCTCCGACGTCCGCGCGCAAGGTGCCCGAGACAGAAGAGACGATGTGCATCACATGGCTGTAGAGCTCAATCTCCATCAGCTCATCGACGGTAACGCTGCCGTACTCGCACACTCTGCCGAGGTCGTTGCGCCCCAGGTCCACCAGCATCACGTGCTCCGCGCGCTCCTTCTCATCCGCCAGCAGCTCGCCGGCGATGCGGCGGTCATCCTCGGGAGTCTCTCCACGTGGGCGGGTGCCCGCGATCGGGCGCGTGGAGACATGACTGCCGGTGACGGTCAGCAGCGGCTCGGGGCTCGCGCCCGCCACCTGAAAGTCGCCGAAGTCCAGGAAGTACATGTAGGGACTGGGATTGACCGCGCGCAGGCCGCGATAGATCGAGAAAGCCTCCACCGGTACCGGCGCGGACCAGCGCTGCGAGGGCACCACCTGGAAAGCGTCGCCGGCAAAGATGTACTCCACGATGCGCGCCACCATGCCTTCGAAATCCTCACGGGACATGTTTGACTGAAACTCGGGCATCGTCCGCGGGTCCGTCATGCCAGCGGTATGCGGCACGGGACCGGCGAGCGCGCTGCGGATCTCGGCGATGCTCTCCACGGCGCTCGCATGGGCACGCTCAACGTCGGACTCCGCCTCCAGATCGGCATTGACGAGGATCGTCACGGTGTGCTTGAGGTGATCGAAGATCACCAGGGCATCAGAGAGCATCAGCGCCATGTCGGGCAGTCCTAACGGATCTGGGTTTGGCTCTGCAAGCGGCTCTACCGTGCGTACGAGGTCATAGCCAAAGAAGCCCACCGCGCCGCCCATGAATGGAAACTCGCCTGCCGCCGGCGCTCCTGTCACATCCGTCAGCAGCTGCGCCTGACGGAATCGCCCAACGTGCTCCGCGGCCAGCGCATAGGGGTCGCCCTCCTCCCCCAACGACCAGCGCAAAACCGAGCGAGGCCTGAAGCCGATGAATGAGTAGCGCCCCATGCGCTGACCCTGCTCGGCGGACTCCAGTAGGAAGCAAGGCTCCCCCGGAGCCAGCGCTCGCAACTTCAGGAACGCCGATACCGGCGTCTCGCAGTCGGCGATGAAGCTGTCGCAGACCGGCAGCAGGTTGTGCGAGACGCTAGCGACGGCGCTCATCGAGCACCCGCTCGGCATCGCCCAGGGCACGACCGCGACTGTGCAGCAGCACCAGCAGGTGGTAGAGCACGTCGGCCGCCTCTTCATCCACGCGCTCATCGGACTCCTCGCGCGCCGCGCGCGCCACCTCCTCAGCCTCCTCCATGACCTTCTCGCCAATCAGCGGCGGATCGTCAAGCAAGGTCACCGTGTAAGAGCCCGCAGGGCGCTCCAGCGCCCGCTCGCGCAGCGTGCGCTCAAGGCCCGGCAGCGTCTCGTGCGGAGCGCTGGGGGTGAGCTCGCCACGGTGAAAGCAGCTGCGCTCGCCAGTGTGGCAGGCGGGGCCGGCGGGCTCCACCAGAGCCAGCAGCGTGTCCCCATCGCAGTCGATGCGCAGTGCTCTGACCGTCTGGGTGTTGCCGCTGGTGGCGCCCTTGTGCCACAGCTCCTTGCGCGAGCGACTCCAGAGGTGCAGCTCGCCCGTGGCGCGGGTGCGTTTCAGCGCCTCCTCGTTCATGTAGGCCAGCATCAGCACCTCGCCGCTGTGCCAATCCTGCACCACACATGGCACCAAGCCGCGCTCGTCGTAGACAAGCATCTCGGCAAGCGGCTCAGCGACCGGGGTCTCCACCCGCGCCATTGTAGGGGCCCGGGTGCTGCATCATTGCGCCGAACAATGACACCACTGCTCCAACGCAAGCTGATCGTCGTCACTGGAAAGGGCGGCGTCGGCAAGACAACGATCTCCGGCGCCCTGGGCCTGCTGGCAGCGCGCCGTGGGCTGCGTACCCTCGTAGTGGAGGTCGGCGAGCGACAGCACATTCCCGCGCTGCTGGACATACCCGAGCCCTCCGAGGCGGGCATCGAGGTAGCGCTGTCGGAGGGCCTGTCGAGCATGTCGATCGACCCCGACCGCGCGTTGGCCGACTGGCTGCGAGCGCTGGGCGGCCGGATGTCGTCGCGTGTGCTGCTCTCAAGCGCCACCTTTCAGTATTTCGTAGCGGCCGCTCCAGGCGCCCGAGAGGTCCTCAGCATGGTCAAAGTGCTGGAGCTGACCGAAAACGAAGATAAGCCAGGGCGCAAGCGCAACCGGGACGCATATGACCTGGTGATTCTCGACGCGCCCGCCACCGGCCATGCGCTGGCGCTGCTCAGCTCACCGCGCACCTTCACCGGGCTTGCACGCATGGGACCGATCGCGGCACAGACACGCCTGGTGAGCGACCTGCTCGAAGACCCCGAGCGCTCCGGCTATGTGGCCGTGGCCCAGGGCAGCGAGATGGCAGTCGCCGAGACCTTGGAGCTGCGCGACCGCCTACGCGAGGAGCTCGACCGTGAGCTGGACGTGGTGATCGCCAACGGTGCCTTGCCGCGACGCTTTGACGAGCACGAGCTCAGCAAGGTAGCCAAGCTCGGGGGGGAGCATCCGGCGACGCGCTCCGCCATTGCGGCCGCCAACGCCGTGCATGTGCGCGCGCGCATGCAGAACAACCAGATAGCGCGTCTGCGCCGCCAGCAACTGCATGTACTGCGGGTGCCCTTCCTCTTTGCACCCGGCTTGGATGCGACCGCCTTGCAGTCGATCGCCAGCCGCCTGGAGCGCGGACTCAGCGCCGTCGAGGGCGCCTAGTCTGCCGCTCAGCTCACAGCACGGTTCCCTGCGTGTCCAGCCACCCCAATACGTCAAGCGCATTGCGGCGCGGGATGGGAACGGGATAGAAGACCCGGTCGATGATCCCTTCGTGAGCGATGAACGTCAGGCGGCTGTAAACACGCCCGCCGCTGCTGGAGGGAGAGGTGGGCAGGTCGATCGCGGACGCCAGCTCCATCCTTGAATCGCTCAGCAGCGGAAACTGCAGACGCTCGCGTCGCGAGAAACGTCGCTGCTCCTCAGGCGAGCTGGCGCTGACGCCGACGACGTGGAACCTGCGCCCCGCGAAGCTGGCCACATGCTCGCGGAAGAGCCGGCTTTGCAGTGTGCAGCCGCTGCCGAGCAGACCGTCCGGATCCTCCGGACTCTCCCGCAATGTTTCTGTTCCGGGATGCACAAACACCACCACCGGCTCGATCGCCAGCTTCGCCAGATCCAGGTCGCCCCCCGTCGTGCAGGCCAAACGCAGCGAGGGCAACGGCTGCCCCAGCAGCGTCTCCACCAGCTCACCATCGCTCGACGCCCACGTCGCCTGCTGCTCCAGTTGACCAGGGCTAGCGAGCATTGCCATCCAGATCCGCGTTGGCCAGTCGATATAGACGCGTGTACATGTCCTGTTCCAACAGGCCGATCCGCATCAGGGTACTCATGTAGCGGTGCACGGTGCTGTTGTTCATCTCCAGCTGTTTGGCCACTTCCGCGACGCCCCGCTCGGTGCCATCCAGCGGGAAGCAGGTCAGCACCTGAAGGCCAATCAGAAGCGAGTGCGACAGGCTCCTGTCTTCCATCAGGGTGCGGAACAGCCACTGCGTGGACTGCCCTGCGTCCTTGACCCGGGCGCTCGCCGAGCCCTTGCGCGAATCGGCTGCTGAGCCGGAGGCATTGCGAACGATCACTCGCTCGACCTGATCCTCGGTGAGCTGGATGAAGACCCGCCCGCCTTCTGCTTGATCGCCCATTGTGCGGGCCGAGCGCGGTTTGCTGCGCCCGGCCCGCGGTGGAGCGCTTCGCGGCATCGAGACACCGGACTTGCCCTCCTTGGCAGCGCTCCGGGCGCGGCGCCCATCCCCTCCGCGCTTGGGAGCTGCAGTCCGACTGGTGTGTTTGTCTCGCATTGCCTTGATAGTGATGATGCCTTGGAGCCCCGTCGCTCTCAATGCACAAGTGAAAATTGTTCTGACTGCTGCACCGAGCTACGCCGCCTGCTGGCCATAGGCGACGCGCCACATGCGTAGCACTGGGACCAGCGCACGGGCCAAGGGACCGCCCGCCCGCACAAGGCTCATCGTGTGCTCTCGCATGTGCGGCGCCCGCGTGCTGTCCTTCGACAGATACATGGCAATCATGCAGGCCACGATCACGGCGTGACGTTGGCCATTGCGCAGATCTCTTGCATCGGCGGTGGCCCGGCGCACCAGCTCGCATACGCGCGTAGCCGCGATCTCATCGCTTGGGTAGTGCCCGATGTAGCTGTGGGCACCCTGCGCGACATCCTCCTCCACGTCGCCAAAGCTGTCGAGCATCGTCCCGACGAGCGATATCCAAAAATAGGAGTCGCTTGTCTTGATCCCCTCCTGCTCGCCTACCGTTATTTCGGCCGCCAGCGCGAGTAGGGCGAGCACCCCCGGCCACGCACTGGCTCCACCGGTCAGCTCAAACCAGCTCAGACCCAGGTCTTGCGAAAACCTATGCTGAGCCCACTGCTCAAGCATGACATCCCGACGAACCGGATCTGGCTCGTGATTGAGACCTTGGACCCCTGCCAGTTCGGCAAGCTCGATCGCCCGTGACCGCACGCGCGCGTAGGCCGGTAGTGAGGCGAAGCCTTCGCGACATGTCGCGAGCAGCGATTGCAGATAGCCTATATTCTCATAATTCGGATTATATCGATAGTAATCACGTACAGCCCGGTCCGGATCGAGTGCATCGATCATCGCCAGATGTAACTGACAGCCGTTGATCACCCCCACACAGGCACCACGCTCGCTGACGCTATCCAAGAAGTCGGCCATCAGCTCATATGCCACCAGCACCCGCAGCAGGCGGGGATCGCGACGGCGCGTGACCGTGAAGAAGAGCGCGGCCCCATCAGCATTGGCTCGACTGCCGCTAAGCATGTCAAGCGCATCGTCACGCAACAGCACATCGGGTATCACCCACGCTCGTGAGCGCCACATCCGCACCTCTCGCGACACCCCCGGCAGACCCCACAGCAACTCCCGTACGACCGCTGCCAGCAGTGCCCAAATCTGTCGGTACAGGCCAAGTCCCCAGTCGAATATTCGTCCAAGAAAGGAGATATTTCTGGAGGCTATTGATCACATCGGTCGTTTCCGCCTGCTCCGCAGGATTCGATTCAATAAATGGATTCTATTGATCCGTCAATCCTGGGGACTGAGGGCGGGACGTATGCGTACCGCCAGATAGCCTGGTAGAGCGATGATCAGAACCGCGACCGCGGTAACCAAAGCGAGACTGCCAAGTGCCACAAGCGCGCCGATTGAAAACACCACAGGAAAGCCGGTGACAGATGCCAGCGCATGACTCAGTAGCAGCTGGCCATAGATCCCAAAGACGGCACCGATCGAACAGCCGGCACCAAGCAACAGCGCGCTCTCTACCAGCAGGCCGCGCCACAATACCCCCCTACCAAAGCCGTCGACCTTCATATCGGCCAAGCGGGAACGACGCTGCCAGATCATGGCGCCCGTCGCCGCCGCCATCGCAAGAATCGCGGCGATGAGAACGAGCGTTCTGATCTCGGTCAACCGTGATAGCGACTGGCGGGTGGAGGCGTAGTGCCGCTGCTCACGTTCGTAAGAGGTTTCGACTGCCAATCCCGAGCGTGGTCCAAGTGCACGGACTATTTCAGTACGTGCAGCACTGGGCGAGACACCCGGCGCAAGCGTGACCTGGTAAGCGCTGAGTTCGTCGCTGCCCCATGCACGTGCATAGTCGCCCGCGTTGAGCATCACCGCGCCAGGCGGCCAGCCAAGATTTGTTGTCAGGGCAGCCACACGAAAGCTGGTTGGCCGGGGGGAGGGAAGCGTGAAGGACTGACCTACATGCACTCCCAATTCCTCGGCAAGCCCCTGCGAGATGATTGCCCAGCCGCCGCCGCGAAAATCAGCGGTCGCCTGGGTGAGATCTCCACTTACCAACTGGCTTCGCGGGACCGGCTGCGGTGCCAAGCGTGGTGGCGCTAGCACCCAGACACGGCGACTGCCGAAGTCGAGAAAGGCCCCGCGGTAGGAACGCACAGTTCCAACGCCGGCGAACTTCCTGAGGACCCCTGAAGGAAGGGCCTTGAACGGCGTTGTGGCAAATGTATTTGATGCGCTCGCGGGCGCAACCCAGACTTCGGCGAGCGAATCGACGTCATGCGCCGAGGCATCCAGACCTCGCTGTAGGTTGCTGCGCGCTCCCTCGATTGCAACGCTGCCAAAGACGGCGATCGCCCCGGTTGCCGCGATCGCCAGGGAACGAGACCGATTGGCCCGAGATCGCAGCTCGATGACGGCTAGATAGGGCGCCGCGCCTTTGATCGTCTGCTGTAGGCGATCGAAGAGGAAGACAGCCGCGCCCAACAGGGAGGGCAGGAACAGGAACAGCGCTGCAACCAGACTCGCGATCCCAACGATCGCGGCCTGTGGCATGACGAACAGGATGACCGTTGTGAGCGTCAGGCAAACCGAGCCAGCAATCAGCCATGTCCTCTCCCGGTTGGATGACGACGGTGTGGAGGGCATCGAGAGTGACAGATGCGAGAAGACATCAGCGCGCAGCGGCGCGAGTACGCCGATGCACGCTGCTAACAGGCCCCCGCCGATGGCAATTGCGTAGCACTGCCAGGTGACGATTCGGTGCGAGCCAATCGCGAATGCGTAGGAAAGGTAGCCGGGATTCGTGCTGAACACGGCAATCGAGAGCAGATCGCCGAGAACCAGGCCTAGTAGCGAAGCTACGACACCCAGGATGAGTGCATCGAGTAGCAGTACCTCAATGATCGTCTTGCGAGCGTAGCCATCAAGGCGTAGGTCTTCGACCAGATGCCGACGCTGAGACGCCGTGAGCAGGATTGCGTTGAATGCAAACAGAAATCCCACCAAGGCACTGATCGCTGAGAACAACAGCGCCGACTGGTTTGCCGGCCCGGCGGCCTGACGAAACAGCGTGTCGTCGAAGTTGGCCGGCTCAACATTCAGACTGCTGCCTGCAAGTCGGACCAGCCCTTCGTGTACTTCGCGGTCGTGCCCGGACAGAGGCCGCACAAAGATCTTGCTCACACGACCCTGCTCCTCGGTCAACTGCTGAGCGTAAGCGAGCGGGGCGACGGCTACTGGGCTATCGACGAGCGGTCCGATATCGCTCTGCAATAGCTCCGCGCCAAGGAAGCCTGGAACCACACGCGCGCCGATCTGAAGCCGTACAGCCTGCAGCGAAAGCAAACCGATCGACTGCGCCAATGGTGCAGGCAGCGCGAATGCCTGCTGGCGAGCGAGCTGAGCGGCAGTGAAGTGGCGCAACAGAGGACCGCCAAGGTGAGCAAAGTGTGGGTCGGTACCGAGCAGATCGATTGCCCTTTCGCCTCGAGGGCCAATCACGTTCGCGTGCGCCTCCAGTACCGGCTCAGCCGCGCCTACTCCGGGAAGGCTCTGCACCTCGCCCAAGATGCGCTGGTCAAAACCGTCAGGACCGCGCGCTGAAAGCTGATACCGCATATTCCCGACGATCCCACGGGTAATCTCTTGGATTGAGCCGTCAAGGCTGGTGCTTGCCACCTGCGAGGCAAATAGCAGGGCCACCCCCACAGCGATCCCGACAACGGCGAACAGCTCCTGAACTAGACGCGCGCGCAATCGCAGGCGGTAGAGCAGCAGAATGCTCGATAGCCTCATCGTCCCGCCTCGAGCGACCTTGAGCCCCAAATGCACGACGGCAAAGTCGAAGTATTCTCAGCCCGCATCAGCCGATACGAGCCGCCATTCCGGCTTGTAGTCCGTGAGCCTGCCGTCCCGCAACGTATGCACCCGATCGGCGTAGGCCGCAGCCTGCGGATCGTGAGTCACGAGCACCACAGTCAGCTCGCGCTCGCGACAGACCTTGGTCAGCAGCTCAAGCACCTCTTGCCCGCGGCGACTGTCCAGGCTGCCGGTGGGCTCGTCGGCTAGGACTAGCTTCGGCTCTGTGGATAGCGCGCGGGCAATCATCACACGCTGGCGCTCGCCCATCGAGAGCTGATCGGGGCGGTGATGCAGACGATCCTCAAGCCCCAGCGTGTCCATCAGTGGCGTCACCTGTTCGCGTGCCTCACGAGCACGCACCCCCATTCCCATCAGCTTCAGGGCAGCATTGTCGATCGCGCTTACGCCTGGGGTCAAATTGAGCGTCTGACGCACGAACCCAAGCTCGCGCAGTCGATAGCGCGCTGCCTGCTGTTCAGAGAGCGCGGATATCTCATGACCATCGAGCACTATCGAGCCGCTGTCCGGGCGCAGCAGCGCCGCGATCAGAAGCAGCAACGTGGACTTGCCTGATCCGCTGGGTCCGTACAGGGCAACCAGTTCGCCCTTGCGCACCTTCAGTGAAACGCCGTCTACGGCATGCACAGGCTCGCTCTCACCGATGCGGTAATACTTGATGATCTCGTGCAGTTCGAGCACGACGCCTCTACGCGGACTGTTCGCGACTGCGCAGCTGGATCACCTTGCCAGGGGGCTCCTCTTCGTCCTCCGGCAGTGGTTCCTCGGGCAGCTGCGGCGGTGTTGAGAGGCGCCCACCACTTAACGAGGCGATGTGGTGAGCACGCATCACCGCGGGCATGTCGGGAACCGTGATCAGCACTGCCATGCCTTCGTCGTCGGCCAGCGAGCGCAGCAGCTGTGTCACCTGCTCGCGCTCGATCACATCCAGATTCGCCGTCGGGTCGTCAACCAGCAATAGCTTCGGGGCGCGCACGATCCCGTGAGCGATCGAGATCAGTGAGCGCTCACCGTCAGACAGGCTTCCCCAATGCTGACCAGCACACTCGGACATCCCCACTCGCTCCAGCGCCTCTCTGGCCAGGCCGTAGGCATGGCGTCGACCGCGCTCGGCCAGCCGCGGCAGAGCCACGTAGTCCATCATGCGCAGATCGCTCTTGGGGCCCGCACGCCTGACCCAGCCGATCCGCTCCAGCATCAGGCGCGTGTGCTCGGCCTCGCGCAGCTTGGCCATATCGACGCCTTCAAAGCGCACCGTGCCCTGATCGGGACGCTCCAGGCGAGCGGCGATCTTCAGCAGCGTCGTCTTGCCCACTCCGCGTTTACCCCAGACGGCCACCAGCTGTCCGGCACCTACTTCGAGCGTCACATCCTTGAGCACTCGCACGCGGTGTGCTCCCCGCAGGTAGCTCTTGCCGACGCCTTCCAGCGAGAGCAGCGGCTTCATCTCAGGCTTCCCGCTGTCGGCGGCTCGCATCCTGGAAGCCCGCACCCATGTTCTCAAGCGACTCACGTACGCCCTGCAACCAGCCCAACCGTGACTCCCAGAATGCCAACTCGGCATCTCTGACCATCACCATCACCAGCCCCGACCAGCGACTGGGGTCGGGAGGGCGAATCCGTTCAAAAGATTTCTTCAGCTCCTGCACCCGACCCAAGCACACCAACTCCTGGCCGTACACCAACTCGATCATGCGCGGCAAGTTATGTGGCTGGCAGAGTGCGATCTTCATGTGCAGCTCATCACGCAGTGGCGGCGCCGAGGAGGAGGCGAACAGCCATTGCTCGAAGTGGCGTACGCCCTCTTCGGTGGCCTCATAGGAGGACTCCTCGCGCGCTCGCACCAGACCCTCACGTTCCAGGCGGGCCAGTGCGGAATACACATTGGAATCGACGAACTCCGCCGAGGACAGGCGCTGGCGCAGTTTGGCCGTCAGCCTGTGAGCGGGGCTGGGCTCCTCGATGACCAATCCCAGTACGGCAATCTTTGCTGACATCTTTTTATGCGCTCCCTCGCGGGGTCTTTACCAGGTCTTGGGACGGTACACCATCTACCGTCCCCGCGTGAGCCTAAGCTGAATGATTCAGATAAGCTGTCATCTCGATCCATGAGACAAGCCAGTGGATCAAGGCTAGCGTGGCTGGCTTATAGACGGGTGTTGTGTTTCCAACACTGGCCTCGGGCGTCGGAATCTACGTGATACCCAGGCGGTCCAGCAGGCCTTCATCGGTGCGCCACTCGCGCCGCACCCTGACTCCCAAATCTAGGTGCACCTGGCCCCGCAGCTCCCTTTCGAGCTCCTTCCTCGCCGCGCGCCCCACAGCCTTGATCATGCGTCCTTGAGCGCCGATCACAATGCCTTTCTGGGACTCGCTCTCCACCCAGATCAGCGCCCTGATGCGCGTCAGATCGGTCCTCGGGTGCTCGATCTCCTCCACCATCACCTCGACCGCATGGGGCACCTCCTGGAAGGTGCGTCTGATCACCGCCTCCCTGATCAGCTCCGCCAGCAGGACCGCCTGCGGCTGATCTGAGTGTTCCGCGGGATCGAACATAAAAGGGCCTTCGGGCATCTGTGCCGCCACGTGCTCGACCAGCTCCATCACACCTTCGCCGGTGCGCGCCGAGATCGGGAACACCTCCCCCACGCCCTCCAGCTCCGCGGCTTGCGTCAGCGCCTCTACGGTCTGCTTGCGACCCACCCGGTCGATCTTGTTGACCGCCACCGTCACCTGGGCCTTTGCCTGCGCCAATGTTGCCGCGATGTACCTGTCCCCCGGCCCTACGCCCTGTTCGCCTGAGACCACCAGTAACGCCGAGTCGGCGTCCTTCAGCTCCTGCTGAACGCGTCCTGCCATGCGTGTCGTGAGCGCGTCGCGCGGGCGCTGCACCCCTGGCAGATCCACCAGCACCAGCTGGCGCTCGCCCTGCGTCCACACCCCGCGGATCGCCCGGCGCGTGGTCTGCGGACGGTCTGAGACGATCGCCACCTTGTCCCCCACCACCGCGTTCACCAGCGTTGACTTGCCCACGTTGGGGCGACCCGCAAGCGCCACGAACCCACTGTGTGTGGTCATGAACGCGGGCTCTCCGCGTCCGCCTCGGGCGCAACCGCCGCAGGCGCGATGTCTCCATGGTCATCCACCTGTGGGTCGATGACCTCCCAGCGCAGGATCTCCGCCTGCACCGCCAACATCTCGCCCGCGTCTGTCTCGTGGTCCATCCCCACCAGATGCAGCACACCGTGCACCACCGCCTCGCGCACGTCCTCGGTGTGCTCCACGCAGATCACCACGTCCCCCAGCTCGCGCGGGGCGGGCAGGGACCCAATCATTGCCGCGTCGGCGCCATCGATCGGGAAGGACAGCACGTCGGTCGGCCCATGCTTTCCACGGTGTTCTGAGTTCAACGCCGCGATCCGCTCGGCATCCACGAACTCGATCGCCACGTGACCGTCCTGCACACCCGCCGCCCCCGCCGCCACCGTGCACAAACGACTAATCTCCCGCAGCGGTGGAACCTCTGGGATGGACTGGGCGCCGATCACATCCAGCTCGATTCCTTGCAGCGCGCGGTCAACACCGAGCCGCCCCCGGCGGCTCTCCTCAAAACCAGTTCCCCCAGGCACCTCAACGTCCTCGATCCGCGGGCTACGCAAGCCGGCGATCGGCAGCGCGCAGCTCCGGCGCCTCGCGGCGGCCGTGCACATCGTAGGCCTCCACGATGCGCTGCACGAGCTTGTGGCGCACCACATCCTCGCCGCCGAAGCGCACGAACTCGATGCCCTCGATCGCCTCCAGCACCTCGCCCACCACGATCAGGCCCGAGCGCTGCTCGCGCGGTAGATCCACCTGGGTCACATCGCCTGTGACGACCATCTTCGAGCCGAAGCCCAGGCGCGTGAGGAACATCTTCATCTGCTCGGGCGTCGTGTTCTGCGCCTCGTCCAGGATCACGAAGGAATCATTCAGCGTGCGCCCGCGCATGAATGCCAGCGGGGCGATCTCGATCACGCCGCGCTCCAGGTGCTGGCTGACCTTCTCGGGGTCGAGCATGTCGTGCAGCGCATCGAACAGCGGGCGCAGATAGGGGTCGACCTTGGCCATCAGATCGCCCGGCAGGAAGCCCAGGCGCTCGCCTGCCTCCACCGCGGGGCGCGTCAGGATGATGCGGTTCACTTCGTTGCGCGACAGCGCCGCCGCCGCCATCGCCACCGCCAGGAATGTCTTGCCCGTGCCGGCTGGCCCTACGCCAAAGGTGATCGTCGATTTGCGGATGCAATCCACGTAGCGCTTCTGGTTGACCGTCTTGGGGGCCACGCGCAGGCCGCGATGGCGCCACACCACGTCCTCCAACACCTTCGCGGGGGACTCGTGTGCATCCAGGGCGCCCGTCACGGCCGAAATGGTGCCAGGTCCGATCTCGTGGCCGCGCGCGATCAGGTCCGACAGCTCCTTCACGACACGCTCGCCTCCGCGCATCTCATCCTCCGAGCCCTCCAGCGTGAGCAGGTTGCCGCGCAGCCACACGCTGCACTCCAAATGCTCCTCTAGTGCCCGCAGCACCGTGTCCTGGCTGCCGGCCAGCTCGGTCGCGACGTCCCCCGGCAGCTCGATCTGGGTCCTCATCGGCCGGGCGTCATCCTTGCCTCATTCGCTGAGCGCCGCCTTCACGAGTCCCGACACACGCTTGCCGTCCGCGCGGCCGTCCACGCTGGCCATCGCCAGCTTCATCGCCCCGCCCATGTCTCTCACCGACTGGGCTCCGCTCTGCTTCACCGCGTCCTGCACTATCTGCCTGAGCTCCTCATCGCTCAGCTCCGCGGGGAGGTAGCCGGCGATCAGCTCGGCCTCTTTCTCCTCGCCTGCGGCCAGGTCCTCGCGCCCGGCCTCGCGGTAGGCGCTCGCGGCCTCCACGCGGCGCTTGCGCTCGCGCCTCAGCACTGCCAGCTCGTCGCTCGCGTCCTCCTTCGCCGCCTTCTGCAGCTCGGAGAGCACCAGGCGCAACGCGCCCACGCGCTCCTTATCCCCGGCGCGCATCGCATCCTTCACGTCCGCGCTGACTTGCTCGGCTATCGCCATCTCACAAGCAGGATACGCCGCTCAGGGCTCGTCGCTGTGTTCGAGCGGTGTCCGGCTGCCCAGACGGCCCGGATCGGAGGCGTCGCGGCCGAAGATCAGCGCCACGTTCCAGTCCACCAGCAGGCGCAACTTGCGGCCTAGGCCGGGCATCAGCAGCAGGTGGTAGGTGCGCGCGATGAACCATGCGGGCAGGCCGCGCCAGCGCACGCCGGCGGTGATCGCCACGGCCTGGTTGTGGCCCAGCTCGGCGACCACGCCCAGGCTGCGCCAGCGGAAGGGCTTTTCCCTGCCATTGCCGAGGGTGGACGCGACGTTGCGGGCCACGCGGCGGCCCTGGCGCAGGGCGTGCTGGGCCGTCGGCGGGCAAGGCCGGCCGCGGTGGGCAGGGTCGGGCACCGCGGCGCAGTCGCCGATCGCCCACACCTGGCCGTGATGGTCTTGTACGCGCATCTTGCTGTCGACCACGATGCGCCCGCCACCTTCCAAAGGCAGTCGCAGCTGGGCCACCTCGGGGGTGGGCTTCACGCCTGCCGTCCACACCACCGTGCGCGCCAGTACCCGCTGACCGTCTGAGAGCGTGGCCGAGCGGTCGCTGACCTCTCGCAGCGTCGTGTCCGTTAGAACCTCGATCCCGCGGCCCTCCAGCTCGCGCCGGGCGAACCTGGAAAGTCCTTTGGACACCTCCCCCATGATCCGCTCGCGCGCCTCCACGAGCACCCAGCGCATGCCCTGAGTGCGACAGCGTGGGTAGAGGTCGATCACCCTGGAGGCGAAGTCCTGCAGCTCCGCCAACCCCTCGACACCCGCGTAGCCAGCGCCCACGAACACAAAGCCCAGGTAATCCGCCCGCTCGACGGGATCGTCCAGGGACTCGGCGATGTCAAGGCAGCTCAACACCTGGTTGCGCAGCGCCGTGGCGTCGCTCAGCGACTTCAATCCGATCGCGTGCTCCGCCAGTCCCGGAATCGGCAGCGTGCGAGACACCGAGCCGAGTGCCACCACCAGACGATCGTAAGCGAGGATCACCTCTTCGCCATCGATGCGTCTCACTGTCAGCGTGCCTTTTGCGGGGTCCGCGCTGTGTGCCCGCCCGATCAGCAGATCGGTGTGCTTGAGCTGGGAGCGCAACGGCACCACCACGTGCCTGGGGTCGAGCGTCGCACCCGCGGCGCCAGGTAGGAGCGGGGTGTAGAGCATGAAGTTGGCATCGTTCACCAACGTCACCCTCGCGCTGTGCGCCGGCAGCACGCGCTCTAATGCACGCGCCGCGTAGAAGCCGCCGAAACCACCTCCCGCTATCACCACGTGCCAGGCCATCTCGTTTGAGCCTAGAGGGCTTCAGCGGAAGAGACCAATGTTACAAGCGTGTTACAAGCTTTAAAGAAATAGGCTGCCGACCATATGAGCGCATCTCTCTACCGCGACGCGCTGGCTCCTTTCATGGCCGACGCCGAGCGCCTGCTGCCTGACGGCGCCGAAATCTTCGACGCGCATACCCACTTGGGCCTTGACGAGGACGGTCGCTCGCTGACCCTTGAGCAGCTGCTGGGCCAGCTGGACGACGCCGGCGCGAGGCGCGCGTGCGTCTTCCCGCTGCACGACCCCGAGCGCCGCCCCGCCTACCGCGTGCCTAACGAACGCGTGCTCCAGTGGGCGGGCGAAAGCGAAGGCAGGCTGATCCCCTTCGCCCGCCTGGACCCAGCGGAAGAACCGGTCGCCGAGGGGGAGCGCTCGTTGGCAGCGGGGGCACGAGGAATCAAGCTGCATCCCCGCGCTCAGGCTTTCTCCTTCGATGGCCCCGAGATGGACGGCATCTTCAAGCTGGCCGGGGAAGCCAAGGTGCCGATCCTGATCCACGCCGGGCGCGGCATGCCGCCGGTGGCCGATGGCCTTGCAAACGTCGCCTTGCGCCACCCCGATGTGGTCCTCATCCTCGCCCACGGCGCGATCTGTGACCAGGGCATTCTCACCTCGCGCCTGGCCGACCATCCGGGCGTGCTCTACGACGTCTCCTGCTTCTTCGCGCTGGATGTGGTCGAGCTGCTGGCGCGCGTGCCCATCGAGCGGATCGTGTTCGCTTCAGACCCTCCTTATGGCAGGCCGTCCAGCGGGCTCTATCTCGCGCTGCGGGTGGCCGCGCAGGCGGGACTTGACGATGCAGCCATGCGGGGCTTGCTGGGTGGGACCATGGCGGGATTGGTCGACGGCCACGGCTTACCCGCCGTCACGCCCCCCCGTCGTGGAGCCTCGATCACTCTCGCCGGGCGCCTCGCGCGCGTCTACGGCTACGGCAGCCTGGCCGGTCCGGCGATCTTCGCGGGTGTGATCGAACAGGCCAAGGCGATGATCGAAATGGCCTTGGCCGCCTGCCGCGATCCCGAGCCCGGAGAGGTCGGACAGGCGCTTGAGACGATCGGCGCCGCTCTCACTGCGGCACAGGGGCTGTTGGAGACAGACAACGGCGCGCCAGCCGCGCTCGACCTGCTGTTCCGCTCGATGGCACTGGCAGCTACCGAAGTCTCAGATCCGGCCTGAGCACGCAGCCCTCAAGCAGCGCAAAGGTTCAGCGATCAGGTGGCCAGCCACACCGCTGCCCACTCCCCACTCTGACGACGCGCGTGCTCATGCAGGCCCAGCCGATCGTGAAAGGCAGCGGCAACTTCGTTTGCCTCCTCGCGCAAGAGCCCGCTGACGATCATGTGTTGGGGCGGCTCGCCCAGCGACGCGGCCAGGTCCAGCAGCAGCGGCCTGACGAGATTGGCGAGCAGGATCGGCGCTCGGCGCCCTTCGATCAATGGCAATTCCTCACGGCGCAGATCAAAGCGCTGCGCCTGCACCACTACGCCGTTGACGCGGGCATTGTCATGAGTGGCCTGCACGCTCTCGCTCTCGTGATCGAGACCGAGTACCGGCGCAAAGCCGAGTTGGGCCGCGGCGATTGCCAGCACCCCTGAGCCGCAGCCCACATCCACGAGCGGACCACGACCAGGCTCCCGCGAGGCCAGCTCAAGCAGTAGTTCCAGACACATGCGCGTGGTGTGGTGGGCACCTGTGCCAAACGCCTGGCCGGGATCGATCACGATGTCTTCGGTAGCCACCAGATCGACCGCTGGCTCCCAAGGAGGACGTACACGCAAACTGGGTACACCGGCAGGCGCATCGATCACGATCGGCCGGTGAAAGCGCTTCCAGCGCTCGGCCCAGTCATCGGGAAGCTCAGACGTGGAGACCTCAACGAGCGCGGAGCCCGCAGCGGCGCGCAGATCGGGCAGCTCGGGCAGCTCCCCAGGCGCTCCGTAGACGGCGAACTCGACAAGCGCCTCGTCTATATCAAGCTCCTCGACGCCCGCAGGCGCAAACGCAAGCAGCTCGGCCAAGGCCAGCTCGGCGTCCTCACGGCGGACACGCAGCGCAAGGCGGATCACGCGGCCTGGCTGCGCAACGCGCGGCGCAGCTTGGCGAACATCGAGTCCTCGGAGCGCAGGTTCTCCTCGGTGATGGTTTCGCTGAACTGACCCAGCAGCTCGCGCTGCTCCTGGGTTAGACGACGCGGGATGACCACATTGACGAGTACGCGCAGATCGCCATGCCTGCCGCGACGCAACGCGGGCATACCCTGGCCGCGCAGCACAATCACCTCGCCTGGCTGGGTGCCAGCGGGCACCTCAAGCGGCGTGGAGGAGGCATCCTCCAAGGTCGGCACCTCCAGGGTGCCGCCTAGCGCCGCTAACGGCGCGGGGACGTCAAGCACGGTGATGAGATCGTCTCCTTCGCGTACGAAACGCTCATCGGGGCGCACTTTGATGAGGACATAGAGGTCGCCGGCGGGCGCACCGGCCTGGCCCGCGTGGCCTCGACCGGAGATGCGTATGCGCTGGCCGTCGGAGATGCCGATCGGCACATCCACATCGATCGAGCTCCTCGCCGTGAGGCGCCCACGTCCATGACAGTCCTTGCAGGGATTGGAGGCGACGCGTCCATCGCCATGGCAGACATCGCAGGCGATCGTGCGCATCATCTGACCGAAAGGCGTGCGGGTGACCGCCTGCAACTGTCCGGCGCCGCCGCAGCGCTGGCAGGTCTCGATCGGCGTGCCGGGCTCGGCGCCATTGCCGTGACAGTGCTCGCAGCGCTCGATCGCCTCAAAGGAGACCGACACGCTGGCGCCCTGGGCGGCCTGCAGCAGATCGACCTCGACAGCCACCGCGATATCCCCACCTGGTGCGGGCCCACCCCCGGGGCCACCCGCGGATCGACCCCCAAAAGGACTGCCCCCGCCGAAAAAGGCATCGAAGAGATCGCCGATCGAGCCGAAACCATCGAAGTTGGGGGCGTAGCCACCGGAGCGTAGGCCCTCGTGGCCATAGCGATCGTAGGTGGCACGGCGCTCAGGATCGGAGAGGATCTCGTAAGCCTCGGCGGCCTCCTTGAACTTCTCCTCGGCCTGCGGATCATGGGCGTTGACGTCCGGGTGCAGTTCTCGCGCGAGCATGCGAAAGGCCTTCTTGACCTGCTGCTCGGAGGCGTCGCGGGAGACGCCCAGCACCTCGTAGCAATCGCGTGGCATCGCGCTCAGAGTGTCAGTTCTCGCCGTAGGCGTCTTCGACGAAACGCGACAGCTCGATGGCGGCCTCACGCACGGTGGGAATCGCCTGCGCATAGTCCATGCGTACCGGGCCGATGACCGAGACGGCGCCGAGACGGCGCCGTGCAACACCGTAGCCGGAGGCGACAAGCGCGAGCGAGCGCATCGCGGGGTTGGGGTTCTCGTGACCAATGCGCACGTAGACCCCAGGTTTGCTGAGCGCGGCACGCAGCACGTCGAGCAGCGCCACGCGCCGCTCCAGCAGACCCATCAGCTCGTTGATCTCGGTCACCTCGGCGAGGTGGTTATCGGCCGAGAACAGACGGGAGGTGCCCTCAACGTAGAGCATGTCCTCGGCCTCAGAACCCAGCGCGCCAATGGCGGGCGCGAGGCGATCGAGAAACGCACGCTCGGTGGCCGGGAGGGCGGGATCGACGAGGCGCTGATGCACCATGCGCGCCCCCAGGTTGAGACCCACCAGGCGCTCGTTGAGATATTCCCCGGCCCAGGCGAGCAGACCCGGATCGATCGACCCCTCAAGCGTGGCCAGCATCTTGGAGACGCCGCCGGTGGAGGTGATGATGACCACCATCACCATGCGCGGCTGCAAGGCCAGGACCTCAACGTGGCGGATGGTGGCCGTATTGGCAGAGGGCGCGGAGACGACCGCGAGCAGGTTGGTGACCTGCGAGAGGGTCTCGGTGGTCACGCGCATCGCGTCCTCAACCTCCTGGCGGGTGACCGACAGATCCATTCGCGGAGCCGGCAGCAGACCCTGACCGGTGCAGAGCATGCGATCGACCACATAGCGGTGGCCGGCATCGGTGGGGATGCGCCCGGCGGAGGTATGGGGATGGTCAAGCAGCCCCTGCTCCTCCAGCAGCGCCAGCTCGTGGCGCACGGTGGAGGCCCCGCAGTCAAGCGCCGGGTCGGCGGCGATCATCTTCGAGGCGACGGGCTGGCCCGTGCGCTGGTAGCCGTCCACAACGTGGCTGAGGATGCGCTCCTGCCTGGCGGTGAGCATGACTGTGATTGTAGGGGTGGGGTCCCGGAACCCTGACCAGGGGTGGGTGGCGGGAACCCTGACGCGCGAGCGGCCCCCCGACGCGCGAGCGCCTAGATCGTTATCTCAGCCTCGGCATTGCGAATGATCTGCTTGCCGTCCTGCTCGGCGACGGTGTCGATCGTGGCGCGCCCATCGGCGGCCTCGCGCACGGTGCCGGTGACGAGCACCTCCTGCTCGGGCACGCCCATGCCGCGGAACTGCACCGATAGGCGCTTAAGATGCTCGGGGCCCCCTGCCGCCTCCGTCTGGGCGCGGGCTACCTGCGCCATACTCCAGAGGCCGTGCAGGATGCGCCCGGGCAGACCAACGGCGCGCGCGAAGTCCTCGTCGATGTGAATCGGATTGAAGTCACCGGAAGCGCCGGCGTAGCGCGCGGTCAGGTACTTGTCGGGCGTGACGCGCAGCTCGGGAATCGAGGCGCCAGCTGAGAGATCGGCCATGGTCAAACTCCTCTGACGATGTCGGTCCAGATGCCGCGGCAGACCTGCTCGCCGCGCTGATTGACGGAGATGGACTCAAAGACGTAGTAGCCGCGGCCGTCCTTTTCGGAGATGTCCTTGACTGAGGCGGTGGTGGTGATCTCATCGCCAGCCACAACCACAGGCCCCCACTCGAATTCCTGGCCGCCGTGGACCATCATCGCGAAGTTGAGCTCGATCTCAGGGTCGAAGATCGGCGGCCCCACCGAAGGCGCGCAGTAGACGACGGCGAACATGGGCGGCGCGACCACATCGGCATAGCCGGCGGCACGAGCGGCCTCGTGATCGAGGTGCACCGGGTTGGTCTCACCAACCGCCCGCGAATACTCCTTGATCTTCTCCCGCCCGATGGCATAGAGCGTGGGCGAATAGGTCTTGCCGATGGCTTGGGTATTGACTGGCACCGGATGGAGCTCCTTGCACAGGGGATGGAGGTTGCGGCGGGGCAGTCTACCGCCCCGCCGCAACTCCCGGAAGGCCGCTTAGAAGACGATGTCCTCGCCGCTGCCTGCACCAACACCAGCTTGCTCGCCATCCTCGTGCGCGCCATCACCGCCTGGGATCTCCCCAGCGTGGCGCTGCGCACCAGCGGGAGTGTCGAGGAACTGCACTGCTTGGCCGACCACATTGACCGCCTGGCGCTTCTGCTGGTCGGAGGTCTCCCACTCGCTCCACTCCAAGCGCCCATCGACGACGACACGGGAGCCCTTGCGCAGGTAGCGATCGATGTTCTCTCCTTGCGGGCCAAATACCGGAGACGTCGAAGAAGTTGGGCCGCTCCTGATAGGCCTCACCCTCCTTGCGCATGCCATTGCAGGCAAGTCGCAGGCTGCATACGCTCTGCCCTGAGGGCACCGCACGCAGCTCGGGATCCCGCGTAAGGCGCCCCACGAGAATGACGCGATTGATGTCTGAGTAGGACATGGTGTGTTGTTCCTTTGAGTTGCGATTGCACCCCCCGCTAAGGAACATACGCACGGCTGGGGATGGTTCTCTGGAGCGGCGTGCATTCAAGCTGTGAGGCGGTAGCCAACGCCCCTGACATTGATGACCCACCGCTCGGTGGAGACCAGGGCGAGCTTGCCGCGCAGGCGGCATGCGTGGCTGTCGAGGGTGCGCGTGTAGGAAGGCACCTGCAAGTCCCATAGAGCGCGCAACAGATCGTGCTTGGTGAACACCCGGGTTGGCTCTTGAGCGAGGTGTTGGAGCAGCGCGTATTCGCGTGGGCGCAGAGGGATGGGACGATCGTGCAGCACGACAGTGCGCGAGCTGGTGTCGATCGACAAGGGACCGATACACAGGCGCGGCAAAGGCGGCTCGACCGGAAGGGTGCTGCGCCTGAGAAGGGATTGCAGACGCGCCCGCAGCTCCAGATAGTCAAGCCCCATGCCTGCTTGATCCCACCCCGCCGAGCGAGCAAGGAAATCATCCGCGCCTGCGGCAAAGGCGCGCAACAGATCGATCGGAAGGGCGGGCGAGGGACGTGCCGTCGAGCCGAGCACGATGACGGGCAGATGCTCTTGCCAAGGGCGATCGCCGTTGCGAATCTCAGCAAGCAGTTCGAGCGCGCCGGGAGGTGGGTCGAGGTGTCCGAGCAGGACCAGCGCAGGCAGCGAGATGACAGCAAGGGCGCGGGCGTGTTGGGCGGTATGGGCGAAAGCGCTGTGGTAACCGTCGGCCCTAAGCTGCTCGACGATCGGTCCTCCAACCTCGGGGTCGTGCTCGATCACGAGAATCGACGGGGACTCATCTCCCTTCACCCTCAGCTCCACCAGATCACCCCAGCTCGACCTCGCGCGGTGAGATGCCAAGCCCGCGACGAGCGATAAGCGCCAGCACGTCGCTGTGCACCCAAGGCGTCGGACCGCTCTCGCCGGGGTTGGGTTGCAGACCGACGCGCCGCGCGAGCCAGCTGGTGTCGCCATATGTCTTGTCACGGGAGCCACCCTTTAGGCGCCCACAGCGAATGGTGATCTCGTTCATGCTGGTGCCCCGAACGAGAGCTTTTTGCACGGCTTCGCGCAGGCCCCGGTTGAGCACGATGGGGCTGGCATTCACCCGATCCAGCTCGCTGTGCAGCGTCGAGACGGACACGCGCCTGTCGTGGCGATGGAGCGAGACCGCGCGAGCCGTGAGAGCACGCACCGGCTGATAGCTCTCTAGCTCGGCGATGACCATGCGCAGGCTGAGCGGTGTTGCCTCGCCATCGCAGCCTGCCGAGGGGACGCGATGCCAGCGCAGCTCAGGGATGGCGATGCCCTCGCTGCAGGCAAGCAGCCGATAGGCGTGACCGTGGCCATCGAGCAGCTCACCGTGGTCGTTGGTATTGGCCTCGGACTCGTCGTGATGATCCTCGGCAAAAGGTGCCCGCGACAAGTCTGCGGGGGTCAGCGAGCGGCAGAGGCGGCTACCTGCATGGCTCAGGTAGTCACGACAGATGAGAGCCGCATTGGCTGGAGGCTCGTCGGCGGCAAGGTGAGCCACCAGCCTGCGATCGCCGCGGGTGCTGGCATCGCGGTCGATGACGAGCACAGTGCCGCCGGAGCCTGATCGTGTGAGGACCTCGCGGAGACGGCCATGGGGGTCGGAGTAGCGTGCAAGCACCTTGCTCTCTTTGTCCGACCGATTGGCAAAGGTGCACCCTTCCGCAAGAGATTGACTCCGAGCTTGTGGGGAAAGGCCATCTGACTAAGACAGCGCACGCTGCCCGGCAACGCCGCCCCCACACTCATGCTGTCGCGCCGTGCCCGCGTTCACGCTGCCTCGCCGACGCGGGCGGCGAGAATCGCGATGTCGTCGCGCAACCTGCCTTCGCCGCGGACAACCGCCAGCTCCTCAAGCAGTCGCGCAAGCTGTGGGGGCGCCAAATCGGCATGGCCGGCGAGCTGGTTGCACAACTCCGGGGTTGACAACGTACGCGCGGGCGCGCCTGCATCACAGAGACCGTCGGTGTAGAGCACAAGCGTCGCGCCGGCCGGCAACGAGACTTCGACATCATCGATGTGGGGCCGCGAAAGAACCCCCAGGAAGGTACCGGCGACCCGCGGACAGTGAGCCTCCATGCCAGATCCCAGCAGCACCGGAGGGGGATGCCCGGCGCTGGCGATGGTCGCCCTGGCTGGCCGCGCGGCGAGGTCAATACGCGCGACGATGGCCGTGGCGAAACGCACCGCGAGGTCATGGCTGAGCATGATTTCGTTGACCGTCCTCAACACCTGAGCCGGACTTGTCTCGCGGAAGGCGAGCGCGCGAATGCTGTGGCGCACCATCGCTGTGAGTGCGGCCGCGTCGGCGTCCTTGCCGCACACGTCGCCGACGACGAGCCAGCAGCCCGAAGGACGCAGGAAGGCGTCGTAGAAGTCACCCCCGGCCTCGCTGCCTTCGATGGCCGGACGATAGACGGAGGCCAGCTGCAGGCCCTCGACTGCTGGAAGGGCGTCGGGCAGCAGGCTGCGCTCAAGCGTGTGGGCTACCTGGAAGAGACCCTCGCGGCGCTGGCGTCGTGTCGTCCATGCGAGCATCGACCCTGCCTACGGTAGAACATACCCAAAGGTTGGTATGTCAGCGCGGGCGCGTAGCGCGCTCGACCTGGGCCCCACGATCGGTGAGGTGCCAGGCGTTGGAGCCGCCCTTGAGCTGTCCTTCGCCCGTGTTGGTGACCAGATCCAGGCGCTCCAGACGGGTGAGGAGCTTTGATATCTGCCCCTGATCGGCGATGCCCGAGCCCTCAGCGACCTCGCGGTTGCTGGCACCTGGGTTCTCGCCGATAACCGTGAGAACACGCACGGTGCGATAGGTGAGGCGCATGTCGAGACCTTCCAGCGGATCGCGGCGGATGGGCTGCGCGGCGATGCTGGGCTTGGGCAGCTTGGGAGCAGGCCGGGTGAGTTCGTTGTTGGCCACACGCGCACCGAGATAGGGAAGGACGATCATGCTCATCAGCGGACCGACCAACTCGGTGAGAGGCTTGCGGCCTCCCGTCAGCAGACGTGTGTGCAGGACCGCGAAGACAGCGCCGACGATGCCTTCGGCCGTGATGTCGGCGGGCTCGCGGGCGGAACGAGTGGAGCGGGCACCAGCGGAACGCGCGCCGGTGGTCTTGCGCCCACGGTCGACGACCCGCTCCAACTGCTTGAGCATTTCCCCGCGGCGCGCCAGCACGCGGGGTCCAGCTCCCAGCGCCTCGACGACACAGAGCCTGGCCAGACCAGGCTCTGATTGCATGAAAGCCAGGATGGCCGTGAGACTGGCGCGCATGCCCTCGCGCCAGGAAGACTGCTGCTCGTAAGCCTCGACGGCCACGGCTTCAACTCGTCCGACGGCTTCATTGAAAGCGGCGAGGAAGCAGTCCTCACGGTCAAGGAAGACGTCGTAGAAGGTCTTGCGCGAAACCTTGGCGCGCCCAATGACCTGCGCAACGGTCAAGCGTGCATAGCCGACTTCCTCGACTGCTTCCACGGTCGCCGCCAGCATACGGCCGCGCTGGATCTCGGTGACCTGCCCACGAGGCAGCCCGTTTGGGCCTGGCCGCAGCCGGTGGGTGCTTGAGCGCGTCTTGTCCCTGGAAGCCATGTCTCTGCCTACCGATCGTGTTCAAGAAGTTTCGGCGATGCCTGGGCCATGGGGCCCTTGAGAACTGATCCCATCCGCTTGACCCATCGCTTGGGGGATGGCGATTAGATCGGGGCGGATGCTGACGTAAAGGTTCACGGGTCGGTGCGCAAAAGTCGAGCCTCGTCTCCTACTTCAGGCCGAAAGCCGTCGAACTGGCCTCCCCGCGATGCTTCCAGACCTGCCATTCGAGCGCCTAAACGCCTGGGATCAGTTGACTTTATGAGTCCAGCACAGGGACTTGGCGACTTCCAGCTCTCACGACTGCCAATTAACCTTTTCCCAGTGACAGCAATCAATGCCACTCAGGGGCACTAGTGTTTCTTGTTTTCTACAGCGCGCTCTAGTTGCGCCTTATTCATGCTCGAGCGCCTCCGGCCGGCCCCAGCGGACGCGCTCACGAATCCTCGGGGGGCCGGCGCTCGCGCTTGCGTTCCGTTCCGCGGCGCTTGGCCTGAAGGCGTCGCTCACGCGAGGCCGCGGTGGGACGGGTGGCACGACGATGCTTGGGGATCGCGAGCGCGCTCGCAAGCCGCTCGCCCAGGCGCGTCAAAGCCAACTCGCGGTTGCGCGCCTGTGATCGCCCATCCTGCGCGATTGCCGCCACTCGCGGCCCAACGCGCGCCAGCACCCGCTCCCGCTGTGCATCGGTAAGCGTGGAGGAGGCGAGCACATCGAAGCTCGCTTCCACACGCGAAGCGGTGACGTTGGCATGCTGGCCTCCCGGACCAGAGGATCGGCTCGTGCGCACCGTCACCTCCGAGAGCGGGATACTCAGCTCAGCGGTGATCCGCAACCGTCGATTGGGGCCTTCTTCGGCTTCGGTCAACGCCTTCGCCTAACTCACGGGACAGGTCTTACGGCGCATTCTCACAGCCCCATTCACAGCTCGCCGGCGAGGCCGACGCCGATCCAGATGAGCGCACCTGCGCCAAGCAGACGACGAAACCAGTTGACCCCGCCGATCACCTCCTCGCCCGCCCACACGGTTAAGCCGAGCGTAGACACCACGCGCCCAATCTCGTGCACGGTGCCACCCGACGCAGCCGCGACTCCCCACCCCGCGAACGCGAGCAGCAGCGGCGGGTTGGGGAACTGCGCGACAGGAAAACGTCGCGGCCAGCCGAGCTGGCCGCGACGCCAAAGCTCGGCGGTGGTCACAGCGCCCATGCTCGCAGACCATAGGCCACGTGGAGAGTCGAAGGGGACTGCTGTATGGATAGGCCATGCCCTGGCGCCTGTAAGCCATGCCCTGGCGCCGCGAAGTAAGCGATGCGCTTGGCGCGCGAAGTAAGTTGGAGGCGCTATGACCAATCAAGGCAACAAATCCGCGAGCGCCGCAATCCGAGCCGTCGTGCAGGGTGAGGTGCAGGGTGTCGGGTTTCGCGATGCGACGGTCAGCCGGGCGCGCGCGCTGGGAGTGATGGGCTGGGTGCGCAACGGAGAGGACCGTACCCTGCGCGTTCATGCTGAGGGCTCCGAGCGATCAGTCGAGGAGTTGGTGGCCTTCTTACATGAGGGCCCGTCACTGGCACGGGTCTCTGAGGTAGCGATTGACAAGGTCGCAGTCGAGGGTCACGAGCAGTTCGCGATCCGCGGTGTCAGCGCTGGTGTCTTCGTGGTTCAGGAGCACGCTGCGACGGCTCATCACTTCGACCTGCGCCTGGAGGTCGACGGAGTAATGCGCTCCTGGGCGCTCCCCAAGGGACCTTCGCTTGACCCCGCGGTCAAGCGCCTCGCCGTCGAGGTTGCCGATCACGCCATGGCGCACAACGCGTTCGAGGGGTCCTTGGAGGCAGGCCGTGTGATCGTCTGGGATCGCGGAACCTACGAGCAGGGCGGACGCGTCGCGTGGCCGCAGGCACTTACCCGGGGGCATGCCGTTTTCGTACTGCATGGAGAGAAGCTGCACGGCGGCTTTGCCTTGCAGCGCACTCGACCGGGCACCAAGGCGCAGTGGCTGCTGATCAAGCGACGCGACGAGTACGCGCAACCGGGCTCGGACATCGTCGTCGAGTGCCCTCGCTCGGTTCTCAGCGGTCGCACGCTCGATGAGAACCGCGAATGACTCGGGCTTCGGACTCCAGGCTCGCCAGGGTCCAAAGTGGGTCCACAGCCATGCTGGTGCCCGGTGGTGCGATCTACTCTCATGCCACAAAAAAGCCCCGCTTAGCAGGGCTTTTCGAACTTATACCGCCAACGGGATTCGAACCCGTGTTACCGCCGTGAGAGGGCGGCGTCCTAGTCCCCTAGACGATGGCGGCGCGTGAATGACGCTGTCGAGGCTATCAAAGCGGCGCCTCGGGACGGACCGCCCCGCAGGGGCCTGCACTGCTTACAACCCGATCATTGCGGCCGCCCGGCCGGCGGTTAGTAGAGGCCAGACACCGCCAGCCGCACGCCCGGTGCGATATCTTCGCTTCTCCATCACGCGGATGTGGCGGAATTGGTAGACGCGCACGGTTCAGGTCCGTGTCCAGGTAACTGGGTGGAGGTTCGAGTCCTCTCATCCGCATCGGCCGTAAATGCAGATGATAGCAGGGTATTCGCGACTATGGGTCACGAAACCCCTCCGTTGGCGTAAGCCGTGTTTGGTGTGCATAATGTTCTCAAGTGAGAACTGTGCACGTCGCTCCGCGATCGAATGTCGGCCGAGCACAGCGGCGGCGAACGCCCGCGAACTCATCAGCCTGCACGTGCTGCGCCGCTAGTGCTCCAGCGCTGCGTGCGACTCATGTGGGGTCGCGGTGAGCGTTCAGTCCGACCACGGGGCCTGGATCGTGCGCTGGCGCGATGCGTCGGGCCGCCAGCGCGGACGGCGGTTCGCGAGCGAGGCCGACGCACGGTCGTTTGACTCGCAGACGCATAGCGTCGCCGTGGAGGAGCGGCCCGCAGACGAGTCGCCACAGGGTCGAGGGGTCTACCGGTATCTCACGCGAAACGGAGCCCGCTGGTATTTCAAGACGCGCGGGCGCGATGGCTCGCAGATCACGCGCCGCGGGTTCCTCAGCGAGCAAGCCGCCATCGACGCCAAGCGGCACATCGTCGAACAGGTCGCGCGCGGCGAGGCCAGCTACACCCAAGAGACCTTCACCGAATACTGGGAGAGATGGCTGCGACGCCGCAGGCACCACCTGGCGCCAGCATCCATCGCGGCATACACCGTCGACGCGCGCACGCGCTTGCTGCCCGCACTCGGCCAGACTCGCCTCGCAGCGATCGAGACCCGACACGTCCGTGGCCTTTTCGAGGAACTCGCCGAGCGTGTGCAGGCAGGCGAGCTCGCGGGCAAGACCGTCAACAACACGCTCACGACGCTCACGGTCTGCCTCAACGACGCCGTCAAGGACGGGCTGATCGCAACGAACCCAGCAATCGGAGTACCACGATTCCCGCGAGCGCACACCGAACGCGACTACCTACGCCTGCACGAGATACCCGTCTATCTCGACTCCTGCAGCACCGAGTACGAGCCACTCGCCGCGCTGTTGATCGGAACCGGAGCCCGAATCAGCGAGGCGCTCGCCATCCGCCCGAGCGACCTCAAGCTCGATACCACCGGCGGATGGGTCACCATCGCCCGCGCCCTCAAACAGGACGGCACAATCGGCTCCACCAAGTCCCGACGCCCCAGATCAATCGAGATCGGCCCCGAACTCGCACACCGCCTAGAAAACCACCTCGCAGAGCGCCAGCACACATACCCGGACGCGAACGATGCTAGCTCCTTGTTCATCGCGCCACGCCCAACCCGCCGACAACAGACCGCTCGCTCAACGAGCAGCCGAGAGTTCCTACCACCCGACCGCCGGACCGTCGGAGAATGGCACGCCCACACCCTCCAGGACGCGGCGATCCGCCACATACCACTGCACTCACTCCGCCACACTGCGGCAGCCGCGTGGCTGGCCGCCGGCAACTCGCTGCTCTACGTCCAGCAACAACTCGGACACCGCGACCTCTCCACCACCAGCCACTACTACGGACACCTCGAGCGACACCACAACCCAACACGCGGCGCACACGCAACCGAGCAAGCAATCACACGAGCAAACCCTAACTGACAGGCCCTCATAGGAGGAGTGAGCCGAACACCGACGGCGGACGCTCCCTCGTCGTCCGATCCGAGCGTCTGAGGCGGCGGCTGTAAGACGCTCCCTCGCAACCCGAAGCGAAAGTCTGCTCGGGCCTCATCTGAAGATCTCGACCGCGAGTAAGACGTACGGGCCGTTCGGGCCGCACCAATGGTTAGCTGCTCGGCAGTGCGCTACGAGCGAGTCACGCACCTGCAGCCGTTGGGGTTGCCGGAGCCGTTTCTGCCACGGGAACCGGTTCTTTCGACGAACCGGGCTGCTCGGTAGGGATCCGCCGGCTGAAGGCCAGTCCGATCAACGCGAAGATGGCAAGTATCGACAGCGCCTCGCGCAGCCCGTCGAGGCGCGCTTTCGCGTTCTCTTCAACGATCGCGTCTGTGGCCCTGGGTGGCACATGGGCCTTGTTGAGCGCGTCCTTCAATTGCTTGTCGGAGATGAAGGGGACTCCACCCGCAAGCTTGGTCGAGGCCTGCGATTTGACTGGCGCGGGGACGGCGGAGTTCTGCTGCACCCCGGTCAGAAACGACGTGCTCAGCGTGGCGATGACGATCGCTCCTGTGAGCGCCGTGCCCATGGAGATGCCGAGGTTCGTGATTGTGTTCTGCAGCCCGCCCACTGCGCTGCTCTGCTCATCGGGAACGGATGAGACGGTGACGGCCCCGAGCTGGGAGGACAACGCCCCGATTCCGAGGCCGACGAGCAGCATCGGCAAGGTCGTTATCTCCGGTCCCGCGCCTTCCTGTAGCAGGGCGACCAAGATCACGAGGCCGGCGAACATCGCGATGAAGCCGAGCTGGACCACCCGGCGCGGCGATACTTTGGGGAAGAGCTTGGGGATCCCGGCTGCCGCGAGGATCAGGGCGATCGACAGCGGCAGGAACCTCACACCTGTCTGGATCGCGGAGAGCCCTAGTGCGACAGAGAGGAACAGTGGGACGGCGAATGCCACCCCGCTTTGCACGAAGAACTGGAAGAAGAACGAGTTCAGGCCGCCGCGCAGCACGTGGACCTGCAGGATCTTGGGGTCCAGTAGCGGCTCCCCACCACGGGCGAGCACGCGATCCTCCCACTCGATGAATAGATAGATGACCAGACCGCCCGCGAGCATCAGCCAGATCACCGGCGAGAGCCCGATCCATTCGGGACCCCCCGGTTTGGGTTTCACAAAACCCCATACACCCGAACGCAGGACACCGAAGACGATCAGCCCGAGGCCGAGCGCCGACAGGGCTGTACCCACGAGGTCCAGGTGCCCCGTCTTCTCACGCGGCCCCTCGGGTATGCGGCGGGCGAGGACGAGGATCCCAAGCACGATCACGACCTCGCCCGCGAACACCCAGCGCCATGACAGGTAGGTGGTGAACAGGCCGCCGACGATCGGGCCGACCCCGATCGCGATCGCCGTCGCTGCGGCGACGAGCCCATAGGCGCGCGGTCGTTCGTCGGGGCCGTAGTTCACCGCCACCAGCGCAACGATCGACGGCAGAATGAGCACGGCACCTATCCCCTCAAGGCACGACCATCCGAGCAGCAGCACCCCGAGGCTCGTAGAGATCGCCGTGATGAACGAGCCGCAGCCATAGATCACGCACCCGATCGCGAAAGCGCGCTTGCGGCCGATGATCTGCCCGACCTTCCCGCCCGTGATCATGAACGCGGCCATCACCAACGTGTACAGGGTGATCGCCGTCTGGATCCCGGTGACGGTCGTGCCGACATCCTTCGCGACCGTCGCGATCGACACGTTCATCACTGAACTGTCGAGCATCATCAAGAACTGGCCCGCACACAGCGTCAGCAGAACACCGCCAGCCGCTGCCGCGGCTGCCTTACTCGACACCGAGCTCATCGTCTTTTCGCGATCAGACGCCGGGAAGGCGTCCAGCTAGCTCGCCGCGTACTCCTTCTCCGCCTCGTCGAGTTCGCGCTTGAACTCCTTGGCGTCGACGTTGATTTCCTTCTCAAGCGACTTTTCGGCGCGGGTCAGCACCTTGTCGAGCTGCTCTTCAAGGCGCGACTCGCCGATCACGAACAGCGTGGCTTCTCCGGCCTCGATGAGGTCGCCCAGTTCCTTGGCGGCGCCCCCGGGGATGCCCTTTTTGAAGTGCCCGCCAAGGCCGCCGATGACACCGCCGACCAGCGCCGCGGGGATGACCGCTGGCGCCGCCACGACCCCGACCGCTGCCCCGACGGCAATGCCTCCCCAGGCGCCGTGCTGGGTGGGCTTCTCGTGCTTCTCGACGTGGACCTTGCCGTCAGCGTCCTTGGTGACCAACGCAACGTCATAGGTGCCCACGAGCTTCGCCGCGTGCAGCTCGAGAAGGGCGTCGTAATCCGCCTCCGCGCCACCGCGGTCGGGATAAGTCGCGGCGTAGATGAAAACCGGCCTGTCGCTCATTTTTGACCTCCGTGCTGGTTTGGACGAGTGTCCTGACGATCCGCCGCCGGGCGGGCGCCTGCGCGGGAACACCGCACATCGACAAACTACCTCGGGGCGCGTTCTCGGCATCCGCGAAAACCCGCAGCCATGATCAGGACCATGCCACTACTAAGGCGAGCCCTTCGCTTCGAAGAAGACGAGCGAACGTCTCCGCGGCGGTCTGGCCTGCAAGGATTGCCGAATGGCCTCCGGCGAAGATACGCCACGTGCACGCCGATCGCTCAGCACGACGCGCATGGAAGCATTCAGCGACGGCGTCTTCTCGATCGCCGCGACGCTGCTCGTACTCGACATCGCGATTCATCCGCCGGGCACAGCACTCGAACAGGTTCTCGACGCCTGGCCATTCTACCTCGCGTATGTCATCAGTTTCCTCACGGTCGGCGCAGGGTGGCTCGGCCACACCCAGCTGACCGAGCGGCTCGCACGGACCGACCCGCTACTGCTGCGAATCAACCTGCTGCTACTGCTCGTGGTGGCGTTCCTGCCGTTCCCGACCCGGCTCGTCGCTGACGCCCTGCACCACGAAAGCAGCGAGCGCGTCTTCGTGACGATGTATGGGCTCACCCTGCTAGCAATCCGCATCCTGGCCTTTGCCTTGGACGCCTATGCCCGGCGAGAGCGCCTCTACTCCCCTCCGGAGGACGGCGACGAGCGGCTGGACGAACCGCGAGAACTCCTGCCCGTCCTCGGCGGCTATGTGATTGCGATCCTCATCGGACTCGCCGTGCCGGGAGTAGCCGTAGCGGTCTACTTCGCCATCGCGCTCTACATGATCCTCTTCAGGGAGATCCGACGGCACCCGTCCCGCGCCAACAGATCTCGCCGGTGAAACGGCCGGCTCCAAGGCTGATCTGCTCGGGCCGAGACTGCGCTCAGGCCCACACGGCCGATTAGTCGCCATGCAGCGCGGCGAGTCCCCGCGCCCGGTGCTCGTGCACCGGCTCACTCTCCATCGCAGGGGGACGCTCGCCCGCGGCGGCTCGATACCACGCGACATAGCGACTCACAAGCGGCGCCGCCGTAAGGCCGTGGACGAGGACCGAGAGGCCCACCGTCAAATAGCAGGCCGTGAGGATCGTTCCGGCGTGAGCCTGATGTGTGTCCTCGACGATCACCGCAAACACGATCGATGCAAGCCCGCGTGGACCGAACCAGCCGATGAACGCCACGGTCGGGCCTCGCGCTCCGGTGCCCAACAGCGAAAGAGCCACGGGCAGCATGCGAACGATCGTCAGACTCAGCACGGCATAGAGCGCGATCTGCCAACTCACGTGCTCGAGCTCGGGGCCGAGCAGGACGGCGCCGAAGACGAGGAACGTGATGCTGTCGAGCAGCGCCCCAGTCTCCTCGGTGAAGCGCATCGTTCCGGGCGAGTTCTCGCGGGCGATCAGGCCGAACAGTGCGCCCGCCGTGAAGGCGGCAATGAAGCCCGACCCGCCGAGAGCCTCCGCGATCCCGTACGCGAACACCGCCGCGGCCACGGGGATGATCTGTCGCCAGGCATCGTCGATGAGGCGCCTGGCCCCGGCTGTGTTCACGATCCCCGCGGCTAGGGTCCCCGCGACGATGCCGCCGATGAGTCCGAAGCCGATCTCTTCACCGATCACCTGCGCCGGGTGGGCCGCGCCACCGGCTTGCGAGGAGGTCGCCAGAACGATCAACAGGATCGGGACGCAGATCCCGTCGTTCAGTCCGCTCTCGACGTTGAGCGACTGCCGCACACGCTGGGGCAGGCTCGGGTCCGTCACGACGGCGCTGCCGAGCCCCGCGTCCGTCGGCGCGAGGATCACGCCAAGGATCAATGCCTCGCTCAGTGAGAACGACCCGAACAAGGCGAGCGCGACCAGCGCGCCCAGCGCGATCGTCAACGGCAGACCGATGCCGAGCAGGCGCACCGGCAGGGAGGCTTCCCGCCGCAGGGCCCTAAGGTCGATACGGGAAGAATCTGAGAACAGCACCACCGCGAGCGTGGCTTCGGCCAGCCTTCGCACCGTCAAGCTTGTCGGTCCCACGGTGAGCCCGTCGAACACCAAGGGGCCCGCGAGAACACCGATGGCGACCACCACCATCGCCGGCGTGATCGGCGTGCCCGACAGCCGCCGCGACACCGCCGCGACGAGCAGCAGCGCGAGTCCGACAGCGGCAAGCCCCCAATCCACGACGCCCAACCTACACGTGGCCGATACCGGACGTGATAGAGCCTTAGGGGCGCTCGCCGTGCGCGTCCACTGGATCGCGGGCTAGTCGCGGCATCTGTGCGGGGGACTACCGGTGGAAGGTGTCATGAGCCGTCATAGGATCTCCGCGGTGCTTCGTCCAAAGCCGATCCTGACGCCCTAGAAGGAGGCCCAGATGTCATCACGACCAGCGGTACAGCCCGGCGAGTTCGAGGCGCTGTACGTACAGAGCGCCCAGGGGGTTACGAGCCGCAACGGCGAGTTCACGCTGCACGATCTCGCACCCTCCACGCTGATGTTCTCCGACCGGCCCGAGCGCATCGTCGGACATCTCACGGCCGCCCAGTTCATAGAGGGCTGGGCAGACGGTGAGAACAGCTTCCTCGACGATCCTCCGAATGCTGTCCTCTCGTTCCTCGAGGAGGGTGACCAGATGCCCGAGGACGTTGTCGTGACGCTCACCAGCCCTCGCCTGGACGGGGCTAACCTCACCTACAGCGCCACCGTGCTCGAGGGGAAGGTGCCCGACAGCTCCGGGCCGTGCTCGCTGTTCATCGACCCGATCGGCCGGCCGTTGAGCCCGGTATCGGTGTGTGGTGTGCGCCGACGGCAGAACCGGAGAGCCAGGCGCTAAAGCTCCCCTGTGGGAGCCGGCGTGGCGGCCTGTGCCTAGCGGCGCGGGGCACCACCTCGTCACGCTACTGCTTTGCGGGCCGAGCGAAGGCCGGGGCGAGGGCCGCGCTCGCGCCCGCTCCGGACGAGGACCGACAGCCCGTCGGGCGTATCGGCTCGCTCCTCTTATTGGGCGGGAGCAGGCGCCACAGCTCCGGCGCCTCGCGCTCGAAGGTCCTTGCAACCCCTCCGGCGTATTCCGATGCTGCACTCCGTGGGCATCAGCGTGCGCTACAGCAACTTCCGGATGCCCTGGAAGCATTCCAACACCTCGGCGAAGGGCGGGGGCGGCCGGAAGAACAGCCTGCGACACTCTTCTTCGTAGCCTGGCTCGATGCGGCTTGCAGATCCTCAGACGGGAACATCGCGTCGCTTGATGCGAAGCGCAGACCTTTGGGGGGCCGGTGGCTGTTGGCGAAGTAGGCTCGGCTCTTCTCGTCATAGTCGAGGCGGATCGACTCGTACTCGGGTGAGGCGAGCATGTCGAGCACCTCAGGGCGGCCGGCGAGCACGAACAGGCCGGCGTAGTGGCGCACATCGCGGCCGAGTGGGACGCCCTCCTGCTTGAGACGCTCGACCTTGCCGTGTATCGCGAAGAGCTTCTCGACAAACGTGCGCCTGAAGTGCAGCAGCGTCATCGAGAACGGTTCCAGCTCCGAGACATCGAGCTGGTTGGCGGCGCCGTCAACGGTGAGCATGTCGCCGACGATCGAGGAGATCTGCCTCGCCTCGGTTGGCTGCCTGCCGCTCTGCACGCCGGGCTCGAGGCGCACGGTGGGCGGAAACCCCTGGGTCGGGGTCCGGCAACGTCGTGGCAATGACGCGCAGGATCTCTGTGATCCAGTAGTCCTTCTCCACAAACACCTCGGGGAGATCGTTCTCCGCGGCGGCTGCCGTCAGGAAGGAGGTGAAGTCCTCGTGCTCGTGCAGCCTCACCGGGCCTGCCACCCCCCTGCGGTTGGCAGGACACCGAGCACGCCGAAATCGAACCTGCTCAACGGGTTCAAGCTGGCCCGCAGTGCCTCGAGGGAGTCGGCCGGCATACCGGCCTGCTCACCGAGCGCACCGAGCATGGCTCGTACCCGCGGCGGCTCGCTCTGCGCCGCATCAGCCAAACGCCTGAAGCGCTCGGGGTCGGAGATCCCCCCGACCAAGCGCTCCACCGTCCTTCTGGGGGACAGGTCGCTGAAGCGTGCCCTGTCGCGTAGCAGCTCCAGCAACGCACCGTCCTCGCGATTTAGCCCTAGACGTGAGGAAGGCCGCCGGGTGTGCACCACCGCATCGCCCAGTCCACCGGGCGCTCCCGCGGCTGGCGTTGCGAATTCGCCGCGCGCCGGGTTCTGGGTGGTGAAGCCGAGCCTGTTCGCCGCCATCAGACCGGATGCGTGCAGCGGCACCCGCAGGGTGTAGGCAGCCGCTCCAGATGCGTCCGATGTGCTCAGCAGGCGAACTGATTTAGGCTGCTGCGGTGAACGAGAGGTCTAGCCCCGATCGTGTGAGGCGACTCGTCGGGACTGCCCGTCAGTTCAACCAGAGCCCCAGGCTGTTGAACGCGGCGCGCAAGACGCGTGAGTGGGCACTCGGCGAACAACAGATCGACTACGGGCTCTCGAGCGCTCGCGGCCGCCCCGTCGACGTCGCGTTCCGTCAGCTCGCGGCCCTCAGGACCGAGGAGCCCGGCGTCGCGGGAGAGCTTGGGGCCGCGGTTCTTCAGGGCTGGCAGAGACTCGCGGAGGCTCAGGGTCGAGGTCGAGGCGAAGTGGATGTCGCGGTCCTCTTCACGGACCTCGTGAGCTTCTCCGAGTGGGCATTGGAAGCGGGAGACGAGCTCGCCATCGGACTCCTCCGCGAGGTGGGCGAAGCGATCGAGCCTCCGATCCTGGCACGAGGAGGCCATGTGGTGAAGCGGCTAGGCGACGGCGTCATGGCGGTCTTCCGCGACGCATCCAGCGCGACTGAAGCGGCGTTCGATGCCTGCGATCGTGTGGCATTGGTGAACGTCGCGGGTCACCGTCCGCAGCTGCGTACCGGCATCCACCTTGGGCGCCCTCGTAAGGTTGGCCGTGACTACCTCGGGGTCGACGTGAACATCGCTGCGCGTCTAGCCGAGTCCGCTCAGCCTGACGAGATCCTCGTTTCCGAGCGCACGCTGCGGACACTCGATCCAGGGTCCGTAAGTGCCACCAGGCGGCGATTTCACGCGCGCGGAGCACCAGCCGACCTCATCGCACACGCCGTTCGCCGCGCCTGACCCACATATCGTGCTTGACGGGATCGCCTACGTCGGCGGCACTAACAAGGCGCGAAGCGACCACGGCGGCCAGACGCACTGTGGTGCTTTTGGCAGTTCTGGGGGCCCTGGCGCGGCGTCTTTCATAGCTAAGGGTTGAACCCAACCGCCATGAAGAGAATCGTGATCAGAATGATGGCGCTGAGGAGCAGACCCAGCATCAGCAGTCGGCGCGCAAGCGCGCGGTACTCGCCGCTGAGGCTGACCACGCCGGCCGTGCCGGTCGCGCTGGCCGTCAGGTCGCGCTCTGCGAGGACGGCAGCGCGCTCGGCATTGGGGATCATCACGGCAGTCACGAGCACCCCGATCACGACCGCGGCGCTCAGCCCCCACTGCACGAAGAACTGACCCCAATGGTGGGCGATGCTTGTGATGTCGATCCCCGTGAGGACCACGACGAGCAGGCCCGGGACGATCAGCGTGCGCTCGATCGTGGACTCGATTCGATGCAGCGCCGGCAGGCTGCGCGGATCGTGCCGGGTGGCCACCGCAAAGGCGATCGGATAGACGAACGCCACCCCGAAGGTGACCAGCGCGGCCATGTTGTGGATCGACTTGACGACGTAGTAGGTGTTGATGATCGCGATCGTCATGGCCGTCACAAAGGCCGTTCAAGGCCCATGAAGAGCATCGTCACCAGCACCAGCACACCGAGCACGGAGCTCACCATCGCCAGGCGCCGGGTGAGCGTCTGGTATTCGCTGCTGAGCTCGATCGCGCTCGCCGAAGCGCCCCGCACACTCGCCGATGCGCCCCGCAAATCACGATCGGCGACCGCCTCGGCGCGCTTCGCCGTCGGGATCATGACGATCGCCAGGGCCGCTCCGATCAAGGCCACGACCGCGATCCCCCACCAGACATAGAAGTCGCTCCAGTGCCCGCCGCGATCGGCCAGATAGCTTCCGCTGAGGATCACTACGAGCACCCCCGGGACCATCACGTAGCGATCGATCGTGTACTCGATCCGGTGCAACACGGGCAGGCTGTGTGGATCGTGCCTGCCCGCCAGGGCGAACACCAAAGGGCGGGCAAAGATGACACCGAATGTCATGATGATGGTCGCCACGTGGATCGCCAGCACGACGTGGAATGGGGTAGCGGTGGCTGCCGGCAGCATCGCGGGCGCATCATAGGGTTCACCCAAGTCAAAGTCGAGCATTTGAATTCCATGGAATAGACACGTTGACCCGTCTGATCAGCGCCCGCAGCGCGACCTTCGCCGCGCTCGCCATCCCCAACTACCGGCGCTATGTCCGTGGCCAGGCGGTTTCGCTGACCGGGACGTGGATGCAGATGACCGCACAGGCGTGGCTAGTGCTGACGCTGACCCACTCAGCCACCAAGCTGGGGCTGGTGGTGGCGCTGCAGACGCTGCCGGTGCTGCTGCTGGGCCCGTATGGCGGGGTGGTGGCCGACCGTGTGGACAAGCGCCGCCTGATGGTGGCCTTGCAGATTGCGATGGGCATGCAGGCGCTCGTACTGGGACTGCTGACGGTCACCGGCGTCGTGCAGCTTTGGGAGATCGGCGCCTTGGCAGCGCTGTTGGGTCTCAACAACGCCTTTGAGAATCCCGCCCGGCAGTCGTTCATGCTGGAGATGGTCGGCGCGGAGGATCTGCGCAACGCCGTGAGCCTCAACTCGGTGCTGGTCAACGTCGCGCGCACGCTTGGCCCCGCGGTGGCGGGCGTCCTGATCGCCACCGTAGGCGAGGGTCTTTGTTTCCTTCTCAACGCCGCCAGCTTCATCCCAGTTGTGCTCTCACTGCTGCGCCTGGACGGCTCGGCGCTATCGCCGAGCCCGCCGACGATCCGCGCCCCGGGCCAGTTGCGCGAAGGACTGCGCTACATCGCGCGCACCCCCGAACTAGCGTGGCCGCTGGCGATGATGGCCCTCGTCGGCTGCCTGGCCTATGAGTTCCAGGTGTCGCTCCCCGTCATGGCCCGCCAGGGGCTGCACGCCGGAGCCACGGGCTATGGCTTCATGACCGCCGCCATGGGCGTAGGGGCGGTAGCGGGCGGTCTGTTGGTCGCGGCCCGAGGACGCACGGGTCTCCCCACACTGGCGCTGTCGGCCGCTGCCTTCGCGGTCGTTCTCACGCTTGCCGCGCTGGCCCCCACGATGGGAGTGGAGTTGGTGGCGCTAGCGCTCACGGGCTGGGCGAGCATCTCCTTTATGGCCACCGGCAACTCAACTCTCCAGCTCGCGGCCGAGCCGACGATGCGCGGACGCGTCATGTCGCTGTGGTTCGTGGCCTTTCAGGGCTCCACGCCGATCGGCGGGCCGATCGTGGGCTGGGTGATGGCCCAGGCCGGTGCGCGTGCCGGTCTCGGCGTGGGCGCGGTGGCCTGTCTGCTGGCGGCGCTTATGGGTGTGACAGCTATGCGCGCGGTGCGTCGAAGAAGTCCATCAGCAGCTCATTTACGCGCTCCGGAGCATCGTGCTGAACCCAGTGCGTAGCCTCGGGCAGCCGCTCCATGCGCACGTTGGGAACCCACTGCGGCAGCGGTTCCGCCAGCTCGCTGCCGAGATGGCGATCGCGCATACCCCAGATCACCATCGTCGGTGTCTCGATCGGCACAAGCTGGGCCATGGCCGCCGGCGGCGTCTGGCGCAGAGCAGCGCGGTAGTAATTGATCATGCCGGTCAAAGCTCCCGGCTGTGACCATGCCTGCGCATAGCGCTCCAAGTCCAGGTCGCTGAAGGCCCCGGGTGAATCGGCGCGCAACGAGCGCTTGGCGAAGGAGAAGTCATCCCGCGCGATCAGCTTCTCGGGCAGCCAAGGGAGCTGGAAGAAGAACATGTACCAGCTCTTGCGCAACTGCTGCCAGGTGCGAAAGCCGCTCAACATGCGCTCCGGGTGGGGCACGTTGAGGATCGCCAGCTTCTCGATCAGCTCGGGGTGACGCATCGCCGTCATATAGGCCACGGCGGCGCCCCAGTCGTGCCCCGCGAGGTATGCGCGCTCAGTGCCGAAGTGACGTATCAAGCCGGCGATGTCGTGCGCCAGGGGATCCCCGTTGTACTGACGCCACCCAACGGGCTTGTCCGAGAGGTTGTAGCCGCGCATGTCCGGCGCCACAACATGAAAGCCCGCCTTCGCGAGCGCCGGTATCTGGTTGCGCCAGGAGTACCAGTACTCGGGAAAGCCGTGCAGCAGCACCACCAGCGGCCCTTCCCCCGCCTCGACGTAGTGCAGACGGATGCCACCGCCGACTTGCGCCTCGCCGTGGGTTACGGACTGTTCGATGTCCTCGACGTGCACCGCACCGTTGCTGAGCGGCGTGCCTCCCGAGACTGTTTCTGCTGGGCCCCAATCACCGCTCATCTAAGCATCGTAAAGGTTCCTGACGGCCGCGTCGATTCGGCGCGTTTCTCCCCAGCCGTGCTGCGCGTTCCTCGCAGTCCCACGACAATCGTGGCCAGTGCCACAGGCACCGTCGCCGGCAGCTCGTTGACGGCGAAGAACAGCAGGTCAAAGCCCAGCGCAAAGCCGGCGACGAGCGCCGCGCCTTGCAACTGGCGCCGGCGGTCCCCAGCCGCCGCAAGCAAACCCCCCAGGAGCCCCGCGACGAACAGATCGCCGTAACCCATGACCGCGTCGCCGAAGCTCTCTGACTGCAGCCGCGGTAGATTCGCCGCGGGCTGGGCGGCGTTGAGCACGTCGTTGGGGCGCTGCAACAGATCTGAGACCACCAAGGCCGTGTCGGCCATAGCCATCAAGACGATGCCCACGGTCAGCCAGCGCGCGGGCGTGACGGCGGCCAGCAGCACACCCAGCGTCACGCAGCTCAGCGCCGAGAGGATCACAGCGGCGGCCTCCCCCAGCAAGCCCGTGCGATCGACCCACGCCAACCCGAACAGCGGCGCCACCAAGAGTGCCGCCAGTGGGTATGGCCCGCGCTCGCTCCAAACAAACCATCCCAGGGCAAGTGCGGCCAGCGGGGGCACAGCGACCAGCGCGAGATATGTCAGCGTCTGGGCGCTGACGTGTTCGGCCATGCGCCCGACCAACACGAAGGCGAGCACCGAAAGCGGCGGTATCACCGCCCACCACGGGCTGCGCAGGCGCTCAAGCACAGCCACCGCCCGGCGCGACGGGCCCAGCACAGTGGCAGCCTGTACCAGGGACAACACCGCGATCGACAGCCAGAAGGGCAGCACGGGGATTCAACATAGCCGTCGATCGATCGGTCATCATTCGCTCAGCAGATGAACCCTCCAAACAGCAGATTCCAGGACGTGTACTTCCGCCGGCGCTTCGGCGCGGTGGTGGCGGCGCTGTCGGTCGTGGCCGTCACGATCGCTGCCCTGGGCTCAGGCGGCTCGAGCCATAGCGCGACTAATACGACCCCGCGACCACAGCAGAGCCATTCCACGGCTGCCCAGCTGACTCCCGCCGAGCGACACGCGCTGCAGAACAAGGAGGAGGAAGACGCGATCGACTCAGTCCTAGCCCGTACTCCCGCGGTGGTGCAGGGCGGCACCAAGGGCAATGAGGTGGCCTTGACATTCGATGACGGCCCCGGCCCTTACACCACACAGCTGGTGGACACCCTCAACCGGCTGCACGTGCAGGCCACCTTCTTCGCCATCGGCACCGAGGAGCACTACTTCTCCGCCGGCACGCTGCTGGAGCTGCGCTCAGGGGATGTCGTGGGCGACCACACCGAGACGCACCCCATGATGGCCTCGCTCTCAAAGCACGATCAGCGCGAAGAGCTGCAAAACCAGATCTACCAGATCCAGCTGCTGGGCGGACCAACCCCAAGGCTGTTCCGCCCTCCCTATGGCTCCTTCAACACCACCACCTTCCACGAGCTCAAGCACGCGCATCTGCTGATGATCTTGTGGAGCACCGATACCGGCGACTACGCCCGTCCGGGCGTGCAGGCAATCGAGCAGCGTGCCCTGGCCGGCGCCCATCCGGGCGCGATCATCCTCATGCACGACGCGGGCGGAGACCGCTCCGAGACGATCGCGGCGCTGCCGACGATCGTGCACGGCCTGCGTGAGCGGGGTCTGCACCCGGTGACGGTACCCCGCCTGCTGCTGGATGACCCTCCGCCCCCGGGCCAGCCGATACCTACCAACCTGAGCGGCGGGTAGGAGCCATACCATGTCTCCGGTGAAGACCCCGCAGGCCACCGAGGCACCGCCGATCCTGCACCTCTCAACCGTGGTGGGCAGCGCATTGCGCGACAGCGACGGCGAGCGGCTGGGGAAGGTGAACGACATCATCGTGCGCCTCGGTGGCATCGGCTACCCCCCCATCACCGGTTTTCTGGTGACGGTCGCCGGGCGCACCTCTTACCTCGGCATCGATCGCGTCTCAGACATCGGCCCGGGCGGTGTGGTGCTGCGCAAGGCCAAGCTCGACCTGCGCCACTTCGAGCGCCGCAGCGAGGAGGTGCTGCTCAAGCGCGACGTGCTCGACCGTCAGCTGATCAACCTCGACGGAGCCCGCCTCGTGCGCGCCAACGAGATCGAGCTAGCGCACCTGGCGGGCGCATGGCGCGTGGTGGGCGTCGACACGGGGCCGCGCGGTGGGCTGCGCCGCCTGCTGCCCCGCCCGCTCGGCGAGCGCATCGCCACGGGCGAGTTCCTGGACTGGGCCAGCGTCGAGCCGTTCGTGGGTCATGTGCCGACATTGCGCCTGCGCATCCCCCACCCCAAGCTCGCCAAGCTGCACCCCGCGCAGATCGCCGACCTCGTGGAGGCCGCCTCGCGCCGGCAGGGCGAGGAGATCATCCAGGCCGTGGGCGCGGATGACCGCGAGCTTGAGGCGGATGTGTTTGAGGAGCTCGACGACCATCACCAGCGCGAGTTCCTTGAGGACCGCTCCGACGCGCAGGTAGCCGAGATCCTCCGCGCATGGCTCCCGATGACGCCGTCGATGTGATCGGCGAGATCGACGACGAGCGACGCGAGGCGGTGCTGGCGATGTTGCCGGTGAGCCAGCGCATCAAGGTCAGAACCTTGCTCGGCTATGACCCCGCCGAGGCAGGAGGGTTGATGAGTCCAGAGTTCGTTTCGCTGCGTCGCACGACCAGTGCGAGCGAGGCACTGGAAGCGGTGCGCAGCAGCAAGATCGAGCCGGAGGTGCTGACGGCGGTTTTTGTCAACTCGCCCGAGGGCGAGCTTGACGGCAGTGTCTCGATCACGACCCTCGTGCGCGCAGAGCCTCGGCAGCCCTTGAGCGAGCTGGTCAAGCATGACCTCCCAACCCTGCGTCCCGATGCCCCTTTCGAGGAGGTCGCCCGGCTGATGGCCGACTACAACCTCACCTGCGTCCCCGTCGTGGACGCTGACGAGCAGATGGTCGGGGTGGTGACAGTTGACGATGTGCTGGAGGCAATGCTGCCGCGCGGCTGGCGCCGGCGCTTCGGTCTGCTGGGCGAGGACTGAGAAGACGCGACTGAATAGACTGCCCGCCGTGAGCGTTCCAGGTGGGCAGTTGGATGGCGGTCCAAGTACCGTCCGTCATGCGTCGTATCCGTTCGGCCAGTCGTGGCCGAGCGCGTCTGCCTGCACGGCTTAGCCCAGCCAAAGTTCGTCTGTTTGCGCTCCTAGGCCTGTTGGGGCCCGGGTTGATAGCAGCCAACGCCGGCAACGACGCGGGCGGCATCGCCACCTACTCCTCGGTGGGAGCCAAGTACGGCTACGGCCTGCTGTGGCTGATGGTGCTGATCACAATCTCGCTGGTGATCGTGCAGCGACTGGCGGCGCGCATGGGGGTCGTCACCGGTAAGGGACTGGCCGAGCTGGTGCGCGAGGAGTACGGCATCCGCTGGTCGGTACTGGCGACGACCGCGGTGGTGGTGGCCAACATGGGCATCTGCATCTCGGATTTCGTCGGTATCGGTGCCGCGCTGAGCCTGGCGGGAATACCGGCGCAGCTGACGGTGCCGATCGCGGCGGTGGGGATCTGGCTGATCATCGTGCGCGGCAGCTACCGCTCAGCGGAGAAGGTGTTCATCTGGCTGACGCTCCCTTTCTTCGCCTACCCGATAGCGGCGATCCTGGCGCACCCCGATTGGGGTGAAGTGGGCAAGGCGATCGTGGCCCCTCACATCCAGGGCAACTCCACTTACCTGCTGCTGGTGGTGGCCACGGCCGGCACCACCATCACCCCCTACATGCAGCTCTACCTGCAGTCGGCGGTCGTCGAGCGTGGGGTGCGGGAGGAGGATCTGGCCCACGAGGAACGCGAGGCGATGAGTGGCGCGATATTCGCGAATGTGATCGCGGGCTTCATCATCATCGCCACGGGCGCCACGCTGTATACGCACGGCATCCACAACATCTCCTCGGCCACAGAGGCCGCCAAGGCGCTGGTGCCCGTCGCGGGCCGCTATGCCGAGGCGCTGTTCGGCATCGGCCTGCTGGGTGCCAGCCTGTTGGCGGCGGCGATCCTGCCGATCGCCACCTCCTATGTGGTCTCGGAGTCCTTGGGTTATGAAAAGGGCATCGGCCGCCGCCGCGAGGAGGCGCCGGTATTCGTGGGGGTCATCACCGCGATGATCTTGATAGCCACGATGGTGGCCGTCATCCCGGGGTTGCCTGTGATCGATCTGCTGGTGGGGGTCCAGGTCGTCAACGGCCTGCTGCTGCCAATCAACCTATTTTTCATCTGGCGCCTATCACGCTCGCGCAGGGTGATGGGCGAGCATCGCAGCGCGGGCCTGCTCGATGGCGCCGCCGCCGTCACGGTCGTCGTCACGTCCGCCCTGTCGCTGATCCTGGTAGGAGTGACGCTGGGCGGACTGTAGAGAGATAAGAACACCCTTGACGAGCCCTTTATCGCGCCTTAGGCAGCGGAAGTTATACGTAACGGCCTACATGATCGGGCAAACATGACCGAGCGTACGGGGGCGTCCTGGCTCCTGTACATCCTGGTGGCACTGTGCGTGGCCGCTGGAGTTGCCGCATTCCTGGTCGTAGGGCCGCCAGCGCAGTCGGCATCGCCTACCCGCACTGCCGTCGTGGGACGCGGCGTGGTGCAGTCGACTGTGTCCGCCAGCGGTGCCTTGGAAGCGGTTGACCAGACAGGAGTGAACTTCAAGGTGTCCGGCCAGCTGGCCGCGGTGTATGTGCACGTTGGCGAGCACGTCCTGACCGGCAAGCTGCTGGCGGAACTCGATCCCGAGCAGGCGCAGCGGAACCTCGCGGTAGCCGAAGACAACCTGCGTGCCGCGCAGGACCGGCTGACCGATGCGCAGAGCACCCAGGGCAGCGAATCCGCAGAAACCTCGACACCAGCCGCAGAAACCTCGACACCGGCCGCAGGAACCTCCGCCCCAGCCAAGACGGGGCAAGCGCCGACCAAGACCACAACCCAGTCCGTACAGTCGCCTGCAGCCAAGGCCGCCAACGTAGCCGGAGACGAAGCCGCGGTGGAAAGCGCCAAGGCCAGTGTGGTGAGCGCCGAAGAAGCGTTGGCCAATACCAAGCTGTACGCCCCGGTGGACGGCACGGTGGCCTCGATCGCACAGGAAACCCCAGGAGACGCTGTATCCGCCGGCTCGGGGGGCACCTCGGGCACGGGATCGGGCACCTCAGGTGGCAGCTCGAGCGCGGCGAGTAGCGGCTCCTCCGGCGCCGGTTCGGGGGCAAGCAGCTCCCAGGGCTCCAGCAGCAGCTCGGGCTCCGCATCCGCTAGCAGCAGCTCCTCCTCCTCCAGTTTTGTGGTTCTGGTGGATACAAGCAATATGCAGGTAGTCGTGCCTTTGAGTGAGTCGGAAATCACCAAGGTCAAAGTGGGCCAGCCCGCGACTGTCACAGTGAACGCCCTGCCCAACGAGAAGCTTGCGGCAAGAGTGGTGTCGAGCGCGTTGCTGTCAAGCACCAACGGCGGCGTCGTCAGCTACGACGTCACACTTAAGCTTGAACAGAGCGAGAGTGGTTTGCGTCCCGGCATGACGGCCGCCGCGCAGATCGTGGTGGCACAGGCTGAAAATGCAGTCAACGTGACCAGCTCCGCCATCTCCGGGCGTGGGGCCACGCAGACCGTCACGGTCATACGCAATGGCAAAGCGGTAAGCCAGTCCGTCATCACGGGCTTGGTTGGCGATACCGTCACGCAGGTCCTCAACGGTCTTGCCCCCGGCGAGCAGGTGCAGGTGCCGATAGCCACCGGCGCGTCTCTGGGCAGCGGCACGACCGGGGCCTTTGGTGGCCGCACAAGCGCTCTGGGCGCAGGCGGTGGCCTTGGCGGAGGCGGAGGCCTGGGTGGTGGCGGTGGGGGCGGAGCAAGATTTTTTGGAGGAGGAGGGCCCGGTTGACGAACCACGCGGCGCGCAGCCCTGTTATCGATGTGAGCGCTCTCACGAAGGTCTTCGCGGTGGGCGATATCCGTGTACGAGCGCTGCGTGGAGTGACGTTGCGCATCGAGCGCGGGGACTTCGTCGCGATCATGGGCAGCTCAGGCAGCGGCAAGAGCACATTGATGAACATCCTCGGCTGCCTCGATGTGCCCAGCGGGGGGCGCTATTTGTTGGACGGCGTGGATGTGCGCAACCACAGCGAGGACGAACTGGCGGATATGCGCAATAGCAAGATCGGGTTTGTCTTTCAGAGCTACAACCTCATCCCCCGCACCCGGGCTTTGGCCAACGTCGAATTGCCATTGGCATACGCCGGGCTTGCTCGCGGCGAGCGTCGTCGCAGAGCAGAACGAGCACTTGCCTCAATGGGTATGTCAAATCGCCTTGAGCACCTGCCCTCCGAGCTCTCCGGCGGCCAGCAGCAGCGCGTCGCGGTAGCGCGGGCGATTGTCACCAATCCCTCGCTGATTCTTGCGGATGAGCCAACCGGCAATCTCGACTCGCGCTCCACAGAGGACGTGCTGCGCATCTTCGCGCAACTGAACCGCGAGGGGCGCACCGTGGTACTGATCACCCACGAGCCCGACGTGGCGGCACAGGCCAAGAGAATCATCACCTTGAGCGACGGCAAGATCGTGCAGGACAGCCGCACACATCAGGTTGCGCAGGCGCCGCCAGGAGTGCACGCGCAGAAGTCCCGCCACGCAAATGCCGCCGCCACGAGTGGAGCAACGCCACCATCATGATCGGCCTGGAGACACTGCGAATCGCCGTGGACGGCCTGTTGGCCAACCGCCTGCGCTCCTCCCTGACAATCCTTGGACTAGCAATTGGAGTTGCTTCGGTGATCGTGCTGATAGCCGTAGGCAATGGCTCCTCCCAGACTGTGCAGAAGCGCATCGAGAGCTTGGGCACCAACGTATTGCTGGTCACCCGCGGCTTTCAGCGCGGCGGCGCACGCGCCAGCGTAGGCACGCCTCCGTTAACGGAAAAGGCAGCCTTGGCACTGCAGGACCCTAACCAGGCCCCCGACGTGCGCAGCGCGGCGCCAGTCGTGAATGCCGCCAATGCCACGCTGGTGTATAGCGGCACCAGCTACTCCCCCTCCACCTTCGTGGGCACCACGCCTTCCTATCTGAGCACCCACGACTACGAAATCGCGGCCGGCGCGCCATTCACTTCAGAGGATGTCAGCAAGCACAGCGCGGTGGTGGTGATCGGACCAACGGTGGCGGAAAATCTTTTCCCGGGAGCTGACCCGGTGGGCCAGTCGATCCAGATCAATGGCGGCACCTTTCAGGTGATAGGCGTGACCAAGTCAAAGGGGGCCAGCGGAGCACAGAACCAGGACGATGTGGCGATGGCGCCGATCAGCACCGTGCAGGACAAGTTGACGGGCTATGGGCCGATCGACTCGATCACCGTGCAGGCCTCAAGCCAGGGCAAGCTGAATGCCGCCGAAGCCGAGGTCAGCTCGATCCTTGAGCAGCAGCTCGGCACGAGCGCCACCAACCCGGGCTTCAACGTCATCAACCAGGGTTCGATCTTGGAAGCATCGAGCTCCACCAGCAGCGTCTTCACCACGCTGCTGGGTGAGGTGGCTGCCATCTCTCTGCTCGTGGGGGGCATCGGCGTGATGAACATCATGCTGGTGAGTGTCACCGAGCGCACGCGCGAGATCGGTATCCGCAAGGCGATCGGCGCGCGTCACACTGACATTCTGGGACAGTTCCTCACGGAGGCCGTGCTGGTATCTACGATCGGCGGCCTCTTGGGACTGCTCGTGGGAATTATGGGAACCCAGTTTCAGATCGCGGGAGTGCAGCCCGCGATCGCCGGCTACAGCATTCCTTTGGCCTTCGGCGCCGCCGTTGCCACTGGCCTGTTCTTCGGCACCTACCCCGCCGGCCGTGCCGCCGGCCTGAGACCAATCGAGGCTTTGCGACATGAGTGAGACGATCGAAGAAGACGTGCAGACCTGGGACGAGGAGGAGGAGCAGACCATCGTCAGAACGTCCGAGGCGGCGGCTGCTGACGCCCGTGACGGCCCTGTTATTCGCTCTGCTGCTCGGCGCCGGAGGCTTCATCATCGGCGTGGAGGTCGAGAAGGGTGAAACATCCACCAGCAGTGGCACGCGAGGCGCCGGACGCCTCGCCGGGCTGCTTGGTGCCGCGGGCTCCGGTGCTGCGGGCGCCAGTGCCACGGGCGGGCCCGCGCGTGCAGGCAGCGGTGAAGCGGCAGGCAACGCTTTCGGCGGGCGCGGGTTTGCCGGCGCGTCAGGCCGTGCGGGAGGACCAGCAGGCACTGGAGGTGCCGGCACAACCGTCGGCCAGGTGGCCTATATCTCCGGCTCAGACCTATACGTGACGGACCTCCAGGGCAACACTGTGAAGGTCGCGGCCGCGGGAGCGCAGATCAGCCGGCAGGTGAAGAGCTCCGTGAAAGGCATTCACCCCGGCGATACCGTGATCGTGCAGGGTGCCACGGGAGCAAAGGGATCGATCGTGGCGAGTACCGTGCGCGCCAGCAGCAGCTCTGGCGCAGGCATTGGCGGGGCGCTCTTCGGCAACTCCTCCGGTACAGGTAGCGGCAGGTCCAGCAGCCGGGCCACCAGCGCCGGCGGCGGCGAACCAGCACTCTTTGGTAAGTAGTCAAGAAAAGGATGAAGATGCCCCACACCAACACCCACACCCGCAGGCCACTGATCCTGGCGAGCGCCTTGATCGCGATAGTGGTCTGCCTCGCCTTGGCAGCCTGCGGCGGCTCCTCAAGCAAGAGCGCCACGAGCGCCAACGCCGCCAACACCTCCTCTACCTCCACACGAGGCGCTGCCGGGAATAGATTTGCCGCGATGCGAGAATGCCTGCAGAAGCACGGCATCACGCTGCCCCAGCGGCCCCCCGGGCAGCGGCGCGCACCAGGCGCGGGCGGTCTGCTTGGCGGCGGCGGAGCAGGGGGAGCAGGCGGGCCGCAGTTGCCCAAGGGCGTCACCCGCGCGCAGTTCCAGGCGGCAATACAGAAGTGCGGCGCCAGCGCGGGACGCTTTGTCGGCCCTGGCGGACAGAACTCGCGGCGTCACTTTGGGTCTCCCGCCTTCCGCGCAGCCCTGGCGGCGTTTGCGGCGTGCATGAACCGTAACGGAGTGAAGCTGCCCGCCCCCAACACCACCGGCAATGGCCCCGTGTTCAGCACTCAGGGCGTCAATACCGCGAGCGCCTCGTTCAAGGCCGCCAGCACAAAGTGCCAGAGCGTTCTGCGCAGCGCCTTCCCACGGCGACCCCGGACGGGGCAGACCCCGCAGTAGAGGAGCTATTCACAGCGCTTGCCCGCGGCTGCCCAGAAGGACGGACCCACAGGCAAGAGGTGTTTATTCTTCCGCGCCGCCGCTGGGCAGCGCACGTGCTCCCAGGTCGCGGTTGCCCGCGGCGGCCTGGGGGTCGCGGATCGCCGAAGAGCTCGGCTTGGCGGACAGCGTGGGCGCCTGCAGAGCGCCAATTCGGGCCACTAGCTCGTTCCACTGGGTGGGGCTCAGTTCGCCCGTGACGGTCGTAAGCGGCGACGGTGCGGTCTTCCCGGCCCCGGCGGAGTGCGCCGCGACAGCAGTTGCGGTCCCCACCGTGGCTCCGGGACCGACGACGGGCGCGAGCGTGCCGGGGACCGGATGGAAGCCGACGTGAATGTGGTTCCAGTGGTCGGGCAACGCAAGCGTATTGGCGGCTTCGGGGTACTGCATCAGGCTGATGATCTGGTGCGGCACGAAGCGTCCCTGCAAGGTCAAGAGTGCGCGGATGGTGACATCGGTGATCGATCCCGCGCCCTGGTGGCCGGCGATCGGCACCCCGTTGATCGCCGAGATGTCAACGGCGTCGCCGAAGTAGTGCTCGGACACATTGCCGCTGGTGGTGAACTCGCTATGTCCGCACTGCAAGGCGCTCACCGTCGGCTTCAAGCCGCTGCGCGAAAGAAACTCGAGCACCGCCAGAACCCTGCCGTCGATCGCTCCAGAGGCGATGTCCTGGCGGCCGCATTCGTAGATGTTGATGCCAGGATCAGAGAGCACCGTGCGCTCCAGTTCACTCTGGCTCATGAGGAACACCTGTGCCACCGTTGCCCCCAGCAGGTCGACGTTGCCCTTGGCACCCTTGGGGTGCAGTGCGGTGTCGAGCTGGCGCCAGTTGGCAAGGATCGGCCGCGGGTCGATCGTGCCGGAGTCCCCGGCTGGGCGGATCGCGAAGCGCAACCTTGCGCTCTGTGCATTCACGGGGATGCTCAGACGACCCAGCTGCGGTGTCGCGGGCGCCGTGCTCGCCGCGCCATAGGCCCCCTGCTGGGAGCCGGAGGACTGGGAGCCACTCTGCTGCTGCGCTCCCAGCGGCACGCTCACGTGGGCTGCTCCCCATGGATTCAAAGGCGATTCCGTATGGCCCGAGGACTGGGCGATCGGGGTTTTGCTGAGGTGGCCGAGAATCGTTCCCTGGGACACCACCGAGCCAAGGCGCAGGGGGACCCACTTGCCGCCGTGGCCGTCGCTGCTGGCGCCCAGCGAGCCAGCCTTGCTCGCGGCCACGCGCGCCACGGGGTTGTCTGGACGGGCGTACAAGCGCGCCCTGCCCATGCCCGCGGGCGGCGGAGTCAAGGGCGATTCCGTGCCTTCGCTTGCCGGCTGGACTTCATCCGCCCCGACCTGCTTGCGTGCGTGCTTCGAAGCAGAGCTCTTGACGTGCAGCGTTGTGGGCAGCTGATGCCCAGCGCTGGCGGGCTTGGTGGGCGCGGGATCGTGCGCCCGCGCTGCCGCCGTCGCCTTCGTGGATGGCGCCGAAGCGCTGTTGGCGGTCGCCTCCGGCAACCCGGCCGAAGCGGCCGAAGCCGCAGACGCGGAGGCAGCTTCTGCTCCGGCGCCGGAGCCGGCATGCTTGGCCTTGTGAGGGTGAGCTAGCACGTGGTAGCGGGGCGCAATGCTGCCCATGCCCGCGTAGGTGAAGACATCGCCGTAGATATCGCGCAAAGCCAGATAGTTGCCCAGCTTGTGGGAGTGCCCGAGCTTGACGATGCGTCCATCCTGCACCGCCGTCACGGGGGCGCCCACCTGCCCCAGCAGGTCAGCGAAACGCAGCGCTTCGGCGTGCTTCTTGGCGACCTTCTTACCCACGGCGCTCGGTGCGGGCGCCGCGGCGAGACTGGTCGGAGCGGGTGCGGCGGAGGTGGGGGCTGAGGTGGGAGCCGACGGGTCGCTGGGGCTTTCGCTGGCAGCGGGCGCGAGTGGCACCGCGCCGCCCGTGGCATTGGCCACGGTGGGCAACGGCGTATTGGCGTCCTGCGCGAACCGCGCGCCTGCCACCGGCAGACTGCCCTCAGTGAGACCCGTCAAGGTGGCAATCACCGACTGCGGATAGGCGGCGATCAGCTTGGCCCGCAACAGCACCGAGCTGACGTAGGCCTCGGAGTGGTTGTAGGCGAGGATCGCCGTGTGCAGATTGCTGGAGGCGCCGGCCGCATGCAGATAGCGGGCGGCAGCGAAGATCGCGTCCACGGGGTTGTAGGGGTCGGCGTAACCGGCTCCCAGCGCATCCACCCCGTACTGCATCCACGTGGTGGGCATGAACTGCATCCACCCAACAGCACCCGCGGTGGAGACGTTGAGGTCGGTGCCGTAGTTGGTCTCCACCTCGTTGATGGCCGCGAGGATCTGCCATGGCACCCCGTACTGGATGCCCGCGGCCTGATAGATCGGCAGCAGGAAGAGCGGGATGCGGTAATAGCTCAGCGCCTGTGCTGACACCGCCGAGGAGCCCAGCACCGATGCCAGCGTCCCCGCCTGGCCGGCCACCACCAGGGGGGGCGGTGCGACACCGTTGGGCGTGCCGGCGGGAACCGTCGTCGGGCCTCCCGCGGCTCCATTGGCCCCGACCCCGCCGGTGGTCTTGGCGGTGCCCTTGAGCTGCCCGCCCAGCTTGCCCCCGGCCTTGGAGCCCTTACGCCCGCGCTTGCCGGGCACAGCCGGCTGCTTGCGCAGAGCCACCACCTTGGGGGCGCTCGTTTCGCCCTGCCCCTGTGTCGCTGCGGGGGCCGGCTGGGGCGTCGGCGCGGGCGTGGCTGCCGGTGCAGGCGCGGGCGGCGCGGCCGAGGTGCTCGACGATTCGCTGGAGGTTGAAGTGGTGGTGGTCGGTTCGCTTGAGCCACTCTGCTGCGTGGGCGGAGCAGGCGCAGGCGTGGTCTCCGTCGCGGGCGGCGGCGTTTCTTCTCCGGCTCCCGTGGTGCCGGCAGGGGCGTCCGCGGCCAGCGCTCCGCCGGGCAGGGCTCCACCCAGGCCGACTGCCGTCAGGCCTCCCCCTGTCAATGCCGAGAGCATCGCGCGCCGCGCCCAGCGGCGCGAGGCGCTTCTGCTCATCGGCGGCCCCTCCGGGCCGTGTTCGTCGTGGCGTTCCATAGTCGTGGGAATACGGACAGCCCACGCTTATGGGCCGGTCCCCCTTTTTGAGTCATATCGGCAGGCAAGCAAGAATCGGTAAAGGGTTCGTAATTCCAGCGTAAAGCAGCCTGTCAAGTGGGGCGCCATTTGGCTCTACAAAGGCCAGAGCGGCTGGACTGTAGCGCTAGGCAAGGCGGAATCGCCAGGTTGGCCGAATTGCGGACGGCCTGCCGCATGATCTGTTGCAGGATCACGCCGCGAGGATCACGCGGCGGCGCCGAGCAGCACCTGGCCGCCGGCAACTCCAACATCCGCGGACTGTGTGCGCTTGAGCACAACCACGCGCGCGCCGTGCTGCGGGTTGAGCGTGATCGACCGCCGCACGACCCGCTCCGATGCGGGTTCAGCGGCACGCAGCTGCACCTCGCTTACGATGCTCTGCAGCACCCGCTTCATCTCAAGCTGCGCAAAGCTCGCCCCCAGGCAGCGGCGCACACCGCCGCCGAAGGGAATCCAGGTGTAGGTGCCAGCCGGGCGCTCAAGGAAGCGCTCGGGCAGGAAGGCGCGCGCATTCGGATAGATGTCCTCACGGCGATGCATCAGATAGATACAAGGGGCCACCGCAACCCCCGCGGGCAAGGCGTAGCCACCCAACTCCGTCGGCTGCGAGAGCTTGCGCAGCACGATCGGCAGCACCGGACGCAGACGCAAGGTCTCCTTGACGACCGCGTCCAGATACTCCTCGCTCTCCCCCGCCAGCGCCTCGGCGCGCAGACGCTCAAGCTTCTCGGGATGGCGTAGCAGCCGCTCCATCGCCCAGGCGAGCGAGGTGGCAGTGGTCTCGTGCCCGGCCACCAGCAGCGTCATCAGCTCATCGCGCAGATCCTCATCGCTCATCGGCGAGCCGTCCTCGTAGCGGGCTGCGATGAGCAGCGAGAGGATGTCCTCGCGCTCGGCCAGATCCGGCTCTGAGCGGCGGCGGCGAATCTCATCGAGGATCGCCTGATCGACCGGGTCCATCACCCTGCGAAACATGCGGTTGCGCCCGATACGAGCGGGACCAAGCAGAGCCAGCATGGCCAGCCGGCGCGGGTCGGTGGTCCATTCGATCATGCCTCGCAGCAGCTCGCTCACGTGTTCGAGCCGCGAGACCTCAGTGATGCCGAAGACCGCGCGCATGATGATCTCAAGCGTCAGCGCCTGCATGTGCGGCATCAGCGCAAAGGGCTCCCCCACCGGCCACTGCGCGATGTTGGCGCGCGCCACCTCCACCATCAGCTCTTCGTAGCGCTGCATACGCTCACCGTGAAACGGCGGCAGCATCAGCTTGCGGTGGGTCATGTGCTCAGGCTCGTCCAGCAGCAGCACCGAGCGCGAGCCGACCACGGGCTCCAGGACCTGGTTGGCCTCGCCGGCGCGCAGCACATTGGGGTCACCGGTGAACACCTGCTTGATGTCCTGCGGATCAGACAGGAATACCCACGTGAACTCATTGCGAATGCGTAGCGTGAAGACATCGCCGTAACGCTCGCGGCAGCGCTCCATGAAAGGCAGCGGTCGCGCGCCCCATCCGAGCGTCTGCAGAGCGCTGGGCATGCGCGGGCCGGGAGGCAGACAGCTGTCAGCAGAGACGCTCATAATGCGCCATCCAGGGTAGCTGACCTGGGTCAACTTTGGCCAGACAGCCAGGAAGCTGACCGACCAGACCGCTCCGTCTGGCCCGCCCCCGGGTTCTAGAGGTTGTAGCGAGCGGCACAAAACATGTACAGTCCGACCCAGAGGTCGTCGTGTCACAGAAAAGGGATGGAGAGGGTCATGTCTAGATTTGGGGTAGTCCTTGCCGCACTGCTTGGTTGCATCTGCCTGGTTGGCGCCACCACTGCGGGGGCCGCGGAGAACGTCACGATCCACGCAGCCTTTACGCCCAATATCGCGGGCTCGCCCACGAATGCCTCCGGCAGCACCACGATCATGTCCACGATCCCCGGGGAAATACCCTCGCCGATCATCGGCTTCACAATCAAGGGACCAGCCGGACTGACGCTCAACACCAAGGGCACAGGCACCTGCAGCGTCGCCATCCTAGAAGGCCCGGCCGGACCCGAAGGCTGTCCCAAGAAGTCGGTCGCCGGCTTCGGCGGCGGCATGGGTGCGCTGAAGCTCGGCACGCAGATCATCGAAGAGCCCTTCACGCTCAACTTCTTCCTCGGCGATAACAGGCCTGGGCACACCGTGCTGCTGCTGTACGTCAACGCGGTCTCGCCGGTCTCGATCCAGCTGACGTTCACAGCGGTCGTCGAAAAGGAGGCTGCGCCCTACGGGCTGGGCTTCCACTTCAACATCCCGCTGATCCCCACGCTTCCGGGGGCATCCGACGCGACAGTAGAGAGCGCTCATGTCTCGATCGGCGCTCCCAACGTGTTCTATTACGAAAAGGTCCACGGCAAGCGCAAGCGCGTGCACGTGAAGGGGCTAGTCCTCCCCAAGACCTGCCACGGCGGCCTCCCAGTGGAGACGAGCATCTCCTTCCAGGACGGCACCACCAACGAAACCAAGCTCAAGCTGCCCTGTCCCAAGGGCTCCAAGAAGTAGGAGTGAACGGGTGCGGCTGAAGCTCGGCACCCTCTGCATCGCTGCCACGCTGGCCCTCTGCGCCTCCCTCACTACGGGGGCGCAGGCGGCCACGGTGGCCAGCATCGCGCCGTCCTTCGCGCCCGACCGCGCCGGCGTCGAGACGGCCCTGACCCTCGGCATCACCTTCTCCAACCAGCAGGGCGCGGTGCCCGAACCGCTCACCCACATGGTTGTGCACCTGCCGGCCGGATTGAGCATCAACCTGCGCGGCATCGGCACCTGCTCAAGGGCGCATCTTGAAAAGCAGCTGGGGCATGGTTGCCCCTCCTCGGCCCGCGTGGGCAGTGGCAGCGCCCAGGTCGGCGCCCATCTGGGGGCCATCAACCTCAACGAGAGCGCCACGCTGACGGCCTGGCGGGGGCCAAACCAGGGTGGCCGCAGCACTTTGCAGATCCTTGGCGTCGGCCTCAGTCCGCTGGAAGAGCACGTGGTTCTCAGCGGTGTGCTTGAGCCCGACAGCGCACCCTACAGCCAGAAGCTGGTGATGACGGTTCCGCCGATCCCCACCCTGACGGGTGAAGCCAACGCCTCGGTGCTGCACACCTCCGTGACGATCGGCTCGGCGCACGGCAGACTCGGCGGACTGCTGCGCGTGCCCCGCACTTGCCCTGCGCACGGCTTCGCCTTTGGCGGCGACTTCGGCTACGCCGACGCAAGCAGCAGTAGCACCACGGCGACGATTCCTTGTCCTTAGCCGACACCCCCACCCCCTAGCGCTTCCATTGGCGGGATCTTCCCGCTAACCTTGCCGGCATGGAAGCTGTGCTCTCGATTCTGCAGGTGATCATCTCCGTTGTCCTGATCTTCCTTGTGCTGATGCACTCGGGCAAGGACGCCGGGCTCTCAGGCGCCTTCGGCGTGGGCAGCGGCACCGGCCCGCTGGGTGGCGGCTCGATGGTCGAGCGCAACCTCAATCGCTGGACGGTCGCCTTCGCGATCCTGTTCGTGGGCAACACCATCCTGCTGCTCAAGAAGCCCTGGGAATAAGACGCCCCGAGGGGCGTCTGTAAAGCGAAGAGTTGGGACCGCCTTACGCGGCCACCACAGGACCCCCCTGGGGGTCCTTTTCCAAATCCCCTTCAGCGGACTCCTCGACCCGATCCAGCTCCTCCAGGCGATCGAGGATCGCCAGCGCCTCGACGCGCACGGCATGATCGCTCGCGTGGTAGTCCGCGTCTGAGAGCTTGCCGGTGCGGTAGTCAAGTTCCAGATCGCGCAGCTCGCGGTACTTGGCCTCGCGCGCGGCTTCCAGTTCTGAGCCCAGGCGCGTGCGCGAGCGCACATCGGCGCGGTCGCGCTTGGCGCCCCGCGCGGGCCACAAGGCGATGAGGCCGCCGGCGAAGACGATCAGGCCGCCGATCCAGATCCACATCACCAGCGGCGAGACGATCAGGTGAAACTGCGCCGCGGGCGGATGCTGCATGTAGGCCCGCGCCATCACCGCCACCGCGACGATGCCCTCGTCGGGGCGCACCAGCGGGATCGTGCGGTTGCCGACTTCGATGATGCGCTTCAGCTGGGGGGTGTCGATGTCGGGAGCGATCGCGCTCCAGACATCGCGCGTGAGGCCGGCGTCCATGCTGACGTGGCTGACAGCGGTGCCGCCGATGAAATGGCCCACCGAGCCCTGTGTGGGGTCGCTTGAGTCATAGAAGCCCTCGCTGGGCCACAGCGTGGCGACATGGCGGCCGTTCTTGGAGACATCCATGACGGCGCCTAGGCTCAGCGTCGAGCCGGTGTGGGCCGGGTCGTAGCGGGGCGTGATCGAGGCCGTCGGGCGCACGTAGCGCACCGTATAGGCGCCCACCTTGGCGGACTGCCCGGGCGAGAGGCTCAGCTCAACCGCGTGCTGGAAGGAGGAGGAGGCGGCGACGCCTACGAACAGCACGGCCATGCCGAGATGCACCACGTAGCCGCCGTAGCGCCGGCGGTTGCGGCGCACCAGGCCGAACAGCGCCACCGGCGCGGCCTCGCCCGCGGTGGACATGCGCGCGCGTGTGCCGCGCCAGAACTCCTGGCCAAGGCTGCCGAGCACGAAGGCGGCGCAGCAGAACATCACGAGCGCCAAGGGCTTGCTGGTGACGCCGGCCGCCAGCAGCCCGACGAGCGCCAGCGCGGCGCAGGTGAGCGGCACGATGAAGTTGCGTCGTGCATTGGCGAGCGTCGCGCGACGCCAAGCGATGACGGGGCCGATACCCGAGAGCAGCACCAGCACGAGCGCCAAGGGCACGGTGTAGCGATCGAACCAAGGCGGACCCACCGAGGCCGCCGTGCCCGTGAGGGCTTCGGAGATCAAGGGGAAGTAGGTCCCCCAGAAGATCACGAAGCAGAGGCCGACCAGCACCACGTTGTTGGCCAGGAAGATCGACTCGCGCGAGAGCAGCGAGTCGAGGCGATGCTCGCTGCGCAACATCTCGCGGCGCGAGACCACCAGATAGATCGAGCCGCCGATCAGAGTCGTGATCAGCACCAGGAATGGCACCCCCAGCGTGGCTCCGCCGAAGGCGTGGATCGAGTTGAGCACGCCGCTGCGCACCAGGAACGTGCCCATGATCGCCAGCGTGCCGGTGGCCAGCACCAGCGAGACGTTCCACACCTTCAGCATCCCCCGCTTCTCCTGGATCATCAGCGAATGCAGGAAGGCGGTCGCCGTCAGCCAGGGCATCAGCGAGGCGTTCTCCACGGCATCCCAACCCCAGTAGCCGCCCCAGCCGAGCTCCGCGTAGGACCAGCGGGCCCCGAGCAGGATGCCGACGCCCAGCAGCAGCCAGGCGGCCAGCGCGAAGCGACGCACGGCGCGAATCCACTCGGCGTCCACGCGCCGCGCCAGCAGTGCGCCGATGGCGAAGGCGAAGGGGATCGTGCACAGCGTGTAGCCCGAGTAGAGCATCGGCGGGTGGATCATCATGCTCGGGTGGCGCAGCAGCGGATCGAGGCCCACGCCCTCCGCTGGCGCGGGGTTGGTGGTGGCGAAGGGGTTGGCGTAGAAGACCATCAGCGACACGAAGAAGCCGCCGAAGCCGAGCAGCACCGCCGTGGCGTAGGCCGCGACGTCGCGCATGCGGTAGCGGGTCAGAAACAGCACCAGCGAGGACCACAGCGACAACAGCCACGCCCACAGCAGCAGCGAGCCTTCCTGCGAGGACCAGATCGCCGCGGCCTTGTAGAAGGTCGGCGTGGTGGTGCTGCTGGTGTCGGCGACCGTATTGAAGGAGAAATCGCTGCGCAGAAAAGCCTGCTCGAGCACGGCGAAGGCCACGGTGAGCACCGCCGCCAGCAGATACACCGAACGGCGCCCTGAATCCGACCAGCGCGTGAGTCCCGAGCGCACCCCGTAGATCGAGGCGCCGATGCCGTACAGGCACACCGCCAGCGCCAGCACCAGACAGGCGTGTCCGAGGGCAGCCATCAACACAGACTCAGTAGCTCTGGTTCTCGCTGGAAGGCGCCACCTTGTACTTGGAGGGGCACTTCGTGATCAGCGAGTCGCGTTCGCCCGTGAATGTCTGGCCCGAGCCCTTCTGCACCGTGACGATCACCTCGCGCCCTTCACGGAAAGGGTCGGGGACCGTGCCGGTGTAGGCCACCGGTACGACCGTCCCCCCCACACGATCCTCGACGCTGAAGTCGAGCGTCTGCCCGGCATGCTGCACCGAGTGCGCCACGACGGTGCCGGTCAACTGGTAGCTGTGCCCTGGCTGCGCCTCGTGGACGAGCTGGCTGGGGCTGAGCGCCGGCGAGGCGGCGCTAAAGCTCGTGTAGATCAGCGCCGTGGCAAGTATCAAGGCAGCGCTGAGAGCCACCACCAAGCGGATGGTTCGCTTGCGGGAGGGGTCCATAACAAGCAAGTATCTCAAACGGTTGCCGAGGGAAACGTCGCTTGATACCGAAACATTGGCCTAACAGCCGAGTTTTTAGAAGTGAGGGCCGCGTAATGACATCCAAACTCCATCTTCCGACTACCGAGCGCCGCCTCCGCGAGCGCGCTCGTAGTGGCGCCCGCCGTCGCCGCGCCGAACATCAGCAGCCGCTGGCGGTGCTGGCCAGACCAGAACGTCGCCGCGCGCAAGGTACGCGAAGCGGGTGGCCCCATGGACATGGCCTCCTACGGGTGCCTCTGCGGCTTCGTCTTCGCAGCTGCCGTCTCGAACGTCGGTCGAGTGTCCGCACTGCGGTCAGCCCCAGGCTTGGTAAGAGCAAGCTCGGCGTCTTCGGCGTCTACTGCGCTACGCCCTCGACGAGCATGTGCAGCCCTGCGTGCCGCACGCGCCCAGCGGTTAGCCCGGCGTCGCGCATCAGGCCATGCACCTCCTCGGGTGAGCGCTCGCGCCCGCCCTCGCATACGGCGAGCATCAGCAGGTCCGCCATCGAGCTGACCGGACTCGGGCGGTAGCGTTCGAGGTGCTGATCGATCGTCACGACCTTCGACCCGGCCGGCATCGTGGCGCGCACGCGGCGCAGAATGTCACGGCAGGCATCGTCGCTCCAGTCGTGCAGTATCCACTTGAGCACGTACACATCGGCCTGCGCATCGATCTCGCCGAAGAGGTCGCCCGCACGGCACTGCACCCGATCGGCCAGGCCACGCGAGCGCAGGAAGCCCTCTGCCTCGCCGAGCACCTCCGGGGCCTCGACCAAGATGCCTCGCGCGCCTTCGCGGCGTTCGAGGATCGCTCCGAGCAGCGTCCCAATCCCCCCACCCACGTCGCAGATCACGCCTTCACGTGGCCACGGGTACGCGCGTGCGAAAGCCGCCAGATCGAGCACCGTCATCTCCCGCATCGCTTCGCCGAAGCGAGCGCCCTCGTCGGGATGCTCGCCAAAGTAGTCCCAGATCGAGTTGGCAAACGCTCGCCGATGACCGGAAGGCTCCGCTCCCTCACGCAGCTGACCCCCGATCTCGCCGTGCGCGGCCGCGTTCATCGCCGACGCCTGATATGCGACCCACGACGCCAGCGAGCGCGGATGGTCGCTGCGCAGCGGCCCCCCGAGCCGTGCAAGACGCACCCGGCCCTGGCGATCCATGCGCACCAGGCGCGAGGCGGCCGCGGCGCCGAGTACGCGCAGCGTCACCTCCTCGGAGAGGCCCAGCTCCCTGGCGACATCGCCCGCGTCACGCGTGCCGCTGCCCAGCGCATCCGCGAGCCCCGAGGTCACGAGCATGCCGGCGAGCTTGGTGCGCTGCATCCCTGCCGTGAAGTCCCACAGCGCCGCTTCCGCGGGCAACAGGCGATCGGCCAGCCCCTGCACGCCGCCCCGCAGCGCCAGCGCGGCGCGAACCGCGGCCATCGGCACGGGAAACGGCGGCAGTGGCACCTGAAGCCAGCCGCTACTTGATGTGCATTCCGCTGATGGCGCGAGAGATCACGAGCTGCTGGATCTCGGCGGTACCCTCGAAGATGTCGTAGATCTTGGCGTCGCGGTGCCAACGCTCGACGGGGAACTCGCGCGTGTAGCCATTGCCGCCAAGGATCTGGATTGCGCGCTCGGTGATCCACACGGCGACCTCGCCGGCCTTCCACTTGCTCATCGAGCCCTCGGCGTTCTCGAAGGGCACCTGGTTGCGGCCCATCCAGGACGCGCGCCAGACGAGCAAGCGTGAGGCGTCGAGCTCCAACTTCATGCGCGCGAGCGTGAAGGCAATCGCCTGGTTCTCGATGATCTTCTTGCCGAACTGTTCGCGCTCCTTGGCGTACTCAAGTGAGTACTCGTAGGCAGCGCGGGCAATGCCCAGCGCCTGGGCGCCAACGACGGGCCGTGAGGCCTCGAAGGTGGCCATCGATGCGTTGGACTTGTTCTTCTTGCCCTCACGTGCGCGGGCGAGGCGTTCGTCGAGCTTCTCCTTGCCGCCCAGCACGTAGCCAACCGGGATGCGGCAGTCATCGAGATACACATCGGCCGTGTGCGAGGCCCTCAGGCCGTGCTTTGAGACCTTGGCGCCTTCGGAGATGCCCTTGGCTTCGCTCATCGGCACGACGAAGGCGGCGTGACCGCGCGAGCCCAGTTCGCGGTCGACGGTGGCGATGATCACGTGCACGTCGGAGATGCCGCCGTTGGTGGCCCACGCCTTCTGACCGTTGAGTACCCACTCGTTGGTGGCCTCGTCAAACTTAGCCGTGGTGCGCAGGGCCGAGACGTCCGAGCCGGCATTGGGCTCGGAGGAGCAGAAGGAGGCAACCTTGATGTCCTCGGGAGTGCCGAAGCAGCGCGGAATCCATTCGCCGATCTGCTCGCCGCTGCCCTGGCCGAAGATCGCGGCGACAGCGAGCGATGTGCCCATGATCGCCATCGCGATGCCGGCGTCGCCCCAGAAAAGCTCCTCGTTGACGATCGGCAACGTCAGGCCAGTGGGGTCGGCGAAGAACTGCGCCAGCCCTTCAAAGCCATACAGGCCGATCTTGGCGGCCTCCTGGATGACGGGCCAAGGGGTGGACTCCTTCTCGTCCCATTCGTGCGCCACGGGGCGCATCACGTCGGCGGCGAAGCCGTGGACCCACTCGCGGATGTCCTTCTGGTCCTGCGAGAGCGCCATCGAGAAGGCGGCGTCCTTGTTGGCCGCGCCCGAGATGGCCTCGATGGCGGCCTCAGCGGCCTCGGTGGTGACGTCGGTGGTGGTTGCCATGGGGGCAGCGGGCTCCTTGAAGTCGGGATGGCGATGCTTATCGGGAGGACCAGCCTGCGATGCGCGGGGTCGAGATAGCCCCTGCAAGCCGGTGGAGAAAGTCTACTGAATCACAGGCGCGCCGCCAAATCACCCGCATGTCCTGTCTGCAAGCCCCCTTGCTAATTCTGCAAATCCTGACCTTCTTTATGCTATTTTGCCCAAATCTTCATGTTATTGATGTTCTTGATCCCTCCGATGCAGAAAGTGACTATGCCAAAGCGCACAAACGCCGTCGCAGCAGCCGTCTCCCTGCTGGTTCTGTCGTTGGGCCTCGCCGCCTGCGGCGGGTCCTCCTCCAGTTCGAGCAAGAGCGTGGCCCTGGTGGCCTACTCGACCCCCCAGTCGGCCTACGCTGAACTGATCCCCGCCTTCAACGCAACGCCCGAAGGCAAAGGCGTGACCTTCACACAGTCCTTCGGACCGTCCGGGGAACAGAGCCGCTCGGTGGCCAATGGCCTGAACGCCAACGTGGTCAACTTCTCGCTGGAACCGGACGTGACGAAGCTCGTCAAGGCCGGCCTGGTGCCCAGCAGCTGGAACCAGAATGCCACGCACGGCTTCGTGACCAACTCAGTGGTGGTGTTCATCGTGCGCGGGCACAACCCCAAGCACATCACCAACTGGAGCGATCTAATCAAGCCCGGCGTGCAGGTTGTGACCCCCAACCCCTTCACCTCGGGCAGCGCGCGCTGGAACATCATGGCCGCCTACGGGGCGCAGCTGAAGGAAGGCAAGACCCCCGCGCAGGCGCAGGAATACCTGACGCAGATGTTCCATCATGTCGTCAGCCAGGACAGCTCGGCGCGTAATGCTCTGCAGACATTCCTGGCGGGCCGCGGCGATGTGCTGCTGGACTACGAGGACGATGCGATCGCCGCCGAACAGAAGGGGTCGCCGATCGAACACGTGATCCCCGCCAGCACCATCCTGATCCAGAACCCCATCGCGGTGCTCAGCAAAGGCAACGCCGCGGGCGGACAAGAAGTTCGTCGACTACCTGCTTTCCCCCGCCGGTCAGGCGCTGTGGGTCAAGAAGGGCTATCGCCCCGTGATCTCCGGCGTGCCCGGAGCCAATGTGTTCCCCACGCCCAAGGGCCTGTTCACGATCGAAACGCTGGGCGGCTGGACGAAGGTGACCAAGCAGTTCTTCGAACCTGAAACAGGTTCGGTGGCCAAGATCGAGCAGTCGCTTGGAGTCTCCACTGCCAAGTGACCCCGCAGCCGCGGCGCTTCAGCGTCCTGTGGCCCCACGCTCCCACCGCCGGCTTGGCGAGCGCCTGGGCGCTCGCTCAGCCTCAGTGCTGGGGCGCGGTCTGCTGGGCATCTACCTGTCGATACTCGTGGTGCTGCCGATCGCGGCGCTCCTGGCGCGCTCAAGCCATGGCGGCCTGAGCGCCTTCTGGCGGGAGGTCACGAGCCCCGAGGCGCAGGCGGCGATCAAGTTGACGCTGGGAGTCTCCGCGGTGGTCGTGATCGTCAACGGCCTCTTCGGCACGCTCATCGCGTGGGTAATGGTGCGCGACGAATTCCGTGGCAAGAAGGTCGTTAACGCCCTGATCGACTTGCCCTTCGCGCTACCGACGATCGTGGCCGGAGTGGTGCTGCTGGCGCTGTATGGCAAGGGCGGGCCGTTCGGCGTCGACATCACCTTCACGCGCTCGGCCGTAGTGATGGCACTGCTGTTCGTGACCTTGCCGTTCGTGGCGCGCTCGGTGCAGCCCGTGCTGCTGGAGCTCGATCACTCCGCCGAGGAAGCCGCAGCCTCGCTGGGAGCAGGGCGCCTGACGGTGTTCAGGCGCATTGTGCTGCCGGCCTTGACGCCGGCGATCATCTCGGGGATCGCGCTCAGCTTCGCGCGCGCGCTCGGCGAGTTCGGCAGCGTCGTGCTGATCTCGGGCAACCTGCCGTTCAAGACGGAGGTGGGCTCGGTCTACATCTTTGGGCAGATCCAGAACGAAAACTTGCCGGCGGCGGCGGCGGTGTCGGTGGTGCTGATGCTGTTCGCGCTTGTGGTGCTGGCCGCGTTGACCCTTTTTACGCGTTCGAGGTCAAAGCATGTCCACTGACCCGGCCAAGGTGCCCGTCGCAAACAGCGGCCCATCCGCCAAGGCATCGCGGCTGGGCCTGCGCACGGTAGCCCTGGGCTACCTGTTCCTGCTGCTGCTCCTACCGGTGGCAATGATCTTCTACCGCACCTTCGAACACGGGCTCGAACCTGTGTGGAAGGCGATGACCGAACCGAACGCCGTGCATGCCTTCTGGCTATCGATCGAGCTGGTGGCGATCGCGGTGCCGCTGAACACCGTGTTCGGGATCGGCATTGCGCTGCTGCTGGAGCGCGGCAGCTTTCGCGGCCGCTGGGCGCTCGGGCTGGTGGTCGACCTGCCGTTTGCGATCTCACCCGTCGTCGTGGGCCTGGCACTGGTGCTGGTGTACGGCCAGGCCGGCTGGTTCGGTACGTGGCTGTCCGAACACGGCATCGATGTGATCTTCTCGGTGCCCGGCATGGTGCTGGCGACCGCCTTCGTCTCGCTGCCGTTCGTGGCGCGTGAGACCGTGCCGGTCCTGCACGAGCTCGGAACCGACTCCGAGGAGGCGGCGGCCACGCTCGGCGCCAACGCCTGGCAGACCTTCTGGCGCGTCACGCTGCCAGCGATCCGCTGGGGCGTCGTCTATGGCGTCGTGCTGACGACCGCGCGAGCGCTGGGTGAGTTCGGCGCGGTGAGCGTCGTCTCAGGCCGCATCGAGGGCCAGACCCAGCAGCTGCCACTGTATGTGCAGGATCGTTTTGAGAACTTCGATGCGACCGGTGCCTATACGGCGGCGGTGGTGTTGGCTTTGTTGGCGCTGGCGACGTTGCTGGCGATGAACCTGCTGACGCGGCGAACGCGATCAAGGAGGGCCGTTTGAAATGGCTATCGAGGCAAGAGATGTGACGAAGCGCTTTGGCACATTCACGGCCCTCGATAACGTCTGCCTGCGCGTGGGCGATGGCGCGCTGACGGCCCTGTTGGGTCCGAGCGGCAGCGGCAAGTCGACGCTGCTGCGCATCATCGCGGGGCTTGAGACGCCGGATAGCGGCAGCGTGCAGATCGGTGAGGAGGAGGTCACTCGCACCCCCGCGCGAGCGCGTGGCGTGGGCTTCGTCTTCCAGCACTACGCCCCCTTCAAGCACATGACCGTGGCCGACAATGTGGCCTTCGGCCTGAAGGTGCGCAGGCGCCCCAAGGCCGAGATACACGCGCGCGTCGAGGAGCTGCTGGCGCTCGTGCGCCTGGACGGTCTGGCCGAGCGCTACCCCTCGCAGCTCTCCGGTGGCCAGCAGCAGCGCATGGCGCTAGCGCGAGCCCTGGCCCCCGAGCCCAAGGTGCTGCTGCTAGACGAGCCCTTCGGCGCGCTGGACGCGCAGGTGCGCGCGGAGTTGCGCGAGTGGCTGCGACGGCTGCACAAGGAGATCCACGTGACGACGATCTTCGTGACCCACGATCAGGAGGAGGCGATGGAAGTCGCCGAGCAGATCGTGGTGATGAACGCCGGGCGCATCGAGCAGGCCGGCGCCCCGCGCGAGCTGTACGAGGCTCCGCGCAACGAGTTCGTGATGGGCTTCGTCGGCCCCGTCAACCGCCTCGGCGACGCCTTCCTGCGCCCCCACGACATCCAGATCCTCCCGGGCGGGGATTCGAGCCCTGGCAGCACCGAGGCGCTGGTGCGCCGCGTGGTGCACCTGGGCTTCGAGGTGCGCGTGGAGCTGACCTTGCAGGACGGCCGCGACGTTTGGGCCCAGGTCACCCGCGATACCACCCAGGAGCTGGAGGTCGAGGAGGGGCAGATTCTGACCGTCAGGCTGCCAGCGCCGCGGGTGTTCGCGGCCTGATCACTTCACACCGCCCGGCGGCACCCTAGCGCGTATGCCAGGAGTCCTCTTCGTGAGTCAGTTTGATGATCTCTTTGGGCAGCTTGCCGGCAGCGACATCAGCAACGGTGACGTGATCGAGCACCTTGCGCAGGTTGGAGCGCAGCGCGATCCACACCTGCTGAAGCACCTCGGCTGAGCCGCCGTATTCGATCTCCTCGGGTCGCTGCCCGCGCACTCCTACCAGCGGACCCTCGACGGCGCGGATGACCTGCGCAAGGGTGACCTCCTTGGCAGGCCGTGCCAACCAGTAGCCACCCTCCGGCCCGCGCTGGCTGCGCACGATTCCGGCTGAGCGTAGCTGCGTGAGGATGTTCTCCAGGAACGACAGGGGAATGCCCTGCGCCTGGGCTACTTCATCGACCTTGCGGGGGGAGTCCTGGCTGCCGGCCGCCAGCTCGACGGTGGCTCGCACGGCGTAGTCGGCCTTGGCGGTTACGCGCATCGCTGGGCATTCTCCCGGAAACGACGGCGGAGCGGGCTACGGGTGGCGAAATGCGATCTTGAGCGTCTCAGTCAAGATCGCGCAGCTGCTGGTACTCGGGGGTGCGCTGAGATTGAACCTCGGTTGTACGCGCACGCAGGTCGAAGTAGAGCAGGGCAAGCGTCAGCGCGGCAAACGACGCGGTGAGCGTGTGCACGGCGATCCCGAGAGCGATGAAACCGATACTCGTACCGCTGCCGCTCGGAATCGCGGCGGCACTGCGTATGACGGCAAACGTCAGTAGGCCCGTGACGAGAACGAGCCTGAAGATGTGCCAGTAGTGCCCGGCCGTGAGCCGTCCGCTGCGACGCAACGCAGGCAGCCAGCCCTCGTTCTCGATCGCGGCGGCCTGTGCCACAACGGACCAGCGCAGCGACAGCAGGACCCCCGGAACGATCAACGCGAAGTACCCCAATGTGATGCCCAGTGCGGACATGATGTCCGCTGCCACAACAACGCCAAGTACCCGCAGACCCCGCAGGGCGACCTCGCCAAGACGTGGTCGGCCGCCTTCGCCGACAAGTACGACCGCATGCACATGCAACGCCGAGACCAGTGGCCCGACGAGGGCCAGGTTCAACAACAGCAGCAGGAAGGATGTTCCCACGCTCTCGTGCGTCCCCCCTCCAAGCGGAGAGGAACCGGTAACCGCCAGCACCGTGAGGTCGTATGGAGCGATCACGCCAAGCGCGAGCACCACAAACAGCCATGGATAGTGCCGGTACAGATCCAGCGCTCCGCCAAGAATCTCCCGGACCGAGCGTCTTCGATCAAGGTCGATTGCGTATGGGGACTTCACGGCTCGCGGGAGCATATTGGGGGAGCCTTCGGAATCCCGTCGGCGCCCTTCAGCTGACCTGCCGCGGGTGACTTCATACACTGGTCAGCATTCAGCAACGGCCGGGTAAATACGTCCTGAGGAGCACGATGTCCCCCGCACCCGCAGACTTCAACACACAGGTCATCGAGGAGTTCCACGCCAACGAAGGCCGCGTCGGCGGCAGGTTCGAAGGCATGCCACTACTTCTGCTGCATCACACCGGAGCCAAGTCGGGCAAGAGCCGTGTCAATCCGCTGGCCTACCAAAGCGACGAAGGCCGCTACGTGGTGTTTGCCTCGAAGGCAGGAGCGCCGACGAATCCCGACTGGTACCACAACCTAAAGACTCACCCTGAGGTTGAGATTGAGGTTGGAACTGAGAAGATCGATGTCGTTGCCAGCGAGGCTACGGGCGAAGAGCGCGAGCGCCTCTACCGCACGCAGGCCGAGCGTGTGCCTCAGTTTGCCGACTACGAGCAGCAAGCCGGGCGCGTCATTCCGGTGATCGTCTTGACGCCCACCTCGACCAGTTGAGTGCCGTTGGATTAGCGCGTTTGCCCGGCGGTGCTGGATATGACGCGGCACCGTGTCTCAGCAGCGCCCCGCGAGCCAAACCGCTGGGTTGACGGAAGCACGGACCAGACACAAAGCACAAAGCACTCATTTGCTGGTCTTTTAGAGGGGTGAGCGACGGGACTCGAACCCGCGGCCACCGGGCCACAACACGGCCTCGGACTGCCGTGGAGCCCGTTCTGGTCGGGATTGTCAGTGTTGGCGGGGTCTTGGGCGGATCGCTTTCCGGTGGCGTGGGGTCGGTTCCTGTGGGGTCGGTTGCCACTTTGTTGCCACCCTTGGAGGGCGCGCGTCCGTGGCGGTCGCCGAGGGCGGCTCGGCGTATGGGACCTCAGCCCCTCTCCACCAGCCCGAGCTGCTCGCAGGCCGTGCGAGGCTGGATGGCCGGTGGACGCAGGTCGGTATGGTCGAGCAGGTCCTTGTCGCCGGTGATGATCGCCTTGGCGCCGCAGGCGCGGGCGAGCGCCAGAAGGTAGTCGTCCTCGGGGTCGCGTAGGGCGGGCTCGATGCCGGTGGGGTCCTTGAGCATGACGGCGAGGTCGCTGTACGCCTCGATGGCTTCGCGCGCCTCCAGCTCGTTCAGCAGCGAGCGAAAGTACGGCTCGGCGAGAGTCTCGCGGACCTCTGCGATGAGCAGCGGACAGGCGACGGCTTCCAGGTCGCCGTTGTGGATGCCCGCCAGCAGCAGCGCCGGGGATGCCCCTGGTTTTCCCACGAACGCGGAGAGCACGACGTTGGCGTCGAGGACGTAGCGGCTCAACCGGCTGCTCGCCGCGCGGCGCGAGCCCGGCGCGAGCCGCGCACGCCACGAACGGCCTCGGCCATGACCGCGTCGTCATCGACCCCAGCCGCCGCGTTGCGCTCCTGCACACGGCGGATCGTCTCGAACCCCAGTTGAATCCGCGCGACGCGCTCAAGCGTCTCGCGGTCGCTCTTGCCGGGCGAGCGCTTGCGCAGCCGCGAAAGCAGCTCGCTGTCGATCTCGACGGTTGTGGTGGCCGTGGCAGCCATACGCCCCAACATCGTACCGCCGCTCACGCCGGATCACCTGGGCTGTTGCCGGCCTCGGAGGACGCGGGGGTGTGTCCAGGGGTGCGCCGAGGTCGCCGTCGAGGAGGTGGACGTAGGTGGCGAGCGTGAACGCGGCGGAGTGGTGTCCGAGCCAGCGCTGGACCTGGACGGCGTTGCGGCCGTCGGCGAACAGCAGCGAGGCGCAGGTGTGGCGGAAGGCGTGGAAGCCGACCCACGGGAGGCCTGCCTTCTCGCGGGCTGGGTTGAGCACGCGGCGGCGCAGGTTGCTGACGTGGAGGTACTGGCCGTTGCTGGCGGGGAACACCAGATCCGTCTCGCCCGGCCATTTGGTCTCCTTGTGGTACTCGTGGAGGGCCTGCGCGAGCTTGGGTGCCAGCGGGATCTCGCGGCGGCTATAGCGGCTCTTGGGTGCCCCGAGGCGGCCTTTGACGACACCGCGGCGGACCTTGACGTGCGGTGTGGGGCCGTCGAGCTGTAGGTGGCGCCATTGCAGGCCGACGATCTCGCTGATCCGCAGGCCGGTGGCGGCAAGGAGCTCGAAGAACAGCTGTCGTGTTGGCGGGATGGCGGCGAGGATCGTGGCGAGCTGTTGGCGGGTCATCGCCTTGATCTCTTCGTCCTCGGTGTCCTCGGCTGTGGGCCGGTGTGGGAGGTCCACGTCGAGTGCTGGGTTTGAGCGGACCAGGCCCTCTCGTGTGGCGGTCGCCAGGCAGGCGCGCAGGGGGCAGAGGATGTTGCGCACGGTCTTGTCCGACAGCGCCTGCTCCTGCGCCTCTTCGTCGCAGAGCCAGGCGACGAGCTCGGCCACCCGGCTCGGTGTGATGCTGTGCTGTTGCTTATCAACCATATTTTACCGGGGTGGCCGGATGCCTTTGGGGTGTTTAGAGGCTGGGTGGTCGTGGCTGGCTTCGATTGCCGCGTCGAGGTGGGAGCGTTTGAAGAGCAGGCGCCGCCCGTCGCGGCGGGGCGTGAGGCGGCGCTGACTCACGAGGTCATAGATGCGGCTTGTGGGGCACGCGAGGTACTCCGCCGCCTGGTCCACGCCGATCCATGGCTCGGGTGCGTCGGCATGCCGGCGGGTCTCGGCGAGTAGGTCGGCGACGCGCTCGGCGATCGCCTGCACGAACACGTCGGGGACCCGTAGCTCGACGGTGCCGGCGTTCATGGCTCTGTGTGCTGGAGATGTCGCATGGTGGGTAAGCCGGACTCCCATCCGGGGACGCAAACGACTTTGCCGGGAGGGCCTGGTGCCTCGCTGACCCGCGGGCGGTCGAGCGGATGGCCCCGGTAGGTTGGCCGGTGCATGGGAGAACCTCGCTTCTTCCTGTGTGGCCCTGCCGGTGGTGACACGCCGGCAGGGCTTCATCCTCGCTTGTTATCGGGTTGCTCGTTCGATCTGCTCGTCTTCGATGGCTGTGAGGATCGTGTGGAAGATCTCGCGGCGCTCGCGGGCTTGGCCGGCGCGGATCGTCTCCTCACTTGTGGCCCGTTGTGTGTGTCGCAGTATTCGCGGCGGCCGGGGTGTGAGGTGAGCCACCGTTGCAGGTCGGTGGTGTAGATGTCGGCGTCCTCGGCGAACTGTGCTGCGGTGTTCTGCATGTCCTCGTATCCTCCGCTGTGTGCGATTGCCTCGCACGCCTCCTGTGCGGTGCTGAACTTCCAGTCGTCGGGGAGCATCCCGTCGTGTGCTTCGTAGATGGCTTGGCTGAGCCACGGTGGTGTGCTGTCCTTGAGTGTGACTATAGGTTCGGGGCCGTTGGTGGTGTTCCGTGTGGTGGTCTGGAACTGTGTTGCTGCCTCCGTGGCTATCTCGCTGAGCGTGGTGCCAGTGCTCGGGAATGCCGGTGTGTGCATGGGAAGACCTCGCTTCTTCTCGTGCTGCCCCGGTCGTGGTGACACACCACCGGGGCATCGTTTTTCTGTCACCTAATTATATTGGCTCCCGCGATGGCAAATTATGGGCTTCACTCTTTTCCACGGCGTGTTGAGCACGATCTCAGTACCGCCGGACTCCGTCGAGCTCGTGTTCCCCGGCCGCGGCGTCCGTCCGCGAACCCCATCTGAAGGCCTCCACCACCGAGGCCTCCGCTGTCACCCCTCCGAGGCTTCGCCCATCGCCCAGACGCCTCCCCCACCCGGAACGGCCCGCACCCCCGCCTGCTGTTGACCTTCCCATGCCCGCCCATCTCGATGGGCAGGGTCCTCCCTGCCCAAAAACAGGTGCTGCCGTTAGCGGAGGGCTCACGGTTCTGTCAAGGGAGGGCCGTCAGGCCCGGCCGAAGGCCGCCCCGCAGGGGCGGCCTTGACAGGTTCTGAGCCCGGAGCTACCCGAACCACGCCCGCCTTGCCAGCTGCGGTCGCGCGGAACTCCACCACGCCCGAGGATCTCTAATGACGCGTTATCCGCGACACAACGCGGCCCAGACGGCGAAGCGCAGCGGAGTCTTTCCAACCTTCTACTCGTGACGCTCGCTAGCGCCATTTTCATGTTGACGGCCTCCAAGTTCTAATTTGTGTGTGAGCGCCATCTGGCGGAGATTTCCGGATGCGCCAAACGAAATAGCGGCTGCCCCATTCCGACCTTCAACTGGTCCGCTGGCAATGCGCCAGCGCATCGGCGTAGAAGCCGAGGTAGCTGCCCCAGTGACTGCGCCAGTAGGACTGTTCATGCGCGCCAGGCCAGATATGAAACTGTACGCTGCGCCTGTGAGACCTGAGTAGCTGCGCGAGCGTGGTGTCTGCTGCCCTGAACGGGTCTTCGCGGCCGACATCGAGCCACAGCGCCGCCCCGGGGTACGGGTCGGCATCCGTCCGTGCCGCGCCGATCACGTCGTGGCGCGCGAAGTCTTCGCCGCTGTCAAACGCACCCGGCGCGCTTTCTCCTCCGCTGCTCCACAGCGCCGCCGAGTCGCCGCCCACAGCGCAGAACCGGTCCGGATGCAGACGTGCCAGGTCATACGCTCCGAAGCCGCCCATCGACAGGCCTCCGATCGCGATACGCCGAGGATCGGCGCGCAGGCGGCGTACAGCTTCGGGGATCACCTCATCCATCACGTAGCGACCCCAGGCCCCTTCGCGACGATCGTGCCAGTAGGAGTCTTCGCCGCCGTCAGGGAAGACGACGAGCGGAGCCCTGGAGCCGAGTCGGGCGAGCGCCGCGAACATCTCTCCGCTCAGGTTGGAGTCCTCGTCCTCGCCCTTGCCATGCAGGAATACCAACAAGGGTCGAGGGCCGGATGAGCTGCCGGAGGGGATGACCGCCGTCTCGCGCAGCGTGCGATGCACAAGGCCGCTGTCGAGGGTGAAGTGGACCACGCGTGCGCCGTGGGTAGCGGTGCCTTGGAATGCCGCTGTGGCAGTCAGCCATAGTAAGAGGGGGACCACCGCTAGCGTCACCAACGCGGCCCAGCGGCGGCGCCGATAGGCAGATACCTGTGGCCCGTCGTTGCGCCGGTCTCTTGTATACCCGCCAGCCACACTGCCATATATATCGCATAATCGCTGCTATGCGGTACTGCTATGGGCCTTCTGGCGCCCGAGGTGCAAGCTTGGCGACCGCGAAGCGCAGTTCGTCAGCGATCGCGTGCTGTTCGCTTTTTCTCGCAGCGCTGTGTCCGCTCTCCGAGCCCGCGCTCGTAACCTCAATAAAGCTATCACCGCTTGTAGAGCCTGTGCTTGTCGCATTCGGCACCAGTGACAGCAGGCTCGGCTGAAAATAGGTATCCGCTCCAGTTTTAGAGACAAAGAAAAACCCAAAATTTACCCTTGTGCCACGCGCATTACTTGCAATTCCATAAATAGCATTATCGAACCTAAGGGGTGTTGGTCCGCGCTTTAGGCTTATATGTAAACCTGTCTTCTCAAGCGCCGCTGGGACTTTGCTCGCATCCACGATTTTTCCGCTATCAGCAGATTTACTGCTCGCTGCGCCACACCCATACAGCGTCGCAATCAACGCAAGCGCACTGCCGCATATTATACGTCTGCCTTGCGGCCATTTTGTTTTATGGTTCAACATAAGCTGATGTATGGATAGGTCTGAGAATGTACCATTCCCAATGATCTTTGCGAGCAATTTCATTCGGCGCAATGCTGTGGTCGAGCTCATGAAGATATCTCCCGATTGCCTTCCCCTCTTCTTCCATTGACCATCGTCGGTTAGCTGTGTGGGATGTGAATATCTCAGTGGATGGGTTGTGATTATTTCCCGCAACGATCATTCCGACGTGATTGAGGATCTTTTTCTCAGGACCCCAGTGAAAGAAGACGATGTCACCAGCGTGGGGGGTCTCTGTTGCCCTTAGCGGGCGGGCAACACCTGTATTTCTTAGCTGATGGTACAGCTTTTCAACCAGTACCCATGATTCGGAATGGTTAGGTATATAATGCGGATACTGCACCGGTACAAGCTGTGCCCACCATGAGTCTGTTCCATATTCGTAGGCTCGCAGCATTTGCATGCCCCCTGCATGAAGAAGCTGGCTAACGTAATCGGCGCAATCATTTTCTTCCTGATGGAATTGAGGGTTAGGCCGTTCAGCCCATTCCTTCGCATATTGATATGCAGCTTCCGTATTTTTTCTTGTCCATATACCGCAAACTTTCTTGGCTTTCGGGCAAACCTGTGTAAATGCTGCATGAGCCCGGGGTCCGAGTACGCCTACTGTGACGTCTTTGATCCCGTTTTCGGTGGGTAGTTCTGGGTGGGGTGTGGGGGTGCCGCCTTCGATGGGGATGGTTTCGATACGGCCGGGCTTCTTGACGATGGCTATGCCGCCGCCTGAGAAGTCGAGGATTTCGATGGATGACCTGGTGACGATGATCTCGTTTTCGTTTGCGGGGGCGGGAGAGCTGTTGTCTTCTTCGTCTTCGGTGATTCGGTGCAGGCCGGTGCCGTCGGGGTTGATGCTGTAGATGCTGCGGGTGACGTTTGGCCCGGGGCTGGGGTAGGTGTGGGGTGGTGGGGCTGGTTCGGTCGCGAGGAAAATGATCTTGCTGCCGTCGAGTGTGTATTGGGGGTCGTCGATGTTGCCGACGCCTTCGATGTGCATGCGGGTGGCTTCGTGGCCGTCGGCGTTGGCGGTATAGAGGCCCCACTGTTCGCTGGGTGATTCCCTGCCGGCGTAGGCGAGCTGTCCGCCGTCGGGGGAGTAGGCAGGAGACTCGCTGATCGCGGTTCCGGTTTCTACGGGGACTGGGCTGGTGGCGTTTGAGCCGTCGGCCTTGACTCGGTATAGGCGGGTGATGGTGCCTTCGCCTTCGGGGTCTTCTACGGTGCGGGTATAGGTGATACTGGTGCCGTCCGGTGACCATGTCGGCTGGCTGCCGTTGCCGGGCAGGATGCGCGGTTCGCTGCCGTCGTAGTTCATGAGCATGATGCGGTCTTCGGCCTTGGTGTCTTCGTTGGGGCACAGCTGGCTGTCGCCGCACCATCCGTGGACGTTGGTCGCGGCGGCGATCATCTCACCGGTCGGGGAGATACTTGGATGGCCGAACATACAACCCGCTTCGCCGGCTTCGGAGTCGGCGGTGGGGCAGCTAGTGAGCTCGTGCGCTTCGCTGCCTTCTGGGCTGGCCGTGTAGAGCGCTGAGCCCGTGGTGTAAAGCATCTTTTCGCTGCCCATCGCGGCAGTTTCGCCGATCTCGGCGCCCAGGGGGGAGGTACTGGACGTTCGTCCGGTCTCATTCTGTGCGGTTACCGTGACGCGTAGGCGCTTGCTGCTGTCTGCTTCGGCCACGGTGTAGGTCTGGTTGGTGGCTTCTTCGATCGCCTGGCATTCGCCGCCTTCGGTGTTGCAGCGTTCCCACTGGTAGCTCAGGGTGCGCAGGGCGGGTTCGCTGCTGATGTTCTGCCAGCTGCCGCTGTCAGTCGTCGCGCTCGCCCCGGGCTGGGGCGGGCCGAGCAGCGTGATGCTTGGGCGTGTGAGATTCGCGGGAGCCGGTGCGCCGGCGATCACGCTCGTCGCGGCCGACGCCGCCGAGGTCGTTCCGGCGCCGTTGCTCGCGGTGACGGTGACCCGTACGGTCCCGCCGACGTCGCCGCCCTCGACCGTGTAGGTGGTGTTGGTGGCGGCGGGGACTTCGGAACATTCCCCGCCTTCGGAGTCGCAGGATTCCCACTGGTAGGCGTAGCTGGTCGGTGTGCTGCCACTCCATTCCCCGGTGCTCGCCGTGAGGGTCTGCAGGTCCGTGGCTTCGCCGCTGATCGTCGGCGCGCTCGTGCTGGTCAGGGCGCTTGCGGCTGTGACTGTTTCGGTGTGCGCGGAAGTCGCTGTGCCGCTGGCGCCTTGGTTTTCGGCGGTCACGGTGACGCGGAGGGTGTGGCCGACGTCGCTGGCGGTGTTCGTGTAGGTCGATGCGGTGGCGCCTGTGATGTCGGTGCAGCTTGCGCCGCTGCTGTTACAGCGCCGCCACTGGTATGCGTAGTCGAGGGTGCCGCCACCGCCGTGCCATTCACCGTGATCTGCGGCCAGTGGGGCGCCCTGTACTGCTTCGCCGGTAATCGACGGTAGGGTGTCGTTAGTCGGTGCGACTTCGACATGTCCGGTGTAGGTCGCTACGGTGTCCGTGCCGACTGCGATCGCTTCGTCTGCGCGCCAGACGGTGGAGGTCATCGTGATCTTGATTTGGTAGCCGAGGTCCCAGCTCGTGATGGTGAGGTTGGGGCTGCTGCTGTTGATTTCCCCTAGCTGGGTGTGGGCGCTGTCCATGAGGTTGAACGTGTAGGTGGTAGTCACTGGTAGTTCGGGGGTGGAGTGAACGAGGCTGTCTGCGGTGATCGTGTGACCGGGGACGAGCGCTCCGGTGTAGGTGCCACCGCTGGCGCCGTTCTGGTTGTCCGCGGCGATGTTTTGAGGCTGGACGAGCTGGTGTTCGGGCCCAGTTTCTGCCGTTTCGCTCCCAGTTTCGTTGGTTGCCGTTTCAACTCGGTTTAGCGCATATCCGATGTCGGCTGGCTGCGGGATGTAGGAGTGCTGGGTGGCGCCCGTGATGTCGGTGCAGACCGGTGCTCCGGTTCCGCTGGTGTCGCAGCGCTGCCACTGGTAGGTGATGGTGGGATCGCCGGTCCAGGTGCCGTCGGTCACGAAATCCTCAATGCCGATGCGCTGTTCGGCGAAGAACCCAAAGGTGGGTTCGGTCACGAGAGTTGGTGCTACAGGGCTGGCGACGGTTTCGCTGGCGCTGGTCGTCGCTGACACCGCGCCAGCGCCGTTGCTCGCGGTTACGACCGCGCGGACGGTGTGCGCGATATCTGCGCTGCGGATTGAGTAGGTCGCCTGGTTGGCGCCTTCGATGTCTGTGCAGCTTTCCCCGGCGGTGTTGCAGCGTCGCCAGTGGTAGCTGTATTCGATCGTGGGGCTGCCGGTCCATGTGCCGTTGGTGACCGATAGTTCTTGGCCGTCTTGGGCGGTGCCGGATAGCGCGGGTGCTGCCGTGTTGGTGGCGGCTGTCGCTGCCCCGAGAGCCGCGGTCACTTCAGAGGTGGCAGTTGCGCTTGCCCTGGTGCCCGGGGTCCACGACTGTGGGCTGAGCGCCTTCGCGACGAGTCGGATCGTCTGGCCGAGGTCTTCCGCGGGCGGCGTGTATCTCCCTGATGTCGCGCCGGTGATGCTGTGACATTCGTGGCCTTCTGCGTCGCAGAGCTGCCATTGGTATTCGTAGCCGGGGGAGCCGCCGAAGAGGCTGCTGGTGGTGCCGGTCCACGTTCCCGCTTCGGCTTCGAGGGGGCCTCCGACGATCGTTTCGCCGGAGATCGACGGCGGGCTCGTGTTGACCGGCGGGAGGGCCTGCACTGCCGGGGTCCACGAGGATTCTGAGGAGTCGCTGCCATGCGTGTTGGAGGCGGTCACGATGACCCGGATGCGCCAGCCGTCGTCATCGATGCCGAGTGTGTAGGTCTGGCTGGTCGCACCGGAGATGTTCGTGCAGCCGATCCCCAAGCCGAGGATGCAGTGCTGCCACTGGTAGGTGATGCTCGTCGGGTTCCAAATCACATGGGATTCCGCGGTCAGCGTTTCGCCGTCACGCGCGGTGCCCGTGATTTCCGGGTTGGTCGGCAGAAGGGGGCCTTGCGGCACATAAACCTGAAATCCGCCGAGGTGTTCGCTCGCCGACCCTTGGGCATTCGTCGCTGTGACCACGATCCCGAGATACGTTTCCTCGTCACTTTCAGTGACGGTGTAGGTCGAAGAGGTCGCGCCGCTGATGTTGGCGCAACTGCCGCCGCTGCTGTTGCAGTGCTGCCACTGGTAGGAGTATTCGACCGGAGCGCTGCCGTGCCAGGTGCCGGCGTGCGCGGTCAGAATGACGCCGGGCACCGTGAAATCTTGGGTTGAGCTCGTGAGGTGCAGACCCGAGGCGTATCCGGGAGCGGTGTCCTGAATCGTCGCGGTTGCCGCAGACGTCTCGCTGTTGACGCCGTAGGCGTTGGTGTAGGTCGTGGTGACCTTGATCGTCGACCCGGTGTCTGCTGCCACGAGGGTGTAGGTAGGTTCGCTCGCGCCGCTGATTTCGGTGCAGCTTTCACCAGAGGTGTTGCACCGCTTCCACTGGTAGGACGTTTCGACTGGGCTTGTCCCGGTGACTTCATGGACGTTCGCGGTCAGCGTTTCGCCGAGATAGTCATCGCCCGTAATCGTGGGTGCCGCACCGTGCGCGGGGTTAGCGACAACCACCGCCGTCGGTTCGGAGGTGTAGGTGGCGGTGCCGTGAACGTTGGTTGCCGTGTCGGTGGCGCGCAGGGTGTGTCCGATATCCGCGCTCGCCGCCTGATAGGGCTGTTCCACCGCGCCGCTGATGGCCGTGCATTCGCCGCCCGTTTCGTTGCAGCGGTCCCACTGGTAGACTTGTGTAATCGGCTGGCTACCCGACCATTCGCCGTTTTCAAAGTAGAGCGGCTGCAGATCCTTGGCTTCACCGAGGATGGCTGGAGCGACCCTCACCGCGGGCGCTTCGGTATTGCCGATGACTTCGGTGCCAACGGGCACGGTGCTTTCCCCAGCAGCGTTAGTGGCTGTCACCGCCACGATCAGGTAGTTGCCGACATCGGCTTCCCCAACGGTGTAGGTGGCTGAGGTCGCACCGCTGATTTCGGTGCATTCGAAGTAGCAGCGCTGCCATTGGTAGGTGTAGGTGATCGGTTCGGTGCCCGTCCACGTTCCGTTCCCAACGGTCAGCGTTTCGCCCTCGTTCGCATACCGCGCGACGGTCGGCTCAGACGTGTTTTCAGGGGCGGTCGGTGGCGGCAGCACTACGCTCGTGGGATCTGAGGGGACCGTCGCTTCGCCCCACGTCCCCTTCGCCGTCACCGCGACCTCGATCGCGTGACCGACGTCTTCTTCACCGGCTGCGTAGGTCGATTCCGTGGCACCTGGGATCGCCGTGCAACTCTGCGTGGTGGTGTCGCAGCGCAGCCACTGGTAGGCGTATTCGATCGTCGACGAGGCTTCCCACAGGCCCGGTTCAGCCGTCAGCGTCTCACCGCTCTGAGCGACACCCGAGATGGCCGGCACTGCCGTGTTGAGTAGGGTCGCCGTGAGGATCGGTTCGCTAGGCGCTGAGACGCCCACGGTGGACCCCCCGCCGTCGGTGGCGCTCACAACCACCCGGACGGTCGAGCCGACATCTCCCATTGTGAGCAGATATGTGCTGGTGATCGCCCCGGCTATGTCAGCACAGTCCTGGCCTTCCTCGGCGCAGCGCTCCCACTGGTAGGTGTAGGTGATAGTCCCTTCTCCCGACCATTCTCCGGTGGATGCCGTCAGCGTCTGCCCCTCTTGGTCGGTGCCCGTGATACTCGGCGCCGCGGCAACGACAGGCGCCGTCGCGGACGCGATGGGTTGGGTCGCGGCCGAGGCCACCGAGAGGGACCCATTGGTGTCGCTTGCCGTGATGATGATCCCGACAGTCGTGTCGACGTTTTCGCTGCTCAGCGTGTATGTCGAGCTTGTTGCTCCCGTGATGTCCTGGCAATCGGTGCCGAACTTGTCGCATGCCTGCCACTGGTATGCGTAGCTGATCGTCCCTTCGCCGGACCAGCTCCCGGTGTGAGCGGTCAACGTGTTGGCGCTCTGCGGCGTCCCGGTGACGGTCGGCGGCGAGCTGTCCACGAGCGTAAGCGCCGCGCCGACCACCGGGCTTGCGGGCGACGCGTCAGACATCGATCCCAGTTCGTTGCTGGCCTGCACTTCCGCGCGCACTGTATGCCCGATGTCGCTTTCAGTCAGCTGATATTCGGGTTCGGTGGCGCCTGTGATGTCAACGCAGCTCACACCGAAACTGTTGCAGCGCCGCCATTGAACGGCCGTGTGCACTTCTGTGCCACCCCAGATCCCGGGGTAGACATAGAGCGTCTGGCCAGCGCTCGGGGTCCCAGAGATCCAGGGAGCATCGAGCTCCGTGGGTGCCCCAGGTTCCACTAGCCCCGTCACCACAGAAGGCGCATTCTGCGATTCGGTCGAGTTCGTCGCCGTGACAAGCACACGCAGCGTCGTACCCAAATCGACCGATTCAAGCGTGTAGGTCTGCGCGGTAGCTTCGGGGATCGGGGCACATTCCTCGCCGCCCGAAGAGCAGCTTTCCCACTGGTAGGCGTAGGTGATCGTGCCTGAGCCTGTCCAGGTGCCCGCATTCGCCGTCAGTGTCTGCCCGTCCTGGGCGCTCCCGGAGATGCTCGGCGCTGTGGTGTTTACAAGCCCTTCGACAACCATTCCGCTCACGGTGGAGTTGGCGCTTGCTGACCCTGCGGAGTTCGACGCGTTCACCACGACTCGCACTGTCGCTCCGACATCGGCTTCCCCGAGGGTGTAGGTGCTGCTCGTCTGGCCGCTGATATCGGCGCATTCGCCGCCCGCTTCGTTGCAGCGCTGCCACTGGTATGCGTAGCTGATGGTCGGGGTGCCGGACCATGTGCCGTGCGCCGCGCTGAGTGTCTGGCCCGTTCTTGCTTCTCCGGAGATCGTGGGAGCGGCGGTGTTGGATGGTGCTGTTGGGCTTTCGGCGTTGTGGATTTCTGCTTCGACGGGGGTGGTGGTGTGGGTGTTCCCGGCGTTGTCGGTGATGATGGCGCGCAGCTGGTAGGCGCCGTCTTCGTGTTCGGTGGTTTCTATTGAGCAGCCGTAGACGCCTGTGGTGATCGGGGTGTTCTGGGAGGGGCAGGCGTTTGCCCATTCAGACGTTCCGGCGGGTGTGATCTGCAACTGCCATGCCGCGATGCCCGAGCCGCTGTCGCCGGCGGTGCCGGTGATGAGGCTTGACCCTGACAGTGCGCTGGAGGGGGCTTCCTGGGTTCCTGTGGGTGCGGTGTTGTCCACGAGCACGGTGATCGTTGCTGTCGGCGCGGTGTTCGCCGGGCTGGAGCTGTCGCTGAGTTGTGCTCGCAGGTGGTAGCTGCCGTCGGGGTATGAGCCGCCGGTTGTGGTCCAGGAGCAGCTGAACGCGCCGGATGCGGGGGTGAGCGGTCCGCACAGTGAGTGCCATTCGCTTGTGCTGGCCGGGGTGACTTCGATCGTTGCGGCCGCGAACCCTGAGCCGACGCTTTCCCCGCTGCCCGCTACCGTGGCGGTCCCGGCGGCGTAGGAGCGCGGGGTCAGCGAGCCGCTCGGCGGGCCGCTGCCTTCTTCCCTGGTTACGGTCGCGCCAGTGACTTCGACCTGGGAGAGGTCGACGCTTGAGCCGATCAGGAACGTCCCCGAGCTCAGGACGATCGCGGCGCCTTCATCAGCGGCCCATGCGCCAGTTGCGACCGTGGCGGGGATGCCTCCCCCGCTGAATTGCAGGGTTCCGCTTTGTGCGGTGACGGTTCCGTCGTTGTTGAAGGGCACGGAGACCGTGGCGGTGTGTTCGCTGCCGACGTTCGCGTTGAATGTTCCGGTGTTGCTCGCTGTGGGTGAGCCGCCGTTGTTCTGGATCGACGCGCTGTTGCTTCCTGGCACGCAGCCCGAGGGGTAGGAGTCGAGGTTGAACGTTCCCGTGTTTTCGAGGTGCGCGCCTTCGAGCATGTCGAGCTGACCGCTCGCCCCGCCGCTCGCGCCGAGTGTCACGGTGCCTTCGTTGCGCAGCGTCGCGCCGTTCAATGTCAGCAGCGAGCAGCCCGATGCGCCCAGCGTTCCCGTCGCACCCGGTTGCACCACCAGCCGCCCCGCGCCACTCACCGTCATGCTTTCGCTGGTTGCCAGCGAGGAGGTCACATCCAGATCCCCGGTAAGACTCAACGTCCCACCGGACAGTGACAACGTATCGACGCTTGTCGTGCCGGTCGCGATGCTCAGCGTGCCGCCGCTCAGCGCGAAGTCGGCCCCGGACGCGTCGTCGTTGGTAAGCGAGTAGGTGCCGGTCGTGAAGCTGATCGTGGTGGCGCTCGCGGTCGTCCACGTGCCTTCGGTGGAAGAACCGCCGCCGATGGGGTTGAGCCCTCCACTGGCGACGTGGACCGTTCCGGTGTTGCTGAACGGGACCGAGACGAGCACTGTATGCCCGCTCCCGGCACCAGCGTTCAGGGTGCCGGTGTTGACGAACGACGGTGAGCCACTGTTGCTTTGGATCGCCGCACTGTTGCTGCCCGGCACACACCCCGAGGAGTAGGAATCGGCGTTGAACGTACCCGCGTTTTCAAGGTGCGCGCCTTCCAGCATGTCGAGCTGGCCGGCCACCCCGCCACTGACACCCAGTGTGATCGTGCCTTCGTTGAGCAGGGTCGCCCCGTTCAACGTCAACAGCGAGCAGCCGGCGGCGCCGAGCGAGCCCGTCGCACCCGACTGCACGACCAGCCGGCCCGCGCCACTCACCGTCGAGCTTTCACTCGACACCAGCGAGGAGGTCACATCCAGCTCCCCCGTAAGACTCAACGTCCCACCGCTCAGCGACAGCGATTCGACGGTGGTGGTTCCGCTCGCGATGCTCAGCGTCCCACCGCCGAGCGCCAGCTTCGCACCGGACGCGTCGTCGTGAGTCAGCGAGTACGTGCCAGTTGTGAAGCTGACGGTGGTGCTGCTCGCGGTCGTCCATGTGCCTCCCGTGGAAGAACCACCACCGGTCGGGTTGAAGGTGCCGCTGACGACGTGAACGGTGCCTTCGTTGGCGAATGCGGCGGAGATCATCACGGTGTGTCCGCTACCGGGTCCGGTGTTGAAGGTGCCTGTGTTCGTGACTGATGGCGAGCCGCCGTTGCTTTGGATCGCGGCGATGTTGCTGCCCGGCACACAACCCGAGGAGTAGGAATCGGCGTTGAACGTACCCGTGTTTTCAAGGTGCGCGCCTTCCAGCATGTCGAGCTGGCCGGTCACCCCGCCACTCGCACCCAGTGTGATCGTGCCTTCGTTGAGCAGGGTCGCGCCGCTCAAGGTCAACAGCGAGCAGCCGCCGGCGCCGAGCGATCCCGTCGCACCCGGCTGCACCACCAGACGCCCCGCCCCATTGACCGTCGAGCTTTCACTCGACTCAAGCGATGAGGTCACATGCAGATCCCCGGCGAGGCTCAGCGTCCCGCCGGCCAATGACAACGAGTCCAGGGCTGAGACTTCTGATTCTTCAGCGATGGCGAGCGACCCGCCGGAGATCACGAGGGTTCCTTCGGCCTGTAGCGAGGCGACGCTCTGCGCGCCCGTGGTCACTCGGACGGTCATGCCCGAGCCGATGCACGCAATGTCACTCGAACCCGGCACTCCCGTGGACCAGTTGCCAGCAGTCGCCCATGCTTCGGTGCTCGCCCCGCCCGTCCACGTGTCCGTGCATTCTGGGGGGCCTTCGCCTTCGCCCAGGTTGTTGACGTGTGTGGAGATCAGAGACGTGACGGACGTGTTCCCGGTGTTGTCGGTCAGCGTCGCGCGCAGGTGGTAGGACCCATCGGCGAGCAGCGTCGTGTCAACCGAGCAGCCATACACGCTGCCTTCCAACGGCACGCTCTGCGTCAGACACGCGCTTTCCCACGAGCCGCCGCTCGTCGGCTTGATTTCAAGCTGCCAGCTCGCGAGACCCGATCCTGCGTCCGTCGCGCTGCCCTTCACTTCGATCACACCCGTCGAGTAGTAGCCCAACGCGTCAAGGCTCCCCGACGGCGGAGTGTTATCGAACGTGACTTCCTGCGCCGTGGTGGCATGGGTGTTACCCGCGCTGTCTGTGATGAGTGCCCGCAGCTGGTAGGCGCCATCGGTGTGTCCGCTGGTGTTCACGCTGCACCCATATGTCGATCCGGAGATCGGGGTGCCCTGCGGCGAGCACGCGTTCGTCCACGAGCTTGATCCCGCCGGGGCGATCTGCGCTGTCCATGTCGCCACGCCGGACCCGCTGTCGCTCGCGCTGCCTTCCAGGCTCAGCGTGCCCTTGACGTATCCGCTTTCGCTGACGGTGCTCAGCGACCCCGACGGTGCCGTGCCGTCGAGCGTCGTTTCGCCCGCGCTCGTGGTGTAGGTGTTGCCCGCCTTATCGGTGACCACGGCCCGCAGTTCGTAGGAACCGTCGGTCAGCCCGCTGGTGTTCGGCGTGCAGGTGTAGTGGTCGGTGCTGCTCGGCGTGCTCTGCGCCGCGCAAGCGTTGCCCCATTCCGCGGTGCCGGCGGGGGTGATCTGCAGCTGCCAGGTGCCGACACCCGACCCCGTGTCATCCGCGGTGCCCGTGACCGTGGCCGACCCGCCGATGTAGGTCGGGGGCGTAAGGGACCCGGACGGAGCCGTGTTGTCCACGAGTATTGTGATCGCGGCCGTCGGCCCGCTCGCGGGCGGGCTCGCGGCGTCGCTGAGCCGCGCGCGGAGCCGGTAGTGCCCGTCGGGGTAGGACCCCGACAGCGTGTTCCACGCACAACCAAATTCACCACCGAGACCCGGCGTCAGCGGACCGCACAGCGAAGCCCATTCGCCGACTCCCGAAGGCGTCACTTCGATCAACGCGCTCGCGAAGCCCGAGCCGATGCTGTGGCCCGTCCCCGATGCTTCGACGGTCCCCGAGGCGTAGGGCAACGAGGACAGCGACCCGTTCGGTGCGCCTTCGGTGGCCATCCGTTCTACCGTGGCGCCCGAGATTTCGACCTGCGAGAGATCGACTTCTTCACCGATCAGGAACGTCCCGGCGCTGAGCACCAGCGACGCGCCGCTTTCCTTGCCCCAACTGCCAACCGCGACGTGTTCTGGCACGCCGCCCCCGGAAAATTGCAGGGTTCCGCTTTGCGCGCTTACGACACCGCCATTGTTGAACGGCACCGAGACCGACGCGGTATGCCCGCTCCCCGCACCCGCATTGAAAACCCCAGTGTTGCCCACCGACGGGGAGCCGCCGTTGTTCTGGATCGCCGCGCTGTTGCTCCCCGGGACACAACCCGCCGGGTAGGAATCAGCGTTGAAGGTCCCCGCGTTTTCGAGCTTCGCGCCTTCCACCATGTCGAGCTGGCCACTCACACCACCACTCGCGCCCAACGTCACGGTGCCTTCGTTGAGCAACGTCGCGGCGCTCAACGTCAACAGCGAACAGCCCCCGGCGCCGATCGAGCCTGTCGCGGCCGGCCCCACAACGAGACTCCCGGAGCCGCTCACAGTCGTATTTCCGCTCGACACGAACGATGACGCCACATCCAGTTGACCCGACACACTCAGGGTGCCCCCGGTCAACGAGAACGAGTCAACAGCGGTCGTGCCCGTCGCGATGCTCAACGTGCCCCCGCTCAACGCGACCTTCGCGCCCGACGCATCGTCACCGGTCAACGAGAACGAGCCACTCGTGAAACCAACTTCAGCGCCACTCGCCGTCGTCCACGTCCCTTCCGTAGAAGACCCACCACCGGTCGGGTTGAGCACCCCGGACGCGACGTGGACGGTCCCGGTGTTACTGAACGGGACCGAGACCCCCGCCGTATGGCCGCTCCCCGGCCCCACATTGAAAGTACCCGCATTGCTCACCGATGGAGAGCCGCTGTTCTCCTGGATCGACGCGTTATTGCTCCCCGGGACACACCCCGCCGGGTAGGAATCCACGTTGAACGTACCCGCGTTTTCAAGCTTTGAGCCTTCCGCCATATCCAGCTGGCCACTCACGCCACCGCTCGCTCCCAACGTCACCGTGCCTTTGTTGAGCAGTGTCGCACCGCTCAACGTCAACAGCGAACAACCTGCCGCGCCCAGCGCACCCGTCGCACCCGACTGCACCACCAGACTTCCCGCCCCACTAACCGTCGCGTTTCCGCTGGACGCCAGCGAACCTGACACGTCAAGCTCGCCCGACACGCTCAGCGTGCCACCAGTCAACGAGAGCGAGCCGACGGTGGTGGTCCCAGTCGCGATGCTCAGCGTGCCGCCGCTCAGCACGAGCTTCGCGCCTGACGCATCGTCATGTGTCAATGAGAACGAGCCGGTCGTGAAGCCGACTTCGGTGCCGCTCGCCGTCGTCCACGTGCCTTCCGTGGAAGAGCCACCACCAGTCGGGTTTAGCACCCCAGACGCCACGTGAACGGTGCCTTCGTTATCGAACGGGACCGAGACCAAAGCGGCGTACACACCACCAGCATCCGCGCTGAACGTGCCCGTGTTGCTCACCGACGGTGAGCCACCATTGCTCTGGATCGACGCGCTGTTGCTCCCCGGGACACACCCCGCCGGGTAAGAATCAGCGTAGAACGTACCCGTGTTTTCGAGCTTTGAGCTTTCCGCCATATCCAGCTGGCCACTCACACCACCACTCGCGCCCAACGTCACCGTCCCTTCGTTGCGCAGCGTCACACCGCTCAACGTCAACAGCGAGCAACCCCCGGCGCCGAGCGAACCAGACGCACCGGAGGCCACCACCAGGCGCCCCGCGCCGCTCACCGTCGCGTTCCCGCTCGACACCAGCGAGGAAGCCACATCAAGCTCACCCGACACGCTTAACGTACCACCGGTCAACGAGAGCGAATCCACCGGGGAGACGCCCGATTCCTCAGCGAGCGAAAGCGTGCCACCCGAGACCACCAGCGTACCTTCGTCCTGAACCGAAGCCACGCTATTCGAGCCGGTCGTGACCCGCACCGTCACGCCAGAGCCGATACACGCCACGTCCGTCGAGCCAGGCACCCCGGCCGACCAGTTGCCCGCCGTCGTCCACGATTCGCTGCCACCGCCGCCGGTCCACGTATCCGTGCATGTCGGTTCAGCAGGCGCAGAGCCAGCATCGAACACGAGATACGCGACCATCGCCAACAAGGCCACGAGACCCCAGCCAGCTAACGGCCGAAACCTCGCCCATAACCGCAGCTCGCCACTCAAGACATCGACCCCCCCCCTAGTGGTCCCGCACATAGATAGAAACGCCACGCTAGACGGCAGATAGGACGAATGTCAATATGCTGCACAACGGCTTGTCGTGCAAATTGCGGGCAAATACTTTCTATTCGACTTGCCCCGTGACGCTTGCGGCCGGGCACACACTGCCCAGCGAAGGGGACGCGCCGCCAGCCTCGCCCAAGCTTGCCGACGCGATCGAGGAAGTCGAACGGGGGGGGCTCGGGTGCTCGGCGAGCGTTGACTGCTGGGACGAGATGCTCAATCAGAGAAGCCGGAAGCTGCCCTTCGCGAGAGCATGCGAGCTGGGAATGAGCCGAAGAGCCGGTCACGCCGCGTAGCGGCTCACCGCCACTGGAACTTCGCCGCCCAAGGCCATATGAGACGCCGAGCGAATCTCCGCCGCATGGTGCGGGCTCGCCGGCGGCATCGGCGAGCCCGCAGCCTTGCTTCTACGCCGCGAGGCGCTCCGTCTCCCCCGGCTCCCCCTCCGCCTGGCCGGCCGTGCGGGGGCTGTCCAGGAACTGGATGTCGCTGGCGTGCACCGCGAGGCTGCGCCGCTTGCCGCCTTGTGCTGTCTCCCAGCGCTCCGGGACCACGCGGCCGAGGACGGTGATCAGCCGTCCTTTGGCGAGGTAGCGATGGCAGGTCTCCGCCAGGCGCTCCCACGCCGTCACTTCGATGTAGTCGACATGGGGGTTCCCCTCCTCGTCCTTGCCAGGCCGGCGGACAGCCAGGCTCAGGGTCGCGAGGGTCTTGTCGTCCTTGACGCTTCGCAGCTGCGGGTCCCTCGTCAAACGGCCTGTCAGGACGACCGTGTTGTTCGCGTTCATCAGCGATCTTCTCCTTGTCGATTCGCCACGACCCACAAACGGACCGTGTATCGAGGGGGATGCCAGGCTGAGGTACGGGCACGCAAGCCGATCGACTCACAGGGGGTCCCGCCGGCTCCGTCAGAGCTTGATGTGGAAGCGCGCGATGACCCGCGCACCCACGGCGCGCGGCCGCGGCGAGCTGTCCGGGATGACCCGACAGAGGACGCCAACCACAGACAGACGAGTTGCGATGCGAGTAGGGCGCCCGCGGACCCCCGGCTTGGCCCACAGGCGCTCCCCTGCTGTTACGCGCCACGCCGTTCGCGCTCGTCGATCAGCCGCAGCTTGCGCTTCAACTCGCGGTCGATCTCCGCGTGGGCTTCTTCGTTCTCCTTGCGCTCGCGCGCCTCGCGTGCTTGCCATGCCTTCACAGCCTGCGCTGTCACGAGCTCGCAGTACATCTCCTTCCAGTGGTCGCGTTCCGCCTCAGCCCGGCTGACCAACTCCAGCATTTCGCAGGCACCCTCGTTGATCCCTTCTTCATATATACCCTGCCCCTCCCACTGTTCATACTCAAGCATCATGATTCACTCCTTTGTAGTTGCTTGCAACTGCTTCTCCTTTCTCTTCATCACGTTCAGGGTGGCTGTCAAGGAATTGATAATGTGACTGCTGTACCCCGAAGGGGGTCCTCAATTCCTTTACAGGCTCACTGAATGTGATAGGACTCTCGTCGTTTGACCTCCGATCACAGGGTCAACCTGGGGCCTTCAAGGTAAGCCGGGTCGGACGGAGGCCGCGCAAACAAGTTGCTGGCGCGATCACGCTGCATCCCCGGGTCGACGCTGCTGGTTCTCCAACATGGAAGGCGCGCGCAGCGCGCCGGTCACGGCGGGATGTACCTCGCCGTTAAGGACCGGCCGGACCACACGCCAGCCCCGGTCGCCACACCCACCCGGTGACCCGGCTCTGCCCGCTAGCCTCGCCGACCCCCCTGACCCTGGAGACCGCCATCCCCATCCGGTGACTTCCCCCGCGCTCCCCTCTCGGCTCCCGCCTGCTCCTGGAGCGCGCCGACCCGATCCGGTGACTTGCCGCTCCTGCCGCTGGCCGGCGGAGCTGCTCGGGCTTCTGCCGCCTGGCCTTGGTCCCCCTTGGCTTGGTCTGTTACCCCGTCTCCCCTGTTCTGCTTGCTGTTCATGATCCACCTTGGCGCCCTGGCCGCCCGCCCTCCCGAGTTGTTGGCCTGAGAAGGATGACGCGGGCGAGGTGGTTGGCTGGTGGTATCGGGACACCGATCGCTCGCACGTCGATGACTGGGCTCAGCATGGCCTGCCCCACCTGATAATCCTGCACGACCTTGAGAGTCGGGTGTCGTACTGGCAGCACGTTACAGCCGAGGCCATCGTTTCGACGGGCGCGGGCGCCAAGATCCTGGTTCCGAAGGCGAATACTGTCGATGAGGCGCATCGCGACGAGCTACTCGCTGTCGCGGCGACTCAGCGCTCAACGGGTGGATGGGAGGGCACGGCGTGGGCTGGAGTTGGCGAGCTAGCGCCGCGGGATCAGCTGCGCCATGCGCTACTGGTGCCGCGACTCGTCGCTCCCCACCCAAACGCTGGGCGAGGCGAGCCGATCACCGCCTACCAGGCGGTCGCTCTATTGGCACAGGTTCGCTTCACAGACCTGTGTGCGTTCGCTGAACGGCACGAGAGCGTGCCGACGCTGAGCGAGGCGGCGGACTCGCCCGACTGGCTGTGGCGCTATGCGGCAGCACTCGGTCGCTGGATCGAGAGCAAGGATCTCGACGGGCTTCTCGCCGTCATCGAGGATGCCCCAGGTCCGGAGGAGTGCGCGGCGGCCGCTGTGAGCGCAGCGTGCGCGCTGGTTGAGCTTGCCCGGCCAGACGAGGCGATCGACGTGCTGAAGGCGGCGGTCGATCGTGATGACGCGCGACCCGTCGACCACGCCTGGCTGCAGGCTCAGCATGCGCGCGCATGCGTGGAGGTCGGGCGTATCGAGGAGGCGCGGATCGAGGCCGCCGCTGTGCAGGCTGTGAGGACGAGTGCTCCCGATGATGTGACCGCTTCGGCGCTTGCTGGCACCGCTGCGGTGCTCCTGTTCAACACTGCGGCGATCGAAGAGCATGACCTAGCAGGGACGATTACTGGCCGCGATACCGCAGCTAGCTGGTGGCTTACACAGACCGCTTCACGAGCGCTCAACGCACTTGCGGACCGCGCATTCAAGGACTGGGGGCCGCTCCACCGAGTTCTACGCAGGGCCGGATGTCGTGAATAACCAGCTCGTCGCGGCTGCTCTCGTCGCGAACCACGCGGCCGATCACGGAGCGTTCAGACATATGCTCTCGCTGCTTGGCCGCGACACCTTGCTGCGTCTCGATCGCCATGCAGACGCCACGGAAGCCGCCCAGGGACTAACGACGCTTCATCTCTCCGGGGACGAGAAGAGTCTTGAGATCGCGGTCCGCAGGCTCTGTCTGGACGGACCCGCTTCGGCCCTCGCACTCGCTGCTGCCGAGGTAGATCTCGGCAAGGCAACGCGTACGACCGCACCGACCAGCTTAAGCCTGCTGCAACATGGTGCTGACCTGCTCGACGCCGCCACCGCCGAGCGAACACTCGAGTGGATACTGGCGACCCTCGACGATCCCGCCGAGTTCGTCACGCGCACGACGCCCTGGTATCTCGTCGAACTCCGGCTACTCGAGACTCTCGCCGCGGTACTGCCGGCCATCGAGCCGCAGAAGCAGCAGGCGGTTATCGAGCGCGTCACGCGACTCCCATCACTTCCGCCCGAAGAGCAGTTGATCACCGGCGCATGGGCGCGGGTCGTCGCGGCCCTCTCCGACGACGCCTGGTCGAGTGATGCCGCCAGCGCTGCGACACAAGCGGCCGAGACACAGCCATCCGGACTCCGTGGAGCACTCCTGAAGGTGGCAGCCCGCTTCGACCCAGGGATCCGCAAACGTCTCCAGGATGAGACGCGCGAGGGCTCGTTCGATGCCCTGGCGGCCTTCGGCGACGCGTCCGAGCTCTCAGTGGATGCCGCGACAGAGATCATCGGACGCCTCGCCGATCTGGTCAAGAAGGAGATCGCAGACGCGCACAACGGCGCCAGGTCATTCGGAGGGGCCGACCCAGGCCACGACCTCGCCCTACTCAATGCAACCCATCCCTCGGCCGCTCAGTGGGCGCCGCTGCTGGAGATGCTCTCCGACGATGGGTGTGGCCACGAACGAAGCGCGGAGCGCTCCAGGTCATGCTCGGCCGACGCGCGCGCATACCGGAGGAGGTGGTCGCGGAGTTGAAGCCGATCGTCGCGGATCTCGCCTCCAAGACATGTGCCGACTGGCGTGTTCCGTTTGATCGTGAGGGTGATGTTCGAGGGCCCGCTACGTGCTTGGCCCTTGCGATAGACGCCGTCGCGGCCGATCAAGCCGCTGAGTTGCTGTTCGATCTTGTGGCTGGTGGACGAAACCACCGCCGATGGGCGGCCGAAGCAGCACGTCTGCGGCACAAGCCCGAAGATGTCGGTCTTCTGCTCGATATGGCTGCGGACCGCGATCCGTTTGTACGCGGCGCGGCGGCGATGGCGCTCGCGTGGCTCCTCGGCGAATCGCTCGGCGGAGATGTCGTCGAGCGTGCCGTTGCTCGCTGCATCGGTGATCCAGGCACACAGGCTCCCGCGAGCGTCGCCGCGACTCTCGCCTACCTTGACTCGCGGTCAGACAAGGGGAATCGAATCCTCGATCGGCTCGCCGATCACCCTTCTGCGACCGTACGACATGACGCCACCCCAGCACGAAGATAGGCCCGCCGCAGCAGAGCACCCGGCTGGATGTACGGGCGACTGCGGAGATCGGCTGTTGCCACTTTCGTTGCCACCCCTGTCTGTGCGGAGCGGCTGGGATCGGCGTGTGGGCGAGAAAGGCCCGTGGAATAAGGGTTTTTTGAGGGGTGAGCGACGGGACTTGAACCCGCGACCGCCGGGACCACAACCCGGAGCTCTACCAACTGAGCTACGCCCACCAAGCGAGAGCACTTGAGTCTAGCGGCGGGCCGTGCTGACTAGCGGCGGGCCACACTGACTTGCTGCCCGGTCCAGCTGTCAACGCTGCGCAGCAGCGCATGAACATCGCCTTCATCAACCTGCCCCTGGGCCGTTCCGGCCCCATCCGCAGAACGTCAGCAGCACGATCAAGCCCGACCCCAGCAAAGACAGGATGGCGCCTTCAGCCAAGGCAAGACACTGGCTGACGCCGCGTTCGGGATGGCGCGCGAGCGCGAGCTCCCAGGCGCGCCGCAACGGCGCGGGAGCGGAGCCGAGTTGAGCGAGCAACTCAAGGCCAAGCGAGTCGGCCAGGAGCCCGTCATTCTGAGCCCCCAGTGCATCCCCCTGCCGATTAGCGGCGGCCTGTGCGCCTCCGTCCACCCATTCCTTGGCGGTCGCCAGCATGCGCACGGTGACGTCCTCGCTCTCGCGCTGGGCGCTGCGCCAGCCACGACCCATTGAAAGCTCCTCGATCGGCAGATGTGGACCTTCGAGCACGGTGAGCTTGGCCTGATGGGGACTCCACTTGCGTTCCCCCAACTCGATCCATTCCTCCCGCGCCCACGGCTCCACAATCGTGGTGCGCAGCTCATGTTCGGTCAGGTTGAAGTGGCAAAGGTTGTGTGGAAACTGACGCAGCTCGATATGGAAGGCCGGGGAGACCCCGGACCCTCCGGGATGCCCGGAAGCGTCGCTCATGGCCATAGCTGTGCCCGCTCCCATGAGCCATCGCGCAAGAGGTAGCGCAGCCTGACGTGGCGGCGCTCGGGGTGGGCCTGCCAGAACTCGACCTCATCGGCCACAAGTCCGTAGACGGTCCACTGCTCGTCCACCACACCGGGGTCGCGCTCGATCAGATCTCTTGCCTCGCGCAGCGCCTCCTCCAGATCGCTGCTGTCGCTCAGCACCTCGCTCTGGGTGCCGGCAAGTGCCTCGGCACGCGCGCCCTTTGAGCGAGCCAAGAAATCATCCGCACTGCGATCGCCCCCCGCCTCAAGCACGCGCCCGCGGACGCGTACCTGGCGGCCAAGCTCCGACCAGTAGAAGCCCATGGCTGCCCAGCTGTTGTTCTGCAGCTCCTTGCCCTTGCGGCTGCCCCGACTGGTGGCGAACTCCCAGCGACCGTCGCCGAGCCCCTTCAGGATCAGCATCCGCGAGGTCGGCCGGCCCTCGGAATCGACCGTCGAGAGCGTCATCGCGTGTGGCTCACGCACCTTCGCCTCGATCGCCTCCTCCAGCCATTGCAAGAAGAGTTCCGCGGGGTGAGGCGGCGAGTCCGAGACATCAAAATGGGCGAGATCGCCCTCGAAGACCACAAGCTCACGCAGTCGCTCACGCAGATCCTCAGTTTGCCCAGCGGACGTCATCACGTCGAGCTTGCCATATTGCGGGGATGAGCGACAGCTCACAGCTTAATCCCAGGCCACCCCAGCCGAGCTTCCCCTGCCTGGCGGCGAAGCAGGGGCCAGCGTCACCCTGCATCCTCTGTTGTGCGCTGAAATGAAAGGTCCGATCGGCTGGTTTCATCGTGCCAAGGGACCCACGGCGACACTGAAGGCACTTGGCATCGGCGTGCCAGCTGAGCAGAACATAAGCATTCCGATCGTGGCTTTCCTCGTCGAGCATCCAAGTGCTGGATTGCTGCTGATCGATACCGGCTTTCACGGCTCGATAGCCGACGGCTCAGGTTCCGAGCGCAGTCGCAACCTTGGTCCAATCGGTCGTGTGATGGCACGCGATGTCCGTATGCGTCCCGAGCAGACGGTTGCCGCGCAGCTGAGAGCGCGTGGGATCGATCCCACGGATATTGCTGTGATCGTGATGACGCATCTGCACTTCGACCACGCCAGCGGTCTGGCGGATTTTCCTGGCGCAACGGTGCTGGTCTCAGAGCCCGAGTGGCAGTCCGCGCGCGGGCGTGGCGGCGTCTTGCGCGGCTACAGCACCGCCCAGTTAGATCGTCGACTGAGCTATCGCACGCTTGACTTCAGCACCGCTTCCGCTCACTCCTCCAACGCCTCTAAGCCCCGCGGTGCTTTCGCACAGACCTTGGATGTGTTTGGCGACGGCTCGGTGACGCTTGCTTTTACACCAGGGCACAGCCGCGGACACCTCTCGGTGATCCTGCGCCTGAGCTCGCGCGAGGCGCTGATCGCAGGTGATGCCGTCTACACCATGGCAACCCTCAGAGACGGCGAGCGACCCTGGCGCTCAGAGGACGCAGAGGCATTCGAGCAGACCCTCAGCGCACTCCAGGCCTATGACCGCGAACAGCCCGACGCGCTGATCATCCCGGGGCATGACATCGAGCACTGGCGAGGGCTGGATGCGCACTACTCTTGAGAGCCCTTCTTGAGGCCCCTTGAGGTCAGAGACGCCGTGATGCCCCCGGCAGGATTCGAACCTGCGACCCTCGGATTAGAAGTCCGACGCTCTATCCAGCTGAGCTACGGGGGCTTGATCTAGCTCCATAGTGTGGCCATGATGTGCCCTGCGCGCATACCGACCGCCGGGACAAAGCTGCCGGGATGCATCGTTTTAGGCAATCTTGAACCGAAAGCTGTAAAAGTAGGCCCATGAGCTCAACACCTGGCACCGATCCTGACCTGACTCGCAAGGAGCGCCGCGAGCAGGCACGCGCCGAACGCAAAGCGATCGAGGAATCCCAGAAGGCCAGCGCGCAGCGCCGCCGATTGATGCAGCTGGGAGGAGTGGTCGGCGTGGTCGTCGTGATCATCGCGGTGATCGTGGTGGCCACCAGCGGCGGAGGCGCCCACAAGCTGAAGGCCACCCAGACCGGCTCGTCCGTACCGCACGCCGCCGAAGTGCAGGCCAGGTTCACGGGGATCCCGCAGAAAGGTGCCGAACTGGGCAGCCCCACCGCGCCCGTGACGCTCCAGGAGTATGCCGACCTGCAGTGCCCCTTCTGCCGCCAGTACACGCTCAGTGTCTTCCCCTCGCTCGTCAGAAAGTACGTGCGCGAAGGCAAGCTCCGTATGGAATTTCATAACTTCGACATCATCGGCCCCGATTCGATCAAGGCTTCGAAGATGGCCATGGCCGCAGGTCAGCAGAATCTCCTCTGGCAGTACGCAGATCTCTTCTACAACAACCAGCAGGAGGAGAACTCGGGGTACGTCACGGATCAGTTCCTGACCCAGATCGGCAGCGGCGTCAAGGGCCTGAACGTCAACAAGGCGCTCACCGAACGCTTCTCGCCGACGGTCGAAGGCAAGGTCAACAACGACAATCAGCTTGCTCGAGTCTACGGCTCGCAGTACGCCAATCTGCCCGTCCCCGGCTTCAACGGCACCCCTTCCTTCCTGCTCTATAAAACGGGCACGACACCGCAGCTGTACAGCCCTACATCACTGACCGAACCCGCGGTGTTTGAAACAGCGATCAACAAGCTCCTCAAGGGGTAAGAGCCGCATCGCCATGAGCACACGAGCGCTCAGCAGGACGATGATCGGCCTGACCCTGCTCGGCCTGGGCGTGGCCACCTACCTCACGATCGCCCACTACTCGGGCGGCACCACCATCTGCCCGCTGCACGGCGGCTGCGAGACCGTCCAGCATTCAAAATACTCGCTACTCGCTGGCGTTCCCGTCGCGCTCATCGGCCTGATCGGCTACATCCTGATCCTTGGCGTGCTGCTGATGCCATCCAGCGAGACGACGAGGCTGATCGCAGTGGTCCTAACCGTGGGCGGTTTGGGCTTCTCCATCTATCTGACCGGTCGCGAGCTCTTCTCCATCCACGCCATCTGCCCGTGGTGCGTCAGCAGCGCCATCATCATGACCATCCTTGCCTGCCTGTCCATTTGGCGCTTCCTGCGAGGCGAGGACGTTCCGTTGAAAAGCACCTCCCAGGGAGCAGGCGGGTTGGATGCCGCGACCGCATCGCCGTCGTCGGCCGCTGAGCCCCTCCCAGGCGCCTAGAAGCTCTGGGCGGCAGCGCCCCTTGACAGTTCTGGGGCGGCAGCGCCCCTTGACAGTCTGGGCCGGCAGCGGCCCTTGACGATAGGTCATTCGTCCATTGCCTAATCGCAACGCCCGGCTAGGCTCCGTGGCGGCCGACTTGATGAGTGCAATACACGCGTCTCGACAGCAGTACGCGCGTTCCGATTGCCTCTAAAGCATGTCCTCGAACAGCGACCCCGCTCTCCACCACTCCGCCTCAGCCCTCGACCTTGCGCGATGGTCCTCGCCCGCGTCGCGGCAACCCTCGCCGACCGCGGCCGCGCGCGGCGAGGGGGACCAGATCGCACGGCTGTTTGAGATGACCAACGATCTGCTCGCGGCGATCACGCTCGACGGTCGCTTCACGCTGCTCAACCCAGCCTGGGAACAAGCGCTGGGCTGGTCGCGCGAGGAGCTGATGGCAAGACCGATGCAGGAGCTCATCCACCCCGACGACCTGGAGCAGACGATCGCCCTGACGCTTGCCGGGCGTCACCGCTCGGCGCATTTCGTCAACTTCACCAACCGCTATCGCCATCGTGACGGCTCTTGGCGTTGGCTGCTGTGGAGCGCGCGCTGTGACGGAGAACATTGGTACGCCGCGGCCAAAGACGTCACCGATCGCATGTGGCTGGAACGTCAAGCACTGCGCGATCCTTTGACCAAGCTGCCCAACCGCCTGCTGCTGATGGACCGTGCGCGGCAAGCGCTCGGGCGTCTGCGACGCAGCCAGGGCCTGATTGCGCTGCTGTTCATCGACCTCGATCGCTTCAAGGCGATCAACGACAACTTCGGGCACGCCGCGGGCGACCAGCTGCTGATAGCCGTCGCGGAGCGGATCACACAGACACTTCGCGACAGCGACACCGCTGCACGCCTGGGTGGCGATGAGTTCGTGGTTCTCGCCGAGGATCTGGAGAGCGAGGGAGAAGCGCTTGCGGTCGCCAAACGCATCCTCTACGCGCTGGAGACGCCCTTCTCAACAGGCTCTGCCGAAGTGGCGATGCTCGCCAGCATCGGCATCTCGATATCCCACGCCCTTGACTGCGACCCCGAGGATCTCCTGCGCGAGGCCGACATTGCCATGTACCGCGCCAAGAGCGGGGGAGGCGGTCGGCTGGAGCTTTTCGACATGAGCTGGGCCGCAAGCTGACGACCCCGAGCGGCGCCGCGTGACGCAATCGGCGCTGCATGACCCCAAGCGGTGCCGCGCGATAAGGTCGCTCCCTGATGGCACCGGCCCGCTCGCTTTCAGACACTCAAGAATTTGACCCGCAGCAGGCGGAGCGCCAGAAGCGCGCCGCCGCCGAGGCCGCCGCCGAGTTGGTGCAGGACGGAGCTCGGCTCGGTTTGGGAACCGGATCGACGGTCGCCTATCTGCTGCCGGCGCTTGCTGCCCGCGGACTGCGCGACTTGCGCTGCGTTGCAACGTCGCCAGCAACCGAGCGCGCCGCGCGCGCCCTTGACCTGCGGCTGAACACCTTGGACGAGCTCGGTGAGCTGGACATCGCGATCGACGGCGCCGATCAGATCGACCAGCAAGGTTGGCTGATAAAGGGCGGTGGGGCCGCGCACACGCGCGAGAAGATCGTCGCCGCCGCCGCGCGACGTTTCGTCGTGATTGCCTCCGCCGAGAAGACCGTCGCGGCCGTGAGTGGCCCAGTGCCGGTCGAGATCCTGCGCTTCGGTGCGCACAGCACGCTGCGAGCACTGGGCTCAGCGCGACTGCGCGAGGTTGCCCCCAGCCCTGAGGGCAACCTGATCGCCGACTACTTCGGTGCCATCGCAGACCCCGCGATCCTCGCGGCCCGCCTTTCCGGTACACCCGGGGTCGTTGAGCATGGACTGTTCGCGCCCGAGCTCGTGAGCGACATCCTGATCGCCGGCATCGATGGCCTAGAGCATCGCCAGGGCGCGAAGCGGGACTGACCTCATATCGAGACCATCCCCAGTGCATCCAGATGGCGGGCGCACCGTGAGGCCCATACCAGCTCGCCCGATAGATGCACCACCCCCGCTTCACGCAGGCGCTCCAGCGCTTCGTTGATCGCCAAGGGCTCGATGTCATAGATCTCGCCCTCAAGCTCCGCGCGCACCCAGCGCTCATCGTCACGGTCATCGCGCAGCACCTGCAGCACGATCGCCCGCTCGGCAATCTCGTCATCCTTCAGCTCGCAACCACTACGCTCACTTCGCATGGGAAGAACCGCCCTTTCCGTGCACGGCCCCGGCGCGGCACCACCCGCGTCGGGGCCATCCGATTTCTTGAACCAGCTCAACTGACCACAGCTGCCGGACGTATCCGCCCTCAAACCGGGAATTTCGGCCTTCAAACGGCAAAGTTGGCGCGAAAACGACGTTCGGCTGAATATTCAGTCGGCGTCGAGCTCGATGCGGAAGGACTCCGACGCCTGCACCGTGGCACCCGTCGCGTGCACCCGATCGGCCAGCCACTGGTCAGAGGTGACCACGCGAACCGTCCCGGGCTGAGGCTCCACACCAAGCAGGCGCACGATCTCGTCATCCGCCGAATCGCGGCGCGGACGGGGTGCATGCGCAACCGTGATCACCGTTGAGGAGATCGGCGGACGAGGAGGCTGCTCGAACACGACGGTCACGTCCTCGCCGTTGGCGATCGCCCAGCGCTCGAGCAGACCCACGAGGCGAACCATCGCCGCGTGACGGTCCTCCCACCATCCATCGGGCCGCGTTCCGATCACGTTCATTCCGTCCACAAGCCATCGCATCGAGGATCAGGGTACGTCTTTTGTGAGCCTCGGCCAGATGAGCCGGGCAGCTCGGACAATGAGGCGGCGCCAGCCCGGGCAAACGGGAGCGTGGCCGGCGGCCCGGCCGGGCCTGGACATCCAGCAGATCGCCTGCAACCCCTACAATCCAAGGCCCTCTGGGGGACTGGTGTAACGGCAACATAGGGGTCTCCAAAACCCTTGCTCGAGGTTCGATTCCTCGGTCCCCCGCTGATCGCCGCGCAGCCCGGAGCGCGAGCTGGGCCCTGGGCTGCGCGCCAAGGCGCTCCGCTGTTCCGCCCAGCGCTCCGCTCCATCGTCTAGGCGATCCCCGCCCATCCGCCTGAGCCGCGTCCAAAGAGCTAAAGCAGCGCTCGTGGCATGCCGAAGCCCATCGGGACGACGACCCTTTGGCATTTGTGATGATCCGTACATACTTCGGCAGACTCCAGCGCACGCGACGGAGATCGCGATCGCTGGATCGACCCTCGGCGGGGGCGCCTCCAAGCGCCACCGCAGCGGGGATATCCCCGAGACATACTGCTGCCCCATCTTGGCCACGGCGCGCCCTCTCTGATGGACCGCGCCCGTCAAGCGGCGCCACTCTGCCTGCCATGGATGCCCAGGCAGGGTTCGCGCTGCTGGAGGTGCTGATCAGCGCCGTGATCCTCGCGCTGATCGTGATCGCCACCTTCACCGGCTTTGACGTCACCCAGCGCGCCACGGCCGACGAGCGCGCCCATGCGCAGGCCGACGTGCTCGCCCAGCAGGACGAGGACCGGCTGCGCAGCCTGCAGATCAACCAGATCTCGGGGCTCAACGAAACGCGCACCGTCATCTACAACGGCACCCACTACTCGGTCACCTCGACGGGCGAATTCCTCGCCGACTCGACCGAATCCCCGAGCTGCGTCAAGGAAGCCGGCAGCGCCAGCTACGTGCGCACGACCTCCACGGTCACCTGGCCGGCCCTCAAGAGCCGCCCCCCGGTGGTTGAGACCGGGCTGATCACGCCGCCGATCGGCGGCGAGCTTCTGGTGCAGGTCTTCGACGGCAACGGCACCGGGGTCCCGGGCATGACAGTTCAGGCCACCGGGCCCGCACCATCAGCCGGCGTGGTCAGCGCCGTCACCGGCGCCAACGGCTGCGTGGTCTTCTCCTCCTTGAAGGAAGGCGAATACAGCGTCAACACCTTCCAGACCGGTTACGTCGACAAGGACGGCAACAGCGAACCGCCCCTCTCCAAGCGCACCGCTTCGGTGACCACAGGCTCGACGACCAAGAAGCAGTTTGAATTCGCCCAGGCGGGAGCGCTGAAGATCAACTTTGTCGAAAACAACGGCACCGCGGTCGAAGGCGACCAATTCCTGATCTACAACAACAACATGAGCATCCCGTGGTTCAGGGGGTTCGGCACCCTGGGCACGTACGCCCACACAATCACAACTCCAACGACGATCTTCCCCTTCGGCTCCTCCTACGCGGTGTATGCCGGCAGCTGCACCGCCGACGCGCCTTCGCCCATCCCTGGGACCCAGAACAGCACCCTCGCCCCTGGCGCCACGAACACGGTCAACGTGCTGCTCCCGCCAATCAACGTGGAAGTACTGAGCGGGACCTCATCGGCCGAACGCGGCGTGGCGGTGACCAACGCGACAGGCACCCTGAAGGACACCGGGGCCAGCTGCAACACGACGCGCACCATCTCCAGCACCCCACTGGGCAAGCTGCCGCACCCCAACATGCCCTTTGGCAACTACTCGCTCTGCTTGACCGCGAGGATCGGCGTCAAGAACAGGAAGTTCACCACTTCCCTCGCCAACACAGCCGTCACGGGCGTGCCGCTCACCACGATCTACCTCGGCGCCGCGCCGGAAGGCTCGACCTGCCCATGAGCCCTGCCAGCACCCCAGCGAGCACACTGCGGGCCGAGCACGGGTTCACGCTCGTCGAGATGCTCGTCGCGATGGTCACCGGCATCGTCGTGATCCTGGCCACCCTCTCGGTCCTCGACATCTCGATCAGCCAGTCCTCGCGCATCGCCGAACGCACCGATGCCGATCAGCGCGGGCGCCTGGCGATGGAAAAGATCCTGCTGGAGCTGCACTCCAGCTGCATCGCCGACCCATTCACGCCGGTGCAGCCGGAAAGCACCGCGACAAGCCTGCGCTTCATCAGCCAGACCGGCTCCAATGCCTCCTTCACCACCGTCACCAAGCACGAAATCGAACTGAATACCGTGACGGGCAAGTTGACCGACGCCTCCTATGTGAGCAGCCCGGTGGAAGGCACGACGATGACGTTCCCCAAAACGCCTACCCGCACCGAAACCATCCTGACAGGCGTCTCCAGCTCAAAGCAGGGAAGGCAAGACCGTGCCGGTCTTCAGTTACTACAAGTACGCCGGCGGAAACCTTTCGAGCACTGAAGAGGAAGTCCCCCTCATCAAGACGGATGCCGAAGCCACAGCTGACGTCACCGTGGCCTTCACCGTCGCCCCCAGCTCCGAACGCACCACCGCCGACCGCACCGTCGACTTCACCAATACAGCGGTTCTCCGCTACGACCCGGCATCTGCCGGCGGGAGCAACACACCATGCGCATAGCGACGAACGAGCCCAGATCTGCTGGACCCCTCCGCAGACCTTCCGGACATCCCCGCAAGGTGTGGAGCGAGAGCGGCTTCACGATGATCGTGACGTTGACCGTGCTGCTGGTCTCTTCCCTGCTGATGGCCGGCGCCTTCGCGGCTGCCGAGGGCGACATCCACCTGACGCACACCGACACCAACGCCAAGAAGGCCTACTACGCCGCGCTGGCGGGTATCAGCGACTACTCCTACCACCTCAACGAGGACGTCAACTACTGGACCTACTGCACTGAAGGGCCTGCGGCCTCCAACCACTCGCTCAACCAGGCCGGCACCCCCCCGACCCACAAGGTGCCTGTGCCCGGCGCGAGCGAAGAGGAATACGCGGTCCAGTTGCTGCCCGCCTCCAGCGCGCCCACCGGCGTGACAAAATGCGAACCGGCCAGCCCCGTCGCCTCAATGATCGAGTCGGGCATCAAGACGGCCGGCGCCAACAGCGGCACCTTCCGCATCCAGTCCACTGGCTACTCGGGCAATCGCGAGCGCACGCTGGTCGCGACCTACAGCAACGGCGGCTTCCTCAAGTTCATCTACTACACCAAGTACGAGACGGCCGACTCGGTCACCTACGAACCGGCTGAACCGAAATGCGAAGCGTTCCGCGCGGAACGCCCGAGCAAGCTGCACCGACAATCAGCTTCATCAGCGCCGACAGCATCAACGGCCCGATCCACACCGAGGATACCGCCTCGATCTGCAACGAACCGGCTGTTCGGCCGCGGTCCCGCGGATGTGGTCGAATTCCGCGGCGGTTCGGTTGCCACCTCGGGCTGCACCAACAACGCCATCTACGCGGGCACGCTGATTCCCCAAGGCAAAGGTTCTATCAATCGAACCTCCTCCGAGCAACAATTCGCTGAAGACGATCGTGGAACCGGCCTACCACTACTCGGATAAGACGATCATCGTCCTCAACGGGGCCACCATGAACGTCACCAACTGGGAACCGCTCAAGGAAGAATGGATCACCAAGAACGAACGTTCCGCTACCGCCCGGTGGCGTGATCTACGTCTCAAATGGCACGTGCTCGACGCCTTACACGCCCTTCGGTCCGGACCTACACCAAGGACGAAGGATGCGGCAATGCCTACGTGAGCGGCAACTACACCGGGCAGCTCACGATCGCCGCCGAAAATGACATCGTCATCAACGGCAGCATCACGACGCCGGTCAACAGCGAAAACAAGCCGATCACCAACGCCGTGCTCGGCCTGATCGCGAACAACTTCGTGCGGGTCTACCACCCGGTCGCCGAAACGTATGAAGCGCATGGCGCCAGCCGTAACCAGTGCAACGAAGAAGACAAGTACCTCGGCAACCACGTGTGCGAATACGAAAACAACGAAGGCAGCTGCGATGCGCCCACTCTGAGCGCCGCCGAAGACCCCAACAAGTGGGGCGCCTTGACGAATCCGACCATCTATGCGGCGATCCTGGCCGTGAACCACTCCTTCATCGTCGATAACTTCCGCTGTGGCTCATCCATGGGGAGCCTGACGGTGCGCGGCGCGATCGCACAGATATTCCGCGGGACGGTCGGCACGCACAATGGCGGCGTAGTCGCCAGCGGATACGCCAAGAACTACAACTACGACGACCGCCTCCAGTACGAGTCCCCGCCCTACTTCCTGAACCCCGTGCGGGCGCCCTGGACGATCCGGCGCGAGACGCTGGCGCCCAACCCGTAGCCCTGCCACAGACAGACATCAGACCAGCAGACAACCGTCTGCAAGATGATGTAGCGTTGGACTGTGGCCCAAGCGCCAGAGCGATCGAGCGAAACCCAGCACCCCGACCTGCTGGCCGCGGTCGTGCTGCACACGCTCGTGGCTGCCGGCGCCCGCGCCGTTCCCCTGCGCCAAACAGTCCTCTCCTGCGAGCGCGATCCGGAGAGTCCAGCCGATTGCAAGGCGATCGAGACCGCCCTGCGAGGTCTTATCGCCGACGGCCTCGCTTACCGTCGCGGCGCCCGGGTGGGGGCGACGCGTGCCGCGCTGCGAGCTGACGCGCTGAACTTTTGAGCGGCGCTTCGTTGCTTTCGACGCCGCCGAGCATAATCGCGGCAGGCACCTCCAAGGCGCGTGCCAACTTGAGGATCGTGCGCAGATTGGGATCGCGGCGGCCGTGCTCGAAAACGCTGATAGCCGCGCGGTCCACCTCCGCCTTCAAGGCCAGCGCTTCCTGGGAGATCCCCGCGCGCTGGCGTGCCCAGCGCAGGTTGAGGCCGAAGCGGCTGGCGGGACTGGCGGAGGGATCGGGCTCGTGGCGCGGTCCACGCACGCCCGATCCGGTGATGCCGATGCCCTTCAGCAGCGCCGCCGGCGTGACATCCACGGCATGGGCCACGCGTACCACCGTGGGCAGGTCGGGCGAGCGCTCCGCTCGCTCCAGAAAACTTACGGCCGCTCGGTCGAGACCCAGCCTGTCCTGGGACAGGCCGATCCGTTCGCGCGCGCTGCGAATGTTCTGGCCGAACTGCTCCAGCTGCCCATCTATCTCGCGGTCGCCTGTGCTCTGCATGTGTGCGCCGTGCATCCTGTCCGTCGCCTGTTAACTCAACAACTGCGCAAACACAAGAAAAAGCCGAATTCTGCCAGAAGGCCGAATGGTCGGACTCACGGTGTCTCGCCAGGACCCACATCCGCTCGCCGTGCCGACTCTCGACCTCATATCGGCTCGCTCTGCCGACGAGCCACGCCCACTGGGGTCGATCAAATGGTGCGGCGGGTGGGATTCGAACCCACACGCCCTTGCGGACAAGGCCTTTTGAGGGCCCCGCGTCTACCGTTCCGCCACCGCCGCACGCGGTCGATCCAATATATGCCAGCAGGCCGCCGCAGGTCAGGCGGGGTGCGGCGTCGGATCGCCGTAGTCGCCCTCAGCGCCAGAGGACACACGCTGCTCCAGCTCGACGTTCCAGCCCTGCTGCAAGCCGCGCATGGCGAACGCGATGAGCAGTATCTGCACGGGGACGATCAGCAGGGTCAACAAGCCCAGCAGATCGGCGTTCAGCGCCGGCTGCGTGAAGCCGACTCCATCGCGGTTGAACCATCCTGAGGCACCCGTCAGGGCAAAGATGATCAGCAGCACAGCCAGCGCCGCGGCCACCGGCAACACTCCCCGGTTCCAGCGTCCGGCGTAGAAGGCCAGCAGCAGATAGATCGCCACGAAGACAAGCTGCAAGCCGATGGATGAGCCCTGCAGTGCCGCCAAGCCACCGAAGGTGATCAGCAGCAGCAGTGCCACGCTCACCAGCAGCAGCAGAATGACCGTCGCGCGAGTGCCCTGCACCACAGCCTTTTCGCGGTTGGGGTGCGTGATCGACACGCTTGCAGGGGTCTTGCGGGCGGCTGCGCTGGACATCGTCTGGATGACCATACAATCTCAGGCGGCTTCCGTGTGCAATCTTGCTCATGGAGGCCTTTGGATACACCCGCGGGCGTGGTGGAATTGGTAGACACGCTGGCCTTAGGAGCCAGTGGGCGCAAGCCCTTGGGGGTTCGAGTCCCTTCGCCCGCATGCCTGATCCGGGCGTATGCTCGGCAAGATCGAGGCCGATACCTAGCACTTTCTACTCCCACGGAAACCCGATAGCAAGTGGCTCACCGTCCCAAGTAGGAGGTCCTCCTAGCGATATCGCAAGTGGCCATAGATCATTCGACCCAGCTAAAAGGGCCTGGACTGCTCAGCAAGAATGCTTGGCGCGGTAGTTGGCTTGGCGAAGATGCAATCAGATTTATCTGATATGATCATGGAATGGTGCGCATGTCAGCCACCGAGGTGGCCCGCCATTTCTCCGCCGTGATTAATCGCGTCGATTCGGGTGAGGAAATCGAGATCGTTCGCAACGGCAAGGCGATCGCTGAGCTACGGAGCCCGTCACAGGCTGTCGGTATCTCGGGTGCGGCGCTCCGCGAGCTCATCGAGCGTCTTCCCCAGCTTGACCCCGACTTCGCGCACGAGGCCGACCGCGAGCGCAAGCGCTTGGGCGTAGAGACGGGCGAATGGTCGGGGTCCTAATCGACACCTCGGTTCTGATCGACGCCGAGCGTGACAACAAGGTTCTCGATCAGCTGCCGCAAGATGCACGGCACACGATCAGCGTCATCACGGTTAGCGAGCTATTGCATGGAGTTCATCGCGCCCTACCCGATCATGTGAGGATTCGCCGCCAGGTCGTCGTTGAGGCCCTACTGGGAGCGATAGAGCAGCTCCCAATCACGTCTCGCATAGCCCGCTTGCACGCACAGATCTGGGCCGAACTCCAATCGAGGGGAGAAATCATCGGCGCGCACGACCTATGGATCGCGGCGACTGCGGTGGCTCATGGGTTGGTGCTGGCAACAGCCAACGCGGGTGAGTTTGAGCGTGTAGGCGCGCTAGAGCTTTTGTCGATCACAAGCTAGTCCATCGCCAACCAATCTCCGCAGCCGCTCTCTGACGGACCTGTCTGTCCACTGGCCCCATCAACTAAAGAGTCGCCTAGGTTCCGACGGACGCGAAGCCGATGCCGGCTATCGCAATCGTCATCTGACGGCGCCCTCCACCAACTCCAGCAGCGGCGCACACAATGCGGGCGGTGCCACAAGGATGCCCCAAGGCAGGTCCTCGCGCTCGGGCAACTCAAGCACAGCCAGCCCCGCGCCTTCACAGACGAGCGTGCCCGCAGCGATGTCCCACGGCCTGACGGTGCGCTCGAAGTAGGCGTCATAGCGACCCGCCGCCGTCCAGGCGAGATCGAGCGCCGCACTGCCGAAGCGGCGGATGTCGCGCACATGCGGGATCAGGCGCGCCAGCACCTCGGCCTGCGCGGCCCGCACGCGCGCGTCGTAGGCGAGGCCGGTAGACACCATCGCTGTGGCCAGCTCATCGCGCAGCGGAGAGGTCAGCGTTCGCTCACCACCGGGCCCTTCAAGCTTGGGAGCCTCACCGCGCAGCGCCGTGAACAGCTCCCCCCGGCAGGGGTCATAGATTGCGCCTGCCAGCGAACCCGCCTCATCCTGCACGGCCACGCTTACGCACCACTGCGGTATGCCGAAGAGGAAGTTGACGGTGCCATCGAGCGGGTCCACCACCCAGCGCAGGCCGTTGCTGCCCGCCTCTCCCCCACTCTCCTCACCCAGAAAGCCGTCCTCGGGCCGCAGCTCGGCGAGCATCTCGCGGATCGTCTGCTCGGCGGCCAGGTCGGCCTCGCTGACGAGGTCCGTCGGGGTGCTCTTGCTCGTCACTTCGTGCTGCTCTCCGCTCTGGAAGCGCTCCAGCAGCAGTCCTCCAGCCGCGCGCGCGACCTGAACCGCGACCTGCCGCAGAGACTCGGTGTCGTGGCTCACGAGAACAGCGGCGGGCGCTGCTGTGCCCACGGGCGGGCGGCCTCGATCTGCGCCGCCAGCGATAGCAGCAAGGCTTCATCGTTGGGCCGCCCCACGAGCTGCACGCCGCGCGGCAAACCCTCGGAGTCAAAGCCCGCGGGCACCGAGCAGGCCGGCTGGCCGGTGACGTTGAAGGGCCCCAGATGAGGAACCATCGAAGCCGCGTCGTTGACCGTCCACAGCCCACCGCGCCCCTCCAGGCGCCCGACGCGCGGCGGCGGCGTGGCGGTGGTGGGGGTCAGCAGCACGTCGTTGTCCTCGAGTACCCCATTGAGGCGCTCGCGCAACTGGCCCTCCATCGCGCGCGAGCGTTCCAGCAGCGCCGGCGGGATCAGGCCGCCCAGGCGCGCCATCGTGCGCGTGCGCCGTTCCAGGCGCTCGGGGTGGGCCATCGCGCCGGCCTCGTCGTGCAGTCCGCGCAGGTAGCGCACGATCACCGCGGGGAAGGCGCCCATGCCGTAGTCGGGGTCGCGTTCGCTCACCTCATGGCCCAATGAGCGCAGCAGCTCGCCCATCTCCTGTGTGGTGCGCTTGGCCTCGGCATCCACGCGCGAGACCACGCCCGGCATGACGCGCGTGGAGAGCGCGATGCGCAGCTTCCCGGGCGGCGTGGCGATGGCCTGCTTGAAGGTGCCCGCGAGCTCCGGTGCACGCTCACGATCCACGGGGGTGCTGCCGGAGATGACGTCGTACATCAGCGCCGCGTCCTCCACGGTGCGCGTCAGCGCGCCGTTGACCGACAGCCCATGCCAGGACTCAGCCCTCGGCGCCATCGACACACGCCCACGCTGGGGCTTGAGCCCGAACAACCCACACCAGGCCGAAGGGATACGGATCGAGCCGGCGCCATCCGAGCCTAGGCCCGCGCCCACGAGCCCCGCCGCCACAGCCGCGCCAGTACCGCCGCTTGAGCCTCCCGGGCTGTGCTGCAGCTCCCAAGGGTTGCGCGTGGCGCCCCAGGTGGCGGTCTCGGTGAAGTCCCAGGCGCACAACTCGGGCACGTTGGTCTTGCCGATGATCACGGCGCCGGCCTCGCGCAGGCGACGCACCACCTCGGCGTCGGCCGGTGCGGGATCGCCATAGGCGTTGGTGCCGAGCGCCGTGACCTCGCCGGCCACGTCGATGTCGTCCTTGACGGCGATCGGCACGCCCAGCAGAGGGCGCTCGCCGCCCGCCCCCCGACGCGCGTCGGCCTGAGTAGCTTCCAGACGCGCGCGTTCGCGGAAGACCACGCGGAAGGCATTCAGCATCGGGTCCAGGCGCTGGATGCGCTCCAGGTAGACCTCAAGCAGATCGCGCGCGGAGAGCTCCCCGGCGGCGATCATCTCGGCCTGACGGGCGACGCCGGCGAATGCGAGATCGACAGGGTCCATGCCGGGGGAATCTATTGCAGCGAGCGCCCCTATGCGGTGCAAGGGGAAGGAGGAGGAGGGAGAGGTGGGCCGGTAACCGCGTTCAAACGGGCGTAACCGAGCCGTGGCGCCGGGGCCACTCACGTAGCTTGTTCTGCGCGTGGGCGAAGCGGCGTATGAGCTCTGTGCGCAGATCCGCGGGCTCCACCACGGCATCGATCACCAGTTCGCTGGCCAGGTGCAGCAGGTCGATGTCCTCGGCGTACTCCTGGCGCAGCTCCTGCACCTTCGCGGCGCGCTCGTCCTCATCGGCGATTGCCTGCAGCTGGTTGTAATAGACCGCATTGATCGCGGCCTGCGGCCCCATCACCGCGATCGAGGCTCCGGGCAACGCCAGGCAGCAGTCGGGCTCAAAGGCGGGACCGGCCATTGCGTAGAGCCCCGCGCCGTAGGCCTTGCGCACGACGACCGAGATCTTCGGCACCGTCGCCTGCGAGACGGCGCTGATCATCTTGGCCCCGTGGCGGATGATCCCCTGGCGCTCGACCTGCGTGCCGATCATGAAGCCGGGCACGTCCGCCAGGAACAGCAGCGGGATGTTGAAGGCGTTGCAGGTGTTGATGAAGCGCGCGGCCTTATCGGCGGAGTCGCTGAACAGCACTCCTCCCTTGTGCTTGGGCTGGTTGGCCACGATGCCGAGCGCCTGACCGTCAAGGCGCGCGTAGCCCACTACCAGCTCCTTGGCCCAGCGGGGGTGGATCTCAAGCCAGGAGTCCTCGTCGACCAGGCCCTCGATCAGCCCCTTGATGTCGAAGGGCTTGTTCTCATCGGCGGGGATCAGCTCGCCGATCGGGGTGGCCTCGGCGGGTGGCTGGGTCGCGGCTGCCAGCGGCGGCACCTGTTCCCAATTGGAGGGGAAGTAAGAGAGGTAGCGCCGCGCCATTGCGATGCCCTCCTCGTCGCTCTTCACCAGCTGATGCCCGCAGCCGGACACGCCCGTGTGCATCTTGGCCCCGCCCATCTCCTCCAGCGTCACTTTCTCGCCGATCACCATCTCGGCCATGCGCGGCGAGCCGAGGTACATCGAGGCGTTGCCTTCACGCATGATCACCAGATCGCAGAACGCCGGGATGTAGGCCCCGCCGGCCGCACTCGGGCCAAACAGCACGCACACCTGCGGCAGCACCCCCGACATGCGCACCTCGTTGTGGAAGATCCGCCCCGCGCCGCGGCGCCCCGGGAACATCTGCACCTGCTCGGTGATGCGCGCGCCCGCGGAGTCGACCAGGTAGACCATTGGGATGCGCAGCGCTATGGCGCGTTCCTGAATACGCAATATCTTCTCGACAGTCTTGGGACCCCACGAGCCGGCCTTGACGGTGGGGTCGTTGGCCATCAGGGCGACGGGACGCCCGTCGACGGTCCCCACCCCCGTCACCACCCCGTCCGCGCCGAGGCCCTCCTCCTGCCAGTTGGCCAGCAGCGCCTCCTCGGCGAAGGAGTCGTTATCCAGCAACATCGCCACGCGCTCGCGCACGGGCAGCTTGCCCTGCTCAAGCGCCTTGTCGCGATGCCTTGCCGGGCCGCCGGACAACGCCCGCTCGTTCGCGGCGTCAAGCCTGTTCACGCCACCAACCAACCCATCCAAATAAAAAATCTCGGCTGTGCAACGGCTCTAGATACCTGGGTTGGAGACAGGTGCCTCACCGGAGTAGTCATAGAAGCCCATGCCTGACTTGCGCCCGAACCAGCCGGCGGAGAGCATCTTGCGCAGCGTCGGCGGCTGCGCGAAGCGGCGCTCGCGGAACTCGTCGAAGAGCACGTCGCAGATCGAGCCGAGCGTGTCGAGACCGACGAAGTCCGATAGCGCCAGCGGCCCCATCGGGTGCCCCGCGCCCGCCTTCATCGCGTCGTCGATCTCGCTCACCGAGCCGACGCCCTCCTCGTAGGCGCGGATCGCGTCGAGCATGTAGGGCACCAGCAGGCGATTGACGATGAAGCCGGCCTTGTCCTTGGTCGGGATCGCCAGCTTGCCCTCGGAGCGCGCGAACTGCAGCGCGACCTCGAAGGCTGCGTCGGTGGTCGTGACGCAGCGCACGACCTCGACCAGCTTCATCACCTGCGCGGGGTTGAAGTAGTGCAGCCCCACGAACTGGCCCGGGCGGCCGGTGCTGGCGGCCTGGTCGATCACGGCCAGCGAGGAGGTGTTGGTGGCGAAGACTGCCTCGGGCTTGACGATCTCATCGAGCTCGCGCCACATCTCAAGCTTCAGCGGCAGGCTCTCGGTGATGGCCTCGATCACCAGGTCGCAAGGCGCCAGGTCGCGGTAGTGGACCGTGCCGTGGATGCGCCCGCGCACCGCTTCGGAGTCCTCCCGCGTGGACTTGCCCTTCTCTACCGCGCGCGCCAGCTGCTTCTCGATCTTGCCGATGCCCTTGGCCAGCGTCTTCTCGTCGACCTCGCGCAGCACCACCTCATAGCCGGCCTGCGCCGCCACCTGCGCGATGCCGTGGCCCATCAGCCCGGCTCCGAGGACTCCTACCTGCTCGATCTTCGCCATGAAACCTCCGATTGTTGGGGAAAAGGAGCCTATATGCCCGTCGGCCCCGCCGCCGTCGAGTCCAGGTAGCCTCCAGAGAATGCCGACAGATGAGACTTTTGACCTCTCTGCGGCGGGTCTGCGCGCTGATGGCGGTGACCTGCGGATCTCCGTAGAGGTGCTGGCATCCAAGCTTGAGTCCTCGCTGCCCGGGCGCGTGCGCGTGGAGCGCCATGGCGGAGGTCTCCTGGGGCGCGGCGAGAAGCGCGTGCGACGCCTGGAGGTGGAGCTTGGCGGATGCTCCTATGAGCTGAACGCGGCGGACGAGCGCGTGGAGTGCTCACGCGAGCGCAAGGTCGGAGGCATCTCGATCAAGCGCGAGCCGCTGGAGCCCGACGAGTGGGTGGCGGCGCTGACGGCTGAGCTTCAGAGCGAGGCCCAGCGCAGCGCGCAGGCGCGCGACGCGCTGGAAAAGCTGGTGGGCTGAGAGCATGGCCGCCGGCACAGCATTCACCTCGGACCTCTCGGTGAGCGGCTTCGCGCTGTGCCATCAGCTGGGGCTGAAACCGATCCATCAGGTGATGGGCAGCTCGATCTACCAGGTCGGCTACCAGAGCTCGACCTGGCCGATGATGCTGGGCGGCTCGGTCATGACCGAGCTGGACACGCTCTCGCAGGCGTGGAACGAGGTGCGCGGCAACGCCCTGGGGCGGCTGGCAAATGAGGCGCGCGAATTGGGGGCGCATGCCGTGGTGGGCGTGCAGCTGCGCATCGGCTCGCACGACTGGGCGGAAGGCGCGATCGAGTACGTCGTGCTGGGCACCGCCGTCCACCGCGAGGGAGCTGAGCCGGCCGGCGAGCCGATCCTGACGGAGCTCTCGGTGAGCGACTACTCAAAGCTCGTGCAGGCGGGCATGGAGCCTGCCGGTATCGCGGCGTGGAGCAGCGTGTTCTTCGCCTCCTACACCTTCAACTCGATGCTCGCCGTGGGCGGAGGGCTGGGTGGACTGGGGGGCCCGCCGGCGCTGGGCGGCATGTCCTACAACTTCGAGCTCACGGAATTCACGCAGGCTTTCTACAACGCGCGCGAGCAGGTCATGCACAGCATGGGCGAGCAGGCGCGGCAGATGGGAGCCGCGGGGGTTGTGGGCGTGCGCATCGAGCACAGCGCGCGCCAGCACACGATCGGCGGCGGCGCCGGGCGCTCGTTTGGCGGTGGCGGCGAGCGCAACGGGCTGGTCGTGGAATTCCACGCGATCGGCACGGCTATCAAGGAAACAACCGGCGCCAAGGCATGGCCGCCGGAGATGACGATCGACCTGACCAGCTAGCGAAGGAGCACTCCAGATGAGCAAGAGCGACGATGTGAGCGAGAGCGAGTCCGCCTACGACCCCACTTCCCTTGAGGGCGTGCCGGAGGCGGGTCGCGCGCGTCTGGAGCAGAACCGCGCGGGCCTGTTCACCTCAGACCTGAGCGTGAATGAGTTTCTGCTCATCAAGCAGGCCGGCTTCGAGCCGCTGGGCCTGGTGGTGGGCAGCTCGATCTACCACATCGGCATCCAGATCTCTGGCTGGAAGAAGAGCCAGGAGATGACCGTCCTCTCCGAAGCGATGTATGGCGCGCGCCAGCTCGCGATGACGCGCATGGAGGAGGAGGCCGACCAGCTAGGCGCCGACGGCGTCGTGGGCGTGCGCCTGGACATAGGGCGCTACGAGTGGGGCCAGGACATGGCTGAGTTCATCGCGATCGGCACCGCCGTCAAGCACCGCGACGGCGTCATGCACCGCGCCCCCAACGGGCGCCCTTTCACGAGCGACCTCTCAGGCCAGGACTTCTGGACGTTGCTGCGCACCGGCCACCGCCCGGTGGGCATGGTGATGGGCAGCTGCGTCTACCACGTCGCCCACCGCGGCATGATGCAGTCGATGGCCCAGACCGGCCGCAACGTGGAGCTCTCCAACTTCACGCAGGCGCTGTATGACGCGCGCGAGCTGGCGATGGCACGCATGCAGAGCGAGGCGCAGGAAATCGGCGCCGAAGGCATCGTCGGTGTGGACCTGCAGGAGACGAGTCATGGCTGGGGCAGCCACACCATCGAGTTCTTCGCCGTCGGCACCGCGATCGTGCCGCGCGAGGGTCATGATGAGAAGATCGAAGCGCCTACGCCGGTGCTGGATTTGAGCTAATAGAGCCAAAAGAAAGAGCCCCACCATGAGCCTCATAACCACCGAAGACCGCGACGCCGTTCGCCACATCGTGCTCAACCGCCCTGAGAAGCGCAACGCCATGAGCCAAGCGCTGCTCATGGAGCTGAGGGACGCCCTGCGCGCGGCCGGCGACGAGGCATCGGTGCACTGCGTCGTCCTACGCGGCGCCGGCCCGGTCTTCTCGGCCGGCGTGGACCTCGGTGAGCTGGCCTCCTTCGCCGGCGAGCCCAGCGTGCTGCGACCGTTTCGCAACACGTTCCTCGACTGCGCCAACCTCTGCGAAGCGATGCCCAAGCCGGTCATCTGCCAGATCCATCACACCTGCGTCGGCGGCGCCCTGGAGGTCGCGCTCGGCTGCGACCTGCGCATCGCCTCCGAGGACTCCCGCTTCAGCCTGCCCGAGGTCCGCTTCGGGATCATCCCCGACGTGGGCGGCAGCTCACGCCTGCCAGCGGTCGTCGGGCTCGGCCGTGCCAAGGAGCTGATCATGACCGGCGCCAGCATCGACGCCGCCGAGGCGCACCGCATCGGCCTCGTCAACCGCGTCGTCGCGGCGCACGAGCTGGACGCGGCCACGCAGGTGATGGTGGACGAACTGCTCGCCAACGCGCATATCGCCGTCGGGCGCGCCAAGCGCGTGATGGACGCCTCCGCCCGCCCCGCGCTGGCGCAGACGCTGGAGCTGGAGGTCTCGGTTCAGGAGTATTGCGTGGCGGCGATGCGCGAAGCCGCGCAGGCGGCGCGCGAGGCCGAGGGAGCCGTTGCCGGCTAGCGCGGCTGAGACGGCCGTGGCCGTCTCAGTGCCAGTCGACGGGGCCGGCCACCAGCGTATGGCTGCCGAGCGGCCGTCCCAGGATCTCCTGAGCACGGCGCGCGCAGGAGATCAGCGCATCCAGGTCGATGCCCGTCTGCACCCCCATCTCGTGCAGCATGTTGACGAGATCCTCGCTGGCGATGTTGCCGGTGGCGCCGGCCGGCACAGGGCAACCTCCGAGCTCGCCGAAGCTCGACTCGAAGCTCCAGACGCCGGCCTGCCAGGCGGCGAAGGCGTTGGCGAGCCCGGCGCCGCGCGTGTTGTGAAAGTGCGCCGTCAGCTCCACCTCCTCGCCGAGCGTTTCGCGCGCGAGCGCGAAGAAGACCCCCACCTGCGCGGGGTTGGCCATGCCAGTCGTGTCTCCGAAACCGATCTCCTGCGCCCCGAAGTCGCGCAGGCGCGCGGCGATCTCAAGCACGCGCTCGGGCGGCACGTAACCCTCGTAGGGACATCCAAACGAGGTCGAGATCACGCCCTCGCAGCGCAGCCCGGCCGCGCGGGCGCGAGTGAGCACGCGCTCCAGCCCGGCAAGCGACTCCTCGATGGTGCGGTTGACGTTCTTGCGGTTGTGTGTCTCCGAGGCCGACAGGAAGACGTTGATCTCATCGATCCGCTCGCGCTGCTCAAGCGCGCTGTCGAGCCCGCGCTCGTTGGGTATCAACACGCTCACCGCAACCTCCTCCGGCACACTGATCCCTGCCAGCACCTCCGCGGCGTCGGCTAGCTGCGGAATCACATCGGCGCGCACGAAACTGGTGACCTCCAACCGCCGCAGGCCAGTACGCGCGAGCGCGTCGATCAGCTCGATCTTGCGCGCCGTGGGAATGACCTCGGGCTCGTTCTGAAAGCCGTCACGCGGCCCGACCTCCCTGATGCTGACCGTTTCAGGGAGCACGATTACGACATCGAAAGGCCGCCGCTCACATTGAGCGTCTGGCCGGTGATGTACGAGGCATCCTCGCTGGCGAGGAAGGCGATCGCCGCGGCGACCTCCTCGGGCTCCCCGGCGCGCTTTAGCTGCGTGGCGTCGATCATCCCCTGCTTGAGCCGCTCCCCGACCTCGCCGTAGACGATCGGCGCGGCATTCAGAAGTGGAGTCTCGATCGGCCCGGGCGCGACGGCGTTGACGCGCACCTTGTAACGCGCTGCCTCACGCGCAATCGCCTTGGTGAAGCCGATCACGCCGGCCTTCGCGGCCGAGTAGACGGCCGAGCCCTGCGAGCCGACGCGGCCGGCCTCGGAGGCGACGTTGACGATCGCGCCGCTGCGCCGCTCCTGCATGCCGGGCAGCACCGCGTGAGTGACGGCCAGCGTCCCGCGCAGGTTGACGCCGAGCACGAAGTCCCACAGACCCGGATCAGTCTTGACGAAGAAGGAGAAAAGATCGGTGCCGGCGTTGTTGACGAGCACGTCGATCGGCCCCAGCGCCTCGCCGACCTGGGCGACGGCCGCGTTGACCGACTCCGTGTCAGTGACATCCATCAGTACTGCCTGCCCATCGAGCTCGCCGGCCACTGCCCGGGCGCCCTCCTCGTTGAGGTCGGCGATCGCCACGCGAGATCCTTCTGCCGCGAGGCGGCGAGCCGTGGCTGCACCGATTCCGGAGGCGGCGCCGGTGACGAGCGCGATCTTGCCCTCAAGACGCATGGATGGCAGCCTAGCCGTCCGCGCGGTGGTGTGCGCGGCGCGCTCGTATACTCGGCCGCCGTGGCCCCAGCCCCCGTACTGCATAGTCGGCGCCTCTGGCGCTTTGGGCTTCGGGCTGGCGGTGCGCCTGGGGCGAGCGGGCGTGCCGGTGGTGATCGGCTCGCGCGAGGAGGCCCGTGCGCAAGAGGCCGCACGGCGCGCGGGCGAGGCCGTCCCACAGGGCGAGTTCGTGGGCTATGACAACGCCCGCGCAGTCGGCGAGGCGGAGCGCATCGTGCTGAGCGTGCCTTTCCGCAGCCAGTCCGAGACGTTGACGAATCTGAAGGACGCCTGGCGCGAGGGCCAACTGTTGATCGACGCGACGGTACCGCTGGCTGCCGCCGTCAGCGGCAAGGCCACGCGCATGTTGGGCGTATGGCAGGGCTCCGCCGCACAGCAGGCGCAGGAGATGGCCGGCGCGGGCGTGCGCGTCGTGAGCGCGCTGCACACCGTCAGCGCCGCCTCGCTCAGCGACCTCGGCCATGAGCTTTCAGAGGACGTGCTGGTCTGCGGCGACAAGCGCGCGGACAAGCGCGAGGCAGCCGAGCTCTTGCAGCAGATCGAGGGCCTGCGCTGCGTGGACTGTGGGCGCCTTGAGATGGCGCGTATCACCGAGTCGCTGACGGCGATGCTGATCGCGGTGAATTCGCGTTACAAGGCGCATGCGGGAATTCACCTGACGGGGCTGCCGGAGGAGCTTTGGGAGTAAATGTCGTGACAGCGGACGTCCTTGTCCTCGCGGGCGGCACCGGTGGCGCCAAGCTTGCGCGTGGCCTGCAGGACGTGGTCGGCCCCGAGCATCTGACGGTGGTGGCCAACACCGGTGATGACATCGAGATCTACGGCTCTTACGTCTCCCCCGACCCGGACCTGGTGAGCTTCTGGCTGGCCGACGCGATCGACGAGCGCGGCTGGGGCTTGGATGGGGACACCTTCAACACGATGGACGGCCTGCGTACCTTGGGGGTGGACGTATGGTTCAACCTCGGCGACCGTGACCTGGCTTGGTGCATCGAGCGCAAGCGACTGCTGGACGAGGGTATGTCTCCAACCACGGCCCTGTCGCGGCTGAACGAGGCACTTGGCGTGCGCGCCAAAGTGCTGCCGATGAGCGATGACCCGGTGCGCACGTGGGTGCGCGTCGCCAGCGGCTGGTGCTCCTTTCAGGAGTTCATGATCCGCGAGCAGGGGCAAGGCCTGATCGAGGGTCTGGAGTTCCGTGGTGCTGAGCAGGCAAAGCCAAGCGATGAGGTGCTCGCCGCGATCGCCGGCGCCAAGGCAATCGTGATCGGACCGTCCAACCCAATGGCATCGATTGCACCGATCCTTGCGGTGCCCGGAATGCACGAGGCGCTGGCCGAGGCAGCCGCGCCCGTCGTCTGCGTGAGCCCAATCGTGGGCGGCGAGGTGCTGAAAGGTCCCACCGCATCCTTCATGGCCTTCGCGGGACTGGCTTGCAACGCCACCGGGGTACGCGACTTCTACGGCGAGCTGCTCGATGGGATCGTCTCCGACGAGCCAGCGCCAGAGGGCGGGCCGCGGGCATTGCGTATCGATACGCGCATGTCTGACGCGGCTGCTCGCGCAAGCGTGGCCGACCAGGTGCTGAAGTTCGCCGAGACGCTCGCCGGCTAGACAGTCCACGGCCGCGAAGCGCACACCGAGCTAGGCTCTGAAAGCCGATGCGCACCACCGCGATCCTCCCCGTGAAGCGTTTCGAGCGCGCGAAGCAACGCCTGGGCGTAACCGTGGCCGACCCACTGCGACTCGATCTGGCGCGAGCGATGGTAGGCGACGTGCTCACGGCCCTGCACCGCTGCGGATCGATCGATCTCATAGTTGTCGTGACCAGCGAGCAGTCCGTGGCTGCCGCCGCCAGTTATCAGGGTGCGCTGGTCATAGAGGACAGTGCGCAGGACGGACAGAGTGCCGCCGTGATGCTGGGTCTGGAGCGCGCGCTGGCGGACGGGGCCGAGCGCGCGCTGTGCATCCCCGGCGACTGCCCCGCTCTGGACTCTGCGGAGTTGGATGCTCTGCTCCTCACCGAGGACCGATCGGGCGAGGTGGTGATCGTGCCCGATCGCCATGGCACCGGCACGAACGGCTTGCTGCTCACGCCGCCGAACGCGATCGCTCCGAGCTTCGGCCCCGGCAGCTATGCGCGCCACAATGAGCTGGCAAAGGCAGCAGGATTGCCATGCCGCATCGAGCGCCCGGCCTCGCTGCTGTTGGACATCGACACTGGCGAAGATCTTGAGGTGTTGCGTGAGCGCCTGGCGGGTGAGACGGTGGGAGCAGCCCGCACGCGCACCGTCCTGGGGCTCGCGGGACAGCATCAGCCAGCCGTGAGCGCCCGTTGAGCGCCCTGCACGCGCGCAGCTTGGGCGGCCTGCCAGAGGTGCGGGCTGGGGATGACGTGGCGGCGCTAATCGTGGCCGCTTTGGAGGCAGAACTGCTGGATGGCCAGATCGTGGCGATTGCCCACAAGGTCGTCTCGAAGGTCGAGGGCGCGGTGGTGGCATTGGCGGATGTGACCCCAACCCCACGCGCCCTGGCGCTGGCGGCTGAGCAGGGCAAGGACCCCCGCGCCGTTCAGGTCGTCCTCGACCAGTCGGCAGAGCTGGTGCGTGCCACGAATGGCGTGCTGATCTGCCGCACGCACCACGGCTTCGTATGCGCCAACGCAGGCGTGGATGCCTCGAACGCAGCGGCGCGGGACACGCTGATAACCCTCCCCAAGGACCCCGATGCGTCGGCAAGGAAGATCCGCGCGCGTCTACGCGAGCTGACCGGAACAGCCCCGGCGGTGCTGATCAGCGACAGCTTCGGCCGCGCCTGGCGCCATGGCCAGTGCGATATCGCAATCGGGTGCGCCGGCCTCTCCCCGCTGGAGGACTGGCGCGGGCGCACCGACAGCGCCGGCCTGGAGCTGCGCGCGACGTGGCTGGCAGTGGCCGACGCGATCGCCGCGACAGCTGATCTGGCGCGGGCAAAGGATTCAAGCGAGCCAGTCGTGATCCTTGGCGGACTGGAGCGGTTCGTGACCGACGAGAACGGCCCAGGAGCTGCAGCACTGCTGCGCCCCGCGGCGGAGGACCTGTTCCGCTAAGACGCCGCCGCGCCCTGCGACGCCGGATCCGCTCCACCGCTGAGGCGAGCGCTGAGGAAGTCTGTGAGCAACCGCTGAACGGTGTCGGGCGCGTCGGCGAACGGCCAGTGCCCTGAGGCGGGCAGCACGTGCACCTCGGCCGTGGGGAAGGCCTCACGCTGGCGCACCGCATAGGAGGAGGGCACGTAGGCGTCATGTTCGCCCCAGATGACGAGCGCGGGAATGTCGCGGGGGGCCAGCAGCGCAGCGAACTCGGCTGCCCCGTCGCCAGGCTCGGGCGTGGCGCGGTAGAGCGCGAGCACGGCGCTGCGGGTGCGCTTGTCGTAGTGGTCGTACATGCGGTTGGTGAAGTCGCTCGGCAGCCCCTGCGGCTCGCCGCGTGCGACAAGCCAGCGGAAGGCGGAGCGGGTGGCGGTCGCCTGGAAGATCTCACCCAGCACCGGCGTACGCCACAGGCGCGCGAGGCGATGCCAGCGGTAGCCGGGCATGATGCCGATGTCGATCAGGGTGATGCTGGCAACGCGATCCAGGTGCCCTGCCATCCAGGCGAGGCCGATCGGCCCGCCGAAGTCGTGCAGCACGAGGTGTACGCGCTCGATGCCGAGCGCCTTGATGACTTCCCCGAGGAAGGCGGAGTAACCCTCGACGGTGTGCTGGAAGCCTGCTGGCGCCACGGTGTCGCCGAAATCGGGCAGGTCGAAGGAGACGGCCCGCAGCTGCTCACCGGCGGCCGCGACAAGCTTCTCCCAGTCATCGGCAGAGCCTGGGTTGCCGTGCACGAATACGACGGCCTCGCTCGCATCCGAGGGTCCCGCCATGTTGACGCGGGTACGGGTGCCGCCAACCTCTAGACGCGTGCGCTCGATATCGCTCATCGTACGCCTTCCAACGGGCGCCTGCGCAGCGCATGACGCATGTTTACGACAACCGCACGTGGCACCGCAGAGGCCAGCGTCCGCGCCGGACCGACATTGCGGGTCCCAAAGGCTTCAAAGGCTGTGGCCACCTTGCCGTCGCGGCTGGCGGCGGAGAACAGCAGCCGCTCGGGCGGGCTGAAGGATCTGCCGGTGGCGTAGTCGTGAATCATGAACGCGTGACCCCGCAGCCCCTTGGCGTGACGGCGGCGGTAGGCGCTCAGCCCGTTCTTCAGCGGCTCCTGTCCACGCAGCGCGGAGGCAACACTGTCCGCAAGCCATTCGGCGGACTGGAAGGCCCAACCGCAGCCGACGCCGAAGAGCGGATCGGTGGCAAGCGCGGCGTCACCTACAAGCGCGAGACCGGGGCTCGTGGGGCCACGCATGACGTTGGGCATCTGGATCTTTCCGATCGTCGGCGCCACCTGCCGTGAGGCGAGGATGGGAGGCGGGTCGGGAAGGTTGGCCAAAAAGTCCACGAGCGCCGCGGACGGATCGCGGCGGAACTCGGGCAGACGCGCCTTGGTTGCCATCACGCCGTACAGGATCAGCCCGCTGTCAGTGGGAAATGCGGCAGCCCACTGAGGGTCGGTCATCCAGATCGAGGAGTCCGGGAAGCCGGTGGGCGGCGGCCCTTCGAAGTAGGCGGCGTAGCTGAAGCGCTCGTGGGGCTTGGTGCGAGACGGCAGCCCGGCGAGCTTGGCGATACTCGAATCGCGGCCGTCCGCACCGACGAGCAGGCGTGCTCGCAGCAGCGTCGAGTTGCCCTGGCGGTCGCCGATGCGCACGCCCGACACACCGCCGTCCTCTCCGTCGCGCAGCAGCTCCTGTGCCGTGCGGTCGAGGATCAGATCGACGCCCGCTGTCTCAGCGGCCATCGTGCGCAGCAGCGGATCGAGCAGCTCGCGGCGGAGGTTGATGGCGCTCGGAACGGGACTGTCGGGGTTCGACTCGATCCACCCCCAGCGCGTCCATAGTCGAATGCGCGAGCGCACAGCGCCGGCTGCTTCCATCGGCTCCAGCAGTCCCAGCCGCTGGATGGTGGCAACGGCGGAGGACTGGATGAAATGGCCACAGACGCGCTTGAAGGCCGCCGGGTCCGGGCGCTTGTCGATCAAGGCCACTCGCGCACCAGCACGAGCGAGAAAGATCGCCGTGGCACAGCCAGCGATGCTGGCCCCAACGACTGCCACATCGTAGTCCTCCTGAGTGTCCATCAGGCCCTCTCCAGCCCAGCGCGGCTGGAGGAATGGCGGTGCCGGCGCCGCGAGATCGAATGGCGTGCCTGCGCCACCACCGCAAGCGGCACCCCCGTGGCCAGCATGCGCACAGGCCCGATATTGCGCGACCCGAAGGCCTCGAAGACCCGCGCCGTGCGCTCGTCATGCGTCGCCGCCGAGAACAACATGCGCTCGCCGGGATTGAGCTTGCGCCCGCTGGAATAGTCGAGGATCGTCATCGTGTGCCCGCGCAGCCCACGCGCGTGGCGGCGCCGGTAGCGCTCCAGCCCCTGCTCCAGAGACTCGGCCCCCGTCAGTGCAGGCGCGACGCTGTCGGCGAGCCACTCCGAGGACTGGAAGGCGAAGCCACAGCCGACGCCCCACAGCGGGTCCAGCGCGCCTGCCGCGTCACCGGTGAGTGCCAGACCCGGCGCGGTGGGCCTGTGGATGACGTTGGTCATGTCGATCTTGCCTGTGACCTCTCCGACCAGGCGCGAAGCGAGGATCGGCGGGGCCTCGGGCACCGAGGAGACGAACGCCTTCAGCGCCGCCTCGGGGTCAGCCCGGAACTCGGGCAGGCGGTCCTTGGTGGGCATCACGGCATAGAAGATCAGGCCGCTGTCAGTCGGGAAGGCGGCAGCCATGTGCGGGTCGAGCAGCCACAGCGCTGGGTCGGGGGCCGTGACCGGCGGGGGCCCTTCAAAGTAGCCGCCATAAGCAAAACGCCCATGACGCACCGTCTTGGTGCTCACCTGCGCAAGCTTGGCCACGCGTGAGTCGCGCCCATCGGCGCCGACGACGAGGCGGGCGCGCAGCGTGAGCGTCTCGCCCTGCGAGTTGCGGGCTTTCAGGCCACACACCGTTCCTCCCTCGCGCACCAACTCCTGCACGGTGTGGCCCAGGATCAGATCCACCCCCGGTGTCTCGGCGGCCAACTGCCGAATCATCGGATCGAGCTTCTCGCGGCGCAGGTTCACACCGCTGAGCACAGTGCTCCGTGCGGGCGGATCGATCCACCCCCAGCGCGTCCATATGCGCGCGCGCCCACGCAGCGCACCCGCCTGCATCATCCGCTCCAACAGACCCATACGTTCCAGCGTGGGCACGGCCGAGGACTGGATGTAGTGCGTGCAGATGCGCTTGAACGCATTCGCGTCCGGACGCTGCTCGACAAGCGCCACGCGCGCTCCTGCCTTGGCGAGCAGGATCGCCGTGGTGCAGCCCGCGAGACTGGCGCCGGCGATGGCTACGTCGTAGTCCGAAGCATCCGCGACGATGCTCCCTGCCTGTGCTGAATCGGCCATGTATCTCAGCTCCTTCTGCTCGCACCCGGCGGTGCGGCGACGCGCACGCTGTATAGTTCGAGCCGAACTATACAGGACGAACTATGAAAAGCAAGACGACCCGTCTCACGACAACTTCCTACGCCGTGATGAGCCTGCTGCAGATGCTCGGCGAGGCCACGCCGTATGACCTCAAGCAGGCGCTTGACCGCTCCATCCAGAATTTCTGGCCGGTACCGCATACGACCTTCTACGACGAGCCCGCAAGGCTTGCTAAGGCCGGCTACCTCTCACAGAGCCAGGAGTCGGGCGGGCGTCGGCGCAAGCGCTACGCGCTCACCGACAGCGGCCGCCAAGCGCTGCACGAGTGGGCCGACTCCCCCGTGACGGCGCCTTCGCAGTTTCGTGACGAGGGCATGCTGAAGGTGCTCGCGGGCGCCGATCCGCGGAAAGTCTATGCCGGCCGGGGCGACTGGCACCGCGGCAAGTTGGCCGAGCTGGAGGGCTATCTGGAGAACCTGCGCGCGGCGCAGAAGGTGAAGCCGATGGAGCAGTGGCGCGGCGCCGAGGCGACTTTGGTGGCGGGGATCAACTACCACCAGCAGATGATCGAATCGATCGAACACTTCATCGAGCGTCCCGCCTAGCTCAGGCGGCCACGGGCACCTCGCCGGCGCCCTTCAGCGGATAGCTCCGCCGAACCTCATACAGCGTGGTGCGCTCCGCAGCCGGCCGGCCGGCCTCGTGCGCCGCCGCAACGAGCTGATCGGGGTCGAGCTTGGTGCCGTGGTAGGAGCCGGCAAGACGGCTGATGGACTCCTCCATCAGCGTGCCGCCAAGGTCGTTGACACCCCAGCGCAGCGACTCGGTGGCGGCGGACAGGCCCATCTTGACCCACGAGGCCTGCAGGCTGGGGATGCTGCGCCCGAGCGCCAGACGGAAGACCGAGGTGTGCTTGAGGTTTTCCTCGCGCGAGATCTCCTCCACACCGTGGGTGCGCCCAAGCAGTGTCTGAAAGGGGATGAAGGAGAGTGGAACGAACTCGGTGATGCCACCGGTGCGCTCCTGCAGCTCACGGATCACGCGCATGTGCTCGGCCAGCTCCCAAGGCTCCTCGATGTGGCCGAACATGACCGTGGAGGTCGAGCGCAGGCCGGCGCGATGAGAAGCTTCGATGATCTGCACCCAGCGCGCGACGGGCAGCTTGTTGGGGCTGATGCGCTGGCGCACACCGTCGTGCAGAACCTCGGCCGCGGTGCCGGGCGTGGAGTCCAGACCCGCGTCGCGCAGCCGCGCGAACACCTCGGCGGGGGGCAGCTGGGAGATGTCGCACATATGGGCGATCTCCATCGGCGAGTAGGCGTGCAGGTGCAGCTCCGTGCCAGCGGCGTGCGCGGTGGTCTTGGCCAGGCGCAGCCAGCCCAGGTAATCCTCGAAGGACCAATCGGGATGGATACCTGACTGGATACACAGCTCCGAGGCGCCGTAGTCGATGCCCTCCAGCACGCGCCGCACGAACTCCTGCTCGTCGTGCTGATAGGCATCGGGCGAGCGCTTGCCCTGACCGAAGCCGCAGAAGGCGCAACCGACTGTGCAGACGTTGGAGATGTTGATGTTGCGGTTGACGACGAACGTGACGGTGTCGCCGGCCAGTTCAGCGCGCAGCTCATCGGCGGCCTGGCGCATGTCCTCGATTGCCTCGTGGCGCGTCTCGGCGAAGAGAGCCGTCAGCTCCTCGGCCTGGAGCCACTTGCCATCGCGCCCCTTGGCAATCGCCCCCGGCACCAGATCGGAGTTGATCGCGAACGGAGGGTCCTGGCGACCCGAGCCGCTGCGAGGGATGAAGGACCAGTACTTGAGCTTGATCGTGTCGAGCACGCCCTGGGCGATCCAGCCCTGGTCGATGTACTGCGGATACACGCACAGACGCTCGGTCAAGGCGTAGCCCTCGGCCTGCAGGCGCTTGCGTACCTGATGCGGCGAGGGGAAGGGATGCTCGGGGGAGATGTGATCGCCGTTGGCGGACAGCCCACCGAGATCGGTGGCGCCGGCTGCCACCAGCTCCGGCCACCAGTCGGCGAGGTTGGGCGGGATCTGGATGCCCACGTCGGGCATCAGCCTGCGGGTCTCGGCGATCAGGCGCTTCATGTCCGCGATGGAGATCGGATTCCCCCCGGCATCCGCCCCCCCATTGGCCCAGGCGGGCAGTGGCAATTCGGGCCGGGCACGGGTGGAACCACCGCCGTCAATGCCGGTGCGCCAGTACTCGCGCGCGGCCTCATCGGCAATCTGCGCCGGCTCCTGCCCGTAGTAGCGCTGGTGCGGGACGAAGTTCTGCAGGATGATCTCCTGGATGTGGCCGTACTCGGCGTGCACGGCAGCGAGCGCCTCCAGCGAGGCCACGCGCTCCTCCTCGGTCTCGCCGATGCCCACGAGGATCCCCGAGGTGAAGGGAATTCGCAGCTCGCCGGCAGCGCGGATCGTCTCCAGTCGCCTCCGCGGGTGCTTGGTAGGCGAGCCGGCGTGCACGGTCTGCATCAGCCGCTCGGCGACCGACTCCAGCATCAGCCCCTGCGAGGCGGTTACCTCACGCAGCCGTCCCAGATCCTCGCGTGAGAGCACGCCGAGGTTGGTGTGCGGCAGGATGCCGTGCTCAAGCGCACGTTCGCAGGCCCATACGACGTAGGCGGTGAAGTCGGCGTGGCCGTAGTCAGCGAGCTTGGCGGCAACCTGCGGATTGACCTCGGGGCGCTCGCCGGTCAGCACGAGCAGCTCCTTGATGCCGCGGCGCGCGGCACCATCGATGATCCCCAGCACCTCCTCGGGCTCATAAAGGTGCGCCTGATGCGTGGCGAAGGCGCAGTACTTGCAGTAGCACTGGCAGGTACGCGACAGCGACAGCGTCAGGTTGCGTGAATAGGTGACCCTCCGACGCATGGCTTCGCAGTGTAGGAGGTGCAGCCGCGAGATCCGTCCGACGCGAATCGTAGTTTGCGGGCCATGTCAAGAGATACCGTCGATACCGCACGCCTCGCCGTAGCCGAGTTCATTGGCACCTTCACCCTGATCTTCATCGGAGCCGGCTCGATCATCGCGGCCCACGGCATCGAAGACCCCTCGCTGATCGGCATCGCGATCGCCCACGGTTTGGCGATTGGCGTGATGGTTGCCGCCTTCGCACGTGTGTCCGGGGCCCACTTCAATCCGGCGGTGACCTTCGGCTTCCTGCTGACGCGCCGCATCAAGCCGCCGCTGGCGATCGTGTACTGGGTGGCTCAGCTGGCCGGCGCCGTAGTGGGCGCGCTGCTGCTCAAGGAACTGCTGCCGAGCGGTGAAACCGAAGCGGTGAACCTTGGCGTTCCCGCCTTGGGTCACGGCGTGGACGCGGCAGCAGGCGCGACGCTTGAGGGCATCTTGACGTTCCTGCTTGTGACCGTCGTGTTCGCCACAGCCGTCGACCCCAAGGGCGCCTTCAAGTCGATCGCCGCGCTGATGATCGGCCTGACGATCACGATCGACATCCTCTTCGGTGGTCCCTTCACGGGTGCGGCGATGAACCCCGCCCGCGCGTTCGGCCCGCAGCTGGTGGGCGACCACTGGGCCAACGGCTGGGTCTGGTACGTGGGACCGCTGATCGGCGGCGCGCTCGCCGCGGTGCTGTATGAGTGGCTGTACCTGCCCGGGCGCTCCAAGGAGGAGCCGCCGCCCGTGGCCGAGGGCATCGCCGAGTAGCAAGGGCACTATCCTGGGCGGCCATGGCCGCTCCACCCCGCGTCTACCTGGCACGTCATGGCCAGACGGCGTACAACCTTGAGGGCCGCTTCCAGGGGCAGCTGCCGGTGGCGCTCGATGAGACGGGCCGCGGCCAGGCGCAGGAACTGGCCGAGCGCGCGGCCAAGCACGAGTTCGGAGCGCTGTGGTGCAGCCCGCTGCTGCGCGCGCGCGAAACGGCCGATGCGGTAGCCAAGCGCATCGGTCTCGAACCGCGCGAGGACGCGCGGCTGATGGAGACCGACGCGGGCGACTGGACCGACCGCCTGTTCAGCGAAATCCAGGCGCAGGCGCCCGATGAGTTCGATCGGTTCATCGACGGCGACCCGATGTTCGCGTTCCCCGGCGGCGAGTCCTTCGCGCAGCAGGGCGTGCGCGTGGCGGCAGCGATCTATGACATCCGTCGCGCCGAGGCCCCGGCGCTGGTGGTGTGCCATGGCGGGGTGATCCGCCTCGCGCTGTCGTTGCACCTCGAACACGGGGCGACGCTGGCCGACCGGGTCCCCAACGGGGCGCTGATCCCCCTCGATCCGCGCGAGGCGCGGCGGATCGAACACGGCGACGATCCGCTCGCCACTACGCCCGGCTGATCGGGCGCCGCCACGCCCGGCTGACGGGCGCCTCGCTCCGTCTTACCGCCTCATTCCAGCGCTCACCGCTTCTTCTTGGGGTGCTTCTTCCTGCCCTTGGGGTGTTTCTTTGCTCTCGTCTTGGGGCAGCCGGTGACGGCGATTTTCGCGGTTGGTTTGAGTTGGGCGCCGTTTTGGCCCGTGATCGTGAAGGGCATCGTGAGTTTTTGGCCGCACAGGTTGCCCTTGGCTTTGGCGGGGAGGACGGCCGCGAGGCTTGAGTGGGGGCCCTCGGGGAGGTTCAGTTGGAAGCTTGAGATCGGCACGTCGGGGACGCTCGCGAAGTCGCTGCTCGTGACGCCCTTCTTGATGCTGATGCTGCCGGTGAGATCCACGGTGACGCCTTCGCCTTGCAGAATCGCGACTACGTCAGGGAACGCCGCGCCACCGTGGGACACCAGGTAGACGGGCCCCACGACAGGGTTGGCGAGGATCGGTGTACTGGCGGTAGCCGTGCCGATGTTCGACGCGACGGGGCACCCGGCGGGGTTCTGGTTGAACTGCGCTTCGGTGCATGCCTGTTGGATCGTCGTGAGCCTCGCGGGGAGCTGCTTGGGCAGCACGACCGCGACGCTGTGGATGTTCGCCTCGCCTGCGGGGAACGATCCCTTCACGGTGAGGCTGGCGCCGTTCTGCTTGCTCGTCCGGGCCTGTGTGCTCGCCGCGAAGGCGGGCTTGAACGGCAGCGTTGCGCAGTTCGCGGCCTGGAAATGGCTCGATACCGCCGCGGTGGCGCCCTGGGTGCTGGTGAGCGTCCCGGTAACCGCGAGGGGTTCGCAGTCGGTGGGGTTGAACATGAACCCGGGGCGGTCAATCGTGACGTTCAGGTTCCGGACCTGTAGGGGGATGCCCTGCAGGATCGTGGGCAACGGGTCGCTCACAACGGACACCTGCGCTGTGTGCGGATCGACGCTCACGGCCGCCCTGACGACGACGTTCCCGAGGTCAAACGGTCCCGCCACGGCAGGAACCACGAAACTCAGACCAAACGGCGCGCCCTTGTAAGGGCCGGTGAGGAACACCTGGCCGTTCTGTACCCAGACGGGGTTCGACCCTACCCCAGCGGCGGCCGAAGCGTGCCCGACGAGGCTCCCTGCGGGACACGCACCCTCACTGGCCTGCGGTTCGCCGCAGCGCTCCACCCCCTTGAGGATCGCGGAGACGCCGGGTGGGGTGGTGACGTGCACGCCACCTAGCTCTTGTTCGCCGTCCTGGCGGGAGAGCGACACGCTCAACGCGCCGAAGGCACCCGCGTGGTTGCTCGTCGTGCCGGCCGAGAACGCGGGGGCGAACCCCATTGGGCCACACCCTCCTCCATTCGCTCCTGAAGTGACCTGGAAGCTGCTGGAGGGAAACGCGTCGGGGGCCTGCGGTGCGCTCCACGGCGTCATATCGCTCGCGACCGTGTACGTCCCGCACGCCGGTGGGGTCGCCAAGACCGCGCTAGGGCCGCCGAAGAAGTGCAGCTTGACGTCTTCGAAGGGGATCTGTGGCAGGCCGCCAAACCGCGCGAGCAGCCGGCCCGAGACCGGGTCCGCTTCGATGTGGCCCGCCAGTTTCAACACCACACCCGTCGCCGGATCATCCACAGCGATATACACCGCCAACAACGAACCGAACGGGTTGTCCCCCGGCGAGGCGACGAACACCCCACCCGTGAGCGGATGATCGGCCAGCGGCGAATCGATCTCGACAGACCCGACACGCGACGCATCGGGACAACGCGCCGGCGCGGACCCGTGCAATTCGATCTGCACCGAAGAACAACCCACAAGGCCATTCGCGGCGGACGGGTTGACGACCACGCTTTCGGGAAGCGTCACAACGGCTTCCTTCAGATCGGCCTCCGCGACACCGTTCGCGTTTTCTTCCTGCGGGAGATGCAGATCCGCTTCCACACCCGTCGGAGAATCGGCACTCAAGCTTTCCGCCTGCACATTCAGCGACGGCTTGAACGGCACGTTTTCACACCCCGTCAGCGCCGGCAACCCCGTGCTCCGCTCCTCAAACTCACCCGGCGCCTGCCACGTATCCGCCGAGACACCCACCGACAACGGACCCGAGCACGACGTCGGATTCCGCAAAAACGGACGCAACGGCGCATTGGCTTCGCACGGGCTGCGGTAACCACTTGGTTCGGCGCACGACCGTTTGGCGTCGTGACTTGAGTCCGCCGGGACACCCCAAAACGTCACGCTCACTCCCGTGATCGGTTTCTTCGTGCCGATGTTCAGGCTGCCCACGTCAAACCCATAGTCAGAGCCCGTGCGCACACTACCTTCGAGGATCGCGTTCGCGATATTGTTGATCCTTGCACTGAACTCCGCAGCCACACCACGCGGCGGCACCATATTGAACACAGGCGCTTCGAAGACTTCATCGCCCGGCCGGTTGCCTTCAAATCGAACGGCGATACGACCGACCTCTGAGGCTCCGCTGCATGCTTTTCGTTCGGAGGCGTAGCGCGCGCATTTCGGGGTGGCCTGGGGGTTGCCGATCAACCCCGGCGGCAACTGCGCCGTGATGTCCTTCGCCTGGCCGCCCGGCCCTTCCACACCGAAAGCATTGGTATTCGTGCTCAGGTCGATGTTCGTCGTCAGTGCGTAGGGGTGCCCGCCCGCCTGCGTATCGGGCCGGCCTTCCTGGTCGAGAGCTTCAAAGGAGAACCCCGCGACCCCAAACGTCACGAGCGTCTGATCCGCGCTGCGCCGCACACCATAGTGGTTGCTCACGACGAATCGGAAATGATACGTCGTGTTCGCGGCAAGCCTCTGTGGGCGAGCGACCGCGTGCAGTTCGCCTTCCATGCCCGCAAGCTGCATGGGCGTGCACAATGTGATGGTCGGGGCCGCGTAACCACCGGCCGCGAATTGCGCTTGACTGACGTATTCCACCTCACAACCCGATTCCACACCGAAGTCTTCGACCTTCGCCTTCAGGGCCGCGTCGTGCGGGCCGGCGATCCATGTCTGACTTTCCACATTCGCGACCGGGTCGGTCGTGAACGTCTCGTCAGACCCATCGACGACGACGCCTTCGGTGTTCCGCGCCACGAGCCTGTAGTGGTAGGTCGTATCGAGCGCGAGACCGCCGATTTCCGTACTCACGGCCTCTTCGGTCGTACCCGACCCGGCATTCCCGTCAGGAACGGGAACACTGCTGCCATAGCTGCTGGTCGGACCGTATTCGAAATGGTACGTGCTCTGGATGCCGTGCGGGTTCAGATACTCCCGCAACGTCGCCGTGGTATGCCCGATCACCGGCGGCAACGGTTCACCGATCGTCGGCGGCCCATTCGTTTCAAACGTGCCGTCTTCGCTATAGCTGGGGACACCGTTAGCGTTACTCACCTTGAAACGAAAATGATATGCAGTGCTCACCGCCAGGCCATTCAGCGCGACGCTGACACCAGCGGGAGCAGCGTACGGCAACGGTTGCGCGCACGGCTGTGCTTCCCCGTACGCGGTGGACGTGCCGTATTCCACCACGCATGCCGTGACGTTCCCACCGCCCGCGGGGTCCACGCTGCCTTCGACGGTGGCACCCAATGGTGTCACACCCGACACACCCGTGACGCGCACATCCGGGATCGTGACAGCAGCACCGAACACATCCACCCTGCTGTTTTCTATGTCGCCGACATACAGATCGCCGGTCTTCGTGCCCGCGGCGACCGTGAACGCGGCACCCCCTTCGGGCAGACTCGTTTCGGTGACGAGCTTCCCCGTCGGATCAAACTCGTCGACCATATTCCCATTGGTCACATACAGGTCGCCGCTCGCTGGGTCCACAACGTCGCGAAAGGCAAACGAGAATCCCCCGGCCGGGGTCAACTGCGACAGGTAGGTCCCAGAGGAGTCGAACACATCCACGACGTTATTCGCGCTGTCGACGACGTACACATCCCCAAACGCAGGACTCGACGGATCGTCGTCGACCGCCACACCTGTCGCATCTCCAAACGCCCCGCCCGGGGTGCCGGTCGCGAATTCGGCCACCGAAGCCGTCCCCGGATCGTACTTGTACACCTTGCCGCCCTCCGCGGCGAGAACTTCGCCGGACCCATCGACCGCCACAGCCGTCAAAAGCGCTTCGCTGGGAAGCTGGACACGCGAAAGATACGTGCCGTTTGGTTCGAACTCATCGACGACATGTTGAAGCGCCTCACCGACGAAGACATCGCCGCTTGCGTTCACCGCATCCTGCGTATAGAAAGGGACACCCGAAAACAGTTCGCCTGACACACCTTCGATCGGCGACAGAAACGTATACGTTCCCGACCCTTCAAACTTATCCACCAACACATGTGCGAGGTCGGTGACATACACGTCGCCCGCCGACACACTCGACGAGTTGTCGACAGCGACACCAAACGGCGTCATCGACCCGGCCGGCGTCTGGCTGCCGTCGAAGCCCCTGACGAACGGGTGGACGAGCGATGCGGACGCCGACGAGCCACCCGCCACGAGCGCCACCACCAGCACCATCGCCGCGAGCACTACACGCCGCCCGTGACGCGAAAACCACGTGGCCCCTTTGGCCCGCCTGTCTGCTGTTGTTGTGCTCATCATCGTCCCCTCGATATCGATGTCCGTGCCCTGCGTTCGCAAGCGGCTCGCCTGTGCTTGTTCTTCTCGCGCCGGCACACATCCAGCGCCCGCCGAAGCTTCTGCTTACGTGTCAGCGTCTTCCGCTTGGGTTTGACGGTGCCCGCGTGCTCCGCCAGTGGGGCCGGGAGATTCCCCGAACCCTGCAAGCCCGCGCTCGCCAACGTCTGTGGCGCCGGCGCAGCCGCGGCCTGCCCCCGGCATCCTTCCCCGGCACACGCCACAGGGGCCGCCGGTTCGGTGAACCCACCATTCACACGCGCGTCATACAATCTCATCCCGTTACCCACATCACTGCCCACCAGATGCTGGGTCGTCACGAAGAACACATCTTCGCCATCGGGACTCGCCTCATAGAAAATCGAGTTTTCCGGGCTCGACCCACTTGAGATCAAACTCAAATGGCCACCCGCATACTCATAGACGTCACGCACACCATTCCCGGCACCAGGCAACAGGGGACTGGCGGTATCGAAGAACACACTGCCATCGTCCAGGACATTCCGCTGCAGATACACTGGCGCGGGCATAGCTGTGGCCGTTTCCTCAGCCGCCTGGATGGCTGCCGGTCCCGTCGGTCGCGAACCGTCCGGGGCGCACGACACGCAACTCAACGAGCTCGCCACCGCGTCATACAGAAAGATCTCATTGCAAGGCTCGGGCGCTGAATTGCTGTTGGCGAGGCAATCCCGGGGCTGTACGGGGGTGTTGTCATAACCCGTGAGACTCCGGATCGACGTGAAGCCGAAATAACGACCATCCGGCGAAACCCGCGCAGTCAACCTGGCCGGACTCGCATCATTGCCGTCTTCTTCCGCGAGGGTCGCAATGAACGTGAGCTTGCCGGCGTGCAAGACATAGAGATTGGGCTGACTGGGAGTCGCTCCTCCGGCGAGCACCCCTCTGGCGACGAAGTACAGGTAGGAGCCGTCGTCGCTGATGCCACCGAGCCCTCCCAGACCCACTCCGCCCGCGGGCGTCAAATCCACCAGCACCCCACTCTGCGCGTCGTACTCATACAGATGCTGACCAGTGCCCCCCGTCGAGCCAGCCGTCAACGCCGCTTCGTCCGTGAAGAAGATCTCCGTGACAGCAGTGTCCGCGGCGAGAAAGGAGCCACCGCCGCCCTGACCACCCGTACGGGACGCGTCGAGCTGCACAGTGCAGGCCTTCGTGCTTTCAAGACACACCCCTCCGGGGCCCATCGCGCTCTGTTCCCGTTCCACGTTCTTCCGCAGATACAGCCCACCTTCGGCCTCGAACACCACCCGCGTCCCGTCAGCCGACACCGGATGCGTCACCGGCACCCCACCAGGTTCAGCGGGTATCCCCGCGAGGGCGCCGGGGAGCGCGCCCGTGCCCGGCGTCCCGTCCGGCAGCACAGTCACGAGATGCACCGCACCGCCTGCCCACTCATACAAACTCGCGCCCGCGGGCGCGCCAACAGTCAGCTGCGCATCGTCCGTGAACAGCACATGGCTGAGATCTCCCGAAGCGTCCTGGAACAACGCATTCGCGGGCACCACCCCCCTAGGAGTGACATCCACGAGACGATACCCCCCTGTGGCATTGTCCCTCAGGAAGACATTCCTGAAGCCTTCCGGTTCGTCCGCCACTAGCGGCGGGTCGTTGCTTTGACAACTCGCCGTGTCCGAGCCCTGGTCGACCCCCAGCGATTCCGCGCCATCTGACAGAAGACCCATCGACAGATCCGCCGAAAAGAACATCGCCGGGCTGCAAGCACCTTCCGAGTTACGCGAGGAAAACGGCGGGACCGCGTTCGATTCCGTCGCCCAGCCATCCGGTCCCCGCCGGGAGAGGTCATAGGAGCCTCCAAAGGAGCCTGCCAGTGGATAATCGGAGAACCACGCGATCCCCCCGCCCGCACTGGATGCCCGCGCACCCAGAGTTTCATCACTGACGGCCTGGAGGTAGGGCACGGCGGCGGATGGGCTGACCAGCTCGTACGCGCGGCAGTCCGGCAGCGCCGTCGCGGACTGCGCGACCCTGATCGCTTCGTTGGGGCATTCCGCCCCCTGGGCGCCCTGCGCCCCCACGAGCATCCACAGCACGCCCACCACGGCGAGGATCGAAGGGAGGCCCAGCCGCGCGCGTCGTTCCCCGCCATGGGCGCCGTGACCAATCACCGTGTGTCTGCAGGTTTCCTCGCTCGTGCTCATCACGCCGCCTTCCCCTCATCGTTGGTGTGCATTCGGATCGTCCGCGCGACATCGCGCCCCATCGGCGTGAGCGTCCACGCGTTCGGCTCCCCCTTGGCATGCCCCTCACCGTTATTGGCAGCGAGCCCCAAACGCTCCAGCCGTGAGAGAAGCTTGGAAATCTGCCCCTGGTCCGCGATCTCCGCGCGCACCCCGACCCTGCGATTGGACACCCCCGGCTCCTCAGCAATAGCCTCGAGGACACGCATCGTGCGATACGTCAAACGCATCGGGATACCCGCCAACACATCGACATGCCCGGCACGCCCATCCTCGGGCGCCTTACGCGCCTGAGGCTCGACAGGGCCCGGCACGGAACGGGATCGCTCCTTACGGACCGCCGTGGGCCCGAGATAAGGCAGCACGATCATCCCCATCAGATCACCCACAAGGTTGGTGAGCGGCTCGCTGTCCTTACGCAACAGCCGCGCATACACCAACGCACAGGCAGCCCCGACAAGACCCTCCGCCGTCAAAGGCGGGCATTCCTCACCACGAGCACCCTCAAGACGACCCTCGTCAACCACGCGGGCGAGATCACCGAGGAGCCTTTCGCGGCGCTCAAGCACCGCCTGCGAACCACGCAACGCCTGCACCACACAAAACCGAGCAAGAACAGGCTCACGATCAAAAAAAGACAGGATCGTCCAAAGACCACCCCGAATACGCTCCCGCCAAGCAAGCCCCTCAAGTCCAGCCGCCTCAAGCTCCACATGGATACGCCTAACGACGTCCTCCAAAGCCGCGATCAAACATTCCTCGCGATTAGAGAAAAGTTCGTAGAACGTACGCCGTGAAACCTTCGCACGACGCGTAATGTGCGCCACCGTCGCACGCGCGTAGCCAAGTTCCTCAACAGCCTGCGCGGCGGCCGCCAACATCCGCGAACGCTGGATCTCAACGACACGCGGGTGCGCAACCCCCTCGCCGCCAACGGTCAGCGTGCGGCCCGCCATCAGATGACCCTCCCAAACGGGCCACAAACAACAGACCGACCGGCGCTACCCCCTAGAGAGCCAAACCCCGGCCAAGAGAGAGAGAGAGAGAGAGAGATGCGTCAGTGATGCTGACGCATCTAGAAGGACCCCCAATAGGAGCCACAACGATCCCCAGCACGTCTGTCGAGAACGACTTCACGTGAAAAACATCTCCCTCATACATTGGCCCGGCACCCTCTCCCAAACATCCCCTGCAAGCTTGAAACCGATCCAGAAGACCAACCCAAACCAAAACCTATTTTCACCCGTGACCCAAGACGGATCACCAAGGCCAGTCCATCATACACACAACTCGGGCTTAAAAGCAACCCCAACAGGAAACGCCATGTACCGCCAAGGACAAAGCCCCTAACCGGCGCGCGCCAACTGCGAGACCAACTCGGCGCCCTCACGCGCCATGCGCGAGCGCGGGACCACCTGGTCGAAGCCGGCCGCCAGAGCACGCTCACGCACGGCGGGGTCGACATGAGCGTAGAAGCCCAAGGTGCCCACCGTTTTGAGCACGCCATCCTCAGACCATTCACGCACCAGCGCAGCGCCGTCCAGATCGGGGTTGGTGAGGTCGACCACCAGCACGTCGGCCTCCCTCAGCCGCTCTCGTGCCCGCTGCGCATCTCCGACCAGCTCCACCTCGTGACCCGCGGCCGCCAACTGCCCTTGCACCTGCGATCCGAACAGCAGGTCGGGAACGAGCGCGACCACTCGCGTCATCGTGCCGCCCTTACCCGCGTCATATCGCCAGAGCTCCTACTGCGCACGCAGGCGAGCGAACTCGTCGCGCACCGAATGAGGCCGGCCCCACATCTGCGTTACCTCGACGCGCCCCTCGCGCAACTCGCGCACGACCATCTCCCCTTCGATCCCGGCATCGTCGAGCAGCTGAAGCGCACCGTGCACGGTGGGCGCAGCGGCGGCGTGACCGAAATGGTGCGCGACCAGCACACGCCAGTGCCAGTCGTGATGGGAGTAGGGCTGGGCGTTGCAGGTGGCCAGGTAGATCGCGGCGTCGACGTAGCGCGACTCGTCGGCGATGCGCAGATCGAACTCGAGGTCGGTCCAGTCCTGCGGGAGGGAGTCGACGATCTGCTGGAAGGTGTCGGCCAGGCTCATGAGGTGAAGCCTATCCCCACCACATCCTGAAACCCGTCGTGGCTATGCTCGAATCAATGGCTGCCACCGATACGGACCTCCTCAGTGAGGAGTACCGCGTGCTGAACGAGAGCTGCGGCCTGGTCGATCGCTCAGAGCGCGGCAAGCTGGCGCTTACGGGCTCCGGTGCCGTGGAGTTCCTCAACGGCCAGGTCACCAACGAGCTGGCCGAGCTGCGTCCCGGCGAAGGTCGCTATGCCGCCTTCCTGACGCACAAGGGCAAGATGCTCGGCGACCTGCGCATCCTGGCGGTCGGCGATGACCCCGGGGGCACGCCGAGCGAACTGCTGCTCGACACCGAGCGGGTGGCGCTGCAGGCGCTGTTCGACATGATCCGCCGCTTCAAGGTGGGCTACGACGTGGAGTTGCACAAGCGCACGCTGGAGCGCGGTCTGCTCTCACTGGTAGGCCCCCGCAGCCGCGAGATCGCCGCGAGCGTCACCGGCATCGAGCCGGACGCACTGCCGGAGACGGAGCACGCCCACGTATCCGCCCAGGCAGCGGGGCACCCGACACGGTTGATTGCGCACCGAGGCAGAGGGTGTGGACATCCTCTGCGACGCGGATGACCACGACCTCGTGCGCGATGCCCTTCAGCAGGCAGGCGCGCTGCTTGTGAGCGAGCAGGCCGCCGAGATCGTGCGCGTGGAGCGCGGCCGCCCCCGCTACGGGGTGGACATCGACGACACCACGATCCCCCAGGAGGCAGAGCTGAACGAGCGCGCGGTGAGCTTCACCAAGGGCTGTTACGTCGGTCAGGAGACAGTCGCTCGCCTTCACTACAGAGGCAAGCCCAACCGCCACCTGCGCGGTCTGCGCCTGTCAGCCCCGGCCATGCCTGGCGATGAGCTGCACCTCGGCGAGCGCACGGTCGGTCACCTGAGCAGCGTCGCTCTCTCCCCCAGCCGAGGGCCAATCGCCCTGGCCCTGGTACGCCGTGAGGCGGAGCCAGGCGCAACGGTGAGCGTCGGAGATCACGGTGTCAGCGCCGTGGTGGTCGAGCTGCCGTTCGCGGACTCGTTCGCCGGCTGACCGAGCTGTTCGCGGGCTGACCGAGCGCCTCCAGCTATGTGATCCATGTCACACACGCAATGATTGCGTGCCCGGCTATACTTGCGTGCATGCAAGCAACCTCTGCCCCCACGCAAGTTTCCCGCGAGGTCTTGATCCGCGACATGTTCGCCCTGGCGAGTTTCCTGATGCGAACCTCGAATGTAGGCGCGTTCAACGCGATCGCCGAGCTCGACCTGTCGTTCACGCAGATCAAGGCGCTGTGCACGATGGACATCGACTCAAGCGAGCCGTCGGTGAAGGGGCTGGCGGAAGCGATGAAGGTCTCGCTACCCGCGATGAGCCGCGCCGTGGACGGCCTGTACGAGCGTGGCTTCGTGGACCGCTACGAAGACCGCGAGGACAGGCGCATGAAGCGCATCTGCCTGACCGACGCCGGGCGCACCGTGACGAGCACGCTCAACGAGGCGCGCCTGATCGGGATGCAGGAGTTCCTGACATCGCTGAGCGACGAGGAGTCCCAGGCGCTCGCCAAAGCGCTTGAGCTGATCCTCGCCGACCGCCCGGAGATGGCGGCGCTGCGCCCCAGCCCCACCGAGATTTCACAGTTGCCGCCACCCGCGGCGGGCATACCCGCCAAGGCCGCTGCACCCGCCTGAGAAAGGAGCCAGATCGTGAGCAAGAGGATCAACGCCATGAGGATGACGGAGGAGAACCGCCGCTGGTGGGCGCTGGGAGCGATGTGCTTCGCGCTGTTCATGATCATGCTCGACAACACGGTCGTGAACGTGGCCCTGCCCTCGATCCAGCGCAGCCTGGATGCGACGACAACCACGCTTGAGTGGACGGTCAACGCCTACACCCTCTCCTTCGCCGTGCTGCTGGTCACGGGCGGACGCCTGGGCGACATCTTCGGACGCCGGCGGATCTTCCTGATCGGCGTGGTCATCTTCGCGACGGCGAGCGCCGCGATCGGCTTCTCCCCCAACGACACTTGGCTGGTGGTCTGGCGCGCGATCCAGGGCAGCGGCTCGGCGCTGATGATGCCGATGACGCTGTCGATCATCACCAATGCCTTCCCGCCACAGGAGCGCGGCAAGGCGATCGGCACGTGGGCGGGAGTGTCGGCGATGGCGCTGGCGATCGGGCCGGTGCTCGGCGGCCTGCTGGTGGAGAACCGTCAGCTGGCAGTCGATCTTCTTCCTGAACCTGCCGGTCGCCGTCGGCGCGATCGTCGTGGCCCTGTTCGCCGTGCGCGAGTCACGCGATGAGACGGTCGAGCGCACGGTTGACATCCCCGGCGTGCTGACGCTCACGACCGGCCTGGCCGCGCTGGTGCTGGCGCTGGTGGAGGGAAACAGCTGGGGCTGGGGCTCGACGCGCGAGCTGGCGCTGTTCGCGATCGCGATCGTGGGCCTCGTCAGTTTCGTGCGGATCGAGCTGCGCCGCCGCGTGCCGATGGTCGACTTCAGCTTCTTCCGCGCGCGCACCTTCGTCGGCGCGAACGTCGGTGGCGTTCATCGTCAGCTTCGCGATGCTCTCGATGTTCTTCTTCCTCGCCCTATACATGCAGAACATCCGTGACTACACGCCGCTGCAGGCCGGAATCCGCTTCCTGCCCTCAACGGTGCTGGTGATCGTGATGGGACCCTTGGCGGGACGTTTCGCTGACCGCGTGGGACCACGACCACTGATGACACTTGGCCTGCTACTCGTCTCAGGAGCGCTCTTCCTGCTCTCGCAGGTGACGGTGTCAAGCGGCTACGGCACGCTGCTGCCCGGCTTCATACTGATGGGCATCGGCATCGGCCTGACGATGTCGCCGATGAGCACGGCCGCGATGAACTCGGTCGAGCAGACCAAGGCGGGCGTAGCCTCGGGCATCCTCTCGCAGAACCGCATGGTGGGTGGCACCTTCGGCGTGGCCGTGACCGGCGCACTGGTGGCCAGCCTGGGCGGCTCCAAGATCAACCAGTTGCTGCCCGGCGTGCCCTCGGCGGCGCGTTCGCGGCTGACTGAAAGCCTGGGCTCGGGCGGCGTCCTGCACGGGGTACCCCCGAAGGCGCTCGAAGCGACTCACATCGCCTACGTCTACGCGCTCCAGAGCGGCCTGCGCGTCGGCGCCGCCGTCGCCCTGCTGGGCTCGGTGCTGGCGTGGACACTGGTGGCGCCGCGAGCACGAGCGATGGTGCCCGCCCACGGTGGCGCGGCTCACGGTGGCGCCACCCACGGTGGGACACCGGACAGGCTCCCGGAGGCTCCCGAGCCGGCCGCCGAGGTTGTCCACGTATAAAAGACCCCTCAACGGCCAACGCCCAAGGCTCGACCCAAGGTAGGATTGCGGGTACTCCTTCACACGTCCCCGACACGCGAGGTTCAACGACACCGTGGCAATCGACCTGCAGCAGGTATCAGAGATAAGCACCGAGCCGGGCGAGCTGCCCAAGACGATGGCCGCGTGGGTGATCCGCGAGGAGCGCCAGGGCGAACCGAAGGACGCCTTCCAGCTGGAGGAGATCGAAGTGCCCGAGCCCGGCGCGTTCGAGGTCATCGTGCGGGTGATGGCGGCAGGGGTCAACTACAACAACGTCTGGGCCGCGCTGGGCAAGCCGGTATCGGTGATGAAGTACGGCGACCACCCCCAGTACGGCCACCACATCGGCGGCTCGGACGCCTCGGGCGTGGTGTGGAAGGTCGGCGCAGGCGTTACCCGCTGGAAGCCGGGCGACGAGGTCGTGGTGCACTGCAACCAGGCCTCCTACGAGGACCCCGAGGTGCACGGCCTCGATCCGATGGCGGCGCCCTCGCAGAAGATCTGGGGCTATGAGACGACGTGGGGCTCCTTCGCGCAGTTCACGAAGGTGCAGGCACAGCAGCTGCTGCCCAAGCCCAAGGCGCTGAACTGGGAGGAGGCGGCCTCCTACGGACTCGTGTACTTCACCGCCTACCGCATGCTGATCACGCGTTGCAAGATCCAGGCGGGCGCGAACGTGCTGATCTGGGGCGCCGCGGGCGGACTGGGCGTGTTCGCGACGCAGCTCTGCGCGGCCGCCGGCGCGCACTGCGTAGGCGTGGTCTCAAGCGCCGAGAAGGGCGAGCTGGTTAAGCGCCTGGGCGCGGTGGACTACATCGACCGCGCGGACTTCTCCGGGATGATGCGCACCGGCAAGGAGACCCCCGAGGAGGACAAGGCCCGCTTCGGCGTGTCGCGCGAATTCTCCAAGCGCGTGAAGCAGATCCTGGGTGACGCGCCCGACATCGTCTTCGAGCACGTCGGCCAGGCGACGTTCCCCACGTCGGTGTTCACGGTGAAGCCCTTCGGCAAGGTCGTGATCTGCGCCGGCACGACGGGCTTCAACCTCGACTTCGACGTGCGCTACCTGTGGATGAAGCAGAAGGAGATCCTGGGCTCGCACTTCGCCAACGCCTATGAGTGCATGAAGGCCAACGAGCTGATCGAGAGCGGTCAGATCCGCCCGGTGCTGTGGCGCACGCTGGGCTTCGAGGGCGTCGCCGAAGCTCATCAGCTGATGCTCGAAAACAAGCACCTGGGCAAGATCTCGATCCTCGTCGGCGCCGACAGCGAGGGCCAGGGCAAGACAGCCGAGGGCCCCGGCGCGATCCGCGCGGAGGTTGGTGCTTAAGATGGCCGGCTCGGGCTCCTTCTTCCCAGCCAACGGCACTGTCGTGATCCCGTGGTACTCCACGGGCTTTCGCGGCGACGGCCTAGAGGAGGCAATCAATGAGATCGCGGCGGTGTCGCTGCGCTACGGCGCCACCTCCTACGCGGTCTACCGTGCGCGCGACGATCGCTACAAGATCCACCAGTTCGTGGCCTTCGAGAAGGCGTTGGACTGGGAGCGCTACTGGGAGGGGCCGGAGATGGTCGACTTCCGCGCGCGCCACTCAAGCTGGTTTCAGGTGCCGGTGCTCTACGGCTGGTGGGACAAGGTCGCCGGCGGCGGCCTGGATCAACAGCGCTCTAATGGGGCCATCGTCAGTCCCGCACCCTTGAGCTGATCCCAGTAATGCTCGGCCGGCTCCTTGTGGCCGGTGTAGACGATCGCCTGCCCTGAGCTATGGATCTGGTTGGCGATCTCGTGCCCGCGATCGAGCGTCACTCCCGGGATGAACTTGGCCAGCGTGCGAGCGACGTGATCGAAGGTGTTGTGGTCGTCGTTGCGCACGATCACGCGCCACGAACCATCCAACCCCGTGCCGGGTCCATCGGTGCGAGGCAGCTCGATCGTCTGTGGCATACCGCGCCAGGATAGACCGCAGACGTACAATTGAGGTATGAGCGGCGAGCACAGCCCACGCCTGCCCGAACGCGAGCGCCCCTGGATGATGCGCACCTACGCGGGCCACTCGACCGCCAAGGCATCCAACGAGCTCTACCGTGGCAACCTCGCCAAGGGCCAGACGGGCCTGTCGGTGGCCTTCGACCTGCCCACGCAGACGGGGTATGACCCCGACGACGAGTTGGCACGTGGCGAGGTCGGCAAGGTTGGCGTGCCGGTGTCACATCGCGGCGATATGGCCACGCTGATGGACGGCATACCGCTCGGCGAGATGAACACGTCGATGACGATCAACGCCACCGCCGCATGGCTGCTGGCGCTGTACATCGTGGCGGCCGAGGATCAGGGTGTGGCCCAGGAGCAGCTGCAGGGCACGACACAGAACGACATCATCAAGGAGTTCTTGGCGCGCGGCACCTACGCGTTCCCGCCCGCGCCGTCGATGCGCCTGATCGCGGACATGATCGCCTACACCGTCCAGCACGTGCCCAAATGGAACCCGATCAACATCTGCTCGTACCACCTGCAGGAGGCGGGCGCGACGCCGGTGCAGGAGATCGCCTATGCGATGAGCAATGCGATCGCCGTGCTGGACGCCTCGCGCGAACGCCTCGGCCCCGGCGCCGAGGAGCTGATGGGCAAGGTGTTCGGCCGCATCAGCTTCTTCGTCAACGCCGGCGTGCGTTTCATCGAGGAGCACGCAAAGCTGCGCGCGATGGGCATGCTGTGGGAAGAGCTGGGGCGCGAGCGCTACGGCGTCACGGACGAGCGCCAGCTGCGCTTCCGCTACGGCGTGCAGGTCAACTCGCTGGGCCTGACGGAGGCGCAGCCGGAGAACAACGTGCAGCGGATCGTGTTGGAGACACTGGCCGTGACGCTCGGCCGCGACGCCCGCGCCCGTGCGATCCAGCTGCCAGCCTGGAACGAGGCCCTGGGCCTGCCGCGCCCGTGGGATCAGCAGTGGTCACTGCGCATCCAGCAGGTGATGGCGTTTGAAACGGACATCCTTGAGTACCCCGACATCTTCGAGGGCTCGAAGGTGATGGATGGCCTCGTGGCGGAGCTGCTAGAGGGCGCGCGCGCTGAGATGGCGGTCGTGGCCGAGCACGGCGGCGCGGTGCAGGCGGTGCCCTATATGAAGGGTGCCTTGGTGGACTCCCACCGCGAGCGGCTGCGCCGGATCGAGTCCGGCGAGCAGGTGGTGGTGGGCCAGAATCGCTACACCGAGACCGAGCCCTCCCCCCTGACTGACGACGCCGAAGGCGGCATCCTCGTGGTGGACCAGGCAGTGGAGGCCGAGGCGATCGAAGCGATACGCCGCTGGCGCAGCGAGCGCGACCAGGCAGCAGTTGACGCGGCGCTAACCGAGCTGGCACGCGTGGCACGCGCGGAGGACCTGACCGCGCACGACAACCTGATGCTCCCCACGATCGCGGCCGCCCGCGCAGGAGCCACGACGGGCGAGTGGGCGCAGGCGCTGCGCGAGGTCTTCGGCAGCTACCGTGCGCCCACGGGCGTAGGCGAGGCGGCAGGTAGCGCCGTCGGCGACGAGGACCTGGCTGAGCTGCGCGCGGAGGTCGCGCGCTTGCAGGAGCAGCTCGGGCGCCGCCCGAAGATCCTCGTGGGCAAGCCGGGCCTCGACGGCCACTCAAACGGCGCGGAGCAGATCGCCGTGCGCGCCCGCGACGCGGGCATGGATGTCGTCTACGAGGGCATCCGCCTGACCCCCTCCCAGATCGCGGCCTCGGCTCTGCAGGAGGGTGTGCACGTGATCGGCCTGTCGATCCTCTCAGGCTCCCACCGCGAGCTGATCCCCGCCGTGATCGACGCGCTGCACGAAGCCGGCGTCGATGTGCCGGTGGTCGTCGGCGGCATCATCCCTGAGCAGGATGTGGCCCCCTTGAAGCAGGCCGGCGTGGCTGCCGTCTACACCCCGAAGGACTTCGACATCACGCGCATCATGCGCGACATCGTGGAGCTGGTGGGCGCGGGCATCCCCGCCGCGGCGTGAGCGACCAAGGAGCCGCGCTGGGCAGGCGCCTGCGCGAACGCGACCTGAGCGCGGCACCCGCGACGCTCAATCTGCTGGAGAGCACCACGGCAGCCGACCGCGAGCAGGCGGCGGCGCTGCTGCGCGAGACATCTCCCGCCGCGCTGGGAGACGAGGCGCCGGGACACATCGTGGGGATCACGGGACCCCCCGGCGCAGGCAAGTCCACACTGCTCTCGGCCCTGCTGCACGCCTGGCGAGATCAGGAGAAGAGCGTGGCGATGCTCGCGGTAGACCCCAGTTCCCGGCGCTCGGGCGGCTCCCTGCTGGGCGACCGTGCGCGCATCGACTTCGAAGCATCCGACCGCGAGGTGTTCATCCGCTCCACCGCCGCGGGCGAGCGCCTGGGGGGACTGGCCCGGGGCACCCGCGCGGCGGCGCAGGCGCTGGCCGCGGCGTTCGACGTGGTGATCATCGAGACCGTCGGAGTGGGCCAGGCGGAGACCGACATCGCCGAGGTCGCGGACACCGTCACTGTGATCGTGCAGCCCGGCTCAGGCGATGCCCTGCAGTTCCTGAAGTCCGGCATCATGGAAATCCCCGACGTGCTCGTGGTCACCAAGTCTGACCTCGGGCAGATCGCGGTAAGCGCCCGGCGTGACCTCAGTGCCGCGCTGCGCTCGCTCGGTTCACGCACCACGCCGGTGCTGGCCGTCTCCTCACTGCCCCCGCCCACCGGCATCAAGGAGCTCGTGCAAGCGCTCGAGGAGCACCGCGCAGGTCTCGATCTGAGCGAGCGACGATTGCGCGCACGGCAGGCAGGCGCGCTGACAGACTTCGCCAACGAGCACGGGGAGCGTGGCCTGCGCGCGCTCGGCGGGCGCAGTGCGGCGCGGAGCTGGCTGGCCGAGCAGGACCGCAGGCTGGATGAACCTACGCTGGTAGGTCTTTTGGAGAGGAGGATGGGCCGGTGACCCCAAGACATCCTGTGAGCGACTCATCCGCACGGTCGACATGGCAATGACGCGCGATCTGCTGATAATGCTCGGAGCCTTCGCTCTTGTCAGCGCCCTGGCCGGTGCGCTGGGCGCCGCCAACCTCGGCACGGCACTTGCGTTTGGGCAGATCGGATTTGCGATCAGCCTTGTGTATGTGATGCTCAGACGTTGAGCAAAGAATCTCAGCCGGAAATAAATGATCGGCTGGAAGGATGCTCCTCCCGGCCGATCTGTGTTCGGTAATCAGTATTCTAAATCAATCTGTGTATTACCCACGTTATAGCCCTTCCATGTACTAAGAGCGATAAACTGCCCATTGTTTGATCCCGCAGGACATACTCCCGCAGTGGACGTGTAGGTCACTCCAGCTACCGTGCTCCCGACAGCAACGGTCTTGGGCACGCCGGGAATAGTTCCATAAATCACAGGATTACGGTCAGCATTTGCCAGAGCCGACGTGAATGTAATCGTGCAATTTAGAACCATGCTCTTAATAACTTCCATCACACAACTGGATTCAAAGTTCAGGGCCAGTCTCCCCAAAAAGAGCAATTTGCACGTGAAATTATTCACCGTCAATAATTCGGCGGGACTTGTTTTAGCATATGCGCAGTTCTTAAAGGTCAGTTCCATCGGCACAAGAGATGTCGGGCTCGTCAAGTTGGTCGTCGTTTTTCCTTCTTCTTCTGCGCATTTCACCACTGCACCAGTTACAATGAATTCTTGTTCCAATGTATTACTGGTTTTCACATAAAAGGTAACGTTACCAGCAGAACTAAAGAAGGGAGGCGCCGCTTTGAGTCCCAGCTCTTCGAGTTGAAGTCCGACAAACTTTGACGTTTCACTGACTTTGGCCAGCGGGCAGAGGGCGTTTTTGCCCACGCTTAGCGCAAGGATGCCTTCTCCCGACGCTTCGCCCAGACCCTTGCTGTCCATATCAATCACATCTGCTTGATTTTTTCCTTCATTTTCAAGGCCCACAGGTTCCAGACCCACATTGATGCCTTTTCCAGATTCAGCTGACGTTTCCATCCCTGCGGGTAGTTGTATTTCACACAACGATTCTTTACCTTCAGCGCCGATTTTGATTAGGCACGACGTTGATATGCCACCGTTGCCCACTTTATTTTGCTGTTGCACGATCTCCAAGCCGCAGGCTTTGATTTCGGTTTTCAGTCCTTTTATGCCGCCAACTGTCGCTTCGCATTTGCCCCAATTTTTTACTTGAAGGTTCAGATTAGGACCTTTTGTCGCAGGCGCTTGTTGCTGTTTGATCTGGCCTTTCACTTGAATGTGCCATTGTGATTCCACTTCACTCGCAGGACACGTGATGACGGCCGCTTCGGCGCCTATGATCAACTTGCCGAAATCAAGGACATTGACGACACCTTGCGTTTGACTTGATTCCCATGATGCCGATGCTGACGATACCGCACTGGCCAGTGCCATGACGGCACAGGCCAAGCCGATCAACAACTTGAGTCTACCCATTCCACTCACTGCTCCTTATTGGTTGTTGCTGGCGAACCACTAGATACACCTCCAGATAATCGTTGAATGCCATACTTTGGTATAGAGTCTGCTTAGCAGACATGCCTTAACCTGTCAAGCGCGCCCGGGGCACAGCATCTGCGGATCCACAGCTGAGAGCCCGCGAAGACGCGCGGCGCGCACGACCCCTTCTCTCTCCCAATATGCTGTAAGTGCAATGGCCACCGGCTGCTTCATCCCCGCCGCACGCTCGCTGGACAGCGCGATCGAGCGCGTCCGGCTCGCCGAGTCCCTCGGCTATGAGACGGTCTACGTCACGCATATCGCCGGGCGCGAGTCGCTGACGGTCCTGACCGCGTATGCACTGGCCACCGAACGCATTCGCGTGGGCACCGGAGTGGTGCCGATCTACACGCGCACGCCCGCAACGATGGCGCAGACGGCCGCGACGATCGACGAGCTCTCAGGCGGGCGGCTGACGCTCGGCCTGGGCGTCTCACACCGCATCGTGGTCGAGGCCTGGCATGGGCAGAGCATCGACCGGCCGGTCAAGGAGATGCGCGAATACGCCTCGATCGTGCGCGCGATCCTGCGTGGTGAGGACCCACCGGCCGGCGAGAAGTGGAGCACGTCCTTTCACCTCGGCGGCCTGGACCCGCGCCCCGAGCTGCCGATCTACATCGCCGCGCTGTCCCCCGCGATGCTGCGTTTGGCGGGCGAGATCGGCGACGGAGTCCTGCTGTGGCTGTGCTCACCGCAGTACATCAAGGACGTGGTCATACCGGAGGTCACCGCGGGCCGTGAACGCGCCGGCCTGACCCTTGAGGGCTTTGACATCGTGCCCGCCGTCCCCTCGGCGCTCGTGGAAGACACCTCCGATGCCTTTGCGGCGATGCGCCGCGACCTACTCCCCTACTTCGGGCTGCCGTTCTACCGCGCGATGCTGGAACGCTCGGGCTTCGACGCCGACATTCAGCGCTTCGACGCCGCCGGCGGCGATGTCCAGGCAATGCAGGCCGCAATCTCCGATGACTTCCTTGAGCAGCTCACGGCCGTCGGCGATCAGTCCGCCGTGCATGCTGGCCTTGAGCGCTACCGCTCGGCGGGCGCCACCTCGCCCTGTCTCGGTCCGATCCCCAAGACGGACTTCGAGGCCACATTGCGCATCGGCATCGCATAGCGCCTAGTTGCGCATCGTCATCGCCTGGCCAATCGCCGCGCATGAGGCGCAACGTAAATAGGCTGGATAGGACATGATCGTCCTGCTGCTCTTCGCATTTCTGGCAGGTGCCGGGACCGCGCTGTCCCCGTGCGTGCTGCCGGTGCTGCCCGCTCTGCTGGCAACGGCGGGGGCAGGCGGCAGGCGACGCCCCCTCGGCGTCGTGCTCGGCCTGAGCGTCACCTTCACCGTCACGATCATCGGCATCGCCAAGGTGGTGGGCGGCGTAGGCCTCGGCTCGGACCCGTTGCGGCTGCTGGCGGTACTGGTGCTGCTGGGCTCAGGCGTGGCCTTGATGGTGCCCGCGGTGGGCGACCGTCTGGAGGCACGCCTTTCGCGGCTGGCGGCGTTCGGCCCACGCAACAGCGGCGACGGCTTCGCATCTGGCCTGGTGGTGGGCGCGGCGCTCGGCTTCGTCTACACCCCCTGCGCCGGCCCGATCCTCGCCGCCGTGATCTCGGTCAGCGCCGCGAGCGGGCGCAGCGTGGCGGTGGCGATCGCCTACTCCGCGGGCTCGGCGCTGGTGCTGCTGGCGCTGGCGCTCGGCGGGCGCAGCCTGTTCGATCGCGTGCGCGCCGCCGGCCGCGGCCCGGCTTTGCAGCGAACGCTCGGCGCGGTGATGGTGATCACGGCAGTAGCGATCCTCACCAACGTCGACGTGAGCTTCGACCAGTACATCGCGCAGCACATCCCCAACGTCAACCTGACGGCGTCGCTTGAGAGCTCCCACGCGGTGCAGAGCCGCCTCAGCGAGGTCAGCGGGCACCAGCAGAAGTTCTTGGCCTCCTCGACGGCTCCCACGGTCGCACACCACGCAAGCCAGGCAAGCCTGCTGGCAGCAGCACAGCAGTTGCCCAACCTCGGCCCAGCGCCGGAATTCACCGAAACTGAGGATTGGTTCAACACCGAGGGCAACCAGCCGTTGAGCATGAAGTCGCTGCGCGGACACGTGGTGCTGATCGATTTCTGGACCTACACCTGCATCAACTGCCTGCGCACCCTCCCCTACCTGAAAGCCTGGAACGCCACCTACGCCCCGCATGGCCTGACGATCGTCGGCGTGCACACGCCGGAGTTCGCCTTCGAGCACGATGCCTCCAACGTCGCCAATGCCATTTCGCGCTTCGGCATCCACTACCCGGTGGTGCAGGACAACGAATACGGCACCTGGAACGCCTACGGCAACCAGTCCTGGCCGGCCGATTACCTGATCGACGCCAGCGGCCAGGTGCGCTATGTGGCGATCGGCGAGGGCGACTACGCAAAGACGGAGTCCGCCATCCGCGCGCTGCTGGCCGAAGCCGGGGACAGCGTGGGCACGATGAGCCACCCGCAGGACGCGATCACGCCTAGCAGCGAAGCCACGCCTGAGACCTACTTGGGCACGGCGCGGGCGCAGGGCTGGACCAACGGCCCAGTGTCAGGACTACACGACTACGGCAGCTCCACTCCGGCCAACCTGGGACTCAACGAATTTGCCTACGGCGGCACATGGAAGATCGCGGCCCAGCCCGCAGCGGCCGTCGCGGGCGCCACAATCGACGCCGAGGTGCAGGCCAAGAACGTCTATCTGGTGCTCAGCTCGGCTGGGCATCGTCAGCGCCAGATGCAGGTGCTGCTCGACGGCCATCCGATCCCTGCCACACTGGCGGGGGCAGATGTGCACAACGGCGAGGTGACGGTTACCGGCGAACGCCTGTACTCACTGGTGTCTTTGCCTCACAACGAACAGCACCGTTTGACTTTGCGCCTGGAGCCAGGGATTTCAGGCTACTCGTTCACTTTCGGTTAGCAACTCCATCCGTCCAGGGCAGGAAGATCCGTGTGCACGACCGGCTAGCCTGTCGAGCTTCTTGGAGAGTCAACCATCGGTGCCCGGGCCATCTCTGTGAATCCTCGGGCACGAGGAGGTAGTTGTAGATGATCAAGCTTAGGAGTCTGCTGGCGGCCACGCTCGGCATCGCAATGCTCGGGGTGTTCGCGGCGGGAGCAGCGGCAGCGCCGATCAGCTTCGGCGGTAACCCGCTCACCGTTTACGTCGACGAACTCGGCCAGTGCCAGACGAGCTACCTGGTACGAGGAGAAACCTCGGGCAACTTCTTCCCGGGCGGAGGCAATGGGTTCACTTTCAACCCCACGGCCGATTGTGGCTTCTTCATTGCCACGCCTAGCTTGCCCAAGACCGGCCCGAAGGCGCAGCCGCTCGACCTGCGCGGCGAAGCCGAAGCCGGCGTCGTCTTCGGCTTCGACGGCAATGCCGGGCCTTTCATCAATACCCAGTACGTCCCCGTGTCCAACGGCCCGGTCACGGGCAGCGGCACAACAACAGACCCCTTCAGGCTCGTGACCGTCTACGACGTCACCGACTCCACCGAAAACACGGCCGAAACCGGCAAGAACGCGGTGCTGCAGGTCACCCAGACCGCGACGTACGTGACCGGCAACCCCTACTTCACTGCCTACTACGACGTCAAGAACGTGACTGATCTCCTCCCCGAAAGTGGAGTGCACAAGGACCTTGACGCGAACAAGACCATTTACTACCGCGCGATCTACGCCGGAGACCTGTTCGTCAACGGCGATGACCACGGCACCGGAGTATTCCTCACCGGTCCGCCGCGCTTCGTCGGCGGACAGAACCAGACCTCGGGCGTGCTCGGCGGCTTCCAGGAGGAACTCAAGGGTCTCGATGGCTCGCCGGTGCCGGCCTGGTCGAGCTTCGCCGAGGATTACTGGGCCAGCTCGGAAGAAGGGGGCGGCATCTGGCACGACGTGGAAAACTCGGCCAACGCCCCCACTGCGTTCCCCGACAGCGTCAGCCCGATCGATCAGGACAACGGCGCGGGCGTGGCGTGGGACACCAACTACAGCGAAGGTCACGGTCTTGAACCGGGCCAGGAACAGAAGTACGCGATCGTCAACTTCACGACGATCCCCTCAAGCCTGCAGGTCAGCCCGGTCTCGCAGGGACTGCCCCAGGGAGCCACGGCGACGATCACCGTGAAAGCGGTCAATATCGCCAACCAGCCCTACGCCAACACAAACCTGCGCTTCACGATCGCGGGTGCCAACCCACAGAGCGGCGTGGTCACGACGGACGCTCAGGGCGTCGCGCAGATCCACTACGTGGGGAGCAACCCTGGCACGGACCTCGTGTCGATGTACCTCGATCTCGGCAACACCGGAGCGCAGGTGGCAGCCGATCCGACGGGCACCGCGCAGGTGACGTTCGTCGCGACGCCGCCACCGCCACCCAACAGCACGGTGACGATCAAGTCGATCAAGGTCAACTCCGATGGCTCGGTCACGATCACGTATGTACCAACCGACCCCGGTACCGGGACACTGACGGTGGAAGTGCCGACAGCCTCGGTGGCAAGGCGCCACGCGGCAAAGAAGTGCAAGCGAGGCACGGTCAAGATCAAGGGTCGTTGCCTGCCGCGTAGCTCACTGGTGGGCACAACCAAGGGCCAGGGCACACCGGGCGTCCCACTGACGCTCACCGTGAAGCCCTCGGGCCAGACACGCAAAGCGCTCGCCAAGGGACGCAACCTGCACGTGCTGGCCACCTTGAGCTACCAGTCAGTCAAGGGTGGGGCTCCGAGCGTGCACCTCTACCACCTGACGCTCAAGGGCAAGAAGCCCAAGCACAAGCACCACCACAGGCACTAGCCAGGGCAAGGCAGAGAGCAGCTGAGAACGCAAAGAACGGGGCGCCCATGGGCGCCCCGTTCTGCGCTTAGGACCCTCTCAACAGGGATAACCCGCCCCGGCGCATACAATGAGCCCATGGAGGGTTCCGCCCCAGAGCTGATCGCTCACAGTTGGCTGCGCTGCTACCGCTGCTGGTCGCAGGATCTCGAGGTGCAGGTGCACTACGAGGGCATCCACAAGATCGACCCCGAGACGGGTGAGCGCTCGGAAGTGGTGGACGAGTTGCAGGAGGCCGTGGTGCAGTGCCTTGACTGCATGCACGACCAGCCTCACCTGGGCTTTTCAAACGGCCGCGTGGAGCCGATTGAGGATCGCTGGGAACGAATGATCGCGGGTACCCCCTGGGTTGCTTCGTGCACCGTGGCAGTGGATTCAGAGGATGTTGAGAGCTGCTCGGGGCCCGAGGCCGGTGACGCCCTCTCCTACGCGGCCTTCGGCGATCATGGCGTGCGTGAGTTCTTCACGCATGTGCGCTTTCACAAGCACGAAGACGACGCGCGGATCATCGTGCACCTGCTGGTCGAGCTGTATGCGCGCTCGCTGGAGGAGGCCACGGAGGTCCTGGAATCGGCCGCACGCGGGCAGCTGACGATCACCTCGCTAGCCGAGGAGTCACGTCCGCCAGCGGCCGCGGCCGAGTCTCACGGCCACGAATAGCTCGCGCTAAGCCGCGAGCCGCTGCTCCAGGGCTTTGAGCTGATCGTGCAGCTCCTGCGGCAGGTTGTCGAACTTCGCGAAGTGCTCGTGGAAGTGGGGCAGCTGCTCACGCCACTCGCCAGTGTCGACCCGCAACAGCTCGGCGATCGCCTCCGGTGAGACATCCACACCGCGGGTATCGATGCCCTCGACGCCCTCGGGCGGAACGATGCCGATGGGCGTCTCACGGGCAGCGCCGTGGCCAGCACAGCGAGCGAACACCCACGCAAGCACGCGCGAGTTATCACCAAAGCCAGGCCACAGAAAGCTGCCGTCCTCGCCTTTGCGGAACCAGTTGACGTAGAAGATCTTCGGCAGCTTGGCGCCGGGGCGGCGCCCCATCTGGAGCCAATGCCCGAAGTAATCGGCCATGTTGTAGCCGCAGAAAGGCAACATCGCGAAGGGGTCAAAGCGCAGCTCGCCGACTTTGCCGGCGGCGGCAGCAGTCTTCTCGGAGCTCATGATCGAGCCGAGGAACACACCGTGCTCCCAGCCGAGCGCCTCGGTCACGAGCGGCACGACGGTCGAGCGACGACCACCAAAGAGCATCGCATCGATCGGAACACCGGCGGGGTCCTGCCACTCGGGCGCGATCGCGGGATCCTGGGCAGCGGGAGCGGTAAAGCGCGCGTTGGGGTGCGCGGCGGGCGTCCCCGATGCCGGGGTCCAGTCCTCGCCGTGCCAGTCCACGAGATGCGCGGGAGCGTCAGGCGTGAGGCCCTCCCACCACACGTCACCCTCGTCGGTCAGGGCGCAGTTGGTGAAGATGGAGTTGCTGGCAATGGTGTGAATAGCATTGGGGTTGGTCTGCTCGCCGGTGCCGGGGGCCACGCCAAAGAAGCCGGCCTCGGGGTTGATGGCGTACAACTGGCCATCCTCGCCGAACTTCATCCAGGCGATGTCATCGCCGATCGTCTCGACGGTCCAGCCCTCAAGCGTGGGGATGAGCATTGCCAGATTGGTCTTGCCACAGGCGCTGGGGAAGGCCGCGGCGATGTACTTCACGTCGCCCTCGGGCGAGATCAGCTTGAGGATCAGCATGTGCTCGGCCATCCAGCCCTCATCGCGCGCCATCACGGAGGCGATCCGCAGGGCCAGACACTTCTTCCCCAGCAGCGCATTGCCGCCGTATCCGGAGCCAAAGGACCAGATCTCGCGGGTCTCGGGGAAGTGCACGATGTACTTGTTCTCAGCGTTACAAGGCCAAGGCACATCCTGCGTTGGATGCCCGGGGGCAGGATGGACAGGGTCGGTGTCGAGCGGCATGCCCACCGAGTGCAGGCAAGGCACGAACTCGCCTTCCTCGCCAAGCGCGTCCAGCGCGGCCTGGCCCATGCGGGTCATGATGCGCATGCTCACGGCCACATACGCCGAATCGGTCAGCTGCACGCCGATCTGACTCTTGTCCGAGCCGAGCGGGCCCATGGAGAAGGGCACGACGTACATCGTGCGACCCCGCATCGAGCCTTGAAAGAGCTCACCCAGCGCCTCGCGCATCTCAGCCGGCTCGCGCCAGTTGTTGGTGGGGCCGGCATCGGCCTCGGCCGCCGAACAGATGAAGGTGCGGTCCTCCACACGTGCCACATCACCGGGGTCCGAGAGCGCCAGGTAGGAGTTGGGGCGCTTGGCGTCAGAGAGCTTGCGGAAGGTGCCTGCCTCGACCAAGCCCTGGCAGAGGTTCTCGTACTCCTGAGCGGAGCCGTCGCACCAGTAGATCTCCTGCGGTTCGGTCAGAGCCGCGGTCTCCTCGACCCAGCTCAGCAGGCGCTTGTTCTCGGTATTGGCGGTGGCGGTGGCAGTGGTCTCCATGACGTGTATGCGGCTCCTCGGTGATCGCTGTGGGGTACTCGCCGGGAACGCGTCGCGGGTGTCATCCCTGCCCGCGACGCACGCGATGCTGGCTCGCATCGCGGTACAGGCGATCTATGGAGGGTACCGGACCGACTCCGTCGTGGGTGGGACCTAGACGGTCGCGGGATTCTTGCGGGGCACCAGCACGAGCCGTTTGAACTCCGCCACGAGCACTCCGTCCTGGTTGAGCACGCGTGTATGCACCCTGACGGTGCCCCTGTCGGGCTTTGACTGGGACTCGCGCTTCTCCAGCACCTCGGACTCGCAGAAGAGCGTGTCTCCATGAAAGACCGGTGCCGGGTGCTTGAGCTCTTCGGTGGCCAGATTGGCGATCGCCTTGCCGGAGACATCGCTGACGGACATACCGAGCGCCAGCGAGTACACCAGCGGCCCCACGACCACGTTGCGCCCCTGCTGGGAACGCGAGGCGTAGACATCGTTGATGTGCAGCGGATGATGATTCATGGTGATGAGGCAGAACAGGTGGTCGTCGGCCTCGGTGACGGTCTTGGCGGGCCAGTGCTTGTAGATGGCTCCGACCTCGAACTCCTCCAGATAGCGGCCATAGGGATGGGCGCCGCTGGCCTCACGGGCGGCCTGATCGGTCTCAACGGTGGTCGTCTCGGTACTCAATGCACTCTCCTGGTTTGGCTGGATCTTGGGCGCCGAATCATCGCGCACGGCCCCTCTATATTCTCTTCAGCCTATGCGTAATCCACGAGCTTTCTTCAACCCCCTCGCCATCGGCGCCCCCGAGCCCGCCCGCGAGATTCCCTTCAAGCCGTCCCGAATGATCCACTTCCTCGACTTCTCCAACGAGAAGATGGTGGCCAAGGTCCCCGATATCGCGCCCAAGGTGGACATCTTGTTGGGCAATCTGGAGGATGCGGTTCCAGTCGAAAACAAGCTCGCGGCTCGTGCCGGCCTGATCAAGGTCGGCCGCGAAATGGATCTCGGCGATACCGCGCTGTGGACACGCATCAACGAGCTGGCCTCCCCCTGGATGCTCGACGACATCACCGAACTGGTCACCGAGATCGGAGACAAGCTTGAGGTCATCATGGTCCCCAAGGTTGAGGGCGCCGAGGACATTCACTACGTGGATCGCCTGCTGGCCCAGCTGGAGGCCAAAGCCGGACTGGAGCGCCCGATCCTGCTGCACGCGATCCTTGAGACCTCCCTCGGCGTGGCCAACCTGGAGGAGATCGCCGCGGCCAGCCCGCGCATCCAGGGCATGAGCTTCGGCCCCGCCGACCTGGCGGCCTCGCGACGGATGAAGACGACTCGCGTGGGCGGCGGGCACCCCGGCTACCGCACGATCGCCGACCCCGACCCCGAGAACCCAGAGGCGCCGCGCCCGAGCTACCAGCAGGACCCGTGGCACTACTCGATCGCCCGCATGGTCGACGCCTGCACGGCGGTCGGCGCGCTGCCGTTCTACGGCCCCTACGGCGACATCAAGGACGAGGAGGGCTGCGAAACGCAGTTCCGCGCCTCCTTCCTGCTGGGCTGCGTCGGCGCTTGGTCGCTACACCCCGCGCAGATCGCGATCGCCAAGCGCGTCTACTCCCCGGACCCCGAGGAGGTCGCCTTCGCCAAGAAGGTGATCGAGGCAATTCCCGACGGCCGCGGCGTGCACATGATTGACGGCAAGATGCAGGACGACGCCACCTGGAAGCAGTGCCAGGTGATGGTCGGCCTGGCCGAGATGCTCGCGCGTAAAGACCCAGAGTTGGCCGAGGCCTACGGGTTCGCGCCCGCTGGCGTGTAGCTTCTCACGCTGGCGCCGCGGACTGCCGATGAAGTAGCAATGAAAGGCGGGCTTCGTATCTGCGCGGCGATGCTTGCTGCGCTTGTGACATTAGGCCTACCAGCACTGGGCCTGCCAGCGGCAGCTGTGGCCGCCGGCAGCGGCGCACAGTCCTTCACAACCACAGGCGAGCAGCGGTTCGTGGTCCCCGCGGGCGTGACGAGCGTGCAGGCGACTCTCGTGGGAGGCAACGGCGGCGCTGGATACCAGGGCTCCCCCGGCTTCTACCAGACCGCACTGGGAGGAACGGGCGCAACGGCGCTGGCGACGATCGCGGTGACTCCCGGAGAGGTCCTGTTTGTTGAGGTGGCGGGCGACGGGCAGTCGGGCGGCGGCGCGGGCGCCGCGGGCGGGAGTGGAGGCGGCGGGGCGGGCGGCTACGGCGATGACTCGGGCGGAGGCGGCGGAGGCGCCTCCGACATCCGCACATGCTCGATCGATATCGCCGATCCGGCTAATCCCCCCAGCTGCGCGGGATCGGGGTCGGCAGCTTCTCGGCTGATCGTGGCCGGCGGCGGCGGCGGCGGGGGAGACGAGGGCACAAGCGGCAGCGCGCTCGGAGGTGAAGGCGGCAGCGCGGGAGGACCAGGCGCAGGCGGCACATCGGAGGGCGCGGCGGCCGGCGGTGGCGGAGGACACGCGGGCACACAGGGTCAGGGAGGGTCAGGCGGAGGTCATTCCTATGCCGGTCCGGCCGGCAGCGGCGGGCTGGGCTCCGCCGGCGCCGGCGGCCCTGGCGGCCAGACCGGCGGCGGGGGCGGGGGCGGCGACTACATAGTCGTCTCAGACGAAGGCCACCCGCCGACGTACTTTCCGCAGAATGGAGGTGGCGGCGGCGGAGGCGGCGGCGCATCGGGAGTGCCCACGGGGGTGACGCAAGCCACAGGCGCCTCGATCCTCCAAACCGCTCCCGGAGCCGAGCCCTCCATCACATTCACCTGGACCTTGCCGCCACCGGCGGCGGTGACGGGCACACCGAGTGCCCTCACAAGTACCAGCGCGACTCTCCTCGGCACGGTCAACGCCGACGGTTCGCCAGTGAACACCTGCTACTTCTCGGTCATGCCGCGGCCCCCATCGGGCGCCCCCTACCCATGTCAGCAACAGGTGGGCTCTGGCAGCACACCTGTGGCGGTATCAGCAAGTCTGGCGGGGCTCATGCCGGCGACGACCTACACGGCCACGCTAGTGGCATCGAGTGACCAAGGGACGGGAATGGGCGCGACCGTAACGTTCACAACTCCTCCCGCATCCTCGACCTCCGCTTCTGCGGGCACCGACAGATCTGGGCCAACGGTCAGCAACCTCAAGCTCAGCCCCACCCGCTTTCACCGCGGCAAGCATGCCGCGAAGCTCGCGACCCATTCCCGCCGCCGCAAGCCGGCAGTCGCCACGGCAACCACGATCTCCTTCCAGCTCTCCGCCGCGGCGACCGTCACCCTCGGCTTCAAGCGCGCCCAGCCCGGCCAGCTAAGCGGCCACAGCTGCCTGGCCCCCTCGGCCAAGCGCCCCTTGACCAAGCGCCACCCCCCTCGTCGCTGCACGCGTTACACCCCGGTCTCGGGCACCATCACCCTCGCAGGCCATGCCGGCAGCAACCGCATCAGCTTCGAAGGCATCCTCGATGGCGCCCACAAGCTACCCCCAGGCAGCTACCAGCTGGCGCTCACCGCCGGCAATGAGGCGGGCAGTACGACGGCGGCGCAGCACCCGACGTTCGTGCTGCTCGGGTAGGAACCTCGATAAGGGCCACTCGCGCGTAGAAGCTCGCTTGGAGCCCTCGCCGACTGCTGAGCGTGTAGGGTTCCGCGCCGAAATGAGATTCTTCGAGTACGAGGCGCGCGAGGTTGTCAAGCGCGCGGGCATCCCGGTCACCGACTTCGGCTTCACGACCGACCCCGCGGAGGCGCGCACGATCGCCGAGCGCATCGGCGGCCCTACGGTGATCAAGTCCCAGGTCCTGACGGGCGGCCGCATGAAGGCCGGCGGCGTGAAGTTCGCCGACACCCCCGAGGAAGCCGAAGCCTACGCGCGCGACATCCTGGCGCTGGAGATCAACGGCCACATGCCCCGCGGGGTCCTTGTGGACCCGAAGGCCGAGGTCGAGCAGGAGTACTACGCCGGCGTTGTCTGGGACGGCACGCGCAAGCAGCCGGTGATGATCTTCTCCCCCGTCGGCGGCATCGACATCGAGCAGGTGGCGGAGGAGCAGCCCGACAAGGTCGGCCGCAAGCACTTCTCGAACATCCTGCCCTTCGGTGACTTCGAGGCCAAGGAGGTGATCGCCTCCACCGGCGTCACCGGTTCGGCCCTAAACAAGCTCACGCCGATCGTGGCCCGTCTGGCGAAGCTGTTCGTGGAGAACGACATGACGCTGGCGGAGATCAACCCCCTGGGTCGCCTCAAGGACGGCTCGTTCGTGGCGCTGGATGCCCACATGGACATCGAGAACGAGGCACGGGGTCGCCACAAGAAGCTGCTGAAGGACCTCGGCGTAGGCGACGAGGAGACGCGCCAGGCGCGCGAGGCCACGCCCTTCGAGTTGGCGGGTGAGGCAGTGGACTCACAGGACCACCGCGGCGTGGCGGGCAACGTGACGGAGTTCGACGGCAACCTTGGCCTCGTGATCGGTGCCGGCGGCGGCTCGCTGACGCTGTTTGATGCCGTGCGCGCGCACGGTGGTCAGCCCGCGAACTACTGCGAGATCGGCGGCAATCCCTCCGTGTCAAAGGCCTGCGGACTGGCCAAGCTGGTGCTGCAGAAGCCGGGTGTGGACAAGATCGCGGTGATGATGTCGATCGTCTCCAACACGCGCGTGGACATCGTGGCACGCGGCGTCATCAAGGCCTGTTTGGAGCTCGGCCACGATCCGGCAGAGAAGATCGCGATCTTCCGCATCCCAGGCGCGTGGGAGGAGGAGGGCTTCAAGATCCTTGAGAAATATGGCGTCGAGTACGCCGACCGCAGCGTGTCCCTCAACGAGGCGGCCCGCCGCGCCGTTGAGAAGATCCAGGGAGCGGCAGTCTGATGAGCATCCTGATCGACGCGGAGACAACCTTCATCGTCCAGGGCATCACGGGCCGCGAGGCCGTGAACCTGACGCGCGAGTGTCTGGATTACGGCGCGGGCGCAAAGGTCGTCGGCGGCGTGACCCCCGGCCGCCTGGGCCGCGAAGTGCATGGCGTCCCCGTATTCGACACAGTGGCGCAGGCAGTCGCCCACCACGGCGCGCCGATCGACGGTTCGGTCGTGACGGTCCCCCCCGCCTTCACCAAGGACGCGGTGTTCGAGGCGATCGAGAACGGCGTCAAGCTGATTGTGATCGTGACCGAGCGCATCCCCCGCCGCGACGTGGCGGAGATGGTGGAGCTGGCGACCCTCAGAGGCGCGCGCATCATCGGCCCTAACTGCCTCGGCATCATCGTGCCGGACGTGATCAAGATGGGTGGCATCGGTGGGCCGGCGCGCAACGCCGCGCAGGCCTATACCCCCGGCCCGATCGGCGTCATCTCTCGCAGCGGCGGCATGACGACGGAGATGTCCTCGACCTTGAGCGCGGCCGGCCTCGGCCAGTCAACGGCCGTGTCGATCGGTGGCGACGCGATCATCGGCCAGAGCTATGCGGAGTTGATGCCGCTGTTCGAGGCCGACGAGCAGACGCAGGGCATCGTGATCTACACCGAGCCAGGCGGGCGCATGGAGGCTGAGCTGGCGAAATGGGTGACCGATAACAACTCACGCCTGCCGATCGTGGCCTTCATGGCCGGCCGCTTCATGGATGAGATGCCAGGCATGAGCTTCGGCCACGCGGGCACGATCGTGGAAGGCAAGGAGGACACCGCGAGCGAGAAGATCGCGCGCCTAGCCCAGGCCGGCATCACGGTCGCCGAGCGCATTGAGGACATCCCCGGCCTGATCGGGGACAAGATCGCGGAGAGGAGCGCGGCATGAGAAAGGACGGCACGTTCATAGCCGTCGAAGTGGCCGATGAGACCGCCGCCGACGCCGCGCTGGCCACAAAGCTGACGGAGGCGTGCCCCGTGGACATCTTCGCTACGGCCGATGGGGGCAAGCTTGAGATCGTGGAGAAGAACCTCGACGAGTGCGTCCTCTGTCGTCTGTGCATGGATGCGGTCCCTGGCGCAGTCAAGATCCTCAAGCTCTACGATGACGGCGCCGTGCTCGCCTGACCGCGGCGAGCGCTATCTTTCAAGCAGAGCAGCTGTGAAAAACGAGAATTTCTCCCTGTATGTGATGTGCTTCTTCCTGCTGGCGTCGCTGGCGTTCCTGGCGCAGCAGATCACTGCCTATCACTAAGAGGCGTGCGGCTTGGCCCGCCGGGCCCGCTGGCGCTCCTGCTGGCGTTCGACGACGTTGGCTATCAGCTTCACGAACTGCTCGGGCCCGGAAGCCTTGGCCTGGCCGTAGGTGAAGGCCTCGACCCAGTCGGGCACCTTGGCTTCCTTGGCCATCACGTTGAAGAACTCCCGGCGCATTTCTACGCGCATACGAGCATCGGCGGCAGCCCCTTTGGTGACCTTGATGCCCGGCATCTCAAGGCGAAAGTGCTGAACGTCGCCGCGCCCGCGCAGTTCGATGCCGACGACGAGCTTGAGCGGTTCAAGCGCGGGGACCTCCTTGAGAAAACGGCGTACGGCAAGTTCGATCAATGCCTTGGCATCCTCGGCCATCTCACTCCTCCTCCCGTAGCTCCCCCGGCGTGAGCCTAGATCTTATGTCGCTGCAAGAGCTTGCGTCCAATGACCATGCGCTGGATCTCCGAAGTCCCCTCGCCGATCAACAAAAGCGGGGCGTCGCGATAGATACGCTCGATCTCATACTCCTTGGAGTACCCGTAGCCACCGTGGATACGCAAGCATTCGGTGGCACAGAAGACGGCCGCCTCGGAGGCAAACAGCTTGGCCATCCCCGCCTCAAGATCCGAGCGCTCGCCGGCGTCCTTCATCTGCGCGGCGCGGCGCGTGAGCATGCGCGCGGCATCGACCTGGGTGGCCATATCAGCGAGCTTGAACTGGATCGCCTGGTGCTGGGAGATCGGCTTGCCGAAGGTCTTGCGCTCCTGTGAGTAGCGCAGCGCCAGCTCCAAGCAGCGCTGTGCAAGCCCCACTCCGCGCGCGGCGACATTGGCGCGACCGACCTCAAGCGCGTCCATCATCTGCGCGAAGCCATTGTTGAGCCCATCGGCCTCGCCGCCGAGCACGTTCTCGGCCGGGCACTTGTAGCCGTCGAACACCAACTCGGTGGACTCAACGCCCTTGTAGCCCATCTTCTTGATCTTGGGCGGCACATTCAGACCGGCATAGTCACCGGTGTTCTCCCCCACCCCCGGCTCCTTCTCGGCGATGAAGCAGGTGAACCCCTTGTGCTTGGGCTGCGCCTCGGGATCGGTCTTGACGAGCACAAACACCAGCGCGGACATCAGCCCGTTGGTGACCCACATCTTCTGCCCATTGATCTCCCAGGCCCCGTCCTCGACCTTCTTGGCGGACGTCTTGATGGCCTGCACATCGGAGCCGAGCTCAGGCTCGGACAGCGAGAAGGCCGCGCGGATCTCCCCTGTGGCCATGCGCGGCAGGTACTTCTGGCGCTGCTCCTCAGAGCCGTACTTCATCAGCAGATAGGAGCCGATGAAATGGGTATTGATGACGCCTGAGATCGAGATCCAGCCACGCGAGAGCTCCTCGACAACCATGCAGTAGGTCGTCAAGTCGAGCCCCAGCCCCCCGTACTCCTCGGGAATCGTGATGCCGAACAGCCCCAGCTCCTTCATCTGCTCGACGATCGGCTCGGGGTACTCGTCCTTGCCGTCGTAGTGCTCGGCGTTGGGGATGATCTGCTCGTCGGCGAACTGCCGCACCATCTCGACGATGGCCTTCTGCTCGTCAGACTGCGAAAAAGGGGAGGCGGCTACAGCCATTCTCTGAGGCTCCAGTGTCGGTTTTCAGCGTGGGATGAAATATCGGGGGCCCGGCTCGGCGTCCTGTGGCCGCCTGCGTCACCCGCCTAGAGGAGAATACCGGCGTGAACTTCTCACGCGATGTGATCGACCGACTCCCGCCCGGAAGACTGGCGCTGCTGGAGCTGGCGCGCGACGGCAGCCGCCGGGAATGGAGCTTCGGCGAGGTCCAGGAGCGCAGCGCACGTCTGGCAGGCACGCTGACCAAGCTTGGGGTGCGTCGCGGTGACGTGGTGATGACAGTGATCGGCAATCGCCCGGAGTGGGTCATGACGATGCTGGCATGTTTCCGTGTTGGCGCGGTGGTGCTGCCGTGCACCGAGCAGTTGCGCGCCAAGGATCTGCGTCTGCGTCTGGAGGCGGCCAACCCGGCTCTCGTGCTGGCCGACGAGCGCGACGTGGGAGAGTTGAGCGCCGCTGGGCCGAGCTGTCCGGTATTGAGCATCCCGGACGAATCCCTGTTCGCTGCCGAGCCGGCCCCTTGCGTGGAGCTTGCCCCCGAGGACCCATGTCTGATCACGTTCACCAGCGGCACGGCCGGCGAGCCAAAGGGCGTTGTGCACGGCCAGCGCTACCTTTTGGGCCAGCAGATTCAGGCCGAGCACTGGCTGGACGCCCGAGCGGGCGATCTCGTGTGGTGTACAGCGGCGAGCGGCTGGAGCAAGAGCGCGCGCAACGTCTTCATCGCGCCGTGGCTGAGAGGCGCGACCGCACTGCTGCACGATGCGCGCTTTGATCCGAACGAGCGCCTGGAACTGCTCGCGCGCGAGCGAGTGAACGTGCTGTGCATGGCACCAACGGAGTACCGCGTGATCGCCAAGCGCGCGGCGCCCCAGAGGCTGCCACACCTGCGCGGCCTGGTGGCGGCAGGCGAGGCGCTCAACCCGGAGGTGCTGCGCGTGTGGCTACAGGCCACGGGGCTGTCGATCCGCGATGGCTACGGCCAGACTGAGACCGGCCAGCTGACAGGAGCGCCGCTGAACGAGCCGATCCGGCCGGGCTCCATGGGCCGAGCGCTGCCGGGCATGCGGCTGGCGATCGATGCAGGCGAGCTGGTGGTGGAGCCTGAGAGCGTGCCGACCTTCTTCCTGGGCTACCTGGGCGAGGGCGCGCGGCGCAACAAGGACGGTGGCTGGATCGTGGAGGACCGCTCCGTGGGCGAGCCGTGGCGCACGGGCGACATGGTGAGCGAAGACCAGCAGGGCTTCCTGCGATTTGAGGGCCGCAATGACGACGTCATCGTCTCGGCGGGCTATCGCATCGGCCCTTTCGAGGTGGAGAGCGCCCTGGTGTCCCACCCGGCAGTGGCAGAGGCGGCGGCGGTGTCGACCCCCGATGAGGAGCGCGGGGCGGTGGTGAAGGCTGTCGTTGTACTGCGCGATGGCCAGACCCCCTCATCAGAACTTGTGGCGGAGCTCAAGGAGCACTGCAAGCGCGAGACGGCGCCGTACAAGTACCCGCGGGTGGTGGAGTTCGCGCAGGAGCTGCCGAAGACCGCGAGCGGCAAGGTCAAACGGGCCTTGCTGCGGGAAGGCCCGAGCCCGGGCTAGAAAGCGAACAGAGCCGGAGAGCTGCCGGGGCTACAGAGCGACGATGGCGTCGATCTCGACCTGCGCCCCCTTGGGCAACTGAGCGACACCGACGGTCACCCGTGCGGGCGGGTCGGCAGCGAAGAAGGATCCATAGACCTCGTTGACCTCCGCGAAGGCCTGCAGGTCGGTCATGTAGATGGTGAGCCGCACGGCGCGCGCAAGCGTGGTACCCGCTGCGTCGCAGACGGCCTGCAGGTTCTCCATGCAGCGCCGGGCCTGCTCTGCGGGGGTCGCTCCCACCAACTCGCCGCTGTCCGGGTCGAGCGGGATCTGCCCCGAGCAGAACAGGAGGTCGCCAGCGCGCACCGCGTGGCTGTAAGGACCGATTGCGGCCGGGGCGCCAGCGGCGGTGAGAATCTGACGAGTGGGCATCGACGAGACCCTAGCGGGCGACAATCATCGGCGCAGTCCTTTGTCCGATCGACTAGATTCCAATTGATGCGATCTGCCCTGGGAAAGCTCGCCATCGCCTTCCTCACGGCATTCGCCGTGTCAGGCGCGTTGGCCTTGCCTGCAGGCGCACAGATCGTCTTCAAGCCCTGCGGTAACAGCAACAACTTCGCGTGCGGTCATGTAACGGTCCCGCTGGACCCCACGGGCTTGACGCCGGGCACGATCAACCTGGCTGTGCGCCGCCATCGCGCGACGGTGGGCGAAGCGCACAGCGCGATCGTGGCGCTGGCCGGCGGCCCGGGACAGCCGGCGCTGCCGTTCGCCGAAGACTTCGCCGAAACGCTGGGCTCGATCGCGGCGACGCGCGATCTGATCGTGTTCGACCAGCGCGGCATCGGCCTGTCCCATCCGCTCTCCTGCCATGCCTTTGAAAACCCCAGCATCTACAGGACCTCGGGGGCGGTGACGGCAGCCTGCGCCAACCAGCTTGGCCCGACGCGCAGCTTCTATACAAGCGCCAATACCGTCGCCGACATCGAGGCGATTCGCGTGGCGGGAGGCTATGAAAAGCTCGTGCTGTACGGCACCTCCTACGGCACCAAGGTCGCCGAGGAGTACGCCCAGACCTATCCGGAACACGTCGAAGCGCTGGTGCTGGACTCGGTGGTGCCACCAAGCGGCCCCGACCCGCTGCACGAGTCCACGTTCGCGGCGGTGCCTCGCGTCCTGCGCCAGCTGTGCGTGGATCGCCTCTGCGCGCACATCACACCCGAACCGGTGGCGGACCTGGCCAAGGTCGTGCGCAAGATGCACGGCGGCGCGCTGCGCGGCGAGGTACTGGACGGCAAGGGCCAGCCGCACAAGGTGCGCTTCAACTCCAACTCCCTGCTGGGCATCCTGGTGGCGAGCGACTTCTCGCCGCGCGTACGTGCGGAATTCATCCCCTACGTACGAGCGGCCGCGAATGGCGACACCGCGCCGCTGGCGCGCATGTTCGTGGACGCCTCAAGCGGTGAAGAAGGCGGCAGCGAAGACGACGACAATCCGCTGTATTACGCGACGACCTGCGAAGAGCAGCAGTTCCCGTGGAACCGTGCCGCCAGCCCGCACGCACGCCTGGCGGAAGCGGTCCAGCACATCAAGTCGCTGGGACCGGCGGCGAGCGCACCCTTCACCGCCGCCAACATGCTCGCCTTCGGCTCGCTTGAAGAATGCGCATCGTGGCCCTTCACGAGCCCCACCCCACCGCCCGTGCAAGGGTCGCTGCCCAACGTGCCCACGCTGATCCTGAGCGGCACCAACGATCTGCGCACGCCGACCGCGAATGCGCAGGAAGTGGCGGCCGCGATCCCCGACGCACACCTGCTGGTGGTCCCCTACGCCGGCCACTCGGTGCTGGGCGACGAGCCCACCGCCTGTGGCAGCGACGCCCTCAAGGCCCTATTCGCAGCGCGCGCCGTGAAGCCGTGCGCTGCCGCGCCGCCACCGTCGATCCTGCGTCCCCCACCACTGCCGCCGCTGCGTCTGGCGCAGGTGCCGCCGGCGAAGGGCAACACGGGAAAGGCGGGGCGCACCCTGGAGGCAGTGGTGCTGACGCTTTCAGACTTCACCCGCCAGCTGTCCTTCCAGCTTGGCGCGGCGCTCAGCTCGGGGTCGCTGAGCAACCTGGGAAGCATCCAGATCGGCGGCCTGCGCTCAGGCTCGGTGCGCTTCGATGGGAAGGGGTATGTCTTTCACGACTACAGCTATGTGCCGAATATCACCCTCTCCGGCAGGATCAGCACGGGCAAGCTCGAATTGCGCATCGGCGGGTCCGCCGCCGCGCGGGGCAAGGTCAAGCTCGGCGCCCATCACTCGCTGACCGGAACACTGGGTGGCCATCATGTTCACATCCTCCCCTCCATCGGCGCGAGTGCCGCTATTGTCGGTTCTGATGCGCGGGCGAGTCACCACGTGGGTCCTGGGGGCTCTGCTGCCCGTGCTGCTGTTAGCAAGCTCACCCGCCCTCTCCGCTGGCTCCTCAGCGCTTAGCTTCTCGCCCTGCACCGACAATCAGGGCTTCGGCTGCACGACGGTGGCGGTGCCGCTCGATCGCAGCGGTGCGCTGCCCGGCACGATCCCTTTGAAGGTGGAGCGCATGCAGGCGGGCGGCGCCCCGTCCACCGAAGCGGTGATCGCGCTCGCGGGTGGACCCGGCCAGGCAGCGCTGCCGCTGGCCGGTTTCGCTGCCAAGGCGCTGGCGCCGGCGTTGGGCACACGCGATCTGGTGATGTTCGACCAGCGCGGCACGGGCGCCTCAGCGCCGCTGAGCTGCCCTGCGCTCAGCAGCAGCGCCGGCGCGGCAGGCATCGCCACCGTGGGCAAGCTGTTTGAACGCTGCGCGCTGCAGCTCGGGCCGGCGCGAGGCCAGTACACGACGCAGACCTCGGTGGAAGACATCGAGGCGATACGTCAGGCAATGGGCTACGAAAAGCTCGTGCTCTATGGCGTCAGCTACGGCACCAAGGTCGCGTTGGAGTACGCCGCGCGCTACCCACAGAACGTCTCCGCGCTGGTGCTCGATTCGGTGGAGCCGACGGACGGCCCGGACCCCTTCTCACTGGCGACGCTGCAGGCGATGAACCCGGTGCTGTCTGAGCTGTGCAGCGAAGGTGCCTGTCGCGGTATCACGGCCACACCGCTGGCAGACCTCGCGCACCTCGCGGCGATTCTGCACAGCCACCCACTGCGCGCGGTGGTGTACGACGGCTCCGGCCACCGCGCCGTGCTGAGCGCCTCCGAGAGCGATCTGCTGGGCGTGCTGCAGGCCGGCGATCTGAACCCCGCACTACGTGCGCTGCTGCCGGCCGCGGTGCGCTCGGCGCTGAGAGGCGACGCCAGCCCACTGGTGCGTCTGACCCTGCTGGCGGACGGCCTGATACCGACGATCCCCTCGCGCCAGCCCACCGAAGACAGCGAGGGCATCGACACGCCGCTCAACGCGACGACCATCTGCGAGGAGGCGCCCTTCCCGTGGGGCCGCGGCGATCCGCCGGCGGCGCGCGAAGCGGAGGCGAGCACAGCGCTGCGGGCGCTGCCCAGCACGGCCTTCTACCCCTTCGATGCCGGCCTTGCGTTGGAATCCGGCACGATCCCCGGCTGCGTGGACTGGCCCGACGCGGCGCCGCCGCCACCAGTGGTGGGCCCACCGCCCAACGTCCCTACGCTGATCATCTCGGGAGCCCAGGACCTGCGCACGCCGACGAGCGGCGCGCGCAAGGTTGCCGCAACGATCCCCGACGCGCAGCTGCTGGTGGTCCCCTACACAGGCCACTCGGTGCTGGGCACCGATTTCAGCGGTTGCGCACTGCTCGCGGTCAAGGCTTTCTTCAGCGGGCTCCCCGTGCAGGTCTGCGCGCCGACGGCCAACATCTTCACCCCCACGCCGATCACCCCCACACACCTTGAATCCTTGAACCCCGCCCCGGGTGTTCCCGGCCGCGCGGGCAGGACCGTCACGGCGGTGCTCGACACGATCCTCGACCTCAACCGCCAGGCGATCGGCGCGACGCTGCAGGCCAACCAGGCGCTTCCCAGCGGCGCGAGCTTCGGCGGTCTGCGCGGAGGCTACGCGCGCCTGCGCTCCGGCGCCGTGCTGCTGCACCGCCTCTCATTCGTGCCGGGCGTGGAGCTCAGCGGCACGATCCCGGTCAAGGATGGCCGCCTGCAGGCGGCCACGGTGCAGATCAGTGGCTCTGCCGCCGCACCCGGCAGCGTACGGGTGGGCGGTGGCAAGCACGTCAGCGGCGACCTCGGTGGCAGACGCTTCAACGTGGCGCTGAGCAAAGTGAAGCTCTCGCGGTTTGCCGGCGGCGAATGGCCTTCAGCCCCGATGGCCTTCCCGCTGCCAGGCCTGGCAAGCGTGCACTGAGCACGGAGCACTGAGCGGCAAAGACTGCTCCCGGTGTCAATAGTCCTCGCCAGCGGCAGCAGCGCCAAGGCCGGGGGAGCTAGGCTGGACCGGTGCCCAACGCCCTGGCCCTGGAGACCTCCCCGTATCTGCGCCAGCACGCCGAGAACCCTGTTGACTGGCTTCCTTGGGGGCCCGAGGCCCTGACCCGGGCACGGGAGCGAGATGTTCCGCTGCTGGTCTCGATCGGCTATTCCTCGTGTCACTGGTGCCATGTCATGGAGCACGAGTCCTTCGAGGACCCGCGCGTGGCGGCTGTGATGAACGAGGAGTTCGTGTGCGTCAAGGTGGACCGCGAGGAGCGCCCGGACGTGGATGCGCTTTACATGGAGGCCGTGCAGGGCATGACCGGCCACGGCGGCTGGCCGCTGAACGTATTCCTCACGCCCGAGCAGGTGCCGTTCTATGGCGGCACCTACTACCCACCGCAGGAGCGCCCGGGCATACCGGCGTGGACGCAGGTGCTGCAGGCGATCGCCGAGACCTGGCGCGAGCGCAAGGAGGAGATCCGCGCGGGAGGCGAGCAGTTGCGCGAGCGCCTCGGTGGAGGGGCGCGGCTGCAGCCCTCACACGAGCCGATCCAGGCGAGCGCACTGGAGGACGCGGTAAGTCAGCTGCGCACATCCTTCGACTCGGTGCAGGGCGGATTCGGTGGGGCGCCGAAGTTTCCGCAGGCCCCGGTGCTGGAGTTTCTGCTGGCGCGCGCATCGAGCGATGGCCGACCGACCGGCACAGAGGCGCAGATGGCGCTGTTCACGTTGCGGGCAATGGCCTCGGGCGGCATTCACGACCAGGTGGGCGGCGGTTTTCACCGCTACGCCGTGGACGCCACCTGGACGGTGCCGCACTTCGAGAAGATGCTCTACGACAACGCCCTGCTGGCGCGCTGCTATCTGCACGGATATCGCCTGTCAGAGGATCCGGAGCTGGCCCGCGTATGCCGCGACACGCTGGATTGGATGCTGCGCGAGATGCAGGGGCCTGAGGGCGGCTTCTACTCGGCGCTGGACGCCGACTCGGAGGGCGTGGAGGGCACGCACTACGTATGGAAGGTTGCTGAGATGAAGGCGGTGCTGGGCGAGGACGCGGAGGTGGCGATCCGCTGGCTGGGCGCCACGGAGGAAGGCAACTTCGTAGACCCTCATCATCCCGAGCCGGGGCTGAACGTGCTGGAGGACCGCGGTCCTCGACCCGATCAGGCCACACAGGAACGCATCCGCGCGCACCTGCTGGAGGCGCGCGGACAGCGCACGGCACCTGGTCTCGACGACAAGCGCCTAACCGCCTGGAATGCACTGGCGATCTCAGCACTGGCCGACGCGGGCGCGGTGCTGGGCGGCACCAGCGGGCGCCGCTACCTCGACGCGGCCGTGCGCTGCGCAGAGTTCATCCTGCGCCAGCTGCGTGACGAGCAAGGCCGGCTGCTACGCACCTACAGCGAAGACAAGGCCCGCCTGAGCGCCTACCTGGAGGACTACGCTTTCCTGCTGGAAGCCTTCATGGCGCTGTTCGAAGCAACCTGCGAGGAGCGCTGGCTGAGCGAGGCGCGAGCGCTGGCAGACGAGATGATCGCGCGCTTCGGGGACCCTGAGCACGGAGGCTTCTTCTCAACGGCCTCAGATCACGAAGCGCTGATCGCCAGACGCAAGGATCTGGAGGACTCCCCGATCCCCTCGGGCGCCTCCGCGGCGGCGCTGGGGCTGCTGCGCCTGGCACGAGTGACGGGCGAGCTGGACTATGAACGCGAGGCCGTGGGCGTGCTGCGGCTGCTGCACGAGATCGCGCCGCGCCACCCCGCCTCCTTCGGCCACCTGCTGCAGGCGATGCAGCTGTACCTCTTCCCCGCCCAGTGGATCGCCTGCGCGGTGCCCCCGGCCGAGAGCACTGCGCCCGGCTCAACTACGTGAGCGAGGCCATGCCAGACGCGGCCCACACGCCGGAGCCGAAGGCGGAGGCCTTTCCCCTCCCCTACAGAACCGACAGGTAGCGATCCAGCTCCCACTGCGTGACCTGCACGCGGTAGTCCTCCCACTCCTGGCGCTTGATCTCGATGTAGCGGTTGAACATGTGCTCGCCGAGAGTGCGCAGCACCAGCTCTGACTCGGCCGTGAGCTCGATCGCCTCGCCGAGCGTCTCCGGCAGCTGCTCAACGCCGAGCCGGCGGCGCTCCTCGCCGGAGAGGTGATAGAGGTTCTTCTCCATCGGCTCGGGCAGTTCGTAGCCCTTCTCGATGCCCTCCAGGCCGGCCTGCAGCAGCACGGCGAAGGTCAAGTACGGATTGCACGCCGGATCGGGGCAGCGCAGCTCCATGCGTGTGGCCTTCTCGCGCCCGGGATGGTAGAGCGGCACGCGCACCAGCGCGCTGCGGTTGCGCCGCGACCAGGCGACATATACGGGCGCCTCGAAGCCGGGCACCAGGCGCTTGTAGCTGTTGACCCACTGCGCGAAAATCGAGCAGATCTCGCGCGCGTGCTTGAGCTGCCCGGCGATGAAGGCCTTGCCGACATCCGAGAGGAAATACTGGTCGTTGGGGTCGTAGAAGGCGTTCTGGTTGTTCGCGAACAGCGACTGGTGAGTGTGCATACCCGAGCCGTTCTCGCCGAACAGCGGCTTGGGCATGAAGGTGGCGTGCCAGCCGTACTTCATCGCGTACTCCTTGACGGTGATGCGGTAGGTCATACAGTCGTCCGCCATCTTCATCGCATCGCTGTAGCGCATATCGATCTCGTGCTGCGATGGCCCGACCTCATGGTGGGTGTACTCCACGTGGATGCCCAGCTGCTCGAGCGCCAGCACCGTCTCGCGACGCACGTCCGAGCCGGCATCCAGCGTCGTCAGATCGAAGTAACCGCCGCGATCGAGCACCTCCGTGGAGCGGCTGTCGCGGAAGAGGAAGTACTCAAGCTCAGGGCCCACGTTGAAGGTGTCAAAGCCCATCGAGTGCGCGCGCTCAAGCGCACGGCGCAGCACATGCCTGGGGTCTCCCTCATAAGGCGTGCGCTCGGGCGTGATGATGTCGCAGAACATCCGCCCTACCCCCTGCTCCTCCGGGCGCCAAGGCAGCACCGCGAAGGTGCTGGGGTCGGGCATCGCGATCATGTCGGACTCCTCGATCGCATTGAAGCCGGTGATCGAAGAGCCATCGAAGCCCATGCCCGCCTCGAAGGCGTCGTCCAGTTCCAGCGAGTTGATGGAGAAGGACTTCAGCTGTCCGAGAACGTCGGTGAACCAGAAGCGGATGAAGCGGATGTCGCGCTCCTCCACGAGCGCCTTGACATCCGCGACGGTCTTCGGCAGTTCGGCCATCTGGCGCTGAGCGTAGTGGATGGACCTGCCGACCGGTATCGACGGTTGGCCAAAGAGGGGCAGCCGTCAGCGGATCAGGCCAGCAAGCTGGCTGCGCGTGCCCTGATCGCTTTGACGAACGCTTGAAAGCTCAGGTCAGCTGCTGGCTCATGGATGGGCGCTGCGGCATCAGCCGAAGCGGTGACGAAACACGTAGCGTCGTAGAGCCGCTCGAGGACAAGACGACGACAGAGAAGCTCATAGCGCTCCTTGTAGGAAGCACCAAGAAACTCGGGGTCTACCTCAAAGAACGGCTGCCTGACCTTTACTGGTTTGGTCGAACCGGGAGCCTCCTCCAGCAGGAACAGATAGCCCAGCCATGGGCGAACGTTGCCGAAGCGACCCTCACGGTAGGCCGTCCAGATATCTACGGCGTTGCCAATCGCCTCCTCACTGCGATTGTTGTAGTTGTTGCCGAATGAGGGACCAACCTGGCTTTTGAACTCGATGGCCGCCGCTAGCGCGTCACCATGCACAACCACGAGATCCCACTTTTTCTCTGGACGGAAGTAGCCAGGTAGCTCAACAGCAGAGCCACGGCTGACACTCGAAGGGGCGAAGCCGGCATCGATGAAGACTGCCTCGATCAACTCCGCCATTGCATCCATGTGGGCTCCGCCGGTGACCGCGCCGCGCAGGCCGGCGTCTATTCGCCCAGCTTCGCGCTGTTTGTTCGCTTGCCCCGCGCGCACGACCCAGTACCGTCGGACCGCCGCTTCAAACGTCCGCTGATCCATTCCGCAAAGTAGATTCGCGGCACTGGGGCAAGCTCCTACCCAGGTAGCTCTTCTAGACCGTAAGCATCGAGCGCAGCTGCTGTTGCAAGTTCGGTGTCTCGCGCAGCGAAGGCTCGCGCAAGCTCGCGCGCGGTGCGGGGGGTAAGCAAATCAAGGTGTGGGACACGAATCCGGCGCAGGTACTGCGCCTGGAAGCGCAGATAGCCGCCGCGCATCTTCACCGCATAGCAAGCGACGAACATCTGGGCAACTCCGGAAAGCAGTATCCCTCCAAGGACCTCCGGGTCCCAACGGTCGCTGGCAACCCAGTAGAGGTTGTGATGAGGATAGAGACCGTCGGAGCCCCCGGCGTCGAGCACCGGATGAATCTCTGCCTTGATGTCGGGAATCAGCAGCTTCGGCTTTGCAGTCAGCGAGTGGGCGACTCGATCGATCGTGCGGTACCACTGCTCCGGTCGTCGGCCGGCGACGTTGCGCTTGAGCAAGGCAGCGACATTGTCCTGCAGATATGCCGCCAGCCGCGGGTAGTCGGTAAGCGATACGAGATCTCCCGTATCGCCCTCCCATGGATCCACGAGGTAGTGCCCAGACCAGAGCAGTCTCCCGCTCAGCGTGTCACGTCCCATCGCCAGCGGCAGCATTCGATCCTGCTCGGCGACGTTCGGGTCAGCGACCACGAAAACTCGGTCCGCACCGCTCGCGACACCTATACCCACGCGAGTTCCGGTCACACCATCCTCAAGCGTGGGGAGGTCGCGCTCAAGGCGAGCCACGAGCGCAAGCCGCTCTGGCGAACCCGTCGGCCATGAGGCGAGATCACCGAACCAGGCTGGCATACGCGCCGCCTCGAACGTGGGATCGCTTAGCCTGACATCCTTCTTTCTGCTGGCCCAGATACGGATGCGACGAGCAGCTGCCTCATCAAAATCCTTGCGTGCGGTCGCCACGATCGCAGGCCCTTGCTTCTGGGCGCGCAGGACCGTCACCGACGGGTAGGCGCTGACCTCCTCGTCAAAGGCGTCAACGTCGTGCATCTCGATCACCGTCTCGACAGAGAAGCGAGTGGAGACCATGCTGCGTAGACGCTGCCCGTACTGATTGCGCATCCAGCGATCGGCACAGATGAAACCAAGTGCTCCACCAGGGCGCAGAGCGTTCAAGCCGACCTCGAAGAACCCTACATATACATCTGAACGGCCAGCCATCGTCTTGCATACCTCGCGGTAGGCATCGCTGCGCTGCGAGGAGACCGCCTCAAGCCGGATGTAGGGAGGGTTGCCGAGGACGAAGTCGGCCACACCATGCTCGTGATCGCTTAGCAGGAAGTCTTCGTGCACAACCCAGCGCTCGGCCAGAAAGCCGGCGTCTCGCGCCGCCCAGCCATCCGCAATCAGACGCTCCTCAACTACGCGCCGCCCATCAAAGACATGCAGCGGCTGAAGATCGCAGGCACGGATCGCGTCGGTGGCCTCAAATATCTGCCTTCCGTGGCGTCGGCAGGATTTCGACAACCGCTCCACCATTGGGCCCAGGAATGCCCCGCTGCCACAAGCGGGCTCGATCGCTCGCATCACTGCCAGATCGTGGTCGCTGGTGTAGCCAACGAGGTCTAGGATCAGCTCGACAATCCAGCGGCGCGTGAACACGGCGCCGTAATCGTGGCCCACCTCGGAGAGTGATGCCGCAAGCGAGGCGGCGTGCGCCTCCTCACCCGTCAGTGGCTGTTGGACATAAGCCATGTATCGAGCCTACAGACGAGCTGGGATGGCTTTAGTTCAGCACCGAGAGGCCGCTCCTAGGAATGAAGGGTGGTCGCCAGGCCTCTAGCCGTGGCCACTCACGATGGCGACCATCAACAGCATGCACCCCAGCGCAACGGCCCAGCCGGCGACCCTGTCAGGGCGCCCACCGACACGCTCGACCGGCCTGCGCATTGGCCGGCGCCGGCGCGGTGCCATGCGCTCGGCAGCCACTCGGCGGCGCTCGATGCGCTCGCGCATGTTGACATCCTCGACTTCGGCCCACCAAGCGCGGGCCTCGGCTCGCATTGCCATCGGTAGCGATGCTAACGACGCGTACGGCGGCAAATTCCGACTGGGCCGCTATTTACGAAGACTTGCTCTCAGTGACCGGCGACGGCGGCCAGGAAGGAGGCGATGGCTTCGGCGTCGTGCCCTTGATAAAGCAGGGCCGGCATCTGCCCGAGCCCACGCGCGCGTCCTTCGGCGATGGCATTGAGGACCAGCGCCTTGCGCCCGGCTTCGGTGGGGATCGAGCTGCCGAGGCGCACATCCAGGTTGGGACCGATGCGACCCACGGCATTGGTGGCCGCCAGCGTGTGGCACGTGGCACAAGACTCAGCGAACAGCTCGCGGCCGTGCTGCTGCTCGGCGTTGAGATGCACCCCGCCGACCGCGACGCTGGCCTTGTTGTGCCCATTGAAGGCCAGTACGAGCGCCGGCACCGCCAGTCCGAAGGCGAACAACAGCACCACCCCGGCCGTCACCAGACGACGCCCTGCCTTGGACTCGGTGTGCAGCGAGTTACGGGCCCCGCGCGGCCTGCCGCGCATTGCCAGGAAGAACACCGTCAGGCCAAGAATGACCCAGAACAGGACGACGCCGATAACCATGCGCCGAGAAGATACCGGAGGGCGGCCCGGGAAGGACCTGAGAACCCCCAGCAGCAAATGTGAAGCCTCTCATGAACCTCTTCAGGTTCCCTTGATGTTGGGCGCTAGCCTGGAGTTGGGTTCTCCCCAAGATCCTCCCAAGGAAATGAGCTTCAGATGAACATCCTGCGCCGTCTTCCCCTCTCGCGACTGTTGCTGTTGTGCGGCCTGGTGGTGGCTATCGGGATCGGCATCACGGCACTGGCGACGGCCATCAGTACGGGCCCCACACCGCCCCCCAAGCCTCTCCCGGAAGCCGTTCATGACGCGCTCGCCGCGCGGGCGGGTGGGAACCCGATCCAGGGCGTGAGCGCGCGCATCCAGCTCACCAACCATCTGGTGGAAGGCGCCAACCTGGCCAGCGGCGGCGGCGCGGGCAGCCAGCTCACTTCAAGCCCTCTGCTCACAGGCGCCTCGGGTCGACTTTGGATCGCAGCCGACGGCAGGGCACGCCTGGAGCTGCAGTCTGAAAACGGCGACAGCCAGCTGCTGTATGACGGACATACCGTGTCGTTGTACGACGCCTCGTCAAACACGCTCTACCACTACACCCCGGAACAGGACTCAAACGCGGGGCAGGGACCGAACAACGCGGGGCAGGGCTCTTCGGATACCAGCCCAGCGAGCCACCATGCGATCCCCACGGTCGCGGAAATTCAGGAAGCCATCACCAAGGCCACACCCAGCGCGACCATTTCGGGGGCGACGCCGACCGACGTAGCCGGCCAGCCTGCCTACACGGTGCGTATCTCCCCAGCCAAGAACGGCGGCCTGATCGGCGGCGCTGAGCTTTCCTGGGACGCGGTTCACGGCGTGCCGCTGCGCGCGGCGATCTACTCGAGCACCAGTTCCGCGCCGGTGATCGAACTCGCGGCCACCGAAGTCTCCTACGGCCCCGTGGATAGCTCGGTCTTCGACTTCACGCCGCCGGCCAGTGCCAAGGTGGAAGAAGTGACGCTCCCCAAGCACGAATCCTCCGGCCAGCCCGACCACGCTGGCGCCAACGCCCCCAAGGTGAGTACCCACGGCGAAGGTCTGGCCGGCATCACCGTGATCGAAGGCCAGGCCAAGAGCGCCGACGGCAAGCCAACCGTCTCGCTGCCGGAAGGACTGCCCCAGGCCAACATCAACGGCGCCACCGCGACCGAGCTGCCCACCGAGTTGGGCACACTGCTCAGCTTCGAGCGCAGTGGCGTCAGATACCTGCTGGTGGGTTCCGTCACGCCGGCCGCCATCGAGGCCTTCGCGCGGGGTCTGTAGCCGTGAGCGACGCCGCGTCGGCGGCAACCGCGACCCTGCCCACTTCCCCCGCACCGACAGACGCCGAAGAGGCGCCGCCAGTCAAGGCGCGCGGCCTGGTCAAGCGCTACAAGGAAGTCCTGGCGGTCGACCACATCGACCTGAACGTGCGCACGGGCGACGTGTACGGCTTCCTGGGCCCTAACGGCGCGGGCAAGACCACTACACTGCGCATGGCCCTTGGTCTGATCACCCCGACCGAGGGCACCGTGGAGCTATTCGGGCGCGACCCCTTGCGTCGCGGCGCCGCCGCGCTTGAGGGCGTCGCGGGCTTCGTGGAGGCCCCACGTTTCTACCCCTACCTGACGGGCCGCAAGAACCTGGAGCTGCTGGCGGCCCTCGACGGGGACGGGGCCAAGGAACGCATCGACGAGGTTCTGGAGGTCGTCGATCTGGCGCCGCGCGCCAAGCACAAGGTCGGCGGCTACTCCCACGGTATGCGCCAGCGCCTGGGCATCGCCGCGGCGCTGCTGCGCCGGCCGCGCCTGCTGATGCTGGACGAGCCGGCGACGGGCCTGGACCCAGCCGGAATGCGCGACATGCGCGCCTTGATCCGCCGGCTGGCGAGCGAAGGCATCACTGTGTTGCTCTCTAGCCATCAGCTCCCCGAGGTGCAGGAACTGTGCGATCGAGTCGCCATCGTTGACAAAGGACGCGTGGTCTACGAGGGAGCCTTGAGCGACCTCCGTCGACAGGGCGGAGCGAGCTACCGACTGCGCACCAGCGATGACGAGCGCGCACTGGCGTTGGCTGGCAGCCAGACGGGCATCGCGGAAGCCAAGACCGTCGATGGCTACGTCAGCCTGCAGGCCGACGAGCGCGACGTGGGCGTCCTCTCGTTGGCGCTCGGCCGCGAAGGCATCGCGATCCTCGCGCTCACGCCGGAGCTGGCGACGCTTGAGGATCTGTTCTTCTCTTTGACCGAAGGGGATCACGAGCCATGACGCTGACGGCCTATCGCTGGGAGCTACGCAAGCTGGTCTCGCAGAAGCGTACGTATCTGGGCTTTGGGTTGGCGGTGATCCTGCCGCTCATCTTCGTGCTGATCCAGAACCTGCGCCAGCACCATGACCGAGGCGGGGACAACAGCATCTTCTCCTCGCAGATCACCCAGTCGGGATTGGCAACGCCGGTGCTGATGCTGCTGTTCCTATCGGTATTCATGCTGCCGCTGATCGCCGCGCTGGTCGCGGGTGACATCGTCGCTGCCGAGGACGGCAACGGCACCTTGAAGACGATCCTCACGCGCTCGATGAACCGTGGCCAGATCTTTGCCGCGAAGGCCTTCGCAACGATGACCTATGCCGCGATGGCCGTCTTCCTCGCGGCCGCCGTGGCGACGATCGCCGGCGTCGCCTCATGGGGCTTCAACGCGATCACCACCTACTCCGGGACGGTGGTCTCCGCGCCCGAAGGTCTGCTGCTGGTGTTCGCCGCGAATGCCGCCTACCTGATCCCTCTGCTGAGCGTGGCCTGCATCGGCGTGCTCCTGTCCACCACCACGCGCAACAGCGCGGCAGCCGTCGTCGGCACTGTGGGCCTGGTCATCTTGCTGTTCATCATCTCGGGCATACCGGGTCTCGAAGGCATCAAGCCCTACCTGCTTACTGAACAGTTCGAGAACTGGCACGGTCTATTGCGCACCCCAACCGACTGGGCGCCGATCTGGCACTCGCTGTGGGTCTGTGCGCTGTATGCGGTGCCGGCGCTGTTCGCCGCATACCTCGTCTTTCTCCGTCGCGACGTAGCCGGCGGCTGAGCCGGTCCACTGCACGAGAGAAGCGTCAGCCGCCTCAGGATCGCTTGTAGGCGCCGTAGACAATCCCCGAGCCGAGGGTATTGCCACGGAGCTGGCCCTGCACCGTGCGAGGATCAAAGCCGGAGGTGATGCTGAGCGGATGCTTGAGTGCGTAGACGAGCATGATGATGGCCTGCGGTTTTTTGCCTTCCGGGCAGATCCCAGCCCAGCCGACGTGTCCATTGCTGCTGCGTCCCACGACCGCGCCTGGCGGAAGCTGGCCTGCGGCAAAGCCCCCGGAGCTGGGGTTTATCCCTCCGACCGCCCAGCGGATGGCTCCCTGAGCTCCGGCGGTGAGGCTGAGCGCGAGCACGAGCAACTGGGAGGTGCCAGCAGGCAGCTTGCCCCACTGCAAAGGAGGTGAGACGTTGCCGCCATCGCAGGTGTAGCGCACGGGGACCTTGCCGTCGTGCGGGAAAGCAGCACTGGCAACGGCGATCTTTCCCGGTGGCGTCTTGGCGGTGCTGCCGTTGGCCGAAGTGCCACCCGAGGTAGCCGGTTTGGCACTCTGGGAGCCAGTGGACTGGGCACTGCGCGACGTTGAGGTGGACGTCGTGGCAGATGAGCTAGCCGTGGATGCCGTGGTCGAGGTACTCGTGCTCGCCGTCGACGGAGCCACGCTGGAGGTCGTAGTGAGCGAGGAGACGCCCGCGGACTGTGTGGCAGTGGAGCTACCTCCGCAGCCGGCCAGCAGGGCCACCGTGGCCATGACAGCGATTATGGCAGCGAGGGTGGAGAGGATTCGATTTGTCGGCATCGGTCGGTCAGCCTACTCGACGGACAGCCCCACGGCGACATCTGACACCAGACGTTTCTGACTCTAAAACGTCCGTCTCAGACCATCACGGGCCTGCCTAAGACCACGACAAGCTCGCCTGAGCCCATCGGGTGCTTGCCTCAACTCACCTCAGCAGGCAGCTCAATGGCGCTGAGCTGCACCTCGCCGGCAAGCCGCCGGACCTCGCGCGGATCGATCAGCCCGGCGCCAAGGCGCCCGGTCGACTCCGCACCACAGGCCACGCCGAAGCGCAGACACTCATCGGGCGAGCTGTCGCTGTAGCGCGCAGCGACATAGCCTGCGAGGAAGGCATCGCCGGAGCCTCGCTTGGCGACAGGTTCGCGCAGCTCGACGCGCGCGCGGCGCAACTGCGGCTGGCCATCGATCAGCACCTGCGCGAAGCAGCCGTCGGGCAGCGTCATGATCGCCTCGCGCGCGCCGAGCGCAACGATCTCGCGTACCGCCAGCGAGCGTTCGGCGTCGTCGTTGAACTCATGTCCCACCAGCTCCTCAGCCTCGAGCACGTTAGGCGAGACGACATCCGGTTCGGCCCTGACCGATTGATGCAGAGGATCGCCGTCGGCGTCGATCATGATCGTGACGCCGGTGCGCTGCAGTTCACGGATAAGGGTGGCGTAGATGTCAGGGTCCACACCGCGCGGGATCGACCCGGCGAACACAACGATCGCGGCGCCGCGCGCGAGATACAGCAGCTTGTCGCGGAACAGCTCCACCTCATGCTCGGAGACGGAAGGCCCGCGCTCGTTGATCTCCGTCTGCTGCCCATCGGTGGGGTCGAGCACAGAGGTATTGGTGCGCGACTCCTCACGGATGCGCACGAAGTCATTGAGGATCGATTCGGCGGTGAGCTCGTCGACGATGCGTGTGCCCGTGGCCCCACCCGCCATGCCGGTGGCGATCACGGGCTGCCCCAGCGCCTTCAGCGCACGGGCGATGTTGACGCCCTTGCCGCCGGCCATCGTGCGCTGCTCAACGGTGCGATGGCGCCGTCCGAGGCGGAAGTTGGGGACCGACAGCGACTTGTCGATCGCCGCATTCAGGGTCACCGTGATGATCATCCCGTTCTCACATCCGCCTTCCCGGCTCCCGGTCGCCTGACAGCGTCCTTAGGCCATTGCAGAGGGTAGCGGAAGCAGCGAGGCTGCCCAGGATCGCCGGACCACAACTCAAGGATCGCCCGCCACAACCCAGAGGTCGCCGACCCCATGAGGTCCTATTCGGACAGGGCCCAGGCTACGGCGCGCAGGCGCTCGGCCTCAGCCCGCGCGGCCACAGCCGGCTCGCCGCCGGCAACCAGGTGCGCCCCCGCGATGGAGCGCGAAGCGGCGATCAGGCCCGCGGCGCGGCCAGGGGCAAACGCGGGCGCGAGATCCTCGACGCGACCGCCTTGTGCACCCACGCCGGGGAGCAGGAAGATGGCGCTGGGCATCAGCTGACGGGCGCGCAGCAGATGCTCGGGCACTGTGGCCCCGACCACGGCGCCGACATCGCTGAGACCGGCCTCTCCGACTCCCGCGCGACCCAAATCCTCGACGAGCCCTGCGAGGCGTTCCCAAACCGTGCCTCCGCCGGCAAGCTCGAGGTCCTCGACGTCGGCCGCGCCGGGGTTGGAAGTACGCACGAGCGCCAGCACCCCGGCGCCCGCGGCACGGGCAGCAGTGACGAACGGCTCGACGGTGTCGCGCCCCATGAGGGGATTGACGGTGATCATGTCCACCCCCAGGCCAGGCACCGACCCGAACGGCGTATCGAGCCCGCCAAACAGAGAATCGGCATAGGCCTGCGCGGTGACGTCGATATCGCCGCGCTTGCCGTCGGCGATCACCAGCAAGCCCGCCTCGCGCGCGTGAGCGACTACGGCGCCGAGGACCGTCTGCCCGATCGCGCCGAGGACCTCGAAGCGAGCAAGCTGGGGCTTGACGGCGACGCACGCGGGCGCGACAGCATCGATCAGCGCGAGACAGTGCCCGAGGATCGCTGCACCGGCGCGCTGCACCGGCGGCACATCCGGGCTCTCGCCGGCGCGGCCCTCAAGCCCCCCCGGCCACAGCGCCGCCGGATGAGGGTCAAGACCGAGCACGATCTGCGACTCGCGCTCGGCTACACGTGCCGCGAGGGTGTCGCCGAAGGCGCCGATCAGCGCCCCTTGACTGCGCTCTTCAGGCCGCTGCCGGCAGTGAACCGGGGAATACGCGTAGCGGCGATCTGGATGCGCTCGCCGGTACGGGGATTGACTCCCTGGCGCGCGCCGCGCTCGCCCACATGAAACTTGCCGAATCCCGACAAGGTGATCTCGCTGCCTCGCCGCAAAGCGTCCTCAACCGTGGCCAGAACAGCCTCCACTGCACGCGTGGCATCCTGCCTGGTCAGCTCGGCGCGGTCGGCGACCTGATCGACCAACTCGGACTTCGTCACTTCGTCCTCCTCGTTCTGTTCATGTATACCGACCCCGCTCAAAAAGCTAACAGCGGACGCGGACGTTTGCCAGATGGCCGCCTCCCGCTGTCCTCGGCGTGGCAAGTCAGACCGCAGACCGCCACAATAGGCGCCTATGACCCTTGAACGCGGAGCCTGGATCGCCACCGTGCTGGTCGCGCTGATCACCGCCATCCTGGTGGCCCTTGAGGGCTACACGGGCTATGCGGCGCTGTCGGTGGCGGTGGGGGCATCGGCAGCGATAAACCTCTTCTAGCGACAAGGCCAGAGGAAAGGCTTTTAAGGAGCGGCCTTGCGGCCGCGTGTGGGCCGCGTGCTGTGGTGCGTGCGCGCGCTGGCTTTGCGGGGGCGCTTCTTGGGGCAGCCGGTGACGGCGATGGTGGTGCTCTGCTTGAGGAGGGCGCCGTTCTGCCCGGTGAGGGTGGTGGGCATCACAAGCTTGGTACCGCAGAGCTTGCCCTTGGCTTTGGCGGGCAGGTTGGTGGTGAGGGCGGAGTGCGAGCCCTCGGGCAGCTTGAGCTCGAAGCTTGAGATGGGCGCGTCGGGGACGGAGTTGAAGGAGCTGGTGGTGATGCCCTTCTTGATGTTGGTGTTGCCGATGAGGTCGAGCAGGACGCCCTGGTTCTGGAGGACGACGATGAGGTCGGGGAAGGCGGCGCCGCCGTGGGAGACGAGGTAGGCGGGGCCGGTGAGGGGCACGGCCAGGACGGGGGTCACGGCCTTGGCGGTGCCGACGTTGGAGCCGGCGGGGCAGGTGGCGGGGTTGGCGGCGAAGGTGGCCTCGGGGCAGGCCTGCTGCAAAGTGGTGAGGCGCGAGGGCAGTTGCTTGGGCAGCGAGACGAGGGCCTTGGCGATGTTGGCCTGCCCGGAGCCGGAGGTGACCTTGACGTTCAGCGAAGCGCCGCCCTTCTTGCTGGTGTGGGCCTGAGTGGAGACGGTGAACTTGGGCTTGAAGGGCAGGGATGCGCAGTTGGCGGCCTGGAAGCTGCTGGCGGGCGTGGCCAGGGCACCCTGGGTGCTGGTGATGATGGCGGGGAGGCTGAAGGAGTGGCAGTTGGTGGGGTTGAAGATGAAGCCCTGGCGGTCGACGGTGACGCTGACGTTGCGCACGTCGAGGGGAATGCCCTGCAGGAAGGGAGGGAGGGGGTCGCTTGAGATGGTGACCTGGGCGGTGTGGGGGTCGATGGTGATGGCGGCGCGCGTGATGACGTTGCCGAGGTTGTAGGGGCCGGCTTCGGCGGGGACCACGATGGAGAGCCCGAAGGGGGCGCCCTTGTAGGGGCCGGTGAGGTAGACGGGGTCCTGGGGCTTGCCGGGGAGGGGAAGCTGCAGCGGCGTGGGCCCGGCGCCAGCGCTGGCGGTGACGTGACCGATCTGACTGGCGGCCGGGCACTTGCCTTCCTGGGCCTGGGGTTCGCCGCAGAGGGTGACCTTGGAGAGCATGCCGAGCAGCCCGGGCGGCGTGCGCACTGCGATGGTGGAGATGTTCTGGTCCTGATCGGTGCGCGAGATGGAGGTGACGAAGGGACTGAAGGCGCCGGCCTGGTTGCTGATCGTCCCGGCGGAGAGCGTGGGCGCGAAGCCCCCGCCACAGTTGGTATTGATGCTGAATGGGCTGTCGATGCTGAGAGCGGTCTCCGTCGAGGAACTCCAGGGCGTGAGCTGACTGGTGGCGTGGTAGGCGCCGCAGGTCTGCGGCGTCATGAGGGCCGCCCGCGGCCCGCCGAAGAAGTGCAGCTTCATGTGGCTGAAGGGCTGCTGCGGAGCGTCCTGCACCACGGTCGTGAGCTGCCCCGTTTCGGGGTTGGCTTCAACATGGACGGGGAGCTTGATGAGGACCCCGTCGCCTGCGGCGACGATGTAGAGAGCGAGCAGGCTGCCAAACTTGTTGGCATTGGGCTGCGCGACGTAGACGGAGCCGGTCAGGGGCGTTTCAAGCAGCGGTGTTTCGATCGTGACGGTGCCCACCTTGGAGCTGTCGGGGCACAGCACGGGTTCGCTGGATTCAAGCGCAATCTCCCCACCGGGCCGGCCCGGTGCGGGCGTGCTGGTACAAGCCCCCAGCCCGTCGCCCGAGGAGGGCGAGACCATCACGCCGGGCGGCAGGGTGACGACGGCGTTGCGCAGATTCCCCTCGGCAAGCCCGACGGGGTTTTCGTTCTGGGGCAGGCTGAGTTCGAAGTCGAGGCCGGAGGGCGAGGCCGCCGCGGTCGATTCCGGCCGGACGGACACCTGCGGGCTGAAGTCGAGCAGGTCGCAGCCGCCAACACCCACGGGGTCGCCCTCGGTGTCATGGTTGAAGACTTCTGCCTTGACGCCTTCGAGTTCAAGCGAACTGACAGGGTTCTGCCAGGAGTCCGCGTAGAACATCGTGGTCAATGGCGAGGGCGAGCAGCTCGTCGGCATCGTCAGAAAGGGCTTGGGCGTCTGATCAACGGGACAGGCGCCTAACGTGACGCCTTCGATGCTGAGGCATTCACCGCGCTGACCGTCATGACTGTGGTCATAGGGCACACCCCACAGCGTCGTCATCGCACCGTAGACGCGATGCACCTCGCTGTCATTGACAGAACTGACAGTCACCCCATAATCTTCGCCGGTGCGCACTTTGGCTGTCAACACCACCGCCAGACTCGCTGGGTTGAAGCCAAATGCAGCCGGTACACCGGGCGGCGGCACGAGATTGTACACGCCAAGGTAGAGAGAACGGGGAGGCCCAAGTTCTTCGGCGAGGTTCAGTTCGACTCTCGCCACACCAATCTGGGTATCCTCTGGACAGTTCGCCCCACTGAGACTGATCTTGGGGTTGGGCGTGTGAAACTGTTCGGTAGTGCACTTCGGGAGAGCCATCGCGCTGCCTACGATCCCCGGGGGCAACTTGATCTGTAGGTCCTTCAGGTCACCGTCGGGAATCGATGCACCATCGGGCTGCACTCGTTCATTCAGCTTGATGGTGGTATTGATCGCAAACGGATGTGACCCAGCCTGAACGTCGGCGGAGCCATCCTGATTGACGATAATATTTTCCACATGCTTGAATCCAAAGCCGGCCGATGCGACGTTGACCCCGACGGCCAGCATCAGGCCGACGGAGAGCGCAGCAGTGCCAATCGTTCTCTTCAGATCGACCATGATCACTTCGCCCTCCGTTTCCCTGCGAGCTTGCGCGCCCCACTCGCGTGCCTGGCCTTGGCTTTGCGCACCTTTTGCTTCCTTTTCTTCTTCTTCGGCTTGTGCTTCGCGGCTTTCGGCTTATGCGTAGCGACCTTGGAAGGCGTAACGACGCTCGCGGGGCCGCTGAAGTTGGCGCTCGACGGAGTGCTCACTGGTGGCGGAGCCGGCGAACCGGCCGCTCGGCATCCTCCTTCGCTTCCACACGGAGAGGACACTCCAAGAGCGCTAAAGCCGACGGCTTCACCGGGCAGATGAGGCGCCCTGGCGTCATAGAGATCGACCAGGGAGTCAACGTCCTGCGGCACAAGCGAGGCAGCAGTGATGAAGAACACGTCATCGCCGTTCGTGCTTGCGTCCACGAAAGATGCGTTCGCATCGTTCCTGCCACCTGACAGCAGGTAGGCAAACCCTCCCTCGTACTCGTACACATCTCGCGTGCCATTGGTGTCCTGGGCGACCAGCCCGTCGTAGCTTTCGAAGAACACTCGGCTGCCGTCTTCGGATATAACGCGGGACTGGTAGATGCCACGCCCCGGGCGGAAGTCGGTCCCACCTGGTATGCCCGAGGGTCCCGCCGGACGCTCCCCGGTGGGATTACAGGACGCGCACCGCAGCGATCCGCTGCCGGCGTCATATACGAAGACCTCCTCGCAGGCCATGGGCAGTGGATTGCCAAACGCATCAGTCCCGCAGTTCGTGTCATTAGCGTCTGTGTTGTCATATCCAGTCAAACTGCTGTCTGACATGAATACCAGATGCGAACCATCTGGCGTGACCCTGGCTGTTCGCACCGCTGCATCTGCGGTCCAGTCAAATGCCTCACCTGCGGCGGGGGCGTTCGATTCATTTCTGTTGTCGTCCGGAGACAGCGTCCTGATAAATGTAGTCGTCCATTCATTCGCAGCTAGATCCTTATGCAAGACATAGAGGTTGTTGGCATCGGCTGAAGCACCGCTGGCAAGCACTCCCCCTGCGACGAAGTAGACATAAGCTCCGCCCGACTTGCTTTCTCCCTCTCCAAGGACACCTCGCACACGGGCGCCACCTGGGTCAGGTGTCAGATCGACCAGCCGGCCGCCTTCGGGATTGCCGGGTTCAAGTTCGAACTCATATAGAGCACCAAGCCCTTCGCCTCCGCCGTCAGTATCGGCAGTGAGCTGGCGACGATCTGTAAAGAAAACCTTCAAGCCGTCGCTACTTGCTGTCATGAACTCACCGGCACCCGATTCTGGTCCACCGCGAGCAGCGTCCAGCTTCACCGTCCGTACATGTGGCGTGCCGATCCCTTCACGCGAATAGAGACCTTGCACCGGGTCTGTCCAGATCACCCGCGAGCCGTCGTCGGAGATAGCTCGCGGATCCGGTAATTCCGATCCGATATGAAGATCTTCACCGTCATCGGGCGTGCCATCGGGGAAGACGGTGATCAATTGAAACTGACTTCCCGTCCACTCGTACAGCCTCTGATTCAGTTCTCCTGCCACTTCATGAGAAAGCGCCGCAGAGCTTTCGATCACGACATGCTTGAGATCCGGAGTCGCCCCTACGAATTCCATCGCAAAAGCCGTCGGAGGCGGCAGAGGCGGGCTGCTGGTGTCGGCATTCAGCAGCGCTTCGAAGGTTCCGTCGGCGATTCCGTGGAGATAGTAGTTCTCGTATCCCGTAGGAGCATCAGATCCGGGCAGCGGCGGGTTTTCTACCCCGTGTGCGCTATTTGCAAAGCCGCCGGACAGCAGCCCCTCAGACAAATCCGACGAAAAAGCCCTGTATGGAGGACCATACGCGATTTCATACGTCTGGCCACCCGCGGGTGGATCGATGCCCTGGGTCAACCACCCCGCGGCGTGGCGGCTTGCCACGTACTGATTGCCTTCGAGGTTGCTCTGCGCACCCGTGAATGCAGCGAAAGATACGAAGGCAATCGCGTTGCCTTCGGTTGAGGACTGCGCCACACCGCCCCCTGAGTCCGCATTGATGCGCACCACATCGCCGTTGTTCTTGTCGGGCGGGGAGACCATCTCCCAAGCCCGGCCGTCAGGCAGGCCTGCCGTGGCACCAGCAAGGGTCGTGAATTCATGATCAGGCCCATAGCTGACTTCGTCATTGCTGTTGACGGCCACCACGCGGTAGTGATAGGTGACACCCGGGGAAAGTCCGCGCAACATCGTTTCCGCCGTTCGTTCGCTTCCCGGGCCTCCATTGGACCCGATATCGATTCCGGGCCGAGACGGGACGACGCCCGCGGAATAGCTTATGTCTGGTCCGTATTCGAAATAACAATGGGTGTCGAATCCCCTTGCGCCGATCTCTGCTGTGAGCAGCCCCGATGACGAAGCTACATTACGTACGTGCTCGCTGACGATAAGAGGCGGCTGCGCCACAGGAACGCCGAAGACGGCAACGTTGTGATGTGCGGCATCGGCAACGTAGATCTCTCCTGTCTTCGGGTTGACCGCGATGCCCGAAGCTTCGCCGATCACCCCTGAGCCGAATTCGCCTTCCAGCGCGCCGCTAGGGCTGTACTCGGCCACCACAGACGCGTGCGCAACATACACCTCGCCAGTGTGCGAATCGACCGCCACGCCGTAGGCTGGCCCTGGGTCGAGCACGGTCGGTTCGGTTTCCGGTTCGACCTGCCCCAGGAGATTGGCTGCAAATCTCAGGACTCCTCCGCCGCGGTACTGCTGCACGTACAGGTCACCCTGCGAGTCCAGCGCCAGCCCGCTGGGGTTTCCAAGCGCGATCCCGCTACCCGTGATCTGGCGCACGTCTGCACCATTTTCGCTGAACTCATCGACGACTTCGTGACCGTAATCGGAAACATACAAATTACCGCGCGAGTCGACCGTGAGCCCGACAGGTTCCACAAAGCTCTGCGTCGCGGGGCCGGCTTCGGCTAGGCAGCCACTGCCGAATCCGGCGATCTCGCATGCGTATTCGTAGTTGCCGCCGACGAGCTGGAACTTCTGAATCACATTGTGCTCCACATCGTCCACGTAGAGATCGCCGTTGCTCGGACCTCCTGAGCTGTCGATCGCGATGCCGGCCGGTTCTTCGGCGAAATTGAAGGAGTGGGTAAGCGGCCCAGATACACCACCCAGTGGTTGTTCGCCTTGGGGCCCAAACACGTCGATCTGCTCGTTCGAGCTGCCGTCAGCGACCAGCACGTTCCCCGATACGCCGACAGCCGACTGATCGATGGCCAAGCCGGTGGGGTAGATGAAGGATGTTCCGATGCCACTTCCGTCGAATCGCGTGAGGAGCACCGGCGCCGACGCACCGACTGCCGAGCCTGCGCCCCCGACAAGCGCGGCAAGCACCATGAGCAGTAAAGACAGCCCACGAATACCCAATGACCGTCGCTTCCGCAAGGCCCCACCTCTCCCCTCGGTCAAGAATCGCAATGAATCAAGATTATATGGTCGTGCTATCCGCCTTTCCCAGCATGTTTCTTACGCACGGGCACGAGCCATTGGACGGCCGGAAGTCAGAAGGGATCGAGAGGCCGGAGACGTTTCTCGACCCAGATGGAAACATTTTTGTTAGGTAGTGAGAAACATTATATCGAGGGATGGAGACGGGATCGGCGGGCTTGAAAACCGCATGCTTGTGCGAGATCAGCCCCTCCTGAACCCTATGCCTCCGCCATATCGCAGCCTTGGATGCTCCGAGCAGACGTCTACTCCAAGAACGCCGGTTTGACTCGCCCCTGGGCGATGCTAGCCTCAATGCTGAGCCCCAAAGAGGCTCCAAGCGAAGGTCGGAAACGCTTCAACTGTGCACCACGTGGACGCCGATCCAGATCTCTCGCTTGATCCATGTTCAAACAATCGACAGGAGCAACAAAAGCAATGTCCAGATTCAAGATCGGGCTTTTGGTGTCGGGAATGTTGGCCATCTTGGCCATCTCGGCGTCGCCCGCGTTTGCACTATTCGAAGCGGAAAAAGAACTCTCCGGGAAACTCGGGGGAGAACAAGCAATCCAGAAAGGCGGCGAATTCGTCTACGAATCTGCCCTGCCTGGTGCAGCCGTCAAATGTCCAGCGAAATCCGTTGGCATAGAATGGAAATTGCCTTCGGCAAAAAGCTCAGAACAAACATATCAAGTAAAATGGGGCAGTGAATGCTTCATCAAAGTGGGCGAAACCAACATTTCTGCCCAAATCTCGCAATCTAAATTACAAGTAAAATCTACAGGATCTGGCCAGAAAGAATACACAGAACTCGTTGGCTCAGCTCTTAACGAAACCGTCGTCACCACATCCTTATGCGCATAATCAAAGTACCTGGCGCTTCGACACAAAGCAACCAGGGCCTCAAGAAAGTCGCACAAGAAAATCTCACCGGCTTTGAAGAATTGGTCAAAGTCAATACGACAGGTATCACAGCTTCTGAGAAAGCCATGGGTGTAGGATGTGGGCTGAAAACCACCTCCACGACCGGTGAACTTAAAGGCGTCGAATTCAAAGTCAAGGGTCAAAAGCAAACCTAGGCATCAGATGAAATAACAAGTCAGCATTTGGTCCTATGTCGACGAGGTCGCCTTCTCCGACATATTCGATCGAAGCCTACCCCGGGGCGGGCCCAAGGTCCGCCCCGGCCCTATCTGGAAGGGAGCTTGAGAACGGCGCACGCCGCCCTTCCCCTCCGCTTATCTATACGGCACGACGAGTCTACCTTCATCCCAGTTCTAGCCATCCAAGCAACCCCCGCGCCGCCCGCCCCCGATGGCTGATCTCATCCTTCTGCGCATCGGGCAACTCAGCCATGGTCAACCCCTCAGGCCCGTCGTCAGGCAAGAAGGCAGGGTCATATCCAAACCCTCCCTCGCCCCGCACCCCAGCAGCAAGCCGCCCGCCACAGCGCCCCTCGAATACCCGCTCAACCTCGACGAGGGGATCGACATAGGCAATCGCACAGACATACTCCAGTCCGCTCCCCGCCGGAGCCTCGCGCAGCAGCTTCCGCAGGTTCTCCTCATCAGAGGCATCCTCCCCGGCATAGCGGGCCGAGCGCACCCCAGGCGCACCACCAAGTGCGGCGGCCTGGATCCCGGAATCGTCGGCAATCGCGATAACCCCAGCGGCAAGCGCAGCTGCGCGAGCCTTGCCCAGAGCGTTCTCGGCAAAGGTCTCGCCATCCTCCGGCGGCAGGCGCACATCCTCAGACAATCCGTGTACGTCGTGGCCAACGAGCAGCCGCGCGAACTCACGGCGCTTGTGCTCGTTGCGAGTTGCAAGCAGCAGTTTCATGAGGCCTGACTTACGCGCCAGTGTTACGCGCCGTGGGCCCCGGCGACGGCGCGCTCCTGCAATCCGCGCAGCTCCTCAATCCCGTGCGCAGCCAAAGCCAGCAGCTCATCCAGGTGCGCGCGCGAGAGCGGCGTGCGCTCGGCCGTGGCCTGCACCTCAACAAGCCCCCCCTCACCAGTCATGACTACATTGGCATCGACCTCAGCAGTGGAGTCCTCGGAGTAGTCGAGATCCAAAAGCGCCGTCCCCCCGACCATCCCGCAGGACACGGCAGCGACCGATCCCGTCAGCGGTGAGCGCTCCAGCCGTCCCTCCCCCTGCAGGCGTGCACAAGCGAGCGCGAGCGCTACGAACGCCCCGGTGATGGACGCGCAGCGGGTCCCTCCATCGGCCTGCAAGACATCGCAGTCCAGGTAAATCGTGCGTTCTCCCAAAGCCGCGAAGTCGATGACTCCGCGCAGCGAGCGCCCGATGAGGCGCTGGATCTCAACGGAGCGTCCATCCAAGCGCCCCTTGGAGATGTCGCGCTGCTTGCGATCCCCGGTGGAGGCCGGCAGCATGCCGTACTCGGCGGTGACCCAGCCGCGCCCTTTGCCCGCCATCCAGCGCGGCACCGACTCCTGGGCGGAAGCAGTGCAGATCACGCGGGTCTCTCCCACCGATATCAGCGCGGACCCGGTGGCCGGCCGCACGAACCCCGGCTCGATGGTGGTCGGACGAAGCCCATCGGCAGCGCGCCCGTAGCTGCGCTCGCCGCTCACGCGAGCACCTCCACGCCGGCCAGCTCAACCTGCTCGACCGTCCCCAGTGGCATCTGTAGGAAGCGGGTGCCAAGCTCATGAAAGACCTCGGTATCCCCGGTGCAGAGAAAGCGATAGTCCCCCTCCCCGTCGCGCGGATTGCGCAGGTCGCGGGTGCTGAGCGCATGCTCGACCTGCCTCGCCAAAGCTGCCCCGGAGCTGATGAGCGTGACTGTCGGACCGAGCATTCGCTGCAACATAGGCTGAATCAACGGGTAGTGCGTGCAGCCGAGGATCACGGTGTCGCAATCGGCCTCGCGCAGTGGCGCGCAAGCCGCGCGCACGAGCTCGACGGCTCGCGCGTCGAACTGCTCCCCGGCCTGGATGATCGCCGCCAGCCCGGGGCAAGGCACGGCGTGCAGCGTCACATGAGGATCGATCCCAATCACGGCCTCCTCATACGCGCGGCTGGCAACAGTCGTGGGCGTGGCCAGCAGCCCAATGCGCCCGGAGTGCGTTGTGGCAACGGCGCGCAACGCCTCCGGCCTGACGACACCCAGCACGTCGAGCCCCAGCGTGGTCTGCATCATGCGCCGGTTCAAGCTGGGCAGCGCGGCGGAGGTCGCCGAGTTGCAGGCGACGACCAGGAGCTTGGCGCCACGCCGCAAAAGCTCCTCGGCGATCTCAGCCGAGAAGCGCTCGATCTCCGCCGGCTGGCGTTCGCCGTAGGGAAAGCGGGCAGTGTCGCCGAGGTAGAGGAAATCCTCGTGCGGCAGCCTGACGAGCAGCTCGTGCAGAACGGTCAGCCCGCCCACACCGGAGTCGAACACACCGATGGGCCGGCTGCGGTGATCGGCTGCGGTCGCACTCGCCATGCAGCCCATCATTCCAGAGCGCTACCGTCCGCGGATGCTGCGCGCGCTGGTGGTCTCGAACATGCTCCCGGACGCGAACCATCCCGAGCGCGGGCGGTTCGTGCGCGATCAGGCGCAGGCGCTGCGCAGCCTGCCGGAGCTGGAGGTGGAGCTGTACGAGTTCCCCCCAGGAGCCCCTGCCCTGCTGCAGGCTGCGCGCGCGCTGCGCAAGCGCTACAAGGGCGAGCATTTAGACGTGGTGCACGCCCACTTCGGTCTCACCGCTTGGCCGGCGCTGGCGCTGAAAACCAAGGTGCACGCGCTGACGATGCATGGCACCGACATACATCACCCCCGTACACGCCAGGCCACCCGCGCGGTGCTGCCACTGATGAATCTCGTGGCCGCGGCCTCGGCACCGCTGGTGGCGGACATCCCGGGCGCGAGGGCACGTAAGCGCGCGATGGTGTTGCCGTGCGGCGTGGATATGGAGCGCTTCCGGCCCATCCCTCGCGCACAGGCGCGCGCCGAGCTGGGCTTGCATCCGGGCACCCCTCAGCTGCTGTTTCCCGCCGACCCGGCCCGCGCAAGCAAGCGCTTTGATCGCGCGCAGGCTCTCGCCGGCACGACCTCGCTGCTTACGCTGGGGGGCATCGCTCCCGAGCAGGTGCCCCTATGGATCAACGCGGCCAATGCGGTGATCGTTCCCTCCGAACGCGAGGGCTTCGGCCTAGCTGTGCTTGAGGCATTGGCCTGCGATGTGCCGGTTCTGGCCACCCCGGCGGGGGTACACCCTGAAGCCTTGCAGGACTTGGCCGGAACCCTCTGCGCCCCATTTGACCTTGCCGCATGGCAGGCTGCCCTGGAGCCCCATCTGCACGCTGCCGACCCACGCGTAGCCGGCCGCCTGCACGCCGAGCCATTCTCGGCCGAACGCATGGCGCGTCGCGTGGCGGCAGCATGGGGCGCGTTGCAGTTGTAAAGGCGGGTAGCATGATTCGATGGTGGAAGAGAGCAAGTCTGCCCAGAGCGCTCCCAATGCTGTTCCGGCGCCGGCCGGACAGCAGCCCGTGCCCGGATCTCCGGCGACAGCCGTGCATCAGCAGGCGCAGGGCGCCGCCGGGAGCCCGCCCGCGAATGCAGAGACTCCTGCCAGCGCGGAGACCCCAGCAGGAGTGGAGACCCCGGCTCCCCCGGCGGACCCAGGCTTCCTGGAGCGAGGCGGACTGCGCCGCCGGCTGCGCTTCCTGCGCAAGACACGCGAGCTGGCGTATAGGGACCTGGGGGGTCTGGTGTTCGAGATGCACCGACTCGGCCAGGAGCGCAAAGACCTGCTCGATGGCAAGCTGGCAACGCTGGCGCGAATCGACACGGAGCTGCGAGCGATCGAAGACGCGCTGCACGAGCGCCGTGGCGTGACGGTGCTGCGCGAGGCAGGCGTAACGGCGTGCCCCCGCTGCGCGGCGATCCACGGCAGCGAGGATCACTTCTGCCCCAACTGCGGATTCTCGATGGGGCGGGCGGAGCGGCCGATAGCGACAAACCCCGTGGCAACGCCCGTTGCCACCCCGGCACCGGCGCCTACCCCGGCAGCGAAGCCCCCAACAGCCACTCCCGCACCAGCCAAGCCCTTGACAGCCACCCCTCCGGCAGCGACACCGCAGCCCAACTCATCTCCGCCAACGCCAGCGACGTCAGTGCCGCGACCACAGAACGCTCCAGTTGTGCCGATCTCCCCCACGCCGCGTCCGGCACCGGCACACGAAGTGGACGAACCGACGGAAATCGTGGAGCCGCCGACACGGATAGTGCGCCCCGGCGATCCGCCGGCTGAGGAGTCACGCCGGGCGTGAGCGTCGCGGCCGCCCCTCCGGGGCCTGGTGGACAGGCCGGCGTGACGCCGCCGCCCGCCGAGGGCTGCCCCCTGTGCGGATCGCCGCTGCAGGGCGAGCAGGAGTGGTGCCTGCGCTGCGGAGCTGCAGCGCGTACGCGCTTGGCCTCGACGCCGAACTGGCGCGCACCGCTGGTTCTGCTGGGTCTGATGATCGTGCTGGGCCTGGGAGTGCTCGCGGCCGCGCTGGTGTCGCTGGCAGGAGGCTCGGGCAGCACGGCGGCGGCCACGACCATCACGCGCACCGTGACCGCTACGAGCATCACGCCGACGACGCCGGGCGCGACAACGCCGCCCCCAACGACCCCGGGGGCCATCACCCCGACCACACCGACGACACCCGCCAGCACCATCCCAGGCACCACGGTCCCCGGAAACACAGTTCCGGGCACGACCGTCCCAGGCACCACCACTCCCGGAACCACGACCCCCGGGGGCGCGAAGACGCCCGGGGCCACAACAACCACCCCGGGAACCGCCAACCCGGGCGGCACGACAAATCCGGGCGCGGCCACCACCCCACACACGACGACACAGGGCGCGACTACCGTGACAACGCCATCCGGCCGGACGATTACGACGCCTCCCGGCGTGACGATCCCCTCGATCCTGCTGCCGCACCAGAAGAAGTGAGCAAAACCCACAGGGAGGTCGACGTGGCCGTGGTGGGAGCGGGCGCGGCGGGACTGTATGCGGCCCTGTGCGCGGCGCGGGAGGGCGCCCAGGTGGCGCTGGTGTCGGCGGCACCACTGGCGCAGACGGCGAGCTACTGGGCGCAGGGCGGCCTGGCAGCGGCGCTGGCATCGGATGACAGCATGGAGCTGCACCTAAAGGACACCGAACGCGCAGGCCGCGGCGCGGTGCGTCGCTCGGCGGCGGAGATCCTGGTGGGAGAGGCGCCTGAGTGCGTGCACGACCTACAGGCGCTGGGAATGCGCTTCGACGCGGACCGTCAAGGCCGGCTGGCGCTGGGCCTTGAGGGAGGCCACTCGGTCAGGCGGGTGGTGCACGCGGGCGGCAGCGCGACGGGCCGACGCCTGTTGCGTGCACTCTCCGCGCTAGTGGTTGCGGAGCCTCGTATTGCGGTGCTGGAGAACACGCGGGCAAGGGCGTTGTGGACGGTTGAGGACCCCACCCGCCCCCGCTGCCGCGGCGTGGCGTGCGAGGACGGCCGGGTACTGAGCGCGCGAGGCGTGGTGCTGTCAACCGGAGGCGCAGCCGCGATGTGGGCGCGCACCACGAACCCCCCAGGCTCGCAGGGCGTGGGCCTGCTGCTTGCACAGCAGGCGGGCGCGCGGCTGGCGGACCTGGAGCTGTTGCAGTTCCACCCAACGGCGGTGATCGGCGTAAGAGGCCGCGAGGGCTTCCTCGTGACAGAGGCGATCCGCGGCGAGGGCGCCACCCTGCACGACGCCGCAGGCGAACGCTTCGTAGACGAGTTGGCGCCAAGAGACGAGGTCTCGCGCGCGATCCAGACGCGCCTGGCACAGTCGGGCGCCTGCTCGGTGGGCCTGGACATGCGCAAGATCGACCCGGCGCTGTTCCCGAACGTGGTAGGCGCGCTGCGCGAGGCGGGCCTTGACCCGACCCGCGAGCTGGTGCCCGTGGCGCCGGCGGCGCACTACATGATGGGCGGGGTGGTCAGCGACCTGCAAGGCCGCTCGACGGTCCCAGGTCTGTACGCGATCGGCGAGGCATCCTGCACGGGCCTGCATGGGGCAAACCGGCTGGCATCGAACTCGCTCAGCGAGTGCTTCGTGTGGGGCCGGCGCGCGGCAAGAGCAGCCCTGGACGAACCCCTCCCCGAGCCCGCGCGAGCGGAGGAACTCGAAGCCCTACGCGCGCTGTCACCGCCCCCGGTGGCGGGCGAGGCGACGCGTACAGCCCTGTGGCAGGACGCCGGCATCGAACGCTCCCCGGAGGGCCTTGAGCGCCTCGCCCAGGACGAGCACCCTCTGGCGCGCATGATCGCGCTATGCGCCTCAGAACGTGCTGAGAGCCGCGGCACACACCACCGCAGCGACCACCCCGAGCCCGACCCGGCACTGGAAAACCGCCATGTCACGCTCGACGCAAGCGGCCTTGCAAGCTGGCAAACGTGGGTGTGAATTAACCAAGGCTTAACGCGCGCCTTAGGTAGGCGAGGATGCTGTTCATAGGGGAGAACACCAAGTGTGGGGATAACGGTCCTTTTGCACACATGACGTGTTAGGGGAGCAGGAAGGTCTCAGAGACAAATGGAGTCCTTGAGATCGGCGGAGGTGCGTACCAAAACCTTGGTCGAAAATGAAGGAGGCGAGGGGGTCGCCATGTACCAGTTCAGTCGCGCCATATACAGGGACTTAGCTCCCTACATAGATGTTCCGAGAAGCAACCATGAGCACGTTTTGCACGCCTGTGAGGCGGCTATCGAGCGACTGGCAACCGACCGCTACTACTTCGCGAAGCCGGAAAAGAGCCTGTTCTACGACATTCGCGGCTTCTTCCCGATGAACGCACAGGAGCGCGTCTATCAGGTGGTGTACTGCTACATGGGCCTAGCCCAGCAGTACATGGCGGAAAACCCGCTGGAGGGCTACGCCGCGGTGAGCGGCAAGCAGCCGATGTGTCGCGCCACGACCCGCAAGGGCGCGGCGTGCCAGCGAGTGCCGCTGCCACACAACGGCTATTGCCCATCCCACCAGCACCTGGCGGACACGGAGGACAGGCTGGCGGCCTAGATCGAAGGCGTACACCCCCGCCCGGCAATGGCAAGTGGCCAGAGCCGGGCACAGGGCGGCGCGCGTAGACACAACTCTGGCCGCGTAGGCTCCAAGCATGCTCGTGGGAGTCGACGTGGGCGGAACGTTCACGGACGCGGTGGCGGTGACACCGGCAGGGGAGGTGCACACGGCGAAGGTGCCGAGCACGCCGCAAGATCAGTCAGAAGGAGTGCTGGCGGCGATCGCAGCGGTACTCGCTCGCGCAAACGCCCATCCAAGCGAAGTACAGCGCTTGGCGCATGGCATGACGGTGGCGACAAACGCGCTGCTGGAGGGCAAGGTCGCACGCACGGCGCTGATTGCGACTGAGGGCATGACCGATGTGATCGAGCTGGGCCGCCAGGCAAGGCCGCACCTGTATCGGCTGTGCGAGCGGGGCCCTGAGCCCCTGGCCCCACCGGCGATGCGTTTCGGTGCACCGGAGCGCATGGGACCGCAGAGCGTCTGGCGAGCGCTGGACCCCACCCAGGCCGACGCACTCATAGAGCGCGTGGCAGATGCCAACCCCGAGGCAGTCGCGATGGTGCTGCTGCACTCCTACGCCAACCCGGAGCATGAGCAGACCCTCGGAGCACTGATCGAAGCGCGCATGCCACAGACACATGTCTCGCTGTCAAGCGAGCTGGTGGGCACCTTCCGCGAGTACGAGCGGGCGGCGACAACAGAGGTGGACGCGGCACTGTCGCCGTTGCTGAAGAGCTACCTGGAGCGCCTATCGGCAAAGGCCAGCGAAATGTCCCTGCCAACCCCGGAGATCATGCAGTCCAGCGGCGGCCTCATGGAGGCGCAGCGCGCCAGCAGACACGCGGCCCTGACGGTGCTCTCAGGCCCGGCAGGCGGCGTCGGCGGAGCGCTGCTGCTGGCGAGCAGGGCAGGCGAGCACAACGTGGTGTGCTTCGACATGGGCGGCACCTCATGCGACGTTCTGCGTGATCGAGCGAGGCGAGGTAGCCGAGACGGCGCAGCGCAAGGTGGCGGGCCGCCCTCTGGCGCTGCCGGCGCTTGACATCCATACGGTAGGCGCGGGCGGAGGCTCAATCGCCTGGCGCGACGCGGGCGGAGCCCTGCGCGTAGGCCCAGCCTCGGCAGGCGCCGACCCGGGGCCGGCGTGCTACGGCCGCGGCGGAGGAGAGCCGACGGTCACCGACGCGAACCTTTTGCTCGGCCGTCTGCTCGAAGACATCCCCCTGCCAGGCGGCATCAGGCTCGACCGCGAAGCGGCACAGCGCGCGGTGGCGAAGCTGGCCCAGCAGCTGAAGCTGAGCACGGTGGCGTGTGCGGAGGGAATCGTGCGCGTGGCCGAGGCCGAGATGGCCCGCGCGCTGCGCGTGATGACGGTGCAGCGCGGCGTGGACCCGCGCGAGCTGGCGCTGATGCCCTTCGGCGGCGCGGGCCCGCTGCATGCGGCGGCCTTGGCGCGTGAGCTGGGCATGCGGCGAATCCTGTGCCCGCGAGCGTCAGGCGTGCTGTGCGCCCTGGGGCTGGCGGCAGCCTCACCCCGGCGCGATGCGGCGCGCACGGTGATGCTGAGCGCCAGCGCGCTGAGTAGCGAAGCAGTTCAGCGCGAGCGCGATGCGCTGATGGACAGGGTGGAGGCGGAGCTGGCGGGGAGTATTTTTGAGGGGGAGGGTCGCGCGCTGCGGGGAGGGCTCGCGGGCGATGAGCAAAACGCAGCGCGAACTAGCGCGCGGGGCCGCGTTGTGTATGAGATGCGCTACGCAGGTCAGTCCTTCGAGCTAGGTGTAGAAGAGCGCGGAGAGCCCCAGGCGGACGCCCTGCGCGAGGCATTCGCGCGCCAGCACGAAGAGCGCTATGGCTATCGCGACGAGGAGGCCGAGGTGGAATTGGTGACGATCAGAGCGTCGGCATGGGGCGAGGCGCCCGAGCTTCAGCTAGCGAGCGTCGCCGAGGAGCCGCCGAGGCAGGAGACGCGCACGGTGATATCCGCGGGGAGCGAGGTCCAGACGCAATGCCTACGCGGCCAGCTCCCGCAGGGAACACAGGTGAACGGACCCGCGATCTGTGCGCTAGGCGAGGCCACGCTGTGGGTGCCGCCGGGCTGGAGCGGCGAGGTGGACGCGCAGGGCACGGTGCGACTGAAGTGGGGCGATTGAGGTGATTGACCCGATCGAACTGCAGGTGATCGTGGGCGCCCTGCGGGCGGCGTGCGAGGAGATGGGCGCGGTGCTGATCCGCTCAGCCCACTCGGCCAACATCAAGGAGCGCCGCGACGCGTCTACCGCGCTGTTCGACGCGAAAGGCGAGATGACGATGCAGGCAGAGCACATCCCGGTACATCTGGGAGCGATGCCAGCGGCGGTCGAGGCCGTCCTGCACGAGGACCACTCCGCAGGCCGCTCATGGATCCTGAACGACCCCTTCAAAGGCGGGACGCACCTGCCTGACATCACGGTCATAACCCCGATTCTCGCCAACACCAACACCCACCCCTCCTCTTCCCCCTCCCCCACATTGCTGGGCTTCGCGGCAAGCCGCGCGCACCACGCCGACGTGGGCGGCCGCATCCCAGGCTCGATGCCGGCCGACAGCAGGACGCTGGCGGAAGAGGGAGTCGTGATCTCGCCTCAGCCGCTGAGCGAGGCGCGGATCGAGGAGATCGTCGCGCGCATGCGCCAGCCGGCCGAGCGGCGGGCGGACCTGCGCGCACAGCTGGCGGCGAACCGCGTGGGCGTCAGGCGACTGGTGGAGCTCGCGGCGCGGGTGGGAGTGCAGCGCCTGAATGAGACGACGAACGCTGTGCTCGATTACGCCGAGCGCCGCACGCGTGCGTGTCTGGCCTCGATCGCCGACGGCATCTATGAGGCCGAGGACGTGCTGGAAGCGGCGGACGGCGACATCCCCGTGCGGGTCAGGGCGCAGGTGCGCGGCGAGTGTCTGGTGCTCGACTTCGCCGGCAGCGCGGCCCAGCAGGAGGGCAACCTTAACTGCCCCCTGGCGGTGACGCGCTCGGCGTGTTACTTCGCGGTGAGGGTCTTGACGGACCCCGACATCCCGCCCTGCGCGGGGGCCTATCGCCCGATTGAAGTGCTGGCCCCTGCCGGTTCCTTGCTGAATGCAAGCCCCGGGGCGGCTGTCGTGGCAGGCAACGTGGAGACAAGCTCACGGGTTGCCGACGTGGTGCTGGAGGCGTTCGGCCGAGCGGTGGGCCAGGGCACCATGAACAACCTCACGCTGGGCGATGAGCGGTTCAGCTACTACGAGACACTCGGCGGAGGCCAGGGAGCATGCGCGGACGCCGATGGCCCCAGCGCCGTGCACGTGGCGATGAGCAACACGCTCAACACGCCGGTGGAGGCGCTGGAGCGAGCGTTTCCGCTGCGCGTGCTGGAGTACGCGGTGCGGCGCGACTCAGGCGGCAAGGGCAGGTGGCGTGGCGGAGACGGCGTGATACGCGAACTTGAAGCGTTGCGGGAGATGGAGATGTCATTGATAACCGAGCGCCGCCGTCACGGGCCACCCGGCGCGGCGGGCGGCAAGTCGGGCCAGCCGGGACGCAACCTGCTTGAAGGCCGCGAACTGCCGGCAAAGTTCACGGGCAAACTCGACAAAGGCTCACGACTGCGCATCGAAACCCCAGGTGGAGGAGGATTCGGGCATGAGTGAGCAGGGTGCATCCGCCGCCGAGCGGATTGGCTTTCTAGGTCTGGGAATCATGGGCTCGCGGATGGCCGCGAACATCCGCAAGGCTGGCTACGAGCTGACGGTCTGGACGCATACCCCGGGCAAGGCGGACAAGTGGGCGGCCGAACACGAAGCGGTGACGGCCAAGACCCCGGCAGAGGTGGCAAGCCAGAGCGATGTGGTCGTGAGCATGGTGGTCGACGGAGCGCAGGTCTCCTCGGTGCTGCTGGAGCGAGACGGCGTGATCGAGGCAGCGCGAGACGGCTTGCTGTGCGTAGACATGTCAACGATCGCCCCACAGGACACACGGCGGATCGGCGCGGCGCTGGCAGAGCGAGGCGTGGCGATGCTCGACGCTCCGGTAACCGGCTCCTCCCCGCGCGCGGAAGCGGCCACGCTGACGATCATGGCGGGCGGCGAGAAGCACGATTTCGAGCGGGCGAAGCCGCTGTTGGAAACGATGGGCACGCTGGTGGTCCAGGTAGGCGAGCTGGGCCAGGGTGAGATGTTGAAGCTGATCAACAACTCACTCGGGGCGGCTAACGCGGCGGCCCTGGCGGAGGCACTGCTGGTGGCAAAGGCAACGGGCGTGGACCTGGACGCACTGGAGCAGGTGGTCGCGGCCGGCTCGGGAGCCTCGGCCCAGCTGGCGCTGAAGGCAGGCCCGATGCGGGCGCATGACTACACGACGCTGTTCAAGACGGCGCACATGCTCAAGGACGTCAGGCTGTGCCTGGAGGAAGCACAGGCGGCAGGCGCGCCGTTCCCGGCGGCAGCACACGCAAGGGATCTGTTGACAGCCGCGGTCGGCAGAGGTCACGGCGAGCAGGACTATGCAGCGCTGATCGAGGCCGCCGAGGGCCTGGCGGGCCGCCGTCTGTAGGCGCTTGCTTCTACCCGCTTGGAGGGACTCCAGCGAGCCGTTTTGAGCCCATTCAGAAACACCACATAGAGGTGTTTGCGTTGCGGAGGCACCAAAAAAACCCCTTATTTGCAGGGGATTTGGGATTTCCGCTCGGATTTCGTATCTTTAAGGGGAGCCTGCTGCCCCATTCCTGGTGGAGCGGTGGGTCATGAAGTTCGTACACCCCCTGTTTTCTGCTGTCCTAATCAAGCCATGCCAATTGCTCTAAAGGAATGGGCGGTCACCGTCCGCGCCCTCGCCGAAGGCGAGCAGCTACTGACCCTGCGCAAGGGCGGTATTCGCGAGTCCGATAAGCATTCCGCTTCCGCGCTTGAGCACGAACGCTTCTTCCTGTATCCGACCTTCGACCACCAGCGCAACGACCTGGTGCGCGAAAGCCACCAGCCGGAGCTGAGGCGCGCGCTGGAGGAGGGTGTGTGGAGCGACGGCGAGCCAACGCTTCACGCGCTGGCCGGCGGCTCGGTGCAACAGCCCGACCGCGTACGAATTCGTGCCTGGGCTGAAGTGGCGAACCACTTCACGATCACCGACCCGCGCTGCGTGGATGCGCTGTCGCCGTTCTATGTGTGGACGACGGACTATGCGGAGAAGCGCCTGGCGTGGAAGCGCCGCCACCCGCTGCACGTGCTGCTGCTGCGCACCTACCGCATCCCCCGCCCGGTGACGGTGAAGGTGAAGGATGACTACGCGGGCTCGCGCTCGTGGGTGGAGCTGACGCGAGAACTGCCGTTCGAGGGCACGCCGGTGCTGTCTGACGGTGAGTTTGAGCGTGCCTCGGAGGAAATCGAGGCCCTCACGCGCGAAGCCAGTCAGCCGGCGCTCGTCTAAACCGCGGCAGGACAGCGCTCGTCTAGGCCGCGGCAGGATCGACCGGCGCGCCTTTGTCGGTGCCGGGCTCAGCCGGCTCTCGCTCAACAGTGGCCCCGCCGCTAGGCGGCCCCTCGTCATCGCCGGGAGGCCGCCAGCCGTCAAGCACTCGCCGCGCCCACTCCTCATTCTCCGCGGCGACGAGAATTTCGCGCGGCCCGGCGGCAAGGAAGTCGGGCACGTCAAAGCCGGCGGCGCGGCGCGCCATGCAGGGAATGCCCTCGTCGCGCAGGAAGCTCTGAAGCATCTCGGCCTCGGGCAGATGCTGTGCGTAGGCGACCTTGACGAGCTTCATGCGGCCGCCACGATCTCAAGCGGAACTTCGGTGACCTCGGAGCCGACGATCAGGTAGGAGCACACCTCGGGCTCGCCCTCGCCAAGCCCGATGATGATCCACTCCACGCCGGGCCAGCTGGCGGCGAAGTTGATGTCGGTCTGCGACGGATAAGGAGCAGAGCGCACATGCGAGTGGTAGACGGCGCCCATCTGGAAGCCCTCCCCCTCGATCGTCTGCCACAGCTCCAGCAGTTCCAGCGAGTCAATCTCGAACTTCAGGGGACTGTGATGAATGTTGGTGGCGCGGTAGGAACGCACCGCCTGCGCGGGTGGACCGGGGTCGACGGAGAGCACGCCGCAGACCTCGTTGACGGCATCGGCGAGAGCGTGCTCGATGAGCTGGTCCAGCAGTTCGCGAGAGATGACCACCAGATCACCACCAGACGGTGGAGTCGAGGTTTTCGATCTCCTCGACGGGCTTGGTGTAGATGCCACTGGATAGGTACTTCCAGCCGTCGTCGGCGACGATGAACACGACGTTGCCCTCATCGAGCTCGCCGGCGATGCGCACGGCGACCCGCGCGATCGCCCCGGAGGAGACCCCCGCGAAGATGCACTCCTCATCGAGCAGCTTGCGCGTCCAGAGGATGGCGTCGGTGTTGGTGACGAAGATCTTGCGATCGAGCAGACTGAGGTCGATGATCGGCGGGATGAAGCCATCGTCGAGCGAGCGCAGCCCCTGGACGGGCTCGCCCTGCATCGGCTCGGCGGCGACGATCTTGCAGTTATCGCCAAATGTCTCCTTGAAGCGCCGGCCGTTGCCCATCAGCGTGCCGCCGGTGCCGAGGCCGGCGACGAAAGCGGAGACCTCATCGAGCTCCTCAAGGATCTCAAGCGCCGTGCCGTTGTAGTGCGCTTCGGGGTTGGCGGGATTGCCGTACTGATAAGGCATGTAGTAGGAGGCATCGGCCTGCGCCATGTCGAGCGCCAGTTCCACCGCCCCATTGGAGCCCAGCGAGCCCTCGGAGTAGACGATCTCGGCGCCATACATCTGCAGCAGCTGCGTACGCTCGGGCGTGACGTTCTCCGGCATGACGACCTTCAGGCGATAGCCGCGGCGCGAGCAGATCATCGCCAGCGAGATGCCGGTGTTGCCGGAGGTGGGCTCAAGAATGGTCTGCCCGGGCGCGATCGCCCCCTTCTCCTCGGCGTCCTCGATCAGCGCCTTGGCGACCCGATCCTTGACCGAGCCGGTGGGGTTGCGCGACTCGAGCTTGGCCCAGATGCGCACCCCCGGCTTGGGCGAAAGGCGCGGCAGCTCAACGAGCGGCGTGTTGCCGATCGACTGGACGACGTCGCCATAGCGACCCCCGCACGGCTTGTTCCCCAAGCGCTCAACGGCCATTACTTCACAGAATATAGCGGGGTATGACGAGGCATTGCAAACCTCTCTCTTGACGGCGCGGATGAACGCGACGCGACAGACTCCTCATACCCTGGCTCGCCAGCCAGTAACATGCTCAAAGGCACTATGAGGGATGGCTATGACTTCGACTGGCTGGTAATCGGCAGCGGCTTCGGCGGCAGTGTCTCAGCTCTGCGCCTGTCCGAAAAGGGCTACGACGTAGGCGTGCTGGAGTGCGGCCGGCGCTTTGCTGACGATGAGTTTCCCAAGTCGACAAGCGACTTCCGCCGCTACTTCTGGCGCCCGAAGCTAGGCATGAAGGGCATTTTCCGCCTGACGACCTTCCGCGATGTGTCGGTGGTGTCCGGCTGCGGCGTAGGCGGCGGCAGCCTGGGCTACGCGAACACGCTGTACGTACCGCCAAAGGCCTTCTTTGAAGACAGCCAGTGGTCGGGGATGGGCGACTGGGAGCAGGATCTGGCCCCTCACTACGCCGAAGCGCAGCGCATGCTGGGGGTCGTACAGAACCCCCACGACGACCCGGCCGATCAGCTGCTGCGCGAGCTGGGCGAGGAGCTGGGCGTCTCTGACACCTATCAGAAGACCCCCGTGGGAATTTTCTTCGGCGAGGCCGGCAAGACCGTCGCCGATCCCTTCTTCAACGGCGAGGGCCCGGAGCGCACGGGCTGCCAGCTGTGCGGGCGCTGCATGGTGGGCTGCCCCCATGGAGCCAAGAACACACTCGTGAAGAACTACCTCTACCTGGCGGAAGGCCGCGGCGCGAAGGTGATGCCTGAACGTACGGTGGTGGATATCCGCCCCTTGGGCAAAGGCGACGGCAGCGACGGCTACGAGGTGGAAAGCGTGCGCTCAGGCGCCTGGCTGCGCAAGGACCGCAAGGTGCAGCGCACCCGCGGCGTGGTCGTCTCGGCCGGACCTCTGGGCACGAACACGCTGCTGCAGCGCTGCCGCCTGAACGGCTCGCTGCCCGCTGTGTCCGATCGCTTGGGGGAGCTGGTGCGCACCAACAGCGAGGCGATCCTGACGGTGACAGTCCCCGAGGACTACCCGGATGACCTCACCAAGCGCGTGGCGATCACCTCCAGCATCTACCCCGACCCGCATACGCACATCGAGACGGTCAGCTACGGCCACGATGGCGACTCGATGCGCTTGCTGTACACGCTGATGGTCGGCGACGGCACGCGTCTGACGCGGCCGCTGAAGCTGCTCGGCCAGATGATCCTGCACCCCCAGCGCCTGGTGCAGATGCTGTTCGCCAAGCACTGGTCGCGGCGCACGATCATCGTGCTGGTGATGCAGACGCTCGACAACGCGATAGCGCTGCGCCCCAAGCAGGGTCCTTTCGGCAGCCTCTGGCTGAGCACCGAACAGGACCCCGAGCGCCCGATCCCCACCTTCATCCCTGTAGCCAACCAGGCAGCCGACTGGCTGGCCAAGCGCACCGGCGGCATCGCCCAGAGCGCCATGACGGAGGCGCTCTTCAACATCCCCACGACAGCCCACATCCTGGGTGGCGCGGTGATCGCCTCAGACCCCAGCCGCGGTGTGGTGGACGCCCACCAGCGCGTATTCGGCTACGAGAACCTGATGGTCTGCGACGGCTCGGCGATCCCTGCCAACGTGGGCGTCAACCCCAGCCTCACGATCACCGCCTTGGCCGAGCACGCGATGAGCCACGTCCCCGCGCGAGCGACGCAGACGCAGACAGAAGCCTCGCGCTTGACAACCGCAGGCTGACCGGCCCGGCGAGCGGCAGCAGCGCGTTGAGCACGCCATAGCGATCGGCGTGCAGGTGCGCGATCGTCTGCCAGCGGCCGCTGCGCAGGCGGCGCTGCAACTGAACCGGCTGCGCGGGCCGATCGAGCAGCGCCCAGACACGAACATGGCGGCGATCCACTCGCAGCGGGTCGAAGGGGAAGGCGAAGCCGCGCAGGAAGGGTTTGGGACGCGCGCGGGTGGGTTCGGCTTGACCATTCAGCACCCCGGGGAGGTAGAGACCGGCGGGACGGGAGAGTTCCACGCTGGTGCCGGTGGGATTGGTGAGACGCAATGCCGGGTAAGGGTCGATGAGGAACTGCCAGTCGACCAGCTGAACGCCGGCTACCCACAAGCGGTGCAGCGCGCGGGAGACCCAAGACGCCTGCAATCGGGGGGGCACACCAGTGGACGACTGCGGCGCGCTCTGCCAGTTCAGCTCGGTGACCCAGATGGGCTTTCGTCCGACCGGCAGGGCTGTGCGCCGGCGCTGGGCTTCACCAAGCAGAGAGACGATCTTGGCGGCGTCGGAGATCGAGAACGTCGAGCGCGGAGGCGGCGGGGATATCGGGGTCGCCGACCGACAGGGGATGGAATGCCAGCACATCAAAGTGTGGCGGCTGGGGACAGTCGGGGCGAGCGAAACGTGGCGGGTGCGCCAGATGCGCAACAGGGGCGACGCGGAGGCGCGGTTGTAGGCAGAGCACGTCGCGCAGGAACGGAATCGGCGCCATGCGCCCAACCCCTTCGGGGTCCCCCGTCGGAGCGATGCCGGCGGCAACTACGGTGTCGGAAGGCTCGACGGACTTGACGCCGGCATAGAAGGCATTGAGCATCTGCCGATACAGCAGCGGCGAAAAGGCACTCCAGCGCCGTCCCTGGGCGATCCACTGGGGCTCCAGATAGCGCGGCAGGTTGGGCTCGTTCCACGCTTGCAGTAGGTGCACTCGCGGCAGCACGGCAGCGGGCGCGAGCGGATCGGAGAAGCTGCCGTCATAGCGCCTGGCAAGAGCCGCGGCGAAGGCCCCGAGCGCGGCGGGACTGGGCGCCCAGCTGCCCGGATAGGCATAGGGCCAGCGATGGGGCGCTTCGGCGAAGGCCGGGGCGTGGGAGACGACCAGCAGCGGCTCAAGGCCAGCCGCCACGGCACTGTCGACAGCAGCGTCAACCCGAGCGAAGTTGTAGGCCGGACTGGCGGGATCGCTCGCGTCAAAGCCGGCAGGTGGCGCGGCGGGTGCGATGTCGCGCCAGTCGACAGGGATACGCACCACCGTTGCTCCCGCCGCGCGAATACGTGTCAGGGCAAGGTCGCGGACGGGCGCCTGTTCGCTGAGCAGCAGCGTGCCGTCGGAGACGCCGCGCGCCAGCCCGTTACGCGGAAAGGGTCCGCGCAGCAGCGCGCGATCCTGGGCACGTACCAGCGCGTGGGCGGTGTGCGGCGGGTCAGAGCCAGGTGCGGGCTGAAAGCCATAGGGACGCGGCGGCCCATCGGGACCGCTACGCGAAGGCTGGGGCAGAACCGCGGGAGGCTGCAGCCAGAGGACGGACGACAGCAGCGTCAGCGCGACGCGTGCCCACATTGCGCTCAGCGATGCAGTGTGACTGGGCGCTGTTCCAGCGTCAGCTTGGCGCCGCTGGTGCTGAGCAAGGTGGTGACAAGCACCGCCTTGACGCGCTTGGCGTGCTTGAGCTTGCGACGACCCGTCGAAGTGGCATGCAGCACCACGGACACCGTGCCGGCCGCACCAGCCTTCGCCGAGCCCCGCGCCAGCAGCAGCGCCGGGGGCTTCTTGCGCTTGTGACGAGCGTGCTTGGAGGCGGCAAACGCCGGCAGCGTCCCCCCCTGCAGGTAGAGATCCTGGATGACAGTGCCGGGCTGGTTGATGGTGACGTGATTGAGCCAGCCGGAGGTGAGCAGCTTGTGGATGGTGGTGTGCAGCAGCCGCGCGAGCGAGCCCAGGAGCGCGGGCGGCGCGGGCGGCACGGGCGGCGGCGGAGGCACCGGGCAGGCCCCCACGGGCCGGTCGTTCTCGCTGGAATAGGTGAAGGTGGCCCCACCGGCGAGCGGCGTCTGCAGGGACTCGGTGGCCCACACGGTCTGCCCCAACGCGAGCGGCGTGAGGAAGGCGCCGGCGAAGGTGGTGCCGGAGAGCACGGTCACCTGCGCCTGGCCGGCACTGGTCTGGTGCAGGCTGGTGTGACCGTAAGGATCGGTGTTCAGCACGAGCGAGTAGTAACCGCCTTCGACGATCTGGCCCGCGGAGCGCTGTCCGGAGAAGTTGACGGAGCCCGCGCAGACGGTGGGGTCGATCGAAGGCTGGCCGTCATAAACGACCGAGCCGACAACATTGCCGATGGGCGACTCCATCGTCACAACGTCACCCACCTGCGGAACCTGTGAGAGCCAGACGCCTTCATTGCCGGTGTCGCGCGCCACGGGGATGCCACCGCGCACGATCGTTACGGCCAGCGAAGCGTTGGGATGCACATGGGCGCTGGTGTGGGCGATCCCGTATTCGGGCTGTGTGCTCTCGCCCTCGACGATCGAAAGGGAGTATTCAGGCCCCTGGGGACCGGGGTTGGCCACGGCAGGCGCGGCGGGAGCCACGAAGGCGCCGAGCGCGAGCATCATCAGGCACTTGCGGGCAAAGGCGAATGGACGACCATCTGTCGAAGGCATGGCAGGGTGATCGTTCAACCAGCCAAAACATTTAGCCTTGGGAAAAAAGTTGGACGCTAAGCGTCGCTGAGCGGCGTGCTACAGCGGGGCGATTCAGCCGCCGGCCATGGCCGGGAGGATTACCAGTGTGTCGCTGTCGCCAACGGCGGTCTCGAGCCCTTCGAGCACGCGCACGTCCTCGTCGTTGAGGTAGACGTTGACGTAGCGATTGAGCTGCCCCTCCGCCGAGAACAACTGGCTCTCAGTGGCGGGATGGCTAGAGGCCAGGTCGCGCAGGATCTCGCCGACGTTGCCGCCCGAGGCGTTGACCTCACGCTCGCCGCCCACGGAGGCGCGCAGGACCGGGGGAATCTTGATGGTCGCCATATCGGTCGCGGAGACTACCCGGCTGCGGCGCAGAACGCCTCGTAGTCGGGGAACACCCCCATCTCCTCGTCGGAGATGGAATCGGGTGGGCGTGAGCAGATCGGGCAGTCGGGGTCACGGCGCACCTTGACCTCGCTGAGCGTCGCCGCCAGCGCGTCATACAGCAGCAGGCGCCCAATCGCGGGATCGCCGATGCCGAGAATCAGCTTGACGACCTCGGTGGCCTGCAGCAGCCCCATCGTGCCCGGCAGCACCCCGAGCACCCCGTTGGCCCCACAGGAAGGCGCCAGCTCCGCCGGTGGCGGCTGCGGGAAGAGGCAGCGGTAGCAGGGTCCGTCGTAGGGCTTGAAGATGGAGAGCTGTCCATCGAAGCCGAGGATCGAGGCGGAGACCACGGGGATCCGCAGGCGCACGCTGGCGTCGTTGAGCAGATAGCGCGTGGGGAAGTTATCGACGCCGTCGACGATGATGTCCCAGCCCGTAATGGTCTCCATGATGTTCTCGGCGTTCAGGCGGAAGGGATACTTGACCACCTGCACATCGGGGTTGAGCGCGTGGATCGTCTCCTCGGCGCTGTCCACCTTGGGAATGCCGATGCGCGCCGTGGAGTGGATCACCTGACGCTGCAAGTTGGAGAGATCGACCTCGTCGTCATCGACGATCCCGAGCGTCCCCACCCCGGCGGCGGCCAGATAGAGCGCCGTCGGCGAGCCGAGCCCGCCGGCCCCCAGCAGCAGCACCTTGGCGTCGAGCAGCTTGACCTGGCCCTCCACACCGACCTCGGGCATGAGCAGGTGTCGCGAGTAGCGCTCGCGCTGCTCGGCGCTGAGCGCGCGCGGCACCTCCACCTCATAGCCGCGGTCCTTCCACAGCGTGATGCCTCCGGTCATCGACGCCACATCGCTGTAGCCGAGATCCTCGACCAGCGTGCGCGCCGCCCAGGCCGAGCGGTTCCCCGACTGGCAGTACAGGACAACGTGGGCGTCGCGATCGGGCACGGCGGCCTCGATGCGTGTCTCCAGATAGCTCTTGGGCACGTGCTTGGAGCCGGGAATGTGCCCAGCGGCGAACTCCTCGACCTCGCGCACGTCGATGAGCGCGATGCCCTCGCCGATCAACTCATGCACGACACCTGGATCGATCTCCTCGATCTGGCTCTTCACCTGGCGGAGCAGCTCCGCGCCGGAGGGGCTCATCTCAAAACTCCTAAACCTCGGTCGGCTTTCATGGGAACTTCATAAAGTATAGCGGGTTGGGACCCTGCCGACCTGCCGCGGGGCCACACCGGCAGGTGCTTACCCGGTGACCAGATCAAACAGTTCCCAACCGCGTTTGCTGGCGCGCCCCAAGCGCTTCTGGGCTGTCCTCTCCGCACGTTGCCAGTCGATGTATTCCGTTATCGCCATCCTGGCAATCGTGGACACCGAGGCGTCCTTCGCCACCGCGAGCGCCTTGAGCGCCTTTGCCTGCTCGTCTGGAATCCGCACGCTCACCGTTGTCATGACTGTCGCTCCTTTGTATGTATCTGTCGCTGAACTCAAACTCTTGATCTTTGGGCTGCCCCTGAAGGAGGACGATCGCCCGCAGTGCCGAAGCAAACACCATCATACAGGTGGTTTAGTATGCGCACAAGAACACCTGGATACTTTCGGCCGCTCTTTACGGGCTGTACTTAAGCACGCGAACTAAACAATGTTAGATGTCATGCTCGCCTCAACCCAAACCCTGGCGTCGGTCATCCGGCAGCTGCGCCTGAAGCGCGGAACCACCCAGGAAGAATTGGCGTTCGACTCCAACGTGACCGTGTCTGCTCTATCCCGGATCGAACGCGGCCTGAGCAGTCCGGTGTTCACAACCCTGGTGAAGCTCGCGGACGCCCTTGATGTCACCCCCGCCGAACTGGTCGCCGCCGCCGAAGAGGTTCCCGCGCCTCGCCCCGACGAGCATGCCTGAGGCCCACCCTGCCTAGCCTGCACTACCGGTACTAGCCCACCGGAGGTAAATCACAGGTCGCTGAGCCTCTGGCGCGGATTGTCTGAGCGACGGAGACTTCGGGACATGAGTACCCCCGATCAGGCCCTGGCATCGACCGTCGCACGCCTGCGCTTGGAGCATGGGATGACCCAAGAAGCACTAGCGTTCAAAGCAGATGTCGCCGTGGCCACCCTCCGTCGCATCGAACGGGGCCGGAGTAATCCGAAGTGGCCCACGCTCGTGAAGATCGCTAATGCCCTCCAAATCACCCCTTCCGAACTCCTTGCGGCCCGCGAAGGCGTCTCAAAGTCGCGCTCCAAACGCACCTGACAGGCAGCCAAGCCATCGGCGCCACGCGTCGGAACCGAATCCCACCTCATGCGGCGTAGCCGCCTAGCGCTCATAGCGGCCGCGGCCGTAGCCGCGCTAGGACTGACGCTCGCGCTGATCCTTGGCAGCACAGCCGGGGACTCGACGCGCAACCCCAACCCCTCTACCCCACCCTCTACGCCCTCGGGCTCCTCCCTCCCTGCGGGCTTCGACGGTGCGGCGCTGCCCACTGGCATCCCCGCCCCAGGATTTGCGCTGACAGACCAGCAGGGTCGGCGCGTGGCGCTGAGCGACTACCGCGACCAGGTCGTGATCCTCGCTTTTCTGTCCGCGAGCGCCTCCGGCGCCAGCCCGTTGATCGCCCAGCAGATCCGCGGCGCCTTGGATGACCTCGGTCGTCCGGTCCCGGCGCTTGCGGTCAGCGCGGACCCGGCTGGGGATACTCCCGCGCGCGTGAGGCGCTTCCTCGCCGAAGCCTCGCTGGCAGGGCGCCTTCGGTATCTCACCGGGAGCCCTGCGCGGCTGCGGTCAGTTTGGCACGCCTACCGGGTGGTGCCGATCAGCGCCGGGCGGGCCAAGTTTGACCGCTCCGCCATGGTGCTCCTGATCGACCCGCATGGACGCAAGCGCGTTCTGTTCGGCGTCGAACAGCTCACGCCGGAGGGGCTTGCGCATGACGTGCGCCAACTGCAAGCTGGGAGGTAGCTGATGCACGCGCAACACTCCCAGCCGCTCAAGCAATGAGCGAGTATCGCCGATGGCCCGCTCATGGGTATCACTGAGAGAGCGCCCATGAGCCACCTCGTAGCTGCACTTTGCACGGTTGCTCTTTGCGCCTTGGGCGTCGTGGGCAGCGGATGCGGAGCCGGCGGGGGCGCAACTCCCGCTGCCGCCTCGACTGTCGCCCTGCCGCAGGCCCCGGTCGACAAAGCGCAGGCCGTCGCCTATGCACACGCCGTCAACCTGCGCTCCTCCGATTTGCCAGGCATGGAAGTGACCAAGCCGGAAAGCGAAAGCCCGCAGCATGGAGAGGACGCGGAACTCGCGAAGTGCGTCGGACGGGAGAGTGAGCAGAATCAGGTCTTGGACATGAACTCGGCCCTGTTCCGCGCCCGCGGAAACGGCCAGTACGCAACTGTGCAGTCCGATGTCACCGTGTTCAAGTCTCAAGCTGACGTTAAGCGCGATTTCGCGGCCACCCAGACGGCCGCCGGACAGGCCTGCATAACCCAGTTTCTGAAGCGGTCGCTCAGCGGGCTCCGCTCCAGCCGCCTGCACAGCGGCGCGCCGGCCTTCACATGGAGCACCACTCGCATCGCGGGTACGCAGGGGAGCTACGCGGTGCGCATCACCGTTCGGCTGCACGTCAAGCGCACCGCTGCCCCCACCCATCTCTACACCGACATACTCGTCTTCGCCTACGGCCCGGCCGAGATCGGACTGGAGACGTTCGCCAGCCCGCGCCCGCTGCCCAGCGCCACCGAGGCACGCCTGCTCACATCGCTGCTCGCCCGCGCCAGGTGAGCTGAGGCTGGCGGCGGCAGGTACGATGCCGCCGGGACGGTAGGGTATGTCCCGGCGCACCACCATTGGGATTCGACAGGCGCATCCGCCACCCACGGGGCGCCGATTGGAGGCACTTCATGCAGTTGTCAAACTCGCGGCGAGCACTCATACCGATGGTGCTCCTCGCGGCATTGCTGACCTTGGCCGGCACAGCCATCGCGGCAGCCGTCAAGGGCAAGGGTCCCGCTAAGGCGAAGATCACGATCAAGGGCGGGCCGTCGTTCAAGACCAACGGCTTCATCAAGGACAGCGTGCACTTCGTTGCCGGGACGGTGCCAGTACGCTCAGGCGCGACGGTGACCCTGACGAACGCTTCCGATGACGAGCACACGCTGTCGATCGTCAAGCAGTCGCAGGTGCCCCACAGCCTCGCGCAGATCGAAAACTGTTCGGTGTGCGGCGAAATCGCCAAGTCACATGGTGTGAACCCGGAAGGTCCCCCCACCTCGGGTCCTCCGCCGATCCCGCTCGTCAATCTGGGCGGCGCCGGTTTCGACACTCCCGGCGATTCGATCGTCATCGGCCCCAAGGGCCATGGCAGCCAGGTCACGTTCAAGGTCACGGCCGCCCCCGGCACGACCCTGTTCTTCATCTGTGCGATCCACCCCTGGATGCAGGGGCGCTTCCTGGTCAAGTAGAGCCACTGAAAGACTGGCAAGGCGGCGCCAGGCATCCCCCACCGGCTGTCGGCGCCGCCCTGCTATACCCTACCCCCGTGGTAGGTATTAGAGGGTGGCGCAGCCGCCGCAGGCGGCGAGCCGGGCCCATCGACAATTCCCAGATCAAACGATGATGTTCTCGACCAAGGCCGAGTACGGCGTGCGCGTGATGGTCGCCCTGGCGCGGCGCGCGAGCATGGCCGAGCATGGCCTTGACCCGGTCCTGCCGCTGGCGGAGATCGCCGAGCGCGACGGCCTGCCGCTGGCCTACCTGGAGCACCTGGTCGCACGCCTGCGCAAGGCCGGCCTGATCGACAGCCGGCGCGGCGCGCGCGGCGGCTACATGCTGGCGCGCCCCGCGAAGGAGATCACGATGGCCGAGGTGGTGGAAGCGCTGGAGGGCTCGATTGCGCCGATCGAGTGCATCTCGGTAGGCGCCAACGGCGAGGTGGTGTGCGCGCGCGAGAGTGACCTCACGCACGTGTGCCCGACGAAGCTTCTATGGACGCGTGTGCGCGGCTCGATCGTGAGCACGCTTACGCAGACAACCTTGGCGGACCTGCTGGTAACCCCGGCGGCGCCCCCACTGAGCACCCCCACGCGAGCAGCAAAAATCGAACCTATGACAACTGGAGCCTGAAAAGCGATATGCCCGACCTGGAGATCACAGACCTGCACGTGCGCACTGAGGATCGCGAGATCCTCAAAGGCGTCAACCTGAGCATCAAGAAGGGCGAGATCCACGCCCTGATGGGCCCCAATGGCTCAGGCAAGAGCACGCTGGCGAACACGCTGCTTGGCCACCCCAGCTACGAGATCACCGAGGGCAAGATCGTCTTCAAGGGCGAGGACATCACCGGTTCCGACCCGCACGAGCGCGCCAAGGCGGGCCTGTTTCTGGCCTTCCAGTACCCCGTGGCGATCCCCGGCGTATCGGTGGCGAACTTCCTACGCATGGCGATCAACGCCAAGCGCGAGGAGCCGATTCAGGTGAAGGAGTTCCGCACGGAGTTGCAGCACGCGATCGACCTGCTGGACGTGGATCGCTCGTTCACCTCACGCCACCTCAACGACGGTTTCAGCGGCGGCGAGAAGAAGCGCGCGGAGATCCTGCAGATGGCGATGCTCAAGCCGGACGTGGCGATTCTCGACGAGACCGACTCGGGGCTTGATATCGACGCCTTGCGCACGGTGGCGGAGGGCGTGGCGAAGCTGCACAAGGAGCAGTCGCTGGGCGCGCTAATCATCACCCACTACCAGCGCATCCTGCACTACATCGAGCCCCAGTTCGTGCACATCATGCTGGACGGGCGCATCGTGCTGAGCGGCGGCGTCGAGCTGGTGGAGCGCCTGGAGCGCGAAGGCTACGACGAGATCCGCCAGGAGTTCGGCGCCAGTGTCTGAGATCCCGAGCAGCGCAAACGGAGCGGCAGCGGTCGCCGTCAAGCCGGGCAGGCACCGCGAGTCGACGCTGTACACCGCCTTGGCGGGAGCGGGCGCGGGCGGCAAAGGCAAGGGCCTGGCAGCACTGCGCGAGGAGGCCCTGGCGGTATATGAGCGCACGGAGCTGCCAGTCTGGCGCCGCTCGGGCTTCTGGACGACCAGCCTGCAGGAGCTCGACCTGGACAAGCTCGAAGTGCGCCACCACCCCCAGGGTGAGCTGCCGGCGATCGTGCTTGAGACGCTCCCCGAGCGCAAGCGCGCCGGCCGGCTGGTGCAGAGCGAGGGCTCGGTCGTGCAGATTGAGCTGGACGCCGAACTGGCGGGGAAGGGCGTGGTGCTGTGCTCGCTGGAGGATGCCGCCGCGAACCACACGGCGCTTTTCGAGCAGCACTACAGCAGGCGCCTCACCAGCGATCGCCACAAGCTGGAGGCGGCAAACGCGGCGCTCTGGAGCGGCGGGGCATTCCTGTACGTGCCGCCCGGCGTGGCGGTCGAGGACCCGTTTGAGATCGTCTATGCACTGGATGGAGCAGGCGCGGCGATGTACGCGCGCACGCTCGTCATCGGCGACGCGGGCAGCGACTTCAAGCTGCACGAGTACAACCTTGCGCCTGACTTCGATACCCAGGGGGCACAGGCAACCGGGCAGGCCCTGTATGCCGGCGCCTTCGAGATGTACCTGCGAGACGGCGCGCGCTGCCGCCTGGCGCAGGTGCAGGACTGGGGCAACGGCGAGGTCTTCGACGCCTCCACGCGCGTCGTGGAGGTGGGCCGCGACGCCTACTGCCACTGGCTGCCGGCCCTCGTCGGCGGCCACCTCGTGCGCCAGCACCTGGAGCTGGCCGTCAGCGAGCCGGGCGGCGACATGGCCTTTCGCGGAGTGTTCTTCGCGGAGGCCAGCGAGCTGCTGGACGTCTTCGCTGTGGACCTGCACGAGACGGGCCCCAGCGGCGGCGACGTTCACTGGCGCGGCGCGGCGACCGGCTCCAGCCGCGCGAGCTTCGAGGGCCTGATCCAGATCGACCCGGGCGCGCAGCAGACGCATACATACCTGCAGATCCACTCGATGATGCTCTCACCGAAGGCGCGCATCGATGCGATCCCGAGCGTGCTCGTCAGCGCTGATGACGTCTCGGCGAGCCACGGCGGCACCGTGGGCGAGCTCGATGAGGCCGTGATCTTCTACATGCAGACACGGGGTCTGGACCGCGCGAGCGCCGTGCGCGTGATCGTCGAGGGTTTCTTCGAGCCGCTGCTCAGCGAGCTGCAGGACGAGCCGCTGGAAGAGCTCGTGCGCGCCAAGGTAGCCGCGAAGCTCGCGCGCGCGAGCGAGGACATACGCGAGTATGCGGAGACTCGGTAATTATTTTTTGAGTAGTGGGGGCCGCGCGCTGCGAGGCCTGGCGGTGAACCCGCGATGACTGTGGAGACCCGCATGGCTGCCGATCTCGGTGTGCGAGCCGATTTTCCGATCCTGACACGCGAGTGGGACGGGCGCCCTTTAATCTACCTCGACACGGCGGCAACCAGCCAGAAGCCGCAGGTGGTGATCGACGCGGTGACAGACCATCTGGCAAGCCACAACGCGAACGTGCACCGGGGCGTTTACGCGCTGGCGCAGGAGGCCGACGCGGCCTACGACGAGGCCCGCAGCCGGGTCGCGGGGTTCGTGGGCGGCGAGCCGGCCACGACGATCTTCACCAAGAACGTGACCGAGGCGATCAACCTCGTGGCGTATGCGTGGGGCCGGGCGAATGTCGGTCCCGGCGATGAGGTGCTGATAACAGCGATGGAGCACCACGCGAACATCGTGCCCTGGCAGGTGCTCTGCCACGAGGTGGGCGCGGAGCTGCGCTACCTCGACGTGGACGAGCACGGCACGCTCGACCCGGCGCAGCTCGATGCCGAGCTGGAACGCGGCAAGGTGCGCCTGGTCGCCTTCACCCATGTCTCAAACGTGCTGGGCACGATCAATCCTGTCGCGGAGATGACCGCCAAGATCCGCGCCGCCGGCGCGGTCTCGCTGGTGGACGGCGCCCAGGCGGTCCCCCACATGCCGGTCGACCTGAAGGCGCTCGGCGCAGACTTCTACGCCTGGACGGGCCACAAGGCCCTGGGCCCGACGGGCATCGGTGTGCTGCACGGCCGCCGCGAGCTGCTGGAGAAGATGCCACCGTTCCTCACGGGCGGCGACATGATCGCCTCGGTCGACTTCCAGCGGGCGACGTGGAACGAGTTGCCCTACAAGTTCGAGGCCGGCACCCCCCCGGTAGCCGAGGCCGTCGGCCTGGGCGCCGCCGTCGAGTATCTGTCAGCCCTCGGCATGGAGCGCGTGCGCGCGCACGAGCGCGAGCTGACCGCCCACCTGCTGGGGCGCCTGGGCGAGATCCCGGGTCTGCGCGTGGTCGGCCCCCCCGAGGCGGCGCGGCGCGGCGGCCTGGCCTCGTTTGCGATCGAGGGCATGCACCCCCACGACGTGGCCGAGCTGGCAGACCGCGGCGGGGTGTGCATCCGCGCGGGCCACCACTGCGCGCAGCCACTCATGCGCTGTCTGGGCCTGAGCGCCACGGCGCGCGCGAGCGTCGGCATCTACAACACGCCCTCCGATGTGGACGCCCTGATCGACGCGCTGAATGCCGGCCGCGAGATCTTCGGCCTGGGCAGCTGAGCGAGGCGAGCGCCATGGACGACCTGTACCGCGACTACATCCTCGATCACTACAAGCGCCCGCGCAACTTCGGCGAGCTGGACCCCCACGACCTGGAGGCCCTGGAGCACAACCCGCTATGCGGCGATGAGCTTGGGGTGCACATCCGCGTCAAGGACGGCGCGATCGAGGAGCTGCGCTTCCACGGCCATGGCTGCGCGATCTCGCAGGCAGCGGCGTCGATCGCCAGCGAGGAGCTGCAGGGGATGCCGCTGAGCGAGGTGGAAGAGCTGGGCGCGGACTGGATGATCGACCTGCTCGGCATCCCCGTGAGCGCCACGCGGCGCAAGTGTGCGCTCTTGAATCTCAAGGCGGTGCGCGGCGCGGTCACAGGCGACGGCGCCTGGCCGGTCTGAGCCGGGCGCCCGCAGACGCCGCTAAAATCGACGGCATGACCGCCAAGGAAATGCTGCTGCAGGAAGCGGCGCACTGGAGCGAGCACGATGCCCAGGTCGCACTGCGCGCCGTCGAGCACGAGCACGCGGGTGACAGCGAGGCCGGCGACCTCATCGACGAGTGGGGAAACCTTTCCGCCATGGCCCGCGCGTCCTCGTCGCGGGCGATGCGCCGGCTCGATGAGGAAGAGGCAGCCGTAGGCTTCTCCTGGGAGCGGCTTCGTCCATCGTGAGGTGCGGCGAGGTCTGGTGGCACGAGCCGCCGGAAGAGAAGCTCAGACCCATGCTGATCCTGACCCGCGACGAGCATATCGACCGCCAGCTCAACGTCATAGCCGTGCCAGCGACGGGCACTGTTCGCGGCTGGGACACAGAGGTCGAGCTTGGTCCGCAGAACGGAATGCCCATCGAGTGCGTGCTTAGCGTCGGCAACACAAGCCTGGTCCAGAAAGCATTCCTGACCGAGCGCATCACCACGCTCAGGCCGGAGAAGATGGACGAGGTTTGCCGGGCTCTTGCACTAGCTACACGCTGCTGAGCCGGGCGCCCCGAAGACCCCCGGCTCGCGGCCGCCTCTACTTCTTCTTGGCCTTCTTGTGTTTCTTGGGCTTGCCCTTCTTCTTCGCCTTGGCGCACCCGGTGACTGCGATCTTAGTGTTCTGCTTGATCTGCGCCCCGTTCTGCCCAGTGAGCGTGGTGGGCATCGTCAGGCTGGTGCCGCAGAGGTTGCCCTTGGCCTTGGCCGGAAGGACCGCCGCGAGCCCTGAGTGCGGCCCCTCGGGCAGCTTCAGCTCGAAGCTGCTTATCGGCGTGTCGGGGACACTCGCAAACGTGGAGCTGGTGATGCTCTTTTTGATGTTGATGCTGCCGACCAGGTCAAGCGTCACGCCGTGACCCTGGAGGATCACGACAACGTCGGGGAACGCCGCGCCGCCGTGGGACACCAGATAAGCAGGGCCGACCAGCGGCCCTGCCAGCACAGGCGTCACCGCCGTGGCCGTCCCGATGTCCGATCCGGCCGGGCACGACGCGGGATTCGCGTCAAACGTCGCCTGCGGGCCTACGGCACGTCGGGGCTCGTCACGCGCAGCACGTATCCCGCCGCGCCCGGGACCACACTCGCATACAGCGCGTGAGAGCCCCTCACCATGTCGTGGTAGCCGAACTCCGCCGCGACACCGTGCTCGGGCACCATGTCGTACAGCGGGCTTTCCACCGACACCAAGGCGCGGGGCTCGGTGCGGATCTGACCTACGCGCGTATCGGCCGGACAGCCCTGTTCGGAGGCGAGCTGCGCGAGCGTGCACCGCGGCGTTGCGAGCGCACTGCCGAGGAAGCCCAACGGCAGGTCCACCATGACATCCTTGACATAAGGGACGCTTTCGTCCGCGCTTTCCCCGAGGGCTATCGTGCCGGGCGAGATCTCGTTGTTCAGGTCGATCTTCGTCGTCAGCTCGTACGGGTGAGCGCCGGCCTGCGTTTCCGGCGCTCCATCCAGCCCAGCCGCAAGCGAGCTGAACGCGTTTACACCGAACGGCAGCGGCGTCGAGCCGGCCGGGTTCCGCACGCTCGTGGAAGCTTCCGGCACGCCTCCGCCGGACACGCTTGCCGTATTCGTCAGCGTGCCCGCCACAGATGGGCTGAGCGTCGTGTACACCGTCATCGTGAGCGTTTCGTCCGGGCCCAGCGCCGCGAACGGGAAGGCACACCGCACCGTCGCCTCTTCACACGCGAATTCGCCCAGGTCGAGGTTTGCAAAGCCAGACCAGAAGAAGGTGATCTTCTTCACCGTCAGGCCCGCCGGAAGCGTGTCGGTCACCGTGATCGGGCTGCCGTCCGTCGGCAGGCTGCCCGTGTTCGTCACCGTCACCTGATAAGCGTCACAGACGAGCGGTTCCCCTGAGTGTTCGCAGGTGGTGTTGTCCCCGGGCGAGAAGCTGCTCGGGGTCGCGAACGAGTGGATCGCGAGATCCGGCGCCGGCGCCGCGGCGAACGCGGAGCGGGCCAGTAGGCACGCTGCCAGCACAGCGAGCAGCGAAACGGATGCGAGTCTCTTCACCATGATCTACTTCCTCCCCCGCTTGACGTGCTTACCGGACCTGCCTGCCTTGCGTCGCTGCTTCCCGCGCTTGCGCTTTTTGGTGCGCTTCGGCTTGGCTTTCTTCTTCGGTTTCACGGCCGGCTTGACTGCTTCCAACGGCGCGAGGTTCCCCGCCCCGGAGAACACCGCGCTGCCGAGCGCTCCGAACACCGGCGCCGAGGCCGAGGACCCGCGGCACGCTTCGCCCTGGCACACCGGCGTGGGCGCCGGGGCGGCGACGCACGGTTCGGCTATGGTGCAGATCCGCGCGTCGTAGTAGTCGCTGCCGGTGTCGGTGTCCTGCGGCACGGGCTGCAGGCTGTGTGACCGGCTATCTGCGCATCAAGGCCGCAGCAACTCGACGCGAAAGCTCAGCCCTGGGACCTTGGGCCAGTCGTCGTCGGCGCAGAGGACGGTCTCCACGTCCTCGTGCAGATCGGCGCTGGCAAGGATCAGCGCATCGGGCATCCGCAACGAGCGGCGACGGCCACGCAGCACCCCGGCCCGAGCGGCAACAGCACGGTCCACCGGCAACAACTCGCGGATGAGGTCCGCGAAGAAGCCATCGACCACGTCCTGCTGGTGATGCCCGAGCGCGACCCCGGTCATGATCTCGGCGTAGCTGACGGCGGAGGCCGCGAAGGAGCTCCTGGCGCCTGCCGCCTTCAGCGCCGTGACGGCGACCTCGTGCAAAGCGTCGTCTCTGTCGAGAAAGCCGACGATCGCCGTGGTATCGAGCAGGATCACCGCCACTCGTCACGCACGGCCTGCACCGTCCTGCCCAGCTCGCCGCCTGTGCTGAGCGCGCCTGCATAGCGATCGATGAGATCGTCGAAGCGGGTCAGCAGGATACGACCCGAACCCTGCACCTGGACCTGGACCACATCCCCCTCGTGCAGTCCTGCCTCGCGGAAAGCGCCCACGGGTATCGTCACCTGATGCTTGCTGGAGATGCGTGACCTGCCGGCGACTCGCCCTGTGCCCTGTGATCCGCGCCTTTCCTTTACTTTTTTGGCCATAGGTAAAGCATAGCGCGAGCGGCCCGCCCAGAGCGCGGCCTCCCACATCGATACAATTCCTAGTGCACAGCACGGGATTCCAACCGCCGTTGAAGGCAAGGAGCGATATGGCCACGACAGACCGCACAAGGATCACCAAGCCCAGCCCGATCGTCGAGGACGAGCAGGGTCAGTTGCGTGCCCGCCAGGGCATCTCCCGCGAGGTGATCAGCGAGCTGTCGAAGATCAAGGGCGAGCCCGCGTGGATGGCCGAGAAGCGCGTCAAGGCGCTGGAGATCTTTGAACGCAAGCCGGTCCCGACCTGGGGCCCGGATCTGAGCGGCCTGAATCTGGATGACCTCGTGCTCTACTCCCCCCCCACCGCGGGGCGCTTTGACAGCTGGGACGACGTGCCGGCGGAGATGAAGCAGACCTATGAGGATCTGGGCATTCCCCAGGCCGAGCGCGAGCACCTCGCGGGTGTCGTGGGCGTCTGGCGCCAGGAGCCGGTGTATGAGGGTCTGAAGGAGGAGTACGCCAAGCAGGGCATCCTCTTCTGCTCGATGGACACCGCCGTCACCGAGTACCCCGAGCTGGTGCAGAAATACTTCATGAACAAGTGCGTGCCGCCGCAGGACAACAAGTTCTCGGCGCTGCACGGCGCGGTATGGAGCGGTGGTGCCTTCTGTTACATCCCCAAGGGCGTCAAGTGCGACCTGCCCCTGCAGAGCTACTTCCGCATGGAGGGCGCCGGCGAGGGCACCTTCGAGCACACGCTGATCGTGGCCGACGAGGGCTCCGAGGTCAACTACATCGAGGGCTGCACCGCGCAGACCTACAGCGTCAACTCGATGCACTCCGCAGTCGTCGAGATCTTCGTGCACGAGGGCGCCAAGGCGCGCTACACCACCGTGCAGAACTGGTCCAAGGACGTTCTACAACCTCAACACCAAGCGTGCCGTCGTGGACGCCCACGGCACCGTCGAGTGGGTCGGCGGTTCGATGGGCGCCAAGTACGTGATGCTCTACCCCGGCTCCTTCCTGATGGGCGAGGGCGCACGCGCCGATCACCTCAACGTCGGCGTCGCCGGCAAGGGCGTGCACAAGGACACCGGCGCCAAGGTCGTGCACCTGGCTCCCAACACCACTTCCAACATCCTCGCCAAGTCGATCAGCAAGGACGGCGGCATCATGGGTTATCGCGGGTTGGTGCGCATGGGCCACAACAGCGCCGGCTCCAAGGCGCGCGTGCAGTGCGACGGCCTGATGATGGACGGCGAATCGCGCAGCGACACCTGGCCCGACATCCAGATCCAGAACCCGCACGTGACCGTCGCGCACGAGGCGACGGTCGGGCGCATCTCCGACGACCAGCTCTTTTACATGGGCAGCCGCGGCTTCACCGAGGACGAGGCCGCCGCGATGATCGTCAACGGCTTCATCGAGCCCGTCACCAAGGAGCTGCCGATGGAGTACGCCGTCGAGCTCAACCGTCTCATCCAGCTGGAGATGGTCGGCTCCATCGGGTAGTTGGCGCGGTTTCTTTGCGCGCTCCGGTTGACACGATTGCTGCTCCGCCATTCTTGACCCACCTTAAGTGGGTCAACGTGGCGACGCTGCGCATGGACAAGCAGCTTGGCAACCCGGTGCTCGTTGAGTTCTGGGACACCTGCCGGGCGAACTCCATGCGCACTCTCCCCTATCTGAAAGAGTGGTATCGGCGCTACGCGGCCCATCCCCCCTCCTCCCCCTCCTCCGTGGATGCTCAGGCCAAGATCCCCACGCTGCGTGTGGTGGGCATTCACTCCCCCGGCTTTGATGCGGCGCATGAGCGTGACGACGTGCGTCAGGCGGTGGCGCGCCTGGGCATCGAGTATCCCGTGCTGGTGGACCCCGAGCTTGAGATGTGGGATGTGTATGAGAACCGCGGCTGGCCGGCGCGCTACCTGTTCGACCAGCAGGGGATGCTGACTCACTACCACTACGGTGAGGGCTGCTACCGCGAGACCGAGCTGGCGATCCAGGAGCTGCTGGGAATCGAGCGCGAGCCGATGGCGCCGGTTCGTCCCGAGGACGTGGAAGGAGCGGCGCTTGCTCCGCCGAGCGAAGCGCGGGAGGGCGCCTACAGCGGCCCGTATGAGGCCGCTGGGGTGTGGGCTGTCCTGGACGGAGAGGGCGTGGTGGGTGTGAACGGCGCCTCCGAGCTGACGGTGAGCGCCCCCGGGGCATACCCGCTGATCGAGCACGAGCGCCACAGCGAGGGGGTGCTGGAGCTCCAGCTCGGCGCGGGTGTGCGCTGCCTGGCGACGTGCTTCACGCCGGGCTTGGCGTAGCCGCGGGGGGCGCCAGTTCCGCGTGCGAGCGCTCGGACAGCAGCCGCTGGAGCACGGGCGGCCCGTCGTCCTCGACCAGGATCGAGCCCCCGGGCCAGTAGGGACTCGTACCGGGCTGACCGTCGAGGAAGTAGGAGTCATACGTCCAGCAGCCACAGTTGTGCAACTGTGCGCCCCCGGGCGCGCGCCACTCCGAGCGATCGTCGGCAGGCAGCGGTCCCGTGCGATGGGTGTGCCCGAAGATGACATGCGAGTCCTGGCCGTCGACACCTAGGCGCGCGACGACCTCCCCCATCGCGCTTAGGGCTGCGCGGCGCAGCGCGGGACCGGAGATGTCGGCCTGCAGCGGGCCGATGCCGGCGCGATTGAGCGCCGCGATCACAAGTGGGAAGCCGCTGGCGAGAGCACGATTGCGCAACATCGTGCGACGACGGCTGGGGCGGTAGTCGCGATCCCCGCCGAGCGTGCGCCAGGCGCGCACCGTTCCCTGCCCGTTCAGGGCGCCTCCCGTGCGCGACTGCTGGGCCATCGCGTCAATCCAGGCGTAGATCGGGCTGGAGACAGCCTCATAGTCATCCGCAGTGGCAAGCGCCGTGACGGGGCGACGCTGAAGACGCCCGATGGCGCCGATGCCAAGCCGCTCCATCGTGGGGATCCTCATGTGGCAGTCGAGGTAATGCCCGTGCGTGGCGTAGACGTCCTCGCGTATCCACAGCCCGGGGTAGGCCGCCGAGACACGCGCGGGCGCGGCCCACTCGGCGAGCTTCGCCAGCATCGGCGAAGCTTCGGCGGCGGTGAAGCGCTGCTCGACCTCCAGCGAAGCGGGCAGCGAGAACTCGCCGCGGCGTGCGAGCCACGGCTCGACCAGCGCGTGATCGTGATTACCACCGAGAACGATGATGTCGCGCCCGGCGAAGGTGTGGCCCAAGGCTTCAAAGAACGGCTGCGCGGCAGCCAGAGCGCTGCGACGAGGACCATGGCGCAACTTCGAGCAGATCGCCGAGCAGCACCAGACGATCGATTCCCTCCAGCGCATCGAGTAGAGCGCGGCGCGGCCCGAGGTGGCGTAGAACGTCCACGCGCGTATGGCTGCCGAGGTGCAGGTCGGAGACGATCAGCGTACGCATGGGAGTGGAATCGGCACACAGGCGGAGGCGCTTGACAAGCCGCCCGCGCGTGGCAAGGCTGGCTTGAACCGAAGGCCGTGCCCCTCGCGCCGCCTAGGAGCTCCCTGCGGGAACGGCCTCGCGGATCTCCTTGGGCAGCATGAAGCGCACGTCCTCGCGCACCGTGCGCAGCGTGGAGACTTCGTTCACGCCGCGAGCGCGGAAGAACCCGACGAGATCCTCGACCAGCGACTCGGGTGCGCTGGCGCCGGAGGAGATGCCGACCACGCGCTTGCCCGCAAGCCACTCCTCGCGCACCTCGTCCTTGTTGTCGATCAGATAGCTCTCGGCGCCGAAATCGCGTGCGACCTCGACCAGGCGCACCGAGTTGGAAGAGTTGCGGGAGCCGATCACAAGCAGCAGTTCGCACTGGCTGGCCAGCTCTTTGACGGCTGCCTGGCGGTTGGTCGTGGCGTAACAGATGTCATCGGTGCGGGGGCCCACGATGCTGGGGAAGCGCTCCTTCAGACGCGCCAGGATCGCGCTCGTTTCTTCCACCGAGAGGGTGGTCTGGGTGACGTAGGCGAGACGCTCGGGGTCCTCCACGACCAGCTCCTCGACGTTCCTGCTCGGTCTGCACGAGCACAATGCGCTCGGGTGCCTCGCCCATCGTGCCTTCGACCTCCTCGTGGCCCTCGTGGCCGATCAGCACGATCGTGTAGCCGTCGCGCGCGAAGTGCAGGGCCTCGCGGTGCACCTTCGTGACCAGCGGGCACGTGGCGTCGATCGTGCGCAGCTTCAATGTCTCGGCGTTGGCACGTACCGAAGGCGCGATGCCATGCGCCGAGAAGACGGTGATCGCGCCCTGCGGGATGTCGGTCTCCTCCTCCACGAAGATGGCCCCCTGCGCTCGCAGCTGCGCCACGACGGTTTTGTTGTGCACGATCTCCTTGCGCACATACACCGGCGGCCCGTGGATCTCAAGCGCCCGTTCTACCGCCTGCACCGCGCGGTGCACGCCCGCACAGTAGCCGCGAGGGGCAGCCAGCAGCAACTGCTCAACCGTGTTTTCAACGATGTGGGACGCGGCCGCCGGTTCACTCACCATCCACATTGTAGGCTCTATCTTCGATGCCCCCGCGCCACCTCGACCGTCTGACAGCCGTGGATGCGTCCTTCCTGCACCAGGAGGGAGCGCACTCGCACATGCACGTGGGCGGACTGACGATCCTCGAAGGGCCGCCGCCGTCGATCGAGGAGTTCCTGGAGCAGATCCGCTGGCGGCTGCATCTGGTGCCCCGCTACCGCCACAAGCTGGCGCACACCGCCTTGGACAGCGGCCGCCCGGTATGGGTCGATGATCCGAGCTTCAGCCTTGAGTACCACGTGCGTCACACGGCACTTCCTGCGCCCGGCGGCTGGGAGCAGTTGCAAAGCCTCACCGCGCGGATCTTCTCTCAGCGCTTGGATCGTTCCAAGCCGCTGTGGGAGATGTGGTTGATCGAGGGCTTGCAGGACGACCGCTTCGCGCTGATATCGAAGACCCACCACTCCCTGATCGACGGCATCTCCGGTGTCGATCTGGCGACGGTGCTGTTCGACATCGCCCCCAACCCGCCCCCGGTGCGCCACAACGGGCGCCCCTGGCAGCCCCACCGCGAGCCGCACACGGTCGAGCTGCTGGCAGCCGGGCTGCGCGGAGCGGCCAAGGCGGGGCTTGAGCTGGTGGGCAACACGCTTGAGGCCCTGACGCACCCCGACCGTGCGCTGGCAAACGCCCGTGAGGCCGCGGAGGGCGTGGGCGAGATCGTATGGGCGGGCCTGAACCCGGCCCCGCCGAGCCCGCTCAACGTGGATATCGGCCCGCACCGGCGCTTCGTGGGCGTGGGCAGCTCGCTCGATGACTTCAAGCTCGGTGAAGAACGCTTTCGGGTGCACCGTCAACGATGTGGTGCTGGCGACGGTGACGGGCGCGCTGCGCAGCTTCCTGATCGAGCGCGGCGTGCGCACGGAGGGCCTTGAGCTGCGCGCGCTCGTGCCGGTGTCGGTGCGCGCCAAGGACGAGCACCACGAGCTGGGCAACCGCATCGTCGTGATGCGCGGGCCGCTGCCCGTCTACATCTCCGATCCGCTCGCGCGGCTGCGCTTCGTCAAGCAGGCGATGGACGGTCTGAAGGAGTCAAAGCAGGCGCTCGGCGCCGAGGTGATCGCGGGCGCGCAGAACTTCGCGCCGCCGACGATCCTCGCGCAGGCCTCGCGGCTGAACTTCTCAACGCGCCTGTTCAACCTGATCGTCACCAACGTGCCTGGACCGCAGTTCCCGCTTTACGTGCTGGGGCGCAAGATGCTCAAGGCCTACCCGGTGGCCTTCCTGCCCGAGCACCACGCGCTGGCGGTGGCGATCATGTCCTACAACGGCCAGATGAACTTCGGCCTGCTCGGCGACTTCGATGCCCTGCACGACATCGAGCATTTCGGTGCGAGTATCGCCCACGAGCTGGCCGTGCTTGTGTCTTTGGCACGGGGCGAGACATCGCCCGCGCCGCCGAAACCGCCGCGCCCGCGTCGAGTATCCCCCAGCCCAAATCGGGGTTCCAGCCACCGCCCTGCAGCGGGCGCTGAGCCGTCAACTCGAGCAACTGGATGATCTGAGCGGCGTTCAGATTGGGGGCCAGCTGGCGGATCATCGCCGCCACCGCCGTCACCTGAGGCGCCGCCATCGAAGTGCCCGCCAGGTAGGCGTAACGATCATCGCCGGCGAGTGTCGTGCGGCAGTAGGCGCAAGGCGGTGCGGCCGAGGGATCGCCACTCTCGATCGTCGTGGGGTTGGCAGGGAAGGTGCTGAAGATTCCCGGCGGACCGCCTTCCGCGGCGTTGCCGTTGAAGGAGCCATAGGCCGCCATCGAGATCTCGCTGCCGTAGCCGGAGAAGGGCGAGCGTTCGCCGGCCACGTCGGCGGAGGTGATGGTCAAGCCGAGCCCTGAGCCGAGCTTGGAGGCGCTGCCGGAAGGTTGCAGCACATTGGCGGGATCGCCCTGATCGAGGATCGCTTCGTCGGCGGCCGCGGCGACAAGGACCACGTTGTGGTGATAGGCGTAGCGCACGGCGTCGCGCAGCTGCGGTGGCGCCGGCGCGGAGCCGTCGGTGCCAAAGCTCATATTGATGGCCTGCGCCCCGTGGTTGGTGGCATCGACGATCGCCTTGATCACGCTGCCCTCGGTCAGGTCGCTCTTCTCGATTAGCAGGCTGCATTCATAGCCGGCTCCCGCCAGGCCGATGGCGTTGTTGGCGGTGGCACACGCCAACCCCGCCACATGCGTGCCGTGGCCGGCGCGATCGATGATCGCGCTGCCTTCGCCGGGGTCGCCGTCAAGGTCGTTGAAGTAGCTGATCCTGCCCGCCAGATCGGGGTGCGAGGCATCAACGCCGGAGTCGATCACGCCCACCTTGGCGCCCGCGCCGTGCGTGATGGCCCAAGCCCGTGGAAAGTCCTCGCGCGTGGCCCACCACTCAAGCGGCGTATCCGCGGGCGTGCCGGGCGCGGTCTCGGGCACGCTCAAGGCAGGATCGTTGGGCAGCAGTTCACTGGGCGCCGCCCGCAGCGACAGACCAGAGCCCCCGACAACTCCGGGGGCGCCACGTACCGCCGTGCCGAACGCCCACAGCGGAGCATCGCGAAAGGAGAAGCGCCGCTCGACCGCCACAGCGCGCACCCCATACTGCGCGCGCAACCTGCGCGCAAGCGTCGCCAGGCTGACACCCGCGGGCGGGCGCACCGTGAGCATGCCGATCTGCGGCACGCTGGGGCCATCCAGGAGTGCGCCTGAGCGCGCGGTCACGGCCTCAACAGCGGCAGCATGCGCGCGCCCATGCGCAGGTGCCCGCAACGACACGAGCAGTCGCCCAGTGGGCGGGGACTCAGCGAGCGCTTCGCCTCCGGCACTCAGTCCAAGCAGCAGCAGCGATATCAGTAGCCAAGCGCGAACTTGGCATCCTCACTCATCTTCTCCGGCGACCAGGGGGGTGTGAAGACCATCTCGGACTCCACCGTCGCAACTCCATCCAATTCGCCTACGAACTCATCGATCTGTTCAGTGACCTGCGGTCCGATCGGGCAGCCCGGTGTGGTGAGGGTGAAGGTGACGCTGACATCCCCGCCATCGACCTCCACCCCGTAGATCAGCCCAAGTTCGACAAAGTCCAGGCCGAGCTCGGGGTCGATCACGTTGGTCAGCGCATCCATGACGTCGTCAACCGTGGGAGTGGGCATAGATCTCAGCTTATCGGTCTGGAAGAGCGCGGCGCTTCAGTTGTGGCGCTTTAGTTATCGCAGCCCATGCGATCCCAGAGATACAGCTCTATGCACTCATTGGCGAGCTCGATGGCCCGCTCGCGGGAGAGGCGGGGTAGCACAGTGTCAAGCGCCTGCTCCTCGGCGACGCCAGCCTGAAAAGCCTCCTCGCCGCGGAAGCCGGCGGCGATCTTCAACGCCTCGCGGCGGTTCTCGCCGAGGCTTTGGAAGACGCCAACGAGAAATTCGGTGTTGGGTATCGGCTGACCGACCTCCAGCGAGGCGTGCCAGGCGGCAAGCAGATGCAGATCGTCGTCATCGAGACCGGCGATCGCCTTGGCGTAGTGCCCGGAAAGCTCCTGTTCGGGGATGTCATCGACCCAGGCGCGCACGACCTCGCCGACAAGTTGGCGGCGTGCCTCACGGCCGACTGACTCGGCGATGACTCGAATGGCGTCTTGGGGTTCGATGAAGCAGAGGGGCATCGCGCAGCCGGCCTGGCCGAAGTGGAGATCGGACAGTGACACTGTAAGCACCGGAGAGGACGGCTTTTTTCAGAGCTCCAAAGCGTCCTGCGCGCGCTCCAACACGGCCGCGTCACTCGCGTCAGCGGGCATCCCCAGATTGGCCCGTTCGGCAACACCCCAATTGGCGAAAGCGAGATCAAGCGCCTCCAGCGGCACGCCGCTCGCCCTGGCAAGTGCCTGCGCACGACGCTCAAGCACCAGGGGATCGCCGATGCCGAACAGCCGTTTGGCGGTGAGCGTGGCGAGATCGTCGGTGGCCTGCGTGGTACCCCCGGCGAAGTGCAGCGAGTCGGCGCGCATCTCATACAACCCCAGCCGCCCCACCGTGACGAGCATGTCATAGCGCCCCATCCGCCCCAGCCCTGGCAGCGCGAGTCGCTCGAAGAGCCGCTCAAAGCGCCGCTCCTCGCTCCAGGTGGGGTCACCGGAGAAGGCACCCACCTGCGAGCCGGCGCGCTCAGCCCACTGCAGGTAGGCACGCAGCGTGTCCGTGCCGCGCGCCGGGTCATGCGAAGTGCGCGGCCCCAGCGGAACATCCTGCAGGTCGGGCAGCTGCGCCTCATCGCGCCAGTCTGGAACGTCGCCGCCCCCGCTGGCACGCAGCGCCTTGCGAATGCCGAGAAAGGGGGTGTCTCCCTGCAAGGGCGAGAGGTAGGCGATCAGAAAGCACATCCACGTGGCCCGCTCCCAACTGCCCTGCTGGCGGACCTCGGCGTAGAGGCCCGGCGGAGAGTCCTCGAGGATTGCCAGGCGCACGCACGAATACGCGATCTCCTCCGCGAGGCGCTGCGCTTCCTGGGAGTTGTGCAGTCCGGGCACGAGCGCGCAGCTGTAGCCGTCATCCTCGCCGCGGGGCGTGCCGTCGCTGTAGACGCGGAGATTGCGCCGACCGCCGCTCTGGGCGCGGCGGCGGGCTGCGGAGGAGCTGCTTGACGAGGCACGCCGGGAGCCCGCCGAGAGCGAGGAGCTCTTGCTCGCCGGCGCCAGGCCCGGAACCGTGTCGCGGCATATGGGGCAGCGCTCAATGAAGCGGCTATGACGACAGAAACGGGACATCCCAATGAACTTAGCGACTATCTTGCCGGCGGGCGTACCCAACCCCCATCCGCGGGGCAGGCGTTTCCATCTCTAGAACGCTCAGGCTCCGACGGCGCCCGCGGCATGCGGCTGCACCGGCAGCGCGAGCCCACGCGTGCGCGCCCGCTGCGCGCCCTGCTGGCGCTCCTGGGAGAGCGCGTAGAGGTAGTCGTCGTAGTCCACCTGGATGGTGTGCCGCTTGGAGGCGATGTAGCGCTTGCGCATGGCGGCCTGATCGGCCTGGATGTCCTTGCGCAGCTGCGCAGGGTCGGGCAGCGCGTACTCACCGCGCAGGTAGTCGCCCACCCAGGCGCTCTGCGCCTCGGCCAGCGGCATGATCGCCCCCAGCGGCTGCAGCAGTCCGATGAAGAAAATGTTGTCGACCTCGGGATGAAAGACCCGCTGAAACAGCTCGATGTGATTGTCGGGCGCGCTGATGAAGTCCTCGTCGAAGAAGGGAAAGGTGATCTTGTAGCCGGTGCAGTAGACGACGACATCGGCGTGCACCGTGCTGCCATCGACGAAGCGCACCTGATCACCTTCAAGTGACGCGATGTTGGGCTTGGGCTGGATGGTGCCATGCGCGATGCGATCGAGAATGCGACCGGAGACCGTCGGGTGGGCCTCGCCAAACTTGTGGTTGGGCTTGGGCAGGCCGAAGCGCTCGGGGTTGCCGGTGGTGGTCTTGACGACCTGATGGATCATGCGCTGGCGGATCTTGAAAGGTATGCGTGGGTTCTGGGGCAGCTGGTCCACGGGCCGCCCGAAGACGTACTTGGGGATGATCCAGGCCCCCTGCCGGGCTGCGAGGTAAGTGTTGCGGGCCACGTAGCTGCTCTCCACGGAGAGATCCATGGCACTATTCCCGATCCCCAGCACGACCACGTCCTTGCCAGCGAAGATCGAGTTGTCGACGTAGGTGTGCGCGTGCATCTGCACTCCCTGGAAATCCTCGGAGCCGGGGAACGCCGGTTCGGGCCAGCGCTGGTCCCAGTGATGCCCGTTGGCCACCAGCAGCGCGTCGTAGGTGCGCGTTTCGCCCGTGTCCAGCGCTATCTCCCAGGTCCCGTCGGGGCGCCGCGTGGCACGCTGCACCCCGGTCTCGAACTCGATCGCGTCGCGCAAGCCGAAGTGATCGATGTAGTCCTCGAAGTAGCGCGCGATGTGCGTGTGATGCGGGAAGTCGGGGATCGAACTGGGCATCGGGTAGTCCGCGTACTGCATGCGCTCGCGCGAGACGTTGATGAACAGATCGCGATAGGCCGCGGACATCCCGTTCTTGTTGCCGAACACCCAGTTCCCGCCTACTCGATCGGACTTCTCAAAGCAGTCGAAGGGGATTCCGCGATCCCGCAACGCCTTGACTGCGGCGATTCCCGACGAGCCCGCGCCGATGATGCAGGTCTTGGGGAGCGTGCTCACAGTCCGGCGCCGATCCCTGGCCCAACGTGCTGCGGCGGCCCCTCGGGCCCGTTATCCGCATCAGCATGACCGGCACACCCCTGATCTTCGGGCAGAGACCCCTGTCCCTCGCCGCGCTTGGAGGCGAGGAAGCGATCGACCATGCGCGCGCACTGGCGCCCCTCGTTGATAGCCCAGACGATCAGCGACTGTCCCCGCCGCGCGTCCCCAGCGGCAAAGACGCCGGGCTCGGAGGTCGTATAAGGCGAGACGGCCTTGATGTTGCCGCGCGGGTCCTTCTGCACCCCGAGCTGATCGAGCAGCTCCTGCTCAGGATGCAGGAAGCCCATCGCCAGTAGGACCAGCTGCGCAGGCAGCTCGCGCTCAGTCCCCGCGACAGGACCGAAGGGCGGCTCGGGGGCCGCCTGGGCGATGTGCAGAGCAGCCACCCCGCCATTGGCATCACCAGAGAAGTGCGTGGTAGTGACCGAGTAATCCTGCTCGCCCAGACCGGCCTGACGGGCCTCCTCCATGGCGTAGCTGAGGCGATACTTCAAAGGCCACAGCGGCCAAGGCGTGCGCTCGTCGGGACGATGCTGGGGAGGCTCGGGCAGGAGCTCAAGCTGCACGATCGAGCGAGCCCCCTCGCGCAGCGCGTTGCCGACGCAGTCCGCGCCGGTGTCGCCGCCGCCGATGACGATCACGTTCTTATCCGCGGCCGTGATCGGCGCGCCTGGCGCCGGCTGGGCAACGGTGGGAGCGGGCCCGAACTCACGGGCCGCCCAGCGATTGCGCTGGTAGAGGTAGTCCATGGCGAAGTGCACACCGTTCAGCTCGCGCCCCGGCACAGGCAGGTCGCGCGGCACGCGCGAGCCCGTGGCAAGCACGACCGCATCGAAGCGCTCGCGCAGCTCCTCGACGCTGATGTCACGTCCCACGTCGACGCCGCAGCAGAGCTCGATGCCCTCGGCGAGCATCTGCTCGACGCGCCGCTGCACGACGGTCTTCTCGATCTTGAAGTCAGGCACGCCGAAGCGCACGAGTCCCCCAGCCGACTCATCGCGCTCATAAAGCGTCACCCGATGCCCGGCGCGACGCAGCTGCTGGGCGGCGGCCATGCCCGCCGGCCCGGAGCCGACGACCGCCACGCCCTGGCCGGTCTCGCGCAGCGGCGGCTGGGGTGCAACCCAGCCTTCGGCGAAGGCACGGTCGATGATGGCGTGCTCGATCTGCTTGATCGTGACGGCGTCGCCCTCACGGATCTCAAGCACGCAGGCAGCTTCACACGGGGCAGGGCAGAGCCGCCCGGTGAAGTCGGGGAAGTTGTTGGTCGCATGCAGTTGCGCGATCGCCTCCTGCCAGCGGTCGCGGTAGACAAGGTCATTCCAGTCGGGAATGAGGTTGCCGAGCGGACAGCCGTTGTGACAGAAAGGCACGCCGCATTCCATGCAGCGCCCACCCTGCTCGCGCAGCTGCGCCTCGGGCGCGGGGTTGACGAACTCGCGGTAGTCGTGCGCGCGCTCTGTGGCGTCGCGATAGCGCGAACCATGACGCTCGATCTGCAGGAACCCACCGAGCTTGCCCATCAGGCGATTGCTCCCTCGGCCTGCTCCTCTTCGGTTTCGCGCAGCACGCGCTTGTAGTCGTGCGGCATCACCTTGACGAAGACCCCGCGCTGCAATAGCCCGTCGAAGTCGGCAAGCACGCGCTCGGCCACAGGCGAGCCGGTGCGCCGCTGGTGCTCTTCGATCAGCGCCTTCAGCTCGGCGCTGTCAGCGGTGGAGAACTCGTCGAAGCCGACCATGCCCATGTTGCAGCGCTCACCAAAGTCGCCATCCTCATCAAGGATGTAGGCCACGCCGCCGCTCATGCCGGCGGCGAAGTTGCGCCCGGTCCTGCCCAGCACGACCACGCGCCCGCCGGTCATGTACTCGCAGCCGTGATCCCCCACGCCCTCGACGACCGTTGAAGCCCCGGAGTTGCGCACGGCAAAGCGCTCGCCGGCCAGCCCGCGGAAGAAGGCCCGACCGGAGGTGGCCCCGTAGAGCAGCGTGTTGCCCACGATGACGTTCTCCTGCGCGATCCAGTCCGTCGCCATGCCGGGACGAGGCCGCACGGCAAGGACACCCCCGGAGAGCCCCTTGCCGGTGTAGTCGTTGGCGTCGCCGTGCAGGGTGAAGGTCACGCCGGGCGCCAGCCAGCCGCCGAAGCTCTGCCCGGCGGAACCCTCGAAGTCGACCACGATGGAGTCCTCGGGCAGCCCCTGCGCTCCGCGCTCGCGCGCGATATGACTTGAGAGGATGCCGCCGACGCAGCGGTTTACGTTGCGGATCGGCAGCTGGATGCGAACGTTCTCGACGATGCGGGCGGGTAGGTCTCCGATGTGCTCCTCGGGGCGCTCGATGATCGAGCGGGCGCGCTCCACAAGCTCCCAGTCCAGGGCATCGTCCAGCACTGCCGGGGGCGCTTCTATGCGCCGACGCGGCGCGCCGTCCTCCAGACTGATGTGCCGCAGGATGTGCGAGAGGTCGACGCCGCGCGCCTTCCAGTGCTCGACGGCCTGCTCGGCTTCCAGCAGATCGACGCGCCCGATCGCTTCATCGAGCGAGCGCAGCCCCAGCGATGCGAGGATCTCGCGCACTTCCTCGGCGACGAAAAAGAAGAAGTTGACGACATGCTCGGGCGTGCCCTTGAAGCGCTTGCGCAGCTCGGGGTCCTGCGTGGCGATGCCCACAGGGCAGGTGTTGAGGTGGCAGGCGCGCATCATGATGCAGCCAGTCGCGATCAGCGGAGCGGTGGAGAAGCCCATCTCATCGGCTCCGAGCAGCGCGGCGATGACGACATCGCGGCCGGTCTTCAGCTGCCCGTCGGTCTGCACGACGATGCGCGAGCGCAGCTCGTTGAGCAGCAAGGTCTGCTGGGTCTCGGCCAAGCCGATCTCCCAAGGCACGCCGGCGGACTGGATGGAGGAGAGCGGCGAGGCGCCGGTGCCGCCATCGTGGCCGGCGATCAGAACGCGATCGGCATTGGCCTTGGATACGCCGGCGGCGACAGTGCCGACGCCGACCTCGGAGACGAGCTTGACCGAAACCTGCGCCTTCGGGTTGGAGCAGCGCAGGTCGTAGATCAGCTGCTTGAGGTCCTCGATCGAGTAGATGTCGTGGTGCGGCGGCGGTGAGATCAAGCCCACGCCGGGGGTGGTGTGGCGGATGGAGCCGATGTACTTGTCGACCTTGTGCCCGGGCAGCTGCCCACCCTCGCCCGGCTTGGCGCCCTGGGCCATCTTGATCTGTAGCTCGTCGGAGTTGACGAGGTAGTGAATGGTCACGCCGAAGCGCCCGCTGGCGACCTGCTTGATCGCCGAGCGGCGGCGATCGCCGTTGGGGTCGGGCGTGAAGCGCGTGGGGTCCTCGCCGCCCTCTCCCGTGTTGGAGCGCCCGCCAAGGCGGTTCATGGCGATCGCAAGCGTCTCATGGGCCTCGCGCGAGATCGAGCCGAGGCTCATCGCGCCGGTGCAGAAGCGGCGCACGATCGCGCTGGCCGGCTCGACGTCCTGGAGCGCGATGACCTCACGTCCCTCGGTCGCGATCTTCAAGAGCCCGCGCAGTGTTGCCCTGCGGGAGGCGTCCTCGTTGACCTGACGCGCGTACTCGGAGTACTTCTGGAAAGCGGAGCTGTCGCGCACCTCCTGGAGCGCCTGCCCGTCGCCCTGCAGGGCAGCGGCGACGTTGCCGTTGGCTGCTCTGACGGCGTGCTGCACGAGCGCGATCGTCTCGGGGTTCCACATGTGGTGCTCACCGTCGCGGCGCCAGGCGTAGACGCCGCCTACGGGCAGCAGCTCGTCGGGCGGCGCGGCGGTCAAGGGATAGGCGCGCGCATGACGCTCCAGAGCCTCCTGCGCGAGCACCTCCAGGCCAACGCCGCCGATGCGCGAGGCGGTGCCGGTGAAGTGGCGGTCGATGACCTCGCGATCGAGGCCAACGGCCTCGAAGATCTGCGCGCCGCGGTAGGACTGGATCGTGGAGATGCCCATCTTGGAGATCGTCTTCAAGAGCCCCTTGTCGATCGCCTTGACGACGTTCTGAGCTGCCTCCTCCGCATCGAGCAGCACCGGCGCGTCGCCGTCCCCGTTCGCCCCCGCGCCGCTCGCGCCCGCGCGCGCGATGAGCCCCTTGTAGACAAGCTCATCGAGCGTCTCAAGCATCAGGTAAGGGTTGATGGCGCTGACGCCAAAGCCGATCAAGGTGGCGAAGTGATGCACCTCACGCGGCTCACCGGACTCGAGGATGATGCCGGCGCGCAGACGGGTGCCTTCGCGCACAAGATGGTGGTGCACGGAGGAGACCGCCAGCAGCGAAGGGATCGGCGCCATCAGCCGGTTGATGCGCCGATCGGAGAGCACGATGATGTTGACGCCGTCGGCGATCGCGTCGTGGGCCTGCTGGCAGACGCGGTCTAGCGCCTCCTGCATGCCGGCGGCCCCGGAGGCGACAGGCCAGGTGATGTCGATCGTGCGCGCGGCAAACAGATCGTGCGCGACGTGCCGCAACGTCTCCAACTCGCGGTTCAGCAGGATGGGCTGGGAGAGGATCAGCTTGTGAGCGTGCTCGGGCGTCTCGTCAAAGAGGTTGCGCTCGGTACCCAGGCTGGTGGCGAGGCTCATTACGATTTCCTCGCGGATCGGGTCGATCGGCGGATTGGTTACCTGGGCGAAGAGCTGCTTGAAGTAGGAGAACAGCGGCGGGGCCTGGTCGGAGAGCACGGCCAGCGCCTGGTCATTGCCCATCGAGCCGACCGGCTCGGCTCCCTCGCGCGCCATCGGCGTCAAGAGCACGCGCAGATCCTCCTGGGAGTAGCCAAAGGCGCGCTGGCGCGCGTGCAGAGGCTGGTCGGAGAGGGTGACCTGCTCGGAAGGGGGAAGGTCGTCGAAGTGCACGGAGTTGCGCACGAACCACTCGCCGTAGGGCCGGCGGGTGGCGATCTCGCGCTTGAGCTCGCCGTCCTCGACGATCCGCCCGGCCTGCAGATCCACCAGGAAGAGCTTCCCCGGCTGCAGACGGCCAAGGCGCTTGATTTCGTGCGCGGGTATGTCGAGCAGACCGATCTCCGAGCCGAGCACGACGTGCCCGTCGGTGGTCTCAACCCAGCGGCCCGGCCGCAGGCCATTGCGATCGAGCGTGGCGCCGACGACGCGCCCATCGGTGAAGGCGACCGAGGCGGGTCCGTCCCAAGGCTCCATCATGCAGGCATGGAAGGCGTAGAAACCCTTGAGCTCGTCAGGCAGGTCGGTGCGATTGCGGTAGGCCTCGGGGATCATCATCATCGCGGCGTGCGGCAATGAGCGCCCGCCAAGCATCAGCAGCTCGAGCACGTTGTCGAAGGTGGCCGAGTCAGAGTTGCCGGGACTGACGACGGGCAGGATCTTGCGCAGGTCATCGCCGAAGAGCTCGCTGGAAAGCTCGCTCTCGCGGGCGCGCATCCAGTTGATATTGCCCATGACAGTGTTGATCTCGCCGTTGTGGCAGATGACGCGATAGGGGTGCGCCAGCTCCCAAGAGGGAAACGTGTTGGTGGAGAAGCGCGAGTGCACCAGGGCAAGCGCGCTCTTGCAGCGCTCGTCCTCAAGGTCGGGGTAGAAGCCGCCCAGCTGGTAGCTGATGAGCATGCCCTTGTAGTTGATGGTGCGCGAGGAGCTTGAGGTCACATAGAGCCCCTCGCTGCCAGACAGTTCGCAGATGCGTCGGATCACATAGAGCTTGCGCTCGAAGGCGTCCTGGTCAAAGCCATCCGAGCCGGCGGCGACAGGACCCTCGGGTGTCCTGCCGAAGACTCCCTCGCCCGCCCCGACGAAGAGCTGACGCACAAACGGCCGGCAAGCCCCAGCGGTGCGTCCGGTGTGCTCGGGGCGCACGGGCACATCGCGCCAGCCAAGCAGACGCTGCCCCTCGGCCAGAACGGTCTGCTCCAAGAGCTGCTCAAGCTCTGCGCGGGCAGCATCGTCGGTAGGCAAGAAGCACATCAGCACCCCGTAGCGCCCGGCCGCAGGCAACTCAAAGCCGGCCACCTGCCGCAACAGCTCATCGGGCATCTGCATGAGGATCCCGGCCCCATCGCCGGTGCTGGGATCAGCGCCAGAGGCGCCGCGATGCTCAAGATTCTTCAGCGCCTCAATGGCGCGCGAGACGACCTCGTGGGTGGCCTGATTGTCCAGGCGCGCGACCATGCCGACACCGCAGGCGTCGTGCTCGAAGCGAGGGTCGTAGAGGCCAACGGCCGTGGGGGGCTGAATGCTGTGGTGAGTCATGGAAGTGCTCCCGGGAGGCGTGGTTCTCCCGTACGGGTGGGGGACTGCCCGTAGGGCAACTGCGGGCACCTGAGGCGGAGCCTGAAAGCGTAGCATTGCGAGGCCCTTGGAATACCTCGGGGACGATGGATCCAGCGGCTGGCGTATGCTGCCATGGGCAAGCTCGTGAGCCATAGTGCTCGGAAGAGACGAATGGTCGTTCGACCGAGAGTCATGGATGTGTGAAAAGCGCCTCGGCAGGGGAGCATCATCGATGATGAGTAAAAGCCCGGCGGTTGAGATGGGGTGGCGATGAAGCACGAGACCACGGCGATAGGCGACGGCGACCCGGCGAGCACGCCCGAGGCAGTGGACATCGCGCTGCTGCTGCCGGCACGCGCCGAGAACGTGGCGATCGTGCGCCATGCGCTGGGCGCGCTGGGCGAGGTGCTCGAGGTAGACGCACAGACGCTCTCAGACATCCGCCTGGCGGTAACGGAGGCATGCACGAACGTCGTGGTGCATGCCTACCCCGACGGCAGCGAAGGTCCGCTGGAGGTGCTGGCGACACTCAACGGCGAAGAGCTGACGGTGGTGGTGCGCGATGAGGGCGAAGGCATCACCCCCCGCCCGGACAGCCCGGGACTGGGACTGGGCCTGCCGCTGATCGCGTCGCTGGCGGAAAAGGTGCAGTTGGGACACGATGCGCGCAAGCGGACCGAGGTACGCATGACGTTCTCGCTGGCGGCGATGGCGGCGTGATGACAGGCCCGGCGTCGCTACGGCTGGCGAAGGGCCCACTGGCGGGTCCCGTGCTGTGTCGCGTGGTTTCGATGGTGCTGGCGCGCGCGGATTGCCCGGTGGACCGCCTGGACGACGCGCTGCTGGCATGCGAAGAGATCACGACACACGGGCTGGGGTACGTAGCCGATGGCCATCTGAGCGTGACGCTCAGGACAGACAAGGATCAGCTGGAACTGCGCGTGGGCGAGCTGGCGGAGCGGGGCGCGGAAGGGATGCTGGCGGCCGCGGTGGTGCCGGGCGTGGGGAACGTGCTGGAGCGGGTGACAGACGAGCAGAGGGTGGAGCCGGCGCGCAGTGGCGGTGCCGAGGAACTGGTGCTGGCGATCAGCTTTTAGTCTTGGCGGGCTTCTTCTTCGCCGCCGCCGGCATCTTCGCCGCGGAAGACTTCGCCGTCGAAGGCTTCTTGGCGGCGCCGTTGGACTTGGCGCCATTCTTCTTGGCGACAGGCGTGTCAGCCGCACCCTGGCGCTTGCGCACTTCTTCAAGGCTGGCCTCAAGCGCACCCATGAGATCGGGGGTGGCGGTGGGTTCGCGCTGGACGGAAGGCTCGACGACGATGTCCTCGCCGGAGGCCTTACGGTCGATCAGTTCCAGCAGCGCCTCTCGGTAGGTGTCGTGGTACTTGGTGATGTCAAAGGACTCGGAGATGGACTCCACGAGACGGCGAGCGACGGAGAGCTCCTTCTCGGCGATCGGCGTGTTTTCGGCATCTTCGAGCTCGCGTAGGGCCTGCGGCGAGACGATTTCATCGGCGAAGTTCATGGTGGTCATCAAAAGCGACTCGCCTCGCGGGCGGATCGCCACCAGCCGCTCACGTGAGCGCAGGACGACACGAGCGATGGCGACCTTGCCGGTGTCGCGCATGGACTCGAGCAGCAGCCGATAGGAGCGGGCGCCGCCTTTGTTAGGGACAACGATGTAAGGCTGATCGAAGTAGATCGGATCGATGTCCTCGAACTGGACGAAGTCCTCGATGTCGATAGTGCGCGTGAAGGCAGGCTCGATCGCGGAGAACTCCTCGGGCTCGATCACAACGTAGCGTTCAGGAGCGATTTCATAGCCCTTGACGATGTCCTCGTAAGCAACCTCCTGTTCGTCAACGGGGCAGATGCGCTTGTTGTAGATGCGCGCATGATCGGCGCGATGAAGCTGGTGGAAGTTGACGTTGCGGTGGGAGACCGCGGAATAGAGCTTGACGGGCACGCTGACAAGTCCGAAAGTGAGCGTACCCATCCACATTGAGCGGGGCATAGGAACAGTGTTACCGCAATCTGGCGGTTGTCAAGCCGGCAATGTCCACTGCAAGCCCGCTCGCAGCCTGGCGAGGTCTTGCGAACGATGTCTACTGCAAGCCCGCTCGCAGCCTGGCGAGGGCCTGACGGATGAGCCGGGAGACCTGCATCTGGGAGACGCCGATGCGCTCGCCGATTTCGGCCTGCGTCAGGTCAGAGCCGAAGCGCAGTTCAAGCACGATGCGCTCGCGCTCGGAGATGCGCGCCAGCAGCGGCTCGAGGATGGCGCGCTCCTCGGCACGCTGAAAACCGGAGTCGTCGTGACCGATGCCGTCGCCCAGCGTGTCCCCGGGATCCTCACCCTGCGCGGAGCGGGGCGCGTCGAGCGAGGTGGCGCGGTAGGCGGCGGCGGCCTCGAGCGCTTCGAGCACCTGCTCTGGGGGCAGCTCGGTGGCAGCGGCGATCTCCCCTACCGACGGCGAGCGCCCGCTGGTGAGTGAGAGCTGGGTGACGGTGCGATCGACGCGCAAGGCGAGCTCCTGCAGATCGCGCGGCACACGCACGGACCAGGTGCGGTCGCGGAAGTGGCGCTTGAGCTCACCGAGGATGGTGGGCACGGCGTAGCTTGAGAAGACAACAGGGCGCTCAGGATCGAAGCGGTCGACGGCCTTGACCAGCCCGAGCGAGGCGACCTGGACAAGATCCTCAAGTGGCTCCTCGGCGCGCTGATAACGCCGCGCGAGCCGGCGAGCGAGCGGCAGGTAGCGCTCGATGAGCTGCTGGCGCGCGTGCTGATCGCCGTGCTGGCGGGCACGCTCGAAGAGCTCAGCATCCGAAGGAGCGCTCACGGCCATGTTCTCACGGTAACGAGGGCGGGTGCTCGCGCGAGGTCGCGGTGGCATCCCATGAGCACAGTGTGGCGCGCCCGGGGCAGGTGAGGCAGAGGTTGCGATGCGGCGCTGGGCTGACGGCAAAGCCTCGCTGGCGAGCGCGTGCAGCGCGAGCACGCAGCTCCTCCTGCAGCCCAGCCCGATCCTCAGCCGTGAAGACAGCGCTCACCCAGTCGTCGGGACGGGCGAGAAACCAGTGCACGACTTCCACGCGAGGGGCACCGTGATGCAGCGCGGCCAGCGCATAGACGAGCCGCTGGGCGCTGTAGTCGCGCTCGACGAGCGCGGGCAGGTCCTCTTCATCGGCCAGACGATCGCTTTTGTAGTCAACGACAAGACAGTCCCCGCTGGCGTTCGGAGCGAGCAGGTCAAAGACGCCGCTGACAAGCGGCGGCAGCGAGAAGGCAAAGGGATGCTCGCGGTGCAGCCGAGGGGCCGCGGCAAGCCGCTGGGCCAGCTCGGTGTCGCCTAACGCCGCAATCGACGCGGCAAGCTCCCGCCGCTGCTCGCCGCTGAGCGAAGCCCCCAGCTCGCGGGCGACGCGCGCGACATCCTGCTCATCCAGGCGAGGCGAGGCAAAGTCAAACTGCTGCAGCAGCCGGTGAACGATGCGCCCGCGCAGACGCCCATCAACGCCGCCGTGCCCCCCCGAATGCTCGTCGGGTAGGTGCAGAACACGCTGCAGGTAGTAGCGGTAGCCACAGCGCTCGAGCTCGGAGAGAGCGGTGTAGCTGAGGGCGATCTCCGGTTCTCTGAGGGCGATCTCCGGTTCTCTGAGGGCGATCTCGGGTTCTCTTAGTGGGACCTCCGGTTCTCTCGGAGCGACCTTGGATTCCTGCGGAGCCGTCTCGGAGACACTGCCGCATGCAGACAATGACTCCTGGCGCAAGACTCCCCCAAGCGCTGCCGGCGTATTGAGAAAACAGCGCAGGCGCGCTCCCGGAGCGCCGTGGAGGTCAAGCTCGCAGACGGCGGGATGCTCGGGCTCGCGAACGAGCGCGGGCAGCTCGGGGACAAGCGCGGGAGCAAGCCAGGCGAGCGGCGCGGCACCGGGAACATCGGCGGGCCAGTTGCCGAAGTCGATGCCGCCACTGAGCAGCAGCCGCTGGCGGGCGCGCGTCAGGCCTACATAGACGATGCGCTGCTCCTCGAAGGCTTCGGCGAGGCGCCGCTCGTCAAGCAGTTCCTGATAGTCGAGCGTGGGCACACCAGGAGAGCCGTCGAGCTGGGCGAGGCGCAGGCCAAGGCGAGGGCCGTCGACGAGCAGGTCCGAGCGATTGACCCCGGGCTTGCGACCGAGATCGGCGAGACAGACGACGGGGAACTCAAGACCTTTGGCGGCGTGAATGGTCATCAGGCGAACGGCGTCCTGACCGTCGCTGACAGGCGCCTCGGGCTCAGCGCGATCGAGCACGTCGAGCTGATGATCGACATGATCGAGAAAGCCCCGCAGATCGCGCCCCTGCTGCGCTTCAAAACGGTGGGCAAGGCGCAGGAGCTTGTGAACGTTGGCAAGCCGTCGCGAACCCCAAGGCAGCGAAAGGAGATGCTGCTGGTAGCCGGTGAAGTCAAGAGCGCGACGCAGAAGCTCGGCGATGGGGTGTCGGGAGGCACCAGCACGCTCGGCCACGAAGAATTCGGTAAAGCGGGTCAGGCGCTGCCACTGCGGGGGCTCTAAACGCTGCTGAAGCTCGGCGGAGGTGCCACTTAACATCTCCCAGACCTCACACTGAGCGTCGCGCGCGGCAAGCGAGAGGTGAGCGAGAGCATCGCTTGAAAGCCCCACAAGCGGCGAGGCAAGCATCGAATAGAGGGCAACCTCGTCAAGCGGATTGGCAAGCGCGCGCAGATAGGCGAGCAGGTCGCCGACCTGCTGATGGCCCCAGAAGCTGCCGACGGAGGCGAGCGTGCGCAGGCCGCGCTCCTCCAAAGCCCGCTGGTAGAGCGGCAGGTCGCCAAGTGCACGTAGCAGCACGGCGACATCCCCGGGAGCAGCCTCGCCAGCCGCGACGATGTCGGCCACACGCTGAGCGAGCAGGCGCGCCTCGGCCTGGCGCCAGCGCGGCGCGGGAGGCAGCTGACCAGCGATGTCGATCGCCTCGGATCCACCGTTCCAAGCGCGCTGGTCGGTCAGTAGCAGCTCGATCGATGCCTCCCCGTCCGCGGGGCGGCCGGGCAAGAGTGGCATGTGGTCCTCGCCAAAACGTTTGGCAAAGACGGCATTAACTGCGGAAAGCAGCTGGGGATGGCTGCGAAAGTTGTAGGTGAGCGCAAGGCTCGCCCCCTGCGCGGCGAGCTCGGCACGGCGCGCGCGGAAGAGCCCGACATCGGCGTGGCGAAAGCCGTAGATGGACTGGAACTCGTCGCCGACCGTGAAGAGGTTCTCGCGCTGTAAGGCGGCGAGGATGGCGAGCTGGCGCGGGTTGGTGTCCTGAAACTCATCGACCATCAGCAGCTGAAAGCGCTGCGACCAGGCCGAGCGAACATCAGAGCGCTCGCGCAGAAGCGCGCTGGCGCAGAGCTCGAGATCGTCGAAGTCAAGGCCGCCACGATGGCGCTTGGCATTGGCATAGTGCCGGGAGAACTCCTGCAGCAGGGTGTCGAGCAGCGCGGAAGCAGAGGCGCCTTCGCCCGGTGTGGGCTGGGGCAGAGTGGGCTGGGCATGTCCCTGACTGCGCAGCTGCGCGTAAACGTCGAGCACCATGGCGCGCAGGCGGTCGGCGGTAAAGGCCGCCACGAGATCTACGGCGGCGCCCCCGTGATGGTCGAGGAAATCGGCCAGAGCGGCGCGAAACGCATCGAGACGCAGACGCCCGGCGTGAGCCTCATCGAGGATCGTGAAGTCGGGGTCAAGGCCGGCGAGCAGTGCGTGCGCGCGCAGCAGGCGAGCACAGAAACCATGAAAGGTGCCGAGGAAGGCGGCCTCGGTATCGCGCGCGAGCTCGCGCTGGTGAAGCTCCAGAAAGCGCATACGGATGCGCTCGGCAAGCTCTCCGGCCGAGCGCTCGGTGAAGGTGATGGCGAGGATGCGCGCGGGCGCGACGCCGTCCTCGAGCACGGCGCGCACGAAGCGCTCCACGAGCACGGAGGTCTTGCCGGAGCCCGCGCCGGCGCTGAGCAGCAGCGAGCCCTCACGACGCGCCACGGCCTGCTGCTGCTCGTCGGTAAGCGTTCGCTCGGTGCTCTCGGGCTCGGGCTCGGGTAGGAAGATTTCAAGCTGTGTGCTCATCGCGTGGAGCGGCAGATGGAGGGGTAGAGGCAATGACCGTCGCCGAAGGCACAAGTGCCGGGACGCGCCTCCAAGCGACCGGCATCGGCCTGCTGGGCAGCCTCGATCGCGAGGTTGAGCGTGTCATCGAGCAGTCCTTCGACATCCTCGGCGGCGCGCGTGTCGCCGCGAACGCAGTCCAGCGCGACGCCGCTGTCGGCAACGAGCACGCCGCGCGCGCGCAGGTCGCGCCCAGCAAGTGGCTGATAGAAGCCCCCGAGGACCTCGTGGTGCAGAAGCTGCTCGGTGACGCGCATGTAGAGCGCGGCCTGGAGGTGGCGCTCGGCGATCCACTTGTCGGGGGGCGGCGCATAGGCGCCCTTGTAGTCATAGACCACGGCCTGCCCCTGGTCGTTGACATCGATGCGGTCGATGCGCCCACGTACCTGAACGCCTTGGCCAAGGTCGAGCGGGGGCAGACTCGACTCCTCCTCGGCGAAGCCGAAGCCCAGCTCCAGATGAGTGGGCTCAAGCGGCCAGTCCTGCTCAGAGGCATATTCGAGATAGCGCTCGAGGTCGGCCTCCAGACGACGACGCACGCCGGGAATGCGCTCGGGCGAGACGGACAGCGGAAAATCAGCGGCGTACCGGGCAAGTGCCTGGTGCAGAAGCGCGTGTGCGAGCGCCAGACGCGCCGGCGTGAGTCGGGCCGAGCCGGTGTCGCGCTTGAGCCCCTCAAGCGTGTCCTTGAGCACCGCATGAGCCAGTCCACCCCGGGCCAGAGGCTCGGCGTCGGGGTCGATGTCCCGGGCACGCAGAAAGCTCTCGACAAACCAGCGCGCCGGGCAGTCCATCCAATTCTTCAGCGACGACGCCGACCAGATCCTGTCCCGTCGCAGCTCGGCCAGCAGCCGCTGATCCTGGAGCGGCTGCAGAACAGGTGGTTCCTGGGGCGGCGAGCTGAGCGCCAACTCACGCGCGCCCCATGAGGCGGGCGGCTGCCCGGGACCTGGCCAATCAGCCGCACCAGCGGTTCGCAGCGCGCGCTGCTGACGCAACTCATCACGGAAAAGGTCACAGACATCGTCGATGAACAGCGACGGGAAAGTGGAGTCACCGTTGTCGCCCGCCGAGTGCCAGCTGAGGGCGAGCAGCTGCTCAGGCCGTGAGATGGCGGCATAGAACAGGTAGCGCTCAGCCGCCAGCGGCGAGTCGGGCAGCGGCAGCCGCAGCCCGGAGGCTTCGGCGAGCCCGCGGCGCTCATCCTCGGAGAGCCACGGCGGAGGATGAGCAGGCGCGGGAAAGACGTTGGCCTGAAGCCCGCACAGAAACAGCGCGCGCACGCGCCGGGCGCGCAGGGCGAGCGGGTCGAGCACCGCCACGACCTCCTCATCCCCAACCTCCCCAGGCAGCTCCAACCCCCGCAGGATCGCCCCGAGCTCACCCGGGTTGGGGGCAAGCTGGGGTGCGGCGCGAGCGATATCTGCTAGCTCCTCCAGTGCGCGCATGGCAGCGGTTAGCGCGCGGGCGTCATCGAGCTGAGACCCGGTCAGCACCTGCGCCTGCCCATGGCGAGGTGCGGCGAACAGCCAGCGCAACTCGCGCTCGGTGCGCTCGATCAAGGCAAGCGGCCCACGTTCGGCGGCCGCGCGGATGTGATCGAGCGTGTCGAGCGGCCAATGCTCGGACTCCCACAGCGCCCTAGCCCCTGCGGCGCCCGCTATGCCTCTCCCCCGTGCGTCGGCTTCCAGTCTGTCAGCCAGCAGGGGCCGCTCAAGCAGACCGGGCGCGCGCAGCCAGGCCAGCAGGTCCTCCAGCCGCCCGCCATCGGCAACGCCGGGGAAGCCCTCCAGGGCAGCCGCAAGCAAGCCGCACAGCGCATGGCCCAGCGATGTGTGGGAGAAAGGCAAACGCACAGGCAGGACAAAGGGGACTTCGAACTCCTCAAGCACTTCCCCAAGCGGCTCGGCGATGGCGGAGGGGGAGCGGTGCACGACCGCTATGTCCCGCGGCGCCATGCCGTCGTCGAGCAGCGCCTTGATCTCACCGGCCACCAGTTCGAGCTCGGCACGCGGCGAGCCGCCCTCCAGCAGGCGCAGGGCTCCGGCCGGGTCCTGGCGACCCGTCTCCCCACGCTCGGACAGCTCCGGCTGTGCTCCACTCTCAAGCGAGCCAGAAGGCCGCCGCGGTAGCGGCTCGAACAGCTGGCGCTCCAGGTGATGCAGTGCCTGCCGCGCCGTCGGCGCGTAGTACTCCGCGCGCGCGGGCAAGACGCGGTGCTCGACGGCCCAGGGAAGCAGCGTCTGAAAGGCGCCTGCGCGTCCAGCGAAGGCCACGCGCCCAGCCTCATAGGCGAGCGAGACGGTCAGCGGCGCATCGGCGACACGGCCCAGGGTCTCGATCGTGTCGAGCTGCAGCGGCGTGAGGTCATCGAAGCCGTAGAGGTGCACCGGTGTCTCTCCCCACAGCCCGGGCGAGCGCCGCAAAGCATCCAGAGCCTGCGTGGCGCGCTGGTCGGGGTCCGCGCGGCCAAGCTCCTCCAAAAGCTCGTGATAGCCGGCGAATAGAGCGCCTAGTTCCTCCGCGCGCAGCTCGCGCCCATCCCCTCCTGCCGCCCCCGACCAGAGCGCAAGCGCGCGGTTTAGGCGTTGGGGCGTGACGCGCTCGACCTCCAACTCGCCCACCAGCGCCACTAGGGCGCGCACGAAACCTGGGCGCGTCGCCAGCTCGGGTGTGGCGCAGATACGCGCGGCCACAGCCGCCAGCACGCGTTCGCGCAAAAGGGGCGTGAGCGGCCGCGCGGCTACCTCTGAGCGCCGCACCACCTCCGCCAGCAGCCCTTGAAAGCGCTCGACGCGCACTCCCCAGATAACCCCATCGCAGGCCAGCTCGCGGCGGTAGCTCTCAACGTCGGCGTGCGTCGGCACGATCAGCAGCGGCTCCGCTTCGGCGGCGGCATCCGCACGCACGGCGTCCAGCACGGCGCGCGCCTTGCCGGCGTTCGCCGGGCCGGTGATGAGAGTGATGGCCATGGCGTCCATACTGGCGCACACACCCGACACAATCCGCTCGGAGGACCGGCCAGCAAGAGTGGAAAAACTTCAGTTTTCGGAAACTGGGCCGATTCCCGGTGCGTGATCGGGCGCCACCTCGAACTTTGCGAGGGCCTGGTGCAGGCCCTCGAGCACGACCAGCTCGTGTTGCACTACCAACCGGTGATGGACCTCCGCAGCGGCGATGTGGCGGCGGTTGAGGCGCTGATCCGCTGGCAGCACCCCCAGCACGGGCTGCTGCCCCCACTCGATTTCATCCCCACCGCCGAGAGCACCGGCCAGATCGTGGAGGTGGGCGAGTGGGCGCTGGAACAGGCCTGCCGCCAGGCGCGGACTTGGCGCGAAGGCGGCCTGCCGGTACGAATGGCCGTCAACCTGTCAGCGCGCCAGTTCAGCGCCCCGAACCTGGTCGGCTGCGTGGCGCGCACGCTGCGCGAGACGGGCGTCCCTCCGGACATGTTGGAGCTAGAGCTGACGGAGAGCATGTTCGCCGACCCGGTGAGCAGCACCGCCATCCTGATGCAGCTGCGCCAATTGGGGGTGCGGGTGGCCATCGATGACTTCGGCACCGGCTACTCCTCGCTGAGCTACGTGATCCAGTTCCCGCTGAACACGATCAAGATCGATCGCTCCTTCCTGGAGCAGGCCATGCACGACCCCCATGCCGCCACGGTGGTCGGCTTCGTGATCGCCATGGCCCACGAGCTTGATCTGCTGGTGGTGGCCGAGGGCGTTGAAGTAGAGGAGCAGGAGCGCCTGCTGGTGACCCACAATTGCGATCTATCCCAGGGCTTTCTGCACAGCCCGGCAATGACCGCCCCCGACTGCGAGCGCTGGATGCGCCAGCGCATCTCCCGCCCCCTCACGCCGATCCCCGGCGGCGGTGACCCGAGCGAGCGCGACCCCCTAAAGCCCCGCCGCCGTCGAGATCGCCCGCGCCGCCGCGTGGCCGCCGGCGCCTGAGCCCGACGGCACCTGAGCCCGAGTCACACGTCCATTTCAGGACGGGACGTGACGGCCGTGGCGCTCCCATACCGTGGCGTTCAGGAACGCCGAGGCAACCATCAGGCGCCCAAGCAGATAAAGCCACAGCAGCAGCACCAGCGAGAGCCCAAGCGCGCCGTAGGAGGCCGACACTTGTTCGGCCTTGTGCGAGATGTAGAGGACGGTGGCGAGATGAATGCCCTCCATCCCGACGGCCACCAGCACGGCTCCCGGTATGAAAGCTCGCCAGGAGAGCCCGGGCGGGTGCGGGAGCATTTTCGAAACGAATATCCACAGCACGAAAAAGCCCCCGAGCAACGAGATCGTCAGCGGAATCCCCGCCGGCCCGAGTGACTTGCGCGCCCAGCCGCCGAGCGCCCAGATCCCGAAGAACACCACCCCCCAGCCGATGAACGCGAACGCCGCGGGCAGCGCTCGCGGGAAGCGACCCAGGGGAAGCCCCCAGGCCAGCGCATGAATCGCGCGCAGCGCCCGTACCGCAGACAGCGAGGCTACGATCAGCGCGAACAGGCCGAAGGCGATCACACCAAAGCGGTCGCCGCTTGAGAGCTTCGCCGAGTCGGCGATCGTCGTGAGCGCCGCTTCGCTCACACCTAGGCTGTGCGAAACCGACTCAGGCGCATGCGCGTCTTCTGTGGTGGCGTAGCCAAGGATTGCCACCAACAGCAGCGCGAAGGGCAGCAGTGGCACGAACAGCCTGAAGGCGAGCGCCCCGGCAAGTACGCTGCCACCACTGCGGCTGTCGCGCTGGCCCGCTCCGATTGCGGCGTCGAGTGCGGGGATTCGTGGGCGCAGCTCTTCCACGCGGCTGACCACAGCCTCGCCGCGAGCACGGCCACGTTCGAGGAGCGCCTGGCCGCGTGCGGTCAGACCGCGAATCGACACCGGGCCGCTGCGTGCCTAGGCCGCGCTCTGCGCAGCCACCGGCTCGGCCTCTTTGACGGTCTCATGATCGGGCGGCTTGGCGCCCTCCTTGGCCCAGGCCTCGTTGAATTCCACGCGCCATTTGCCGTCCTCGGTCTGAGCCAAGTTCAGGTGCGCGCGGAAGGAGCGCCCGCTGCGACCGCGGAAACCGGTGACGGGGCGGGCGGTGTAGCCGGTCTTGATCAGCTCTTTGGCGATGCTGACCGGGAGCTGCTTGCCGGCCTTGCCCTTCCAGATCACAAAACCGCAGCCGGGGTCCTCGCGCGCCCAGCAGGAATAGCCCTTGCGGTTCTCCATGATCGCATGCCCGCAGACAGGGCAGGGGCCGAGGCTGGCGCGCGGGATGCGGATGTCCTTCAGCTTCGTATCGAGGTCTTGCACGGTCTCACGAGCGAAGCCGGCGATGTCCTGCATGAAGCTCTCGCGCGAGTCCTTGCCCTGCTCGATCTTGCCCAGGCGGTGCTCCCAGTTGCCGGTCATTTCCGGCGAGGTCAAGGGGTGGTCATCGAGCAGGCGCACGACGTTCAGGCCCTTCTCGGTGGCCACCAGCGCGCGGCCGTCGCGCTCCACGTAGCCCACCGCGATCAGGCGCTCGATGATCGCCGCGCGCGTGGCTGGCGTGCCGATGCCGGAGTCCTTCATCGCCTCGCGCAGCTCTTCGTCATCGACCAGCTTGCCCGCGGTCTCCATCGCGCCGAGCAGCGAGGCGTCGCTGTAGCGCCGCGGCGGCTTGGTTTCCTTGCGCGCGCTCTCGATCTCGCGCGTCTGCACGTCCTCGCCGTCGTTCAGCTTGGGCAGCTGCTGATCGGTGGCCTCATCGTCCTCGCCCTCGGACTTCGCCTCCGCCGGGGTCTCGCCGTAGACGCCGCGCCAGCCGGGCACCACCAGCAGCTTGCCGCGGGTGCGGAAGATGTGGCTCTCGACGGTGGTCTCCACGCGCGTGTTCTCGAACTCCGCTTCGGGGTGAAAGATCGCCAGGAAGCGCCGCACGACCATGTCGTAGACGCGCTTATCGTCGTCGCTCATGCGTTCCACCATGTGCTCGCTGTTGGTGGGAATGATCGCGTGGTGGTCGGTGACCTTGCTGTCGTTGACGACCCGCTCCAGCGGCAGCTCCTCCAGGCCCGTCACGTAGGCGGCGGCCTGTGAGTACTCCTTGCGTCCCCCCACGATCTCCGCGGTGGGCTTGATCTCGGGGATCATGTCCGTCGTCAGATAGCGCGAGTTGGTACGCGGGTAGGTGAGCGCCTTGTGCTCCTCATACAGCCGCTGCCCCGCCGCCAGCGTGCGCCGCGCGGAGAAGCCATAGCGGGTGTTGGCATCGCGCTGCAAAGAGGTGAGGTCGTAGAGCATCGGCGCTTTCTCGCGCTGCGCCTTCTTCTCAAGCTTGGTGATCGTGCCGTCCTTGCCGCGGCAGGCGGCCACGATCGCCAGCGCCTCCTCCTCGGTGGCGATACGCGGCTTGGCACCCGCGTGAAAGCGCCCCCCATATTTGCGCTCCTCGGTCTCTCCCTTCAGCGGCCCCGCCGCGAAGGTGGCGTCGACCAGCCAGTAAGGCTCGGGCTTGAAGGCCCTGATCTCCTCCTCGCGGCGAGTGATGATCGCGAGCGTCGGCGTCTGCACGCGCCCGAGCGAAACGGCCCCATCAAAAGAGGTGCGCAAGCGGATCGTGGCGGCACGCGTGGCGTTCATGCCCACGATCCAATCGGCCTCCGAGCGCGAGCGCGCGGCCTGCTCCAACAGCGCCATTTCCTCAGACGGGCGCAGCGAGGCGAAGGCGTCCTTCATCGCGGCCGTCGTCATCGAGTTCAGCCAGAGGCGCTTGACAGGCTTGGAGGCTTTGGCCTTCTCAAACAGATAGGCAAAGATCAACTCACCCTCACGGCCGGCGTCGCAGGCGTTGATCACCTCCTCCACGTCGTCGCGACGCAGCTGCCCGGAGACCACCGACATCTGCTTGCGCGAGCGCTCATCGCGGACGACGAGCTTGAACTTCTCCGGCACGATCGGCAGGTCGGGCATGCGCCAACGTTTGTAGGCAGGGTCGTATTCGTCGGGCTCGGCGAGCTGCACCAGGTGGCCGACTGCCCAGGAGATCACATAGTCGGGTGCCTCCAACCAACCCTCGTGCTTGGCGAAGGGCCCCGGCAGCACGCGCGCAAGGTCGCGCCCCACGGAGGGCTTCTCGGCAATGACGAGGGTCTTGGCCATGGGGGTCAGCGTAGCGGTTAGAAGGGCAGCGAGTAAAGCCTGAGGGGCCGCGTTGCGCCTTCAACCGGAGCAGCTGCCAGTGCCGACAGGGGCGCTCGCACTCGCCAAGACGTGGGCCACAGTGGCATTGGCCACGCCGTACCCCCCAGCCGGCCCGCTGCCCGTCGTGCCAGCAAAGACCGTGGTCAACACTCCGCCGCCTGAGTCCACCAGCGGCCCGCCGGAGTTGCCAGGGCGCACCACGCCCCGCAACGGCGTCAGCAGGCGCGAGACCGGCCCATTGCCATAGGCATCCTGGGTGAGCACTTTTTGCGTCTCTCCAATGCGCGCCGCGCGCGCCTCGAAAGGCCCGTTCTCGGGGTAGCCAAGGATCGCCCCGGCTTGGCCGGAGGTCGGGTCGGGCACAAGGCTCAAGGCGGGCAGACCAAGTTCAGGCACGCGCAGCACGGCCACGTCGTCGGTGGGATCGAAGGCGATCGCCTGCGCCGGCAGGCTTGGCGAGCGCCCGCCGATCTCGACGCTTGTGTCCTGCTCGCCGGCCACGACGTGCGCATTGGTCACGATCTCATCCGGCGCCGCCACCCAGCCTGAGCCCTCGATCGCCAGCCCGCAGGCGGTGCCGAGCACGCGCACGACGCTCTTTGACGCCTCGCGCGCTCCCGGCGAGCGCGCGAGGGCGGGCAGCGGCGGCGCCACATCCGGTGAAGGGCCGGCAATCGCGGGCAGCGGGTCCAGGCGCGCCAGTGCGTCAAGGATCGGCCCCGAGGGTGGCAGCACCTCGTTGAGGCCGCGCAGAATCGCCGAGTGCTGTACATCGGCGCGCAGCTGTGTCTGGCCGGGGGTTTGCGCGGCGACCGCGGCGACGATCCAAACGATCGCGAGACCCACGGCGGCGCTCAACAGCGCTCCTAGGGCGCCGTCCAGAACGCCCAAACCAGGAAAGATCAGCGTACGGCGGAGCCTCCACCCCACCCCCTCCAGGCCGCCCGCGAGGATCGCGCCGGCCATCAGCGCGCCCACCAGGCCGAAGGCTGGCGCATAAGGGGAAGCGGAGCCCTTTCCCAGCAATAGAGGACCGAGGCGGGTTCCGAGGAATGCACCAAGGGCGAAGCCGCCCACGGAGAGCACCCCCACGATGAAGCCCCGCCGGAAACCGAACAGGGCCATCAAGGCCACGAATGCGACGATGAACCAATCGAGTCGCGTCACAACTCATGTTCTACCGTTCCGCTGAGATGACGAGGCGATGAGCTCCTCCGGCTACGACATCCGCAGGCAACGCCTGCGGCGCGCGCGCCCTGTCATGGCGCTCGCGGCAGTCGCCTTCACGGCAGGCATCATCGCTGGCGCGGCCCACTCCTCCTCCCCCTCCACCCACAAGCTCGCCGCGCGCTTCGTCGCCGCGTGGGCGCGCAAGGACTACACCGCGATGTACGCCGACATCGACCCCGCGGTGCAGCGCGAACTCTCGCGCGGCGATTTTGTCCAGGATTACGAACAGGCCGCGATGACCGCCACCGCCACGGATTGGCAGGTGGCGGGCGGACCGCACGACGCACACGGGGAGGCCGGCGCCGCGGCTGAGCCGGCGGCGCTGCCAGGACAGACGGCGACCGTGTCGGTGCCGGTACATATACATACGCGACTGTTCGGCACGCTCGTGTTGCCCTACACGCTGCCACTCGTGGGCCACGGTGAAGGCGCGCGCGTGGCATGGACGCGGGCGCTGCTGTTCCCGGGACTGCGCACCGGCGAGCAGCTGACGCGGCGCACGGAACTGCCGCCGCGCGCCGCGCTGCTGGCCCGCGACGGCTCGACCCTCGCCAGCGGCTCTGCCAGCGCCGCCGGACAGCGTGATTCGCCTTTGGGGGCTTCCGCCGAGGGTGTCGTCGGCGAACTAGGCCCAATTCCCAGCGCGCGCGTGGCGGCGCTGGAGGGCCAGGGGGTTCCCAGCGACGCATTTGTGGGTGTCAGTGGCCTGGAGCGGGCGCTCGACGGCCGACTGCGCGGCACACCCGGCGGTGAGCTGCTGGCGGGGCCGCGCGTGCTGGCCAGCGCCGTGGCGCATCCGGCCGCTCCAGTGCGCACCACGGTCTCCCCCGCGATACAACGCGCCGCGGTCGCCGCGCTCGGCGGGCAGTACGGCGGCGTCGTTGCCCTGGAACCCGTCACCGGGGCGGTCCTGGCGGTCGCGGGCATCGGCCTGGACGATCTCCAGCCCCCAGGGTCGACGTTCAAGATGATCACGCTGACGGCGGCCTTGGAAGCGGGGGTAGCGAAGACCTCAACTGTCTTTCCCTACGCCACCTATGCGACGCTCGACGGCGTCAAGCTAAGCAACGCCAACGGCGAGGACTGCGGCGGGTCGCTGGCGCTGGCCTTCGCCGTGTCCTGCAACTCGGTCTTCGCGCCGTTGGGAGTCAAGGTGGGCGCCCCGCGCCTGGTGGCCACCGCGGAACGCTTCGGCTTCAACCACGATCCTGGGGTGGCGGGGGCGCTTGAAAGCACCCTGCCTCCCGCCTCGCAGATCCAGGGCGAACTGGACGTGGGCTCGACGGCCATCGGCCAGGGCGAGGTGCAGGCCAGCGCGTTGCAGATGGCCACCGTGGCAGCCACCATCGCCGATCACGGCCGCCGCCCGGCGCCCAGCTTCACGCTGGAAGGCAACCGCGGCCTGCGCGGCGACGTACGCGTGACGAGCGCCTCGGTCGCCCGCAGCGTCCGGCGGCTGATGATCGGCGTCGTGCGTGAAGGCACCGGCACCTCGGCGGCCATCCCCGGGGTCACCGTCGCCGGCAAGACCGGTACGGCCGAACTGGGTATGCCCAGCAGCTGCAAGAACTCCGAAGCCAGCTCGGGGGAAGGCAACGCCAGCGGCGAAAACGGCTCGGAAGAAAACGGCTCCAGCGAAAGCTCCGGCGGGTGCTCGGCCAACGATCCTCACAACACCGACGCCTGGTTCGCGGCCTTCGCGCCAGCGTTGCACCCGCGCATCGTGGTGGGCGTGCTGCTGCCCCGCGATGGCGCCGGCGGCGACACCGCCGCTCCGGTGGCGCGGCAGGTCCTTGAGGCGGGCTTGCAAACCCCCGCCTCGGACTAGAGAACTAGACGTCCAGCTCCGCGGAAGCCGTCTGAGCGGGGTTCAGCGGATCAACGAGGTGCAGTATCAGTGGCCGGTTGTCGAGCGAGATCAGCCTGATCCTGTAGAGCAGCAGCGAGCCCTGCGTCGCGCCGTTGGCAGCGACCGTGTTCAGTTCCGGCAGCCGGCCGTTGGCAGGCACGAAGCCGGAGCGATAGGCGAAGGGATTGCTCGCGGGCAGTAACAGCGGCCGGTAGACGGCGCCCTGCGTATCGGTGATGCGCATGCTCAATGGGCTTGCCACCAGCTGAGGCCGGCTGCCGTTGTTGTAGACCTGCATGAACACCCCGAACCACTCTTCACCTGGCCTCAGATGACGCTGCGCGGGCGTCAACCCCTCCAGGTAGGCCGAGTCCTCGGTATCAAAGGGATTGAGCTGGCGCGAAAGCTGCACCTCGTACACAAGCGGACCGACATCCAGATAAGGCGCATTGGCGCCGGACTCACCGGCATAGGTGCCCCCGTTGACCCGCGTATGCGAGTCGCCACAAGCGCTCAGTCCTAGCACCGCGGCGACCGCCAGCAGGGCGAGCAGCGGCTTGGGCAGCAGGCGGGGCTTGCGCGGCAGGGAGGGCTTGCGCGGCAGGCGGGAAGAGACGATGGACATCGGAGACATTGCGAGGCGGCAGTCTATCCGCCGGCCACCGTGACGCGCCGTCCGGGCGGGCGAGCGTCGGGGCTGTGGGTTGGGTCCTGCTCAAGGATCCCTCGCAGACGGCGCATCGCGCGCGCGTTCTTGCGCTTCAGCCAACCTTTGGCCCCGAGCCCCTCCATGATGCGATCCGACAGCGTCGCGGGCTGGGTCTCGAGCGTGAATCGCACGCGCGTAGTGCCCCCGGCGCCCTGGGCGAGGTCATAGACACCAAGCGTACGCACGCGGTTGGTCTTGCCGGTGCGCCCCACCTCGACGATGCGATGCGGACGATCCACCTCCGCGAAGGTCACATCGCCCCAGCTGAAGCGGTTGCCGGGTGCCTTCACGCGGAAGCGCGCGCCGGCGCCAAGACCGACGGAGTCGATGCGCGTGAGGTGCCAGTCGACCAGATAGTGATCGGTGAACTCAGGGTGGTTGGCGATGTCCTGCAGGTAGTCGAAGACCTGCTCGCGGGGAGCGTCGATGATGACGGAGACGGTCACCGGATCCATTTCGCCCGGCAGTCTATTGAGCGGCTAAGCGGCTAGGCGGCGCGAGCGGCCAGACGCACGGTATGCCCGTGCTCGGAGTGGCGCACCAGCTCGGTCGCGGCGGGATATTCGCGGCGCAGGGGGCGGCAGAGCTCGCACACGATCCCCCGGTCACGCTCATACAGGTGCACGTGCTCGCCTACCAGCGGTGTGCGCCCGCAGTCCGTGCAGCGATGCCTATCGGCCGCCAGGGCGCCCACGCTACGCCGCAGCAGCGAGCGCTCGAACTGCTCGATGTGGGTGATCGGCTCGGGCATCGTCGGTGCTGGTTTCGCCATGCCCTAGCGGCCTCCTGCTCAATTCGTTTGCCGCCGATGGAGCGTGGGTAGGAAACCGCCTGTGCTGCCCCCGTGGAGGCCCCTACCCAAAGGAGCATCGGCTTGCCGGCGTCATTTATCCCCAAATTAGGCTCGTTTGGCACGCTTGATAGGCAGTTTGACACGCTGGTTATGATTGGTACGAGGTTCCCGTCGGTAGAAGGCCCCCCTCACCTTCGCCGCGAAGAAAGGGATGATGCATGATGGAGTCACTGACATCGGGCACCATCGCCGGAGCAGGCTCATTTCGCTGCCAGCGCTGCGGCTATGTGTTGACACTTGCTGCCTGCGACACACTCACCGATTGCCCCGGCTGCAACGGCCGCAGCTTCGTACGCGCCTCGCTCTTCAGCACCGGCCGTATGCAGCGCGTGGAAGACGCCGCCTCGGCCCCTGACCAAGTCGAGCGCGAGGCTTGGCTGCAGGAAGTGCGCGAGCAGGTCGCCGATCAGCCCGGCGAGTACATCGTCTACGAAGAGAGCGGCGAGCACACCGTGGTGCCGCTGACCCGCGAGTGGACGCGCGTAGGTCGCAGCCTCGCCGCGGACGTGCGCTTTGACGACCCCACCGTCTCGCGCCGCCACGCCTTGATCGTGCGCCAGCCTGACGGTGTGCGGGTGCTGGATGACCGCAGCCTCAATGGCGTGTTCGTCAACGGCGAGCGGATCGAGTGGCGCGTGCTGAAAGACGGCGATGAGATCATGGTCGGTCGCTACCGCCTGGGCTTTCTCTGCGTGGTCGCCGAGCCGGCCGAAGGCATCCGCGGCGTCACGCCGTTGCACTCGGTTGGCTGAGCTTACGCTGGCGGCTGCGGCCGCGTAGTATCGCGCGCCAATGCCTCACACCATCGCGGTCCTGTCCCAGAAGGGGGGCACGGGCAAGACGACGACCGTGCGCACCCTGACCGACGCCCTGCGCCGCGCGCAGGTGCGCACGTTGGCGATCGATCTCGACCCCCAGGGCAACCTGTCGGATTACTTCGACGTCCCGCCCGATGCGCAGCCGACGATCGCGGACGTGCTCTCCGGGCAGAACAAGCTCTCTGAGGCGATTCACGCCGACGTGGTCCCGGCCAATCTGAGCCTCGCCGAAGCCGAGCTGATGCTGGGCGGCAAGATGGGCCGCGAGCTGACCCTGCGGCGGGCGCTCGCCAAAGGCACCGCCGACTACGACGTGGTGCTGATCGATTGCCCGCCCTCCCTGGGTCTCTTGACCGTCAACGCTCTGGTGGCCGCCGACTACGCGCTGATTACCGCCGAGGCTCAGTACTTCGCCCTGCAGGGTGTGGAGCAGGCGATGGAGGTCATCGACCTGGCCCGCGACAGCCTCAACCCCTCCCTCTCCGTGCTCGGCATCGTCCTCAACCTGGCCGACATGCGCACGGTCCACTCGCGCGAGGCCCTGGCCTCGCTGCGTGAGAGCTTCGGCGAGAAGGTCCTCGACAGCGTCATCCGCTCCTCCATCGCCTACGCCGAATCGGCCGAGCGCGCCACCTCGATCCTCGACCACCGCCCCGACCTCGGAGCCGATTACCTAGCGCTCGCCGACGAGCTGCTCGGGCGCCTGCCGGGTCTCCAGGACGCGCGGGAGCGGGTCGCGCAGCTCGGCTGAGTGCAATCGCATCCGCGACCAAACGCTGTGCAATCAATGCTTTGGTAATCTTATGGTATGAAAGTTGCCATTGACGGAGTGGGCCGCATCGTCATACCTAAGCCACTACGGGACGAGCTCGGAATCAGCGGCCCTACCGACTTGGAGTTGACGGCTGCCGACGGGAGGCTTGAGCTGACCGTGCCGGATGTCTCGGCGCACCTCGAAGAACGAGATGGTTTACCGGTGATTGTCACCAATGAGCCGATGGCGCCAATGAGTATTGAGGAAACCCGCGCGGCAATTGAACGCGTACGCCGGTGATCGCACCCGACTCAAGCGTCGTGATAGCGGCGGTCGCACCCTGGCACCTGGCCCATCATCCAGCCCGTGACGCGCTCGTTGGTATGGACGCCCGCCTTCCGGCCCACGTCGCCTTCGAGACCACCTCCGCACTCAGCCGTATGCCTGAGGGTCGTCGTATGGCACCAGCTCTCATCCTTGAAGCCCTTCAGCGCGGCTTTCCCAAGCCATGGCTTGCACTATCCGACAGCGATCAACGCTCCTGTCTAGGCAAGGCAGTAGAAGAGGGACTGCGCGGCGGCGCCCTGTACGACGCGTTGATAGCGATGACTGCCGCCAAGCACGGAGCGAAACTGATCAGTGCGGACCGCCGCGCGCGACCAACCTATGAAGCGATGGGTATTGAAGCAGTATTCATTGACTCTGAGGCTGACGAATAGAGACTTCCTCCAACCCTACATCCCCTCGACATAGCCCCCCTGCACCTCGAAAGGTGTGCGCAGCAGCGTGGCCCACCCCTCGATCTCGGCCTGCAGCGCCTGGGCGACCGTCCCGGTGTGCTCGTAAAAACACCAGAAGAGCACGGTGGGCCCGGCGCCGGAGATGGTGGCCCCCAGCGCACCCAGCTCGCGTGCCCGTTCGGCCAGCTCCAGCGAACGCGGAAAGAGCGGCCCGCGGCGCTTCTGGTGCAGGCGATCGTGAAGGCCGCGGGCAACGAGGTCCCAATCACCTCGGGCAAGCCCAAGCGTCAAGAGCGCGGCGTGGGCGACGTTGAAGACCGCCTCCCGCATCGGCACCTCGGCAGGCAGCACGGCCCGCGCGCGGCGCGTGTTGACAGCTTCATGGGGGACGACCGCCAGGGCCTCAAGTCCCGTGGGCGGGTCGAAGCGAACAGCCTCCCCGTCGGCGCAGATTACGAACCCCCCGTGTAAAGCAGCGGCGGCATTGTCCGGATGCCCCTCCATCTCGCTGGCCAGCTCCAGCAGAGGAGCATCGAGCTCGAAGAGGTGATCGGCGGCCATCAGCCCCGCAAGGGTGGCGGCAGCGCTGGACCCCAGCCCACCCGAGAGCGGAATGTCTGAGCGGATGCGAAACGTGAAGCCCTCAGCGGAGTGCAGGCGCTCGAAGGCGCGCACACAGAGGTTCTCGCGCCCGCGCGCAACAGCCAGCTCCGTCTCAACCGCAAAGTGCCCGGTCTCCTCGACCTCCAGCTCCAAATGCAGGGCAAGCGCGGCAGCAAGGCAGTCAAACCCCGGCCCCAGGTTGGCGGAGGAGGCAGGCACGCGCACGAGGCGCCTGCGGATCACCCAAGTACCGCCTCTTCAAGTGCCCCCATGTCGGCCTCACAATGAATCGTGACGCCGTCGTTGTTCTCAAGCGCCGTCTCGGGGTCCTTCAGCCCGCGCCCGGTGAGCACGCAGACCACCCGCTCGGCGCCGTCGGTGCCGTACTTGAGCAGGCCGGCCACCGAGGCCGCCGAGGCGGGCTCGCAGAACATGCCTTCACCGGAGGCGATCAGCCGGTAGGCAGCAAGGATCTCGCTGTCGGAGAGCGAGCGGATGCTGCCGCGCGACTGCGTCATGGCCGTCATCGCGTCCTCCCAGCGCGCGGGATTGCCGATGCGGATGGCCGAGGCAACGGTCTCGGGGTGCTCGACGGGATGCCCGAGCACGAGCGGCGCTGCCCCCTCGGCCTGAAAGCCGTACAGCCTTGGCGAGGCCCCCATCTCGGTGAAACCGCGCCAATAAGAGGTGACATTACCGGCGTTGCCGACCGGTATATAGAGCGCGTCGATAGCCCCTTCCATGTCCTCCAAGAGCTCAAATGCAGCGGTCTTCTGCCCTTCGATGCGGAACTCGTTGACCGAATTGACCAGCGCGATCGGATGCGTTTCAGTCAGCTCGCGCACGAGCACCAGCGCGCGATCGAAATTGCCCGCCAGCGCGATCACGCGTGCCCCGTGCATCAGCGTCTGCGCCATCTTGCCGGCGGCAATCTTGCCGTCGGGCACGATCACCGCACAGGTGATGCCGGCCCGTGCGGCGTAGGCGGCGGAACTGGCGGCCGTATTGCCGGTTGAGGCGCAGATGACGGCCTTGGCCCCCTCACGCACGGCAGCCGAGACGGCGCAGGTCATGCCGCGATCCTTGAAGGACCCCGTCGGATTGGCCCCCTCCAGCTTGAGGCGCACTTCGGCGCCGACCATCTCGGAGAGCACCGGCGCGCGCAGCAGCGGCGTCGAGCCCTCCTGCAGCGTCACCAACGGATCGTCTGGAGCAAACGGCAACCGATCGCGGTAGCGCTCGATCAGCGGTACATGGGAAGCGGTCAAGTGAACTCCTCTTCGATCACACGGATGGCACGCGGCGCGGAGCGCAAGAAGTCGAGCTCCCCGATGCGCTCGATGGCAGCATGCAGACGGGACTGGGGCAGTGGGTGAATGACCATCACGAGGCGTGCATTCTCCCCCAAACCGCGCTGTACCACCGACTTGATGGAAGCCCCTTGCTCGCCGAGCACGCGCGCGACATCGGCCAGCACACCGGGCCGGTCGGCGACCTCCATGTGCAGGTAGTAGGAGCTTGAGACGTCATGCACAAGCTCAAGCGGCTGCAATGGCACGGTCAGAGCGGCAGGAGGCCGCATCACGCTGATGACATCGCCTAGCACCGCGGAGGCCGTCTGCACACCGCCCGCGCCGGGGCCAGACATCGTGATCTCGGTGATCGCCGAGGACTCGACCGTGACGGCGTTGAAGGGTCCATGCACTGAGGCCAGCGGATGCCCGGCGTACAGAAACGCGGGGTGGACGCGCACCGACAGCCCCCCATCGCGCCGCTCGGCGGTGCCGATCAGCTTGAGGCCCAGACCAAGCTCGCGCGCGTATTGGAGATCGTCTCCCTGCAGGTGCTCAATCCCCTCGTAGGGCACCTGATCGAGGCGTACGGGAGTGCCGAAGGCCAGCCGCGCAAGAATCGCCATCTTCGCCGCCGCATCCTTGCCGGAAACGTCTTCTGAGGGGTCCGCCTCTGCATAACCCTGAAGCTGAGCTTCAGCTAGAGCCTCGGCGTAAGTTGAGCCTCGCTCCATCTCGGAGAGGATGAAGTTGGTCGTGCCGTTGACGATCCCGTGAATGCGCTCGACATGCGCACCCGCCAGCGACTCTGACAGCACCCGGACCACCGGCACGACCCCCGCGACAGCGGCCTCGAAGCGCAGTTGCACCCCATGCTCGCCCGCGGTCGCGAACAGCTCCTCCCCGTGCTGGGAGAGCAGCTGCTTGTTGGCCGTGATCACGTGGCGCCCGGCGCGCATCGCGCGTAGGACGTAATCGCGCGCGGGCTCAATTCCCCCCAGCAGCTCAACGACCACCTCAGATCCCTCAAGGATGTCTCCGAAGCTTCCGCTGGAGCGCGTCAGAGTGCCGGCGAGCAGCGGCTCGCGGCCGGTGAGCCGCTGCACGTGCGGGGCCCGCTGCTCCAATAGCTCGGCAAAGGCAGCACCCACCGTCCCGTGCCCGAGCAGGCCGATCTTGAACTGCTCAGATGACATCGCGGAAAGTGAGGTCGTCAAAGCTCTCGCGCCGTACCACCAGGCGCGCGTTGCCGCCTGAGCAGAAGACCACCGGCGGCCGGGGTACGCCGTTGTAGTTGTTGGCCATCGCGTGGCCGTAGGCGCCCGTGGCAGGCGTGACCACCACATCCCCGGGCCGAGGGTCGTCCAGGCGGGCTTCCTTGACGATGACGTCGCCTGACTCGCAGTGCTTGCCGGCCAGCACGCACGCCGTATCGCCGCCGAAGCGATCCACGATCTCGGCTTCGTAGCCAGCGTTGTAGAGCATCGGCCGTAGGTTGTCGGACATTCCGCCATCGACGGCCACCCAGGTGGAGACGTTGCGCTTGACCGACTCGACCGTATAGAGCGTCACGCCCGCGTTGGCGGTGAGCGAGCGCCCCGGCTCGATCAGCAGCCGCGAGTGCTCCCCCAGGTACTCGCGCGCGGCCCTCACCACGGCGCCGACGTAGTCCTCGATCGCGGGTGGATGCTGGGCGGCGGTGTAGGCCACGCCCAGTCCTCCACCGAGGTCCCACGTGGGAAAGACGCCCAGCTGGGCGAGCTGCTGCGCCTCGCGGCGGAAAGGTTCGAGTTCGAGCAGCTGCGAGCCGACGTGCGCATGGATGCCCTGCAGTTCGAGCCCCGCTATCTCGCGCACCCGCTGGATCGCATCGCCGATCTGATCCATGCCGAAGCCGAACTTGGAGTTGGCCTGGCCGGTTGAGATCTTCTCGTGCGTATCTCCGCGCACATCGGGGGTCACTCGGATCAGCACCTGCTGTGCGGGACCACCGGCACCCTCCCCCTCCTCCTCCCCCAAAAGCTCCGCCAGACGCTGTATCTCATCGAGATTGTCGATCACGATCAGCCCCAAGCGATGACGCAGCGCCAGGCGCAGCTCCTCCCGCGACTTGGCGTTGCCGTGCATCAGCAGCCGCTCTGCCGGAAAGCCTGCGGCCAGCGCGAGATGCAGCTCTCCGCCGGAGGCCACGTCGCACCACAGTCCCTCCTGCGCGAAGAGGCGCAAGAGCGCCGTGCAGGCCGAGGCCTTGGAGGCATAGACAACCGCGAAGTTCTCGTGCCCTGCTGAGCGCCCGGCCTCCACGAACGCCCGCGCACGCGCACGCAGGTCGTCCTCCACCACGACGTACGCGGGAGTGCCGAACTCGCGCGCCAGCTCCAGCGCGTCGCAACCCCCGAGCTCCAGAACACCGCGCTCGTTCAGGCGCGCCCCGATTGGGTAGACGTGCGACAGGAGGGTTCCAGCGGTAGCCATCACCGGGGATTATCGCTGGGCGCTCAGGCAGTCGTCGGGCGAGGTGCCCCGGGACCGGCGCGCAGGCCGCTCAAACCACCGGCGCGCAGCAGGTAGGCCAGCCAGAGTAGCCCGATCGCGGCCAACCCCAGGCTCTCAAGCTGTGGCGCCGTCAGGCCTCCGAAGACCTCGTTGTTGCGGCGGATGAACTCGACCAGAAAACGCTCCAGGCCGCTGAGCACCAGGTAGAGCGCGATGATGACCCCGGGTCGCACGCGGTCGCGCAGCTTCCACAGGAAGTAGGCCACAAGCCCCATCACGAGCGTCTCGTAGATCGGCGTCGGCTGCACCGTGACCCCCGCGGGCGTGGGCACCGTGCCGTGCGGATAGCCCATCGCCCAGGGCAGGCTGGAGCGGATGCCGTAGTCCCCATCGCCTGAGACCTGACAGCCGATGCGCCCGATCGCGTAGCCGAGCGCCAGCACCGTTGCGCAGGCATCGAACATCCGCAGCTGCAGCATGTTGCGCCAGCGCATCCACAGGATCACGCCAATCGCTCCGCCGATCGCCCCGCCGTACCAGACCAGGCCCGAGCCCGAGAAGATGCTGCCCAGCAGATTGTGCTTTACCTGCGAATAGTTCTGAATCAGAAAGTAGCCGCGCGCTCCTATTACACCGCCGAGCAGCGCCGCGAACACGATCTCATAGGCCCAATCGACCGGCTTCTCCATCTCCCGCAGACGCCGCGCGAGCACAAGACCGCAAGCGATGAAGGCCAGCGCGAAGGCGACGCCGAAGGTCTTCACGGAGATGCCAAGGATGTCGACTTCGGGCTGCATCGCTCCCGCACTTTAGGGGAGCGCAATGTCGGTCTGCGACAATCCCATCATGGCGACACACACCGCGAACAGGCACACGAGCTTCGGCCGCGACACCGGCCTGCAGGCGCGTATGCTGCTGACGCTCTTCCTGCTCGGGCTGCTGTACGTCGTGTTCATCGGCGTGCTCTTCTCGGTGGGCGCCAGCGGCGTGACGATCGCGATCTTCGCGCTCGGCCTATTGGCCGTGCAGTTCTTCACCAGCGACAAGCTGGCGATGGCGAGTCTGGGCGTCAAGGAGGTCTCCCCCGCGGAAGCCCCTGAGCTGCACGGAATCATCGAGCGGCTCTGTGTGCAGGCCGATCTGCCCAAGCCGCGCGTGTGCGTCATGCAGACTTCCATGCCCAACGCCTTCGCCATGGGCCGCTCGCAGAAGAAGGCCACCGTCTGCGCGACCACCGGCATCATGGACCTGCTCTCGCCGGCGGAGCTCGAAGGCGTCATGGCGCACGAGCTGACGCACGTCATCAATCGCGACGTCATGGTGATGACGCTCGCGAGCTTCTTCGCGAGCGTCGCGGCCTTCATCGTGCAGTGGGGCTTCCTGTTTGGCGGCGGCTTTGGTGGCGGCAACGATGACGAGGAGGAAGGCGGGCTGATGTACGTGATCCTCGTCTCGGTGCTGGTTTACGCGATCAGCTTCCTGCTGCTGCGCACGCTCTCGCGCTACCGCGAGTTTGCGGCCGACCGCGGCGGTGCTGTCCTGACGGGTCGCCCGAGCGCGCTGTCCTCGGCGCTGCTGAAGATCAGCGGCACGATCGAGCGCGTTCCCAGCGAAGACCTGCGTAAGGCCGAAGGCATGAGCGCCTTCTTCATCATCCCCGCGCGCGCCAAGAAGTCATTGCTGAACATCTTCGCCGACCACCCGCCGCTTGAGCAGCGCCTCGCGGCCCTGGATCGGCTTGAGGCGCAGCTGCAGGGCACCGCGTAATGCCAGGCACCGCCTGAACCGTGGGTCTGCGCGACATCCTCACGGGCCGCCATCAGGTCAAAGGGCCTGCCCCCGACCGGCTATTCGCGATCTCGACGGCCTACATAACGCTGCAGACCGAACACCAGATTGACCCGGCGGGCAGCGCGGCGATCGTCTTTCAGGCCTTGGCGACAAGCGGGTTTGAAACGACGATGCGCGAAATGGAAGAAGTCGTGAAGGCGACAGGCGGCGAGACTGGTACGCAGGTCAAGACGCAGGACGACAGCTATGGCTATCGCTGGATGGTGCTGGAGGACCCCGAGGTGGAAGACCTCGCGGTGGGGATTAACGCCGTATCGAGTTCGATCGAGACGGCCGGGCACGGGGAGCGCCTGCTGTGCGCGGTGTTCGCCTTCAGGGACGCGAACAAGCGGCCCCTCTACTTCATCTACAACTACAAGCGCGGCTTCTGGTATCCCTTCGCGCCCGCGCCCGGCAGTGCAAATGAGCGCGATACCGAGCGGGAGTTGCGACTGAAGGCGCAGATGGCGGGCGAGCTGCCGATGGAGCCGGAACTAGAGCGGTGGTTTCCGCTGTGGGGGATACCGATTTAGCGGCAGAGTTCACCGCTGATAAGAGGCCACGTAATTGGCGCTAGCCACAGCTAGTGCTTGAGCCCCTTCTCGCGTGTGCGCGCCTTCTTGACCTTCGTGCACCCTGTGATCGCAATCTTGGTGTTCTGCTTGATCTGCGCCCCGTTCTGCCCGGTAATGGTGGTGGGCATGAGGAGCTTCTGACCGCAGAGGCTCCCGTGAGCGGTGGCCGGCAAGCTGGCTGTGGTCAAGGCGCTGTGGGGTCCCTGGGGCAGCCTGAGCTCGAAGGAGTTGATAGGTACGTCGGGCACCGAAGCGAAGGTGCTGTGGGTAATGCCCTTTGTGATGTTGACGTTACCGACGAGGTCCACACGCACACCCTCTCCCTGAAGGATCACGACGACATCGGGGAAGGCAGCACCTCCATGAGAGACAAGGTAGGCGGGCCCGATTAGCTTCACCGGCAGCACGGGCGACACGCCGGTGGCCATGCCAATCAGAGACTTCGGATCGCATGTGGCCGGGTTTGCAGCAAAGACGGCTTCCGGACAGGCATGCTGGATGGTGGTGAGCCGGGAGGGAAGCATCTTGGGGAGAGTCACCGCGACCTTGGCGATATTAGCCTGGCCGGGCACGTCTGAAACCTTGACGTCGAGACTGGCCCCGTTCTTCTTCGAGGTCTTTGCCTGGGAGAAGACGGCGAACTTCGTCTTGAAGGGCAGGTTGGCACAGCCGCCAACGGCGAAGGGAGTGGATACCGCCGCGGTGGCCCCCTGCGCGCTAGCGAGAGTGCCGGTGATCCGCAACGCGTTGCAGTTGGTGGGGTTGAAGATGAACCCAGGTTTGTCGATACTGACATTGATGGTGCGCAGCCTCAGTGGCACACCGTCGATGATCTGGGGCAACGGATCGCTGGTGACGGTGAGCTCGGAGGTGTGGGGGTCGACGCTGATGCTGGCGCGAACCACGACGTTGCCGAGGTTGAACGGCCCCGCGACCGCGGGGACCACAATGGAGAGCCCAAAGGGCGCGCCGCGATAGGGCCCGGTCAGATACACCCGCCCCCCCTGGATCCAGAAGGGATGCGATCCAGCTCCAGCAGACGCGGCAGTCGAGCCGATCTGTGAATCGGCCGAACAGGTCCCCGCCGCCGCCTGCGCTTCCCCACAGAGAGTGACCTTGGAGAGCATCCCCAAGAGCCCCACGGGGGTGTGAACGCTTACCTGCGATAGATCCTGTTCGCGGTCCCCGCGCGAGATGGTGACGGTCAGCGGGGTGAAAGCCCCCGCACTCGGTAGGACTGTGCCCGCGCTGAAGCTTGGCGCAAATGGGAGGCTCGCCGGGCAGGCGCCTCCACTGCCGTCCCAGTCCACATTGAACTCGCTGAGCGGCGTAGCGTTTGGAGTCACAGGCGTGCTCCAAGGCACAAGCTGACTCGAAGAGAGCGCCTGCTCGCATGTCTGCGGATTGGCCAGTGCTGCCCTGACCCCACCCTTAACGCGCAGTGTCAGGTTGCTGAACGGCAGCTGGGGGTTTTCCTCGAAGGTCGTGCTGACCTGACCCGTGGTGGGGTTCACCGACACTGTCCCTCGCAGCTTCACAATCGCTCCCGAGCCCGCCGCTTCCAGATACATCCCAAAGAGGTTGCCGTTGCTCGCGTCCGCGGGTGTGCATTCCGGCCGACCCGTCTCTCCGCACTTCGGCTCAGCCAAGAACAGATGTCCCTCAAGCGGCTGTGCGAGCACTGGCGTGGTGACCTCTACGCTGCCAACGGTTGAGGCTGCTGGACAGTGCCCCGGCGCCGTATGTTCCATCCCATCGTGATAAGGGCTCCCGTCACGATCCCCTTCCCCCATTTCGGTGGCTTCGGGCCCCACTATGTTGATCCCTTTCGGCCCAGTTTCGGCACAGGTGCGCAACCCGTCGGCAGCCGCCGGATCGAGCGACACGCCGGGCGGCAGAGTCACCGTAGCGTTGCGCAACTCAGGCGTAGCTGGCGTGCCCAGGCTTTCACGCTGAGGGACTTCGAGCTGGACCGTGTAGCCCGACGGCTCGTCAGCCTGTGTCGTGTCCGGACCGACCCTCAGCGAAGGCTGAAACTGGAGCAGGTTGCAGCCGGTGATCTGGGGATAGACCGTCGTTTCCTTCGAGACGTATTCCCCTGGGTGCTGCCAGGAATCAGCTTGTGCACTCGCGTTGACCTGTTCGCTTGTGCAAGCCACGGGATTGGAAAAAAAGGATTGGCCGCTGCTTCCAGACCCATCACGTTCGCTTGGGTTGCCGAAGAAGAGGAGAGATACCCCGTCTACCCCAATGACGGGAAGGCCCGGCGCAACTACGCGCAGCCGATACGTCCCGTTCATTCGCACGACGTTGGCATACATAAACGCAGGCCTGTTGTCGAAAGTGAATCCAAACTCCGCCGGATAGCCATCCTCGGGAACGAGGTTATAGATCGCTGTCGTGATCGCCTGCGGGGTCTCCGAGGCGGCGAAGAACCCGGGCTGGTGCTCAAGTACAACAGTGCCAACCCGGCTATCCGGAGGACAGAGCGTAATGCCGGTCCCACGCTCCAACGCATTCAACGGGCAGTGAGGCACCGACTCTGGATTGCCGATAAGGCCCACCGGAAGATCGACGATTATGTCCTTTGGCTGCTCGGAGGCTGAGTATTCGCCTTCTCCTTCAACCACCTGGTCGATGGTATCGAAGTCGATGCTTGTCAGCAGCGAATACGGGTGTCCTCCAGCCTGCGCGCTCGCCGTGCCGTCGGCATCGAAGGGCTGCATGTTGAAATCTGCCATACCAAACGCCGGCAACGTTGAAGTTATGCGCGTCGGTGGGCTCGTAGCTTCATCTGTGGTTACTGGGAGCGCGCCACCGCCTGTAACCGAAGCCCTATTGGTCACGACTTCGGAGGCACCAGGTTCAATCGTCACATTGATAACTATTAGCAGCGCACCGCCGGGCGCTAGCAACTGTTCATCCACGCACTGAAGAGGCACAACAGTGCACCCCTGAGAAAAATTGAGTTCCTGGCTCAGGTCTTCCGCATGAATGCTTGCCACCGAAATGTTGGAAGGTAACACGTCGGACACCACGATCGGCGTCGTCGTCGAGGTGGTGCCGACATTTGTGACCACGAGTCGGTAGCTGTTGCATAGCCTGCTGCCAGAAAAGGAAAGGCAGCTTGCATCGACACCGGACGAGAAGTAGCTAGGCTGTGCAAGCGAGCGGATCGCAAATCCAGGACCTGCGGCCATCGTCATACCTGGAAGCACCATCAGAACCAGATAGCAGACGATAAGCAGCAATCCTCGGAGACACCCCAGTCGGACAACTCCAACATGCGATCTGCTCATAGCTCTCTCCGCACGTGCCTGTGACCCTTGGAAACCGCATTCCTGCCTTTCTTCGAGCGCTTCCTCTTTATCTTGCGCTTGGTGGTTTTGGGCTTTCTCTTCGAGACGACCTTCGGTGCCGTCCCATTCGACGCGAGATTCCCTCCTGGTGCCTGGCTGGAGCTGCCCGCAATCAGAGGGGTCACAGATCCGCCCAACGGGCCCTGGCATGCATCCTCGGAGCACCCAGGCGATACGACCGGCGGCGGCGCCCCACCGCCCACACGAGCGTCATAGATATCCTGCTGTGTGTCGGTGTCCAGCGCGATCAGCGGATCAACGGTGGCGAAGAAGACATCTTCCCCTGAAGCACTTGCGCCCACTAGGCCGGATGCCGGCGAGCCATCCACTGTCGAGGTGTCCTGGCCATCCGAAATCAGATAGACATTTCCATTCTCATACTCGTATATGTTGAGTACGGGATATTCCAAGGCGACCTGGTTGTTCAGCGCCTGGGGTGTCAATGCCGTCGGGCTCGCGAAGAAGACAGCTCCGTCATCCGGCGCCAGCGACCCACCAGCAGCGACGGGCGAGTCGGCTCCGGCATACGCATAGGGCAAAGATCGCCCTCCTGGCCCAATCGACAACGTCGCGCTGTACAACGGCAACCGCCCATTGCTGTTGTAGCCATCCTGCCCGATTGACGCGCGCGCGAGACGTCCCTGCTGAGCGTCATACACATATATCTGCCGTATGCCCGGAGCCGTCCCTTCGTCAGTCGGATCGGAGGCACTGGCAAAAACAAAGAAGTGCCCATTGCGCGAAGCCTGCGCGGCACGGCCGTCAACCGTAGCCCAGAGTCCTTCATCGCTGGGGCCAAGAGTCGCAATGAAAGACGTGCGTCCAGCAGGGAACTGCGGGTCGTGCTCAAAGGCATAGAGATTGTCAGCGCCAGCGCTCGCCCGCTCGCCATAAGCGTTTTCCGCTGCTCCCGTCAAGACTCCCTTGGCAACGAAGTAGATATGCGATCCGTCCTCAGAGATCCGTGCCACGCCCTGCACTTCCGGATTGGGGGTCCCGCTCGATACCGCTATCAACTTCTGCGTCAGCGTCGATCCGGAGCCGGCGAGATCGTCCTCGTATAAGTTGCAGCCACCAGCGCCGGTCGTCCTGCCACAGCCCTTACTCGCACTGTCACCGCTCGCACTGTCTTCGCTTGCTCCCACGGCCATCGCGCGTGTGCTTGTGAAGAACACCTTCGACCCGTCTCCCGAAGCTCCCTCAAACCTTGCGTCCCGACACTGCAACGACGGAGCTTCAGAACCCGGACACGACAAAGGAGATGCCTCGGAGATCGCAGATGTACTCCGCTGGCCCTGAGACGTTTCTTCTCGTACGAGCAACTCATCAACGGATGGCTGCACCCCGCCTCCACATGTATCGTCATCGGCACCGATCGCGCTAAAAAAGATCCGCATGCCATTGGCTGAGATTGCGTTATACATAGATCCCCGTTCACCAACCAATCTGAATGAGCCCAGTCCTGTCCCACACTGGCTGACCAATTCAGTGCTCTGGCCGTCGCCCAATACGCCAACAAGCGATGGAGTCGTATTCCCTGTACCAAGATACTCGTATAGCGAAGGTCGCGCCCCTACCGTGGCGTCAAATGGCCAGCGCGAGCCGTTCAGTGGTTCGAAGAGCACGCGGGACAGGTCAGCCGAGGCGCCCCGGTAGTGGTACCCCGTCTCGTTTGGAACATCTATGCCTGCCGTAGGAGAGCCAATCTTCGTAAACGATCCATGGTCATCTCGCCGATAGAAATCTACTACGAATTCCGGCTGGGTAAGTGTCCCCAGCGCCCACAGACTGTTCCCGAAGTCGGTGCTCAGGTCCAGTAAAATTGACGCGCTCTGGTAACGGGATTCTGGTGGCTCCAGCGGCGATGTGGTCCAGCCGGTCTCTCCACGCGATGCATGATAGGCAGCGCCTTCGACATTAAAAGTCGAGGCCCGCCCCTTCGGCCGATTCAAATGTACCCAGACTTCCAAACACTATTTGAGACCCGTCTTCCGAGACCGCAAATGGCAGAGGGGAGGCACCCTCCTTATATGGAGGCGTAACCAGTTCGTACGCACGACAGTTAGGAAGCAGTGCGCTGTGAAGTTCTGAGCGAAGCACTTCATTTGGACACGCCCCAGATGCTGTCACAGCGATACATAAAGCGAGTCCCATCAGAGCAATCGAAAGGGCTGCCGCCTTGCGCAGCAAAACTCCCATCCACGCTACTCGCTGCCGTGGCCATATTCGCTCTCGTCGCCCGACTATCGTCCATCCATACAACACATCTATCACTCTAACTTAAGGCCAAATCTCAGGGCATGGCCGTTTCTTACTACCTGGCGACTGCGAGGAGAAGCTGAGAAATACCCCAGCCTCTCCTCGTTATTTTATTTAGCTACTCTAGAGGTTATTTTTCAAAAATTGCCACTTCTTCAGTGCCAAATTTTATCGGTAGTTCGCCGCTAAATTTGGCTTCGTTGCTAGCAAATAATAACTGCGCGGGGAAGGGAAGGAAACCCAAAAATACAGCTTCCCAATCATGTTGTTTTGGAACCCCACCCGGAAAGACAAGTTTGGGTTCTTTCGTAAACGTCCCCCCTGCTGGGTTTATTTCAGCTGCTGTCGCGCCATCAGCTTTTCCGCCTAGTGCACCCACTACTTTACATTCTTCCACACTACCGAATTTTACTTCTGCGAAAGAAGCTTTTTGGGTGGGTTCTAATTCCGTTTTGGCCGCATTTACTTTGAACCCGACTCCGCCCGGAAGGAGGACAATATCTTCTTTTTGTCCTTGTTCTTTGATTTGGGGCTTGTTTTCCAATTCTTTTGCGAGCCCTGCATATTTCCAGTCCAACCAGACATCATAGCCATTAGCTGAAGGTTTTACGGTTGCGTGACAGCCTTCGATGTTGTTAGATACGCATGCTTCATATGAGATAGTTTTTACTTTGCCCTGACCTTGGTTGTTGCCATTCCAGACCTGACCTTTGGCTTTGATATTACATTTGATTTTAAATTCTTCTTTGCCGATTTTTCCCGTGAGTTCCGTGCCGGAACCTTCTCCTTCAAAAGCCACTGCAGCTTGTTGGTTCCCAACCTTGTGTTGAGCACCGCTCACCTTGTTGTACCAAAACGGCCCTGGTTCCGCCATGGCCGACGTCGAGGCAATCGCCCCGATCGCCATCACCGATAGCAGGCCCAAAACCAGCAGCCTAATTTTTAACAGCATATTGATCTTTGCCTTTCTGGCCCCGTTACGACCGAGGCCGCTGTTGTCGAGGCTGGAGACCACACCGCAGATGCGAGAGTCTCCGTTCTTCTATGTCGTGCTCCTCTGTCCGTCCGAAGAGCAAGACAACTGTACCTCTCGGAAAACCACGTAGGCTCTGCCTTTGCTTAAGATCCGTGGAAACTACTGTGTCTACAGATAGCCATCAAATGACTTAGTTCCCAAACCTAAGCTGCCACAATTTTGCAAAGGCCGAGTAAATCCGGGGCCTCCGGGGGCCGCAGAGGCTTCTGACGGCGCGCCGAGCGACTGCTCTCGACCTAAAGCGAGCAATCTCAGTTTGTCTTTTTTGTTTCCGACCGTTCGCGCCCTCGGAAAGAGCGTCTGCCTCCGGGGCTAGTCCGGAATAAGCCCCTCGCCCTGAAACTCCCGCTCAGCCTCCTTGAGGCTGAGATCGGGCGGCGGCAGGATCAGATCGGAGCCGACAAGCTCATCCTCGGCAAGCGGTGGGCCGGAGGCCCGCACGAACTGAAGCAGAGCATCGTAGGAAGAGCGATAGGCACCCTCGTCCCTCGCCTGCACAGCCGCGACGACGGCGTTATCCAGCTCGCTGAGCTTGCCGTCGGCGTTATCGAGCCGATACTGCCCCTCCCCTGAGACGCGGACGATCATGCCGACTGCTCCTCGGAAGGCGCCGCTGCCGGGGGCTGCTGAGCCTCCCCGGGCGCACCGGCGCCAAGCTGCCCGCCGTTGCCGGCATCTCCCGAGCCTAACTCCCCCTTCATCTTGGCCAGCTCATCATCGACCGCGGACGAGGAGGAAAGCTGCTTGAGCTGCTTATCGATGTCATCTTCGCCAGGCCCGAGCGCGGTGATGTCATCAAACGCCCCGGCTGCTTCAAGCTCGGACACGGCATCGGCGCGAGCCTTCATGTTTTCGGTCTTATCGACGGCGCGCTGCATCGCGAGCCCGACATCGGCCATCTCCTCACCGACGCCCGTGGCGGCCTCGGAGATCCTGACCTGCGCTTCGGCCGCGGAGTACTGCGCCTTGATGACCTCCTTCTTGGTGCGGAAGGCCTCGATCTTGGCGCGCAGCTTCTGCTCGGATTCGGTGAGCTTCTGCTGCTGGCCTTCGAGTTCGGTGACCTGCGTGTCGAGCGACTGCAGCTCGGTCTGCGCGACGTTCTTGCGTTCGAGCGCCATGCGCGCGAGGTCCTCCTTGCCGCCAGCCAGCGCCTGCCGCGCCTGCGTATCAAGCTTGACGACCTGCTGCTGCAAAGTGGACTCCTGCATCTGCAGGCGCTTCTTGGCGGTGACGACGTCGGCGATGCCCTTCTTGACGTTCTGAAGCTGTTCGAGCTGCTTGGAATAGCTGTAGTCGAGCGTCTCGGCGGGATCTTCGGCCCGGTCCAGGAGCTTGGACACCTTGGCCTTCACGACTGTTGACATGCGCCCGGTCAAGCCGGCCATCCTGATCCTCCTAAGGGGGAGCTTCTACGGCAGAGGATCAAGCGTAGCCGAAAGCTCGCAGCGGACGGCCTAGACTCGCGGCCGACGGTCTAGAAGCCGACGGGGTGACGTACTTTGAAGCCACCATTGGCGGGCCGCAGCGGACGCCAACGAGGACCCTGCTGATTTGAGGGGTCATCGGCCGCAGAGGTATCCAGACGCAGCCCGGCAACGGTCATGTAGGCATGGCCGGGGTTGGTGAAGACGGTGACCCACTGCCCGATACCGCCCCCGCCCCAGTGCATGAAATCCGAGGAGTCCATCGGCGTGGCCAGCAGGCTGGCGCCGTGCAAGGCGAAGGAGACGGTGCCCGAGCAGTCATAGCCAGGCGAGGTGAAGGAGGCATGGCCGCCGCCGAAGATATAGGGAAGACCGATGATCTGGTTGCCGGACCAGATGATCTGCTGCACGGCGGGCGGCGCGGACATAGGGGCGGCGGCGAGCCCATTGACGAAGCGCGCGGTGATGCCGGGCACGAGCAGCTGAGGCTTGCCTTCGGCGGTGGCCGCGACAGGGCTGCCTCCGGTAGCCCCTCCGACCTGCCCGACAGGGGCGGGAGGCGTGTACGGGACGACCTGACCGCTCACAAGCTTCTGGTAGACAGGGCCCTTGTAGAGGATGCTGGCGGCGTGCCCGGTGACGGGAGCGAGATGCACCGCAGGAGCTCCGGGAGTCGCGGGGGCAGCAGTAGGAGAAGCGCCGCCCGCGGCAGCGGGAGTGGAAGAAGAGGAGGAGGAGTGGCCGCTGACGGCAGTGCCGCCGGTCGAGTTGGCCAAGGCCGCCGGAGCGGTGATGGCCATTACGGCCAGGGAACAAAGTAATGCTGCGCCACTGCGTGGAAAACCCCGCAAAACAACCTCTTTCGTGGGCCTGCGGGGTTAGCTGACGGGCTAGCGCTGAAAGAGCCTGCGCTTTCCACGGATACACCGTGGAATTCGCCCCAACATCTCGGGTCCCCCGTTCCTTGGTCTCTAACCAAGGACTCGGCATTTGCGGCAGGAGCCTAACAGACTGCAATGACGCTTGCGCGACATGCACGGCTTTGCCCACGATCTTCCCGCAAATGCCGGGAAAATGATGGCCGCGGGCCCGCACGCTGGACAAGGATGCCATCAGCACACCCGAGGAGATGCCAGCGGCACACTCAAAGGCCAGGCCGAGGTCCGCGGAGCCCTCTGATGCGCCCGCTAATGTCCGCTGCCATGCGCGTCCGCCCGCCTTGGCCGCTCGTTGCCGCGCTCGCGCTCGGCCTCCTCATCTCAGGCTGCGGCAAATCGCTGCCGGGCGAAGCCCAGAGCGAAGCGAATCCGAGCGTGATCGCGCCGGTGAACTCGCAGGGCGCGGGCGGCCTGGCGACGAAGAACACGACGCGTTTAGGCGGCGCGGACCCTGTCGTAGACGCGGCAGCAGTATCACTGGCTGTGTACCCGGGCCTGACGCCAGCAAGCAGGCCGCAGGCAGTCGTGCTGGTGGACGAGCAGGAATGGCCGCAGGCGCTGGCGGCGGCGGCACTGGCGGGTGCGCCGCTGAATGCACCCCTGCTCTTCAGCGAGAAAGGCTCGCTGCCCGAAGTGAGCGCACAGGCATTGAAAGCGATGCAGCCCAAAGGAGCGCCATCGCTGGGCGGCGCGCAGGTGATCGCCGTGGGTGCCGGGGCCGCCACCGCGGTCCCCACGAGCTACCGCGCGCGCAAGCTGACCGGGCCCAATGCGTATGCGGTGGCGACCCAGGTCTCGAAGCTGGTGCAGAGCACCCAGGGCAAGGTGCCCAGTCAGGTGGTGGTGGCCTCCGCGGACGGCCCCGCGGCGCTTGCGATGCCGGCGGCGGGCCTGGCGGCCGAGAGCGCAGTGCCGATCCTGCTGGTGAACAGCGGCTCCGTACCGTCCGCGACGAGCGGCGAGCTAAAACGCTGGCATCACCCCTCGATCTACATCGTCGGCTCAAGTGCCGCGGTGAGCAGCACTGCAGCAGGCCAGCTGGCGCGCTACGGAACGGTCAAGCGCATCGTGAGCCCCGTGGGCCGCATCGGCCCCAACGATCCAGTGGGCAACGCGATCGCGGTATCGCTGTTCAGTGAAGAAGGCTTTGGCTGGGGTGTGGACGAACCGGGCCACGGCCTGGTGTTCGCAAACGCCACGCGCCCGCTGGACGCGCCCGCGGCCGCGCCGCTGTCGGCCAGCGGCCAGTACGGCCCGCTGCTGCTGCTGGAAGACCCCGATACGGTGCCCGCTGTGCTAAGCGAATACCTCACGGACATCCGGCCCGGGTACTCCGAAGCCCCGGCCTACAAGCCGGTGCACGGTGCGTACAACCACGGCTGGCTGATCGGCGACGAGAGCGCGATCAGCGCCAGGACGCAGGCCGAGCTGGATGGCCTGCTGGAGATATCCCCCAGCGGCTCGTCGTCGACCACGTCGACCACGACCTCTTCGACCACGAGTTCCTCAACCACGACACCCGCGACCACGTTACCCTTGCCGAAGAAGTGAGCCAAGCCGAGAACCCCATCCGCACGCAGCAAGGTCACGAAGTGACAGTGGAGGACGTGCGTCAGTTGATGGGTGCCTCCACCCCCCACTTCGCGTTGCAGTTACGCGAACGGATCGCCAAGCTGATCGCGAATCTGTCCCCCGGCAACCTGGCACGCGTGGAAGGCGAACGCGAGATCGCGAGACTGGAGCAGCTGGGCTTCGAAGGCGAGACGCGCGGTGAGGGGCTGCACGAGAGCGAGCGACCCCTGCCCTCGCTCAGCGGCGTCCCAATCTCCGCAGCTGGCGAGCGTCCAGATAGCGTGCCCGCAGGAGCTTGAAGCAAAAGACGAAGAGGGCGAAGTCGAAGGGCAGCAGCACGATGCTGAACAGAACCGTGGGGTTTGTGAAGGCGGAGGCGATCGCAATCACGAGCGAGTGAAAGACCAGGACAGGCACGAGCGCCAGCAGGATGGTGTGGGAGCGAAAGCCGGAAGAGTGCTCGCGCCAGGTGACCTCGAAGGTGCCGATGCCGACGGCGACCAGGCCGACCACCAAGAGGGTCGTCTTCTGGGGATGAGGACTCAGTGCCAAGACAGTCGCGATGGCCCCAATCAGGATCAGGATCTCTGAGAGCGGAAGCGGATGCCAAGGCGCCTGCGGCCGCTCACCACGACGGGTGCTCGCCCGTGGAGGCTGCTTCTGCCTCGTCTTCGGCGCCGACTTGGACGCCTGCTCCGCGGTCGCCGTGGATGTCGACTCGGATGCCCCTGTAGACGCGGGCTTGGCCGCCGCAGCGACGGCACGCGGGCGCCGCTTGCGCGAGCGGCGACCCTTGCTGGCATTGGCCATCCCTAAGGGGCCAGCGTAAGTCGTTGCGGGCGCCCCGGCATTGACGTCGATGCTAGCGCCTATGCTCATTTAGATGGCCACGCTGACCCCCTCAGAGCAGACGGGTATTCCCGGCAGCGCACTGGCGGGGCCATTCCCGGTGGGGGAGTACGCGGAGGCACTGCGCGAGAAGCTGCGCTCATTCGTGAAGGTGCAGCTGGTGGGCGAGCTGGTCAACCTGCGCCCTTCGCGAGCGCGCGTGTACTTCGAGCTGCGCGACGCACACGGCGCAGTGTCCTGCGCGGCGTGGCTGAGCGACTGGGAGACGATCGCGGAGCGCATCGGGCCGGTGAAGGAGGGCATGCAGGTGGTCGTGGCGGGTGGCTGTGACTACTACCCGGGCAGCGCGACCTCCTCCCCCAACTTCTCATTCCAGGTAACCGACATGCGTGTCGCAGGCGAGGGCGATCTGCTGGCGCGCATGGATCGGCTGCGCAAGCAGCTGGACGCCGAGGGCCTGTTGGGACGCCAGAAGCTGCTCCCCCGTGTGCTACTGCCGCGCACGATCGGCGTGGTGACTGGCGAGGGCGGCAAGGCGCGCGATGACATCCTCGCGGCCCTGGCGCGCCGCGGTTGGGCCGGTCGCGTGGTGTGGGGTTTCGCGCCCGTGCAGGACCGCCATGCGGCCCCGGCGATAACGAGCGCGGTGCAGGACCTGGCGGCCGTGGCAGGCGCCGAGACGATCGTCGTCGCGCGCGGCGGAGGCTCGCTGGCGGACCTCTGGTGCTTCTGCGATGAGACGCTTTGCCGTACGGTGGCGCTGTTGGGTGTGCCGGTGGTGGCCTCCGTGGGGCATCACACCGATCGCACGCTACTGGACGACGTCGCATGGGTGAGCTGCTCGACGCCTACACACGCGGCGGAGGAGGCGGTGGGAGTCAACTGCGCGCAGGCACGCACTGCCCTCAGCGGCTCCGCCACGAGACTGAGCGAAAACGGCCACCGTGCGGTGCTGCGCCGGGCGCGCACGCTGGCGGGCCTCTCGCGGGCACCTTCAGAGCAGCTGCGCCGGCAGCGCGGGCGGCTGCACCAGCAGCTGCGTGAGGTGAGAGCGGGGGCGCGCAGGCGCGTGCAGGGAGAGCGAACGGTGACGATCCGCAGAGCCCTGGTGCTGGAGCGCAAGGCAACAGCCACTGCCAGGGACTGCCGCGAGCGCGCACCCCGCGAGCTTGAGCGCCTTGGGCTGGCATTGGGCGGCCACGATCCACAACGCACGCTGGAGCGCGGATATGCGCTGGTGCAGAGCCCGACGGGCGAGCCGCTCGCGACAGCCGCGCAGGCCAAGCGGCAGGGCAAGGTGCAAGTGCGCTTCGCCGACGATACGGTTGCGGCCAGGATCGAGCCCAATGACGATGACTGAGACACCCCCAGCGCCTAAGCAGACATACGAGGCCGCGGCTGCACGCGTGGAGGAGATCATCCGCCGTCTGGACTCCGGCGAGGCCAGCCTGGGCGAGACGTTGGAGCTAGTGAAGGAGGGCAAGACGCTGATCGAATATTGCGCCGGCGAGCTGGAGGCTGTCGGCGGGGCGCTTGAGGAGCTGCGCCTAGACGAGATGGTGGCACGCCTGGAACGCGATGCTGGCGGCGGCGGCAACCCATGAGCCGTGGGGTACTCGTGAGCCGTGGGCGACTCGTGAGCCATAGGGGCAACCCGTGAGCACCTGGGAGCTGCTGGCAGAGCTGCCGGTGGAGATCGAGAGCTGCACGCTGGAGGGCCTCTCGGCGAAGGTGTCGAGCGACTTTGAACGCCTCTCCACCGTCATTCATCTGCACGGCAAAGGCGAGGAGGGCATGGGCGAGGACGTGACCTATGACGCGCCGGACCACGAAATTCTCCAGGCCGCCGGACCCCCGCCGGAGCTCAAAGGCAGCTGGACGATGGCCAGCTTCTGCGAGCGGGTGGCCAAGCTGGATCTCTTCCCGGAGCTCCCTCAGCGCGAAGTGTCGCGGCGTTATCGGGTGTGGGCGTATGAGTCCGCCGCTCTCGATCTGGCGCTGCGTCAGGCAGGCACGACGCTGCACCAGGCACTGGGCCGCACCCCTGGGCCGGTGCGCTTCGTCGTTTCGCTGCGCCTGGGCGAGCCGCCCAGCATGGAGCCGCTGCGCGGGCGCCTGGACCTGTACCCGTGGCTGAACTTCAAGCTCGACCCCACGAGCTCGTGGAGCCAGCCGCTGATTGAGGAGCTGAAGGCGACAGGCGCGGTGGAGTCGGTGGACTTCAAGGCGTACTACACAGGCTCGATCGTGGACCAGCCCGCGGACCCGGTGCTGTACCGGCGCGTGGTTGAGGCGTTCCCGGACGCCTGGATCGAGGACCCAGCGCTGACGATCGAGACGGAGCCAGTCCTGGCGCTGCACCGCGAGCGCTTCTCCTGGGACGCGCCGATCCACTCGATCGAGGACATCCAGTCGCTGCTCTATCCACCGCGGATGGTGAACATCAAGCCTTCGCGTCTAGGCGGGTTGCGCAACCTGCTGGACGCCTTTGACTTCTGTGCCCAGCAGGGCATCGGCAACTACGGCGGCGGCCAGTTCGAGCTGGGCGTGGGCCGCGGTCAGATCCAGTACCTCGCGTCGCTGTTCCACGCGGACGCCCCTAATGACGTGGCTCCGACGGGCTTCAACCTGCCCGAGCCGGCGCCTGGGCTGCCCTCAAGCCCGCTGCCGCCGGCGCCTTCGGACACCGGCTTTCGCTGGGGCTGAGCCGCAACTTCTCTGCCGCGGCTCGGTTGGAAACCTCACAGCCGTTATGGTCGGGCGCCCGCCGCCCAGCCTCACAATCATGGCAATCACAGGCACCCACAAGCGCTCTTGGTCCCTGGTCGCGGCAGCCATTCTCGTGCTGCTCGGCATGCTGGCGCACGTCCGGAGTGCCCCAGCGGCGGCCAACCCAGGAGGCGCGCCATCCGGCCCAACTCCGGTGACGGGCGGAGCGATACCAACCGCGCAGCCGCGCAGCACTACTCGCCATGGCTCGCGTGCGGTCAGTCTCGCTGACGCGCGCTGCTCTCCTACCGCCAACTGCTCGGCCAACCCCCATCAGGTGACGGTCCGGGGCATCCTCGTGCTATCTGGGCAGGGCATCGAGAAAGGCCTGCGCGTGGCCTTCCCGCGCGTGCGCAACGCGGCAATCGCAAGCAACTCGCCGTTTGCGCACGTGTACCAGTCGAAGTACGGCATGGCCGTGCACGTGCCGAGCAAGGCCCACTCCGGCCGCATCCGCGTGCTTATTGGCGGTAAACGCCGCTCGAACACGGTCGGCCCCATCACTGTCGTCACGTACACCCTGCACCCCCCCAAGCCAAAGGTGGTGGCGGCACCGCCGGCGGCAACGAGCGCCAATGGCACCGCCTTTGAAGGCCAGGGAATGTGGATCTGGTACGTCAGCAAGTCCTCGGGCGGCAATCTCCCGGCGCTCGTGGCGCAAGCCCACGCCGCAGGCGTCAGCACGGTGTTCGTGAAGAGCAGCGACGGCGCAAGCAACTACTGGAGCCAGTTCTCGCCGGAACTGGTGGCAACCCTGCACGCGAACGGCCTGAAGGTTTGCGCCTGGCAGTACGTCTACGGCACGAACCCCGTAGGTGAGGCTGAACTGGGCGCGCGCGCCGCACAGACGGGCGCGGACTGCCTCGTGATAGACGCCGAGTCCGAGTACGAAGGCCACTATGCCTCAGCACAGAAGTACATCGAAACGCTGCGCGCGGCGGTGGGACCGAACTACCCGGTGGGCTTGGCGTCGTTCCCTTACGTCGACTACCACGAGTCCGAGCCCTACTCCGTCTTCATGGGTCCCAACGGCGCGCAGTTCAACGCGCCGCAAATGTATTGGAAGGCGATCGGCACCTCGGTGGAAAATGCCTTCGCGCACACCTACGAGGAGAACCTGATCTACGGCCGCGCGATCGCACCGCTGGGCCAGAGCTATGAAGACCCCTCCCCCTCCGACCTCGTGGCCTTCCGCTCGCTGGCCGCGGCCTACGGCGCCAGAGGTCTGTCGTGGTGGGACTGGCAGGAGACCACCGAACGCGGCTGGGGCGCACTGATCGCACCTCTGAACCCAAGCCTCACGGTGCCCAACCCTGAGCTGACATCTCCTTTGCTGGGCGAAGGCTCAAAGGGCGATCAGGTGCTGTGGATGCAGGAGCACCTGGCCACCGCGATCCCCGCGCAGGCGACCAGCGGCGTCTTTGACGCGACCACCGCGTCTTATCTGGCGCAGTTCCAGACGGCTCACGGCATCCCTGCGACGGGCAAGACGGACCCGAGCACCTGGGCCGCGCTGCTGGCCCTACCCCCCGTTGCGGTTGACTGGACCGGCGGCGGTCCCGCGGGCTGAAAGTCAGAATTGCCGCGCGGCGAGTTGGGCCGCGGCCCGGCGCAATCCACGCCGACCGCGGCCAACACAGGACCCCGGAGGGGTCCTCTTCAAAATCAGACGCGCTGGATCAGCGTGCCTGTACCAAGGCCGCCACCACAGCACATAGTGACGAAGCCGATCTCCTTGTCGGAGCGCTCCAGCTCGTGCAGCAGCGTCGTGATCAGGCGTGCGCCGGTGGAACCCAGCGGATGCCCGAGGGCCATCGCGCCACCGTTGACGTTGACGCGATCCATATCGGGGTTGTGCTCGCGGCGCCACGCGGCGACGACGGGTGCGAACGCCTCGTTGATCTCGAACAGATCGATGTCGTCGATCTTCATGTCGTTGCGCTTGAGGATCTTGGCGGTCGCCGGGATCGGGCCCTCAAGCATCTTCACGGGGTCACAGCCCACGGTCGTCTGATCGACGATCCGCGCGCGGGGCTTCAGGCCCAGCTCCTTGGCCTTCTCAGCCGACATCAGCAGCACCGCGGCGGCGCCATCGCTGATCTGTGAGGCGTTGCCGGCCGTCACCTTGCCATCCGGCTTGAAGGCCGGCTTGAGCTGCGACAGCGTCTCCAGATTGGTGCCGGGACGGATGCCCTGATCGGTGACATAAGTGTCGCCATTGACCTCGAAGGGCACGATCTCGCGCTCGAAGCGACCCTCCTCGGTCGCCTGATGGGCGAGCTTGTGCGAGCGCACAGCCAGCTCATCCAGCTCGCTGCGGGAGATCTCCCACTCGTCCGCGATCATCTCCGCGCCGAGGCCCTGACCGACGATGTTGTGCTTGGCCATCAGCGCCGGTGTGAAGGCGAAGCCGAACTCCTCCTGCGTCTTCATGCCGGCCGCGAAGGGGAAGTGGCCCATGTGCTCGACGCCGCTGCCGATCATCGCGTCGTGCACGCCGGCCGCGATCAGCGCCGCGCTGAAGTTGACGGCCTGCTGCGCGCTGCCACACTGACGGTCGACGGTGGTGCCGGGGGTCTCGATCGGCAGTCCTTCCTGCAGCCAGGCGTTGCGGGCGATGTTGAAGCCCTGCTCTCCGAACTGCTGTACGCAGCCGGCGATCACGTCCTCCACCTCACCGGCGGGAATGCCGGCGCGCGCGATGACCTCGGTGTAGACCTTGCCCAGCAGGTCGTTGGGGTGAGTGTCCTTGTAGTAGCCCTTCTCCTTGTGACCTCTGCCGATCGGCGTGCGTACCGCCTCGACGATGACTACTTCGCGGCCTTCTGGCTGCCTCATAATGGGAAGTCCTCCGTGTCTTGATGGGAGTGGCGGAGGGCTGCTGTGGGAGCCGGGCCCGGCGCCTGCATGCAATATTCTACCGCTTCTGCCGACTAGATTGACTAGTCAGTCAATCTCGCGCGGCGCGCGGAGCCACATCTCTGACACTATCCCCGGCCGCACTTCACAGCATCACCCCACACCTATCTGAGTAGAGGAAAGAAGCGTGAACGAACGCCTTGCCATCGTCGGCAGCGGGGCCATCGCCTGCGGTCTGGCCGCCACGGCGGCCCACCATGGGCCGGTGCTGCTGCTGGCTCGCTCCAGCAGCTCGGCCGAGCGCGCAAAGGCAACGGTGGAGAAGACGCTTGAGCGCATGGGTGCCGAGATCGACCCTGAGCACGTGCAGATCGTCACCGACCCACAAGCACTGGCGGAGACGACGTTCGTGGTTGAGGCCGTAGTGGAGGACCTCGCGGTGAAGTCATCGGTACTCAGTGAGCTGAATGGCATCCTAGACCCGGAAGCAGTACTGGCCTCAACGACCTCGTCGCTGTCAGTGCAAGAGTTGGCGCAGGCCAGCGGACGGCCAGAGAACTTCGTAGGACTGCACGTGTTCAACCCCGTGACCAAGATGCGGCTGGTCGAGTTGGTGTTCGCCACGCAGACCAGCGAGGACACACGCTGGCGAGCGCTGAAGTTGTGCGAGACCTTGGAGAAGACCCCGGTGGAGGTACCCGATGTGCCGGGCTTCGTCGTCAACCGACTGCTGTTCCCGTACCTCTTCAGCGCCGTACGGCTGCTGGAAGAGACAGGCATGGATGCCTCCGGCGTGGATACCTGCATGAAGCTGGGCGCGGGGCACCCGATGGGACCCCTAGCGCTGCTGGACCTTGTGGGCCTTGACGTCTCACAGGCAATTGGCGAGACGATCGGTGAGCCGGTGCCTCCGCGTGTGGGACAGCTTGTCGCGGAAGGCGCGCTGGGCCGCAAGAGTGGGCGCGGTTTCCACAGCTACTGAAGTCGCCCAAGTTTTATCTCGACCATGACCACCTTTTAGGTGGGCTTGAGGCTGGTGGCGATACTGGGGAATGCGACAAAGAGTCGCAACGCACACCCGCCTCCTCCCAGTGCACATGCTCCGGTCCGCACCCCCCGCGGGCCGGACGTGTTTAAGGCGCCTCGTCCGTCTCCGACTCGCGCGTTGCGACAGGCCGGCGCTGACGGATACGAACGGCCTCGATGCGGTTGTGCCGCACCGACTCCACGCGGATCGAGAAGCCATCGGCGGTGACGGTATCCCCGCGGCGAGGCAGCCGCCCCAACTGGGCGAAGACAAAGCCGCCGACTGAGTTGTAGGCATCGCTGTCGGCCGGCAGCAGCACACCATGGTCGGCGAGGTCAGTGACGGCGACGTGCCCGCGCACGAGCCACTCGCCTCCTGGGAGCTTGCGGATCTCTCCCGCGAGGGGGTCGGTCTCATCGACGATCTCCCCCACGACCTCCTCGATGATGTCCTCGATCGTGACGATGCCCACGACGCGGCCGTACTCATCGACGACCACGGCCATCGAGGTCCGCTGGCGCTGCAGATCGGCGAGCAGATCGTCCAGCGGCTTAGTCTCGGGCACGATCGGCGCCTCGTGCACGATCGACTCGATCGAGGCCTTGGGGCCCTCCTCCATGAGGCGCTGCGCGAGCGTGCTGGCGTGCACGATGCCCCGCACGCGATCGCGGTTGCCTTCCTCGGTGACCACCAGGCGGGTGTGGCCGCTTGAGACACAAAGCTTCAGGCACGCCTCGACATCTTCTGCGACGTCGATCGTGACGACGGCCGGGATCGGGGTCATCACCTGACGAGCCTCCTGCTCGTGCAACTGGAAGACCCCGCTGAGCATTCCGGCCTCACCGGGGTCGAGATGACCGCCGGCATAGGACTCGGCGATCAGGCGCTTGAAGCTCCTCCTGCGAGCCACCGACGCTTTGTCGTGACATGTCCACGCCCAGCACTCGCAGAATCCGGCTGGATGCGGCCGTGAGCACAACGATGAACGGATGAAACAGAGTCGCGAAGCCCTGCAATGGACGGGCCACGCGGCGAGCGACGGTCTCGGCATGCTCGATCGCGTAGAACTTGGGCACCATCTCGCCCGCGATCAGCTGCGCTGTCGTAATCACCGCGAAGGCCAACACGGCGGCGATCACCAGCGCCGCCTCTTCGGACAATGCACCCCCGAGCGCGCCGCTCAGCAAGCTGGCCAGCGCCGGCGCGCCGAGCGCGCCGATGCCGATCGAACGTCATCGTCACGCCGATCTGGACCGCCGAGATGTACTCGTTGATGTTCGCGAGCTGCCCCAGGGCCAGACTCGCACCGCGCTGACCGTCCTCCTGCATTAGCTCCAGCCGCGCACGGCGCGAGCGAATCAGCGCGTACTCGGCGATCACGAAGAACGCGTTGAGCGCGATCAGTACGGCCGTGAAGAGAAGCTTCAGGCCGCTCACGCGGAGGTGCTACTTCGAGGAAGTGATTCTTCGTCGTCTGTCATTGGTGGCGACAAGCTAAAGGTAGCAGGGGCCACGGTCGGCGCCAAAGATGCTCAGCCCAGACCTCAGCCCAGACTGCTCAGCGCAGTCCGTCGATCTCAGCGGCCAGCGCGAAGTCGGCCTCGGTGAGACCTCCTTGCGAATGCGTGCTGAGCTCCAGGCGCACCTTGTTCCAGCCGTGCACGAGGATGTCGGGATGATGGTTGGCGCGCTCAGCCAGCTCGGCGACGCGATTGACGAAGGTGATGGCCGCCGCGAAGTCAGCCAGCTTCCACTCACGCTCGATCACCTCGCCCTTACGGGCCCACCCGCTGTCGGCGAGCTGCTGCTCGATCTGCTCTTCACTCAGCCTGCTCATCGTGGAATCTCCATCTCGCTCAACCTGCTCATCGCTCAATCTCCCTGTCGGTTGCGCGTGGGCACTACATTCCGGGGTATGCGCATCGTCAGCCTCGTGCCGCACGCCACGGAACTGCTGTTCGCGCTCGGCCTCGGAGACGAGGTTATCGCGGTGACGCACGAGTGCGACCACCCCGCGCGGGCGTCGAAGCTACGTCACGTGACGCGCGACATGCTCCCGCAGGGTCTCAGCGCGGCGGAGATCGACGCGGCGGTGCGTGAGCGCACGCTGAACGGCGAGTCGATCTACGAACTGGACGAGCAGGCGCTGCGCGTGCTGGAGCCCGATCTGATCGTCACGCAGGCGCTGTGTCCGGTGTGCGCGGTCTCTCATACCGACGTGGTAAAGCTGGCCAAGAGCATCCCCTCCCGACCGCGCGTGCTGGCACTGGACCCCAAGACACTCGGCGAGACGCTGGGTGACGTGCGCACCGTGGCCCAGGCCACCGACAGCCGCGACGCGGGCGTGGAGTTGATCGCACGCATCGCGGGTCGCATCGACCGCGTCAAGCTGGCCGTGCGTGGCCGGCGACGCCCGCGCGTGGCGGCACTTGAGTGGCTTGACCCGGTATTTGTGGCCGGCCACTGGACGCCCCAGCTGATCGACTTCGCCGGCGGGGAAGACGTGCTGGGTTTCCCAGGCGAACACTCGGAGGTGTTCACTTGGGAGGCGGTGGCAGCGGCGGAGCCGGAGATCGTGGTGGTGATGCCCTGCGGCTATGACGCCTCGCGGGCGCACGAAGAGGCGATGACACACGCTGAGCAGCTGGCCGGCTTGGGCGCGCAGCAGGTGGTGGCGGTCAACGCCTCGGCCTACTTCTCCCGCCCCGGCCCGCGACTGGTGGACGGGCTTGAGCTATTGGCGCACATCCTGCACCCGCAGGCCGTGGAGCAGGCGCCGGAGGAGGCGATCGCGGTCGAGTTGGTAAGCGTCTGATCGCCCGCGGAGAGCCTTGACGGCAGAGCTTGAAGCGGCGACTAGCTCGACACGGCAATCGATCCGACGATCGCCACTACGCTCAGCAAAAAGCAGCCGGCGAACCCCAAGGCCGGGACCTTGCGTTCATCGGCGGTGCGTATTGCCAAGGCCGCAAGAGCACCACCGATGAGACCGCCAATATGGGCGCCGACAGAGATATTGGCGGCGGTGAAGCTGAACAGCAGATTGATGACGATCAGCGCACCGATGCCCGACTCCATGACGCTCATGCGGCGAGCCCGCAACTCGACTACCGCGGCTCCCATCAGGCCAAAGACGGCACCCGAGGCGCCGAGGCTGGGCGCGGCCGTCGCGAACAACGCCCCGAAGGATCCGGCGAGCAGGGCGGTCATGTAGATGGTGGCGAACCTGATTGAGCCAATGGCGGGCTCGAGCAGGTTGCCGAGCAGATAGAGCAGGTACATGTTGAAGGCGATATGCAGGATGTTCTCGTGCAGAAATCCGCTGCTCACCAGCCGCCAGTACTGGTGTTCGACACCGACGCCGTAACGCCACAGCACACCTTCTTCGACCACCTTGCCGTGGATCGTGGCCCCGGAGATGGTGAACTGTCCCTGCTCGGCCAGAAAGGCCAGCACGTTGACGGCGATCAGCCCATAGGTGACCCGCGGCACCTTGGCCATGTCGCGCATACGCACCGCTTTGGTGCGCTGCTTGGCGCACTCCGGGCAGCGCATGCCAACCGGCGTGGTGGTCATGCAGTCAGGACAGATCGGTCGTCCGCAAGAGGAGCAGGCGACGCCGGTCTCACGTGAAGGGTGGCGGTAACAGGTGGCCATGTGCGGGCAAGAGCCTATCTCGGCCAGAGGGCCGGACCCGCCCGATCCGACTAAGTCGAGGCGATGATGACGGGGTTGCGCGTCGGCTTAGGGCTGCCGCCGAGCGGCTCGTCGGTGACGAGGACCTTACTCACACCTGTGACATTGCCGGGCACGTCGACGTCGCCTTCGCCGTGGTGGGTGACCGAGAAGAGCGCGTCGGTAGGCGCCGGTGCCTGTGTCCCCCGCTCCAGCCAGACCTCGTAGATGCGCCCATGGGGTGGCGCCGGCATCCCCTCGACGATCAGCTCCAGATGCGAGCCGACCTTGCGCAGCTCGGCGCTGGCGTTGTGCCCGGGTGTGACCACGGCAGCCCTGATCACCTGCGTCTGCGTGCGCTGGATCGTGGAGCCGGTATTGATGGCAAAGGCGCCGACGAGCAGACCCACGCCCAGCGCGGCAGCGGCGGCAAAGGCGGGTAGGAAGCGTCTGCGCCAGACGGGCGCCTGGGGTGCCGGCCTGTCGGCCTCGTGGCCGGCCGCCCTGAGCAGTTCCGCCTCGGCGTGCACGGTGGCCATGACGCGGGCGCGCAGGCTGTCAGGAGCCAGCTTGCGAGGCACCCCGACGGCGAGTGCGTCAGCCGCAGCCTGCAGCTGGGCGACCTCACCGCCGCAGATAGCACAGCCAGCCAGGTGCTGATGGAAGCTTTGCACCTCCTGCTCCCCCAGCGCGCCAAGGACGTAGGCGGCCGCATCGGGACAGCGCTCGCACTGCGGCTCCTGCTCATGACCATGGTCGCGGGGACTCACGAGACCACCTGCCCGGATCGCAATTGAGAGCGCATCTTCTGCAAGCCAAGACGCATTCGACCTTTGATCGTTCCCACGGGGGTATCCAACATGGTGGCTATCTCCGAATGCGTGAAGCCCCCGTAGTAGGCCAGATCGATGACGCGGCTCTGATCGGGTGGCAGCTCCTCAAGCGCAGCGCGGATCTCGCGTGCTTCGTCGCGGCGGCCCACCTCCAGGTCGGTGCGCTCGGCTGCCTCCAGGTGCTCCTCAATGCCCTCGTCGCTGATCCTGCCGCGATCCTGCACGACACCGCGCCGCAATGCGTCGATCGCGCGGTTGTGCACGATGCCCAGCACCCAGGTGCGTACGCTGCCGCGCGTGCGGTCGTAGCGCGCGCCGCTGCGCCACAGTGAGAGGAAGGCCTCCTGGACGACATCTTCGGCGATGCCTCGCTTGCCGCACATGCGAAACGCGAGCGAGAAGGCTGCATCGACATGCCGCTCATAGACAACGGCAAAGGCAGCCGAGTCGCTCTCGCGCACGAGCTGCATGAGGTCCTCGTCGGCAAAGCGACGCAAAGCAGCCGACGCAGCGTCGGCAGAACGCTTGTAGCGAGCCATCTCAGACATCAATACGCAACTGACCCCATTCGCGGATCAGGGAATCCGCGAGTGATGCGTGACATTCAATCATCCTTCGCGGCCGAGCGACTGACCCGCCGAATAGTTCAGCTGATCCGTCAGCGCTTACTCGCCGGCTTTGCTCTGCTCATCTGGCGCGATCTCAGCTGATTCGCCGGCGCGCGCGCAGCAGCACCAAGGCAACACCCGCAGTGCTGCCCACGACGACCGCGGCAGCGGGACGTACCCAGTTGCGCGGATCCCGCATCGCCGAGAGCTCCCAGGCCTCGAGCTCGCCCACAGCTAGCTCGGTAAGACTCGTGAGCGTGCTCTCTAGGCGCTGCGCGAGGTCCTCTGGAGGCTCCACTGGCGCGAGCGCTTGGCGCAGCAGTCCCTCGAAGTTGGAGCTCGAAGCGGCTTCAGTCATCGCTCATCCCCTCGTTGACGATCCCTTCCAACTGCTTGATGGCACGATGAATCAACACCTTGGTGGCTCCATCCGAGCGCCCAAGCGCACGAGCGATCTCGCGGTTGTCCATGCCCAGGGCAAAGCGCATGATGAGAGCCTCACGACGGTCATCGGGAAGCTCCTCCACCCCATTGAGGATGCGGCTGAGCTCCTCGCGCTCCTCGACCAGCTCCTCCGTTGTGTGCGGATCGGCGAGCGGCGTTGAGTCCTCGATCGGCGAAGCTGGCTTGCGCGAACGGTCGCGATAGAGGTTGGCGGCGAGGTTGTGGGCGATCCTGATCAGCCAGGGCCGCAGCGGTCGTCCAGCGGACTCTCGCTGGGCACGCTCGAAGTGGCGGTAGGCCTGCAGGAAGGTCTGCTCGGTGAGGTCCTCGGCGTCGTGATGGTTGCCAACTCGGTAGTAGGCGTAGGAGTAGACATCGCGTAGATGAGCGCGGTACAGCTCGGAGAACTCCTCGTCCAGCTGTGCCTTTGACTTCTGCGTGTGTTGATCGCCCACTCATTGCACCCTACCTCCGGCGCCCCAGCATGTCGGCTCAGGCGGCCCGCGCGTGCTCCCGCGCGGCGTGGGTGGACTGGAGCGCGCTCCTCGCGCGCGCCGGCTCTCGAGGAGCAGCGGGGGCTCCACCCAACCACTCCCACTGCAGGCTCACACAGTTCCAGATGCGCTCGGTCACACCTAGCGCCGCCTCGGGTGAAGGGCGCTGCGCCAGGGGGAACATCAGCGGGGCCCCGCAGCGGATGCGCACCTTGCGTGGCCTTATGCGCAGCCCACGGCGTACATCTTCAGTACCAATCACGGCGACGGGCACGACGTGCGCGCCGGTTTCCAGTGCCAAGCGCCCTACCCCGCGGTGAGGGTGGGCAAGTGGGCCGCGGCGTGTACGGGTGCCCTCGGGAAAGATCACCACGCAGTCCCCCCTTGCCAAGATCGCTCGTGCTGTAGCCATGGCATCCTCATCGCCGGCGCCACGATCGATTGGAAAGGCCCCGAGCCGATTGAGCAACCACGCCTGCCAACGACGCGCGAAAAGCTCGCGCTTGGCGACGTAGTACACCGGCCTGCGCGTGAGCGAGCCGATCACGAACGGGTCAAGGAAGCTGCGATGGTTGGCGGCAAGGATCAACGGGCCGCTGCGCGGCAGATGCTCGGTGCCGATGCGCCCCAGGCGGAAGTAGAGCAGGAAGAAGGGCAGCAGGAGAGCGCGGGCAAGCAAATAGAGCAGCGGATTGACGCCGTGCGCCTGCGCGTGTGTACGAAAGCCCTCAAGTTCGGTGCTGTCACGGTTGCGGCCCATACATTTGATACCCGCCGAGGATGTCTCTGTTACAGCAGGCAGCACAACAAGCAGCAGCCGAAGGGGCTATCGCAGAATCGCGCAAGCAGGAGGGCCATTGCGGGGAACGCGCAAGCCTCCGGTCTACTTCCCAAAAGAGCCGGCGACCGGACTCGAACCGAGCAACCCCCGCTTTACAAGAGCGGTGCTCTACCAATTGAGCTACGCCGGCCTGCAGGTGGATCGTACATCGCCGACGGCCGGATGCTGGACGGGCAGAGCCAGACGCTGGACGGGCAGAGCCAGACGCTGGACGGGCAGACATCTGGAAGACGGTGAGACATCACCAGAATGGCCGGGCCGGGCACACCACCTTCGCGCCCGGCCCATAGCCATCTGTACTCAGCGAATCAAGCACGCGGCCCCGACGCCCGCTCACCCACATCGCCGGTTCCCGACGTTGCGTGCGAAGCCCCCTCTCCCAGGGCGGGGAAGCGGCTGACATCACAGACGTTCGTGTTCGCGCGAATCGATAGTGCCATCCCTTCGCGGACCGCGTTAGCCCTGATACCGCTATTCGCATCACGAATAGCGTCTGCGATAGCGGCGCGCGGCACTCCGGGACCGACCTGCTTGACGACGGTATCTACCGTGCCGCGCAGCGCCACAATCCCATCGGTGACTCTCCCGACCGCTTGGCGGGCGCGCAAGAGCAACGCCGTGGGCATGGCGAAGTCCTCCACCACAGTGTCGAGGATCAGTTGCGTGATGGGGCGTGTGTCTGTGGCGCAGGCATGAGAGGACAGGTGATAGAAGCTCGCCATGGCGGCCAGAATCAACGTGTGATCCTTCCCGTCAGACAGGGCTTTGGTGCAGCAGACCGCGCGGCTGGCGAGCGTTTGCAAGCGGTCTGCGGTCTCGGCCGGCGAGGCGTAGTAGTCGATCAGACTGCGCTGGCCGTCGGCGACGTCCTCGCCGCGGTCGATGAGGCTGTCGAGCAGCGAGCTCAACGAGGCGATCCAAGGGAAGTACGCGCCTTCCACAGCCACGGCATCCCTGGTCTTGGTGCTCGGTCTTGCGGCCGCGGCGATGAGTGCGAAGATCGGCAACGGAGAGCCGGCGGCCGCGCCTGTCTCCCACCAGTGCAGACCGGCGCTCTTGCTGTTTTCCGCACTCGCCCAGCGGGCGAAGCCGTCGAAAGACCCATGGACATCACCGTGGTTAAGGCTCTGATAGGCGACGATGCGAGCCGTTACTCGTCGCGCCGAGTTGGCTATCGCGGCATACGATGGGAGCGCTTCCAGGGCAGTGCGACAGGTATCCACCAGATCCTGCAGATAGCCGGTGTCTTCGTGACAGCTGTGATTGGCGTAGTAGTCAAAGCGCGGGCCTTTGGGTTCGAGGGCATGCAGCAATGCCTGGTTGAGACGACAGCCGTTGGCGATCGGATCCGCACCCGGCTGCTCGCTGACCGTATCGATGTAGTCGAAGGCAACCTGATAGGCGGTAATTGCGCGTATGACGATTTCGCGGCTTGCTCGGGGCACGAAGGTGGCGAACGCGACGGCCCCCTCAATGCTCTCGCGCTTGCTGCGCTGGGCCTCCCAGGCCAGCCGGCGCAGCGCGGGGTCGACTATCTCTCCGGCACGCTGGCGCCAGTAGTGCAGCTCACCGTGAGCGCACGGAAAGACGCTCAGCCAATAGCACCTGGCCGCGTTGGCGAACGCAGCCGCCGCGCGACTCCCCGCTTTCACCCTCATAGGGATAGCTTTGCGCAACAGGCGCTCCAAACACGACTACTCCTGAAAGCCTGTCCGCGCGGGTGCACGCGCAGCGGACAAGCCGGGCAGTGCCATAACGGCTAAAGCGATGCTGGCGACGAGCGCGAAGGTGAGAAACACTTGCGGCCATCCCACGCTGAAAGGAGCCGGAAAGCCGGTGGTCAACCGTAGCCAGCGATCCGCGAGCGCGTGTCCAAACACACCGAGGACGGCCCCAACGAGACAGCCGATGCTGAGCACGATGGCGCTCTCCAGGATCAGCGAGCGCCACAGCTGCCAGTGGTCGAATCCCTGGTTCTTCATCGCTGCCAGGCGCATGCGGCGCTGCCAGATGACCGCGCTGAGCGATGCGGCGACGGCAAGCGCGCCGGCGAGCAGCAGCAGCAGTGAGATCTGCCCCAGGCTCTGCAGACCCTGACGGGCGTTGCTGTCGGTCTGGGCTTCACGTTCACGGTAGGTCTGGACCTGCAAACCGGTGCCTGCGCCCAGCGCGGCCTGCACGATGTTCCTACCCTGCGCGAGCGTCACGGCAGATCCCTTCAGGCTGACCTCGAGCGCCGCGGGATCGGCGCTCTGCCAGCCGCGACGGTAATCCGCGGTCGAGAAGGCGATGGTCCCTGGGGGCCATCCCAGGTTCGTGGTGATGGCAGCCACGCCCAAGCGCAGTCCACCCGAGGGCGTAGGCAGCAGAAAGAAGTCTCCGACCCGCAGATGGTGTTCCGTGGCAAAGCCCTCGGAGACAGACGCCCAGCCGCCTTGGCGGATCAGCTGAGTCGCGTGGGCGAGATCGCCATGCAGCAGCTGGCTGGGCTGGATCATCGCGCCGTCGCCAGGATCGCGGGCTCTTATCAGGAGGCGGCGTGAGCCGATGTCCAGCAGTGCGCCCTGGTAAGGACGCACGGAGGCCACCGCGGGAGCGTGGGCAAGGGCCTTCAGTGCGGAGGTGTCCTTGAAGCTGTCGGTATTGAAAACGCTCTGCCCGGAGGTCACCCAGATGTCGGCGGTGCCCTCGTACTCAGCGATCGCCGTTTCCAGACCGTGAATCAAGTCACGTCTGGCGCCTCCAATCGCCACGCTTCCGTAAACCGCGAGCGTCGCCACGGCGGCAAGCGCGATCGAGCGGGTTGCGCTCGCGCGCAGCTCCACGATGGCTACAGCCAGCATGCTGCCCCGAATGCGTTCGGCGATGGGGCCCAGCAGCGACAGGACCGCGGCGAACGCCGCGGGAATCAGGCAGACGGCTGCCAAAGCGAGAACGGCTCCCCCGAGAACGGTCACGCTCGGTGCCACCAATGCGCCCAGCGTGACGGCCACGATCAACACCCCCGCGACCAGACCGAGGATGCTCACGGTGCGCCCGGAGATGCTCTGCCCGGCCTCACCGCCCTCATAGAGCACCGCATCGAGCGCTCTGTCCGAACGCAGGTCAAAGAGCGGCGGCAGCGAGGCGAGCAGCGCGGCCAGCACGCCACAGGCGACCGGCACCAACAACGTGCGCGCGGTGACGATCCGCTGCGAGCCGATTGCGAAAGCGGATGTGAGGTAGTCGGGGACATGGCCGAAGAGGGTTTGCGAGAGGACCTCCCCGATGAGAATCCCGGCGAGCGAGCCCACCACTCCAAGCACCAAAGCCTGAAAGCCGAGGACAAGAACGATCTGATTGGGAGCAAAGCCCTGCGTACGCAGTTCCGCCATAAAACGGCGCCGGTCGGGAATAGTGAGCAGCATCGCGTTGAGCGCCAGCAGAAAACCAATCATCGCGCTGATCGCCGCGAACAAGGTGGTGGACTGCGCGTTGGGCTGTGCTGCCTGGCCCAGCAGACGCAGCTCGTTATCGGCGGGCTCGACGTCGATGCGGCCCGCGGCAAGACCGCGCAACTCCGAGGCCACTAAGCGATCGGCGCCCGGGCGCGGCTTGATTAGCACGTTGGTCACACGCCCCGGCTTGCCGGCCAGCAGCTGGGCGACAGGCAGCAGGGCGATCACGATAGGGCTGCCAGAAACGGCACCGATCGTCTGGCTACCGAGCACCGCCCGGACCCGTAGCGTGTGGGTCTTGCCATTGGCGATCACCACCACGGGCCGTGTCGCGCGCGCGCCCACCGCACCAGCGACGGCGGAGGGCAGGCCAACTCCGCCCGAAATCAGCAGCGCACCCGCGCCCAGGTTCTGCGTCGCCGCGCTGCCCAGCGCGCTTAGACGCGGTGTGACCCCGATGAGCTGCACTGCCCGGCGGCCCTTCGGGCCGACGATGATCACGTTCTCACGCAGCACAGGGGCAGCCACCTGCACCCCCGGAAGCCTGCCGGCCGCTTCGCTGTAGTGCTGGTCAAACCCGTCGTTCGAGCGTGCCGCCAACTGCAGACGGGCCGAGCCCACGAGCTGGTGGATCAGATGCTCGGCCGAGCCGGTGATGCTGGAGTTGGCGAGGAGCACGCCGAATACCAGGGCCACGCCGATGGCGATGCCACTCGCGGCCAGCAACTCCTGAGCGAGACGCCGCCGCAGACGCCAGCGATACAGGGCCACCAGCGACCCGGCGCGCAGTCCCAGGATCGTCGGTATCCGCATCACGCGGTGGTGGCGGCGAGCTCGGTCTCGAGCCCTGCCACCAGAAGGCCGTCGCGCAACGTGTGGACGCGGTCGACGTACTCGATGGCCTGCGGATCGTGCGTGACGAGCACCCCGGGTATGCCACGTTCGTGGCAGATGTCGCGCAGCAGCGCGTGGATCTCGCGGCTGCGCCGGGAGTCCAGGTTCCCGGTCGGCTCGTCGGTCAACAGCAGCCGCGGTTCATTCACCAGCGCACGAGCGATCGCCACGCGCTGGCGCTCGCCCATCGAAAGCTGCTGCGGGGTGTGCATTTCGCGCTCGGTGAGGCCGACGCGCGCAAGCCAGGGCCGCGCCTCAACCCGGGCGGACGCCAGGCTGTAGCCATCCGCCAGCAGCTTCAAGGCGGCGTTGTCAATTGCGGTGGCCCCGGCGATTAGGTGGAAGGCCTGAAAGACGAACCCCACCTCGCGGCGACGGTAGACGGCGCCGTCGTGTGCGGAGAGCCGCGATATGTCGCGTCCGTCAAACAGGACCTTTCCCGCATCGGGCTCCATCAGGCCTGCGGCCATCAGCAGCAAGGTCGTCTTGCCCGAGCCGCTTGGTCCGTACAGCGCGACGAACTCGCCCGGAGAGACGGTCAGCGAGATACCGTCCACGGCGCGTACCACCTCTCCACCGGCGCGATAATGCTTGACGAGATCGCTGAGTTCCAGGCTGCTCATCAGGCTGATGGCTCAGCGCGAGCGGCGCGACGGTCGGGAAACTCGAGCACCACTCCCGCCGGATCCATTGAGCGCAATTCCCCGTTTGAAATGGACATGCTCCGGCGCGCACCCGCGAGCGCCTCGAGATCCTCGGAGGCGACAAGTACGGCGAGCTTGCTGTCGTTGGCAAGCGAGCGCAGCAGTGCGTAGAGCTCCCCACACTCCAGCGGGCTGGGAGAGACGGCGGGCTCGTCGATCAGCAAGAGGCGCGGCTCGCGGACAATCGCGCGCGCCAGCGCGACCCGTATGCGCTCACCCTGCGAAAGTCTGCCGGTCCACACGTCCGCGCATTCCCCGGCACCCACTTTTTCCAGGGCGCGCCGAGCCAGAGGCCGTGCCTCGCGCAGACTGATGCGATCACCCAACAGCGGCATGGCGACGCTGTCCACCGCGGGTTGACTGAGCTGGGGGCGCCAGTCTCCAGAGACGTGCGCGATGCCGTGGGCGCGCAGCAGTCGGGCGCGCTCATTGGCCCCCATGCTCGTGAGTACGTGACCGTCAAAGCAGACCGCCCCGGCATTGGGCGCCTCGATGCCGGCCGCGACACGCAGCAGGGTGGTCTTACCGGAGCGCCGAGGTCCCCAGACGCCGACGAAATCGCCGGCATCCACTTCCATGCACACCCGGTCGAGGACCGCGACCTCCCGTCGCCCGTCCCCGTAGCGTCTGGTCACCTGGGTGAGCGAAAGAAGGGTCATGGCCGCGGAAGCGTCATCTCATCACGCGACACTAGGACGGCGTTGCTACCTCGGAGATCAGGCGGCGGGCAAGCACGATCCATTCGAGCTCGGCGCGCAGATGCAGGCGTGCCGAGGCACGGGAGAGATGCATGGCGATGCCGGCGAAGGAGCGAAGCAGCGGCGCGTCCTGCGAGCTGGCGTTGAACAGGGCGAAGCACTCGCGCTCGTAGGCATCCAAGGCCGCCAGCAGCCGCGGCGCGTCAGGCGCACGGGCGACGGCAATCTTGGCCTGGAACTCCGCACGAACAGGGGCCATACGTGTACTCGCGCTCATCCACTCGGTCAGCGCGGGCTCGGCAAGCAGAGTCGGAGAGTAGACCCGTCGATTGCCAGTGGGCCCATCGCTCAAGACACGTCGCGATGAAACCAGGCCTGCCCGCTCAAGCTGTTCGAGCATGCGGTAGAGGTCTTTGGCGGTTATCTGCCACGCGGGCCCGAGGCGCCGATCGAGACGATTCGCCAGGTCATAACCATGTCCTGGTCGTTGCAGCACGAGGCCCAGCAGCGCCCCCTTCAAGGGCGAGCTGCCTCGCATCCAGTCCCTGTTTCCGGCGCTTACGGCTTCCATTGCGTGTACGGCTCCTGATTCGCTGGATGGAACAGTACCTTACATCGACACGAGTTGCGAAATGGATGTCTTCAAGTAGCTGGAGCTTTGGCAGTCACAGTCGAGCGTTCCTGTCAAGCTGGTCTTTGCCCTACAGCCCTTTACGTCAGTTCGAACGCGTTCGCCTACGCATCGAGCAGCCCGATCTCACCCGCGCGAGCGACCGCCTCTGAGCGCGAGGAAACCTCGAGTTTGCGATAAACGGCGTGGGCCTGGGTCTTGACGGTATTGGTGGAGACGTGCAGGCGCAGGCCGATCTCACGGAACGAGAGATGGGTGGGTAAGAAGCGCAATATGCGCAACTCGGCCATGGTCAAGGCCGCTGGGCCGGAAAGCGCCGAGGTGGCAGCCGTATCGACCTGCTCCCAGATCTCATCGAGCCAGGTGCGAAAGACGGTCGCATCGGGCACACGCCGCGCAAGGTGAGAAGCCTCCGCGAGCAACGTACGTGCGAGCCTTATGTCAGCGAGCTGCAAAGCCGCACGCGCCAGAGCGATACGCGTCTCGGCCTCATACCAAGGGATGAAATCGTCGAGCAGAGTCATCAGTCGCGTGGCGCGGTGGAGATCGCGCTTGCCCTCATCAACATGTCCGATGTGCGAGCGCACAGCGGCGGATACGGCGAAGATCAAAGCCGAGGTCGGATAGCCGCCGAGCCCATGCTGATCGACCTGCGTGACGGCGCGGTCGACGAGCTCGGCACCAGCCTGCCAATCACCCTCTTCCGAGGTGAGAGTGGCCAACTGCGCCAGGCACAGGGCCTCAATGTTGGGAGCCTCGGCGGCACTGCGATGGACGCCCTCCTCCAGATGCTCGCGCGCCAAGACACGATCGCCGGCAAGGTGATCGGAGACTCCCAGAAATAGGCAGCAGAGCGAGCGCCAAGGACTGTCCTGAGGCTCAAGCTCATAGGCACGAGAGGCGTCGCGGCCCATCGGGACGACGCCGTGACGCCCGACGGCAGCTTCAATGATGGCGACACCGGCGGGCAGCGAAGCGAGGGTGGGAGATGCGAGGTCGCGGGCGAGACCACCGGCGGCGGCCAGACCCCAGTGCTCGGCCATACGGATGTCGCCACTTGCCAGCGAGCTGTGCGCGGCGACGGCCGCCAACGAGGGATCGGCGGCTATCTGCGCGGAGCTGAACTGCTCAAGCCAGCCCTGCACCACGGGGTTGCGCCCCCGGGTGACATAGTGAGGCAGGTTCTCCCAGAGCAGTTCGCCCGCGCGCTGGGCATCGCCGGCGGCGACGGCATGCTGGATGGAGCTGTCGAGATCGCCATGCTCAACATGCCAGGCACTCGCGCGCCGATGCAGCTCGACCACCAGCTCGCCCTGAGGATCTTCACGGCGCAGTTCGCGCAGCAGTGCATCGCGCAGCAGACCGTGGCAGCGATACCACTCGTGACTACGATCCTGCGGGCCGAGCAGCAGATTGCCGCGGGCGAGAGTTTCAAGCAGAGAGGTCGACCCCGAACGCTCCAGCAAGGCATCGCAGAGGGGCCCATGCAGCGCGGGAAGAATCGCGCCGCGGATGAGCAGTTCGAGCGCCTCGTCCGAGAGCTCGCAGAGGTATTCATCGCGCAGGTAGTCAAGGACCACGTGATCGTCACCGGCGAAACGCTCAAGCGCCGCGTCTAAGTCCTCCTGATCGCGCAGCGAGAGAGCGGCGAGGTAGAGCCCCGCGGGCCAGCCTTCGGTGCGCTGCCTGAGCAGCTCGACCTGGCTGCCGACGAGCTCGATACCGGCGAGATGCAGAAGCTCGGCGGCTTCGGCATGGTCCATGGAGAGATCATCGAAGCGCAGCTCACAGCTGGCACGGTGCGCACGCATGCGCCCAAGGCGCAGCCGGGGCTCGGTGCGCGAGGCGAGTGCCAGCTGCGCTCCCGCGGGCAGATGCTCAAGGATGCCGGCAATAACCCGCTGCGCGGGCGGACTCTCGTCCAGCATGTGGAGATCGTCGAGCACCAGCACAACCCCTCGGTCGAGGTGCGCCATGGCATTGCAGAGACCCGGAATGACAACGCCAAAGATGTCGGGGTCGGCAGCATCCATCTCGTCGAGCAAATCCACGGCCGGGACAAGCAGGCCCGCCAGCGCGAGCGCGTCGGCGACCTCGCGCAACAGCTGCACGGGGTCCGCGTGCCGTGCTCTGAGCGTCACCCAGGCGCTGAGGCGATCCTCGCGCTCAAGCCACTCCCCGAGCAGACTGGTCTTGCCGTAGCCGGCAGGCGCGAGCACGGCGACCAACGGTACGCCAGGATCGTGGCGCAGCATGGCGAGCAGTCGAGGGCGTTGGATGAGCCCGTCGCGGGCCGGGGGACATCCGCGCTGCCGATCGAGCACCACCATCGCTCAACCTTGAGCAGGCCCCTGAGACGCCAGTCAGCAATCTGGTGCAGCTCGGGGTCGGAAAACTACTGACTGCCGTCTCGCCTACTCCGTCGCCCGCGGCAGCGCAAGCCCGAGAGCCAGCATGATCTCGGGTGCGGCCGCAACCACCTTGGGGCCACCCACCTGAGGAGCGATCGCGCGCAGAACACCCGTGATGTCCTCGGGCGTCACTCCCTCGGCGAGTGCATTGGGAACCTGCCAGGCGTAGGAGGCGGGAGGCGCGTCGAGAGCAACGAGCGCGGCGATCTTGACGAGCGCGAAGGTACGAGGATCGAGGCCTGTGGCCTCAAGGTCGATCTCACGCAAGCCGACGGCGGACTCCAACATCTCCAGCTCGCCCGATGAGATGCCGCTGAGAGTGCGGCGGGTCTCTTTGGTGACGGCAGCCATTGTGTATCTCCTCTCTAGATGGTGCTGCCCTGGCGTCCCCCGTAGGCGACGAGGCCATAGATGACGAGGATGTCGAGGGCGAACATGGCCAGCGAGCCAAAGGGATACGCAGGGATGAAGATGAGCTGGATGATGGCGTTGACGGACGCCGTCAAGATGCCCACCCAACGCCCCCACTCGACCCGCCCGAAGATGGCAAGCGCGGCGCAGAACTGAATAATGCCGGTGATGAGCAGCACCCAGCCCCAGGTGTTGAGGCTGCTGAGGATGTAGTTGGTGCCCTGTACAAAGAAGTTCGAGTTGGAGATGGCGGCGATGCCGTAGATGATGTTGAGGACGCCGACGATCGCGATCATTACGCCCGCGAAGGCAACCCACCCACTGCCCGGCGGTTCCTCTTCGTAGCGCGCTTCGCTGCGTGCGGTCTGACGCGCGGTCGAGGGCGCCCCCGCTGACTCATAGGTCTCATCCATTGACAGTCGCCTCCTCAGTGGCCGATGTTTAGCTGGCGCCTGACACTCCGGCGCACTTGCACAATGTCAACGACCGACCGTAGGGGTCTATATGACAGCCGGCATCCTCCGAAGTGGGTGATATTGCGCGGGACCGACGACCGTGCGCGAGGTTTTGCACAGGGCCTGGAGGCGGCCACACGCCGATCATCCACTTTGGATGATGTGCGTGCACGGGATGGGTTCTAGCGTGCCAGTAGCCGCGCCGCAAGGCGGTGGGGCGACAGCCATCATGCACGAATACGCCGGACGCACAGGTTCGGGAAATCAGTCATTAGGAGGCAGTCAATGTCGGACCTGATAGCGATTGGATATGACGACGAAACGACGGCGGCACAGGCAGCCGAGGAAGTTGGACGCCTGTCACAGGAGCTGATCATCCAGCCCGATGCGGTGGCGACGATCGTGCGCGACAAGGACGGCGGGTATCACGTGTCCACCAACCATCACATCGTGGGCGCGGGCGCCACCTGGGGCATGTTCTGGGGCCTGCTTTTCGGCGTGCTGTTCTTCGTGCCAGTCTTCGGGATGGCGCTGGGCGCCGGCCTAGGCGCGCTGATGGGCAAGGTCGAGAAGACCGGAATCGATAAGCAGTTCCAGCAGCAGGTGCGCGACCTGATCAAGCCGGGCAACTCAGCCCTATTCCTGATCGTCGAGAAGGTGACGCCGGACAAGGCCGTCGCGGCACTGAGCAAGTTCGGTGGGACGGTGCTGAAGTCCTCGCTGTCAGGCGACGCCGAACGTCAGCTGCAGGACGAGTTGCACGGTGGCGCAGCGGCATAGGCCCCCATCCACTCTGCCCGCGGGCGACGCCCCAAATCCTGGAGCGCGGAAGCGCTCCAGGATAGGCGTGGCAGGTAGCGATGTTGTACTGTCGGGTGCATGGGTGAACGTACGCAGTACACAGCCGGAACATTCTGCTGGGCCGACTTGACGACGACCGACCAGGACGCCGCAAAAGCCTTTTACCGCGGCTTGTTTGGCTGGGAGGCGGAGGACATGCCCGTCGGCGAAGGCGTCTTCTATTCAATGATGCGCGTGGACGGCAAGGACGTGGCAGCCATCGCGCCGCAGCCCGAGCAGCAGCGTGAGGCGGGAGCACCGCCGCTGTGGAACAACTACGTATCGGTGCAGAGCGCGGACGCCACCGTCGAGCGAGCGAAGGAGCTGGGCGCGAATGTACACGCGCCGGCATTCGACGTGATGGAGGCGGGCCGGATGGGCGTCATCCAGGACCCGCAGGGCGCGTACTTCATGGTGTGGGAGCCGCGCAACCACTTCGGCGCGCAACTCGTGAACGCACCCGGTGCGCTGGTTTGGAACGAGCTGGCCTCCTCTGACCTGGACGCCTCAAGTGCCTTCTATGACTCGCTATTTGGCTGGAAGACGACACCGTTTGAGGGCAGCCCGACTCCGTACCTATCGATCAAGAACAGCGGTGCGAGCAATGGCGGCATGCGCGAAGTGGATCCTCCCGGAATGCCCCCGCACTGGATGGTCTATTTCGGGGCGCAGAACATCGATGAGAGTCTTGCCAAGGTGAAAGAGCTGGGCGGCATGGTGCACGCCGGCCCGATCGACATTCAGATGGCGAAGATCGCAATCGTGCAGGACCCGCAAGGCGCGGTATTCGCGCTGTACGCGGGCATGCTCGAGCCCTAGGTCGAGTCGCACCGTAGCGGCAGATTCGAGCCGCGGGCGAGTCGCGTTCTCAAAGGCTCCTCAGTCGGTCAGTCGATGACGCCGATGCGCCGCAAGAGGCTCTCGTCGGAGAAGTAGTGATGGGCGCGCGCAATGAGCCCATCGCGGAGATCATGGACCGCCATGAAGGCGGCGTTGACGATGCCGATGTCGACACTGCCCATCGCCACGATGCGCCCGCCGGGGGCAGCGCGAGTGCGCTCGACCGTAATGCGATCGTCGCGCCCACGACGTGCGAGATCGCCGAACCACTGCTCGATGCCAGCGTGCCCGCGGTAGACGCTGCGGGTGGTGGGACGCAGCGGCCAAACCTCGCCGTCCTCACACATCAGCACCTGCAGCTCCCGCAGGCGTCGCCCGTTGAAGGCATCGATGGCGCGTAGCACGACGTCGAAGGATTCCATAACCGGCGAGGACCGTAGTAAACACGGACAGGTTTCGCAAGTTTGGATGTTTTCGTGAGAACGGAGTGGGCTTCAGCGCCGGGGAAGTCTTTTGAAGGGGACTCCCGGAGGGAGTCCTGGGTTGGCCGCGTCAGCTGGGGAAACTGGCGGGCGGTGCACGTCGGGATGTGGTCCGCTGCTGTCGGTGTGTTCCTCAGGACCCACTGGCGGATTGAGACCCGAAGGCGGATGCGGGTCACGCAGGCTGCGATCAGCCGCACGAGCGGCGCGCAGAGCAGAGGCGGAAGCTGGAGAGATGACGCGCTGGGAGTGGCCGAGAACACCGTGGACGGTGTGTTCGAGGAGACCGGTGACTTCGTGGACGACGGTGCCGACGGGACCAGTGGCCTGCGAGGCGGAGCCACCGGAAGTGGGAGGCGGTGAGCTGCCTTCTGGTGCCCCGCCGGACCCTTCCGCGCCAGCGCCACTGCCACCACCTGCGGAGCCGCCCCCCGATCCCCCGCCACTGCCACCACCAGATACAGGTTCCTGCGAACCGCCGCCGGTGGAGCCACCGCTGGATGAGCCCCCCGAGCCACCGGAGGAGCCTGCGGGTGGAGCACCAGAACTCGGAGCGGAGCTCGACGGCGGAGGCTGGGACGAGGACGCGGGAACCTGAACGGTGTAGCTCGTAGGAGTGGTGCCCTTGGGGACCACTGTCGCGGAGTGGCGCGGAGAGGCCACGGGCATACGCTGCGAAGTACTCGGAGCCGCGGCCGTGACTTGCAGGCGTATGGGCCTGCCGTGATGAGCAAGGTGCCGGGCAAGAACATGTCCCGCGGAGATGCCAACGCTCGCGGGAGAACCGCCAGCGCGCGCGCCACCCCCACCGGGAGCACCAAGGCCGGCGGTCTCGTGCCCAGCCCCGCCGGCAGCAACAGAGTGAGCGTGGCGATGGACAGGGGAGCCGGAATGAACGATGACGGCGCCAGTGATGACGGTGCCCGCGGTGAGCGCGGCAAGGCCACCGGCCGCAAGCGAACCCTTGACCAGCAGGCCGCCCAGCCCAAGGCCACCACCGGCGGCCAGTTCGCCGACGCGTTCGGCGCCGATACCTTGGCCAGAGTCAGCCATCCAGGTGAGCAGCGGCGGAGGAGTGAGCGCTGTGATGGCCGTACGTAAGGTGGCGCGAGCGCGGTAGAGGAGTCCCCTGACAGCACCGTCGCTGATGCCCAACGCGATGGCAACCTCTTCATGGCTGTGGCCAGCTAGAGCGGTGCGGAAGATGACCTCGCGTTGCATCTGCGGGAGCGCTGCCATGTCGGTGAGGGCCTCGCGAAAGGCGAGACCGCCAGCCAGGTCGGAGTCGACCGCGGCGGGCTCGACGAAGTTCAGGTCATCCAGATCGACGGCGAGGTTCGAGCCGTCGCGGGCGGCGTCGCGGGCGATGTTCACGGCGGTGTTGTGGGCAATGCGATAGAGCCAAGGCCGCAGCTCGCGCACCTGCGCGCCGCGACGCAAGGCCGACCAGGCCTGCAGGAGCGACTGCTGGACCACGTCTTCGGCACGGTTATCGGAGACGGAGATGCGCCGGCAGTAGCGCAATAGCGGCCGGCGATAGCGCTGGACAAGCGCCTCGAAGGCGCGGTCGTGTCCCGCGCGGGCCATTGCGGCCAGCCGCTCGTCGGACTGCGTGGCCAGCAGGCGGGTGGATGCCTTGGGACTCATGACTACATGAACTCCCCCATGCTCGGTACTGCCCCATGCTCAGACGCCAGCCCGTGGGTAGGCGCCAGATCGAAGTCAAGCTATGAGATCGTCCGTTAAAGCCGAAGCCCTACGTAGCGAGGGCAAAGAGTGGACGAAAAGGCCAGGAGTAGCCGGATCGAAGGGCGGTAGATAGATCGGGGGGCGGTCCCCAGGGCGGGCCGCCCCCCGATCTTGCCCTGCGCTACCCCGGGACGGTGGAGCGCAAATTGCCCTCGGGATGACGGGGGACGCGATCTGTGGGGATAACGTCCACGGTCCCGGGAGCGGGGCTACGCCACCCGGTGACGGGCTGCTGGCCTGGTGTGGCCTTGCAGATCACCGCCTCCGGGGCAACGCAGTTCTGTGGGGTGCTGTGGTGTGGCTTTGGGAAGGCCTCTCAATGTGTTCTGTACTGGTTAAGACACCGCTCGCGAGGGAACTTCACGCGCGTTTGAAAAAAACTTGCACGGAGGCCCGCGGGAAACCGCAGCGACGCTCGGGCGCGACCGCATCAATCGCGCGGCGCGAGGGTTAGAAAGACGGTTGGACGGCTACGCCGACCAATTCATATACCCGCAAGAGGAGAGGCACAGATGCGTTCCCAGAAGATGGCCCTGGCCATCGCGGTTGCGATGGCACTGCTCACGCTCGCCCCGACCGCCGATGCGAGGCCCGCACGGCGCATCTTTTTCCCCGGCCGCTGCCGGGTCAACATCAACGTTGCGCCGCGCCAGATAACGGCGGGCGATCCGGTGACGATCTTCGGCCGCCTAGTCTGTCAGCACCATCGCGGCGAAGCAGCTCAGGTGGTGAAGCTGTATCACCACGTAGCAGGCTCCTTCGGCTACAGCTATGTGCAGAGCACGAGGACCGACGCGCAGGGCTTCTACGAGTTCACGCGCGCGGACGGCGTGGTGGTCAGCAACCGCTCTTGGTTCGTGGCTGCGCGCGCAACCAACAGCGAGGCCAAGCGGATCAGAGTCGCCGCGCAGGTAGCGCTGAGCGGCCCTGCTGAAGGCACGCAGCTGCTGACGGGCCGTCCCAATGCGGTGACGTTCACAGGCACCGTCAACCCGGCGGACGTAGGGGCACGCGTGATCCTGCAGCGCCAGGACGCAGCGACGGGCTCGGAATGGCGTCGCATCGACCGCGGCTTCGTGCAGCCAGGCGGGACGTTCTCTATCCCCCACACCTTCATCGTCCCCGGCGACGCGAACATTCGCGTGCTCGTGCGCAGCGAGGGTCGCAACATTCCCAGCGCCTCCAACGTGCTGGAGTACGAGATCTCCCAGGCCCAGAACCCGGCGCTGACGATCACGGCCTCAGCCGACCCGATCCAGTTCGGCCAGTCGGTGACGATCTCCGGAACTGTCGGTGCAGGAGCCAACCTGCCGGTGGAGCTGATGGCCCGCACGCGGCTGCAGAATCGCCTGGCGCCGATTGCAACGGTCACAGCAGACGCAAACGGCAACTACTCCTTTCCCCCACAGTCACCCGTGAACAGCACCTTCTACGCGGTCAAGGCGCCCAATTCATCGTGCGAAGGCACGCCGGGCGTAAGGGCATGCAGAAGGGGGCTGACATCAGCCATTCTCTACGAGGGCGTGCGCGACGTGCTCAGCGCACAGGTCTCGGCAACTACCGTGCAGGCCGGCAGTCAGCTGACCTTCACGGGCACCGTAGCCCCCAGCCATCCTGGCCACATCATCTATCTGGAGCGCCAGAATGCGAATGACAGCGGCTTCCATGTAGTCGAGGTGGCATTGGTCAACCCCGACTCCACTTACTCGATAGCGCACAGGGTGTATGACCCGGGCACGAAGGTGCTCCGTGTCTACATCCCCGGCGGTCCGGAGAACCAGGGTACGGCCAGCCAGCCGTTCACGATCCAGGTCACTCCCGCTCCCGCCGCGGCGCTGATGCCTGAAGCCCCCGGCAACACCTCACTCCCCTCCGAAGGCTCGGAAAGCCCCGGGGAAGGCGGTGAACGCGAGGGGCGGTAACGAACGCCAGGACCTAAAGCGCCACCGCCCGCGTCTGCAGGTGAGCGCCGACCTTGCGCTTGACACGCTGAAGAGCGTTGTCCACCGTCTTGGTGTCGCAAGCGAGGCGCTCACCCACCTGCTCGTAGGAGTTGCCGTCCAGGTAGAGGGTGAGCACCCGGCTCTCAAGCTCAGAGAGCGCCGTTGAGAGGCAGCCGACGAGCGAGCGCAGCTCCTCGGAGGAGATCACCTGGTTGACGGGGTCATGAATGGGCGACCCCGGGATGACCTGGTCGAGAGTCGGGACGTCCTCGCCAGCCGAGGCGGGCGTGGAGGAGAAGGAGACGTACTGGTTCAGAGGCGTGTGCTTGTTGCGGGTGGCCGTCTTCACGGCAGTGATGATCTGCCGCGTGATGCAGAGCTCGGCGAAGTTGCGAAAGCTCGACTCACGGTCGGAGCGGAAGTCGCGGATGGCCTTGTAGAGGCCCACGAGCCCCTCTTGGATGAGATCGTCAGAGTCGCCTCCGGCCAGGAAGTAGGAAGAAGCCTTCAAGCGCACGAAGCCGTAGTAGCGACGTACAAGACGGTCATAGGCGTTGCGGTCACCCTGCTTGGCCAAAGCAATCAGGAAACCATCTTCGACCTTGACCTCAGACTGAGGGTTACTGGAGATACGTGCCACGAGCAGTCCTTTCTCGGCTGCAAAGCAGCCCAAATTGCTCAGTGGCGCACTCCTCCCCTGGCGCCAACAGCTATTAGGAACCTAGCCTCAGGGTGACTGGAATGGAGGGGCCCGGCTCGCCGGTCTCACGACCGGCTGCGCCACCCTCCTATCAACCTGAGGTTCAGCGTTATGTGAGGCGGCACTCTACACAGTTATGGAGCCTTGTCAAGACCTCGCTGAGCGATTCTGCAATATCTCGTACAAGACGGCCGCGGCAGCGGCGCTGACGCCGAGCGATCCGATGTTCCCTCGCAAAGGCAGCGATATCAGCGCGTCGCAAGAAGCAGCCACGCGCGGCCGCAGCCCCTGGCCCTCGCTACCTAGTACCAGCACTACGCCCCCACGGTAATCAGGCTGCTCGTAGCTCATCGTGGCGCCCTCGGCGCTTGCCCCATAGCACCAGCACTGCGCCGCACGGGCCTGGGCGAGGAAGTCGGCGACATTGCGAACGCGTGCCACGCGCAGATGCTCGACCGCTCCTGCGGATGCTTTACACACCGCGGGCGTGACCTCGGCGGCGCGACGCTCGGGTATCACGACGCCGCTGGCGCCAACGCACTCGGCGGTGCGACAGATCGAGCCGAGGTTCTGCGGGTCCTGCACCTGGTCGAGCGCGACCACCAGCGGCTCCTCTCCGCTGAGCAGTTCCTCGGCGGAGACATAGGGGTAGGAGCCGGCATCAGCGCAGATCCCCTGGTGGGCGCCTGAGCCACAGCGGCGCTCCAGCTCCTCGGCCTGAACCACCCGCACCCGCACACCTTTCAGCCACGGCTCGCGCGCCGCGCCCTGCGTCGCCCAAACCTCTCCCACTGCGTGCGCGCGGCGTCCGCGCAGCGCCTCATGGACGGGGTTACGGCCGTAGAGGATCACAGCGGCAGTAGCTCAAAGCCGGCCGCACCGTCGCGGACCTCCCAGCCGAGCGCCGCGATCTCATCGCGCAGACGATCAGCTGTCGCAAAGTCGCGCTGCTCGCGAGCACGATCACGCTGCGCGGCCAGCTTGTGTACCTGCTCCGGAGCATCGGCTACCGGCGCCAGCAGCGACTCAAGCCCGAGCACGCCGAGCATTTCGCGCAGGTGCGAGTCACCCGAACGCAGACGGGAATCATCCGGACGCGGATGCGAGTCGCCTGGAGCATCCCCGCCGGCCAAAGCGATGGCCTCGCGCAACCACTCATTGAGCACAGCCAGAGCCTCAGCGGTATTGAAGTCACGGGCGAGAGCAGCGAAGAAGCGGTCACGCACACCATCGAGGACATCGGGGGAATCGCCCTCAGTCAACCTGCGCGTAGCCTCGCGAATGCGACTGACGTTGGCGCGCGCCTGCTCCAAGGCGGCGTCGGAGAAAGCCAGTGGCTGACGGTAGTGCCCCCCGATTAGGTACATCACGACGGTCTCGGCGCCATAGCCCTCAATGACCTCGTGCAAGAGCGCGATGTTGCCCACCGACTTGGCCATCTTCTCGCCGGTGGACTGAATCATGCCGTTGTGCACCCACAGCCCCGCCAGCTCGTGCCCGCGCGCGGCGCGGGTCTGGGCCGCCTCATTCTCGTGATGGGGAAAGACGAGATCTGAGCCGCCGCCGTGAATGTCAAAGCCGACGCCAAGCAGGCTCTCGGCCATCGCGGAGCACTCGATGTGCCAGCCGGGCCGGCCCGGCCCCCAAGGCGACTCCCAGGAGGTGTCCTCGCCCTGCTTGTGAGCCTTCCAAAGCGCGAAGTCCAAGGGGTCCTGCTTGCGGTCAGAGCCCTCGACACCCTCACCCTGGTCCATGTCCTCGATACGACGGTGGGAGAGAGAGCCGTAGCCCTCATCGGAGCGCACGCGAAAGAACACATCCCCGCCACTCTCATAGGCATGGCCCTTGTCGATCAATGTCTGGATGTAGTCGACGATCGGTCCCATCGTCTCCGCCGCGAGCGGCTCGTGATCGGGCCGGCCAAGGCCGAGAGCGCCGGTGTCGGAGAAGTAGGCATCGGTCATCTCGTGCGCCAACTGCTCGCTGGCCACACCGGCGTTGCGCGCAGCAACGTAGATCTTGTCGTTGACATCGGTGACATTCACCACCAGCGTCACCCGATAGCCCTCGTGCTCCAGAAAGCGCTTCATCAGGCTGAAGATCACAAACGGGCGCGCGTTGCCAATATGGATGCGGCTGTAGACGGTCGGCCCGCAGGCGTAGATGCCGACCTGCCCGGGGTCGCGTGGCTCAAGCGGCCGCAGTTCGCCGGAGCGGGTGTCGTGCAGACGAATCTCGCGCATCGCGCGCACCCTATAGCTAAGCGAGCGCTCAGCGACTGCGCAGGCTGGCGGTGGCAAGCGCGGCGACGCCCTCGCCGCGGCCGATGAAGCCCATGCCCTCACCTGTGGTGGCCTTGACGTTGACGCGGGCGGGCGCAAGACCCAGCGCCCGAGCCAATGCCTCACGGATGGCCTGCTTGTGCGGAGCGAGCTTGGGCTGCTCCATGATGACGGTGCAGTCCACGTTGACAATCTCAAGCCCGGCGGCAATGACGGTCGTGACGACCGTCTCCAGCAAGGTGAGCGAGTCGGCGTCGCGGTAGCGCTCATCGGTGTCGGGAAAGTGCTCGCCGATGTCTCCTAGCCCGGCTCCGCCGAGCAGGGCATCGATCAAAGCGTGGATCAAGACATCGGCGTCGGAGTGCCCATCCAGACCCTGCTCATGGGGGATTTCCACGCCACCGAGGATGAGCTTGCGCCCAGGGGCAAAGCGATGGCAGTCATAGCCAATGCCGGCGAGGCTCACAGCACACCAGCCCCAATTGGCTCCGAGCGCCGCTGACGATGCTCAAAGACGCAGAGCTCTCCCACCCCCAGGCTCGCCAAGAGCTCGAGCGCCTGCTCATAGTCGGCGCCGATGTCCTCGGGGCGGTGGGCGTCACTGGAGAGCGCCACGGGGCAGCCGGCTTCCAGGCACATCTCAAGCAAGGCAGGTGCAGGGTAGATCTCCTGCGCGCGCTTGCGCAGGCCGGCAGTGGAAACCTCGATGGCGATGCCCGACTCGGCGATGCCATCCATGGCAAGCTCGTAGTAGCGACGCAGATCACCCTCGGGCAGAGGGCGCTCGGCTCCCCACACCTTCACGAGGTCAGGGTGGGCAAGGATGTCGAACAGGCCAGAGCGCGCAGCCTCCCCCAGTGTCTGGAAGTAACGCCTCCAGATGTCCTCGGCGCTGCGTGTCGACGCCCACACGCTCCAGTCCTCCATGTCTAGGGATTGGTCGCGGAGAAAGTGCACCGAGCCCACCACGTAGTCGAAGTCTCGGGCCTGAAGCAGATTGGCAATGCGATCCTCGGCACCGGACACGAAGTCGGCCTCGATACCCAGTCGCAGATCGGTGTCCTCGCGCACGAAGCGGCAGTAGTCATCTAGATCGTCAAGCGCATATTCGCGCCACAGCGGGTGCTGCCACACCTCTAAGGCCTGGCGGAAGCGGTAGACGTGCTCGGACACCCCCAGCTCTCCGATCTCCCGTTTCTCCGCAGCTTCGCGATAGCGCTCTGCGTTGGCAGCGGTGAAGTGCTTATCCGCCGTGGCGGTGAGGTCGTCGGGGCGCAGATGCGTGTGGTAATCGGTGAGCATGGTGGAGCCGGATTCAAGCAGGCCGGGCGATCAGCATCTCAGCAAGCGCGAGATCGAGCGGGGTTGTCACTTTGAGATTCTCACGGGGAGCGGGCACGACGACGACGCTTCCCCCCGCACGCTCGATCAGCCAAGCATCGTCAGTGGCCTGGGCGAGCACATCGTCGGGTACGTCCAAGGCCCGCTCCAGCGCGGCGCGGCGAAAGACCTGCGGTGTCTGCACGGCCCACAGGCTTGAGCGCTCAAGCGTCTCGGTAACCACGCGATCGGCGCCGGCACGCTTGACCGTGTCCGTGACGGGGGCCGCCGCAACAGCGCCATCGACGCCGTCGCGGAAAGCAGCCGCAAGCGTGTCCTCGACCAATGCCGCGCTGAGCAGCGGCCGCGCAGCATCATGAACCAGCACCAGATCCGAATCCTCTCCATCCACGGCGGCAAGCGCCAAGCGCACTGACTCCGAGCGCACCGCGCCACCAACGACACCAACGGTTCCCTCGGGTGCATCCACGCCTGGCGGCAGCGCCACAACGATGCGCTCGATCGCGCCCACCCCGCGCAGCGCGTCAAGGCTCCACTGAAGCAGCGGCCTGCCCGCCAGCTCGACGAGCGCCTTGGGACGCGTAGCCCCCAGGCGCTCGCCGCGTCCGGCGGCGAGAATCAGCGCAACAGCCAAGCCGCGTGACTACTTGGCAGCGACAGCCATCTGGCCGGCAGCTGATGTGGCGAGCAGCTCATCCAGGTAGCTCTCGGCCTCTTCCTCGTCCTTGTCGAGCGCATACATCAGCTCGGAGGCGAGGATCTTCTTGGCGCGGGTGAACATCTGCTTCTCTCCCGTGGAGAGCCCCTTCTCGCTCTCGCGCAGAGAGAGGTTGCGCACGACCTCGGCGAGCTCATAGATGTCGCCCGTCTTGATCTTGTCGCGGTTGTGCTTGAAGCGTCGGTTCCAGTTCTTGGGCATCTCCGAAACGTCAGCGCGGAGTACGTCCAAGACCTTCTTGACGGTTTCCTCATCGATCACGCGACGCAGCCCCGCAATCGCGGCATTTTCGGTGGGGACCTTGACCGTCATGTCGTTGTGGAGGATCTTGATCGTGAGGTACTCACGGCATTCGCCGAGCACCTCCATGTCCTCCTTCTTGAGCACCTTGCCGGCGCCGTGATGGGGGTAAACGACATGGTCGCCCAACTCGAACTCGATGTATTCGACCTCGCGGGTGCTCTCAAGCTCAACGATTAGCTCATCTTCGATTGTCTGGGGAATGGTGTCCTCCTTGGTTTGCGGCCGGCCGGGGGCGGCCATGATTCATGTCTGCAAATAGCGGTCCACGAGATTGATCTCCTGCAACCGGCGAAGGCCCTCGCGGATGTCCTTCGCACGGATCTCTCCGACCCCCTCGATCGCCTCAAGCTCGGCGTCGGTGGCGGCCAGCAACTCATCGAGACCGCCGAACTCCTTGACAATCTCACCCACCACCAGCTTAGGCAGTCTGGGGATGCGCCCCATAATGCGGTAGCCGCGCGGCGAGACTGAGTAGTCAAGGGTGTTGAGCTTGCGGTCATAGCCCAGCAGCTCAGCCAGGCAGCCAAAGTCGAGTAAATCCTGATGGGGCAGACGCCCGACCTGATCGAGCGCCGAGGCGAACCCTTCGTCGGAGTATTCGGCGAGGTAGTCGTGCACGAGCGCGGCCTTCTCGGCGGCGGCACCGACCATCGTCTCCTCCAACTGCATCTCGATCAGGCGTCCCTCGCTGCCGAGCTCCACGATGTAGCGCTCGATCTCAACGGCCATGCGCGTGACGAGCTCCGAGCGCTGCATCACGGTCAAGACATCGTGCAAGGTGACGCCACCCTCGAACTCCAGAGCAGTAAGGCGCGTTGAGACCTGGTCCAAGCGTGTGCGGTACTTGTCGAGCGTCGCCAGTGCCTGGTTGGCCTTGGCGAGCACCACAGGGATGTCCTCGAGGATGTACTTGGCGCCATCGACATACAGCGAGACCACCTCGCGGCGCTGGGAGACGGCGATCACCAGCGCGTCGGTCTGCTTGGAGACGCGCTCGGCGGTGCGGTGGCGGGTGCCCGTCTCGTGCGAGAGGATCGTGGGGTCCGGCATCAGCTGCACGTTGGCCATCGCGATTTTGGTGGCGTTCGTGTTGAGGATGATCGCGCCATCCATCTTTGCCACCTGATAGAGGAAAGCGGGCGTGTAATCGATATCGAGCTTGATGCCGCCCGAGTTCAGGAAACTAAGCTCCTCGGGGTCGCCGATCACGATCAGGCCGCCGGTGCGGGCATCCAGGATGCTCTCGATCCCCTCGCGCAGAGCCGTGCCAGGGGCAACCATCTCCAGTGCCTTCATCAACCCGGGCTCTGGCCTTGCTTCAGTGTCGAAATCTTCCCCGGATCGTGGTGGCACGACTACCCATTCTACGGCATCGGGGCTCAATTTACCGCGTGGTTACTGGACAAAGCGTCCAGATTCGACATATTAGGCAGGGCTATGCCGCGGCGCGCGAGCGAGCGCGGTCCGCAAGGTAGGCAGCGCTACGCCGCGGCACGCGGACGAGCACGGTCCGCAAGGGGAAGCACATGCGCCAGAGCCTCTCTCAGCGTGGCCGCCTCACACGCCCCGGGACCGCTGCCAGGTGGCGCCACAACATCGCGCACGCC
>CAVUOP010000002.1:0-60890 GCA_963743165.1 uncultured Solirubrobacterales bacterium
GGCTGCTCGCCGCGATACATCTCGGCCACCGACTTGCCGACCATCTGGATGTTGCCCATCGGGTACTCCCACTCCTTGCTCGCGAAGTAGTAGTCGTTAACGCCCAAGGTCTTCTGGAAGACCGTGGGGTTGGGCTCCTTGGAGAGCGCCAGCACCGCCTGGCTGTCGTGAAACATGTAATTGCGCCCGAGCTGGTCGGAGGCGTTGCCCAGCCCGCGCGGGTGCTTGTCGTTGGCCGAGCTGAGCAGCAGCTTGGCGGTGTTGGCCGCGCCACAGGAGACCACGACGATGTCCCCCGCATACGTCTCGCGCGCGCCTTCGCGTTCGACCACCACCTCGGTGACGACGGTGCCCGACGGATTCGTATTGAGCGCCAGCGCCGTAGCGTTGCACAGCAGCGTCACGTTGGAGTGCTCAAGCGCCGGGCGCACGCCCAGCACCTCGGCGTCGGACTTGGCGTGCACGAGACACGGAAAGCCGTCGCAGGTGGAACAGCGCACGCAGGCGCTGTAGGGCATGTTCTCCTCGCGCAGCAGCACTCCGCAAGGCGCGTGGAAGGGATGCAGGCCGGCAGCCGCGAAGGCATCGGAGAGCTGCTGGATGCGCGGCTCGTGCGAGACCGCGGGGAAAGGGTAGGGCGCGCTGGCCGGCGGTTCAGTTGGGTCCTCGCCACGCACGCCATGCACCTCGTAGAGCTGCTCAGCCTTGGTGTAGTAAGGCTCCATCTGCTCGTAGGAGATCGGCCACGCGGGCGAGATGCCACCGTGATGGCGTAGTTCTCCGAAGTCCTCGGCGCGCATACGATACAGCGCCGCGCCATACAGCTTGGTGGCGCCACCTACGTAGTAGTGCACCTGCGGCTGGAAAGGCTTGCCCTCGCCGTCGTACCAAGTGTCCGGTGAGACATATCGATTGTCGACAAACACCTCGCCGGCCGACCAGTTCTGCGGCTCGCGCGGCAGCCAGTCGCCGCGCTCAAGCAGCAGTATGCGCTTGCCCGAGGGCGCCAGGTGCCGTGCGAGCGTGCCCCCGCCCGCGCCGCTGCCGATGATGATCACGTCATAGCTGTCCACCGCTAGGAGATCTCCGCGAGGCGCTCGGCCAGGATGATGCGCGAGGCCGCCTCGATCAGCGCCAGGTGCGAGAAGGCCTGTGGGAAATTCCCCAGGTGCCGGCCCGTGCTTGTGTCGAACTCCTCCGCGTACAGGCCAAGCGGTGAGGCGACGCGCAGCAGCCGTTCCATCAGGTCCCGCGCGCGCTGCTCTTCGCCGACAACCGCCAGCGCCGAGACAAGCCAGAAGGAGCAGATCAGAAAGCTCCCCTCCTTGCCCGAGAGACCGTCATCGGTCTCTTCGGTGCGATAGCGCAGCACGAAGCCCTCCTCGGTCAACTCATCGGCGATCGCCAGCACGCTCGCGTGCAGGCGCTCATCGTTGCCCGGCAGGAACCCGAAGATCGCCGCCAGCAGATTCGAGGCATCGAGCGCGTCGGTTTCGTAGTGCTGGCGCAGCACGCCGCGGCTATCAACGCCGTGCTCAAGGATGTCGGCTCTGATCTCCTCCGAGGTGGCCTGCCACTCCGCGTGATGCTCGGAGTCGCCGCGCATCGTCGCGAGCTTCGCCGCGCGATCCATCGCAACCCAGCACATCAGCTTCGAGGAGACATAGTGCTTGGGCTCGCCACGCGCCTCCCAGATGCCCTGGTCGGGCTCGCGCCAGACCGCCGTCGCACATTTGGCCTGCGCCTGCACGATCGGCCACAGCCGCCGTGGCAGCCGTTCGCTGCGACGGGTGTGCAGCAGGATCGAGTCCAGCGCCGCCCCGAACACATCGTTCTGACGCTGGTCGAAGGCGCCATTGCCGATGCGCACCGGCCGAGCGCCCGCATAGCCGGAGAGATCGTCGCGCGTTGACTCGGTCAGGTCGCGTCGCCCATCGATGCCGTACATGATCTGTAGCGCCCCGTCGCCGTTGGGCTCAAGGTCGGCGATGAACTGCATGAACTCCTCGGCCTCCCAGTCGAGGTTGAGGTAATGCAACGCCTGCAAAGTGAAGGTCGAGTCGCGCAGCCACGTGTAGCGGTAGTCCCAGTTGCGCTCGCCTCCGGGCGTCTCTGGCAGCGAGGTGGTGAGCGCGGCCACGGTCGCGCCGGTGGGCATGTAGGTGAGACCCTTGATCGCCAGCGCCGAGCGCTGGATCGGTTCACGCCAACGATGATCGGGCAGACGTGCGCGGCCCAGCCAAGCGCGCCAGTAGTGACTGGTATGCGCAAGGTGCGCATTGGCCTCGTCGACGTTCTGTGGGGCGACGAGCTCCTCGGCCCAGGAGAGCGCACAGTAGATCTGCTCGCCTTTCTTGAGCACGTGACGGGCTCTCACCCAATCTCCCTCCACCCCAACAGACATGTCAGTCTGCAGCCTGATCGTGACCTCCGCGCCGCTGGCATCGGCCTGGCGGCCTTCCTCGGAGACCGACCACTGCGCGGGAACGCGCCCGTAGTCAAACACCGGTTCGCAGGTCAGCTCCATCTCGACCTCGCCCTCCAGGCACATCGCCACGCGCACCAGCAGATGGTCGGCGTCCTCATCGGTCGGAGGACGCGTGTGCGGGGTGACGAGGTCCTCACCGCGCCGCGGCCCGATCGTCAGGGCATCGCGCACGATCACCCACCCGGTGGGCGTATTCCAGGTGGTCAGCAGCGTGTTCGTGCCGGGCTCATAGACGCGCGCCGTGGGGACATTGATGCCAAACGGCGCGAAGCGGAAGGCACCAGCCTGCCGATCGAGCAGCGTGCCGAACACGCTCGGGGCATCAAAGCGCGGCACGCACAGCCAGTCGATCGCCCCATCGGGCGCCACCAGCGCGCCGGTGTGACAGTCGGAGAGAAAGGCGTAGTCGGCAATCGGTGGAAAGGGCGAGGGCGCCGCGGCGCTCTGTGGGGCGGTGTCACGCTGCGGGGCGCCGTCGTTCTTCGATGCCTTGTCGCTCATTTGGTCACCCACGGTCCGTGCCAGGCGCCATGACCGGCGACTAACCGCTCGCCCTCCTTGGGTCCCCAGGAGCCCTGCGCATAGGAGTGAACCTGAGGAGGAGCATCGATCAGCGGCTGCATGATCCGCCAGGTCTCCTCGACGCTGTCCTGGCGTGTGAAGCGCGAGCTGTCACCGCGCATCGCATCGAGCAGCAGCACCTCGTAAGGGGTCGGTGCCTCGCCACCCTCAGCGGCGAACTCCATGTCAAGCGTGATCGCCTGCGGACCGCCCTTATCAGCCCGATGCGCATCCAGCGTCAACTGCGTGCCGGTCGAAGGATCGAGCTTGACCACGAACTGGTCGGCTTCCGGGCGGCGATGCCCGTGCTCCATGAAGCCCAAGCGCGGGGGGTGCTTGAAGACGACGCGCAGCTCGGTCTGCGTGACCGGCAGCTTCTTGCCGGTGCGGATGAACCACGGCACGCCCGACCAGCGCCAGTTATCGATATGCAGGCACATCGCGGCGTAGGTCTCCGTGGTTGAGTCCTTGGCAACCCCGTCGACATCCAAATAGCCCTCGTACTGCCCGCGCACGTAGTGCGCCGGATCGGCCGTCTCGGTCGCGCGGAACACGGCGTACTTAGCGTCCTTCAAGGTGCGCGCCTCGTTGCCCGCCGGAGCCTCCATCGCGGCCACGGCCACAACCTGCATCAGGTGGTTGACGACCACATCGCGCAAGGCGCCAACGGGATCGTAGAAGTGCCCTCGATCATCGACGCCGAAGCTCTCGGCCATCGTGATCTGCACGCACGATATGTAGTTGCGATTCCAGACCGACTCGATCATCGTGTTGGCAAAGCGCAGATACAGCAGCTCGTCGGTGCCCATCTTGCCCAGGAAGTGATCGATCCGGTACAGCTGGGACTCATCTAGGTGCTGGTGAACTTCGGCAGTGAGCTCGCGTGCCGAAGCGAGATCGTGGCCGAAGGGCTTCTCCACCACCACGCGGGCGTGCTTGGTCAAGCCGGCATCGGCCAGTCCCTTGATCGTCATGCCGAAGAGCGACGGGGGAATCTCCAGATAGAAGACCGGACTGCTCGCCTCGCCGATCGCCTGCGCCAGACGCTGATATGTGCCGGGGTCGGCGAAGTTGCCGCTCAGATAGGACAGTCGTGAGAAGAAGCGCTCGAAGACCTGCTCGTCGATCGTCTCGCCGCACTCCTCGATCGAGCTGCGCGCACGCGCACGCAACTGCTCGATCGTCCAATCGTCGCCAGCGACGCCCACGATCGGACAGGCCAGCAGCCCGCGCTGCTCAAGGCGATAGAGCGAGTGAAAGGTCATCACCTTGGCGAGATCGCCGGTGATACCGAAGACGACGAGCACGTCTGCTGCCTTGGCGTCGCCGCTCATACCGGCAGCGGTTCGCGAAGTAGATGCTGCTGCCATAGCCATAGAGGACTTTCGTTTCGTTTCGAGGGCCTAATTACCAACGGTGGCGGATACTTTCAGTTCTACAGGTGTTCCCACATCATCCACAAGGGATGATTAGGAAGATGCGGCGCCTTCGCTGCCGATCAGCGACTCCACGCCGAGCGTGCAGACACCCAGGCTGACCACCGCGGCAGCGACGATGGCCGTGGCCACGGTGCTGGAGAGCACGCCCTCGGCCAGTCCCAGCGAGGCGACCGCGGCGGGCACACCGAGCTGCGCGCTGGCAGCCAAGCCGACGCGCAGCTCTCGACGGGTCACCACGACGGCGACTAGGTGAATGGCCACGTTCAGCACGACGAGCATCCCTGTGAGCGCCAGCATCGCGGGGTCTTCGACCAGCCCGCTGAGGTCGAGCTGAGCCCCGAGCACGACGAAGTACAGCGGGATGAAGAACCCCTCCGCGATGCCTCGCACCTGTGTCGAGAGTCGCTTGGGACCGCCGATAAGTGCGACCATCAAGCCCGCGCCAAAGCCCGCCACGAGAACGCTGGTGCCGCTCTTCTGGGCGAGCCAGGCGAGGAAGAACAGGACCAGCAGCGACAGCCGCAGGTCAAGCGCCCAGTGACGCTGCTTGGAGAGATGACGCACCTTCTGTACCCGCTCGCTGCCGGCCAGTTGCCGCGCAATGCCGAGCATCACCAGCACCGCTCCAGCCACGAGCACACCTCCAAGCACCGCATGACCCGCGCGGCTGGGCTCAAGCACGATCGGGACGGAGAGGATCGTCACTACATCCGCGACGGTCACCCACGCCATCGCCGTCAGCGCGCCCGGCCCCACGGCGTCGGCCTCCTGGAGCGCCGGCAGCAACACCGCGGCCGACCCCGAGGCGAGCACCACGGCATAGATGGCGGCGTGTGAGGTACCTGCCACTGCAGCGGCGGCGATACCAGCCGGCAGCGCCAGCACGGCCACGATCGCCGCCAGCAGCGCGCCGCCACGCAACGAGGCGGCCAGGCGCGGATCGCGCAACGGCAGGTGCATGCCGACGGTCAGCATCAGCATCGCGAAACCGATCTGAGCGAGGAACGCGACGGTCGGATTGGCCGGATGCACGATGTCAAGGCCGGTCTTGCCAACGACGATGCCGGCCAGGATCTCGCCGATCACGACCGGCACGAAGCGGCGTCCACCGACGCCCAGCAGTGGGCCGCCCAACCCGGCTAGCACGATCACGACGAGCGTTCCGAAGGTCATGGCGAGGGCAGCCTATGCGCTCTCCGCGCAAACGCACTGCGCGACAGCACACGCACAACGCGGCCCACACAGGACCCCCTCCGGGGGTCCTCCTCCCCTTTTTCCAGCCCGCGCCGCAGCGGCTACAGGGTATTCGGGGCTGTCCGCAGCGTGATTGAGGCGTTAGCGCCAGCCCCGTGCCCGAACAGAACCCCGTGGCGGGCGTCCTTGGCCGAGTACATCGCCCGGTCGGCTTCGATCAGGACGTTCTCGTGGCTTGAGGTATCGCGGTCGATCACACCGACGCCGACACTGGCGGTCGTCGCTATCCGCTGGTCGGCAACGGTGACGCAACAGTCGCCGATCACCCGCGCGAGATCCTTGGCCACACGCTGCGCTGCCTCCGCGCTGGTGCCCGGCAGCAGCACGGCGAACTCATCGCCACCGAGGCGTGCCACGAGGTCGGTGCCGCGCAGGCGCAGTTCCAGCTCGTGGGCAACCGCCTTCAAGAGATCGTCGCCGGTCTTGTGGCCGTGGAGATCGTTGACCTGCTTGAAGTCATCCAGATCGATCACCAGCAGCGCCGCCTGCTCGCCGTAGCGCTGGCAGCGCTGCACCTGCTGCCTGAGTTCGTGCTCAAGCAGTCGGCGATTACGGATGCCCGTCAGCGCATCGTGCTCAGCGAGGTGGCGCAGGCGCTCCTCCATCAGCTTGCGTTCGGTGATGTCCTGGATCTGGGCGACCAGATGCAGGGGCTTGCCTTGCAGGTCGCGCACCAAAGACACAGACAGCATTGCTGAGATGACATGCCCCTGCGCGTGGTGGTAGCGCTTCTCCATCTGGTAGTCGCGGATCTCCCCCATCAGTAGCCGCCGCATGTGCTCGGTGTCCAAGGACAGATCGTCGGGATGCGTGATCTCGTGGAAGGTCTTGCGCAGCAGCTCGTCCGAGCTGTAGCCAGTGATCTTCAGAAGCGCCTGGTTGACGCGCACCCAGCGCCCGTCGGGGGTCAGCAGCGCCATGCCGATCGGCGCCTGCTCGAAGACCAGCTCGAAGCGCTCCTGCGCGTGGCGGCGTGCCTCCTCGGCGTGCTTGCGCGGTGTGATGTCGCGGAAGATCGCGGTGCCGCCGAGGATCTCCCCCAGTTCGCCACACAGGGGGCTGACCTCGACCTGGTAGCAGTGGGTTTCGCCAATCGACCAGATCTCCAGGTTGCGGGTCTCCCCGCGCAGGGCCGCCTTGAAGAGCGGCTCGTAGATCTCCCAGCGCTCGACCGGCAGCACCTCGGCCGCCAACTGACCCTCCAGGTCGAGATCGCCCGATCCAAAGCATTCGAGTGCCTGCCCGGCGGCAAGCACGAAGCGAAGCTCGTCGTCGAAGACGAGCGTCGATGTCAGTGGGAGTGTGCGCAAGACCGACAGCGCCACACTCCCGGCGCTAAGGTCGCTCATCGAGTGGCTCTCCAGTGTTGACACTCCGCTCTATCGGCTCGGGAGAGCCAAAGCTTGAGCTACTGGGCGCTCAGCAGCGGCGCGTCGTGCGCGATGTCGCTGGGCTTGAAGTTCGCGGCATACAGCGTGGTCAGCTTGCCGCTGGCGTCGATGCCGTAGACCAGGCCCGAGTGGTTGACCAGCTGAGGCTGCTGCGCGTCCTGTTCGGAGCCGACGTTCCATTCCTGCCACACATGGGCCAATTCATGGGCCGAGCCGATGAGGTATTGCATGCGGCCGGTCATCTCGTGACGCTTGAGGAAAGCCGCGACGGCCTTGGGCGTATCCCCTCGGGGGTCCACCGATACGGCGATGATCTGTGTCTTGGCAGCCTGCTGAGGGCTCATCATGCTCAGGGCCACGCGCAGGTTGGCCGTGATCAGAGGACAGACATCAGGGCAGTTGGTATAGAGGAAAGTCACCAGCACCGCCTTGCCTCGGTAGCTGGCGATGTTGACGGCGTTGCCTAGGTAGTTATGAAGCTGCAACGGCGGGGCGGGCTTCAGCGGCGAGGCGACCGAGCCAATGAAGCTCGATGAGCTGGCACTGCTGACATTGCCTGGTAACTGCTGCTTGTTGCTGCTGCCTTGCGTCACGACCGCCACGCCCCCGGCGATCACGAGGATCGCGACGAGCGCTATCAACACACGCGCGTCAAAACCCCGGCGTGGCGGCGTGGGAGGCTCGGGCGTGGGCAGCCCTGATGGGGGCGTTGACCCGGATGTGGGCGTTGACTTTGGCGTGGAATCAGGGTCCATCCATAATCGAACTTATCACCGCACCTATCCCCTGTGCGCCTCATGCGCAGCCTCCGAGTCGTCGGCAAGAAACCTTGCACTCCTGCCAATGTGATGCAAATTGCAATTGGACCTGGTACGGTCCCACCTGTTCGTGCCGAGTCCTTCTCCCCACGGGGCGAAGGAGCGGGGGACCCAAATGCCACCTTTCTGAGGCGGCGGGGGCGAATCGCCACTCCTGTGGCGTAGCGTATATACGCGAGCCCGACAGCTAACCCCGTAGGCGCCCAGCAACATTTGAAAGGACGCTATACGCATGTCGGGATTCCCGCGAGATCTTGCTGCGCTCGAGTTGTGGGACGCTTCTTTGGAGCGCTCACAGTCGCGTCGTCAGCGCGCCACCGGTGGACGCAGGCCCTTGACCTCCTCGATGCCTTCGCTGATCGAGGCCCGCAACCGGCTGCGCCGGGACCTTTCAAATAACGAACCCTGGGAGTTGTCCTTGGGGCGCTCGCGAGCACGCCGCAACGCGGCGGAGCTGCGCTTCGTGCCGGCCACTTCGCGCGCTAAGCGCATCTCGCTGGGAGCGCTCGCCGCGCTTACCGCCGGGCCCGCTTCGGGGTTGGCAGACGCCAGCGCTACATCCAGCGCAAACCTCCCCTCCGCGCCGATGCCGCCGACGACCACAGAACACACGATCGTTCTGAGCAGCGGCAGCGAAGGACGCCAAGTGCGTCTGCTGCAGGCCGCGCTGGGGATTGCCGTCGACGGCATCTTCGGCCCTCAGACTGAAGCAGCCGTCAAGCAGTTCCAGGGCAGTCGCGGCCTGGTGGTAGATGGTGTGGTCGGACCCGCCACGAGCGGCGCCCTGGCGAAGAATGCTCCCCCGGTGATCTCAAGCGCGGATGTGCTGGATCAGCTCAGCGAAAGCTCAAACAAGGGCACCGCGGGCACGGCCGTCGAGGGGGGCACCGCAGTCGAGGCCACCGCGAGCGCCGCACAGGTTGCCCAGCCCGCACAGGACGCCGTCGCGGCAGCCTCACAGCCGGGCGAGGAAGCCGCGCAGTCGAGCAAGACGCCGAGCACGGCCGATCCAGTGGTCCGTCTGCAGCAGCGTTTGCACGTACACGTCGACGGGGAATTCGGGCCCGAAACCGAGGCAGCCATCCGTCACCTGCAGGCCAGCGAGGGCCTGAACGTCGACGGCGTCGTTGGCCCGGCCACCTGGAAGGCCGTCGGGGTGAGCAGCCATGAAATGCTCGAACCGCCCGCCTCCGCACTCCCTGCTGAGCACCATCATGTCCACCATCGGCACGCGGCGGCGCGGGCACGCGCAGCCGACGCCGCTGGCAATGCCGGCGCGGAAGCCGGCGGCGGCAGTCCGGTAGCTCGCTTGCAGCAGGCGCTGCACTTGCAGGCCGACGGTACTTTTGGGCCGGAAACCGAGGCGGCCGTGCGTCACCTGCAGGCCAGCGAGGGTCTGCACGTGGACGGCGTCGTCGGCCCGGCCACTTGGAGCGCGCTGGGTATCAGCGGCCAGAGCACTCTGCACCCCCCTCACGCTCACAGCAGCGGGTCCTCAAGCGGCTCAAGCAGCAGCGCGGGCGAAGGCACGGTGGCGCGCGTGATCGCCGCTGCCGATGAAATCGCCACGCGGCCCTATGTGTTCGGCGGCGGCCACGGCTCATTCCAGTCGACTGGCTATGACTGCTCGGGATCGGTGTCCTACGCACTGCACGGCGGCGGCCTGCTGAGCTCTCCTGAGGACTCAAGCGCGCTTGAGTCCTACGGTGAAGCGGGTCCGGGCAGTCACATCACGATCTACGCGAATGCCGAACATGCCTTCATGGTGATCGACGGACGGCGCTTTGACACCGTGGCGCAGGCTGAGACGGGGACGCGCTGGTCGAGCTCGATGACCTCGACGGCCGGCTACGTCGTGCGCCACCCCGACGGCTTGTAGAAATCTCTCGGGCGCTCTCGGGTGGGCCGCCCGAGAGTCCCATCGCCAGCGCGGCTTAGCCTGACCGTCTCTTGCAACTACTTCAAGAGACGGAGAGGCCATGCTGGCTCGCGCGCAGACGTTCACGATCGAAGGGCTCCAGACGCGACAGGTGACCGTTGAGGTCGATATCCGCGGCGGGCTGCCCAATTTCGCGATCGTCGGTTTAGCCAACGCGGCAGTACGCGAGGCGCGCGACCGTGTGCAGGCGGCGATCCTCAACTCAGGCTACGAATTCCCGGCGCGACGAATCACCGCGAACCTGGCCCCCGGCGACGTGCCCAAGGCGGGCCCCGGTTTCGACCTGGCCCTGGCCTGCGCGGTGCTGGCGGCAAGCGGCCAGATCTCCAATGAGCGACTTGCAAGTCATGCGCTGTTCGGCGAGCTGTCGCTGGATGGTGAGGTCAGACCCTGCCACGGCTCGCTGGCGATCGCTCAGGCGACGCGCGAAGCTGGGCTTCACGCCCTGGTGCTGACGCCAGAGCGAGCGCGCGAGGCGGGCTTGGTGGAGGGGTTAGGAGTGGTGGCCGCGCGCTGCCTGCAAAGCGTGGTGCGGGTACTCAATGGCGGCCCCGGCGATGCGGTTACCCCGGCGTCGGCGTCACAGCGCGCGGGGCGCAGCGAGCTGGGCGAAGAGTGGGAGCAGGATCTCGGTGACGTGCGCGGACAGCGCCAAGCGGTGCGAGCACTGCTGGTGGCGGCGGCCGGCGCACACAACATGCTGCTGAGCGGGCCCCCGGGGACGGGCAAGACGATGCTGGCGCAAAGGCTGCCCTCGATTCTGCCGCCGCTGAGCAGCAGCGAGGCAATCGAGGTGACCAGAATCCACAGCATCACCGGCAGCCTGCACAGTGAGGAGCTGGTGCGGCGCCGCCCATTTCGCTCCCCCCACCACTCGGTCACCACCGCCGGCTTGATCGGTGGCGCCGGACGAGGCTGGGTGGGCGAGGTGGTGCTGGCCCACAACGGCGTGCTTTTCTTGGACGAGCTCTCGGAGTTCTCGCGCAGCGCCCTGGAGGCCCTGCGCCAGCCGCTGGAGGACGGCCGGGTGGCGATCGTGAGAGCCCAGCACTCGGCGGTGTATCCGGCAAGGCTGATGCTGGTGGCGGCAACCAATCCTTGCCCTTGCGGCTATCTGGGAGAAGGCGAACGCTGCCGCTGCACCGAAGCCGACCTCGCTCGTCATCGCCGCAAGCTGAGCGGCCCGCTGCTGGATCGCATCGATCTGCTTGCCCCCGTCGAGCGTCCCAGTGCGAGCGAGCTGCGCGCTGCGCCCGTGACGAGCTCTCAGAACGCCCGCGAACAGGTGCTCGGCGCGCGCCAGCGCCAGGCAGCGAGATTGAAGGACGACGGCGTGACGGCCAATGCCCAGATGGACGTGCACATGCTGCGCCGTCACGTGGCATTGGATGAGAGTGGCTTGCGGATGCTGCGCAATGTGCAGGAGCGCGGCGAGCTGAGCGCCCGCGGGCAGCATCGCCTACTGCGCGTGGCACGCACGGTGGCCGACCTCGAAGGCAGCAGACACACCGGTGAGCAGCACCTCGCGGAGGCGCTGGGCTGGCGCGCGGAGGCGACGCTGCAAAGCCGGCGCGTGGCATGAGCACCGAGCCCTCGCGCGCGGAGGTGTGCCGCCACGACCCCCGCTTCCCAGTTGCCCTGGCGCAGATGCGAGGCGCCCCGCGCGTGCTCCATGTGGTGGGTGGCCCTGAGCGCCTGGAGCGCCTGCTGGGTCAGCCGGCGGTCGCAATCGTGGGCTCGCACAAGGCGACCGATTATGGGATGGAGACGACCCGCGGGCTGGCGCGGGGTCTGGCCGCCAGTGGTGTGACCGTCCTCGGCGCCCTCGCCGATGGCATCGCGGCCGCCGCGCACCTAGGCGCCCTTGAGGTAGATGGCCCGACTGTCACAGTCATGCCCGGCGGCGCCAACGTCTGCTATCCGGCGTCTCGCCGAGCCCTGCACAAGCGCATCGGAGACGTTGGTTGCGTCGTGTCCGAGCAGCCGTGGGGCCGCGGCATACAGCGCTGGTCTCACCTTGCCCGCACCAGGATCGTCGTGGGGATGGCGCAGATGGTGATCCTCGTGGAGGCCGAGGAGAACCCTACGGCGCTCGCCCCGGCCCGCTTGGCCGAAGTTCTGGGCAGGACCGTCGCGGCGGTCCCCGGGCGCGTGAGCTCACCCGCGTCCCAAGGTCCCCATGCACTCCTGGCTGCCGGCGCGCGTCTGATCCGAGGTCCCCAGGACGCGCTCGATGCCCTCTACGGCGTAGGCATCAAACAAGCCCCCGCAAAGAAGATCCCCCTGACACCATCACTGCGAGAGGTCCTGGCGCAGGTTGGCAGCGGACACGACACGCTCGCCAAACTCGCCGCGGCCGGGCACGATGCCGAGGAGACGATCGTGGCCTTGGCCGAGCTGGAGCTGACTGGCGCGCTGGTGCGGGGGGACGGTGGGAGATACTTGCCGCGAGGTTGACCCAGAGGTCCCATCAGGCGGATAGGGTGGCGCGGTCATGAAGGATGGTTATCCGCCTGTTGACCGCTATCCGCCCGTTGACCGTCATCTGCCCGTGGTTGACCGTCATCCGCGTATTGACCGCCTGGAGCTGGGCGCGATCGCGCTCGGCGGCGCGGTGGGTGCGCTCAGTCGCGTCGGACTGAGCCAGGCATTCCCCCCCACGCCCGGCAGCTGGCCGTGGGTGACGTTTGCGATCAACCTCGCGGGCACTTTCGCGCTGGGCTTTCTGATCACCTACCTGCAGCGGCACCGTCCGCTTTCAACGCTGCATCACCCGCTGCTGGCCACCGGCCTATGCGGCACCTTCACCACCTTCTCCACGATGCAGCTGGAGGTGCTGCGCATGATCGATCGCCATCACGACGGGCTGGCCCTCGCATATGTCGTGAGCAGCGTGGTGTGTGGGTACCTGCTGGTGTCGCTCGCGACGGCCATTGTGCGGCCTGCGCCGGTGGTGGCATGACAGCGGTGACGTGGGTCGCCGTGGCGGCCTTGGGGAGCGTGGCCGCGGTGAGCCGCTTCCTTGTGGGTGGATGGATCGCGGCCCACATCTCCTCCCCCTTCCCTCTAGGCACGCTGGTCGTCAACCTCAGCGGAGCGTTGCTGCTGGGGCTGGTCGCCGGCGTGGCCCTGTCAGGCAATGCCCTGGTGCTGGTGGGAGCAGCCACCATCGGCTCCTACACGACCTTCTCCACCTGGATGCTCGAGACCCATCGCCTCGGCGCCGAGGGCCAGAAGTGGATGGCCGTGGCGAACGTCATCGTGAGCATCGTGCTGGGGGTCTTGGCAGTGGCACTGGGTCGCGCGATCGGCGGATGGCTGTGAGTGGTTCCGTCGATAGGTTCCGTCTATAGTTACGCCCCCGCGCGGATGTAGCTCAGTTGGCTAGAGCGTCTGCTTGCCATGCAGAAGGTCGAGGGTTCGAGTCCCTTCATCCGCTCTCAGAAAAGCCTCGCTATGCGGGGCTTTTCGCGTTCATGAGGATCTAGCTCAAGAGTCAGCCAGGCGCGTGAGCAGCGGGACCGCCTGGGCGAGCGCCTTCTGCTCCTGCTCGGAGAAGCCCTCAGCGATTGCCTGTATGAGCCAGCCCTCGCGCTGTTGGCGCTCCGCTTGAAGCGTCTGTCGTCCCTGGTCGGTGAGTTCAAGTAAGGCACGGCGCCCGTCAGCAGGATCGGGCCGGCGGCTGATCAGCCCGTCAGTCTCGAGTTCGCTGACGGTCTGAGCCATCGACTGCGGGCGGACGCGTTCAGCAGCGGCCAGATCACTGGTGCCTATGGGCCCTTCGCGGTCGAGGCGTCCGAGCACGGCGCCGTGCGCCAGCGAGAAGCGATGCTCGGCGCGGAGCCGCCGCATCAGCTGGCCAAGCACTACCCGCAGCTCACTGGCGATGAGGGAGACGTCGACAGACATAGACCACGAGACTATATATAGCTAGAACACAGGTAAGCTGTACAGGTTACCTGTATAATGTAGGCGGTGAGCGCAAAGACAAGCGTCGATACAAGCCTGATGGCGAAGGAGCCAGCAACAAACGGCGGCCCACCCACGATGCCTGCCACGCCCGCCACGGATCGCTACAAGTGGATTGCGCTGTCAAATGTCACCCTAGGTGTGCTGCTGGCGACACTGGACGGCTCGATCACGCTGATCGCGATGCCCGACATCTTCCGCGGCATCCATCTCGACCCACTGGTGCCGGCTAACAGCTTCTACCTGCTGTGGATGATCCTCGGCTTCTTGGTCGTGACGAGCGTGTTGATCGTGAGCTTTGGACGCCTCGGAGACATGTTCGGACGGGTGCGAATGTACAACCTTGGCTTCGTCATCTACACGCTGGCTTCACTGGCACTGACGGTGGACTGGATGACGGGGCCTTCTGGTGCGATCTACCTGATCGCGTTCCGCATCGTGCAGGGAGTCGGCGCCGCGTTCCTACTGGCCAACGCCGCAGCGATTCTCACCGATGCCTTCCCCACCAACCAGCGTGGCATGGCGCTGGGCATCAACAACATCGTCGGCGTCAGCGGGATGTTCATCGGGCTGGTACTCGGGGGCATCCTGGCCCCGATCGACTGGCGCCTGGTGTTCTTGATCTCGGTGCCGGTCGGGCTCTTCGGCACCGTGTGGGCATATTTGAAGCTTGAGGAGCGCTCCACGCCAAGGCCCGCGCACGTGGACTGGTGGGGCAACTGCACCTTCGCGCTCGGGCTGATCCTGATCATGGTTTCGGTCACCTACGGCATCCGGCCCTACGGAGCTCATGCCACAGGTTGGAGCAGCCCGCGGGTGCTCATCCTGCTGCTCGCCGGAGCGGCATCACTCCTGGCGTTCGCCGCGATCGAGCGACGGGCACCGGAGCCGATGTTCCGGCTACCTCTGTTTCGCATCCGCGCCTTCACCTTCGGAACGCTCTCAACGTTCCTCTCGGCAGTTGCCCGCGGCGGGCTGCTGTTCATGTTGATCATCTGGCTGCAGGGCATCTGGCTGCCCCAGCACGGTTACGACTTCACCGAAACACCGCTGTGGGCCGGCATCTACATGCTGCCGCTCACGCTCGGGCTGCTGCTCGCCGGCCCAACCTCTGGATATCTATCCGACCGCTTCGGCGCGCGCTGGTTTGCGACCGGAGGGATGCTCGGCGCCGCGCTGAGCTTCTTCCTGTTGATCCTGCTGCCGACGAACTTCCCCTTCGCGCTGTTCGCGCTCATTCTCGCTCTCAACGGTATCTCGATGGGCATGTTCGCCTCCCCTAATCGCGCGGCGGTGATGAACAGCCTGCCGCCCGCGGACCGCGGCGCGGGCGGAGGCATGAACCAGACCTTCCAGAACTCCGCGCAGGTGCTCTCGATCGGGATCTTCTTCACGCTGATGATCCTCGGGCTGGCCGCGAGCCTGCCGCACACGATGACCGCGGGACTACAGGCGCACGGCGTCGCCAACGCCACGGCGCATCGCGTCGGGCAGCTGCCGCCGGTATCGATCCTGTTCGCCGCCTTCCTCGGCTACAACCCGATCCAGCACCTGCTCGGGCCCCCACGTGCTCGCCTCGCTGTCAGCCGCTAACCAGGCGACGCTCACCGGCCGCACGTTCTTCCCGCATCTGATCTCGGCGCCGTTTCGCAGCGGCCTGCACGAGGCATTCGCGTTCGCGATCGTCGCCTGTCTGATCGCCGCCGCGGCGTCGCTGATGCGGGGCGGGCAAGCTACCACCACGTCGAGCAGGCCCGGCGCCGAGGACATCCGCGCAGCGCGAATCAAGGATTTCGCCAGCGCCTCCGGGAACACCAGCACCGAGTCTCCACCCGGAGAGGAGCAGCATGCAGATTGAGTGGTACGGCCAGTCGGCGTTTCGCCTCAGCACGTCGCCCGGAGACGGTCGCGATCGACCCGTTCGGCGGATCTCTCGCCGATGACCGGTCGCGGACTGCAGTTCGACTATCCGCCGATCAACGGCGTTCAGGCCGATCTGCTGCTCGTGACCCACGAGCACTTCGACCACAACGGCGTGGAGGCGATCGGCGGCGACCCGATGATCCTGCGTTCGACCGCCGGCCGCCTGGAGTCACCGCTCGGCGAGGTGACGGCGATCGCCTCCGAGCACGACGAGGCGGCCGGACACAGAACGAGGACCCAACACGATCTTCGTGTTCGCGCTCGAGGACCTGCGCTGTGTCACTTCGGCGACTTCGGCCAGCGCACGCTGCGCGAGGAGCAGGCTGCCGCGATCGGCCGTATCGAGTTGCTCATCATCCCAGTCGGCGGCGGTCCCACGATCGGAGCCGACCAGGCCCAGACGATCGTTGAGCGACTTGCACCCGCGCTGGGTAGTTCCGATGCACTACCGCACGCCGCGCATCGGATTCCTCGAGACCGCAGACGCGTTTCTTGAGCTCTCGGCTCACGTGGAGCGGCTACCAGGGGCGACCTTCCAGACCAGCGAACTGCCGGTGCGCGACGCCCCCGTCGTTGTCGTCCCGGCGGCGCCTTAGGTCCAGCCTATAACGCCATAGATTCAGGATATGACGCCACAGCTTCAGCGTATAAAAACCAAGCAGATTTTGAGAAAGGCACAGAGATGAAGATTGGACGACTGCTGTTGCGTCTGGCCGTTGGCGGTTTCTTCGTAGGACATGGGACCCAGAAGCTGTTCGGCTGGTTCGGTGGCAACGGCCTGGATGCGACCGCGCAGAGCTTCGAGCAGCTTGGCCTGTGCCCCGGTCGACCCAACGCGATCGCGGCCGGCGCGGCTGAGGCCGGTGGCGGAGCGCTACTTGCGACCGGGCTCGCGACGCCGCTTGCCGCCTCGGTCCTGACGGCGACGATGCTGACTGCGATCGACACCGTGCACGGCAAGAACGGTCCCTGGATAAGCAATGGCGGCTACGAGTACAACGTAGTGCTCATCGCCGCGGCGATCGCGCTCGTTGAGGTCGGACCGGGCAAGCTATCGCTTGACGCAGCACGCGGCCAACGCTCCGGCTCCGGCTGGGCGCTCGCCGCCCTGCTCGCCGGCGCGCTGGGTGCCTTCGGCGCGCGCCAGGCGGCCGCGGCAGCGGCGACCCCGGCTCCATGGGACTCGACCACCGCATCAGCCGCCACGGGACCTACATAGGCGCACCTCACGAGCCGCCTACCATCCCCCTATGACGGAACGTCCTCGAAGTCCTTTGGCACGGCCTGAAGGACTCCTTTCTGATGGCGTGGCAGGTCTGGTGGGCGCTCGTGCTGGGCTTCGCGATCAGCGCCGTGGTGCAGGCGTGGGTCCCCCGCGAGCGCATCGAGCGCGCGCTATCAGGTGCAGGCGCGGGGGCAGTAGCACGCGCTACCGGCCTCGGAGCAGCATCCTCGTCGTGCTCCTACGCAGCGGTGGCGATCGCCAAGAGCCTGTTCCAGAAGGGCGCTTCAGCAGCTTCAGCACTGGCCTTCCAGTTCGCTTCCACAAATCTGGTGTGGGAGCTGGGGCTGGTGTTATGGGTGCTGCTCGGGTGGCAGTTCACGCTGGCGGAGTACATCGGCGGCCTCGTGATGATCGTGCTGATGACGCTGGGATTGCGAGCATTCGTGTCCAAGCAGTTGGAGGCGCAGGCACGCGAGCACGCCATAGCGGCCGACACCGGGCACGTGCATCACACGGCCGGGGAGCAGATGCCACTGCGATCACGCCTCACGTCCGCCTCGGCATGGACCGATGTGGCCCAGAACTTCCAGGGGGACTGGCACATGCTGTGGAAGGAGATATCGGCCGGATTCGTGCTGGCGGGGTTCGTGGCGCAGCTCGGCAACGATTTCTTCAACGGCCTGTTCCTGGAGCACACGGGTGGCGTACTGGCGACGCTCGAAGAACGTGCTCGTAGGACCACTGATCGCCGTGCTGAGCTTCGTCTGCTCGGTGGGCAATGTGCCGCTGGCAGCCGTGCTGTGGTCCGGCGGGATCTCGTTCGCCGGCGTGATGGCGTTCATCTTCGCCGACCTCATCGTGTTGCCGATCATCGCGATCTACCGCAAGTACTACGGCGGCGAGTACGCGATGCGGATCGTGGCGTTGATGCTGCTAACGATGATCCTCGCCGCGCTGATCGTGGATGGCCTCTTCAGCGCCCTGGGCCTGATTCCCACCGGGCCGCGACCCTCGCAGGAGGACATCTTCGGCAGCGTGCAGTTGGACTACAAGCTGGCACTCAACGTCCTTGCCACGGGAGTCTTCGCGGCCCTGTGGTGGCTAGCGCGGCGCCGAGGCGCCCACGCCTGCCACACACATGCCGAACCCGGACTGACTACTGCACAGTAAGCGTGCCCTGCATACCGGCCTGGCGGTGGCCGGGAACGGAGCAGAAGAACGTGTAGGTGCCGGCCTTCAGATCCAGGGTGAGCGGCTTGGTTCCCCCACTGAAGGTGGGTGTGGCGCCAAGATCCGAGCCGGAGCTGGAGGACACTGTGACATTGTGTTCGATCGAGGCCATGTTGGTGAATTCGATCGTCACCTTGCCCGGATGAGCTGTCAGCGTGGTGGTGTTGTAGCTGAGACCACCGCTGGGGTCAGCCGCCAGCTTGACGACCTGCGCGGCCCCACTGGGGGCAGGAGCAGCCGCTGAGGACGTAGCGGCAGTTGAAGTGGTGGCCGGCGCCGCGGCGCTCGATTCTGTAGTGCTGCTGGTGCTTGAACTGCTGGAGCTGCCGCAGCCTGCAGCCAGCACGCCCGCCGCCAGTAGGGCAGTCGCTGCCGTGCCGCGGATGCCAAGGAAACTGTTCATCGCCAACCTCCAACTTGTCGCATGGTGTGAACCTCGCCCGAGCATACTCCGGGCAGGCATAGAGCGCTGTTCAGCAATGACTCCGGCAACGCCCGCAATCTTCCGAGCGGACGCGCAGGTAGGCTTGCGCTAGGAGATGAGACCATCCACCACCCCCCACCCCAGCCCCGACTCACGCGCATGAGCAAGGTGCGCCTGGAACATGAAGGGCCGCTGGCAGTGCTGACACTGGACAGCCCGCCGCTGAACCTCTTCGAGCACGAGCTGATCAGCGAGTTGATCGCGGCCGTAGACACGCTCACCGCTGAGCCCCCAAGGGGACTGCTGGTGCGCGCCGAGGGCCGCGTGGTCAGCGGTGGCGTGGATGTGCACGAGTTCGACGGGCTCACGCGCGAGCGCGGGGCAGAGTTATGGGAGCGTCTGCTGAGGCTCGTGCACCGCGTTGAGGAGCTGCCCCTGCCTACCGTGTTCGCGGCCCACGGCCTGTGCCTGACGGCGGCCTTCGAGTTCTCACTCGGCTGCGATCTGCTGCTGGCTGCCGCCTCAGCGCGCTTTGGGCTGGTGGAGACCGTTGTGGGCTTGACGCCCGCGATGGGCGGCACCCAGCGTTTGGCCGAGCGCGCGGGGCCAGCGCGGGCGCGCGAGTTCGTGATGACCGGCGAGCTGTATGACGCCGCCACACTGGAGCGCTGGAACGTGGTCAATCGCGTGCTGCCCGACGAAGGCTTCGATGACGCCGCGCGGGCCTTCGCGCGCAAGCTCGCCGAGGGCCCCACCCGCGCCCACGCGGCTACCAAGGCGATCGTGCGAGCTGTGCGTGAGGACGGCGGTGCGCGCGCCGCCGACGCCAGAGTTCCGGAACTGGCCGGCGACCTCTTCGCCACCGACGATCTCAAGGGCGCGGTGCGCTCGTTCCTGGAGCAAGGGCCAGGCCACGCGACCTACGAAGGTCGCTGAGAACCCTCGCTGGGGAGAGCCGGCAGCGCATCCACCGCGGCCTCCGCGGCAGCGCGATTCTCCGCCTGCACGGCCAGCCAGATCTCCTCGCGGTAGATCGGCAAGGTGTCGGGCGCGGCGATGCCCAGCCGCACAGTCTGGCCCGAGACCTCCATGACGGTGACGAGGATGTCCTCCCCGATCACTACGCGCTCCCCGGCGCGCCGGGTGAGAATCAGCATGGACGGGGATTATGCAGCATCCACCGACGGCGACTGCTCGCTGCCGGCGGCAGGGAACAGCCGCGCCTGAAGGTTGGCGCCCGGGGCAGCATTGAGCACCTGATGGCCACGGCCCTCGTGAACGACCAGAGGAGCGCGCAGGTTGACCACCATGTCAGCCGGATCGGGTGCGGCACGTACGGTCACGTACAGCTGAGCATCTGCCGGGTCGGGAGCACCGATGCGCTCGCGCTCCTCCTCAGTCAGCGACAGCTCGAAAGACGGGAAGAAGGGGCGAGGGTCCACAACTGGCAGTGCCAGGTCCGGATCATCGAGTGAGTGCAGCCACATGAAGCCACTGCCGAGATTGCGGTCCAGCAGCGTGTAGCGCGAGCCCTCAAGGCCGATCAGGCCAAGGGGAAACTCGATCACCTCCTCAGGCGCCACCTGCAAGGTGCCGAAGCGGGAGCTCTCGATGGTGGTCGTTGTGGTGGTGGAAGGCATCAAACGTGGTACGAGGTCATACGGTGCTAGTGCAGGAAGTCAAGCAGGGACGTTTGCACGATGCTGGCTCCCGCGCGCAGCGCGGCATTGTAGGCAGCCTGCTCGTTGGAGTAGGCGATCGAGACCTTGGCCAGATCGGCGTCCTGCGTGCTGGAAAGTGCCTGAGCGGCGGTCACCTGCAGGTCCTGCACGCGATTTGCGGCGACCTGCATCTGATCGGTGACGGCCCCGATACCGGCCTGCATGGTGGTGAGCGCGTCGAGGTTGCCATCGAGGTTCTTCAGATCGGTGCTGCCAAGCGCCGCCACGTCTTCAGGGGTGCCGCCACTGAGGTGCTGTGAGATCGTGCGCAGCACGTCCAGCAGCTTGCCATCGCCTGAACCTTGGCCGCTGCCGAGCACACTTGAGACGTTGGTGTTGATCGCAACCGAGGCCCCCGGGCCGATTGAGCGGGTGATCTGCCCGGCGTTGCCCTGGTATTCGTCTTCGCCACCGGACTGATAAGGGGCGGTACCGGTGAGGGTGCCCGAGAAGACGTACTGCCCGGCGTACTGCGTGTTGGCGTCGTGCTTGACCGTTTCGGTCAGCTGGTTGACCTCTTCGGCGATTGCCTGGCGGTCAACCGGGTTGTTGACGCCGTTTGAGGCCTGCACCAGCAACTCGCGTACACGCTGGCCGACTTCGCTGACGTTGGCCAGTGCGCTTGAGGCGGTCTGCGTCCAGGAGATCCCATCCTGCGCGTTGGCCGCGTAGGAGGACATGCCGTCGATGGTGCTCTGCAGTTCAATCGCGCGACTGGCGCCGTAAGGGTTATCCGAGGGCTGCTGGATCGACTTGCCCGAGGCCAATTCGCTCTCGCTGCGCTGCATGGCCCCCAGGGCAGAGTTGATGTCGGTAAGGGTGGTGCCCGAGATCATCGTGGAGGTGATGCGCTCACTCATGGCTACAGCCCCGCCTCGCCGGTGTGGTTGATGAGGGTGTCGAGCATCTGGTCCATCGCCGTGAGCGTGCGGGCCGAGGCCTCGTAGCCGCGCTGGAAGCTGATGAGGTTGGTCATTTCCTCGTCAAGAGACACGCCGGAGACGCTCTGGCGCTGATTGCCGATCGCGCTGACCACGGCCTGCGAGGTCGTCTGGTTGTCCTGCGCGGTCTGCACGTCGCTGCCGACCTGGGCGATCAGACCGGCATAGCGTCTGTCTGCGGTGCCTCCGCGCAGCGCCGCGATCGCCTGCGCGACATCGTTGCCGCCGGCGGCAACCGTCGAGGAAGTCTGCACTGCGGCGGGCGTGACGGCGACGGCGATGGTGGCGGCGGTGTTGCCGGTGAAGAAAGGCGTGGAGGTGTGCAGAGCATTGACTGAACCGGCGAGCATGCCGGCCACTTCATTGAGAGCTCCTTGGTAGGAGGCCAGCTGGCCTTCGGGATCGGAGACACCCAGCAACGCGCCCAGCTGCCCGCCGGCGGCCTTGGTCAGTTCCTGTGGCCAGTTCACCGTGGAGCCTTCCACGAGCGGCTGCGCGGCATCGCCAAAGCTGACGGTGTCAGTGCCATTGGCGGCTTGCGTCACCGTCACGTTGGCGAGTTCGGAGAGCTGATCTATCAGCTGATCTCGGCGGTCGAGCAGGTCATTGGGTTTTTCCCCGGCCTGTTCGGAGAGCTGGATCTGATGGTTGAGCTGAGCGATCTGTGTTGCCGCGCTCTGCACCTGTCCGCTGGGGCCGGTGATCGATTCATACTGCTGGGTGGCCTGCGAGGAGATCGTGGAGATCTGCGCGCTCAGCTGGTTCAAGGTCGTGGCCAGCTGCTTACCCGTGCTGACGACGCCCTCGCGCGCGGCTTCGCTGGAAGGCGAGTTGGCCAGCGAGCTCCAGGAGCTCCAGAAGGCGGACAGCTGGCTTGAGATGCCTGAGGCGGAAGGCTCATCGAAGGCGCTCTGGGCCTGCTGCAACTCGTTGGTTTCGGTCGACGCGGAACCCAAGCTGGCGCTCTGCGTGCGGTATTGCGCATCAAGGTAGGTATTGCGGATGCGCGTGAAAGTGGTGACGCTCACACCGGTCCCCATCTGACCGCCGGCACCCGTGAGCGGCGACATAGCAGCGATCGGCAACGGCGTGTTGGTTTGCAGCACAGCCGTCTGGCGCGAGTAACCGGGGGTGTTGGCGTTGGTGATGTTGTGCCCGGTCGTGTCGATCGCCTCCTGGCTTGCGATCAAGCCGGAGAGGGCGGTCTGGAGTCCTTGCAGTGTGGGAATGGGCATGGCTCTGTATGTGTCGGCAGATCAGGCGCGCAAATCGAGCACGTGCAACGCTCCTCGCGAACGCGAGCTGTTGTTGGAGGCCGAGGAGGTGGAGCCCTGAGGGTCGTAGCCGTGCGCCCCGTCGAGCGCCAGCGAGGTCATCAAGTGGTCAAGGAAGGACAGCTCCAGACGCATCAGCGCGCGATTGCAGGCGTGCTCGCGCTGCAGCTCATGCAGCAGTCCGCGCAGCTGAGCGCTGCGCGTGGTTGCCAGCTGAGCATTGGCGGGATCCATGAGCGTCGCCAGCCGCGCCAGTGTGACCGCCTCGGGAGCGATCCCCAGCAGCGCGCCACTGTGCGCAAGCAGCCGTGAGCGCTCCTGCTCGATGCTCTGCCGGCGACTCATCTCGCCGTGCAGCAGACCCGCGAAGCGCACCACGGCATGCACATCCCGCGCACGAATCGCGGCGCCCTGTTGCAGCACGACCTCAAGCAGTTGCTGTGCTGACTGCACCTGTGCATCGAGGTGGGCCAGCACATCGCGGGTCAGCGTCTCGCGGTCGCTGTCGAGCACCACCACCGCTGTAGACGAGGGAGCGGCGAGGACACTCATGCCTTCACACCCCCCGTCGCGTTGACCTTCGATGTGCTCTCGGGGTCAATGGAACCCATCAGTTGCTGGGCCATCCCCAATCCGCCATGACTCATGACGCTGTTGGTGAGCGTCTGCGGCAACAGCAAGGAGAGCTGGCTGCTGACGGGATCGCTGCCAGATCCTTCGGATTCCGATCCCGATTCCCCTTCGCCACCGCTGAGACCGCTAGTTTCTGTAAGCGACTGCGAGAGCTGCTGGACGAGCATCGATTCGAAGTCAAGCGCCGAGGCATATGCCTTCTGCACCGCTGGCGAGCCGTTACGCACGGAGGCAGGCTCAAAGGCAGGGTTGATCGGCGGCAGCCCAACCGATGGCAGGCCGCTGCTCATGTGCGCAGTTGGTTGGCGATAGCGAGCATCTGGTCCTGCGTCTTGATGGCCGTAGAGGCAAGCTGGTAGTTGCGCTGGGTGCTCATCATCGTGACCATCTCCGAGCCCATGTCGACATTGGAACCCTCAAGCGCGCCCTGCTGGAGGTGAAAGCCGGTGGCAGCCTTTGCGGCGCCGGAGCCGGCAGTTGTGGTGAACCCTCCGTGACCATCGGCCAGCAGCTTGTCGGGTGCCGCGACGGTGACGAGCTTGATCTGCCCGAGCGTGGTAGCACCTGCGCTCACAGTGCCATCAGAAGCAATCGTCACTTCACCGCCAGTCACCTTCGGCGGCAGCGTGATGGGAGGATCAAGCAGGCTGCCGTCAGCGGTCACAAGATGGCCTTGACCATCGACGGACAGCGCCCCGTTGCGAGTCAGCGACAGCTGACCGGAAGGAAGTTTGACCTGGAAATAACCTTCGCCCTCAATAGCCAGATCAAGCGGTTGCCCCGTCTGCTGCAAGGAACCCTGAGCGCCATCACGGCCGATGATGCTTGCCACCGCGCCGGCTCCGGTCGTGGTTGAGGTGCCTGCCTGATTGACCTGGTTGTAGAGCAGGTCCTGAAAGCCCACACGCTGCGCCTTATAGCCAGTGGTGGAGGCGTTGGCGAGGTCGTTGCCGATGCTGTCAAGCTGCTCCTGCTGAGCTGACATGCCGGCCGCTGCTGAGTAGAGACCTTCAAGCATCTTGGCTTCCTCCTACTGGGGTGTGCTCAGCGAGCCGACCTGGGTGGAGGCCGCCTGCAAGGTTTGGTCGATGGCCTGAATCGCCTGCTGTCCGGACTGGTAAGTGCGCATCGAGCCGATCATGTCGACCATCGCCTTGGCGGAGTCAACGCCGGATTCCTCAAGCGCGCCTTGGCGCACACTGCCGGCGCCCTTGCCAGAGGCACTGCCAGAAAAGAGGTTTTCCCCCTGCTTGACAGCAGCAGGCACTTCATAGACACCCAGCGCGGAGGCCGGGACTTTCCCTTCAGCTCCGACCGTGATCGGCTTGCCCTGCTGATCGAGCACCTGATTGCCGGCCGTATCCACGAGTTGCCCCGAGGCGGAGGCGCTGAACTGCCCGTCGCGGGTGTAGCGCACTCCCTGCGCAGTCTTGACGGCAAAGAAACCAGCGCCGACAATGCCGAAGTCAAGCGGCTGGCCGGTTTCGTGCATGCCGGCAGGCGTCATATCGGTGACGGTCGAGCCAAGCTGCACACCCATGTTGATGGTGCCAATTGGCTGCCCGGTGGACGTATTGGAGAGCAGCATTTCGCCGAAGCTGCGCTGCGGAGTCTTATCGGGCTTGTAGCCAGGCGTCGAGGCGTTGGCGAGATCGTTAGTGATCTGGTCCTGACGGGTCTGCTCAGCGACCATACCCGTGGCAGCGATGTAGAGACCGAGGTCCATCTCACCCGTATTCGGCCGCGAGGATCACTTCTTTAGACAGCCGAGAAGAGCGAAGCATCGCTGGCAAGCTGCTCGCGCAGGCGCCGGCGCAGCTCTGTGTGGATCTGCGAGACACGGCTCTCTGACACACCAAGACGAGCACCGATATCGCGCAGCGTGCGCCCCTCGACATACAGCAGCACAGCCACCTGGCGCTCGCGCGCCGGGAGTTCGGCAAAGGCGCGCCGAAAACGCTCCTTGGCTTCGCGGCGCTCAGCCGAGAGGCTCGGGTCAGCGTCCTCATCGTGACTCTCCAGCGTGTCGATGCGCTCGATCGTCGTCGAGTCCTCCGAGCGCACGGTCTTGTTCAACGAGGCGACCTCAACGAGGGCGATCTCATCCATGCGGTGCGCAAGCTCAGCTGGCTTCATGCCGGCCGCGGTGGCTAGCTCCTCGCGGGTGGGCTGGCGGTCGTGCGCGGAGACGAACTGCTCGCGCGCCCCATTGATGGCACGCTCGGCACGGCGCAACGAGCGCGGCGCCCAGTCGTGTCGGCGCAGCTCGTCGAGCACGGCGCCGTGGATGCGCGTCCAGGCGAACTGCTCAAGCGTCGCACCCTTCTCGGGGTCGTAGCGATCGATTGAACGCAGCAGCGCCTCAAGACCACAGGAGAGGAAGTCCTCCACCTCGCACTGCGCGGGGACCTCGCGGACCTTGCGATAGACGATGTAGCGAACCATCGGCATGAAGATGAAGACGAGGCGGTCGCGCAAACGCGAGTCGCCGGTGCGCTGGTAGCGCAGCCACAAAGACAGCACTTCAGACGCCGAGACCCTGGCAGTGCCCTGCTCCTTGGTTTGCATTGGTCAGCTCCGACTTCGAGGGAACATTCACGTCTCCGTCCCGGGAGACAGTCGTCCTCATCGGTGGGTTCTCACGGACACTTGAGCCGAGAGATCGCACGCTCAGAAAATCGGGCGCCTTCAATGAGCGGGACGACCCAGGTCGCCCTGCTCACGTATCGCGGGTGGCGGTCGATGACCGTGGCGCGATGAGCAGCCTTTCCACAACGGGCGAGCAGGACGAGAACCGGCGCTACGAGGCGACCCTAAAACTGGTCGAGGGGGGCCTGGCGGCAACCGCCAAAGCGCCGCAGAGCCGCCTGCCAGAGCTATATGCCACGGTGGCCGCAAATGCCCTTCAGGCGCTGGAGCAGGAGCCGCGTGAGCCGAAGCTGCTCAACTACGCCGGGGTGGCGCTGTATGAGCTGTGGAGCCTGCAAGCAGCGCAAGAGCTGTTCGAGGCCGCCCAGCGTCTGGACCCAGCCCTAGGCGAGGTGCAGCGCAACCTCGCCCAACTTGCACAGCGGCGCCGATCGCTGCACGGCAAGCGCAAAGGACAGGCCCTGCACCCCTTGGTGGACGAGCTGGCGCGGCGCGCGGCGGCAGTGGCAGAGCAAGCACACCCAGCGCAAGGGATGCGCCTGAGCCTGTGCATGATCGTGCGCGACGAGGAGGAGATGTTGGGGCGCTGCCTTGAAGCGGTGCAAGACGCGGTGGATGAGATGGTGATCGTGGACACCGGCTCCAAAGACGCCACGATCGAGATCGCCAAGTCCTTCGGCGCGAGGGTCATCGAGCGCGAGTGGACGGGCTCCTTCGGCGAGGCCCGCAACGTCGCATTTGAGGCTGCCACAGGGGATTGGACGCTTGTGCTGGACGCCGATGAGGTGCTGGTGAGCGAGGACGTGGAGCTGTTGCGTTCACTGATCGGACGCACTTGGCGCGAGGCCTTCTACGTGGCTGAGACCAACTACACGGGCGAGCTCGACGCCGGCACGGCGGTCACCCACAACACGCTACGGATCTTTCGCAATCGCCCGCAATACCGCTATCGCGGCAGGCTGCACGAGCAGATCGCCGAGACCCTGCCGGCCTACCTGCCCGAGCGCATTGAGTACACCAACGTGCGCATCGAGCACTACGGCTACCTGGGTGCCGTGCGCGACGCCCGGGAGAAGTCTCGGCGCAACGTGGAGCTGCTGCGGATGCAGTTGGAGGAAGGCAAGGCGACGCCTTTTCTGCACTACAACCTCGGTGCCGAGTACGCCGTCGCGGGCAACCCGCAGGCGGCGCTCGTCGAGCTGGAGCGCGCGTGGGAGCTGCTTGAGTCAGACCCCGAACGCGACGCTTATCAATTCGCTCCCGCGCTGGCCAACCGCCTCGTACGAGCGACGCGCGCCTGCGGGCGCCTGGAGGACTCGATCGAGCGTGCCGAGCAGGCGCTTGAGCGCTTCCCCGGCTTCACCGATCTGGTGCTGGAGCAGGGTGCGGCGCACGTGCAGCTGGGTAATACCGAGCAGGGGATGGCCCTGTATGAGCAGTGCATCGCAATGGGCGACGCACCCAGCCGCTACACCGCCACGGTCGGCTGCGGCAGCTTCCTGCCGTTGGTGGCACTTGGCGAATTGCACCTGACACACGGCGATGCGGCGCAGGCCAAAGAGCTGCTGGAGCGCAGCGTAAGCGAGCACCCGCAGTTCATCGGCGCGCTACTGCCCTACGCCAGCGCGTTACTCGCCACTGGCTCAGAGCCAGAGCAGGTAGTGGAGCAGGTGCAGCATTGGGTGCCGGAGCCCAACGCCGCGGCACGCTTCCTGCTGGGGACGGCGCTATATGAGGGGGGCGCCACCAAGGCTGGCGAGCAGCAGTTCCGCCTGGTGCTCGAGCGCCAACCCACCTCAGGCCGCGCGCGGGTGGCACTGGCCGAGTCGCTATTGGCACAGCGGCGCTACACCGAGGCAGCCGCCGTGGCCTGCGAAATTCACACCGAGGATCTGCTGGCGATCATGGCCTGCCGTAGCGAGATCTTCGCGCGCCTGGCGGGCGGGGATCTGGTCGGTGCAGGTGCCGCCCTGGCACGCACGCAGGGCACGCAGATGAGCCCAGCGGAGATCGACCTGTTCACGGCATGGTTTGAGCTGGCCAACGGCCAGCAGACGGAGATCGAGCTGACGGCCGAGACCGTGGGACTGCTCGAGACGATCCTCGAAGCACTATTGCGGGTCCAGGACTTCGAGGTGTTCGAGGTCGCCATTGAGCTCGTGCAGTGCACCGAACTAGCCCCGCGCGAGCGCCGCGAGCTGCTTGGTGAGCTGTATCTGCGCCGCGGTTTCGCGGCCAGCGCCGCGGAAGAGTGGCTGGCGGTTTGCACCGAGCAGCCCGAAGACGTGCGGGCGCTGTTCGGCCTGGCCCGCGTGGCCGAGCACCAAGGTATGCCAGTGGAGGCGCATGACTTCGCACAAGCCGCCCTTGCCGTCGCACCCGAGCACGCGGCGGCAGCGGAGCTGTTGGAGCGTGTTCGCCTGGACGAGGATGTCGAGCGGCGCGCGGCAGCCTAAAGCTTTCAGGGGTAGGGGTCGATCACGGTGGACAAGTCAAAGAGCGAAGCGGCCCAAGGACGGGACCGCAAAGAATGCTTTCAGGAGGAAACCGGCATGAGCTCGCCAATCCCGCCCACACAGGGATCGATCACAGTGCGCTCGGCGCAAGGCGCCGGTGCTGCTCGGCGCGCGGATACAGCCAACTCCGCGGCAGCCTCGCTTGAGCCCTCGGTGTCCTTGCAGACCTTCCCCTCCAGCCCGCCCCAGACGGTGCTGGATGAAATGGCAAGCGCCGCACGCGTGCACGACACGCTGCGCGCACAGGGCCGCGAACTGCACTTCGCCCATGATTCCGGCAGCGGGCGCATGACGATTGAGGTGCGCGACAGCGGCGGTCATGTGCTGCGCACGATCTCACCCTCTGAGGCGCTTGAGGTTGCGGCCGGAAAGCCGCTGGAGTAAGGGATCGGGATGTCCACCCAACCAGTCACCGGCTCAACCGCGGGCGCCCCGATCAACATCACGGGACTCGCCTCGGGTCTGAACACGAACGAAATCATCAGCGCGATGATGGCGGTCGAACGCGAGCCGGTGGCGCATCTGACCAACCAACAGACCACGCTGCAGGCTCAGCAGACGATGCTGCGCCAGCTCCAAGGCAGCTTGCAGCAGTTGTCCTTCGGCGCCGCCGACCTGTCCTCGCCAACGCTGTTTGAAACCGCGCAGACGGTGACATCCAGCAACCCCAGCCAGATAACGGCCCTGAGCACGAAGGGCGCGGGCGTGGGCGGCTATGAGGTGAACGTCACTCAGCTGGCCAACTCCGCGCAGCGCACCTTCACCTTCACGAGCCCCGCCGCCGCCGACACACTGACGATCGACGGCCAGGAAATCAACATCAAGGCCGGCGCGAGCATCCAGGAAGTGGCGAATGCCATCAACTCGGACAGCAACGCCACGGTCTACGCGGCGGCACTGGAAGAAGGCACGCTAGTGCTGTCCAACCGCGCCACCGGCAACACGGGCGAAGGCTTCATCGCGGTATCCGACTCGGGCGGGGCGCTGAGCGAAGTCGCGGGCAAGGCTAAGCAGGGCAAGGACGCCGAATACACCGTGGACGGCGTGGCCGGCACCTCTAGCTCCGACACGATCAAAAACGCCATCGCCGGCGTGACGCTGAGCCTCAACGCCCTGACCACAGTGAGCGGGCCGGTGACCATCAATGTCGCCGCGCCAGCGCCGAGCGTCAGCAATATCACGGCCCAGGTGGAATCGTTTGTGAAGCTGTACAACTCGACGATCGGCTCGATTCACAACCAGCTGACGACCAAGCCGCCGGAACATCCACAGACGAATTCCGAACTGGGTACGGGCACGCTGTTCGGCGATACCGACCTGGGGAGCCTTGTTAGCAGCATGCGTCAGGCGATCTATACGCCAGTGGAAGGGCTGTCCACGGAAATGGCCAGTCTGGCCGATATCGGCGTCAGCACCGGCGTGGGATCAGGCAGCGCCGTCCCCTCCGAAGGCGCGGTGGAAGGCGAACTGAAGCTGAACGCCAACAAGCTCTCTGAAGCAATCCAGAACAACCCGGTCGGCGTAGAAGAAATGCTGCAGAAGTGGTCGGCAGGCTTCCAGAAGATCGTCAATGCGGATGCTGAACCGGGCGGCAATCTGGATACAAGGATAAACGGCGACAGCACCTCAATCGCACAGTTGAGCTCACACATCACGAGCATGAATGAAATGCTCGAAGTCCGCCAGAAGTCACTGCAGGCCCAGTTCGTGGCGATGGAACAGATTGTCTCGCGCAACCAGTCTCAGCAAGCGTGGCTCACCAGTCAGCTGACGGCCTTGATGGCCAATTCCGTCGCCGGGTAGCCTCAACTTCCACCGGCCGCGGCCGATCACCTGGGACAGGATGGCTCCCTTGACGGCATCGCCGCAGGCCTACCGCCAGAACGCGGTGCTCTCGGCTTCCCCGGGTGAGCTCGTGGTGATGCTCTACGACGGGGCGCGCCGCTTTCTGCGACAGGCCACCGTTGCGATGGGCGACGGCGAGGTGGAGCGCGCGCACAATGCACTGCGGCGAGCCGAGTTGATCATTGGCCATCTCGATGGGACCTTGGATCACGATCAGGGCCAGATATCGGAGCGCTTGCACTCGATCTACCTGTTCTGTCTGGCCCACCTCAACCGCGGGCGCATGGGACAGGACACGCGGATGCTCGATGAGGTCAACAACCTCCTGGGCGAGCTGCGCGAGGCCTGGGCCGAGGTCGCGGATCAGCCCAAGGCAGTGGCACGATGACGACGCAGACCGAAACCCACCCCACGCTTGACCCCTATACCGCGATCCTGGAGCTCTCCGAGCGCGAGCTTGAGCTGGCGGGCATGGGACGCATCGACGATCTGCACGCGCTCGGCGAGGAGTGGCGGGCGCTGGTAGCCCAGCTGCCGGCGCGCCCGCCGCAAGAGGCACGGCCGCTGCTGGAGCGCGCCGCACTGGCGCACGAGCGCACCCATATCGAGCTGCTGCGCCTGCGCGAGGCGATGCTCTGCGACATGCGCACAACCGCACAGGCAAGCCGTGTAGCGCACGGCTACGCGCAGCAGGAGCGCCGTCGCATCCGCCGCATCGATCGCAGCGCGTGATTGGCAATTGAGGGCCCGGCTCGCCGGCCTCCTGATCGGGCAATGGAGGGGCCCGGCTCGCCGGCCTCCAGCCGGCTGCGCCACCCTCCAATCAACGCTAAAGGTTAATTACCGGCAGCCGATGACGGGAGGGACCTGAACCTCGATTAGAGGGTGGCGCGGTCGGCCAGAGGCCGACAAGCCGGGCCCCTCTCTTACAGATCTATAGCGGCCCTCAAGGATGGGGGTCGGAAAGTGGCCCAAGGAGGGCACAGCCGAAAGCCTTCCCACCTTGTCCCTCCTTGACACCACGCAGCTCACGCTAGAGGCCGGTATGCGCGGCGCCTGGTTGCGCCAGACGCTGCTGACCAACAACGTGGCCAACGCCGACACCCCCGGGTACCGGCGTGAGGACGTGAACTTCCAGGCGACGCTGCGCAATGCCATGGCCGGCGGCGAACAGTCGCTGTCACAGGTTGAATTCCAGCCCGAAGTGCAGCCGGGCGCGGCGGGACCCGATGGCAACGGTGTCAACATCGACCAGGAGTCCGCGCAGCTTTCCGAGAACGGTCTGGACTATCAGGCCATGACCGAGGTGCTGGGCGCCCGGGACGGAATCATGCGCTCCGCGATGGGTGTGGGCTGAAATGGGCCTGTTCGACGCCATCGACATCGCCGGCAGCGGCCTCTCAGCCGACCGCGTGCGCATGGACGTGACCTCCGAGAACCTTGCCAATGCCCAGACCACGCGCGGCGCCGGCGGGCAGCCTTATCAGCGCCAGGACGTAGTCCTCGAACAGACCGGCACAGCAGGCTTTGGCACCGCTTTGGCCGGCGCCATGCAGGCTCAGCCGGGAACGGGCAGCGGCGGCGTGAAGGTGGCGGGGATCGTCGCCGATCAGACACCCGACCAGCAGGTTTATGACCCCGGCAGCCCCGACGCCGACGCCAAGGGCTATGTGAAGATGCCCAACGTCAACACGGTCACCGAAATGGTGGATCTCATCTCCGAGTCGCGCGGCTATCAGTCCGATGTGACAGCGATGCAGACCGCCAAGTCGATGTTCACCTCCACGCTGGGGCTGTTGAAGTGATCGTGCCAGCGATCGGCGGCATCGGCCAGGCGGCAACCAGCCAGCTCGGCGCCAGCCAGACGCAAGGCGTTGGCCAGGGCGGCACCGCGGGCGAATCCGCCCCCCTCGGCGGCGCCGCAGGCACCGGCTCGGGCAATGGCTTCGGCGGTGCCCTGACCGAAGCGATCTCCTCGCTTGAGAAGACCCAGCAGAGCGGCGACAGCGCCGCGCAGGCGCTGGCCACCGGGAGCGTCAGTGACCCGGAGAGCGCCGTCGTGACCGTACAGGACGCCCAGATGGCGATGCAGCTCGCCTCGCAGCTGCGCACCAAGGCCGTGGAAGCGGCTACGAGCATCTTTCAAACACAGGTCTGAGGACAGGACTGATCCATGCCCGTCACCCAACTCGCATCAAGGCTCTCCCCCCGCGGATGGATGATCGCCGCCGGCTCCTTCGTCGTCGCGGTGCTGTTCATCTACTTCTTCCTGCACATGGTCTCCAAGCCCAGCTACTCCACGCTGGCCAGCGGACTGAATCCGGCGCAGACCGGCAAGATGACCGGTGCGCTTGACCAGCACGGCATCAACTACCAGCTGGAGAGCAACGGCACGGCCCTCGCGGTGCAGTCAAACCAGACCGCCGAGGCACGTGTGGCATTGGCAAGCGCCGGAGTGCTCGGCGGCACCCATCCCGATTTGTCGCTGTTTGAAAAGCAGAGCCTCGGCGAAAGCACCTTCCAGCAGCAGGTCAACTACCAGCGCGCCATGCAAGGCCAGCTTGAAGAGACGATCGACAACGTGCAGGGAGTTTCGGGAGCACAGGTGCAGCTCGTGCTGCCCTCCCCCCAGGCGCAGCTGTTTGCCTCCAGTCAAACCCCGGCCTCCGCGGCGGTGCTGCTGTCAGGCACTACCTCGCTCGATCCCGGTTCGGTGCGGGGCATCGCCCAGCTGGTGGCCTCAAGCGTTCCCGGCCTGTCGCTGAACAAGGTCACCATCACCGACGGCACCGGTCAGTTGCTGTGGCCGAGCGGCGGATCCGAAGGCGGCGCGGGCGGCGCGGAAGCTAGCAAGCAGGGCGCACAGGATCGCTATGACGCCAGCATGGCGGCGAGCCTCAACGCGATGCTCGCCTCGACGCTCGGCCCCGGCAAGGCACAGGTGCAGGTGTATGCCGACATGAACGTCAACCACACCACCGAAGAAAAGCTCACCTACGGCAAGGCAGGCGTTCCCTTGCAGCAGAGCAAGGATCTGGAGACGCTCGCCGGCAACGGCTCGGGCGGCGGCGCGGCCACGGGCACCGCCAACATCCCTGCCTACGCACAGACGGGAGCCGGCGGCAAGTCCAACTACAAGCACGAAATCACCAACACCTCATTGGGCGTGGACAAGACCGTTACCCACTCCACCGTCGCCCCCGGCGAAATCAACAACCAGCACGTCTCGGTATTGCTCGACAAGTCCGTCCCTGCCGCGTCGGTGCCAGCAATCCGCGAAGCCGTCACCAACGCCGCGGGCCTACAGACCAAGCGCGGCGACACGCTGTCGCTCGGGCAGATGGCGTTTGTCAAGCCCACCACGACGGCCGCGGGGCCGGCGGGCGGCATCATCGGCTACGCCAAGTACGCCCTGATTGGATTGGCCTCGCTGGTCTTCCTGTTCTTCACCACCCGCTCACTGCGCAAGCGCGAGAGCGAGGAGATCAACCACGAGCCGGTGTGGCTGCGTGAACTGGAGCTGCCCGTGCGCCTCTCAGAGCTCGAGCGCGAAACCTCTAGCCCCACCGAAGTCCCAACTCCCGTACCGGTAGCCGGCGGCGATGCTCCTGTGCGCCAGCGTGTGGAGCAGCTTGCGCAGGAGAACCCGGACCGCGTGGCCCAGCAGTTGCGCACCTGGATGCAGGAGGACTGATCCGTGGCAATCGAGCTGCCTGCCGCCGAGGAAGCACCGGGCCTGCCGGCACGCACCGCTACGCGCGTCTCCGGTCGTCGCAAGGCGGCCGTGCTGATGGCTGCGCTGGGCTCCGAGCGCGCCGCCGGGGTCATGCAGCACATGCGCGAGGAGGAGATCGAGGGACTGTCGCTTGAGATGGCCAAGTTGAGCACCGTGCAGGAGGACGTTACAGAGACGATCTTCAACGAGCTGGCGACCCTCAGCAGCTCCGATGGCGGCGGCGAAGTTGCCGGCGGCATCGACTTCGCGCGCGATGTCCTGGAGCGTGCGCTGGGCGCCGAGCGCGCGGAGGAATTGATCGGACGCCTCTCAACCGTGATCGAGATGCGCCCCTTCGAGTTCCTGCGCCGCACGCAGCCTGAGCAGATAGTGGCCTTCCTGCGCACCGAGTCTCCGCAGACGATGGCGCTGGTGATCGCCAACCTGCACACCGTGCTGGCCGCGCAGGTGCTGGCGCAACTGCCCGAGGAACTGCAGCCCGATGTAGCCCTGCGCATCGCGCGCATGGGCGAGACGAGCCCGCGCACGATCCAGCAGGTCGAGGAGATCATGCGCCAGAAGCTCACGACGTTGGTCGAGCAGGAGTACACCTCCGCCGGCGGCACCAAGGCTTTGGCAGACATCCTCAACCACGCCGACCGTCCCACCGAGCGCAACGTGCTCGACCACCTGGCCTCAACCGATCAGAACCTGGCCGAGCAGGTTAGGCGCATGTTGTTCGTTTTTGAGGACATCGTCAAGCTCGAGGAGCGCGCGATTCAACAGGTGCTGCGTGAGGCCAACCAGAAGGACCTCGTGCTGGCGCTGCGCGGCGCACCCGAGCCCGTCAAGGAGATCATCATGGCCAACATGTCCGAGCGTGGCGCGGCCATGCTGGTGGAGGAGATGGAGGTCCAGCAACCCCAGCGCAAGCGCGACGTGGATGAGGCCCAGGGCCGCATCGTCGCCGTCGTGCGCAAGCTGGAGGAGGCAGGCACGATCGTGCTCTCCGGTGAGGGTGAGGAGAGCGAGGACGTTGTCTGACACCGCCACCGTGGCGAGCGCCGCGGTGGACGCAGCTGAGATCGCCGGTTTCTCCTTCGAGCAGCTTGAGCCCTCCCCTCCCCCCCCTCGCGATGCCGCCGAGCGCCTGCTCGCACAAGCGATTGCCGAAGGCGAGCAGATCCGCGAACAGGCTCACGCCGAGGGCTATGCCCAAGGTCGCGCACAAGGCCATCAGGACGGTCTCGCACAAAGCACCGCCGCGGCGCTGGCGATGGGTGAGTCCTTACGAGAGCTGCATGAGCTGCGCGGGCAGATGGCCGATGAGCTTGAGCGCGACTCCGTTGAGCTGGCGCTGGCGCTGGCCGCCAAGATCCTCGCCGGTGCGCTCCAAGCCCAGCCCGAGCGCGTGGTGGATGTCGTGCGCGGGGCCTTGCGACGTGTGGCCGACAGACGCCAAATCGTCGTGCTCGTGGACCCTGAAGACCTGGAGGTCGTCAGCGGCGCCGTCGGCGAGTTACAGGCACAGGCGGGCGGCATCGAGCTGTGTGACGTGCAGGCCGATCGCCGCGTGGGTCGCGGCGGTGCCGTCGTGCGCACCGCCGAGGGCGAGATTGACGCCACCGTCGAGACCCAACTGCAGCGCGCGCGTGAGCTGATGCTTGGGGCGCTGCCAGATATGGAGAGCGCGGCATGAGCGCCGCCGTCCACGATGGGCTCAACCGTGCCGCAACTGCCCTGAACGCCGGCGACCTGGCGCAGCGCAATGGCCTGGTCAGCAACCTGATCGGCCTGATCATCGAGGCCACTGGTTTGCAGGCTGAGATCGGCGAGGTGTGCCACGTGCATACCGACCGTTCCGGGCCGCCTGTCTCAGCCGAGGTGGTGGGCTTCCGCGAAGGCCGCACGCTGCTGATGCCCCTGGGTGAGCTGCACGGCATTGGCCCTGGCACCAAGGTGGTGGGCAGCGGTGCGCCTTTCCGCGTGGCGGTGGGCCCAAGCCTGTTGGGTCGCGTGATCGACGGGCTGGGGAATCCTCTAGATGAGCTGGGAGCAGCGGCGGTAGATGCCGGCAGCGCCCTACGGGCACCGCAGGCCAGCAGCCTGCGCTCGACGATCGCACCGCCCCCGAGCGCCATGAGCCGTCCCCGCATCGATCAGCGCGTCGGTCTTGGCGTGCGCGCCCTGGATGGACTTGTGCCGTGTGGCCTGGGTCAGCGCCTGGGGATCTTCGCCGGCTCGGGCGTGGGCAAGTCCTCGCTGCTGGGCATGATCGCCCGCTCCACCACTGCCACCGTCAACGTCATCGCGCTGGTCGGCGAGCGCGGACGCGAGGTGCGGGAGTTCATCGAGCGTGACCTTGGCGATGCCCTGGAGCACTCGGTGGTCGTGGTTGCCACCTCAGACCAACCGGCTCTGGTGAGGATCAAGGCGGCCTTCACCGCCACCACCATCGCCGAGTACTTCCGCGATCAAGGCCACGACGTGATGCTGATGATGGACTCGGTTACGCGCTTTGCCATGGCCCAGCGCGAGATTGGTCTGGCCATCGGCGAGCCTCCCGCGACGCGCGGCTACACCCCGAGCGTCTTCGCGCTCTTGCCGCGCCTGCTGGAGCGTGCCGGGACGAGCCCCGAGGGCTCCATCACCGGCCTCTACACGGTGCTGGTCGATGGCGATGACATGAATGAGCCGATCGCGGACGCGGTGCGTTCGATCCTCGACGGCCACGTGGTGCTCTCGCGCGCCCTCGCCCACGCCGGGCACTACCCCGCGATTGACGTGCTGCAGAGCGTCTCACGGCTGCTGGGCGAAATCGCCTCTCCTGAGGTCGTGGGAGCCGGCCAGCGCCTGCGCACGGCGCTGGCCGCATTGCATGAGAAGGAGGACCTGATCGCCATCGGTGCCTACAGCTCCGGCGCCGATGCCGTCCTCGACGCCGCCCTGGCACACCGTCCTCGCATCAATGCCTTTCTGCGCCAGGCCACGGTCGAGCCGAGCACGCCCGAGGGCGCCGACGAGCAGCTGCTGAGCATCGCGGACTCCCTGGAGCGCGCGATGGAGCCCCCTGACGGCAGTGAGGTCCTCGAAGGCGAGGAGATCGAGCCGGAGGACCCGGCAGCCCAGGCTGAGCCGGGGCCATCCGCGATCCCGGCGCTGCACCTGAGCGTCTGAGGCGGGCCATCCGCTAGCGCGCGACCGGACGGTACTCCCGCGTCGTCGGGTTCTGCTCCAGCAGCCCCACGGCGCGCAGTGTCTTTACATAACGATGGGTTGTGGACGGTGACATGCCCAATTGCTGGGCCAAGTCAATGATTGCCCGCCACGGCCGCTCAGGACCATAGGAGGACAGGATGGCAAGACCTCGGAGCAGCGACTGCGAGAGCTGGGGATCGGTGAGAGCGTCCTCAAGCGCCTCCTGCGTGGCCTTTTGCAGGGACTTGCCCTTATTTCGCTTGTTGTTGCCGTTGGTCGGCTTATAGGCGTTATCCAGCGCGGCCAGCAACAGGTTGGACACCGTTCCGTTGCGGCTCTGGCCGGCGGAACGCATCACCTGCTCGATCTGTACGGGCGAGAGGGTGATCGAAATATCTTCGTCTTTCTTGGTGGTCTTCATGGTGACGTTTCACAGTCTCGATAGGTGGAGCACTTTGTATAGATACTACGACTGAGGCGGCCCAAAGCCAGGCGCTGCATCCAGGGATAACGGCGATCCGCCGCTACTCGCGGAGGCTGGCAGGACTAGAATTTCGCTTGAGGGTCTGAATGATTCAATATTCGACGCATCGCATCGTTTGTGATTTGCCCGCGACTCGCTAGACGCGAGTCGAATATTCTCTTTGCGAATAGTTGGGTCAATCAGATCACTTTTGCGGCATTATTAGAAGACTCTTATGTTGTGACGGGTTGATGGAGCGCTAAAGAACCATTCGCGCCGTCCGATCACCGGGCCGTGACCGGACCCTCTTTCCGTTTCCGACTGGAGCGCGTGCGTGCCCTGCGCGAGCGCCGCGAGGACATGGCCAGACTGGCGCTCGCCGAGGCCATTACGCAGCGCACCTGCAGCCGCGACCACCTGCGCTCGGTCGAGGCCCATCTCAAGCATGCCCGCACCGAGCAGCGCCAGGCCGCCGCTGCCAGCGCCACCACCAGCGCCGCCGAGCTGCAAGCCCGTCAGGCCTTTATGGAGCACATCGAGACGCAGCGCATTGCTGGCGCACGCGAACTGGCCCAGCATGACAGCCAGGTCGCCGATCGCGACGCCGAGCTGGGCGAGGTGGCGCGCGAGCGGGAGATGCTCGAGCGTCTGAAGGAGCGCCACCGCGCCGAGCACACGCGCGAGTCCCTGCGCCACGAAGGCAACCTGCTCGATGAGATCGCCGTAGACCGCTTCCGCAGGAGCGCCGCATGAGCACACAGACACTCAGCCCGGCCGCGGCCCCCACCGCCGGCGGACCCGCCGACGCGATTGCCGCTACGCAGCGTGTGCAGCAGCTGCAGACCCTGATTGCCCAGGCCAAACAGGGCGGTTCAGCCTCAAGCTTTGCCGCTGCGCTCGATGCGGCCTCCGCCGGGGCAAGTAATGGCCAGAGCGCCACAGCCACCGCTGGCGAACAGCCTGTTGGCGCATCGGCGGGGCTTACGAGCACAGCTTCCTATCCGGCTTCCTCCCCCGCGAGTGCCGGTCTTGCCGAGGCAGCTACGGGCTACATACCCGCAACTTCGCCTTCCGCGGCCGCTTCTGCTCCTATGAGCACTTCTGCCACAACGCCTCCCAGCAGCAGCTCCGCCGCCACCCCCTACGACGGAGCCATCGCCCAGGCCGCGGCCCGCTACAACCTCGATCCGGCCGTACTACATGGCCTGATCCAGCAGGAGTCAGGCTTCAATCCCAATTCGCGCTCCAGCGCCGGCGCGCTCGGCTTGACCCAACTCATGCCGGGCACCGCCTCCTCGCTCGGTGTCTCAAACCCGCTTGACCCTGTGCAGTCGATCGAAGGCGGCGCTCACTATCTGAGCCAGATGATGAGCCAATTCGGCGGCAACACCGCCGATGCCCTCGCTGCCTACAACGCCGGTCCGGGCGCCGTCCATCAGTACGGAGGAGTGCCCCCTTACGCCGAAACCCAGGACTACGTCAACAAGGTGCTCGGTTACGCAAATGCCTACCGGCAGTCGCTCGCTTCAACTCCTACTGCACCCACGGGGTCGATCACATGAGCAGCGCCTGCGCCCCTACCTCCTCCACGGCGCCCGCGCCGAATGCCTCGCCCCCGCCCCAGGGGACCAGTGGAGCTCCGCCGGGGGCGCCACCAGAGGGGCCGCCCTTCCAGAGCGCCCTTGAGGATCGAATGGCCCGGACCGCCACTGCGGAAGGCCACCAGCAGAAGCCCCAGGAGGGGCACGACTCCGCGGCGCATGGTCATAGAGATCGTGCGCGAGCGACGACGAGCATGAGCGCTGCCACCGTTGCCATCATTTCGACTGCCCTCACCCCGGCTGCGGCTGACGTATCTTTGCCAGCCGCCGCGCAGGGGCGCCCGGACGACCCCGCCGCAACCACGACGCAGGGGCCGGCAGGAACAACGACCGCACCCGCTGGGCAGACAGCCTCGCTTGCGACCGCAACCTTCGTGCCCGAGCAACTACCTGCTGCGTCCACCAGCGCCGCGCAATCACCCTCCACAACCGCCGCCAAGGGAGGGTCCTCCAGCGACGCACAGGCTCCGGCGAGCGAAGACGTCCTGCTCGCCGCGGCTGCCCCCAGCCAGGCTCAGAGCGCATCCCCAGCCGGCGTCCTCCCTGTAGCCGCGGCAAGCGATCAAGGCGCGACCGCGAATGCCGCAACGGCGATCTCCACTGCGGCGTCGGCCTCGGCACCAGCCCAACCCTCCTCCCCCGCCCCTTCTACCCCTGTCTCGCCTGAAACGAATCAGCTGAGCAGCGCCGCGGGGACTCCTCAGGCCGCAGCGACTGCCCAGGCCACAGCCCCAGCCGGCGCCTCGCCCGCCCAGACATCCATCACGCCGCGCACCCCGCACGACTCATCCACCGGCGAGCTCTCCGGCGCAGTCAGCTCCAATCGCTCCACCCCGGCGGTGACCACGGCACGTGGCGTGTCCGGCAGCGACATAGCCGCGTCCACAACGCCGGCGCATACCGCCGCCCCTGAGCAGCCGCGCGTCAGTGCACCGGCTGCCTCCGTCACACCATCTCCCCTCGCGGTGGCCGATCCACTGGCTCAGGTTGTGCCAGCTACCGACGCACCCGGCGCCGTTCCGGTGCTCAGCTCTGGACAGGGACTGCAGCAAGTCATCGAGGCCGTGCACGCCACGATCGAACTAGCCACCCGCCAAGGACTCTCCCAAGCACGCATCGCGCTGCAGCCCGAGGAGCTGGGCGAGATCCGCATTCATCTTTCCCAGAGCACCCAAGGGCTGATCGCACGGGTCACCGCCGACACGCCCGCGGCCGCGCAGGCACTCGCCGAGGGTCACTCCGAGCTGCGCCAGTCACTGCACTCGCTGGGTCTCACCGCGCTGCATATGGATACCTCGGCGTTTGATCAAACAGGCACACAGCAACGCGACGGACTCGCACGCCAGCCCTTCGCATTCGCCTCCACCGCCAATTCTCAGCGGTCCACGGGCCCTGACAACGACGAGCCCCAGCAAGACCTTCTTCCGCTCACCGTATCCGATCCCACCGGGGATACCCCCGGGCTTTCCCGCGGCACGCTCGTCGACGTGCTCGCCTGATCTCCCCTCCCCACGAAAGGCATCCACCCTCATGACAACCACCTCCGCCACCGCCGTAGCCACGCCGTCGAGCGCGTCTACCACCGATCCCGTCCCGACCAATCCCGGTGGGACCTTGGGCAAGGACGACTTCCTCAAGCTGATGGTCGCCCAGCTGCAGTCCCAGGACCCCCTGCAGCCCACCGAAAGCTCCGCCTACATCGGCCAGCTCGCACAGTTCACCGAGCTCGAGCAGGTCACCAATATGGCGCAGAGCACCGAACACTCGGCCGCCGCACAGAACGTCGCGCAGGCCGTGGCGCTGATCGGTCACAAGGTCTCCTGCCTGAATACCTCCACTGGAGAAGCCCACCAGGGCATGGTGCAGAGCGTGCAGATCACCGGCTCAGGCGCCACGCTCACGGTGGAAGGCGTTACCGGCATCGAACCTTCCACCATCACGGCGGTCTCCTGAGCAATGAGCTCGGCTATTCCTACCAATCCGGCGCTCGTCCCGGGGATTGGGCCGGCCAAGACCGGCGCGCCCGCGGGCAGCCCGGGGCGCTCGGCTGGTTCCGCGCCAACTGGCGGGCCGAGCTTCGCCGACGCCCTGAATAAGGCCAACGGCTCCGAGCCGCTGCATTTCTCGCGCCACGCGCTTGAGCGTGTACAGCGCCGGGGCATCAATCTTGATCCCAGCACCCTCACAAGACTGCACGAGGGTGTGGGACGCGCGGCCGGCAAGGGCTCGCGCGACTCAGTCGTACTCGTCGACGGCACCGCTTTCGTGGTGTCGGTTCCCAATCGCACCGTGGTCACGGCCGTGGGCGCCCAGAACATGCGCGAGCACGTGTTCACCAATGTCGACAGCGCGGTCATCGCGTGACGATTCAACCCCAATCTTAACCCCAACAAAACGACAATAAGACAACGACGGCTGGACCTCTTTGAGGGGGCCGCGAAAGGAAGTGCAACCACGATGATGGGTGGAATGTACGCCGCTATCAGCGGCTTAGACGCAAATCAGACGATGCTCAATGTCACCGCCAACGACCTGGCCAACGTCAATACCGTTGGTTACAAGTCGGCGCGTGTCACCTTCGCCGATTCACTCACGCAGGTGCTTCGTGGATCCTCCGGCGCCACCACCAACAACGGCGGTACCAATCCAGTGCAGGTCGGTCTCGGCGTACAGGTCAACTCGACCGACTCAGAGATGTCCGAGGGCTCATTCCAGTCCACCAACAACCCGCTCGACGTCGCCATCGAGGGCTCGGGGTTCCTGCGCGTGGGCAGCGGCACGCCGCCCGCCGGACCCCCCTACACCGCAGGTTTGCCCGCCAACATGCAGTACACGCGCGCTGGCGATCTCACGACCAACACCAAGGGTTTTTTGACGACCCAGGCAGGTGAGTACGTGGTCGGTCGCAACGCCATCGCCACGGCCGGCGAAGGTGGCAACACCTACGCACCGGGCACCGAAGACAGCTACATCGTCGTCCCCCCCGGCTCGGCCAATGTGTCAATCGGACAGGACGGTGCCGTCACCTACGAGGATGAGAACGCCGCCTCGCCCACTTACCAGCAGCAGGTCACCGCTGGTTACCTCTCGCTCGCGCAGTTCGCCAACCAGTCGGGCCTTGAGCGCCTGGGCGGTTCGCTGTGGGCGCAGACCTCCAACTCGGGCAACCCGATCGTGGGCACGCCCGACACGGGCGGTTTCGGCGCCACCATCGGCGGCGAGCTTGAGATGTCAAACGTCGATCTCGCCGGTGAGATGACGGCGATGATCACGGCCGAGCGCGGCTACCAGGCCAACTCGCGGGTCATCACGACCGCCGATCAGATGCTGCAGACGGTGGTGAACATGGTCCAGAGCTAAGCCGCAGTGATGTCCCGTGAGGGGCATGAAGGGACGAACCGAGGAGCCACGGGTGAGCGGCGTCACACAAACAAGGACGTCGTTCACCCAGTGGCAAAACCAGCCGCAACCCACGCAACCAGAGAGGAGGCTCAAAGTGATTACCTTGCACCGGCTCGGTCACACCGACGAGCCATTCCAGCTCAATCCGGACTTGATCGTGACGATCGAGTCCACCCCCGATACCGTCGTCACGCTGGCGACCACCGCCAAGGTCGTCGTGGCCGAGTCGCCCGAGCAGGTCGCCGAATACGTGCGCGCCTGGCGCGTCGAGGTGCTCTCGGAGGCGATGCGAAACCGAAGACCCGAACGCGACCCTTCGCCTGTCCGCCCAGTCCATGCGAACTGAAGGATCACGGCCTGCGGCCGATGAACGAGGGCGATGAAAGCCGCAACAGCCATTGGAATCGGGGTCGCCTTCGGCGCCCTCTTGTTGAGCGCCATGATGGATGGCACGAGTCCGGCTGTCTTCTTGAACATCCCTGCCCTGATCATCATCATCGGGGGCACTGGCGGTGTGACGCTGGCGAGCGTGGGGATGGTCTCGATGAAGCGCATCCCCAGCCTCTACAAGATGGTCTTCTCCGCCGAACCGCCGGATATGCGCGGCCGGCTTGACCTGCTCGTGGGTCTGGCCGACCAGGCCCGCCGCGAGGGCCTGCTGGCGCTTGACGCGCAGCTCGGCGAGGTCGAGGACATGTTCACTCGTAACGCCTTGCAGCTGGTGGTCGATGGCACCGACCCGGAGATGGTGCACGCGATCCTCGAGGCCGAGGTCGACGGCATGTCCGCGCGCCACATGGCAGCCGCGGCTCCGTTTGAGAAGGCCGGGGGCTTCGCGCCCACGATGGGCATCATCGGCACCGTCATGGGGCTCGTGCACGTGCTCGAGAACCTTGCCGCCCCCTCAACTTTGGGGCCTTCGATCTCCTCGGCCTTCCTCGCCACGCTGATGGGCGTGGGCTCGGCCAACGTCATCTTCCTGCCGATCGCCAACCGCCTGAAGGCCATCTCGGCGGAAGAGACCGAACTGCGGATGATGACTCTGGAGGGCATCCTCTCAATCCAGGCGGGCGATAACCCGCGGCTGGTGGCCGACAAGCTGATGTCCTACCTGCCCCCCAGCGAGCGCTCCTCCGATGAGGACGCCGGTGTTGGCAGTGGCGCCGGCGCCAACCTGAAAGAGGCGGCCTAGCGATGTCGGGCTCACGCAGCCGCAGAGGAGGCAGGCGCGGGGCGCACGGCGGCGGTGGCCACGAGGATGGTGAGCGCTGGCTGTTGACCTACGCCGACATGATCACGCTGCTGATGGCGCTCTTCATGGTGCTCTTCTCGATCTCCTCGGTGAACATCTCCAAGTACAAGACCTTGCAGAAGGCGCTGCACGCTGCCTTCTCCGGCAACATCCTCCCCGGCGGCAGGGCCATCGCCCAGCCGGGCTCGACGGCCAACTCAAGCCACGCTCCAAGCGCCACCGACGTGCAGTCGATCGTGCCGCTCACCAGCCACAGCGCGAACCAAAGCACACCTGCGAGCACTGCCAGCGCGGCCTCCGCCGGCCAGGCCCAGCAGGAGCAGAGCAACTTCGAACACCTCAAGCACGAGCTCGACGCCTACGCGGCCCATCACGGCTTCGCCAAGGACGTCAACACCACCGTGCAGCCGCGCGGCCTCGTGATCCGTGTGCTGACCGACCGCCTGCTGTTCCCTTCAGGCAGCGCCACCTTGATCCCCCAGGCCCAACCCCTGCTGGCCGAGATCGCCTCGCTGGTCAACATCGACAGGTCGCACCCGGTTGACGTGGAAGGCAACACCGACAACGTGCCCATCCACGGAGGGACATTCCCCAGCAACTGGGAGCTGTCCACCGCGCGGGCAAGCATGGTGGTCCGCTTTCTGATCACCAAGAGCGTCTTCCCTGAGCGTCTGAGCGCTTCCGGCTATGCCGACCTGCGGCCGATCGCCAGCAACACCTCGGCGTTGGGCAGAGCCCGCAACCGGCGCGTGGAAATCGTCCTGCAGCGCCTCTATGGCTCCTCCGGCGCCGCGCAGGACTCCGCTACTGGCAATGGCGCAACCTCCTCCTCAGGCACGGAAGGCCCCTGACGATGTTGAAGAACAAGAAGGTGATAATCCCGCTGGTAGTCGTGATCATGGGCCTGGGAGCCGCCTATTCCATGGCCAAGCCCAAGATCGTCGTCAAGGACAAGATCACGGGCACCATCTACGTGCTGCCCAAGGATTTCCTGCTGAATCTCAGCGATGGTCATTTCGCCAAGCTCACGGTGGCGCTGGTGTTGGCGCCGGGGCAGAGTTCGGGAGCTTCCGCCGAGGGCAGTTCCAGCGCCGGAGAAGGAGTTGGCACCCTGCCCGAGGAAGCAGTGATCCGTGACATCGTGACGAACCTCATCACCAATGAAAGCGGCAGCGGCCTCGTGAGCGACAGCGGACGGGAGCACGCCAAACATCAGATCCTGGCTGCGATCAAGGCGCAGACCGACGTGAAGGTCGCCCAGGTCCTCTTCCCCGACCTGACCGTCCAATAGGAGATCGATCCCCATGAGCGAGACAGTCAGCGACGCACATACCCCAGCGGACCCGGGCGAGCAGTTCGACTCCGAGCAGGCGCTCGACGTTCGACGGGAACGGCAGCGGCGCGGGAGCCTCTGGCAATGGCACTCCCGGCACGAACGGGCTGCAGGACGCCGACCTGCGCCGCGTCAGCGAGGTGCCGCTGGAGATGAGCGTTGAGATCGGGCGCACGCAGATGACCGTCGGCGACACCCTCGACCTGCGCGCGGGCTCGATCGTGACGCTCGATCGACTGGCGGGCGAGCCGGTCGATCTGCTCGTGAACGGCACTCCCATCGCACGCGGCGAGGTGGTTGTGGTGGATGAGCAGTTCGGAATGCGCGTAACGGAGATCCTCGAAGGCGACGGCGAGGCTTCTGCAAACGGACAGGCGCCGCTTGAGCAGGAGAGCATCGAGAGCAAGGAGACGGCGTGAGCGCACAAGAGACGCACACTGAGCAACCGCACCTCGACACCCATGGCCGCGCGCGGCGCATCCGCACGCTTGACTTCTCTCAGCCGACGAAGTTCACGGCCGAGTTCCGCCGTCAGATCGCCCGCGTGTTGGCGCCTTTCTGTGAGACTGTGGCCAATCGCCTGTCCAGCGAGTTGCGTGCGCAGGTGGAACTGCGCGTAACCGACTCCAGCCAGCTCACCTGGTCGGCCGCGCGCGCGCAGTTGCCTGCGCAGTCCGTAGCGGTGGCGCTGCAGGTGCGACCGATCGAACGTCAGATGCTGCTTGAGATCGAGCTGCCGCTGCTGCTGCAATCGCTTGAATGCTTACTGGGCGGCACCGCCGCCCAGGCGCCGGCCGAGCGCCGCCTCAGCGAGATCGACTGGGCCCTGACACGCGGCATCCTGGACGCGGTAGTCGGCCAGTTGGCAATGGCCTGGCGCGACCTGGGGAGCCTTGAGCTAAGCTACGGTCAGGTCGATATGGAGGGCGACGCGGGTGTCTTCGCGCCGATCGGCGAGCCCACCTTTCTACTCACATTTGAGTGCCGCATCGACGGCGAGCGCTCGGGCATGTCGCTGCTGATTCCGTGGTCGGCGATCGAGCCGGTGGCCGGCGAGATCCTCGGCGCGGAAGGCACCGACCACCAGCCCGACCCGCGCGAGCAGCAAGCCGTGCAGCGCGGCTTGGCCGAGGCGCAGGTGCTGCTGCGCGCCGAGGTGGGATCGCTGCAGATGCCCGTCGAGCAGATGCTGGCGCTGACCCCGGGCACGACGCTGGCGCTTGAAGGCCGGGCTGAGGACGGCGTGGCGCTGTATGCCGAGGGCGTGGCCTTGGGTCAGGGGCGACCCGGCCTGCGCGGCACCAAGCGCGCGATCAAGTTGGCCTCGGCAATGTCCCCGAGCGCCGCCAAGCGGCTGCCTTCAGCGCTCGCTTCCGCCGCGGCATCCAAGGACAGCAGCGAGACCGGTGAAGGGGCGCAAGGAAATGGAGAGGAAGGGTTGGGCCGCGCGCGCCAAGCAGAGCGGGGTTTTGGGGCACTGGAGCGGATGCTGGGAGTGCCTGTGCGCGTGTGGGCAGAGCTAGGGCGTACGCACATGCCGCTGGGTCGCGCCCTGGAAATGCCTACGGGCACCGTCATAGAGCTCGAACAGAGCGCGGATACCCCAATCGAACTGTTCGCCGGCGGCCTGCCTTTCGCCCACGGGCAGCTGCTCGTCAGCGCCGAGGGCGAGTGGGCCGTGCAGGTTCAGAAGCTGATCTGAGCATCTCCTGTAGGCGCCCCGTGAGGGGTTTTGTGCAAGCCCGCGCGCTTGCCTAAAGCCGACCCAGCGCGCGTCGATAAACCGGGCGACTCTCCCTCGGAGTCGTCCCTCGATGACTAAGTCCTTCCCGCTTTCGCGTGCGACCCTACGGGTCGCCATCTTCACGCTTGCCGTGTTGATATTGGCTCCTGCCTCTATGGCGCAGGCGTTTACCCCTGCCGGCAAGCACGCCGCCGCGAACGGGGAAAGCACGCCGCTGAACCTGACCCCTTCAAAGGTCGACACGCACACGAGCTCAAGCGGCCCCAGCATCGTGCGCACGGTCGTGGGGCTCTTGATCGTGATCGCCGTGATCTGGGGATTGACCTGGATTCTCAAGCAGGTCAAGTCAAGCCGCGAGACACGCTCCGCCGGCGAGGGTCTCCAGAACGTTGCGACGCTGCCGCTGGGCTCGGGTCGCTCATTGCACTTGGTACGCGCCGGTAACGACCACCTGGTGGTGGGCAGCGCCGAGCAGGGCGTGATGCCGATCTATCGCTACACCGAGGAGCAAGCGCGGGAGGCAGGGCTGGTGGGTCAGCTCGGTCAGGAAGAGGACCCCGAGCACCCGGACCCTGGGCGCGCGCGGATCCAGATCCCGGGACACAGCCAGAGCGTGCTTGAGCGCCTGCGCGAATGGACCGTGCGTAAGTGAATCTGAACTCCTCCAGCGCGGTTCAGATCCTGCTGCTCGTCGGCGGGCTGACGCTGGTGCCGGCGATGCTTTTCACCGTCACCGGCTTCAGCCGCATCCTGATCGTGCTGGGTTTCATCCGCACGGCTGTGGGCACCACCAACGCGCCCCCCAATCAGGTGCTGGTGGGTATTGCGCTGTTCCTGACCATCTTTGTGATGGCGCCCACCGTGAGCCAGATCAAGCGCGATGCGATCGAACCACTGACGGCCCATCACATCAGCACCGCCACGGCGATCACCCGCGCGGAGGAACCACTGCGGCAGTTCATGTTTCGTCAGACACGTGTGGAGGACATCGCGCTGTTCATCAACCTGGCACACGCCAAGCCGCCCAAGACGCGCGCTGAAGTGCCAACTGAGGTGCTGATTCCAGCGTTCATCGTGTCTGAGCTGAAGAGCGCCTTTCAGATCGGTTTTTTGATCTTTCTGCCGTTCTTGATCATTGATTTGATCGTCAGCTCCACGCTGATGAGCATGGGCATGATCATGCTGCCGCCCACGTTCATCTCGCTGCCTTTCAAGATCCTCCTGTTCGTGCTGGTCGACGGCTGGGATCTGGTTATCAAGGCTCTAGTGCAGAGCTTTCACTAGAGGAGATATGCCATGAACCAGGACACCGTAGTCAACCTCGCCTCCCAGGCCATGAGCCTGTCGCTGAAGGTCGCCGGTCCCCTGCTGCTGGTGGGCCTGGTTGTGGGTTTGGTGGTGAGCGTCTTTCAGGCTGTCACCCAAATTCAGGAGCAGAGCCTCACGCTGATACCGAAGATCGTGGGTATCGCGGTGGTGGTGGTGCTGCTAGGTCCCTGGATGCTGGGGCAGCTGGTGTCCTACACCGCCAACCTCTACACCTCCATTCCCACGCTGGTGGGCTCCTGATGCACGTTGGCGCTGCGAGATTGGCGGCAAGGTGAACCACCTGCTCTCACAGCTTGCGGGCAACCAGCTGGCTGGCTTCATCCTGGTGCTGGCGCGGGTGACGCCGCTGTTCTTTCTGGCGCCTTTGTTCTCCTCGCGGATGATCCCTCCGCGCGTGCGCGGAATCATCGCAGTGGCGATCTCGATCGGGCTGGCGCCGGTGGCCTTGCAAGGCCAGCACGTGCCCAACGACGCGCTGGCCTTGGCGGGACTGGTACTTGAGGGGCTGTTGGTCGGTTTTGGCTTTGCCTTTGCGCTAGCGGCGATGTTCGCCGCGGTGGAGTCGGCGGGGTCGCTGGCCGATGTTCTCTCTGGGTTTTCCTACGGCGGTCTGATCGACCCGATGAGCGGCAACCAGGGAGGCGTGCTGACCGGCTTCTACTCGCTCGTGGGCACCTTGATCTTCCTGGCGATCGGCGGCGACGCCTGGACGCTGCGGGGACTGGCGCGCACCTTCCAGTTGGTTCCTTTGACCTCAGCACCCCGGCTCAGCTCATTGGTGGGGGGCGCCGTGCATATGTTCACCGGGGTATTCGCGGCGACGCTTGAGGTCGCCGCACCGGTGGTGGTCGCGCTGCTGATCACCGACGTGGCCTTTGGCGTCGTCTCACGCGTCGTGCCGCAGATAAGCGTCTTTGCCGTGGGCTTCCCCGTCAAGGTGGTGGTGGCGCTGTTGATTGTTGGCGCGTCGATGCCATTCGTGTCCGGCTGGATGTCCAATGAACTCTCGACCAGTGTGGGGGCCGCTTTGGGCGCCCTGCACATGGCATAGCAATGGCTCAGCACGACCGCACAGAGAAGGCCACACCCAAGCGCCGCGAGCAGGCGCGCGAGAAAGGACAGGTCGCGCGCTCCGCCGACGCCGGCGGCTCGCTGGTGCTGATGGCGGGCCTTTTTGGACTGAGCCTTTTGGGGCCTGATATCGCCAACGCCGGCGCGGAATCCTTCCGCCGCATCCTCGCCGGCATCTCGCATCCGGCCCAGGCCACCTCGACGGCCGGGTTGGAGGAACTGCTCCATGAGACGCTGCAGACGATGCTGGTCACTGTCGGTCCGATCGCCGGCATCTGCATGGCCACGGGCCTGTTAGCCGGCGTGGCGCAGGTTGGCTTTCACCCCTCCCCCAAGGCCCTGGCGCCCGACTTCCGCCGCATCAATCCGATCTCGGGTATGCGCAACCTGCTGGGGCCTAACGTGATCTTCGAAGCGCTAAAGGCCATCGTGAAGGTCAGTGCCGTGGCAGGTGTGGCAGCGCTGGCGCTACTGCCAAACATGGGTGACCTAGCCTCGCAGGTTGGTATCCCCCCCGCTGCGCTCGGCATGATGATGGGCAGCAAGGCTATGAGCATCGCCCAGCACGCCGCCTTTGCCTACCTGGCGATCGGTGTGGTCGACCTCGTTCGGCAACGCCATCGCCACTCAAAGCAGATACGCATGACCAAGCAGGAGGTCAAGGACGAGTTGCGCCAGTATGGCGTCTCCGCCGAGGTGCGCGGTGCGCTGCGCCGCCGCCAGATGCAGGCCGCGCGGGCGCGCATGATGGCCGCGGTACCCCAAGCGGATGTGGTGGTGACTAACCCCACCCACTACGCGGTGGCCCTGCGCTACGACGGCTCCAACCTCGCGCCCGAGGTGGTGGCCAAGGGCCAAGATCTGATCGCGGCACAGATCAGGCGCGTGGCCGAAGAAAATGACGTGCCGATCGTCCCCGACCCACCACTAGCGCGTGCCTTGCATAGCTCCACCGAGATAGGCCAGATTATTCCTGAGGAGCTATATGCGGCTGTGGCACAGGTGCTGGCGTTCGTCTACCGCTTGGCCGCACACAGAAAGCAGGCGGTATGAGTCCCGCGGCCATCACCAATTTAATGATTAATCCCTCTAGGAGGCCCAGGCAATGAACTCCAACGTCGTACGCCGCCTCCTGAAGCACACTGATCTGCTGGCGGCTGTGTCCGTGGTGATGGTCGTGACGATGCTCGTCGTGCCGCTGCCACCGATGCTGCTGGACCTGCTGATCACCGTCAACATCTCCGCCGCGCTGACCATCGTGGTGGCGACGATGTACCTGAACAAAGCGCTTGATTTCGCGGCCTTCCCCTCACTGCTGCTGCTGACGACGATGTTCCGTCTGGCGATCAATGTGTCAGTAACGCGCTTGATCCTCACGACCGGCGATGCCGGCAGCGTGGTGAAGTCCTTTGGGCAGTTCGTCGTGGGCGGCAACGTGGTCGTCGGCCTCGTGATCTTCCTGATCCTGATCGTGATCCAGTTCGTGGTCGTGACCAACGGTGCGGGGCGTGTGGCGGAGGTGGGCGCGCGCTTCACCTTGGACGCCATGCCCGGTAAGCAGATGGCGATCGACGCCGATCTGAACGCGGGGCGATAACCGACGATGAGGCCCGCGGCAGGCGCTCGGAGATCTCCCATGAAGCTGACTTCTACGGCGCGATGGACGGTGCTTCTAAATTCGTCAAGGGCGATGCGATGGCGGCCGTGATCATCACCGCCATCAACCTCGTCGGCGGCATCGTGGTGGGTGTCGCGCAACAGCATCTGAGCTTCGCCGAATCCGCTCAGCACTTTTCACTGCTGACCGTCGGCGACGGTCTGGCCGCGCAGATCCCGGCGCTTTTGATCTCGGTGGCAACCGGCATCATCGTCACCCGCTCAGCCTCCGAGCGCGACCTGGGCTCGGACATCGCCTCGCAGATCTTGCGCCAGCGCAAGGCCCCGATGGTGGCCGCCGTGGTGATCGGTCTGTTCGCGCTCGTGCCGGGACTGCCGAAGCTACCCTTCCTGATGATCGCCGCCATCTTCGGCGCCATCGGTTGGAGCGTGCGCCACGGCATGCCAGGTGAAGAGCTGCAGGCGACTGGCGGTAGCGCGCTGCCGGCGGCGGCGCAGGCCGCGCTGCCCAGGGCGGGTGGGACCGAATCCAGCGACAGTACCGAGCGCACCCCGCTCGATGCACTGGAGCTGGCTATCGGCTTCGGGCTCGTACCGCTCGTGGACGGCAGCGGCGGCGGTGCACTGCTGCGGCGCGTCAGTCAGATCCGCCGTCAGATCGCCAGCGAGCTAGGTGTCCTGATTCCCGCGGTACGCATCCACGACGAGCTAGGTATGGAGAGTCACGAGTATGCCGTGAAGGTACGCGGCAGCGAGGTGACGCGCGGGCGCATCATGCCTGGGCACCTGCTGGCGATGGACCCCGGAGATGCTGTGGGCAACCTGCAGGGAATACCCACCACCGAGCCCGCCTTCGGGTTGCCGGCGACGTGGGTGCACGAGTCTGCCCGCGGCGAGGCAGAGTCGCTGGGCTACACCGTCGTGGATGCCGAGTCGGTGATCGTCACCCATCTGACGGAGACCATCAGAAGTCATGCCGCCGAGCTCCTGACCCGCCAGGACGTCAAGGCGCTGCTGGAGCAGCTGAAGGAGACCAATGCGGCGGTCGTCGAGGAGGTCGTGCCGGAGCTGCTGTCGCTGGGCGAGATCCAGCGCGTGTTGCAGTCGCTGCTCAGTGAAGGGCTGGCGATTCGCGATCTCGGCACGATCGTGGAGGCGATCGGCGACAAGGCGCGAATAACACGAGACACGAGCCTGCTCTCGGAGTATGCCCGCCAGGCGTTGGGACGCGCCATCACCGCTCCGCACCTGGACGAGCAGCTGCGCTTGCAGGCGATCACCCTGGATCCTGCGATCGAGCAGGAGGTGGCCACCTCGATCACCCAGACCACAGATGGCGAGTACCTAGCGATGGATCCGCCGCGCGCGCATGCCATCGTCGGTGCCTTGCGCGCGCAGGTAGAGCACGCCACCGCACGCGGAGCGGCCGGTGGAAGAGGACCCGTTCTCTTGTGCAGCGCGCGCGTGCGCCGCCACCTGCGCAGGCTGATCGCCCAAGCCCAGCCCCACCTCCCGGTGTGCTCCTACAACGAGATCGCGCCGGGCATCAACGTCGAAACGATTGGAGTCATCCACGCATGAGCACCGAAAGCGCCTTGCTCACAACGCCCCGCCCGCCGCTTGCCGAGGATGCGCTTGCCCAGCCCGCCGCCGATGGCGATATTCGGGTCTATCGCGGGCGCTCGATCGACGAGCTGATTCCTCGCATTGAGGCCGAGCTCGGCACCGACGCGATCGTTGTGCGTCGCAAGCGCGGCCTTGAGGGCGGCATCGGCGGTTTCTTCCAGCGCACCTTTGTCGAGGTCGAGGCCAAGCCGGGCACGCCTCGGATCAACGTTTACGACGAGGGTATGGGTGAGACCGCGGTGCCTTGGCCTTCCTCGCCGTCGGTACCAGTCATGCCCCGGCCCAATGCCGCTTACGTGACCGACACGCTGGCCACGATCGCCGCCGCAGGTACCCCTGAGGCCGTTGTGAACAGCATTCCTGAGCCCGTTGTGGAGGACCTACCGACCGTTGTGGAAGACCCCCCGCTGCCAGCCGCGGATACACCGGCGGCGTTTCAGGAACTGACTCCCGACACCTTCGCCTCGGCGCTGGTGCAAGCCGAGCAGGCGCTGCCCGAACCCGCACCTTCAGCACCCGCGCCCTCACCCGTGCAGGATGCGCTCGGGGACGAATTGGACCTGCTGGATCGCGACATGGGCGAGTTGCAAGTGATGCGGCCGCGAGTCACACCTGCGCCAAGCACCCCGCATCGCGGCCGTGCCCGTTTGGCGATCGAAACCCGCATGACCGGTGTGGGCGTCAGCGAGGAGCTGACAACGGAGCTGATCGACGCCGCGATCGTCCACGCGCTGCCGTTCGCCCCTCGCCTTGCTCTGGCCAAGGCCGTGCATGGCGCCGTGACGGCCCGCATACCACGCACGCCGCTGCTTGCGGCGCGCAGCGCAACTGTGGCAGTGATAGGTCCAGGAGGCAGCGGCAAGACCACTTGTTGTGCAGCGCTGCTGGGCGCCTACCGCCGGGCAGGCTCGCTGCCGGCAAGCTGCGCCACGATCACGCTGGTAGGGGAGCAGGAAGAGCCAGCGATGCTGTTGAGCCCGCAGATCATGGAGCCCGAGGCGATAGCGTCGATGCGCGCCAGACAGGCATTGGCACAGGCACGCGAAGACGGCTTGCTGCTGCTTGACCTGCCGCCGCTCTCCCCCGCCGAGCGCTCGACGATCCGTCAGATGGCGGGCGTACTAGCGGAACTGAAGCCCGACAGAGTGGTGGTGGCGCTGCCCGCAACGCTCGGGGCGACTGCCGCCGCACAGCTGCTTGAGGCACTGCGGCCTCTGGGAGCCACGGCGATGGCGATCACGCACGCTGATGAGACCGATCAGATCGGTGTCGCCGTAGAGGCTGCTTGCCAGTTCGGATTGGCGCCCGAATATCTGTTGGATCGCGGCCGTGTTCGTGGGGGCTTGACGCGTATCGACCCGACCCATCTAGCTGATCGACTGTTGTCATAAATCCAATGCTCTGCCAACGATGAGACTTCTGCGCCGCAACTCCTCCGACAAGGACGCTCTGAAGCTGCCCAAGCGCTCAGCGACGGTCACGCTCGTGCGCGCTTCCGGCGAGCGCATCCAGGCCCGGGTGGCCGAGAGCGAGCCGGACTCCCTGCTGGTGGGAGTTATGTTCCGCACCGAGCGCCCGCTCAGCGAAGGCAGTTTGGATGACATCGTGTTGGAGTACGCCAGCCACCGCGGTCGCGTGCGCGTACAGGGCACCGTGGTACTGGAGGACCGCGACCTGCTGCGCTTCCGCGACCTGTGCTCGGTCGAGGTCCTGCAGGAACGGGAGTACGTGCGCGTGAAGGCCACTCGCCCGGTGATGGTCGCCACAGGCGGCAGCCAGGGCACCGTACAGAGCTACTCGGTGGATCTCAGCGGCGGCGGCATGCTGCTGGCGGGACCGAACACTTTGAAGATCGGCGAGCGCGTGCAGTTCCGCCTCAGCACCACCCCTGGCGGGGCGCCGATCATGGGCACCGGCACCGTGGTGCGCACCGATTCACGGGGCCACCGCGCGATCAGCTTCGAGGAGATCGGCGAGGGCGATCACCGCCGTCTGGTGCGCTTCATCTTCGACTGCCAGCGCGCCGAGCGCCGCCGCGGCTTGGAGCAGGAGGAAAACCATGGCTGACAAGAAGGCCAAGAAGGACAAGGATGCGAAGAAGAAGGGCAAGCAGGCACCCGCACCGTCTGAGGGCGTGATGAGCATCGCCGCGCACCCCCGCGCGGTACGGCGCGTGGCACAGGCCAAGGGCTGGGGTGGCCTGCTGGGTTTCATGGCGGGCGGCTACCTGTCGCTATCGACCCACACCACGGCCGAAGCCGGCTTTCGAGCACTAGTGGCCGGGGTGATCTGCTACGCAATCGTGTGGGCTGGTGCGGTGTTCCTGTGGCGTCATCTCGTGGTGGCCGAGCTGCGCAGCGCTCAGCACGAGATGGTGCAGACGGAGCTCGAAAAGATGGGGATTTCCGCCAACTCCTCCCCCGCGCGGCCTGGATCTCCCGTTGCTGCCCACGAACAGGGCACCCGCGCACAAGTCGGAGCCGCTTCCTAACCCGGGACCCCCACGATGGACCCGATCCATCCCATCACCCCTCGTCCCCCGGCGCTCGCGCCAATTGTGGGTGGGCGCGGATCAAACCCCGGTGACCGGGCCGCGCGCGACCGTCGCGACAAGCGTCGGCGCTCCGCGAATCCAGACGGATCTGGACAGCAACCCACTTATGACCCGGACCCCTCGCATGTGGATGAGGAGGATGATGGCCTTGGTCATATCGACGTCCTCGCGTGAGATATCGATGCGCTCGCATGAGGGACGGCGACCCTCACGCCTGACGGATGGCCAACCGAACTGGACACACTCAAGTTCACCGGCCGGCTGACGATAAACCGGCGTGAAGCAAGAGCTGACAGGGAGTCAGCTCGGGACTATCAACCAACCGTCATCAAGGAGATGAACGCATGTCCCTTACAGTGAACACCAACGTTGAGGCCATGAACGCCCAGCGTAACCTGAGCAACACCGAGAGCTCGCTGTCGATGTCGATGCAGCGTCTGTCCTCGGGTCTGAGGATCAACACCGCAGCCGACGACGTCGCCGGCTACGCCATCAGCCAGAAGCTCCAGGGCCAGATCAACGGTCTGAACCAGGCTCAGCTGAACACGCAGGACGCCGTCTCGCTGTCACAGACGGCTCAGGGTTCGCTCAACGAGGTGGAGCAGATGCTTCAGCGCGTCCGCGAGCTTGCAGTGCAGTACAAGAACGGCACCAACTCGGAATCCAGCAAGGAAGCGATTGTGTCGGAGACCAACCAGCTGACCTCCGAGATTGAACGAGTCGGTGAAACGACTCAGTTCAACGGCATCAACCTGCTGAAGGAAGAAAACACGATTTCCTTCCAGGTCGGCGCCAACGACGGTGAAGTGATCTCCGTCAACACGATCAGCCTCGGCGAATCTGTTGGCACGATCAGCCTCGGAGAAGAAGAAGCGATCTCGACGATCGATTCAGCGATCGACAAGGTCTCCGCGGCCGCCGGCTCGTTCGGCGCGATCCAGAACCGCCTGCAGTACACGCAGAGCAACCTGGCTGTCTACAGCCAGAACCTGTCTTCTGCGCAGAGCTCGATCGTCGATGTCGATATGGCGGCAGAGATGACGAACTTCACCAAGGAGCAGGTCCTCATGCAGGCCGGCACCGCGGTGCTCTCGCAGGCCAACCAGCTGCCTCAGGCAGTCCTGAAGCTCCTGCAGTAGGAGCAAAACACTTCCTCAGCGGTGGCGGCCTCGGTCGTCACCGCTGCAGCGAAGCCCACCTTTACGGGTGGGTAACAACGCTTCGCGCGGTCAGGGAAGGCCGGCAGAAGCTATATACCGCCGATTCATCGAGGGAACGGTGGTGGGAGGGGGCGGCCCTGGCCGCCCCCTCCCCTTATTAAGACCCCACCCACCCACCCACCCACCGGCCCTGGCCGCCCGTCCCCTCCTAAGGCTTTCCACCTGCCTTCGGTCCAGGCAACTCGCGCACGCATCCAGCATCGGTTTGGCGATACCGAGGACATCCTGCTCTTTAGACGACAATTCTATTAGAGCAACATCATCTGTCCTCGGTTAAGTAGTGATGCCCCATTCCGCCATCGCAGAGCCTAATTCACGCCATCGCCACGTAACACTGCGTGACCGAGCGACATCAAGAAGCTTGTTTAGCGCCAGTTGGCAATGCCACCAGACTGGCAGTCGTTCCGTCAGCTTGACAACCATAGGACGGTAGGCGACCGCATCCACAAAGTTACAACCCCTGTTGAAACTCCCAACCACTCTCAGCTTCAATTTACGGCTCATCGTGGTGGACAGACCCCAGGTCATTAGATGACGTCATTATTTGACGGGTAAGCAACGGAGATTGAGCCCTTGGCTGGTTGTCTTCCCTTTAGGGACTATGACTCATCATCATCGCTCCAAACCATGACGTCGATATCCAAAGATGCCCCGAGCCTCGCTATCCAATCTAGCGTGTCAGGCGAAAGATGTATCGATGGTATCAAGGTAGATTTTGGCTCAATGGGGCAAGATATGCACAACCCGAGGCCAAGCTCGATACACGCGTCGCGTATCTGCATGGTCCGTGAAGCGAGCAGCCCAATTAACTCCTTTACCATCGGCTCCAACTCAAGGGACTCGCGAGGTCCTACGCGCACGCCCCATGCGTCTCGTCTCCGGGTTCGGCCGAGCGACGCTGGATCGCCCGTTCGATAGCTGATGGTGGGCTCAATGCCCACCCGGTCGGTAATGACTGCAGGATCAAACGATGCACCCTCAAGCCAAAGGGACACAGATACTACTGGTAGCTGACGTTCCGTCAGTCGCAAGCGTCACAATCATCGTCCTCTGAGCTGATTGAGGTTCGCGTTAATCGGCTCACCGGGTCCCGCACCGCTCTTTGGCTTCTCGTATACATTGCCGTTAGCGTCCTTGTACAGGTCGCTGCTGGCCCCACCAGACTTCTCGCCACCATGTAGGTCGTATCCATTATTCTGAAGTAGTTCGATGTCGCGTTTGCTCAACAGCTTGTCCTGCGCGGGGTTTCGGTTTGGATTGTCATAGGTACAGTCTTCTTCTTCAGTGCGTTCGCGGTTGTAGGCTTCGCCTTCGTCGGTTTCTGCTTCTTCTCCGGTGATGCTGTGGATGAGGCTTTCGGCTGTTTCTTCGGCTGCTTTGTGGCCAAAGATAGCACCGCCTGCGGCGATGCCGCCGCCGACGATGATGCAGGCCTCGGGCGCCTCGATGCATAGCTCGGCTGGCCCTGCGACTGCGATGTGCCCGGTGGGGTCGATGTAGTTCAGTGGGTTGTCGTCAGCGTAGGTATATGGAGTGCGGGTGGTTGATACGAGCGGGTCGACGCTGAGGAACTGTGCGGTTGCGGGGTCGTAGGCGCGGGCGCGGAGGTAGATGAGTCCGGTGTCGGTGTCTGTGTACTGGGCGTCGTAGCCGAGTGGGGTGGTTGCGGTGCCTTTGGTGGCGGTGGTGTTGCCGTAAGCGTCGTATGTGCTGGTGCCTTCGACGGCGCCTGTTGTGCTGGTGAGCAGGCGTGTTGAGCCCTGCTGGTCGTGGTGGAGGTAGAAAATGATGTTTTTACTCAGTTGGATCTGCTCGATCGGGAGGCCGTCTGGGCCGTAGATGTAGTTGTTCTTTTCGTCGCTGAGGATCAGGGGGAGGCCGGCGTGGGTGTCCCAGGTGGTGTACCTGGTTTTGCCTTTGGTCTGGGAGGTGCGTAGGCCGTCGCCGTTGTAGGCGTAGCTGACGTTGAGGGTGGGGCTTTTGGCTTGGATCAGGTTCCCGGCCTCGTCGTAGGCGTATGTTGTGGTCTGGCCGCTTTTGGCGGTGTCGGTGACACGCTCGCCGATCCGGTTGTATCCGTAGCTGTTGGTGCCGCTGGTTTTGAGCTCGTTTGCGGCGTCGTAGACGCTGGTGTTGGACCCGAGCGTCGTGGGGTTGTCCGCTGAGTCGTATGCGTAGGTAGTGCCGCCGGATTTTTCGAGGCGGTTGTTGGTGTCGTATGCGTGACTGGTTTTTTCTTCTTCGGGCAGTCCTGTTGTGGTTGTTGTTTTGATCTGTCCGTCGTTGTCGCGCGTGTAGGTGAGCGATGCCAGTGCTTTTACGCCGTTGCCGGCGATCGTGATTTTCGTTTGCTGGTCGGCGTTGTTGTAGGTTGTTTTGTCTTGCTCGCTTGTTCCTTTGGGGTAGACGGTGGTGGTCAGGTTGGAGTTGGGGTCGTATGTGAATGTCGTTGTGTCTTTGAATGGGTCGGTGACGCTCTGCAGGCGTCCCGCGTTGTCGTACGTGCGGGTGATCTGGGTGCCGTTGGGGTAGGTCAGTTTTGTTTGCTGGCCTGCGAGGTCGTATTCCCAGCCAATTTTGTTGCCGTGGCCGTCGGTGTTGTGGACGGGCCTGTCGAGGGTGTCATAGGTGTAGGTGGTGGTCCCGGTCCCGTCAGCCATCTCGATGCGGTTGCCGTCAGCGTCGTATTCGTATTTTACTTCTGGTGTTTTCCCGTCGCTGTAGCTGATTGCGATGAGACGGCCTGCTGGATCATAAGTGTAGGTGGTTGTCCGTTCGCTGGCGTCTATGAGCCGGTGGAGGTCCCCGGTGTTGTAGTATTCCTTGAGCGTTTTGCGTCCGAGGGAGTCGGTGGTTTCGGTGATCTGCTCCAGCGGGTTGCGGATATATGTGGTGGTGTGTTTGTTGCCATCGGTCTGGCTTATGATGCCGCCTGCGCTGTCGTAGCCGGTTGTGGTGGTGGTGCCGTTGGGCTCTTTGACTTTCGTTTGCTCGTTGTCAGCGTCGTAGGCGTAGCCGGTGGTGTGCCCGCTCGCGTCGGTCTGGTTTTCAAGATTCCCGTTTGCGTCGTATGCGTATTTGCTGGTGTGGCCGAGGGGGTCGGTGACGGTTTTGGGCCGGCCCTGTTCGTCGCGTTCGATTTTGGTTGTGTACTGGCTGGGTTCGGCGCCTTTGACGTTCCCGGCGGGGCTGACGGCGGAGGTCTCGCGGGAGTCTTCGTCATAGACGAACGTGCGCTTGTCTCCTTCGGGATCCGTTTCTCCGGTGCGGTCGCCCTGTTTATTGTATTCGTAGCTCCACGTGTGTTTCAACGGGTCGGTCATGCTTTTGAGATCCCCGTTTGGTTCGTACTGGTAGCTCGTCGTCTGCGTCGCTTTTCCGGGGGCGGGACGGGAGACCGTTTCGGCGTTGCCGTGGCTATCGCGTACGATGGTTGTCGTCTCACCATTCGGTCGTGTCGCGCTCAACAGGTCGTGTGTTCCGTTGTACGCCCATTTGGCTTGATTCCCGTCGGCGTTCGTTTCGCTGGTGCGGTTCCCGGCCGCGTCATAGGTGTAGGTGGTTTTGCGGCCTTCTGGTTCAGTGATGGACGTCAGGTTGTAGTTTTCGTCGTATTCGCGGAACGTCGTCGTTGCGACGGGTTCTTTCATTGCGCGTGTGATCGTCTGCGGCTCCTCTTGGAGATTGAAGGTGTCCCGTGTGAGCGCACCGTTCGGTTCGGTGATGACGGTTTCGGTGTTTTCCAGGCCCGCGATCCCTGAGTATTCCCATTTCCGGGTGCGTTTCATCGGGTCGGTCTGCGAGACCACGCGATGTGAGCTGTCGTATTCAGTGGTTGTGGTATTCCCACGCCCGTCGGTCTGAGCGGTCAGCTGGTGCGCTTTGTCATATTTTAACCGCCAGCGCGGGCCGCTTTCCCCCGGCTCCGTCACAGTCGCTAGATTCCCGGTTTCGTACGTGTATTTCACGGTGTGCCCCAGTGGGTCTTTGACGCTTTCGACGAGACCTTCCCCGTTATACGTGAACGTGAGCTTCCGGCCCGCCGGGTCGGAGACCGATTCCAGGCGTCCTTCGCCATTGCGGGTCATTGTCGTAGTGTTCCCGTTGCGGTCAGACTCGCTGCTGACACGGCCGTTCCCATCGAAAGTCAGTTTGCTTTGGTCAGGGAGCGTATAAACGCTGGTGGTGCCTTCCCCTGCCGCGAGTGTCGCCTGGACAAGAGGGCCGGCCGCAACCCAGGGTTCTTTGCTTGAGCCCCGTTCGAAGCGGACTGTGCTGCCGTTGTCCTGGTAGACCGTAGCGACTTCTTTCATCCCCGCCCCGAACACGACTTTTTCCGTCGTGAGATGCGCGCTATACGGACCCGTCCAACCGTACCCAAACACCCCGTGGCTCGTCAATTTCGCAGCCAAACGCGAATTATACGTGCGCGTCAAACCAAGTCCCTGGCCGCGCCCGCCCACTCGCAGATCGGTCTGGCTCTCGACCTGGTTGCCCGTAGCGCAATCAACCGGGCGCGGCCCCA
>CAVUOP010000003.1:0-185774 GCA_963743165.1 uncultured Solirubrobacterales bacterium
GCAGACAACGCGGACGCTGTGGCTCACCAGGGTTACTCGGACCGTAACCTTCAGATTCTTCTGGGAGCACCCACGCTTCGTGCAACAGAATCGCTTCCACCGACAGCGACGCACTCACGGTAATCGGAGCCAGTTTAGTCAATTGGCCGACAAACAGCGATACATAAACCTCATTTGTCCCGCTAGCAGCACACCCAATTTCGCTACCCACAACCGTCGAGGGAGGCGGCGTTCCATTATACCCGGTAACATCATGTTTACATGCATACAGTTCCCACCGCGAAGCTTCCCCGTCTTCAGGCGTCGAACTCGTCGCAAGCGACACATTATAAAATTCGATTCCAGTAAAATAGCTTGCCGCTTCCCAGATCCAGATAAAGTTTGCTATCTGATAGTTACGTTCTTCTTCTTTACAAAACGGGATTTCGGGACGAGGATATTCCGTCGCCGGCGCTTCTATCGTCATCGGCGAACCAAGACCGGGACCTTTACCAAAAATCTCAGCTTCTTCGCCGCATTGACGAAACGTCTTAAAGGTTTTCCAGTATTCAGATTTTTCGGTGATATTGATGATACTAGGGTCTACTATTAAAGGGTAATCCAAGCTGTGCTCCCGATGAGGGACGCTTAACACCAACTCATCACCAGACACCGCCATCGACACGCCCACCGGACTGCCCTGGGCATCCCGCGCGACAGGCGCCGGGATACGCGCCAATGCGACACTCGCACGCGAAACCACCGCACCGCCCCCCTCAGCCCGCAACACAGCACCAGACGGCAACGTCACGCGATAGCGGATCTCCTGCGGACTCAACCGCGAGCGCAGGACCGCGAACAACTCCGCGCCGCCCAGCACCGGAGCCGCAACAGCATCCATATCCCGGCCAACACCCCCAAAGAACACGTCCTGCCCACCATCCACCAAACCACCCGGCACGTTCGCGCCCTCCGGCACCACCCGCAAACCATTGCCCCCCACCGCGACACCACCGCCCGAGTCCCGCGCAATCGACACGCCGGCCAATGGCCGCACCGGGGCAAACCCACCCCCGCCTACCGCCAAGCGCAGATCAACCGGACGCTCTTCACGCCCACCATCCGCGACACGCAACGGGACGCTCAACGTCACGACTTCAAGACCACGACGGCCGCGAACCAAAGCACGGTAGTCGCTCAAATACCTGACCACGCCACCCAACCGTGCAACCGTGGCCGCAGGGTTCCCGCTTACCCCAGCCAACCACGAGCCATAGTCGCCCACAAGCAGACCCTTTGCGGCACCCACCCCCAGCCCGCTGAAAGCCATCCGCGAGCGAGTACGCGCCGCACGCGCCGCCGGACCCCCAAGACGACGCCTGCGCGCAACCAATGCACGCCGAGCACGCCCCAACCGCGCCCTACTCGCCGCCCGCAGCCCGCGCCCGACGCTGGACGCCGCCCCAGTGCCCATCCTGCCGGACGACCTCGCGCCAACAGGCCGCGCGGCACCACTCCCCGACGCGAACATCAACACCACAACCAACACCAACCCCACGCCACCCAACCCACCCAAGAAAAGCCACACCCCGCGCATAACCAAAGCTCCAATCATCGTCCACGACCCCGGCCCCCCAACGACGAGCACACCAGACCAGACTCCTGTTATCAGATTCATTCAGACTATCCACGGCACCGACGCTCGCAAAAACCAACCTCCCACGGCCGCTCAACTGCAAGCACAAAGGCAAGCGCCCAAGCCAACCCACCCCACGACCATCACACCCCACGATGTTTCTGACGAGCCACCAGGACCCGCTCCGCAGGAGGCGGGGCTCAACGCAGGTGGCGGGGTGGGGCCTCGCCGCAAGCCGGGAAGAAGCGTTCCAGCTCAAGCGCTTAAGTCCCAGCGGCTGCTGCCGATCACCCGGTGCGATGTCGATCGACACTGCGCTGCAACGCGTTGCCGCGATCAATCAGGCCATCTCCAACCCCGCCGCCCTCGCGGCGCAGACGGGTGGAACCGTGGCGCCCGAAGCGGCGCCCTCCTCTACGAGTGGCGCGGGGACGTTTGCCGCCACTCTCGCCAGTGCCAACGCGGGTTACAGCGCGAGCACCGTCAACTATTCACCAACAACAGCTTCGCCACTGTCTGCTTCACCTACAGCCTCGCCGCTGTCAGCAGAAAGTTTGAACGGCCAGCCGGCCGGCGGCAGCCGGATCGTGGCCGCCGCCGAAAGTCAGATCGGCCAAGCCGAGCAGCCGCCGGGCTCCAACGAATCGCCGGCCATCGCTGAATACCGCGCCGCGACCGCGGGGGCCGCTCCAGGAGAGCCATGGTGTGCCTACTTCGCCTCTTGGGCCGCGCGCCAGGCCGGTGAGCCATTGGGCGCACAGGGTGAAGGGCTTGGTTCGGTGTCGGCCATCTGGTCGTGGGCACAGAGCGCCGGGCGGGCCATACCCAACGGGCCGGGCGTGGTGCCCAAGCCGGGCGATCTGATCGTGTTCGGAGGCGAGCACGTAGGCATCGTCAAGGGTGTGCTGCCCGACGGCAGCATCCAGACGGTCGAGGGCAACTACGAAAACAAGGTTTCGCTCAACGTGCGCTCCGCGGGCGAAGCGAGCGGCTACGTGAGCATGAACTGAGCCGTTACCGGCATGACCTGACATGACACCTGAGCACTCCTCCACTCCGCCCCCGATCGAGCGCCGCCACGGAGGTGGCCGACGCCGCGATGACCCAACTCCCGTCGGTGTGATCGGCGCGGGCAACATGGGCTCGCACCACGTGCGCACGTACAGCTCGCTTGGCGGCATATGCGAACTGCGCGGTATCTACGACCTAGACGGCGAGCGCTGCCGGGCGGTCGCCCAGCAGTTTGAGACGCACGCCTTCGCCAGCATCGAGGAGATGCTTGACGAGGTGAAGGCAGTCTCAATCTGCTCGCCCAGTGCCCTGCACGTCGAGCACGCCCTGCTGGCGCTGCGCGCCGGCGTTGACGTGCTGATCGAGAAGCCCGTGGCGCTCACGGTCGAGCACGCACAGGCGCTGCGCGACAGCGTCGCCGGCTGCTCGCGGCGGCCAGTGGTGCAGGTCGGCCACATCGAGCACTTCAACCCCGCGGTGCGCGAGGTGGCCAAGCTGCTTGAGGGCGAGCGCGTCGTGGCGCTTGAGTTGCAGCGTCTGAGCCCCTTCGATGGGCGCATCATCGATGCCGACGTGGTGCAGGATCTGATGTTGCACGACGTGCACGTGCTGCTGGCGCTGGCCGGTGAGCACGCACTGACGGATGTGCATGCCGTGGGTAGACGCGTACGCTCGCCCGAGCTCGATGACTACGCGGTGGCCACGCTCACCTTCGATGACGGTCTGATCGGCACGCTGGTGGCCAGTCGCGTGACCGAGGAGAAGATCCGCCGCCTCAGCGCCACCACCGAGCAGTCCCATGTCACCGTTGACTACCTACGCCGCACGGTGGAGCGCTGTCGCTCCACGCATCTGGAGCTCGACGGCGGCGGCTCGCGCACCTACCGCCAGGAGAGCCTGCTGGAGCGGGTATTCGTGCCGATCGAGGAGCCGCTGGTAGCGCAACTGCGCTCCTTCCTTGGCTGCGTACGCGAGCGCGATGCGCCCGAGGTTGATCTGGACATGGGCATCCGCTGCCTGGCGGTGGTGCAGGCCATCCGCGATTCGATCTCACACAAGCCATCCAGCAAGTTGCCGTCCGCACAAGCGGATAGGACTACATCAGACTTCGCAGAGGTCCACCGCCGCCCGCGTCCATCGCCGGTCGCGGCGTAGACAAGCACGAAACCGGAGGTGAGCGCCGTGAATGAGCGTCCCGTCCATCTGATCGTCCGCGACGATGAGGTTCGCAGTCGCCTGACCGTGTTCTTCCGCGCGCTGCTGGCCATCCCCCATCTGATCTGGCTGTCCCTGTGGGGCGCCGTGGCCTCCCTGGCGCTGATCGTCAACTGGTTCGTAACGCTCTTCGCCGGTCAGTCCCCCGAGGGTCTGCACAACTTCCTGGCGGCATACGTCCGCTATGCGATCCATGTCGGCGCCTACATATTCCTGGTGGCCAACCCCTTCCCTGACTTCACGGGCAAGCCGGGCTATCCGATCGATGTCGAGTTCGCGCCGCCACAGCCCCAGAACCGCTGGACGGTGGGTTTCCGCCTGATCCTCGTGATACCGGCAGCGCTGCTCGCCGGCACGCTGGCCTCCGCCTTACGTGTGAATGGCTTCAATCTCAGTTACGGCCTGCTTGGTGTCGTCGCTTTCCTCGGCTGGTTCGCTTGCCTTGTGCGCTCGCGGATGCCACGTGGATTTCGTGACGCCGCGGCGTATGCGCTCGCCTACACAGCCCAGCTCGACGCCTACGTCTTCCTGCTCACCGACCGCTACCCCAACAGCGACCCCCTCGTAGCGCTCGACGAGGTGCCGATGCGCTCGGACCCGATCCGCTTGCAGGCCGATGAGGACCTTCACCGCTCGCGCCTGACGGTGTTCTTCCGTGGACTGCTCGTCCTACCTCACTTCATCTGGCTGGTGCTGTGGGGCATCGTCGCCAACCTCGTGGTGATCGTCAACTGGTTCGCAACGCTCATCCGCGGGCGCTCGCCCGAGGGCATACACCACTTTCTGGCGGCGTACCTGCGTTACTACACCCATGTCTATGCCTACCTTTACCTCACAGCCAACCCATTCCCGGGATTCACAGGCAAAGAGGGGACCTATCCCGTTGAACTGTCGATCGAGGAGCCGCGCGATCAGAACCGCTGGACGGTCGGGTTTCGCGTCATATTGGCGCTCCCGGCGCTGATGGTGGCGAGCGCCTATGGCGGTGTCGCTGGCATAGCCACATTCCTCGGCTGGTTCGCGGCCCTCTTCACCGGCGAGATGCCGCGTGGACTGCGGGGTGCGCAGGCACTCGCGCTGCGCTACACCGCGCAGACCTACGGCTATGCCTTCCTGCTGACCGCGAGCTACCCCTACAGCGGGCCGAGCCAGAATGCGGTGCCCATAATGGACGTGCCCGAGGTGGCGCCACCCGTGCCGATGCCGGCTTGAGGTATGGATGTCAGCCGGAGAGCCGATCGACCCCTCCGCTGAGGTTCCCAGACCAGAGACCCACACCAAGAATGGCAAGGTCACGTGGGCGCTCTTCGCCCTCGCTCTGCTCGCTGGCGCGGCGCTGTGGCTGTGGGCCGCACACGAGCTGTGGCGCTCGACGGTACCCGCCGGCCTGCGGCTGCCGAGGCTGAACCCAAGCCACTACTTCAGTCCTTCATTCCTGCGCAGCAGCGCGTCCTTCGAGCGATTCCTGGAGATCGATGGGCTGCTGAGCACAGTGGCACTGCTGGCGGTACTGGCGGTGTACGCTCAGCGGGGAGAGCGGCTGATGCGCGAGTCGGCGGCCGGTCCGATCGGCACGGGAATGCTCTTGGGAATGCTGGGGTTCGCGCTGGTCTGGATTGCGCAGGTGCCCTTTGGCCTGGCCGCCGTGTGGTGGGAGCGTCGCCACCACGTCTCCCATCAGGGTTACGTGGTCTCGCTGGTGCAGAGCTTCGTCGCGCTGGGCAGCAAGTTCCTGTTCATCTCGCTGGCGCTCCTGATCGCGATGGCCCTGGCCCGTGCACTGCGCTCGTGGTGGTGGATAGCAGCCGCGCCGCTGTTCGCGGGCCTGGCGCTGCTCTCCACCTTTCTGAGTTTCTATCTGATCCCGGAAACCGAACCTCTGCACAACCCGGCGACGCTCGCCGACGCACGTGTCCTGGCGCGCACCGAGGGCGTCCCAGGTACGCGCGTGGCCGTGCAAAAAGTGGAGCGCTTCACGACCGCGCCTAACGCCGAGGCCGTCGGTTTCGGAACGACCCGGAGAGTGATCCTGTGGGACACGCTGCTCGACGGGCGCTTCGACCGTCGCGAAGTGCGCGTGGTACTCGCGCACGAGTTGGGACACCTCGCCCACCATCACACGCTCAGGCGCGTGGGCTGGCTGGCGCTGTTCCTGTTGCCAGCCGCTGCCCTCGTCGCCTACTTCACGCGTGCCCGTGGTGGGATGGCACGTCCCGAGGCCGTGCCCGTGGCCCTGCTGGTCTTCGTGGTCATTCAACTGCTCGCGGCACCCCTGCAGAACATCGTCTCGCGCCACGAGGAGGCTGAGGCCGACTGGTCGGCACTGCGGGCCACGCACGACCCAGCTGCCGCGCGATCGCTCTTTCGCACGCTCGCCATCACGAGCCACGCCGACCCCGATCCCCCGAGTTGGTCCTACGTGATCGGTGCCACCCACCCCACGATCATGCAGCGCATCGCGATGGTGCAGGCGTGGGAAGCGTTGCAGTTGCCTACTCGCCCGCCAGCGCCTGCAACAGGTCGAGCTTCGACGCGCGCCGGGCCGGCGCCTGCGCTGCAATGACACCCGCCAGTGCCGCGACCAGCAGCAGCACGACAAGCGTCCCGAATGGGATCGAGAGCACAAAGCCTGAGCTGGAGAGCGCGAGGGCGGCGATCACGCCGCCAAGCACGCCGATCGCCAGACCGAGAACGCCGCCGATCAGCGCCGTGATGATCGACTCGTAGCGGATCATCTGGCGTATCTGACGGCGCGAGGTGCCGATCGCACGCATCATGCCGAGCTCGTGGGTGCGCTCGTAGATCGAGAGGATCAGCGTGTTGACGATCCCGAACAAGGAGACGATCACCGACAGCGCGAGCAGCACGTAGATCAGTGTCAGCAACGTGTTGACCTGGTTGGCCTGATCGGCCGTGAACTGCGCGGCCGTGCGCGAGCGTGCCTGCGGAAAGCGGGCGGCGAGCAGTCTGTCGACGGCTGGCTGTACCTGTGCGTTGCTCGCTCCGGGGGCATAGGAGACGAAGTCAACCGCGTCATCGCGCTGCCCGAACGCGACGCGCGCGAGCGGCAAGGAGATCGTGATGTTGCCGAGCAGGCGAGCATCGTCGGTGGCGATACCGCGCACGATCAGTGGCACCTGCTGGCCGGTTGGGGTCAGCACCAGGATGCCCTGCCCGACCCGCAGGTGATGGGAGTTCGCGTAGCCCTTCGTGAGGATCGCGCCCGTGTTGCCAAGGGTCGCGAGCGTGGCGTCAGAACCCTGCTTCCATTCGATGCGATAGACCTGCCCAAAGGTCTTGGGGTCGATCGCGGTGATGCTCGAATTGGAGCTCGATCCGCGCAGGCGCCCCACACTGAAGGCGATCGGTGTGACGCTCGCCACCCCGGGCACCGTGCGCACGGCCGGCGCGACAAGCGCCGGGATTCCCTGTTCGGTGCCAGCCTGCGAGTTCTCAACGATCAGATCGCCGGCAAAGGAGCGACCGACGGCCTTGTTGATCGAAGCCTTGGTGCCGTCCGCGAGCACCGCTACGAACGTGACCAGAGCCAGGCCGACCGTCAGCGCCGCGGCAGTGACCATCGTGCGCCCAGGCTGGCGCATCGCGTTCTCGCGCGCCAGGCGCCCGGTGATGCCGCGCCAGCTCACCAGCACGCCGATCGCCCGTGCCAGCGCCGGGACGACTCGGTAACGGCGACCACGCGCGCGCTGGCGCAGGCGCACGAACATCAGCAGCAGGCCCAGCAGCACCACGATCGCGATGCCCCCGATGCCGTCGCCCTGGAGGATGGAAACCACGAGCCGCACCACCACCAGCGCCAGCAGGATCGGCACCGCGTAGCGACCATGCGTGAGCGGCTTGCGCGGTGGGATCTCCACGCCCTCGCGCATCGCCGCGATCGGCGGCACGCGCGTGGCCCGCAGCGCCGGCATCAGGCCGGCGAGCAGCGTGACGGTCGTCCCCACCAAGAGCGACACCACGATCGTGCGTGTCTCCAGGACCGTGCCGCTGTCGGGCAGATCCGCGCCGAACGCCTTGAACAGCTGGTCCAGCGCGGGGGCCAGCAGGATGCCTCCGAGCAGCCCCAGCAGTGATCCGCCAACGCCCAGGAGCAGCCCTTCAAAGACGACCGAGCGCAGGATCTGCCGGCGTGAGGCGCCGAGCGTTCGCAGCAGCGCGAATTCCCGCGTGCGCTGGGCGACGGTGATCGAGAAGGTGTTGAAAATGATGAACGCGCCCACGACCAGCGAGACGTAGGCGAATATCAACAGGAAGGTACGCAGGAAGCCGAGGTTGCTTTCCAGGTCGGAGGAGAGCTTGGCGGCCTGCTGGGCACCTGTGCGCACTTCCACGGTGCGCGGCAGCACGGCGCGAATGCGATCGCGCAACTGTTCCGGTGTCAGGCCGGGCTGGGCGGCAACGTCGATCTGGTCGTACTGGCCCTGCTCGCCAACTACGCGCTGGGCCTCGCTCAGCGTCAACACCGCCGTGCCGGCCCCTCCGAAGGACTGGCTGCCAGCGAACTTGACGATGCCCACGATCGTGTAGGTGCGGGCGATCGCCGAACCCGCGATCCGCATGCGGTCTCCGACCTTCAGGTTCGCCCGCTGGGCGGTGGCCTGGTCGAGCGCCACCTCCGTGGCGTTGGCGGGAAAGCGCCCGCTGATCGGCGAGAAGGATTCAAAGCGCGGCGGCCCCTGCGAGGCGACGAAGGCGGGGGCGGCGCCGGTGGTCAAGCGCTTGCCGTGCAGGTTCAGGAAGGTGGCGGGCGTGAAGATGCCCCCGGCGGCAAGCGCCACACCCGGTACCGCCCGCACCTGGGCGAGCGTGCCCTCAGTTATCGGCGAGACCTGCGCACGCGTTTCACGCCCGAGCGTCTGCGTCGGGGTGACGACCACATCCTTGCCCTCATTGGCGGTCTTGAAGATGCCCGCGAAGGAATTGTTGATCGTGTCGGTGAGGATGTAGGTGCCGGCCATCAGACCCACACCGAGCGCAATCGCGATGCCCGTGAGCAGCACGCGCAGCTTGCGCTGCATGAAGCCGCGCAGCACCAGCGCCAGCATCAGCCGACAGACTTCATCAGGTCCAGGGCCTGCTCAGTCGTAGCCGCCTCGCGGTCGTGCACCACACGCCCGTCGGCGAGCACCAGCAGGCGGTCGGCGAAGGATGCCGCGTGCGCGTCGTGGGTGACCATCACGACGGTCTGCCCGAAGTCATCCACGGCCTGGCGCAGCAGCTCCAGCACATCGCCGGAGGTCCTGGAATCGAGGTTGCCGGTGGGCTCATCGGCGAACACCACCGCCGGTCGCGATACGAGCGCCCGCGCGACCGCCACACGCTGCTGCTGCCCACCTGACATCTCCGCCGGCCGATGATGCAGGCGATCACGGATTCCGATCGTATCGATCAGCCGATCAAACCAATCCTGATCGGACTTGCGACCCGCGATCGACAACGGCAGCAAGATGTTCTCTTCGGCGTTCAGTACCGGCAGCAGGTTGAAGGTCTGAAAGATGAAGCCGATGCGATCGCGGCGCAGCTGCGTCAGGCGCTTGTCGTCGAGGTCGGTTAGCTCGACACCATCGATGCTGACCGTGCCCGAGGTCGGCCGGTCGAGCCCCGCGAGGTTGTGCATCAGCGTCGACTTGCCCGACCCCGAGGGGCCCATGATTGCCGCGAAACGACCCTTGGGGAAGGCGACGCTGACGCCGTCAAGGGCGTCCACGGCTGTCTCGCCCTCGCCGTAGCGACGACTCAGTTCATGTGCATCGACCATTATCCAACCAGAGCTCGAAGGGACTGTTTCAGCGAGTGGGTGGTATTTAGCACGGCCGTGGGCTCATAGCCGCAGTGAGCCATGCAGTTCTCACAGCGCGGGTCCCGGCCGCGACCGTATTTACTCCAGTCGGTGGTCTCGATCAGCTCCTTGTACGTCTCGGTGTAGCCATCGGACATCAGGTAGCAAGGTCGCTGCCAGCCGAACAGCGAGTAGCTGGGAATGCCCCAGGCGGTGCAGTCGAACTCCTCCTTGCCTTCCAGGAAGTCGAGGAACAGTGGGCTGTGGTTCAAGCGCCAGCGCTTACGACGCCCTTCGGCAAATGCCGAGCGGAACAACTCGCGCGTCTGCTTGACGCCCAGGAAGTGCTCCTGATCGGGTGCCTTCTCGTAGGCGTACGCGGGCGAGATCATCATTTCATCGACGCCGAGATCGTCGTTGAGGTAGTCGAGCACTTCGCGCACCGTCTTGGGCGAGTCGTGGGTGAAGAAGGTCGTGTTGGTGGTCACCCGAAAGCCGCAGGCCTTGGCAGCCTTGATCGCGGCAACAGCCTTATCGAAGGTGCCCGCTCGCTCGACGGAGGCATCATGGCGCTCGCGCAGCCCATCCACGTGGATTGCCCAGGCAAAATAGGGGCTGGGAGTGAAGTTCCCGAGCTTCTTCTCCAGCAGCAGAGCATTGGTGCACAGATAGACGAACTTCTTGCGTTTGATCAGCTCCGCCGTGATCACGTGGATCTCGGGATGAATCAATGGCTCGCCACCTGCAATCGAGACCATCGGTGCACCGCTCTCTTCGATCGCGCCGATCGCCTGCGCGACGGACATGCGCCGGCGCAGAGTGTGCTCGGGATGCTGGATCTTGCCGCAGCCCGAACACGCCAGGTTGCACTGAAACAGTGGCTCCAGCTCGACGATCAAGGGGAACTTCTCGCGCCGCGCAAGACGCTGGCGAAACAGATACCAGCCCATGCGCGTGCTCTGCCTCGCTAATACAGGCATGCCACCACCTTAGGGCACCCATTCCTGCAGTGCAGCGGCAACCCGTCGCAGTGTCAGAGATGCACTTGCGACGCCGGCCACGGTCCGCAGCGGGCGCGTCAGCTCGCGCCGAGGCGTGTCGCTCAGCACACGCACCACCGCGAACGGCCGCCCACGCGCCGCGGGCGCCAGCCACGCCGACTCCATGTCAACGGCTATTGCTCCTCCTTCGCGCAGCCGCACCCGTGTCTTGCCCATCGCCGGACGCGCCACCGAAGACACCGTGCCGCATTTCACTTTGAGCCCGCGTGATGCCAAAGCGCGACTGAGCGTGGAGGTATCCGCACACCTCACCCGCACTCCGTCGGGTCCTACGATCTCATCTGCCACCACCACTTCACCCACCTCGCTGTCCGGCATGAGACCACCGCCGAAGCCCAGCACCAGCAAGGCCTCCGCGGGGTCCTCCAGAAGCGCCGGCACAGCGGCGCGTGCGCGGCGGGGACCAACGCCGGTGCGTTGCACCCGCGCACGCGGTCGTCCGCGGGCAATCATGAAGGCCTCAAATCGCAGTGGAGCCGCGATCAGGAGGCCGCTCATGCAAGCGCCGCCAGTGCCTCGCTCGCCGCCGTGTGGCCGCTGAGCACAGCCCCCTCCAGCGTCGCGGGCCAGCCCGTATCGGTGAAAGCGCCGGCTAGCACCAGACCCGCAACCGAGGTACGCGCGCCAGGGCGCAATGCACCGACACCTGGCGCGGCGCGAAATGTGGCCGAATGCTCGCGGGTCACCGCAAAGCTCTCCACACGGGCTTGGTGCGCACGCGGAAAGAGATCGGCCAGAGCGGGCAGGTAACGCTCGCGCAGGGCCTCGGGCGCCAGTTGCATCTCCCGCACGGCGGCAGACAACGACACCGCCAGATAGCGGCCCGCCTCCAGACCCGCAGCGAGACTGCGATCGAAGACGTACTGCACCGGTGTGCGTACCCCGGCCGCGAACGCCAACTCGCAGACCGGCCGGTCATAGAGCACATACAGGTTGACGATCGGTGAGCTCTCAAGTGCACGCGGGCCGGTGGCGTCCTGCGGCGCCAGCGAATCCAGCAACGCCGCGGCGCGCTGATGCGGCACGGCCACGATCACCGCCTGCGCACTCAACCCTCCCCCATCTCCTTCGACTTCAAAGGCACCTGCTCGCGCCCGCACACCCTCCGCGCGCGCACCCGCCGCGGCGCGCACGCTCTCCGCCCGCCACCCCAACCGCGGGCTCTGTCCATGTTCAGCCAGCCAGCTTCCCAGCGTACGCCCGTCAAGCTCGGGGTCAGCGGGATCCAGACGCCCCAAAGCCCGCGCCGCGCGTGCCGCGCTGATCCGCTCACGCGGGCTCAGATGGCGGTAGCGCAACAGCGCCCCTGCCAGGTGCAGCGGCGCGGGCAGGCGTGCGGAGCGGCGCAGCATCGTGACCTCACCGCCCGGGCTCACGACGGGGATCTCAAGCCGGGGCTGCAAGTGCACCCGGTGGGTACTGCCAAGTCGCGCCAGCAGAGCGCGGTAGGCGTGACAGCAGCGCAGGAACACGTGCTGCCCGTTGTCGAGCGGCAAGCCGTCGCGCTCGAAGGAGTACACCGCCCCTCCCAGCCGTGGACGAACCTCTAGGAGCGTCACGCTTGCACCGGCATCGACGCAGTCAAGCGCCGCCGTGATCCCGGCGAGCCCACCGCCGATCACGACGACTCGCGGCCCGCCCTCGCTCACAACATCCGTTCCGCCGGATGCTGCTCGGGCACACGGCGGCGGGAGAGCAGAGCGCGCGCGATCACCCACGCCTTCTCCCGCGCTGAGAGCGTGGTCCGCGTGGCCAGTGCCTGGTCCGGGCGCTTCTCGATGCGCTTGAGCAGACGCCGGTAGATTCCGGTCATAGCCATCACACAAGCCGCGCTGCGCCGGTCAAGCAGCAACACGAGCGGCATCCCGCGGTGAAACCAGTCACGCGAGCGCAGCACCTGAAAGCGCATCAGCGCGTAGAACTGCCCCACATCGCCACCGTCAAAGCCGGCGATCACCGAAGGCTCAGCCGTACTGCCCTCGCTCATCAGAGCCATCAGGCCGGGCACCCCCAGCGCACCGCTGTCGTGCAGGTGGTAGCGCACGAGCTCCTGTGAGGGAATATAGACACGCCCAGACTGCACGTCCTCGCGCAGATCGCGCACGATGTTTGTGAGCTGCATTGCGACGCCGAGGTCATCGGCGAGCTGAGCAGCGGCGCGCGGGTCGCGACTGCCGAAGATCGCCAAGCACAGCCTGCCAATCGAGCCGGCCACACGGCGGCAGTAGAGCAGCAGGTCCTCAAAGCTCTCATAGGCCGTCCCGAGGACGTCCATGCGCACACCCTCAATCAGGTCCTCAAGCGCCTCCAGCGGCAGGGCAAAGCGCTCACGGGCATTCGCCAGCGCCACGATCCCCGGGTCCGTGTCATCTGCCCGCCCTGCGCGCAGCTCATCCAAGGCGCCTCTGGCCAGATCGAGCTGGCGCAGCTTCTCCTCAGGCGCCAGCACGCCGTCGCCGATGTCGTCGATGCGGCGCGCGAAGGCATACACCGCGCACATCGCCCGGCGCTTGTGGCGCGGAAGCAGGCGAATGCCGTAGTAGAAGTTGACCGCCGCGCCGCGCGTCTGGGACTCGCAGTGGCGATAGGCGCTTGCGGTCGAGACGGCTGGGCGCATGACCTCGGTGACGCTCGTTTGCTCGCTCATGCTCTGCTCGCCGGTGCTCTGCTCGCCCGTACCGATCGACGCGCATCCCACAAGGCATCGGCAAGCGCCAGCGCTCGCCGCCTCCGCCCCGCCCGAGGTGGTCCTGCCAGAACGTCATAGCCGGCGCGCTCGATAGCCGCGAGCGCCGCGCGCCCACCACCGAGGAAGGCCGCCACCGCGAGCCTCGCGCGCCCGTGGAGGGTGCCGATCAAAGGAGCGCCTCGATCCAGCAACTCGTGCGTGCGCTCAACCTCCCATGCCAGTAGGCGGCGTAAAGACTCACCGGCATGGTCCGCGTGCAGGTCCCGCTCGTTACAGCCAAAGCGCGCGAGGTCCTCCGCCGGCAGGTAGACCCGCCCGCGTGCCAGATCCTCGGCCACATCCTGCCAGTGCTCGGCAAGCTGCAAAGCGGTGCAGATCGAGTTGGACAGGCCCACTCGCTCAGGATTCGCCAGACCGAAGACTCCCAGCACGAGCTCACCCACAGGATTGGCCGACAGCTCGCAGTAAGCCAACAACTGCTCCCAACTCTCGTAGCGATGTACGCGCTGATCGAGACGATTGGCATCGATCAGCGCCAGGAACGGCCGGCGTGGCAGCTGACACGCGCGGATCGTCGGCTCAAGCGCTTGCAACAACGGATGCTTGGCCCGACGACCTGCGTAGGCCAAATCGAGTTCAGCTTCCAACCAATCCAAGGCCGCCAGACGATCGCCGCGGATCTCATCGCCGAGTTGATCGGCCAGTCGAGCGAATCCGTAGATCGCTAGCAGATGCCCCCGCTCGCGGCGCGGCAGCAAACGACTCGCAACAGGAAAGTTCTCGCCCCGCGCCCGCGCCATCACCGTCTCCGCCCCCGGGGCGCCGGGAGGCGCAAGACGCGAGGGCGCGAGCTGGTTGTGCATCACCCTCGCCCTCACACCATGTCTTCGCGCAAATAGCGTCCCAGCGCCATGATTGGAAATGTGAGCCGGTAGAGGTGGTAATTGATGTAGTAGTCCGAGGGAAAGCCGGTGCCAGTGTACTGCGGCTCATCCCAGCTCCCATCGGCGCGCTGTGCTTGCACCAGCCACCGGATCCCTCGTCGCGCTGCCGGTCCACGCTCGCCTGCTGCGTGCAACGCGAGCAGTGCCCAGGCTGTCTGCGAGGCCGTCGAAGGGCCGCGGCCGACCCAGGCCGGATCGTCATAAGAGCGCGGGTCCTCACCCCAACCTCCGTCCACATTCTGGTGCCCCACGAGCCAGGCCACGGCGCGGCGCACGCTCGGCGCCGAGGGCTCCACGCCGCAGGCCACCAGAGCCGGCAGCGCCGCGCCCGTTCCGTATACGTAGTTGATGCCCCAGCGGCCAAACCAGGACCCGTCCGGCTGCTGCTGCTCAAGGAGCCAGCGCAAACCCGTACAAGCGGTCGGCTCCAGCGCCAGACCCAATGCTCCAAGCATCTCAAGCGCGTGAGCGGTGACATCGGCGCTGGGCGCATCGATCACCTCGCCGAAATCCAGGAACGGCAGCTCGCGTACGAGCGTTTTGGTGTTATCGGCGTCGAACGCCCCCCAGCCACCACTGGCGCTCTGCAGGCCCTCGACCCAGCGCGTGGCTCGCCCGATCGCGGCCTGCGCACGCTGGGGCTCAGCGGGTGCGGTGCGACGCAACGCCAGTACGACCTCGGCGGTGTCATCGACATCGGGGTAGTTGACGTTGGCGAACTCAAACGCCCACCCTCCCGGCTCAAGCCGCGGCCGGGCGACGGCCCAGTCACCGCGCACCTTCACCTCCTCGCCCAATAGCCATTGCGCGGCGCGCGTCAGCGGGGGATCGTCTGGGGGTACTCCAGCGTCCGTGAGCGCGACGATCGCCAGCGCGGTATCCCATACCGGGGACTGGCACGCCTCCAGTCGTCGCTCGGAGCCTTGCTCGACCATGAAGCCATCAAGACCCTCAAGGCCGCGACGCATCAGCGGATGTTCAAGCGAATAGCCGAGCAGGCGCAGCGCGATCAACGAATACACCCACGGCGGCTGAATACCGCCCCAGGAGCCATCGGACTCCTGACGACGCACGATCCAGCGCTCGGCCCGTGCCAGGGCGAGCCGCCGTAGTGGCGCAAGCGGCCGGCGCTCGTACGCGCGCAGAATGCGGTCCAAACGCGCGAGCCAGCGGCCCGTGCTCGACGTGGGCTCGCGCCGCGACCATGGCGCAGAGCCATGCAGCTCGCGCAGGTCAAAAGGCAGCGCGTGTATCGGGCGCTTGGCGATCACGACCGACAGCGCCACGATCGTCTGCCGCGCCCAGCAGGCGAAGTCGTAGATATTCAGCGGTACCCACGAAGGCAACAGCACGACCTCCGGGGGCAGTGCGGGGATGCGCTCCCACGACCACAGCCCGAACAAGGCCAGCCATACATGCGTGAATACACGCGCCTGCTGAAGACCACCCTGTTCGCGGACGAACTGCGCGGCGCTGCGCATGTGCTCGGCCTCCACCGGGTCCCCCACCAGCCGCAGCGCCCAATATGCCTCGATCGTGCTCGACAGGTCGCCCGGCCCGCCATGGAAGTTCGCCCAGGTGCCGTCCGCGCGCTGTTGCGAACGAATCCAGGCCGCCGAGCGCTCGCTTTCGTCCTGCCGGCGAACCCCGAGGAACTCCCGCAGCAGCATGTCCTCGGCGTCCATCGTCACGTTGGTCTGCAGCTCCCCCTTCCACCAGCCGTCGGGATGCTGCAATGACAAAAGGTGAGCGCACGCGCGCTCCAGCGTCACCTTCGCGTCATTCCCAACCTCGACGATTGGCCCTGCCATAGCCAACAAGCTAGAACTTTTTGCGTCGTGAGGACGTGCCCCTCTTACCGCACCAGCACCTCCGGATGGGCGAGGGTGATGACGTGGCTGCGCAACACGGCCTCGGACACCAGGCGCGGCACAGGCGAGGCAAAGCGGTAGAGGATGAGACCGTTGACGTTGCGGCGCTGCACGATGTGGAAGCCAGGAGCAGGCGGCTGGCCCGCGCCCGCGCGCAAGGGCGCATAGCCGGTCTCATCTATTTCGCTGGTCCTCACAGTGGCGCCCCGCGCGAGGTTGTGCAAGGGCGGCAGGTAGTACTCCAATGGAGCCGCACCCAACTCGACGGTCGTGATGACCTGGGGGGAGGCAATCGCATGAGCCACACCACGCCAGTCACCGCGCTGCAAGCGGGGGCTGAGATTGACGTCGATCGAGATGGCGAGGAAGACGAGCGTAATGAGGCCGGCGATGGCCATGCCAACCCAGCCGGTGCGGTTGGCGACAATCACAACCGCGACCAGGACCGTGACAGGGATCATCGCCGCGACGAGGTTGCGCGGAGCCAGATAGTCAGCACCGAAGGCCACCAAGGCAACAGGGATGAGCACGCCGCAGGCGCTCAGCAGCAGCGCGATCAATGCGGCACGCTCCTCGCGTGGTTCAAGCACACTCCAGAGCCCGTAGCCGATGCCGGCGAGCAGCAGCAAGGCCACCAGCAGCTCGACACCATGACCAAGCGGCCCCCCCGAGTAGCCGGTGAGGTAGTACTGGGGAATCGCTTCAAGACGGTTGGCCAGCGCCCAGCGCCCGATCCACTGCGTGCCGTGGCCGCCCTGGGCGCTAATCAGAGGGATCAGCGCAACGCCGATCACCCCCACCGCTCCGACGGACCAAAGGACCGCGTAGCGGCGTTCGCGATGGCCGAGCACCAGCAGCCAGACACACATGGGGATCAGCAGGAAGACCGCGAAGTAGTGGGTCAACAGCGCCAAGGCGCTCGCCACCGCGAAGGCTGCTAGGCGCTGGCCGGTGGGCTCACGCAGGACGCGCAGGAAGCACAGCACGCTCAAGGCCGCGAGCAGGGTGAACAGCGCGTAGGCGCGGGCCTCCTGGGAGTACCACACAAACAGCGGATTGACGGCTATGAACGCGGCGCTGGCGAGTGCCACGCGGCGACCGGCCAGCTCCTGGCCGATACCCCACGCCACGGCCACGGTGGCCACGCCGGCAAGTGCGGAGAGCGAGCGCAGAGCCACCTCACCGTTGCCCCATACCCGCGAGACACCCCAGATCAGCACGTACCAAAGAGGGGGTGTGTTCTCGGTATGAGATACGGCGCGCAGCGTGGCGCCAAGTCCCGGATGCAGGACATGCACCGGCGTGAACGCCTCGTCGTACCAGAAGCCCTGCAGGTCAAGCGTGGCAAAGCGCAGCACCGCCGCCAGCAGCATGAGGGCAACCAGCGGCCACCAGTTGCTCAAACTCCGTGTTCGCACAAGCCCTGACTCTTGGCGGGGCCGAAACAGGCATAGCGCAAGGAGCTCACATCGAAAACGGTGTGGGGCGGTAGGTAGTAGCCGCCATAGACCGCACGGCGACCATGCACAACGGGACCCCGCATCACCAGGCACAACTGCGGGCGCGTCTTGGGAGCACCGGGCGATGTATTGCCACAGATCACCTCGCGCTTGGAACCGCTGCCCTTGAGGTCCTGCTCGATCGTGAGGTTGTGATAGACGTGGCCGGTGTAGGCTCGCCAGGTGTCGAGGTCCACGACCAGGCGCTGGTTGGTGTGCGACTGGCGGATGACGTCGTTGACCGTGGCGAGCGCCAGCAGCACACCGACGAGCACGAGCACGGTGACCTCGATCAGGCGGCGCTGGCTCATTGCACCTGCACGAACAGAGGTGAGGTCTGGTGGAGGATGAACAGCGCCTGCACCGCGAGCGTGGTCCACAGCAGGCGCCGGTCGCGGGTGACGACTGCGAGCGGCAGCGACCATAGCGTGTACCAGGCCAGTAGCCACGTGGAGGTGACGGCGATCGCCAGCAGCGCCCAGCCTGAGGCAGCCACCCAGTCATAGCCTCGCCAGGTGAGCCACATCAGGTACAGCAGGATCGCGGCAAGGATGCCCTTCAGGAGCGTGTGGTCGATCGGGAATACCCCCGGCTTGCCGAACAGGTGGGCAATCTCGGTGGGGAAGCTGTCGGTAGAGACGAAGGCGGCGTCGCGGTTGAGCGCGGCGACGATGTCGACGCCGTGCACGCCGAAGACCACGTAGGCCGCAAGCGCCCCCACGAGCGCCGCCAATGCGGCGCCCACGATCGGGGCCAGTCGCCGACGGCGAGGACATGAACGGCAGCAGCACCACGCCGGTTGCCTTCACCAGCGCGCCCGCCATCACCGCGGCGCCCGCCCCCGTTTCGCGACCACTTGAAGAGCGGCCAGTCAGCATCAGCGCAACGGCAACCATCATCAGGAACGTCATCACCAGGTCGTTGTGCGCGCCGCCCAGTCCGTAGATCACATACAGCGGGTTGGCCCCCACGACCAGCAGCGCGAACACCGGGTCGAGCCTGCGCGCGCGCGCGCAGCGCCAGGTGAGCACGAGCGTGCCGGCGCTGGCCAAGCAGCGCCATCACCTTCATACCCCACAGCGCGCCCGTCAGGCCAAGCGGAGCAAGCGGGTAGGAGAGCAGCGTGTAGAGCGGCCCGTAGGCGGTGGGCACGTGCTTCCAGTCTCGAACCCGACGTAGTGGTAGACGGGGTCGCCGACGATCGCGATGGGACCGTGCACGTAGGGGTTGAGCCCGTGCTCGACGCCCATGCGCGCGTAGGCGATGTAGCTGAAGACATCGGTCGAGAGCAGGATCGGACCGGCGAAGACGATCGCGTGCAGCACCACCACCAGGCCGATCGCCCAGCGCTGGGGACAGCTGCTTGAGCCACGCGCGCCCGTCAGCACCAATAGACCCACGTAGGCAGCGCTGAAGCTCAGCAGGGCGATCAGGAACACGCGGTAGCCCAGGCGCTCGCCGATGCCCCCAAGCCAGCCGGCGATGTCCGGGGACTTGGGGATCAGCGGTGAGTGGCCCGACCGCGCCGTCGAGCACGATCTCGGCCGTGGCGGCGAGCAGCAGCAGCGCGCAGAGCCCGGCGAGCACCGGCGCCCAGCGACGATTGGAGCGCTCGGCGGTGGGGGCCAGCGCCACGGGCGGATGCTCGGCCAGAGAGGTCAAGACGGGGAAGCCTGCCAGATGATCAGGCGTGCGGAGGCACGAAGCTCAACACGTCCTGTGCACCGGTGATCTCAAAGACCTGCTGCACGTTCTTACGCGCCGGGCGCAGAGTCAGCTCATGGCCGCGCTGCTGGGCGCGGGCGTTGGCCTGCAACAGTACGCGCAGGCCGGTGGAGTCGATGAACGCAAGGCCACCGAGATCCACCATGAGATGGGTGGAGCCGTGTGCTTCAAGCTCATCCAGGCGCATCTCCAAGGACGGGGCAGTGGCGATGTCCAGCTCGCCCTCCAGAGAGAGCGAAGCCGTTCCGTTGTCGATCACGCAGGCAATCGACAGAGCACCTGGTGCCGGGGAACTACCGCTCATTGCGGGAATTTTAGTGCACTGGGCAACTGACGACGCCGCATTGAGCGCGGCAGGCGCGTCACCCAAACGGGACTAGAGCGCAGTCCAGACCGTCTTCGTCTCCAGGTAGGCGTCGAGACCGTCGTGGCCGTGCTCGCGCCCGAGGCCCGACGCCTTGAAGCCGCCGAACGGCGCGGCGGGCTCGGCGTCGCCCCAGGTGTTGATGTAGACCGAGCCGGCGCGCAGCATCGCCGGCGAGGCGGTGGGCGCTTGAGAGGTCGCGCGTCCACACGCCGGCGGCGAGGCCGTACTCGCTGTCGTTGGCGCGCTCGGCGACCTCCTCCAGGGTGTCGTACGGGGAGGCGACGAGCACCGGCCCGAAGATCTCCTCGCGCGCGATCGTCAGCTCGTCGGAGGTGGTGCTGAACAGCGTCGGCGCGACGAAGTAGCCGCCGCTGTCGGCCAGCGCCGTCTCGCCACCGGCGAGCAGCTCGGCGCCCTCGTCGCGGCCGGAGTCGATGTAGCCCATCACGCGCTCGCGCTGCTCGGCAGAGACCAGCGGGCCGAGCTGCGTGGCGGGGTCCAGGCCCGGACCCAGGAGCGTGGCCGCTGGCCGCGCTCGGCGAGCGCGCCCATGACCTCGTCGAAGCGCTCGGCCGGCACGAACAGGCGCGAGCCGGCGTTGCAGGCCTGACCGGAGTTGAAGTAGATCGCCTGGAAGGAGCCCTTGATCGCCGCCTCGATGTCGGCGTCTGGCAGGATCACGTTGGGCGACTTGCCGCCGAGCTCGAGCGTCACGCGCTTGAGCGCGCGGCCGGCCTTGGCGCCGATCTCGCGCCCCACGGCGGTCGAGCCGGTGAAGGCGATCTTGTCGACGCCGGGGTGTCGACGAGCGCCGCGCCGGTCGCGCCGTCGCCGGTGAGGACGTTGAGCACGCCGGGCGGGAAGCCGACCTCCAGCGCCAGCTCGCCCAGGCGCAGGGCGCGTCAGCGGCGTCTGCTCGGCGGGCTTGAGCACGATCGTGCAGCCGGCGGCGAGCGCCGGGCGCGATCTTCCAGGCGGCCATCAGCAGGGGGAAGTTCCAGGGCACGATCTGCGCGCACACGCCGACCGGCTCGCGGCGGGTGTAGCAGAGCATGTTCGGCGCGGTGACCGGCAGCACGCCGCCCTCGATCTTGGTCGGCCAGCCGGCGAAGTAGCGCAGGTGCGCGGCCGTGCCCCGCACGTCGACGTACTGGGCGAGCCCGACCGGCTTGCCGTTGTCCAGCGACTCGATCTGCGGCGAGCTCCTCGGCGTGCGTCTTCGACGCCTGCGGCCAGCGCGTGCATCAGCCGCTCGCGCCCGGCGGCGCCGGCAGCGCGGCCCACGGCCGTCCTCGAACGCGTCGCGCGCGGCGGCGACCGCCCGCTCGACGTCCTCGGCGCCGGCCTGCGCGACCTGCGCGATCTCGCGCCCGTTGGCGGGATCGAGCGTGGCGAACGTGCGCCCGTCGGCGGCGTCGAGGCGCTCGGCGCCGATCAGCAGTCGATGTGGGCCGCGAGAGGAACTCACGCGCGGCGGCCGCCGAGCGCGTCGGGCAGGGCGAGTTGGTGTGTCGGCGGCGGCGGTCATGGCGGAGTCCGTGTGCGGCGCGATCTCATTACGGTTGGAGGACGATCTTCATGCGCCTCGCGCCGGTCATACAGAGCGTACGCCTCCGGCGGCCTCCTCCAGGCTCATGTGGTGCGTCACCAGCGGCGTCGGATCGAGCCGCCCGGCGGACATCATCGCGAGCACGTGGTCGACGTGGGCCGATCACGTTGGCGTGGCCGGAGCGCATGCGCAGCGCCTTGATCCAGACCAGCCCCATGTGCACCTCGCAGCGCTCGGCGTAGACGCCGATCGCCTGAACGGTGCCGCACTTGCGCGTCAGGCGGATCGCGAGCTCCAGCGCGCGCGGGTCGCCGACGGCGTCGACGCAGAGCGTCGACGCCGCGCCCCTCGGTCGCCTCGCGCACGGCGGCGCGCGGATCGTCCTCGGTCAGGTGCACCGCCTGCGCGCCGAAGGACGCGGCCATCGCCAGGCGCTCGGGCACGGTGTCGATCGCGATCACGTGCGCGGCGCCGGCGGCGAGCGCGGCCTGCACGGCGCACAGCCCGACGGGGCCCAGGCCGAGCACGGCCGCGACGTCGCCGGCGCTGCAGCCCGCAGTCGGCGACGGCGTGGTAGCCGGTGCCCATCACGTCGCCGGCGAACAGCGCGACGTCGTCGCTCATGCCCGGCGGGCACCTTGCGCAGGACGAGGTCGGCGCTGGGCACGAGCGCCTGCTCGGCCTGCGTGCCCTGCAACTCGCCGAGCGCGGCGCCGTGGCCGAACGTGCGCGACGCGATCGCACTTGTGAAACCAGCCGCGGCGGCAGAAGCAGCAGCGCCCGCAGGCGGTCTGAAAGCAGCCGAGCACGCGATCGCCGACGGCACGTTGCGGACGTCGTCGCCGACGCCAGTGACCGTGCCGACGTACTCGTGGCCGATCGTGAAACCCGGCTCGATCTTCACGCGCCCGTGGTAGATGTGCAGATCCGAGCCGCACACGCCGCTGGCCTCGATGCGCACGATCGCGTCGCCGGCGTCGAGGAGCTCGGGCTCGGGGACGTCCTGGACGAGCACCTCGCCGGGAGCCTGGAATGTGACGGCGCGCATCGGCGTGAGCACCCTAGAGCGAGCCGGGCGCCGAGCGGCGGCACACTGGCCCGCCAGACCACGAGCCCGTATGCTTGCCGCGTATGTCCGAGCCCTCGAAGGCCGTGCTGATCACGGGCTGCTCCTCGGGTATCGGCCGGGCGACCGCGCTGCGCCTGGCCGGCGCGGGCTGGAAGGTCTACGCCTCGGCGCGCCGGCCGGAGACGATCGCCGATCTGCGCGACGCCGGCTGTGAGACGCTGGCGCTCGACGTCACCGACGAAGCATCGATGCAGCGCGGCGGTCGCTGAGATCGAGCGCGCCGAGGGCGCGATCGGCGTGCTGATCAACAACGCCGGCTACAGCCAGAGCGGAGCGATCGAGACGGTCCCGCATGGAGGCCGTGCGGCGCCAGTTCGAGACCAACGTGTTCGGGCCGTGCGCCTGACGCAGCTGGTGCTGCCGAAGATGCGCGCGCAGCGCTGGGGCAAGATCGTCAACGTCGGCTCGATGGGCGGGCGTCTGTCGTTTCCCGGCGGCGGGCACTACCACGCGACCAAGCACGCGCTGGAGGCGATCTCACGACGCGATGCGCTTCGAGCTGCGCGGCTTCGGCATCGACGTGATCCTGCTCGAGCCGGGCCTGATCACGACGGAGTTCGGCGAGGCGGCGACGGCGAGCATCGCCGACACGACGACGCCGGCGAGACCCCTACGCGGAGTTCAACACGACCGTCGGCGCTGTCACCAAAGGCGCCTACGACGGGCCGATGAAGGCTGCTCGGCGGCGGCCCCGACCGCGTCGCGAAGGCGATCGAGAAGGCGCATCACGCGCCGGCACCCGCCCTCGCGCATCACGATCACGCCGTCGGCCAAGCTCACGATCGCTGCAGCGCCAGCTGACGCCCGACCGCGCCTGGGACGCGGCGATGCGCAGCAGTTCCCGCAGCCGCGCTGACAGTCCGCCCCCTCACGGAAGAGTCTTAGGCGGCGGCGTTGAGCCGTTCGCAGCGAATCAGCGGGTGCGGCCGGCCCACCTCAAAGCCCTGCGCGTAGTCGACGCCGAGCTCGCGCAGCAGCGCGAGCGGTCGTCCTCGATCGCCGACGAACTCGGCGATCGTCTGCATGCCCCATCTCCGCGCGCGAGGCCGACGAGCGCCTTGACGACGAGCTGGTCGTGCGCTGAGTCGGGCAGGCCGCGGATGAACTCGCCGTCGATCTTCAGGTAGCTGAAGGGCAGGTGCTTGAGGTAGTGAAAGGAGCCGAAGCCGGCGCCGAAGTCGTCGAGCGCGACCGCGCAGCCGAGCGCCGCAGCGCCGGCGCAGAACGCCCTCGCGCGCGCCATGTCGGAGATCGACGCCGTCTCGGTGACCTCGAGCGATCAGCCGCGTGGGTCGACGCGGTGGCGCGCCAGGCCGCGCTCGATGTGCGCGAGCATCTCGCCGTCGGTCGAGCGACAGCGCGGAGAGGTTCATCGCGATGCCCACGTCGCTGCTCGCGCGTCGTGCGCCGAGCAGCGCGGCGACCTTGTCGAGCACCATCCGGTCGATCTCGCGGATCAGCCCGTAGCGCTCGGCCGCCGGCAGGAAGCTGCCGGGCGCCAACGACGGTGCCGTCGGGATCGTCGGCGAGGCGCAGGAGCGCCTCGTGGTGGGAGACGCGACCGTCGGCGAGCGAGACGATCGGCTGGTAGTGCAGGACGAACAGATCGTCGCGCAGCGCGCGGCGCAGGCGCTGAGCCACGGGCGCCGATGCAGGCCGGCGGGCGAGCAGATGGCTCGCGCGCGAGTCGGCGGCAGCGAGGCCGCGGTAGCGGTTGTGCGCCGGCGCGCAGGGTATCCATCAGCAGCCGCGGCTTGGCGCGTGCGATCGTCGAGGTCCCCATCCGGCACGTCTTCGACGGGGCCGGCTTGCGATCCCCTGCGCAGCGAACCGGCCCGGACGCTGCACGCTCAGGAACGCTCTGCGCGCGCTCGTACGGCCGGCGCGCGCGGTCGGAGACGACCAGCAGCAGGCCAGCAGCACGAAGTTCATCACGACCGACGAGCCGCCGTAGGCGACGAACGGCAGCGTCACGCCGGTCAGCGGGATCACGCGCGTGACGCCGCCGACGATCACGAACACCTGCATGGCGACGACGAACGACAGGCCGGTCGCCAGCAGCTTGGAGAAGGAGTCGCGCGCCAGCTCGCCGTCTTCAGCCCGCGCGCGACGAACAGCAGGTAGACGAGCAGCAGCCCCGCCGCGCCCGGCGAGGCCGAGCTCGTTGGTGATGACCGCGTAGATCGTGTCGCTTTCGGGAACCGGCAGGATCGGCCCGGCCGCTGGGGCAGGCGCAGCAGCGACTGGTCGAAGCCCGTGCCCAGCAGCCCGCCGTCGGCCTGCGCGAACAGCGACTGCGCGAGCTGATAGCTGCCGCCGAACGGCTTGTTGTAGAGAGCCGGGTCGAAGGGGTGTTCCCAGGCGAGCACGCGCGAGTGCACGTGGCTGACGTGGCCGGCGACGAACCACGCGCCGACCGCGAACAGCAGCAGGCCGATGAAGCGGGAAGGAGAAGCGCCCGGTGGCCACGTACAGCAGCGCCAGGAACGCGCCGTAGAACATCAGCGAGGTGCCGAGCTCGCGCGTCAGCAGCAGCGTGCCCATCGCGGCGCCCCACACGATCAGCATCGGCCCGAACTGCTTCATCGGCGGGAATCGTCAACCCGAGCACGCGCCGCCCGGCGGTGACGAGCAGCTGGCGGTTGTCGCGCAGGTAGCTGGCGAGGAAGATCACGATCGCGATCTTCGCCAGCTCGGACGGCTGGAAGGAGATCGCAGCCGACGTGGATGTCGAGGTAGGCGCCGTTGACCTGCGCGCCGATGCCCGGCAGCCGCGGCAGCACGGTCATGCCGATGCCGACGGCGGCGATCGTGTAGCGGTAGCGCTCGAGCACCCCCACGCCGCGCTTGCGCAGCGACGAGGATCGTGGCCGCGAACAGCACCAGCCCGACCACCATCCACTGCGCCTGCTGGCGCGCCAGCACGGGGTCGATGCGGTAGACCATCACGATCCCCACGCTCGCGAGCACCGCCGCCAGCGGGAACAGGTAGGGGTCGGCGTTGGGCAGCGCGAAGCGGATCACCAGGTGCGCTGCCAGGCACAGCGCCAGGAAGAGCGCGCCGTAGGTCAGCGACACGCTGGAGGCGTGGTTGAGGACGAGGTTGGTGTCGCGGCCCCGCTGCGTGTTCTCGGCCTGGATGAAGATCGCCGTGAAGCCGGCGATCGACGAGCAGCGCCGAGGGCACCAGTCCCAGCAGCTCGCGGTTTCTGGCGCTCAGCACTGGTGCGAGCGTACCTCGGACCCGGCGCGGGCGCAGTATGACTTCGGCGCGCAGCGCGGCATGACCCCAGCGCGTGGCGCAGCCTCCCGGCGTGCCGCGCCAGGGCTGTCGGTCGCCTAAGCACCATGTGGAAGCGCTTCCTGTCGGCGGCGTGGCCGATCGCGCTGCTTAGCGGCGCCGCCACGGCGACGGTCGCGTTGAACAAGGTCACGACGATCGCCAACGAGGTCTTTCCGGGGGTCAACCGGATCAATGCCCCCAAGGGCGTGATCGCCGAAGCCTACGGCGGTTCCCCGCAGACCTTCCTGCTGATCGGCTCGGACAAGCGCGCCAAGTCCAAGGACGCCCTCGATCGCACCGACCCGCCCCACAGCGACACGATGCTGCTCGTGCGCTTCGACCCCAATCAGGGGCAGACCTCAGTGCTGTCGATCCCGCGCGATCTGCTTGTCAAGATCGACACGCCAAGCGGGCAGTACTACCCCAGGAAAAGATCAATGCCGCCTACACCAACGGCAGCTCGCTGAAGGGCACCGACGGCGGCGCGCGACTGGCCGCCGAAACGATCGAGCACCTGCTGGGGCTGAAGCTCAACGGCGTCATCGACGTGAACTTCAAGGGCTTCATCGAAGTCGTCGACACGCTCGGCTGCGTCTACGTCAACGTCGATCACCGCTACTACCACGTCAACGGCGTAGGCGCCGAAAAGTATTCGGAAATCAACCTGCAGCCCGGCTATCAGAAGCTCTGTTACAACAACGCGCTCTGCTACGTGCGCTACCGCCACGGCGACTCGGACTTCGTGCGCGTGGCGCGCCAGCAGGACTTCATCCGCAAGCTGCGCGAGCAGGTCTCCCCTACCGACCTGCTCGGCGAAATCGACCGGGTCTCAAAGGCCGTCGGCAGATCGATCACGACCAGCTTCCCGCCCTCCGCGTCAGAGCTGATCAAGCTGACCAAGCTGATCGTCTTCTCCCAGGAAAAGCCGCTGCGCCAGGTCAAGTTCCGCTTCGCGACCGACAACACCAAGATCGGCGGCGGTGACTACGTGACGGCCTCGCCGCAGATGATCCACGAAACGGTCGAAGAATTTCTCCATGGCGGCCGGCACGTCGCCGTCCCCCATCATCTGGCCTCCACCAGCTCGGGCCATGGGCATGGCCACCACGCGAGCTTCACTCCGGCCTCCATCGGCCTCTACCCCACCTCCTCCAGCAACCGCACCGAACTCTTCAACGCGGCCGTCAGGCTGCCCTTCCCAGTGATCTACCCTGCTTTGCAGACAGGGCCGGCGACGCCACAAGGCATCCGCGCCTACACCCTCAAGGACCAGCAGGGGCACCAGCACCACGCCTTCATCGAGGTCTTCCAGCAGAACGGCCAAGGCGGCTACTACGACGTGGAGGGCATGGACTGGACCAACCCGCCGATCATCAACCACGTCAACCAGGAAGTCTCCCTGGGCGGGCGCCACTACATGTTCGTCGACGACGGCAGCGCCATCCACCTCATCGCCTGGCGCCAAGGGCACGTCCTGTACTGGGTCAACAACACCCTGCGCGAGGACCTGACCAACCCGCAGATGATCAACATCGCGCAGTCGGCCCATCCGCTGCACTGAGATTCGGCCTGATTGCAGCCCACCGCACGGAGGCTCGCCGCCTCAGTGGCATCTACCGGAACCTAAAGGCCGGGGTCGGGGGGTATGTTTTTTGAATTAAGATAACAATCGTATCTACACGTATAGACGATGGCGCTCATCGCAGCAAAAGTGCAAGCCCTCACCCACCAGTATGTCGTTGGTTGTCGAGCGCCTGGTTGACCAGCGCGTCGGCATCCGCGTTCTGCGCCCGCGGCACCGAGCGGATCGACCACTTCTCGAACTCCTTCAACGCCGCCAGCGACTGGCGATGCAACGGCCGCATCGCCTCATGCTTGACCTTGTAGTGCCCCTGCACCTGCTTGGCGATCAGCTCGGAGTCGTTGACGACCTCCACTTCGCTGGCCCCCAAGGCGCGGGCGCGCGCGAGCCCCAGGAGCAGCGCGCGGTACTCGGCCACGTTGTTGGTGACCTTGCCGAGCAGCTCCGCCGCCTCATCCAGCACCTCGCCCGTCGGCGTCGATACCACGCTGGCGGCCGCGGCCGGCCCCGGGTTACCCCGAGCACCACCGTCGACGTGAACGATCACCTTCGTCATGGACGCGGCATTATGCGCCCTTACTGGGACGGAACGCCCGCGAGCGCCGGCAACTCGCCCGGCACACGCGCACGGCGACGCTCGCGCACAACGCGCCGCTGACCCTCAGGACCCACGGCGCCCGCGGTTCCCTGGCGCCCACGACGATCCGACTCACGGCGATCGACGATCACCGTCACGTTCTCGTCGTCCTTGTAGTACTCCACCAGCTTGGGATACAGCTCGTCGGCCAAGGGCCTAGGAACCACGCAATAGATCATCGTCAGGTAGATGCTAAAGCGTTTGCGCGACATTGACGCGCAGGTGGACGAAAAGGCCTGTGGGAAAGGCTTACGCTAAAAGGGAAAGCTCGCCGCGCTCATCAGCCGCGGCGTTGGCCACCCGCTCCTCCGCGGGCAGTTCCTCTAGCTCCATGCCTTGTGCCAGCAGCAGCGCACCGGCCTGCTGATCGCCAAGGTCCACCTGATAGCGGTACCAGCACAAATCCCAGGCAACCATGAGGGTGACGAGGCTGTCGGAGTCCGCTACCGGGGCCACGCATACCGAAGGGCGACCGAGCGAGCGAGCAACGCCCGCCACGCGCCGCGGATGCTCACCGCGGTTGAAGACCTCAAGTGCCTGTGCCGACTGGCGGTCGCCTGGGGATCGTTCGACCTCCGTCGCAGCCCCATTCTCGGAGTGCGAAGCGGCTGGTACCGGCTCTGAGCCGGCCGGGGCGTTGTCGAGGAAGTCATAGAGCCCTTCGTAATCGCGCCCGTCGACGGCGATCGGCGGACTGCCATCGACCGGCAAGGAAGCATCGCCGGCAGGAGACTCACGCAGCTGGCGCAAACGCCCCAACAAGGAGCGCGTGCGCCGGGGACCAGACGGGCGCATGGTCAAGGAACGCTCTTCGGCCTCGCGCAACCAGCCCTCGTGCGTGGCCCTTGGGACGCACAGCTCACACACCGTGCGTCGCTGCCCGCCGCTCAGAAATACATCGGGCTGCTCGCCACGCAGCAGGCGCCTGCCGCATACGTCGCAGGCAACCTCAGGGTGGGACGTGACGATCGATCTGGTGGCCATCGGCCCTTCAGGGTAGTGGTGCACAGCTCGTGACGCTTGGCGACCCGTCACGCGTGTGTCGCCGCGTGCTCCTGCGTGACCTGCGCAAGCACCTTCTGCGCGAGCTGTGAGGGGACCTCCTCATAGCGCAGGAACTCCAGCGTGTAGTCGCCCTGACCGCCGGTGATGGAACGCAGCTCGGGGGCGTAACTGAGCATCTCCGACATCGGCGCCTCGGCCTTGATCTCGGTCAGACCACCTGCCGGCTCCATCCCCTGGGGTCGCCCGCGGCGGCTGTTGAGATCGCTGATGACATCCCCCACGTGTTCCTCGGGCACGCTCACCGTGACGAGCATGATCGGCTCCAGCAGCACGGGATCGGCGTCTTGCAGCGCCTGGCGCATGGCGTGGATGCCGGCCATCTTGAAAGCCACCTCGGAGGAGTCCACCGAATGGTGGGAACCATCGATCAGCCGCACGCGAACATCCTTCACGGGGTAGCCGGCGGCAGCCCCGGTGCTCATGGCCTCTTCGACGCCCTTGCGCACAGCGGGGATGAACTGGTTGGGGATCACGCCGCCCTTGATCTCGTTGACGAACTCGAAGCTCGGGTGGCTGGGATCGGCATCGCGCAGTGGCTCGATTTCGATCTGGCAGTCGCCGAACTGCCCGCGACCCCCGGTCTGCTTCTTATGCCGACCATGGGCCTTGGCGGCCCGTCTGATGGTCTCCTGGTAGGGCACACGCGGGGGCTTGAGCGTGACCTCCACGCCAAAGCGCTCGCGCAGGCGGTCGACGATCACTTCCACGTGCACCTGCGAGAGGCCCGCGACGATCTGCTCGCCGGTCTGTGGATCACGGTGCAGGTCGATCGTGGGGTCCTCCTCCTGCAAACGGCGCAGCGAGCTGAAGACCTTGTCCTCATCGCTGCGCCTGGAGGACTCGATCGCAAAGGCCATCACCGGCGCGGGCAGCTTCAGAGAAGGCATCTCGATCGTCTCCTCGCGCGCGGTGAGCCAGTCGCCGGCACGAGTCTCCTTGAGCTTGGCCACAGCGCCGATGTCGCCGGGCCCGAACTCCTCGACGTGCAACACCTCCTTGCCCTTGAACTCCAGTAGCTGGCCGATGCGCTCCTTGGCGTGGGCGTGCGTGTTAAGCACATGGCTGTCGTGGTGCAGCGTGCCCTGGTAGACGCGCAGCAGGTTGATGCGTCCTGCGAACGGATCAGCACGAGTCTTGAAGACGTAGGCGAACAGCTCGCGCTGCGCCTCGGGCATTAGCTCGACGGCCCCAACGCGCAGCGGCCCGTGCTTGACGGGCGAAGGCAGGTCCTCGACGATCGCCTCCAGCAGGCGCGAGGTGCCGAGGTTGCGGATCGCCACACCGCAGACGACGGGAAAGATGGAGCCGTGGTTGGTGCCCTCCTTGAGCGCCGTGACGATCTCCTCATGGGATATCTCAGCACCCTCCAGATAACGCTCCATCAGCGTGTCCGAGACCTCGGCCACCTCATCCATCAGCTTCTCGCGGTATTCCTGCGCCTGCGTCTGCATGGCTGCGGGGATCGGCACCTGCGTGAAGCCCTGGCGCTCGGCGCAGTCGTGGCGGAAGGCGGTCATGTCGACAAGGTCGATGACTCCTTCCAGCTCGTGCTCTGAGCCGATCGGGATCTCGGTGGCCACCACGTGTGGACCAAAGGCCGCCTTGAGATGCTCAAGCGTGCGAAAGAAGTCGGCGCGCTCGCGATCGAGCATGTTGACGAACAGCAGGCGCGCGATGTCGAGCTCCTGCGCCCTGGCCCAGAGGCGGCTGGTGGAGACCTCGACGCCCATGACCGCATTGACGACGAAGACCGCCGACTCACACACGCGCAGTACGCCAAGGGCATCGGCCACGAAGCTCGGCTCACCGGGAGTATCGAGCAGGTTGATCTTGCGCCCCTGCCACTCAAATGAGCTGAGCGCGGCGGAGATCGACATCTGCCGCGCCTGCTCGTCTGCTTCGGAGTCGGCGACCGTGCTGCCCTCCGCGACGGCGCCAAGACGAGAGGTAACACCCGCCTCAAACAGCAGGGCCTCATGCAGCGAGGTCTTTCCAGTGCCTCGGTGACCGACAAGGGCGACATTGCGGATCCGGTCCGCAGGGTGCATCAGTCGAAACTATCGCCAGTCATGCGCGAACGCAAGCGCAGGACGGCCTTGGTGTGCAGCTGGGAGATGCGCGACTCGGTCACGCCCAAGACCTCACCGATCTCTCTGAGGGTCAGATTCTCGTAGTAGTACAGCGCGATCACCAGTTTCTCGCGCTCGGGCAGGCGCGCAATGGAGTCGGCGATGCGATCTTTCAGGTCGCCGACGTTCGAGCACTTTGGCGGGGTCCGGCGCGGCGGGGTCCTCAAGCGTGTCCATCAGGGACACCTGGTCACCGCTTGAGTCGGACACGCTCCACAGCTCATCCAGAGCGGCCATCGAGGAGTGCGAGATGGCCAGCAGCGAGTCGTGCAGTTCACTGACAGACACGCTCAACTCATCGGCCATCTCCTGGTCGGTGGGCGCACGCTGCAGGCGATGCTCAAGCTTGGCGTTGGCCCGCTCGATCTCCCGCGCGCGAGCGCGCACGCTGCGCGGCACCCAGTCCATCGAGCGCAGCTCATCGATGATGGCACCCTTGATGCGCGTGATGGCATAGGTCTCGAACTTGATCTCGCGACCCAGGTCGAAACGCTCGATCGCCGAGATCAGACCGACCAGTCCGTAAGAGACAAGATCGGCCTCCTCGACGTGCGGCGGCAGCCCCGCGGCGGTGCGCCCGGCGACGTACTTGACCAGCGGCGAATAGGCAACCACGAGCCGCTCGCGCGCCCGCGGGTCGCCGTCAGCCTTATAACGCCGCCACAGTTCGCGCAGCTCGATCGATTTGACGTTCGTCTCCAACGTTCGTCTCCAGGTCTTCGCCCGCTGATCAGGCCCGAGGGTGACTGCGCGCGTATGCGCTTGTGAGCGGGGGTGACTCTATCTGTTCTGTCGTCATTTCAGAGTTCAGGCACGTGGGTGACTGCGTGCATAGGCGCTTCTCAAGCGAGCCGATTCCACGCGGGTATAGACCTGGGTGGTGGAGATACTGGCGTGGCCCAAGAGCTCTTGGATGGTGCGCAGGTCCGCTCCCCCGTCGAGCAGATGGGTGGCGAAGCTGTGGCGCAGCGCGTGCGGCGATGCCCCGCCGGGCAGACCCACACGAGCGGTCCATACGCGCAAGCGACGACGCACATCGCCAGTGCCCAGAGGCCGACCGGATTTGCTGAGGAACAGCGCCGGCTCATCTTTGTGAGCCGGGTCGAGCAACTTTGGACGGCCGCTGTCCAGATATAGGCGCAGAGCCGCCGTCGCCTGCTCACCGATCGGCAGAAAGCGGGTCTTGCGTCCCTTGCCCTCAACGCGCAATTGCTCGCCGTCGTGGTCGACATCGTTGACGGTGAGCGACACCAACTCCTCGGCGCGCAGGCCGCAGGCATAGGCCAGCTCGAACAGCGCATGATCGCGCTTCTCAAGCAGCGTGGCGGCAGGGATGCCGTCCAGCAGCTCACCGACCTCACGAACCTTCAACACCGTAGGCAGATGCGCGGGCCGCCGTGGAGTAGACACAAGATCGGCGGGATTCTGGACGATTAGCCCATGCTCGCGCTGGCTTGAGAAGAGGGCTCGCAGGGAGGCCAGCTTGCGAGCGGACGTGGAGGGCGCCACATGTTGCTCTGAGAGGTGGGCGATATAGCGGCGCACCAGCTTTGGGTCCACGGTCTCGGGCGTGACTCCCTGTGCAGCGGCCCACTGGGCAAACTGGCTGATGTCCACACGGTAGGCACGACAGGTCTTCTCGGCGGCGTCGCGGCGTTTGAGATCCGCTTGCAGCAGCTCCAGCGCCTGCTGCCAGGCGGGGGGCAACTGAGTTGCTGGTTCGACCGTCTGAGCCGCTGATTCGGCTGTGCCCGTAGCGCTCATCCCAAGATGTTCGCCGCGCGAGTCCCTGCGCCTGCTCGGGATGCCTTGGTTACTGGGCCAATGAGCGCTGCCTGCCGGCCAGCAGCGGCTCAAGCAGACGCGCAAGCTCGTGCCAGTCCTCGGCGCCGATGATGTCGTCTTCTTCGCGCGCGTCCCGATTCCAGGGATGAGCGATGGTGGCGGCGAGGATGCCGTGCTCGATCGCGGCCAGCAGATTGGCTGGGCTGTCGTCGATCAAGAGGTCGATTTTGAGCTCTACGCAGCGGGCGACCTTGTCAAAGGAGCAGTGCAGGTCGTCAAATGGCAGCCCAATGCTGTCCAGCCACGCGCCGGTGGCGGCCAGGCGGTCGAGCGGACGATGGCTCGTGATGTGCACGAAGTGACCTTCCTCGTGCCAGTGGCGTACGGTCTCCACCGCTCCGGGATAGGGCTGGCCGGAGAGGATGCGCGCATCGCTGTGGCTCTCCTCGATGCAGAGCTCCAGCTGCTCGGGGCGCAGGCGGGTGATGCCCCAGGAGAACTGCTCCTCGTAAGGAAGCGCCACGCCGAAACGTCGCACCGATACCGCCGAGAGCACGTCCCAGTAGTGGTGCAGGGTGGAATCTATGTCGATTGCGATGCGCATCGCGCCGAATAGACTAGTGAGCTGTGTCCAGCACTTCATCTCCCCCCACGGCGACTCCGCCCGAACCGTATGGCCCGCAGGGCCGCTCTCCGTGGCTTGACATTGACTGGCGCAAGCACCAGCGCTGGATAATTGTAAACGATCGCGCAGTGAATGTCATCGAGTTGGGCGAAGGCCCGCCGGTGGTGTTCGTACACGGCCTGTCGGGCTCCTGGCAGAACTGGCTGGAGCAGCTGCCAGCACTGTCGGCACACCACCGCGTGATGGCTCTCGACCTACCGGGCTTTGGCCACTCCGATATGCCTACGGAGAAGATCACGATCTCCCTCTACGCACGCGTGCTTGACCAGGTGATGGACGCCTTGGGCATGGCGGCTGCCGCGGTGGTGGGCAACTCGATGGGCGGTTTCGTCGCGGCGGAGATGGCGATCGCCTTCCCCCAGCGCGTGGAGCGCCTGGTGCTGGCGGCCCCCGCGGGCATCAGCAGCTACAACAACCCGATCGCCCTGCGGGGGGCCAAGTGGATACGCCGGATGGGGCCGCTGTTGTCCATGCAGACGGGTTGGGGAGCCGCGCATGCGGACACGCTGGCACGCTCGTCGACGCTGCGCAATCTGACTTTGGGCGTCCCCGTTCTGTATCCCAGTCGGCTGCCCAGAGAGCTTGCGGCAGAGCAGCTGCGCGGAGCGGGCAAGCCAGGCTTCGTACAGGCTCTGGAGGCCAACTTGAACTACGACTTCCGCCACCGACTGCCAGAGATCGTGTGTCCCACTCTCGTCGTATGGGGCGATCGCGATCGGCTGATAACCATGCGTGACGCGGACGTCTACACCGAGCTGATCCCCGATGCGCGCAAGGTCATCTTCACGGACACCGGGCATGCGCCGATGCTGGAGCGTCCAGTGCGCTTCAACGCGCTGCTGGAGCAGTTTCTCGGCGAGTAGCGCCGGCGGCCTCACGCACTTGGCTTTGTGGCTGGCGCCGCGGCATCCCAGCCGATCCCGCGACATGCCAGTTGATCCTTGGCCTGCGCTTGACGTAGTGCCTTCAATTTGTTAGAGAGATTCTGAATCATCTTCTAACTAAAGGAATTTAATGTTGAATTACTCCTATATATATGCAACACCGCTTCCACCTCGCCAGGTGCTCGCCATCGAGCAAGGTGGCTTGGTGGATGCCTCCCCAGGACTGTTGAGAGGAGGCGAGGCATGAGACGAATCGGCACTATCGCAACCTGGAGCGCTATAGCTGCAGCGCTCGGCACGATCGCCATCGCCGGCGTGACGATGGCGTCCGCCCTGGCTTCGGCGATGACCGCTTCCTCAGATGGACGGCCGCTCGCCGCGGCCGAGACTGCGGCGCTGATGCGACAAGGACTCTCTCCGGCCCGCGCGCAGGCAGCCATCGACGCCCAGAGCGAAGTCGCGCGGGCGGACCTCGTCGGCAAGGCCGAAGCGGCGCTGGGAGAAGCCTACGGCGGAGCGTGGTTCGAACCGGAGACGGCGCTTCTGCACATCGGCGTGACGGCGGCAGTCGACCGGCGCACCGCCGAAACCGTGATCTCAGAAACAGGCGTCGCGGCCGCCGTGGTGACAACGGTGCGCTCGACGTGGACACAGCTACTGGCCGCACAGCGCCAGTGGCACGACAAGCTTGCCGGCCTACTTGCGCACCAGCAGGTCAAGACTGCGCTCGACCCCCAGGCCAATGCCGTGATCGTCACGCTCAGCTCGGAGGTGCCCGCGAGCGAACGCGCCGCGCTGGAAGCGGCTGCGTCCGCCTCGAACGTCCGGATGCTCATCGAAGTGGTGCCCGCCAGCCACCTGAGCTTCCAGCCGTCCAACGGTACCTGCAAAGCGTTTACCAAAAACGAAGCGTTCTGCTCGAAACCGCTGGCCTCGGGTGTATCGATCGAAGCCCAGACCAAACAAGGCCGCTGCACGAGCGGGCCGCTGGCGACGGGCAAGGACGGCGAACGCGGCAGGACGTTCGCGCTGACAGCCGGCCACTGCATCTCCTATCAAGGCGGCAATGGCCAGAACTGGGCCGCGTTCACCACCGCGGGAGCAAAGAGCGTGTTCGGACCGGCAATCGCATCGGTCTACGGGCAAGGCAACGGCGATTACGCCAACATCCTGATCGAACAGCCGGGCAACTGGTCAGAACCGGGCAACATTCCCGTCTTCGCGTTGACCGCCCAGTGGAAAGCGACGGCGTCCACCATATCGTTCCCGATCAAGGGCGAACAAACACCGACGGTCGGCTTCCAAGACTGCCACGAGGGCCAGACAACTGGTCAGTCGTGCGGTCAGATCAAAGCCCTTCAAGCCGAAGTCCCTTATGGCGACGGCGTCACGGTGGTGGGCATGGTGGAAAACAAAGGCGCCAACCTCAACGGAGGCGACAGCGGTGGTCCCTTCCTATTCATCGAATCGAACAACGAAGTCCTGATGGAAGGCATTCTGTCGGGAGGAGAAAACGGCAGACAAGGAGCCGTGATCTTCTTCACCCCTCTGCAAACGGCACTGAAAGCGCAAAACCTCGAACTGCTGACAACGGCCAACGAAACCCGCAGAGGCCCGTATTGGCGTGTGGGCGGCGCGCGTCTCAGCAGCGGCACGAAGCAAATCAACCTCCAGGTGAAAGGCACCTCAAGCCTCAAATCCAAAGTCGTGGGTGTCGCGGCCACGGTCGAATGCGGGTTCGCGACTTCAGAAGGCGCGGCACTGGAAGGCAACGGCCCTGCCCAAGGCCAAGACAAAGGTGCGCTGAAATTCAGCGAATGCAAAGTCTTGACGCCGACCAAATGTGCCGTGGAACCCGTGAAAACGGTCAATACCAAATCCCACCTGGTGACCTATGAAGGGAGCCAATCAAAATACGCTGACCTCTTTGAACCGCAGCAAGGAGAAGTCCTTGCCACGGTCAAGATCATCAACGGCACCGAAAAATGCGCGATTACAGGAGAATTCCCGCTCAAAGGAAGCGTGGCCGCGGAAATCATCCCGAAAGAAGCGGAAACGCAAGAAGGTCTCCTGAACTTCCCCGCGACACCAATCGAAAAAGTGTTCCTCGAAAACAAAGAAAAACCGGTGAAACTGACGCTTGGCGGCGAACCGGCCAAACTCACCGCCGCGTTCTCCGCCAAACTGGCGACCGGCGAACCGTTTGGGGTGTTCGGCACCTAGCGAGTCGGGCGAAGGAAGGTAGGGGCGGGCCGGGCCTATACGGGCCCGCCCTTACCGCGCCACTGCTCCCTGCGCGGCCCCGCCCCCGCCGGTCAACGAGTAATCGCGCCTTCGGCGGCCGAGCCCACGAGCTTGGCGTACTTCTGAATTGCGACATCAATGTGCTCGTCGGCGCGCGCGGGCGGCGCATAGAGCACCAGGCGCTCGGCGATCTGCTCATCAGTGAGCGCAACATCGATACGTCGTGCGTCGACGTCGATGGTGATCTCATCGCCGTCCAGCAGCGCGCCGATGGGCCCGCCACGGGCCGCCTCAGGGGCAACATGGCCGGCCATGAAGCCGTGGCTGGCACCGGAGAAGCGCCCGTCGGTGATCAGCGCCACGCTCTCCCCCAGCCCCTCGCCGATGAGAGCGGCTGTAACTGAGAGCATCTCGCGCATGCCGGGCCCCCCGGCGGGCCCCTCGTTGCGGATGACGACCACCTCGCCCGGGTTGATGCCCTTGGCCAGCACGGCAGCCATGGCGGCCTCCTCGCCGTCGAACACGCGCGCGGGGCCGACGTGATTGCGACGCTCGTGGCCGGCGAGCTTGACGACGCAGCCGTCGGGAGCGACGTTGCCGCGCAGGATCGCAAAGCCCCCTGTGGGCTTGAGGGGATCCGACAGCGGACGCACGACGCGCTGCCCAGGAGTCTCGCTGGCCTCGGAGGCATGCTCGCCAATGGTTCGGCCGGTGACCGTGGCAGCCTCGGCGTGCAGCGCCCCCACTTCCTGCAGGCGCTTGAGCACGAGCGGCACGCCCCCCGCTGCGTAGAGATCGGTGGCCACGTACTGACCGCCGGGCTGCAGATCGCACAGCAGCGGCGTGCGCTCGGAGATTCGGTCGAACTCCTCGATCGAGAGCGGCACACCCATTTCACGCGCGACGGCGAGCAGGTGCAGGACGATGTTGGTCGAGCCGCCGCTCATGGCACCCGCAGCGATGGCGTTCTCAAGAGCATCTTTGGTGATGACCTCGCTGGGAAGCTGCCCGCGGCGCAGCACGTCCATGACGAGCTCACCGCACTGGAAGGCGACTTCGAGCTTGCGCCCGTCCTCGGCGGGCACCATTGCGGAGCCGGCGGGCGAGATACCGAGCACCTCGAAGGCCATCGCCATGGTGTTGGCCGTGAACTGCCCGCCGCAGGCGCCGGCGCCCGGCGAAGCGGCCTCCTCCAGTTCGTGCAGTTCCTGCTCTGAGATCTTGCCCGTGGCGAACTCGCCGACAGCCTCAAAGACCTGCTGGATGGTGACGTCGTGACCCTGGAAGTGCCCCGGACGGATCGAGCCGCCGTAGAGCATCAGCCCGGGGATGTTCAGGCGCGCGAGCGCCATGATGGTGCCGGGGATGGTCTTGTCGCAGCCAGAGATCGTGACGAGCGCGTCGAAGGCGTGGGCGGAGGCGACGAGCTCGATGGAGTCGGCGATCAGCTCGCGCGAGACGAGCGAGGCGCGCATGCCAGAGGTGCCCATGGTGATGCCGTCGGAGATAGCGATGGTGTTGAGCTCCATCGGCGTGCCCCCAGCGGCACGGATGCCCTCCTTGACCTTGCTGGCGAGTATGCGGTTGTTGAAGTTGCAAGGCATCGTCTCGATCCAGGAGTGCGCGACCCCGACGATGGGCTTGGCGAGATCCTCGGCGCTATAGCCGATGCCATGCAGGTAGGCACGCGCGGCAGCGCGCTCGGGACCCTCGGTGAGAGCGCGGCTGCGGTGCTTCATATCGAAGGAGGACATGGGCGGTGATCCTAGAGGACAAGGGACTCCGATCGGAGCCGGCCATGAGGACCCGCGCGGGAGGGCACGCAAACGCTTCGGAAGCTCATCGCACGCGCGGCATTCAGAGCGCTTGCAAAACGCAGATAGTGGGTTAGAATACCCACTATGGCTTACATCGTCGATCGTCGCTCCGGAACATGGGAGATACGCGAGTCCCATGCGACCGCCGCGGGTCCACGCAGCCGCACGCTGGCGTCGTTTCAGACCTTCACCCCCGAGGTCATCGAGCGGGCACAGGCGCGCTCCTCTAAGACGCTCGATCCAGGTGAGCTGCGCAGTGCCGCCGCACGCGCGGGCGCGCCAATCGCGGTGGACACCTCAGACCGCGCGAGCGTGGAACTGCTGTCCGAGCTGACATCGGGGCGCGCACCACGACCTGTGTTGCGACGACTGCTGGTGGATGCGCTGCAGGGTGATCGTCGCGGACCCGCCAGCAGCGCGCAGGAGGCGGCGGCGTGGATCACGGCCTCCCCCAAGGAGCGTGGCGAGGCACTGCGTGACCTGCTGCTGCTCACCGACCGCCTGCCGCCAAGTCGGGCGACGGCAGGACGACGCTTTCCGCGACTCAGTCCGAGGACAGCATGAGCGAGCCCGCGCTGCCAGACAAGGTGCTCGCCATCCACGAGGGCCTCTCCAAGGCCAAGATCGCGCACGCCTTCGGTGGTGCACTGGCGCTGGCCTACTACGCCGAGCCGCGAGCGACGATCGATATCAACGTCAATGTGTTCGTCTCACCCGCGGCCTATGCGACGGTCGAAAGAGCTCTAAGGCCGCTGGGGGTCGATGCGATCGACCAGGCGGTGGCGGAACGCGATGGCCAGAGCCGCTCGTGGTGGGGGCGCACGCCAATCGACCTGTTCTTCGCCTACGACGAGTTGCACGAGGCCATGCGGCGGGCGGTGCGCACGGTGCCCTTCGGAGAGGACCGCCTGCCGGTGCTCTCGCCGGAGCACTTGGTGATTTGCAAGAGCATCTTCGATCGCCCCAAGGACTGGCTTGACATCGAGCAGATACTGGTTTGCACCACAGGGCTGGATATTGAGGACATCTGTAACTCCCTGGAGCGGATCGTCGGGGCCGAGGATCAGCGCAAAGAGCGGTTTGAGGAAGTCGCCCGGACCGTGCTCACCGCAGAACCTTGAAGCCCGCACTGCGTTCAATGGGGACCATTAGAGCCTCGACAAGCCTCGCCGAAGGCTGGACAGCGCTGGCCTGAGACTCAGGCCACAAACGCCTGCGTCAAAGCACCCGCATGCTCAGACTCCCAGCGCGTGAGGCGCAGAAGATCCTGGCGCAGCTTGTGCGTAGCCACCTGACGCCCAGGTAGATGCATGTTGGCGCCAGCGATAAGCCCGCGCTCGTCGGCAACGAGGGCGAGCCACTTGGCGAGCACATCATCGGAGTCAGGCAGGCGCGGTGAGCCGTACGGGCGAGTGTGGTCCGGGAAGGCGATGCAGTACTCGCCAAGCAGAGCGCCGGTCGGCGGCAGGTAGGCCACGATCGGAAGGTGGGGATAGATGAGGTAGGCGCTCAGGGCGCCATCCGCCGCCGGCACAACGTCGGTGCCCCAGACGCGTAGGAAGCCAAGATCGTTGTACATCTCCCACTCCTCGCGATTGACGCAGGAGCGAAGCAGCCGCCGGGCACGCTGCTCGGCGCGTAGCTCGCGCCCGGGGTCATAATCGACCTCCCCCATTGGCGGTGGAGCGGAGCGATGACGCGCAAGCGCACGACGCAGAGTCGGCAAGGCGAGCTGCCAGAGCAGGACGAGCAGAACGAGCGCAGTGGCAGTGAGGGCGAGCGGCACCTGCGCAGGCGCCTTTTAGCGCGCCCCGCCGGCGGCGCGGGGGAAGAAGATCACACGCTCGGCATCACGAGGCACGTCGTGAAAGCTCTTGACCATCTCAGCCTCACGCCGTCCCTGAGGCGTGGTGGTGGGCACGGCGGCCCACATACCGGCATCGAGCTCGCGGCGGAAGGCGGCGATCAACTCGGCCTCCTGCGCAGGCACCTCAAGGTCACCCTCGGCCAACAGCACCTCACCATGGCCGGGCTTGAGACGCAAGAGCTTCATGACGCGATTATGGCAAACAGGCGCGCGCCAAGAAAGGTTTGAAGAGAGGGACCCCAGAGGGGTCCCGTGGGGGCCGCGCTCGACATTGCTTAGCTGGCGCGGAAGCTTGAGAGTCCGAGAACATCAACGGGGCCAGCCCCCGCGCCGATGTCGCGTAGACCGTTGGCAACGGCGGAGCCGGCCAGCGCACGCGCGGTGATGGCGGCCTGCAGCGGCGCATAGCCGAGAGCCAGTTGGGCCGCGAGCACGGAGGAGTGAGTACATCCAGAGCCGTGAGCGGCGCCGTCGAGATGACGCGTGCCGGGAATTTCCACGATCTCCTGCTCGGCGGCCCGGTCAACGAAGAGGTCGGTGGTCTGAGCGCGATGGCCGCCAGTGAGCACCACGATCTGAGGACCAAGAGCAAGCAGGGCCCTGAGCATCTGCTCGTCATCGAGCGTGCTGTCCTCGCCGACGAGCACACGCGCCTCGGGCAGGTTGGGGGTGAGTACGGTGGCACGCGGCAAGATCTCCGCGAGAAGCGCCTGATGCGCGTCGGCCTGCAGCAGCCGCGCTCCGGACTCGGAGACCATGACGGGATCGACGACGACGGGGGTGCCGGGGGGCAACTCATCCAGTGCCTGGGCTACGGCAAGCGTGACCTCGGCGGTACCGAGCATTCCCACCTTGACGGCGTTGACGCCAATGTCGCTCACCACAGCCCGCACCTGCGCGAGAACTACCTCGGGAGGGATCGCATGGATGGCGGTAACCCCAAGCGTGTTCTGCGCGGTGATAGCCGTGATGGCGCAGGTACCGTGCACGCCGCAACGCGCAAAAGCCTTGAGATCGGCCTGAATCCCGGCCCCGCCGCCAGAGTCCGACCCGGCGATCGTCAGCGCCGTGGGCGTTGGTGTCTGAGAAGTCATGGTGGGGCAACAGTAACGGCACAAAGAGCACCGTCAGGTCACACAGCGAGGGCTAGCTTGGGCGAGATCATGCCCGATACCCCCCATCAACCATCGCGCCCAAAGCAACCACGCCCAGAGCAACGAGACAAGACACAAGCAAAGGTAGACGAGGGCCAAACTCAGCCGACTCCTCCGAAAACAAGACAGCGCCAGGAGGACCCCCGTCGTACCTTGGGTCGCTTGGGTGAGGAGCTCGCCGTGACCCATCTGCGCCGCATGGGTTTCGCGCTTTTGGAGCGCAACGCGCGCACGCGCCATGGCGAGATCGACGTAATCGCCTTCGATGGCCGAACACTGGTTTTCGTGGAGGTAAAGACGCGGCGCAGCCTGGGCAGTCCGCGCAAGAGCAGCGGCCCCGAAGAACATCCACTGGCGGCCCTGCGCCCCCGCCAACGCGCACGCCTACGCCGCCTGGCCGCGGCCTGGCTCTACGACGACACCCATGTACGCCCCACCGCGCACACCATCCGCTTCGATGCCATCGGCGTCACCGTGGACGCGAGAAACGCGCTGGTGCGCCTCGATCATGTGGAGGGAGCGTGGTGAGTCCTACAGCGCGAGTTGCTGATAGGCCAGCGACTGGAAAGAGAGGCGGTGCAGAGGCGAGACGCCTTGACGCAGAATCGCCTCGCGATGCTCGGGAGTGGAGTAGCCAACGTGCTCGGCGAAGTGCCAGCCGGGGTGCAGTACATCGGCGTGGCGCATGTAGCGGTCACGCGTGACCTTGGCCACGATGGAGGCAGCGGCGATCGCGGCGCTGGTGGCGTCGCCATTGACGATCGCGCGATGCGGGCGCTTGAGGCTCGGCACCGAGAAGCCATCGGTGAGGCACATGACCTCGCCGTGCACACCCTTGGTGACGCCGAGGATCGCGTCCCCTAAGGCCGCGAGGTTGGTCTTGTGCAGGCCACGACTGTCGATGCCGCGCGCGCAACGAGAGACCACGTGGACCCGCATGGCGGTGCGCAGAACGAGCGGATAGAGCTCCTCACGCGCCTGGGCAGTGTGCTGCTTGGAGTCGTTCAGCGCACTGAGCGCGCGCAGCTCACGGGTGGTGAGAGCGTCGTAGTCAAACAGCACGCCGGCCGCGACCAGCGGCCCCGCGAGGCAGCCGCGTCCGGCCTCATCGGCGCCCGCCACAAGGCGTACGCCGAGACCACGGTCAAAGGCGAACAGGCGCCGGCCGCTTGAGGCCCGCTGGCGCGCGCGGCGGCGCGCGGCGCGACCGGAAGGCTTAGAGGATGCCGATGCGGTCGGGAGGCCAGTAGGTGGCGAAGGCCCCTCCGATGATCCATGCGGTGGGGACAGGTCCCCAATATCTACTGTCGTCTGACTCGCCACGGTTGTCTCCCATCATGAACCAGTGACCGGCGGGAATCTTGATGGGTGTAGGAAAGTTGCACTCCGAGACGCCGCCGCAAGGACGAGTGTAGGAGTCTGGCTCGGGCTTGCCATTGCGAATGACATGGCCTTCGTGGATGGAGATGACGTCCCCGGGCCCCGCGACGACACGCTTGATGAAGTTGACATTGGAGTGTTCTGTCTCAGGTGCCGCACAAGCCGCACCGCCGGGAGTGACCATGTGCGGTTCCGGCCCGCATATCTCGTGTTCGGCGTCCTTAGGCGGATGGAAGACGGCGATCTCGCCCACATGAGGGTCTGAGAAGCGCGTAGCGATGCGATTGACCAGCACCCGCTGACCCACATCGAGCGTCGGTTCCATCGAGCCGCTGGGGATCCGGTAAGGCTTGACGATGAACGCCTGGATGGCCAGCGCCAAGCCGAGCGCGATGGCGATGATCACGACCAGCTCGATGATCGAGCTGCTGGTCGACTTCGACTGGGTCTTCGGGCGGGTCTTCACGCGTCAGGAGGATCGCCGGCGGAGGCATCGGCGGCCTCCTCGGCGTCGGAGGGGGGATCTGATTGAGCTACCGACGAGGGATCGGCCGCGGCCTGCGGCGAATCGGCCCCTGCGTCCGGCGACTGCTCATCGCCCCCTCGAGCCTCTGCGCCGCCTGCTGCATCCGCGGCACCCTGAGGCTCACCTCCCCCCTGGGGCTCAGCCGTACCCTGCGCGTTCTCCACGGCTGCGCTCTCGGCGACTGTGTCCTGCGCAGTCGCCCCATCCGCGTCAGTGGGCTGCTGCTCGTGCAGCAAGCCCGGCTCGACGGCCTCTTCGGGGCCGGTGTAGCGGCGCTCACGCACTCGGGCGCGCTTGCCGACGCGCTCACGCAGGTAGTAGAGCTTGGCGCGGCGCACATCGCCGCGAGCCGCCAGCTCGATGCGCTCAATCTTGGGCGAGTGCACGGGGAACATGCGCTCGACACCCACCCCAAAGGACTGCTTGCGCACGGTGAAGGTCTCGCGCGCGCCATGGCCCTGGCGCTTGATGACGACGCCCTCGAATACCTGCACGCGGCGGCGGGTACCCTCGATCACCTGGAAGTGCACCTTGACTCGGTCGCCAGGCGCGAAGCTGGGAACGCGACGTAGCTGGGCGCGCTCGATGTTTTCGATGACACTGCTCATGGTGGCTCTCTTAACAAGAAGGCCCGTCTCGGAAGGCCCCAGATTGGAGCAGCCGGACGGCGCGGAACGCAATGGTAGCGGACAAATGGCCCGTGCCGTGTCGGTGGCACGATTACGCCTCGTTCCTCAGCCTGCCAAGCCCCGCTCGCGGCTGCATTGCTCGCGCCACCCGCGGATGCGCTCGTGATGGCCGGAGAGCAGCACCTCGGGAACCTGCCATCCGCGATAGTCCGCCGGGCGCGTGTAGTGGGGATACTCCGGTCTGCCTTCCAAGGCCGCGCTGAAGGACTCCTCGACGGCCGAGCTGGCGTCGCCCAGCGCCCCGGGCAGCTTGCGCAGGATGGTGTCGCACACCACCATCGCTGCCAACTCGCCGCCTGCGAGCACGTAACGCCCGATCGACAGGGTGTCGCTGCAGAAGTGCTCGACTATGCGCTCGTCAAAGCCCTCGTAGCGTCCGCATAGGAGCGTCACGGCAGGCTCAGCAGCCAGCTCCTGCACATAGTCCTCATCCAGCTGGCGTCCTCCGGGCACGAGCGCTATGACCCGGCGCTTGCCGGGAAGCTCGACCGGGTCGATGCCGTAGCGCTCGTGCAAGGCGCTATCCATGACGTCCACGCGCAGCACCATCCCAGCGCCGCCACCGAAGGGCGTGTCATCGACCTGTCCGCCGCTGAGCGGCGTGTGATCGCGGAAGTTGACGTACTCGATGTTCGTGCCAGCGGCTAGTGCATTGCGCACGTGACGCTGCTCGGAGAACCACGCAAACCACTCGGGGAAGAGCGTGAAGATGTCTATGTCCATGGCTCTGACTACGCCTCACCCAGGAAGCCGAGGTCGATATCGATGCACCTAGCGGCGACATCCATGCGCCGAATGGCGTGCGAGACCATCGGTACCAGCAGCTCGCTGCCGTCTTCGCGGTGCACTCGCAGAGCCTCGCAGGAGGGCAGCTCAAGCAGTCCCACCACTGTGCCCACGCGCCGCTCGCCGTCGAGGACCGTGCAGCCTTCCAGCTCGTGCGCCCACCACTCGCCCTCGGGCAGCGTGGGGGCATTCTGGCGCGGCACTATGAGCGGCGTGCCCCGTAAGGCGTCCACGTTGGTGCGATCCTCGATGCCCTTCAGGCGCACGATCGGGCGCTTGTCGACCCCCGCGCGGCGCACAATCGCCCGCGGTGTCCCGGCGAGGGAGACCGTCATGCCGAGCACGAGCAGGCGTGGCCGGGCGCCGGTGACGTAGAAGCTCCCGTCAAGGCCATGTGCACGGCCTACGCGGCCGGCTTGCAGCGACTCCGGCCCCTGGGTGTCCTGCCCCGCGGGTGGCACCGGGCTGGCGGCTTTCAATCGACGATGTCGATCAGCACGCGGCGTTTCTCATGCGTGGCTGCCGCCCGCACAACAGTGCGCAAGGCCTGCGCGGTACGCCCGCCGCGACCGATGACCTTGCCGTAATCGTCATCGCCGACACACAACTCCAGCACGATCGCGCCATCGTCCTCCTCAAACTGCTCGACCGACACCTCCTCGGGATCGTCCACCAAGCCGCGTGCCAGATAGGCAAGCAGCTCGCCAGTGGATGACAGCGCACCGCCGTCCTCGCCGGAGTCCTCACCGGCGCCATCTCGCTCTTGTTCGTATGCGGACATCGACAGCTTGCGCGCGGTTCTGCCGCTAGGCGGTGATGCCCTGCGTGCGCAGCAGCTTGCGTACCGTCTCCGATGGCTGTGCGCCACGCGCCAGCCAACTGCGTGCGCGGTCGGAGTCGATCACGATCGTGGAGGGGTTGGTCTGAGCGTTGTAGTGGCCGATCGTCTCGATCACGCGCCCATCGCGAGGCGAGCGCTGGTCGGCGACAACCACGCGCCACATCGGATCCTTTTTACCGCCCACTCGCGTGAGCCTGAGCCTTACTGCCACGGTTTTCCTCTCTATACATCACAGACAACTGTCTGCGCTTTTAGGATCTAAGCTTTTCTATGCCGTGCCAAAGCTTAGACGCTCGCCCACACATGGGCGGCCCTGCACGCCCATCCTCAACGCGAATTGCGTATCAGCCCGCCGATATCGGGCATCTTGCCCCGGCCGAGCTGGCGCATCATCTTGCGCATCTGCCCGAACTGCTTGACCAGCTGATTGACCTGCTGCACACTCGTGCCCGATCCTCGCGCGATGCGCAGCCGCCGCGAACCCTTGATCAGCTCCGGGCGGCGGCGCTCTTCGGCTGTCATTGAGAGGATGATCGCCTGGATCTGATCGAGCTGGCTCTCGTCCACCTTCATGCCGCGCAGCTCATGCCCGCCTAGCCCGGGGATCATGCCAAGCAAGTTGGCGATCGGACCCATACGCCGGATCGTGCGCATCTGCTCCAAGAAGTCATCGAGGCCGAATTCGTTGCGGCGCATCTTGCGCTCAAGCGCGTGCGCCTGGTCCTCGTCGACCTCGCGCCCGGCCTTCTCGATCAGGCTCATCACATCGCCCATGCCGAGGATCCGCTGGGCCATGCGGTCAGGATGGAAGCGTTCAAACTGCTCCAGCTTCTCGCCGGTGGAGGCGAACAGGATGGGCTTGCCCGTGACGGCCTTGACCGACAGCGCCGCGCCACCGCGGGCATCGCCGTCGAGCTTGCTCATCACGACGCCGTCGAACTGCACGGCCTGGGAGAACTGCTCGGCGACGTTGACCGCATCCTGGCCGGTCATGGCGTCGATCACCAGCAGGATGTCGTGCGGCTTGACCGCCTCGCGGATGTTGACGAGCTCGGTCATCAATTCCTCATCGACGTGCAGCCGCCCCGCGGTATCGACGATCAGCACATCCTTGCCCTCGTCCTTCGCGCGCTGCAACGCCCACTTGGCGATATCCACCGGGTCGCCCTCGCTGCCCTGCTCGTACACCGCCGCCCCTGCCTGTGTGCCGACCTTGACTAGCTGCTCCACCGCCGCTGGGCGATAGACGTCACAAGCCGCCACCGCCACCGAAGAGGAGTGCTCCTCGCGCAGGTGGCGCGCCAGCTTGGCCGTTGCGGTGGTCTTGCCGGAACCCTGCAGGCCGGCCATCAGGATCACCGTGGGCGGCCGCGGCGAGAAGCTGAGTTCGCGCGAAGCTCCGCCCATCAGCTCCGTGAGTTCCTCGGAGACGATCTTGACCACCTGCTGGCCGGGATTGAGCCGGCCAACGATCTCCGCCCCTAAACAGCGCTCCTTGACATGAGCGGTGAACTCTTTGACGACCTTGAAGTTGACATCGGCCTCCAGCAGAGCCAGGCGGATCTCGCGCATGGCCTTGTCGATGTCCTGCTCGCCCAGCGTGCCTCGCTGGCGGACATCGTGCAGGGTGCTCTGCAGCTTCTCTGCGAGGGAGTCGAACATGGACTATGAAAGATAGAGGGGCCTGGGCTCACCGACCCGCGGCCCACTGCCTTAGCCCTCAGGCTCGTCCTTCTCACGAGCGCCGCGCGTCAGCGCCTCGCCGATACCACCGAAGGCCTGAGCAAACTCGGAGGGCACGACGAACACCTTGTTGGCGTCTCCTTCGGCCAGCTGGGGCAGCATCTGCAGGTATTCATAGCTGAGCAGATCGCGGGTGGGACGGCCCTCGTGAATCGCCTGAAAGACCGTGTCGATCGCCTTGGCTTCGCCCTCGGCGCGCAGGATCGCCGCCTGACGCTCCCCCTCAGCTGTGAGCACAGCGGCCTGCTTCTCGCCCTCGGCGGTGAGGATCTGCGACTGCTTCTGGCCTTCGGCGGTGAGGATCGCCGCGCGGCGATCGCGCTCGGCGCGCATCTGCTTCTCCATCGCCGTGCGGATATCAGCCGGAGGATCGACCGACTTGATCTCCACACGGTTGATGCGTATGCCCCACTTGCCCGTGGCCTCGTCCAAGACGACGCGCAACTCGGTGTTGACGTTCTCCCGCGCCGTTAGCGTGGCCTCCAGCGAGAGGCCGCCGATGACATTGCGCAGCGTCGTGACTGTCAGCTGCTCGATCGCCTGTAGCGGATTGGCGATTTCATAGGTCGCCGAGCGCGGGTCGGTGATCGTGAAATACAGCACCGTCTCGATCCCCACCACGACGTTGTCTTCGGTGATGACCGACTGCGGCGAGAAGTTGATCACCTGCTCGCGCAGGTCCACCAATGGCTTGACGCGGTCGATGAAGGGCGTGACGATCGTCAGCCCCGGCTCCAGCGTGCGGCTGTAGCGACCTAAGCGCTCCACCACGCCCGCGCGGGCCTGCGGTATCACGCGGATAGTGCGTGCGGCCAACACCAGCACGAACAGCACCACTACGGCGAGGACTATCAGAGGGGTCATGATTGAAGGGACGTCCTTTCTGGCCTGCCTGGGGAATCAGTGAATGACTAGCGCCGTGGCGCCTCGGATTTCGACGACTTCGACGCGCTCGCCTGCATCTATGACCTCATCTTCGTCGTAGCTGCGCGCCGTCCAGACCTCGCCGTCGATCCTCACACAACCCACGCCCTCGTGATTGGCGATGCGCTCAAGCACCGTGGCAGGACGACCGATCAGCGCGGCGGCGCCGGTACGGATCGAAGGCGGCAGGCGACGATGGCTCTTGGCGATCGGGCGCAGCGTGAGGAATACGAGCGCGGAAGCCACCAGAAAGACGATCACGGCCGCGGCCGTAGGCACGCCGGCGAGGCTCAGAAGCGTCGCCGCAAACGCACCGATCGCAAACGGCGCGAGGAAGAAGCCACCCGTGTGCAGCTCACCCGCACCAAGGGCACAGCCCAGTACCAACCAGAGAACCCATGCGTCCATGGCTCTGATTATTCCTCACTCGGCGATCAGAGCCCGGGCAAAGTCCTCTGGATCGAACGGACGCAGGTCCTCAACGGTCTCGCCGACGCCGATCAATTTGACCGGCAGGCCCAGTTCGCGGGCAATTGCCAGCGCGATTCCTCCGCGCGCTGTGCCGTCCAGCTTGGTCAGCACCACCCCGCTGACCTCGGCGGCCTGAGCGAACAGCCGCGCCTGGTGCAGGCCGTTCTGGCCGGTGGTGGCGTCGATCGTCAGCAGCGTCTCGTGCGGCGCCCCCTCCAGCTGACGCGCGATAACACGCCTCACCTTGCTGAGCTCCGCCATCAGATCGTCCTGCGTGTGCAGGCGACCCGCGGTGTCCACGATTGCCACGTCTACCCCCCGCTGCCGCGCCTGCGCGATCGTCTCGAAGGCCACCGCTCCGGGATCGGAGCCCTCGGCGCCGGTCACGATCTCACAGCCGACCCGCTGCGCCCACCCTTCCAGCTGCTCAGTCGCGGCCGCCCTGAAGGTGTCCGCGGCGCCCAGCAATACGCTGAGTCCGAGCTCTTTGTGCAGATGCCACGCCAGCTTGCCGATCGTGGTGGTCTTGCCGGTGCCGTTGACTCCCACCGCCATGATGACCGTGGGCTTGGGGCGCACATCGATCCGTGACTCCTCAGAGCGAGCCATCTCCGCCAGCAGCTCGATCAGGCGCTCGCTCAACGCCTCACCGCCCTCCAGCTGCCCTTCGCTGGCCTCCTGCTCCAGCGTGGCCACGACTGACGCGGTCGTGCTGGCGCCCACGTCGGCCATGATCAGGGCCTCCTCCAGACGCTCCCACGTGTGCTCATCCAGCGGCCCGAAGAGGGTCGCCTGGATCTCGCTGCCGAGCGCCTGGCGGGTCTTCGAGAGGTTCTCGCGCAGGCGCCGGAAGAAGCCGCGACGGCGCTCGCCACCCTCGGAGCCCTCGGCTCCCCCCTCAGCGGAAGAGGCGTCATCGGTGATGAACAGATCGCTCCACTCGCGCGGCACAGGGCGCGCGACGATAGCAGTGAGCTGGGTGCCTATCTCAGCGGGACGCTATGCGGCCTTGGTGACCGTCGACTGCGGTATCTGCCCCGGCTCCTCGGAGCCTTCGCCATCCGCGGCGTCTTCGCCCGTCATCGCCTCCCCCGTCGCGACCTCCGCCGGCGGCAGCCTGCGCGAGATGATCTTTGAAACTCCGTCGCCGCCCATGGACACGCCGTAAAGCCAGTCGGCTGCCTCCATGGTGCGCTTCTGGTGGGTGATGACGATGAACTGCGCACGGCCCGCGTAGCGGCGCAGCAGTGCCAGGAAACGGTCGAGGTTCAGGTCATCGAGCGCGGCCTCGACCTCGTCCAGGATGTAGAAGGGACAAGGGCGGGCGAGGAAGACCGCAAATAGGAAGGCCAGCGCCGTCATCGACTTCTCGCCACCCGAGAGCAGCGAAAGGCGTTTGGTGGACTTGCCGGCAGGGGTGATCTCGATCTCCACGCCCTCCAAGGCATCGCCCTCCAGCTCCTCCTGCTCAGCCTCGCTCTCCGCCGCGGCCTCAGTGTCGGTCTCCGCCGCGCCGGACTCACCGCCAGGGGTCTGACCGCCCAGCACCGCGCGGCGCGTGGGCTCTTCCTGCACCAGTCGCAGCCGTCCGCTGCCGCCCGGGAAGACATCTCCCACCAGTTCTTCAAAGTTGCTGGCCGCCGCGGTGAAAGTGGCGTGGAAGGTCTCATGGATCTGACGGTCGGTATCGCGGATGACCCCACGCAGCTCGCGCAACGCCGTCTCCAGGTCGGCGCGGCGGCTCTCCATCTCCTCCACATGCTCCAATGCCTCGGCGTACTCCTCCTGGGCCAGGGGGTTCACGGGTCCAAGCTGCTCACGGCGGCGCTGCAGACGCTCCACACGGGCCCGCAATGCCTGCTCCTCCTCCTCGCCGAGAGGCTGCGGCTCCTCGTCCTGGGCCTCCGCTTCATCCTGCGCCTCCCCCAATCGCTCCACCACCGCGCCCAACTCAAGCTCGGCCTCGGCGAATTGATCGCGCAGGCGCTGGGCCGCAACCTCAGCACTCGTCACGGCCTCCCCCTGCGCGCGCAGTCGGGCCTGGATCTCGGCCTCCTCGCCCGCGCAGGCGCTCAGCTCGGCGGCCATCGCCTCACCGGCCTCGCGGTCGCGCGCAAGCTCCTGCTCCAGCTCACTCACGCGCTCGGCCACGGCTTCGCCGATGCTCTGCACTGCCACCACCAGCCGCTCCGCCACTGGCGCCAGCGCTGTATCGGCGGCAAGCTGTGCACGCAGGCTCTCCAGACGCCGCAGGCGCTCGGCGCGTTCGCGCGCCACGCGCTCGGCCTGGCGGCGCTCGGATGCCAGCTCGCCCTCAAGCTGGGCGCGACGCACCGCCAAGGCGCCCTGCTCGGGCTCCACGCGGCGCTGCTCGATCAGCCATGCCAGACGCCGCTGCTCCTCAACGCCTTCCACGCGAGCGCGCTCAGCCGCACGCAGCTCGCCATCGGCGTCCTCGCGTGTCTGCTCAGCCGTGCGTGTCGCTTGCAAGCACTCTTCAGCCGCTGCCTTGGCCGCCTGCTCGGCCTGCACGGCGATCTCGCTGGCAGCGATCAGCGCCTCCTGCTCGTTGCGGCGTGCCAGCACCCGCTCGGCGCCGCCCTCAGCCATCTGGCGCACCTCGCCCCACTTGGCCAACCACACACGCCCTGCGCGGGTCGTCGCGATGCCCTTGAAATTTGCCGGCAGATCCTCCAGACGCTCTACCACCCAGGTATCTGCCAGTAAACGCCTGGCGAGGCCAATCGCCGGTTCAGATCCCTGCACCAAATCAGCCAGGCGCAGCGCATCGGGCATCGGCGGCTCGCCCTGCTGTGTGTCTGCCTGCGCGCCTGCCAGCAGCACCGCGCCGCCATCCTGACCCGCGCCATCCAGCAGCGCTTCCGCCTCGGTCATGCCATCGACCACCGCAGCGTCCAATCTGCCACCCAGCACGGCGGCCAGCGCCAGCTCATAGCCCGCCTGCACCTGAAGCGTCTCGCTCAGCGCCTTCGGAGCCTCCGCGCCGCCGCGCCCAAGCGATCTGCTGGCGTGAATGCGCAGAAATTGATTGACGGCCGCCAGCTCGGCTCCCACACGCATGGCCTCGCGGCGGGCCGTCTCAACCTCGCGCTCGCCCGCGCGCAGACGCTCACGAGCCGTGCCCGCCGCCGCGTCGGCCTGCTCGCGCGCCACCCGCGCCTCGTCGACCTTCTGCTCCAGCTCGGCAAGCTGTCGCGAGGCCAGCTCATGATCCTGCGCCAGACCCTCGATCTCGCGCTCCACTTCGCGCTCGCGCTCCACGTCGATCTCGGCCAGCTCAGCCTCGAGTGCCTCGATGCGATCTTCGCTGTATGCCTCATCAGAGGTCTGGGGGTGCCCCTCGGGCGCCCCCGGGGCCAGGCTCTCACCCTCTACGCTCTCACCCTCTACGCTCTCGCCGCTGCTCTCGAGCTCGCGCCGCACGCGCGCGATGCGTTCCACCAGCGTCTGACTTGTCGCGCCCGCCTGCTCATGGCGCATCTGCAGACGCTCACGCGTCGAGCGCGCATCGTAGGCGCGACGCGCCAGTGCATCGTGTTGCGCGGCGCGCTCGCTCAGCGCCCGCTCGGCTTGGCCGCGTCGCTGGACCACTGCCTGCAAGCCTGCTTCGATCTCCGCTCTCGCCCCGCGTGCCTGCTGAGCCGCTGTCTCAGCCTGCGCCAGCTCCAGCCGCCGCGCACGGACCGCCTCGCGCGCCAGCTGCCAGCGCGCTTCGAGCATCTGGTGCTCCAAACGCTGGTGCAGCTCCGCCGCTTCCGCTTGACGCTTGAGTGGGCGCAGGCGCGTGCGCGCCTCGCGCTCGACATCCAGCGCCCGATCCAGGTTCTCCTGCGTGCGCTCAAGCTTCAACTGCGCGCGACGACGGCGCTTGCGGTGCTTGCCCAGGCCCGCCGCCTCCTCGATCAACAGGCGCCGATCGCGTGGCTTGCTCGTCACGATCGCCTCCACGCGACCCTGACTGATGACGGAGTGGGTCTCTTTGCCAAGGCCCGTGTCGGACAGCACCTCGATCACATCTACCAAGCGGCAGCGCGCGCCATTGAGTCGATATTCACCCTCGCCCGAGCGATCGAGACGGCGCACGATCGATATCTCGCTGACTGGCAATTCCACGGTGCCATCGGAGTTGTCGAGCACGATCTCAACCTCGGCGGAACTGCGCGCTTGCACACCTCGCCCGCCGCCGAAGATCACGTCCTGCATCGACTGCCCGCGCACCGCCAGTGGCGACTGCTCGCCCATCGCCCACAGCACCGCATCGGTCACATTGGACTTGCCCGAGCCGTTGGGGCCCACCACCACGCTCACTCCCGGGCCGAAGTCCAGGCGCGTGCGGTCCGGGAAGGACTTGAAGCCTTTCAATGTCAGTGCCTTCAGGCGCATCTCAGACCTCCCCCAGTCGCTCGACGGCCTCGCGCGCGGCCTGCTGCTCGGCGTGCTTCTTGCTGCGCCCGCTGCCGCTGCCCAGCGCCGTGCCTTCCACCTTGGCTGCCACCTCGAAGGTGCGCTCGTGCGGCGGGCCCTGCTCGCCTGTCACCTCGTAGATGACCGTCTCTCCGCGCTGTGCCAACAACTCCTGAAGCGCCGATTTGAAGTCCACCGGGTTCTCCAGCGCCTCCTCGATCTCCGGCGCGAACGCCTCCACGACGGCCTCCGCCGTGCGCTCGTAACCCGCCTGCAGATAGCAGGCCCCGATCACGGCCTCGATCACCGAAGCAAGCACCCGCTCGGTCACGACCTGCGCCGCGGCGCTCGCCTCCATCCCCTCCGGTGCGGCTGCCGCCAGACGCTCGGGCACCCTCAAGCGTTCGGCCACCGCCCGGCACGAGGGACCCGAGACCGCTTGTGCCCGGATCTTCGTCAGCCGTCCCGCACCGAAGCGCTCGGCTTCCAGGCGCGGGTACAGATGGGTTGTCACCGCCAGCGCCAGCACGCTGTCCCCCAGGAACGCCAGGCGCGCGTAGCTGTCGCTGCGCCGCTCCGTCCAGGAGGCGTGCGTGAACACCTGGCGTGCCAACTCGTCTGGAAGCTCGCCCAGGAGCTTGTTGAGGAGCTTCATCGCCTCCAACCCACATCAGCCGCCGCCATGCGCCAATACAAAATCCACTGCCTGCCCCACCGTCAAGATTTCTGCTGCCTGCTCGTCGCTCATGCGTACGCCATAGGTGTCCTCAAGCTCCTGCACCAGCGTATACAGATCCAGCGAATCGGCCTCCAGGTCCTCGCGGAAACGCGTCTGCACCGAGATGACATTCGGCTCCAGATCCAACTCGTCGGCCAGGTGCGCCTGGATCAGGTGAAAGACCTGATCGTGCGTCATTGACGTGGCTTTTGCGGGGTCACTCATGGGTCTGGCCGCAGGCTACTGGCCCGGACGGACGCAGGTGCCAGCCTCAGCGCCCCTGCCTGCTCCAGCGCGGCATACGTGCGCCCAACAAGATTCTCGCTCGCACCTTTGTGCGCGCGCAGAATCGCCTGCGCAAAGCCTCTGCGGGTGAAGCGCCCGTGCGGCACCACCCCCAGGCTGCGCAGACCGAGCAGATAGGCGCCGCCATGGGCTTCGGGGTCGATCTCGTCACGAAAACCTCGCAAAGAGGGGCGTAACAGCAGCCCGCCCAGCTTCGCCCGTGGCGAGGACATCGCGGCCTCGCGCACCGCGCCCAGCATCGTCTGCGACACCCCCTCCATCAGCTTGAGCGCCACATTGCCCGTGAAGCCATCGGTGACGATCACGTCGGCTGCCCCGGTCGTCACATCGCCACCCTCGACGTTGCCCACCAACTCAAGCCACCCACTCGCCTGCACGCGCTCCTGCAGCTCCGCGCGCGCCGCCACCACCAGCGCGCTGCCTCGCTGCGCCTCCTCGCCGTTTGAGAGCACCCCAACGCGCGGCCTACTCACCCCCAGCACCACCTGCGCGAGCGCCGCGCCCATGAACGCGAACTGCACCAGGTGCTCCTTGCGCGCTTCCGCGTTCGCGCCTACGTCCAGCAGCGTCACCGGATGGCCGGGCACCGGCAGCGCCAGGGCCAAGGCCGGGCGGTGTATGCCGCGTCCGCGCTTGATGTTGAACAGCCCCGCAGCAACCGCCGCGCCTGTGCCGCCTGCGCACACCAGCGCCTGCGCCCGACCTTGCGCAACCGCCCGCGCGGCCTGCACGATTGAGGACTCGGGCGTGTTGCGGGCCGCGCTCACCGGATCGGCGCTCTTGGCGATCGACACCGGCGCATCCACCACCTCCACGCCAGCTGGCAGCTCAGCCGCGCCGTTCAGCTCACGGGCAGGACCAAAGAGCAGCACGCGCGCACCCTGCCGCGCCGCCAGCGCCGCGCCGGCCGCCACCTCGGCGGGACCCAGATCGGCGCCGTTGGCGTCCACCGCCACCACCACGTCTTGTCGTGGCAACGATCCTTGCTCGGGGCGAGAAGACCCCTCGGTCACCGCGAATCAGGCGTGGTCGTGATCGTGCTCGGGCTCGGTGCCCGTCAGGATCTCGCGGCCCGCGTACGTGCCGCACACCTGGCACACCCGGTGCGGGCGGCGCGGGCTGTGGCAGCGTGGGCACACGCCGAGAGCCGGGGGCGAGACCTTGTGCTGCGCCCGACGCTTGGACGTGCGGCTGTGTGACTGCTTCTGCTTGGGAACCGCCATGGGCTGGGAAGGGTACCGCACTGCGCCTTCACATCACACCTTCGGCGGCAAACGGCTCAGTCGAGCTTCAACTCTGCCAGCTTCGCCCACCTCGGATCCGGCCCCTGCTCGTGGCGATGCTCGGGGCCGACCTCATTCAGATCCGCCGCGCACTCGGGGCACAGTCCGAGGCACTCCTCACGACACAGCACCTGCGCCGGCACGGCCAGCACGAACGCGTCCCGCGCCCACGAGGCCAGGTTGAGCATCTCGTCTTTTAGGTACGGACTCGACAGCTCCTCTCCGCCGCCTGGCCGATCCACCTCGCGCGCGTCCACCTCAACCTCTCGCCGCGCGTCGTTTAGGCAGCGCATACACGGACCCTCAAGCGTCGCCGCGAAGCGCATTCGCAAGGCGTAGCCGTGTCCCGTCATGCGCGACACTTCAAAGCTGACCGAGATCTCCGCCGGGCTCACTGCATAGGACTCGCCCCCTAACTCCAGTGGGTCGATCCTCGTCCACAGATCCAGGCGGCGTCCCTCCCCCGCTGCCAGGCGCAGCCCGGCGAGGTCGAAATCGGATGTTGTCCCAGCCATGCCTACAAGGCTAGCGACGCCGCGGATCAGTCTTGCGCGACCAGCTCGCGCTTGAGCACCTTGCCGGTCGAATTGCGCGGCAGCTCCTGCAGGAAGACCACCTCGCGCGGCACCTTGTAGCGGGCGAGGTTCTCCTTCACGTAGCCCTTGACCGCTTCCTCGCTCAATTGCGAGCCGTTGCGGGTCACCACGAACGCCTTCAGGCGCTGCCCAAACTCGCTGTCCTTCACGCCCACAACTGCAGCCTCTTCGATCTCGCCGTGATCGGCCAAGAGATCCTCCACCTCGCGCGGGAAGACGTTCTCGCCACCGCTCACGATCATCTCGTCGTCGCGCCCGTCCACGAACAGGCGCCCGCCCTCGTCGAAGTGGCCCACGTCGCCTGTGCTCATCAAACCCTCCACGATCTCCTTGCCCCCTCCGCCCGTGTAACCCTCAAACATCAGCTCGTTCGCAACGAAGATGCGCCCGCTCTCGCCTTTTGGCACCTCGCGGCCCTGCTCGTCCAGCAGCTTCACCACGGTGCCCAGCGGCGGCTTGCCAGCCGTGCCAGGCGCCGCGCGCAGGTCCTCGGGCGTGGCAATTGTCGCCCAGGCCACCTCGGTCGAGCCGTAGAGGTTGTAGAGCACATCCCCCAGCAGATTCATCGCGCGCACCGCCAGCTCACCCGGCAGCGCACTGCCGGAGGCCGCGACGATCTTCAGCGCGTGCAGGTCGTGCGCGGCGATCGTCTCCGGAGGCAGATCAAGGATGCGCTGCAACATCACCGGCACCACCGCCAGCGCCGTCGCGCGGTGCTGTGAGACGGCCTTCAACGTGTCCTCCGCGTCAAAGCGGCGGCGCAGAATGAGGGTCGAAGCGAGCGGCAGCGACATCGTGAAATGCGCGAAGCCCCAGGAGTGAAACAGGGGCGCAGCGATCATCGTGGTCTCGCGTGCGCGCAGCGGAATCTTCGAGAACAGCGAGGCCGCCGGGCCCATCGAGTCCGGCTGCTTGCGTGCCGCGCCCTTCGGCGTGCCCGTCGTACCTGAGGTCAAGATCACCACGCGACCCGGTTCCAGCGGCGGCTGTAGCGGCGAATCGTCGCGCTGTGCCTGCATCAGGTCCTCAAGCAGCGGGTCCTCACAGGCCGTGCCCGGATCGCACCAGGCCACGAAGCGCTTGCGCCCCTCGCCGCCCTCACGCACCAGGCCGCAGAACTCCTCGTCGTAGATCAATCCTGCCGGCGCCTCGCGCTTGAGCACGTCGGTGATCTGGGGACCCGCGAAGGCCGTGTTCAGATACAGCACGCTCGCACCCAGCTTGCTGCACGCGACCGTGGCCTCGATGAAGCCGCGGTGGTTGCGGCACATGATCGCCACGCTCTCGCCTTCGCGGATTCCGGCGCTGCGCAGCGCTCTGGCCATCGCGTTGGTGCGCTTGTCGATCTCGCTGAACGTCAGCGCCCCGCGCTCGTCCACGAGCGCCAGACGCTCGGGATAGCGGATCGCCGAGCCCGTGTAGGCCGCGGCAGGCGTCGGGCCCCACTTGCGCAGCGCTCCCAGTGTGCGCACCGTCTTGTCGGGGCGCACGGGCTTGAACATGCCGGTGCTCGCCAGCGTGCCCGCAACCTTCAGCTTGTACAGCGCTTCTGACTTCATGGGTTGGGACCCTACCCAAAAAAGCGCTGCACAGGGCGCAGTATCGAGGCTTGGAACTCAGCCTACTTCGGCTGGTTCATCCTTGCCCTGCAAACGCTCGCGGCCTCTTTGCACCGCGGCGATGAACTTCGACAGGTTCACCTCAAGCGTGTTGAGGATCTCATCGGCGTAGTCCTCAGCGCCCAGGCGGATCTCACGCTCGCGTGCCCGGGCATCCTCCACGATGTCCTCCGCGGCACGCTCGGCCTGCTTGGTGACCTCCTCCTCGCCCACCAGATGCTCCTGACGCTCACGCGCCTCCTTGATGATGCGCTCGGCCTCGCGCTTGGCCTCCGCCAGCATCTCCTGACGCTCCTTGACGATCCAGCGCGCCTGCTTGATCTCCTCAGGGATCGTGGCGCGCATCTGATCGAGGATGTCGTAGATCTCCTCCTTGTCCACCCGCACCTGATCGGTCAGGGGGACAGGCTTGGCGTTATGCACCAAGTCATCAAGCTTGTCTATCAGTACTAGAGACGTCCATAGCCCTTGAAGGTTCGTCAACGCCTCAGCTCTTCCTGCAACCGCGCAGCCACATCTTCGGGCACCAGATCCTCGATTCTGCCGCCAAAAGTGGCCAATTCCTTCACGCCGCTCGACGACAGGAAACTGTATTGCGAGCTTGCCATCAGGTACACAGACTCTATCTCGGGGTCCTCACGACTGTTGAGCTGGTGCATCTCAAGCTCGTACTCGAAGTCCGAGATCGCCCGCAACCCCTTCACGATCGCCTTGGCCCCCACCTCTCTGGCGAACTCCACCACCAGCGTTTTGAAGGGCGCCACGCGCACACCCGGCAACTCGGCCGTGGCGCGTTCGATGAAGCCCAGGCGCTCCTCGATCCCGAACAGCGTGTTTTCCTTGCGTACCGAACGATTGACGACGGCCACCACGACCTCGTCATACAGCTGGGCCGCGCGACGGATCACGTCCAGGTGTCCGTTCGTAACCGGGTCATAGGAGCCCGGGCATACGACTATGGACTTATCGAGATTCATCGAAGTTCACTGGTGACGGTGGATTGTGATCGTTGTATCGCCATAGCGGCGCTGCTGCTCTGTCTCTAATGCCCCCTCAAGCACCGCCTCAAGCTCAAGCGGCGCCCGCCTATCGCTCTCTACGATGACACGCGCTTGGGGAGCCAACAGCGGTGGCAGCGCCACCGACAGCTCGCGCGCCCACGCCCGCGCTTCGCCGTATGGGGGATCGACGAAGAACAGATCGTACGTTTCATCGCGCTCGCGTGCTGTCTGGAGCGCGACGCGCGCCTCGCCGCGCCTGATCCGCGCCGTCGGCTCGATCAGGTCCAGGGCAGCGAGATTGGCGGCGAGCGCCCGCAGCGCAGCCGCGTCCCGCTCCACGAACACTGCTTTAGCCGCGCCTCTTGAAAGCGCCTCGATACCCAGCGCGCCGGTGCCCGCGAACAGGTCCAAGACATCCGCTCCCTGCACGTCCCCGAGCATCGAGAACAGCGCCTCGCGCACTCGATCGGACGTCGGTCTTGTGGTCCTGCCGCGCGGCGCCTGCAAGCGTCTGCCGCCCAGGCGTCCTGCGATGACCCTCATGCCAGGATCGGCTTCATGCCGGAATCGGCTCAAATGCCTCGGCACCAAAGGCATCGTCCAGTGCCTCTCCCAGCAGCTGGTGCTCGGGGGCCTTCAGCTCCGGGTCGCGATCCACGATCCACTCGGCCTGCCGGCGCGCGCCCTCCAGCAGTTCGGCGTCATCGGGCAGACACGCCACACGAAACTGACCGAGACCCGACTGGCGCGTGCCGATCAACTCCCCCTCCTTGCGCAACTCCAGGTCGATCTCCGCCAGGCGGAAGCCGTCGGTGTGCTCAGCCAGAGCGCGCAATCTCGCCGCCCCGGGGGGACCGACGAGCAGGCATGTCGAGGCGTGTTCGCCACGGCCGACCCTGCCGCGCAGCTGGTGCAGCTGGGAGATTCCGAAGCGCTCTGCGTTCTCCACGAGCATCACCGTCGCGTTGGGCACATCCACCCCCACCTCGATCACCGTCGTCGCCACCAGCACGTCAACCTCGCCAGCGACGAACTTGGCCATCGCCTCCTGCTTCTCCTTGGAGCGCATCTGACCGTGCAGCAGCAGCAGCTTGTAGCCCTTCAGCTCACCTTGGGAGAGGCGCTGAACCTCGGCGGTCGCGGCGCGCAGGTCACCCTCGCCTGGGAGTGCGCCCTCGCCGGGGAGGGCAGCGACTCCGTCGGCCTGCGCCTCTTCCACCAGGGGGCACACTACGTACGCCTGCCTACCCGCCTGCAGCTGCTCGCGCAGATGCTCATATGCACGCGCCCGCGAGCGCTCGCCCGCGACGAGGCGCGTTCTGATCGGCCGGCGTCCGTGGGGCAACTCGCGCAAGGCCGTCACGTCGAGATCGCCGTGTTCTGAGAGTGCCAGCGTGCGGGGTATGGGTGTGGCCGTCATGTGCAGCACATGCGCTGGGTGGGCCGGGTCCTTGTCCTCCAGCGCCGCGCGCTGGCGCACCCCGAAGCGGTGCTGCTCGTCAACCACGGCCACCGCCAGCGAGCGAAAGCGCACGTCGGGCTCGATCAACGCGTGGGTTCCCACGATCAGCTGAAGCTCACCGCTCTCCAGCTTGCCCAGGGTGTCTGCCCGACGCGTGGCCTTCGTGGAGCCCGTCAGCAGCGCACACGCGAGCTGTTCGCCCCCCAGCAGCCGCTGCACGGTCGCGAAGTGCTGTTCGGCCAGTGTCTCCGTCGGAGCCATCAACGCCGCCTGGCGTCCGTGCTCCACCGCGCGCAGCATCGCCCACAGCGCCACGACCGTCTTGCCGCTGCCCACCTCTCCCATCAAAAGCCGCTGCATCGGACAGGATCTCGCCAGGTCCGCCTCGATCGTCGCGATCGCGCTCTGCTGCCCGTGCGTCAGCGTGAATGGCAGGCCCTGCTCCAGCCAGCGCGCGCTCCAGGAAGACGGCTCGTTCAATACCGGCGCGCCCGTAAGCGCACGACGCCTGGCACGGCGACGCAGGAACACGAGCTGCGTCAGCAGCAGCTCCTCGAACGCCACCCGCTCACGCCCTGCCTCCACCTCCTCTGCCCGCTCGGGGAAGTGCATCGCGGTGAGCGCAGCCGCCCGGTCGGGTAACCGCTCGGATGAGCGCAGCGCGGCGGGCAGCGGCTCGACCACATCGGCCAGCGCACCTCGTGAGCCCTGCATCAGCGTCAGAATCTGAGTCGAGCTCACTCCCTCCGTGGCTGGATAGTGGGCCACAATTGCCCTCGCGTCGGCCGGCTGGGCATCTTGTGCAACGCCCAACTCAGTGCCCACGGCGTGATGGGCCACCCCGAAGTCGCCTCGCTGCCCCGCCTTGCCGTGCAACACCAGACGCGTCCCCTCGGGGTACTTCTCCACCAGCCAGGGCTGATTGAAGAAAACCGCGCGCATCGCCCCGGTGGCGTCAGCCACCCACGCCTCCACCAGCGGGCGCATGCCGCGCTTGCGCACGGGACGCACGGCGATCGAGCGCACCTCAACCGCGACCGTGGCCTGCTCGCCGACGCGCAGCTCGGCCACCGTGCGCGCCTCGCGACTGTCACGGGGAAGGTGCTCCAAGAGATCGCCCACCGTGTGCAGCCCCAGCGCCTGGAGCCCAGCTGATGCTTTCTTCGTGGGCCCCTGCAGCGGCTCCCGCAGACGTGAAGGGCGCGGCCAGCGGACCGGCGCCAGCAGCATCTCACTGCGGGTCAGAGTGTCGGTGCCGGCAAAAGCACGAGGAGCATCCAGGGGTTTATCGACGTCGGTAACCGGCATCACGCTAGCGGCAGGCATTGCGCGGATCATGATCCCCCGCGCGGTCGATCCCTACTCCGCTGCCAGCAACCACCAATACGCCGGCTGGCCACCCTCGCGCAGTTCCAGCTCGGCCTTGCTGTCACCGTCCAGCAGACGTTCCACCGCCTCAAGTCCGATCGGCGCCTCGGCCCCACTCAGCACGCTCACCAGCTCCGCCGGCGCGTCTCCATTGGAGCCGTTGGTAAGCCTGCTGAGCACCTGGCGCAGGGTCTCCCCCGGCTCGCCCCAGGCGATGACCTCCTCATCCACAAACCCGACGGCATCTCCGCGCCCAAAGCGCCCCTGCGCGTCCTCGCGCGCGGCCGGCGCCACCGCGCCCGTTCGCAGCGGCTCAAGCGCCATGTGCAGTGCCATCGCGTTCTCCTCCACGCTGTGGTCCGGCACCAGCGCCAGCGCCGCCGCCAAACCGGCCTGCTGGCTGGTAACCGGCACAACCACGACCTGCTTCTCCGAGAGCTCCGCCGCGCGCTCGGCGGCCATGACGACGTTCGCGCTGTTGGGCAGCACCACCACCTCCTCGGCCGCCACCTCGTGGATCGCCGCGAGCAGCTCATAGGTCGAGGGGTTCAAGGTGGGGCCGCCGTCGAGCGTATGCACGCCAAGCTCCTCGAACATCCTCGTCAGTCCCTCGCCGCTGACGACCGCCACCGCGCCGCAACGCGCCTTCTCGGCAGGCGCTTGTGACCCCTCAGACGCGGCGGCCGCCAAGCGCTCGTCGCGCTCGGTCACCTGCAAACGCATATCGGCCACGTCCAGGTGAGAGACCTCGCCGGCGTCCTTGAATATCGCGGTGGCCTGCTCGGGCTCATCGGTGTGTAGGTGCACCTTCAATGTCGTCTCATCGCCGACCACCAGCACCGAGTCGCCCAAGGTCTCAAGCTGCGGGATGAAGCGCCCCGGCGCCATGTTCCTGCCGGTGACGGCAAAGTTGGTGCAGTAGCGGTAGGTGCTCGAACTGTGCTCGGGATGATGGATGCGCGCCGGCTCGTAGTGGTCAAGCTCTGGCGGCTCTTCTCCCCGCAAGGCCGCCACGACGCCGGCAAACAGAATCGTCAGGCCGTAGCCTCCGGCATCCACCACGCCCGCGTCGCGCAATGCCTCCAGCAGTTCCGGCCCGCGCTTGACGGAGTCCTGCCCGGCCATTACTGCCCGTTCCAGGATCTGCGCGATCGTCTGGTCCTGCACCTCCGGCGCCGTCTCGGGCTCAAGGCGCGTGCCCTCGGGGCTGTGCGCCACGTCGCTTGAGATCTGCCGTGCCATCTCGCGGGCCACCGTCAGGATCGTGCCCTCCGCCGGCTGGCGCACCGAAGCGTAGGCGCGCTCCGCCGCGTTTGACAGCGCGGCGCCGATCAAGGTCGCGTCGATCAGCTCGCCGGGACGCGAAACCAGCTCCTCGGCCGCGCCGCGGATCAGCTGCGAGAGGATCACGCCGGAGTTCCCGCGCGCGCCCAGGAGCGCCGCCCGCGCGACCGACTGCACGATCTCATCGCGCCCGATCTCATCGACCGTGCGCAGCGCATCCTCACCGCTCAGCCGGTCGAGCTCCGCCAGCACAGCGCGCAGCGTCAGCACCATGTTGTCGCCCGTATCCCCATCCGCAACCGGGAACACGTTCAAATCGTTGACCTCCTGACGGCGGGACTCCAGGTGCGCCAAAGCACCCGCCACAGCGGCGCGAAAGCGAACCAGGTTGGTGTCGGTCACAGCTCCACCTCCATCATCGCCCGGGCCGATCCGTGCGGACGCGGCCCAACCGGCAGCTCAGAGAGCCTTCGTGACCTTGCCGGCCTTCAGGCACCGCGTGCAGACATACACGCGCCGCGGGGCCTTCCCGACCAGGATCTTGACCTTCTGCAGATTCGGGTCAAAGCGCCGCTTGGTAGCGACCATCGAGTGGCTCCGGCTGTTCCCGAACGAAGGGCCCTTCCCGCAGCTGTGGCATATCTTGGCCATTGGGGAGTGCAGTCTAGAGGATGGGTTGGGAGAGAGGAGGCTACGCCTTGAAAGGCTCCTGATGACCATGGTACCATGACCATAGTCATGTCAACGCGAACCGTCTCTGCCAGCCAGTTCAAGGCCAAGTGCCTCGGACTGCTCGACGAGGTAGCCGCCACTGGCGAGGAGCTTGTCATCACCAAGCGCGGTCGCGCTGTCGCTCGAGTCCTCGCCGCAGAGGAGCCCCTGAGCCTACGCGGCTCGGTGTCCTTCAACGTGTCCGACGATGAGCTAATCGCGCCGCTTGCCGTCGAGTGGGACGCCGCTTGACGGTGATCGTCCTCGACACCCACGCGTGGATCTGGTGGGTGACCGACCCAAAGCGCCTTTCAGCCCTCGCGCGGGAAACCATCGCCGAGGCAACCAGCATTGGGGTCTCCACGCTCAGCGCCTGGGAGGTCACCATGCTCGTATCGCGCAAGCGCATCGCGCTCGACCGCGACGTTGGTGTCTGGGTCAGACAGGCCTTGGCACAGCCGCACGTCGAGCCGCTCCCTCCGAGCGCCGACATCGCCATTGCAGCCGGTCTTCTGGACGCACAGAGCTTCCCCGGCGATCCCGCCGACCGGCTTATCTACGCCACCGCTCGCGCCAACCGCGCGCGGCTCGTCACCCGCGATGCGGCGATCCAGGCGTTCGATCCTCAGCTGACCGTCTGGTAGCAGCGCTCCGCCGCGTTCGACAGCGCAGATCAGCCAGCGTGCTTCGATCAGTCTTCACCAATTCGTAGGCCGTCCGACGACAATCATATTGTCGTACCATCGGAACATTCCTGGACATTCTTCTGGGAGCGGCTTCGCGGGTCTCGGCGAGCGAGCAGAGCACCGCGCGCTGGACGATCAGGGTGCATCGGATATCCGTGGCCACAATGATTGCGTTATCCGGCCTGACGCTGCTTGGCCTGGCGCTCTCTGCGGCTCCGAGCAACGGAAGCGGATACGCTCCGGTCGTCGTCCAACCGGCCGAAACCCCCGCGCCACCCGCCCCGCCGGCACACAACGTCTTTACGCTGCTTCGCACAATCACCCGCCCCGACGGAACCGTGCGGATCACGATCAATCTCGCCGCACCGGGACTCGTCAGCGTTCGCCAGCCCGTGCTTGAATCAGTCGCTGCGCCGCAGGCAGTACACAGCCAGGTCGTCCATACACGAGGAGCCATCCTCATGCACCCGACGCACGCCATAGCCAAATATCCAGGAGCGCTCACGTTGACGCTCAGACCCTCGTTGCTCGCGCGCAAGCAGTTTCACATTCGCCACCGCGTCACAATCCCAGTGGAGATCACCTTCACACCCAGCGGCGCGCGGCCGGCGAGTCAGATCACAAGCATCGCCCTCCAGCACGTTGTCGGACTTGGCAGAGAACCCCAAGCGCCCCAGACTCCAACCTTGGATCCAGGCGAACGGTTCTCATTTGAGGACGAAACCGCCGACCCAAGCAACGGGTGGGGAGATCTGACTACAGCCAGGACAAACACCGAGCAGCTATCCGGCTCCAACTCCCAGCGGATCACGATCCATGCCGCCCCATATCCAGCGGTTGGCGACCTCGTCCCGAGAAGCACTCAGGCAGCGCCACTACCTGGGGAGACCATCTACATGTTCGTCTACCGACCAGCCAGCACGCCCCCCGTCGGAGCACAGGTCGTAGTGCAGATGGGCGAACGCTGGTTAACCTGTTTGAGTCCCGAAATCAAACTGCCGGCCAACACCTGGTCCGAGCTCGCTCTCGCCATCCCATCCAACCCAGAGGGCTGCGTCAACTCAGGAACGTCCACCGAAACAGCAGTGCAGGCTGTCGGCCTACAGATCGACGATCCGTACAGTGCCGCCAGTGGCCACAGCATTTTCCTCGATGAGGTGAGCTGGTAGTCACACTGGCCTCACAGGGCTGAGCCCTTCGCCACCTAACTCAACAGGCTAACGATGCCCACCCGTGGCGGATGCGGCCTGATCGAACTGATGGCTGTTCAGCAGTTCGTATACGTGAAAAGCATCCTTGATATTGGCGAAAGTCACAGTGCCCTGAGCTCCCCATCCGGACGCCGGCCAACTCGGATCGCCCGCTGCCCAGCGCCGACTGAACAAGAACGAGCCGATATAGATCGTGCCGTTGCCGCCTCGTCCGATCTTCTGTTTTACATTGGGGTGTGATGCAAGCCAGATAGTCGACAGGCGCTCACGCCCGCCCCACAGCGAAGGCGCGATCGAGATGGCCCGTTGGTCGGTCACCGCATATACCGTTCGTGCGCGCATCCAACGCCGCACGAACAACCTCACAACCAGAAGGTATATCGCCAAGATCACAAACGGAATGCCGAAAAGTGGGAACAGGATCGTGTTACGTGTACCGTCGTTGACAAGGACCGTCACCTCCCAGCCCAGCACGATAAAACCCCACAGAAGGCTGAACGGCAGCATCACCACGTCCTGACGCTCAAGCCATCTGGGTCCCACAGGGCAACCACGCCAGAGCACATGCTCGCCATTCCCAAGCTGGCGATTTACCGCCAACTCATCTTTCTCACCGTCGCGTATCACGACTACCGTCATGGAAAAAACCTGCGTTGTACTCAGCCGCTTGCCAACTCGGCGCGCAGCTCGGCCATGCGCAGAACCGCCGCGGCGGCGTGGCGACCCGAGTCGCGCTTGTCGCCGCCGGCACGCGCGAGCGCCTGCTCCATCGTGTTGCAGGTGAGCACGCCGAAGGCACAGGGTACGCCGGTCTGCAACTGCACCTGCTGAATCCCGCGCGCGGCCTCCGAGCAGACGTAGTCGTAGTGATCGGTCTCCCCGCGGATGACAGCACCTAGGCAGGCCACACCGGCAAAACGCCCCGAGCTGGCAGCGTAGCTGGCGGCCAGCGGGAGCTCGAAGGCGCCGGGAACGTCAAAGATATTAATTTGGGTGTGGCCGGCTTGTTCAAAAACATCTCGCGCGCCACGGACTAGACGCTCGGCCAGGTCCTCGTAAAAGCGGCCTACGGCGATCGCGAAGGTCATCCTTCGCGCTCGCGGTCCTGTTCACGCTCTGAGTGCAGCAGCTCCGCATCGAGGTTCAATCCCTGGTGGTGCAGGATGTGACCCATGCGCTGCGCCTTGGTGCGCAGGTAGGCCTCGTTGTGCTCGTTGGGGGCGTGCACGATCGGGATCTGCGCGCTGACGGACAGGCCGTAGCCCTCCAGGCCGCGGATCTTCTTGGGGTTATTGGTGAGGATGCGGATCGAGCTGAGGCCGAGGTCGGCGAGGATCTGCGCACCGATGCCGTAATCACGCAGGTCGGCGGGCAGGCCCAGTCGCTCGTTGGCTTCCACGGTGTCAAGCCCGTCCTCCTGTAAACGGTAGGCACGCAGCTTGTTCAACAGGCCGATGCCGCGGCCCTCCTGGGCGAGGTACAGCAGCACGCCCTGACCCTCCTCCTCGATCATCGCCAGCGCCGAGGCAAGCTGTTCGCCACAGTCACAGCGCAGTGAGTGAAAGACGTCGCCCGTCAGGCACTCGGAGTGCACTCGCACGAGCACGTCGGGCTTGCCGGCCACATCCCCCTTGACGAGCGCCACGTGGTGCTTATCGTCGATCAATGAGCGATAGCCGACGGCGGTGAAGTCGCCGAAGGCGGTGGGCAGGCGCGTGTCCACCACGCGTTCCACCAGGCGATCGTTGCGCCGGCGGTAGGCGATCAGGTCCGCGATCGTGACCATCTTCAGCCCGTGGCGCTCGCAGTACTCCGTGAGATCGCCCACGCGCGCCATCGAACCGTCCTCGTTCATCACCTCGCAGATCACGCCGGCCGGGATCAGGCCCGCCAGGCGCGCCAGGTCGACCGACGCCTCGGTGTGTCCCGTGCGCTCAAGCACACCGCCGACCTTGGCCTTCAGCGGGTTGACGTGGCCGGGCTGCACCAAGTCGTCGGGTTCGCTGCCCGGGTCGATCGCAACCTGCATCGTGTGCGCGCGATCGTGCGCGGAGACGCCCGTGGTGACTCCTTCGCGTGCCTCGATCGTAACCGTGAACGGCGTCTGCAAGGCGGACTCATTCTTGGCCGTCATCAACTCAAGGCCGAGTTCATCGCAGCGCTCGGGTGTCAGCGCTAGGCAGATCCAGCCACGTGCCTCTTTGGCCATGAAGTTGATCGCCTCGGGGGTCACGAACTGGGCGGCCATCACCAGATCGCCCTCGTTCTCGCGGTCTTCGTCGTCGCAGACCACCACCATCTTGCCTTGGCGGATCTCCTCCAGGGCCTCCTCGATCGTCGCGAAGGGGGTACTCGTCTTGGTATCTGGGTTGCTGGTGCTCACAGGCGGGCCTCCATCAGGCGCTCGACGTGCTTGGCCAAAATGTCCACCTCCAGGTTGACACGTGCGCCCACCTGAGCCCGGCCCAGGTTGGTGCGCTCCAGTGTCTCCGGAATCAAAGAGACTGAAAAACCGTTCTTGCGCAGAGCGCTGATTGTAAGGCTCACGCCGTCCACGCTCACCGAGCCCTTCTCCACCAGATAGCGAGATATGTCCTGCTCGATATCGATCTCGAGCACGCGCGCAAAGCCCTCCTCACGGATTGCCGCGACCACGCCCGTGCCATCGACGTGGCCCTGCACGATATGGCCCCCTAGGCGCCCATCGGCCCGCAAGGCCAACTCCAGGTTGACCGGCGCGCCCACCTCCAGGGACCCGAGCGAAGAGCGTCGCAACGTCTCCTCCATCGCCTGCGCCTGAAAGCCTGCCCCGTTGACTTGGGTGGCGGTGAGGCAGACGCCGTTGACGGCCACCGAGTCACCCTCAGCGACTTCGCCCGCCAGCGGTGTGGCGATGACGATCGTGGCACCCTGGCCGTCGCGCTCCAGTGCATCCACGCGGCCGAGGTCGGCGATCAGACCAGTGAACATCCTTCCCGTCCCGCCCCGTCCCGCTCTTCCTACCACTCGCGCAGACGGGCGGAGATCAACAGATCTTCGCCCACGCGCTCGCACTCGAACGTCAGCGCCCGCAGCGCCTGAGAGATGGTCTCGACGCCTTCGCCCTCCAGTGGGTCACGGGCAGTGCTGCCGCCGAGCAGCAGCGGCGCCAGGAACAGGCGCAGTTCATCGATCTCACCGGCATCGAGGAAGGCGCCCGCGAGGTGTGGACCACCCTCCAGCAGCACCGAGGACACGCCGGCTGCGCCGAGCTGATCGAGTGCCGAGCGCACGCGTGCGGGCTCGTTTTCGCCGGTCGCCACGAGCACCTGCACGCCCGCTGCCTCCAGTGCATCGGTGTCCGCGCGCGCCGCCGCACGCGAGACCACCACCGTCAGAGGTGTCTGTGCCGCCAGGCCCACCAGCTGCGAGGTGGGAGGCAGGCGCGCGAGCGAGTCGAACACCACGCGCCGCGGCTGGCGCTCAAGCTCCGCCGTCTGGCCTTCCGGGCGCGCCGTCAGCTGTGGGTCATCGGCGAGCGCCGTGCCGATGCCCACCACCACCGCATCGACCTCCGTGCGCCACTGGTGTGCCCGCTCGCGGCTGTCCTCGCCGCTGATCCACTTGGAGTCCCCCGCGCGCGTGGCCACCTTGCCGTCGAGCGTCATCGCCGACTTGAACAGCACCCATGGGCGCCCCACGCGCGCCTGCTTGCGAAAAGCCTGGTTGAGCAGACGTGCCCGCGTGGCAAGCTCGCCGTCCGCCAGCACGACCTCTATGCCCTCATCGCGCAGGATGCCCAGGCCGCGACCGGCCGCCTTCTCGGTGGGGTCATCCGAGCCAACGACCACGCGGCGGATGCCCGACTGCATGATCGCCTCGGTGCAGGGCGGCGTCTTACCCTCGTGGCAACAGGGCTCAAGCGACACGTACAGCGTCGCGTCGCTCAGATCCGCCAGCCCACACGCCTCGATCGCGTTGACCTCGGCGTGGGCCGCGCCATAGCGTTCGTGCCAGCCCTCGCCCAGCACCTCGCCATCGCGGGCTATTACAGCCCCGACCACGGGGTTGGGCTTGACTGTCCCCGTTCCCCGCTGAGCCAACTCGATCGCGCGCGCCATATGCACGCGATCGGTCTCTGTGCCGATCGTCATTCCACCTCAGGATACCCGGTGTCAGGCGCTCTGACAGGTCCCGCCATGCAGGCGGTAGACGATCATTTCTGGCCCCGGCCTGTGATAGGCCAGCGGGTAGTAGTCAAAGCTCCAGTCGAAGTTGAACGCCACCGGACCCTTGCCGGGGGAGTACGGGGAGACGCGATAGACGACCTGCGCCTGCTGGGCCAACGCGCGGTAGTAGGCGACGGCATTGGGCACCACCCCCGGTTCGGCCTGCGCTCGGCCGGACTGGGTGGAGCCTGTGATCACCCAGCAGTAGCCCTGGCGCTCATACCAGCCGATCAGCGCCGGGCTGAGCGTGCGCTCGTAGTCCTCGATGCCTACTGGCCGGCCCGGTTCTCCGATCAGTGCGCCGTTGGGAGCGATCACCGAGCGCAGCGAGGAGTACTTGATCCAGCGAGTCCCGTCGGGGGTGGCGTAGTTGAAGTGGCCGATATCGCTCGCCCACACGTCTGGTGACACGGGCTCGGCCACGATCTTGGTGCCCGCGGGGATGTGCGTCACCATCCACTCGCGCGTCAGCGTGCGTGTGTCCGCGCGCGAGAGCACCAGGTCAGAGTGCACCGTGTACACCAACGCCTGCGCGCATAGTGCCACCGCGGCCACCGCGATGATCGCAGTGCGCAACCCCCTCCCCCTTAAAGACTTACCCCTGCTCCGCGCGGCCAACGCTTCCACGGCTTGCAGCGTGAAGTACGCAGCCAGTAGGCAGACGATCGGGAAGATCGGCAGCAGCCAGCGCCCGAAGTAGCGACCTTGCAGGCCCATGAAGGCGAGGAACACCAGCGGCGCCGGCACCAGCAGCCAGCCCAGGCGCTTGTCCTTGCGCCAGATCGTTACCGCCCCGCCGAGCGCTGCCAGCGCCGGCAGCCAGCCCAGGCCCCAGGTGAGCGACCACAGGTAGTACCTCACGCCGCCCTCGTGCCCTGCGCCGAGCTTGCCCTGCGCTTCGCCGCTGAGCTGGGACTGGTGGTTGAGTTCCGCGTGGAAGGCGTTGAAGTCCAGCAGCGCGTAGGGGTTGGCGATCAGGAAGCTCGCCAGCGCCGCCGCGCCCGCCAGCGCCAGGCCGAGCGCCACGCGCGCTCTCTCGTGGGGTGCGTCGAGGTACTGGCAGGCCGCTGCCGCCAGCAGTGGCAGCACCACGATCCCGGCGGTGTACTTCGTGGCACAGCCGAGGCCCAGGCCGATGCCCGCCATTAGGTAGTCGCGCCTGCGGCCCTTACGCAGCACCCCCGCCGCGCCCAGCAACGCCAGCGTCAGGGGCGCCAGCGTCGGTACGTCGTTGAGCGCCAGGTGGGAGTAGAAGACCGGCAGGAACGCCACTGCCTCAAGTGCCGCCGCCAACAGGCCAACCGCGCGCCCGAAAAGCCTTGTGCCCACGAGGTACAGCAGCCACACCGCCAGCGTGCCCAGCAGTGCCGCCGCCACGCGGCCCAGCACGAATACCTCCGTGGGGTGCGCGACGAGCGCGTGTCTGGCCGCCGCGCCGCCGCCGAACCACACCGCATACAGCACGTGCAGCAGGTACGTGAAGGCCGGGGGGTTGGCGAAGTATTCCGGGTCAAGACCGTTGCTGAACATCCCGATCGCCTTGGGCGCGAAGTGCGCGTTCTCGTCTGAGTTGTAGGCGTAGGGCAGGCCCTGGGCGATGCCCCACAGGCGCAGCGCCAGCGCCCCTGTCAGGATCGCCGCCAGCGCCAGCCACCCGCGCCGGCTACTTGCAGCGCGCATAAACCGCGTAGTACTGACTCGTCAGGATCGGCGCCCACCCGCGCGGGGGCACCTGGTCGAGCGGATTGTCGTTGGAATCCACGATCGCCTGGCGAAAGACCGCTTCGCCCGTCGGATAGATCGCCACGCCGTGGCTGATGCGTTCGCGCAGCGTGGTATCGCCTGCCGCCGCCTGCACCCTTGCCTGGCTGCGCCCGACGATGTTCTCGGGGCCTACATCCATGATCCAGCGCGCGTCGGGCATCAGCTTGTGATTTGGCAATGACAGCGGCCCGCAGCGCTTGAGGTCGGCGCGCACGCGCGGATTGTGCAGCACCTGCGCCAGCGCGCGATGGGAGTCCTTGCGGAAGGCCAATTCGGTCTTGATGCTCTTCAGGCTCACGGTTGTGGCCGCCTGCACCACTCCGACAGCGACCAGCAGCACCGCCGCGCCGATCCACACTCGCCGCAGCGTGCTGCCCGGCTCAAGCAGCGACCAGCCGCCGATCGCCACCGCGCCGAAGAGCATCACGAGCACAGCCGGCATCAGCAGATAGCGGTCGATCACCGAGGTTCCCGCCGCGCCTAGCAAGGCGAAGGTCAAGAGGCCCGAGAGCAGCAGCGCCAGCGGCACCCGCACGCGCGTAGGCACGAACACCACTCCTAGGACCACCCCGGCGATGCCCCCCAGCACCAGCGGCAGCTTGTCCAGACGCACCATGAATTCCCATGCCGAGCCGGGGATGTTGGCTAGGCCCTGCGTGCGCCCCAGCTGTTCGGCCAGCCCCGCCGTCGAGTGCAGCGAGTAGGCCGGATCGCCCGTCACGGCCAGATCGACCAGCGCCCATAGCAACGGTGCCGCAAGCGTCAGCGCGGCATAACCCAGCAGTCTGCGCCCACTGTGCTCGGGTACGGGTCCTCCGCGCGACCACGCTCGCACAATTGGCCAGGCGCACCACAGCAGATAGACCCCCGCGAGCAGCCACGCATCGGGGCGCAGCAGACCCGCCGCCACCAGCATCGCGAACACCGGCACGCCGCGCCGTGGCTTGGCTACCTCAAGCGCCCCCGCCCACACGACCAGCGCCATGTAGGAGAAATCGAGGTAACCCTGCGCCGCGTAGTACTCGTAGTCAAAGCGCGTGCACAGCACGACCGCGGCGATGCCCCCGACCAGCGGGCCGAAGGTCAGGCGCCCCAGTCGGTACAGGCCCGCCACGAGCGCCACGAACGAGGCGATCGACCCGAAGATCATCACGCGGTCGCCGGCCTGCCCGAACAGCGAGGCGACCACCCCGAAGGCGATCGCCAGCGGGTGCTCGGTCGGCGCGCGGTAGATATGGAACACCGGCACGTGCAGATGCAGCACATCGCGGCCCCAGATCAGCGCGTAGTAGGAGTCGTAGGTCGGGTATGTGGGGATCGCCAAAAACCCGACGAACGCGCCTATGCACAGCAGCGCGAAGCCGAGCTTGGCCCATGTGGACGCCGGCACGGTGCGCAGCCTGGCAAACCACATGGGTCCCGACGGCCGTGTAGCCGGTCGGCTGAGCGTCGCGCCTTGCATCGGCTTCAGAGCCTATCCTGCACCCATGAAGCTCATCATCCAGATCCCCTGCTGGAACGAGGAGCAGACGCTGCCGGCGACGCTGGCGGACCTGCCGCGCGAGCTGGATGGCTTTGAGGTCGTGGAGTGGCTGATCATCGACGACGGCTCCACCGATGGCACGGTGGATGTGGCGCGGCGCGCAGGCGTGCACCACATCGTGCGCCTCACCAACAACAAGGGCCTCGCCGCGGGCTTTCAGGCCGGGCTCGACGCCTGCCTGAAGCTGGGAGCGGATGTGATCGTCAATACCGACGCCGACAACCAGTACTACGGCCCTGATGTGGCCCGCCTCGTCGGGCCGATCCTGGAGGGGCGCGCGGACATGGTCGTGGGCGACCGCGAGGTCAACAAGATCGCGCACTTCTCGCCGTTGAAGAAGGCCTTGCAGCGGCTGGGCTCCTGGGTGGTGCGCCAGGCGTCCTCGACCTCGCTGCCCGACACCACCTCGGGCTTTCGCGCCTACAACCGCGAGGCCGCCATTCAGATGCTGGTGGTCTCCAAATTCACCTACACCCTGGAGACCATCATCCAGGCCGGCAAGATGCTCGTCGCCACCGACCACGTGCCCGTGCGCACCAACGCCGCCACGCGCGAGTCGCGCCTGTTCCCGTCGATGTCGGCCTATGTACGGCGCAATGCCATCTCGATCTTCCGCATCTATGCGCAGTACGAGCCGCTGAAGGTCTTCTGGAGCCTTTCCGCCGTGATCGGCGTGGCCGCTTTGGCCGTCTGGATTCGTTTCGCCGTCGCCTACATCGAAGGCTCCGGCAAGGGACATGTGCAGTCCTTGATCCTCGGCGCGGTGCTGTTCATCGCCGCCGTCGTCTTGTGGGCGCTTGGCGTCATCGGTGACCTGCTGGCAGCGCAGCGCGTGATGACGCAGAAGACCTTTGAGCGCGTGCGACGCATCGAACTGCAACTGGGGGTCGAGCCTTCGCACTACGAACCCGGTCAGGTCGCCGAGCGTGAGAAGGTGGAGGCGTGAGTTCCGGCGTCACCGTCTCCCAGGACGGGGTGATCACCGGCAACACTTATGACAAGTACGGATCGAGCAACCCGTTCGTGCGGCGCATGATGGCGGGCTTCGAGCGTTCGCTGGATGGGTTGATGGACATCGCCGACCCGCAGTCGCTGCTCGATGTCGGCTGTGGTGAGGGAGTGCTCGTACACGAATGGGCCAAGCGCCTGGGCGAGGGCAAGCGCGTGGTGGGGATCGACCTGGAGGAGGACTCGATCCAGCAGGGCTGGGCGCTGCGTCAGGCGCCGAACCTGGAATACAAGGTGATGCGCGCCGAGAACCTGCCCTTCGCCGATGACGAGTTCGACCTTGCCAGCGCCATCGAGGTGCTGGAGCACGTGCCAGACCCCGCGCACACCGTGGCGGAGATGGCGCGCTGCGCACAGCGCTACCTGCTGGTGTCGGTCCCGCGCGAGCCGCTGTGGCGGATGCTCAACATGGCGCGCGGCGCCTACTGGTCTGACCTCGGCAACACCCCCGGGCATCTCAACCACTGGTCCAAGCGGAGCTTCACCGCGCTGCTTGCGCGTCACGGCAAGGTGGCCGAGGTCCGCTCGCCCTTCCCGTGGACGATGCTGCTTGTCCGCCTCTAGCGACAAATCTGACGACAGAGGGTCCTCCACGGCTGGGGCCACCGAGCGCTCCTACGGCAAGGGAGCCCGCATCCTGTCGGTGGGGATCGCCACCACGGGGCTGTTGACGTTCGCCTTCTTCTCGATCTCAAGCCATGTGCTGAGCGAAGCGGCAGCGTCGCGCGTGGCGCTTTTGTGGTCGGTGATGTTCGTGATCATCTCGGTCATCTATCGGCCCACCGAACAGCTGCTCTCGCGCACGATCGCCGAGCGCCGCGCACACGGCCACGGAGAGCATCCGCTGCGCGTGCCGATCGCCATCCAGTTGGGCTTCGCGCTGCTCTTCCTGGCGGTGGCGCTGGCGCTGCATGAAGTGCTGGTGAACCAGGTCTTTGAAGGCTATGCGGCGCTTTACGACGTGCTGCTGGTGGGCACGCTGGCCTATGCAGCCAGCTATTTCGCGCGGGGCTGGCTGGCCGGGCAGGAATATTTCGCCCTGTTTGGCTGCCTCGTGCTGATGGAGGCGCTGGCCCGCATCTGCTTTGCGTTGGCTGTCGTGTTTGGCATCACCAGCGGGCAGACCGCCGTCGCCTTGGGTATCGCCGCTGCCCCGCTGGTCTCGCTGGTGGTCGTGCCCGCCGCCTTCGCCCGGCGCGGCGAGGAGCGGCGCGCAGCCAGCGGCAGCGACAGTGAGGCGGAGCGACCGGGGCGGCAGGAGGGAGTCCATCTCCACGAGGCCGACATGGCGTTGGCCGCGCCGATCACGGTCGACGAGGCTGCCGCAGCGCTGGCCGGACCGGGCACCGAGGGCGTGCAGGAGGTCCTGGCGCACGACGACGATCTTTCGCTCCGGCGAGGCACCGGCTTCGCCGGCTGGGTGTCGGGCATCATGCTCTCCGAGCAGACCATCCTCAACGCCGCCGTGCTGACCGTCGCCGCCACCTCGTCCAACAAGGCTCTGGCGGGGATCGTGTTCGATGTGCTGCTGATCGCGCGTGCGCCTTTGCAGCTCTTCCAGGCGATCCAGACTTCGCTGCTGCCGCATTTGACGGGCCTTGAGGCGACGGCAGGCCATGAGGCTTTCGCCCGCGCCATCCGCGTGACGGTGCGGGCGATCGTCGCCTTCGCCGCCGCCGTGGCGCTGGGCCTGCTGGCGATCGGCCCATTCGCGATGACCCACCTGTTCGGTCAGCACTTCTCATACGGGCGCTTCGGTCTCGCGTTGGTGGGGATCGGGATGGGCCTGCACCTGATTTCCGGCGCGCTCAACCAGGCCGCCCTGGCCCGCGACCGCGCGCGTGCAGCCGCCGGCTGCTGGGGGCTGGCGGCCGTGCTGTTCCTCGCCTGGATGCTCACGCCGGCCGTCAGCGAACAGTTGCTACGCACCGAGATCGGTTATGTCGGAGCGACCGCTGTGCTAGCGCTTACGCTGGGGATGCTCTACCGGCGCAGGGGCAGCGGAGTGGCGGCTCCAGGGGCCGGGGCCAGCCATGCGGGTCAGGCAGCGTCTACCGAGCGCGCAATCGCCACATAGGCAGCGGCAGGATCAGGCGCGCCGAAGACCGCCGAGCCGGCCACGAACAGTGAGGCGCCCGCGGCACGGCAAAGCGGTGCTGTCTCCGGATCGATTCCACCGTCAACCTCCAGCACAGCCCCCTCCCCCGGCTCAAGACCCCGATCGAGCAGCGCCCGCAGCCGCTGCACCTTCTCAGGAGACCCGGGGATGAGCACCTGCCCGCCCCAACCCGGATTGATGGTCATGCAAAGCGCTAGATCGATCTTCTGAGCGACCTCGCTGAGCGCCTCCACAGGCGTGGCAGGGTTGAACGCGATCCCCACCGAGGCCCCGTGCTCACGGATCAGCGTGGCGGTGCGCGCGGCGTGCGCGGTGGCCTCGATGTGAAAGGTGATCGAGTCAGCGCCCGCTCGCGCGAACTCGGCCACGTGGTCCTCGGGATGCTCGATCATCAGGTGCACATCGAGTATTCCCCCGACCTCGTGCACCTGCTCGCGCAGCGCGGACACCACCAGCGGACCAATCGTGATCGGCGGCACGAAGTGGCCATCCATCACATCGACGTGGATCACACGCGCACCCGCATCCAGCACCTCCCGCACCTGCTCGCGCAGCCGCCCGAAGTCAGCGGACAGGATCGACGGCGCCACGCGCACTGCTCGCAAAGACGCTGATTCAGCGCCGCCCTGCGTGTTCATATCGGCTGCAACATCGAGTCGCCGCAGTTATTGCATTTGACGATCGCTGTAGAGGACATGCGCACGATCGTGGAGTGCTCACCGCAGTTAGGACACACCGAGGCCAGCTCGAAGCGGTGCAGACAGCTCACGCAGCGGTAGCGGCCGGGCAGGTTGGTTGGTCGCAGCCATGGCTCCGAGCAGTGCGGGCAGAGGGGGCCGAGATTGACATCCGCGCCGCCCGGTGGTTTCTGCTCGGGCTCCACGTCGTTGTCAGCTCCTATGCAGCCGCGCGATGAAGAAGCCGGCGGTGTGATCACGATGGGGAAAGGTCATGACAGGTCCCTCAGCGCCGAGCGCGAAGTCGGGATGGGCCTCTAGGAAGGCCGCAATCTGGCTCTGGTTCTCGGTCTGGGAGATGGTGCACGTAGAGTAGACCAGCACGCCCCCCGGACGGACCGCCGCAGCGCCGGCGGCAAGGATCGCGGCCTGCAACCCGGCCATCTCGGTGACCCCCTCGGGCGTGACCCGCCAGCGCAGGTCGGCGCGAGCCTGCAACGTGCCCAGGCCCGAACAGGGCGGATCGACGAGCACACGGTCAAATGGCGCTTCCTCCGAGCGTGCAATGGCGGCGTCGGCCAGCTCGACGCGCACGTTGGTGGCGTGCAGTCGGCGCGCGGTCTGCTGCAACTCCGCGGCCCTGCGTGGATTGCGCTCGATCGCCACGACCTCGCCCTGCGCCTGCATCAGCGCGGCCATGTGGGTGCTCTTGCCGCCGGGAGCCGCGCAGAGGTCGAGCACGCGCTCCCCTGGCTGGGGGTCCAGTGTTCGCGCTACGCGCATCGCCGCACGCGACTGCGCGATGAAGGCGCCGGAGCGCCACAGCGGCGAGGAGTGGGCGTCGAAGGGTCCGTCGAGCACCAGCGCCTCGGGGAGCAACGGGTCGCCATGCGTGGACACAGGCAGCTCACCGGCGAGCGCGGTGGCCTCGGTGACGAGCGTATTGGCACGCAGCGCCACCTCCCCCGGCTCGTTGTCGGCAGCCATCAGCGCACGGGCCTCATCGGGGCCGAGCTCCTGCCACCACAGCCGCGTGATCCACTCCGGGTGGGAGTGCATGATCGCCGCGTGCTCGGGGGTGCGATCGTCGAGCGTGGCCAGCAGCGTTGCGGGACCTTCACGGATCGCGCGTCGCAAGATCGCGTTGACGAGCCCATGCCCGCCGCGGCCGGAGGTCTTGGCCAGCTCGACGGTGTCGGCCACAACTGCGTGGTCGGGGGCGCCGCGCAGATACAGCAGCTCATACAGCCCCAGCCGCAAGGCCGCCAACACGGGAGGGTCAAGGCGCGCCACGGGCCGGTCCGCCAGACGCTCGATCAGGTGGTCAAGGGTCCCTGAGCGCTGCACCGCCCCATAGGCCAGGCGCATTGCCAACGCCCGGTCGCGCGCGTCGAGCTCGCGTGCCTCGGCGTGCAGGGCGCGGTCGGCGTAGGCGCCGCGCTCGAACACCCGGCGCACCACGGCGTAGGCGCAGACGCGGGCTTTAGCTGGCATGCCCACGCATATAGGCGGCACTGTCCATCGGACGACCGCCGGGGGGCTGCACACTTGTCAACTCAAGCGCACCGTCGGCTGTCCCGTACAGAAGCCGTTCGCCATCAAAGGCAAGGATGCCAGGTAGTGGCCCATCCAAGACAACGAGAGCACTATGAACACCCAAAAAGCTGCCGTCCTCGCGGGCTAGGCGCGCGCCGATGTGTGGGTGCAGGGCCCGGACCACCCGCTCCAGCTCTAGAGCAGTTCGAGCTGGGTCGAGCAGCCGGTCCTCAGGCCCGATCTTCTCGGCATAGGTGGCGCCAGCCTCCTCCTGCTCCACAAACTCGGGGCACTCGTTCAATACCTGCACCAGCAGTTCGCCGCCAATCACCTGCAAGCGGGGAGCGAGCGTGCCGTAGGTGTCATCGGATGAGATCGGCTCGCTGGCGGTGAGGCACACCGGCCCGCTGTCAAGACCGGCGGTGAGGCGCATGATCGACACGCCGGTCTCGGTGTCACCAGCCATGATGGCGCGCTCGATCGGCGCAGCGCCACGCCAGCGTGGAAGCAGCGAGGGATGCAGATTCAAGATCTCGTAATCAGAGAGCAGGGGCTCCTTGATGAGCGCGCCAAAGGCGCACACAACCACGGCATCGGGCTCAACCGCCGCGATCGACTGGCTCACCTGGGGATCATTGACACTGTCAGGCTGCTCCAAGGGGATCTGCAGGGCTCGCGCGGCATCGGCCACAGGCGGCGAGGACAGCCGGCGGCCCCTGCCTGCCGGACGGTCGGGCCGCGTCAGAACCAGCACCGGCGAGTGCGGACTGCCGTCCAGTGCCTCCAGCACGGCGGCGGCAAACTCGGAGGTGCCGAGGAAGACAATGCGCCGGCCCCCGACGGGCTGCGCTTCGTCGCTAAGCGACGCTGGCCTCCCGCTGCCCATCGCCCTGCTGGGCCTCGCGCATTTCGCGCATCGCTTCCTTGCGCACCGAGCGCGAGACGCGGTCGAGGATGAGAACGCCGTTGAGATGGTCGATCTCGTGCTGAATGACGCGCGCCTCAAGCTCCTGCGCCTCGATCAGGACCTCTTTGCCCTCGGCGTCAAGCGCACTTACGCGCACCTGTGCAGGACGCTCCACCTCGATGTGCACGCCGGGCAGACTCAGGCAGCCCTCTTCGGCGATCTCACGCTCGTCGCTCTCCCACTCGAGCACGGGGTTGACGAGGGCGGTGATGTCGTGCTCCGCATCGGTGCGATAAACAAGCACGCGATGCAGGATGCCGATCTGCGTGGCAGCCAGCCCAATGCCGAGCGAGTCGTGCATCAGCTCCCCCATGCGCTCGATCTCAAGGCGCAGCGAGTCATCGAAGCGATCGACCGGCACCGCGGTGGCGCGCAGAACAGGATCGCCTAGCTTGCGCACGTGGCGCAGCGCGGCATCGCGGCGGGCAAGCGTCTCGGGGTCGAGCTCGGGCTTTGGTGTGGAGTCCTCGGCCTCGCTGTCGAGCCCGGGATCTACCTCGATCATGTCCTCGGTGTCTGACATCTGAGAAGAGATTCTAGGGGCCCTCGTCGCGCTCGCCGCAGCTGCTACTGAGGGTCGACATCGACGCTGAAGCTGACCCCGGCGTGGGTGCGCGCGGACGCGACCTGCTGCACGGCCGCGCCGATACTGCGCACGGCGGCAGCACGCTCGCTGGCCTTGACGACGAGCACCTGGCGCTCGCGCTCGCGCAGGCGAAATAAGGCGGCAGGGCCAAGCACCTCAGCATCAGCGAGCTGTAGGCGTGCGCGAATCGCGCTCGCAGCCGCACGCGCCCGGGGAGTGTCGGCGGCGGCGCAGACGATGCGCACGAGATGGGAGTAGGGCGGGTAGCGCAGCGCCTGGCGACGTTCCAGCTCGCCGCTGAGAAAGCCTTCGCTGTCATGCCGCGCGGCGTGTTGGATCGAGCGTGCCTGCGGCGCGATGGTCTGCACCAGCACCCGGCCCTCCCCGCCGCGCCCGACGCGCCCGGCGAGCTGGGCGATAAGCGCAAACGTTCGCTCCTCGGCGCGGAAGTCGGGGAAGCGCAGGGTGGCGTCAGCATCGAGCACCACGCCAAGGGTCACGTCGGGGAAGTCGTGCCCTTTGGCGACCATCTGCGTGCCGAGCAGAACACCCGCGGGCGCGTCCTGGAAACGGCGCAGCAGCGTGGCGACCTCCCCTGCGCCCGAGACGGTATCGGCGTCGAGGCGAAACATGGGAAAGCTGCCGTCATCCAGCGCCGTGGCGAGATCGTGCTCCAAACGCTCGGTGCCAGCACCGTGGCGGGCGAGGGTGCCCGAGCCGCAGGCACAGCGCTCCGGGAGCTGCTCGCGGTGGCCGCAGTGATGACAGGCGAGCATCCCCTGGCTGCGATGCAGGACGAGCGCAACGTCGCAGTGGGGGCAGCTCCAGACAGCTCCGCAGGAGCGGCAGGAGAGGAAGTTCGACCAGCCGCGCCGGTTGAGCAGCACGATCGCCTTGCGCCCAGAGCGCCGCACGTCGGCGAGAGCCTGTGCGGTTTGTGGATGCAGCCCTTGGGGCTGACCGCACATGTCGAGCACGCTGACGGGCGGCAGCGGGCGTCCATCGGCACGTCCGGGCAGACGCAGACGGGGCACGATGTGGTGACTCTCCGGGCGCGGCGTAGCGCTGCCGAGCAGGAGCAGCGCGTTGCAGTCACGCGCGCGTCGAGCAGCCACTGTGCGCGCGTCATAGCGGGGGTCGCCTTCATGCTTGTATGAGGCATCGTGCTCCTCATCGAGCACGATCAGGCCAAGCGGCTCGATCGGCGCGAAGACGGCCGAGCGGGGACCAACACACACGCGCGCCTCGCCTGAGCGCAGACGCCGCCATTGCTCGTAGCGCTCACCGGCCGAGAGCCGGGAGTGCATCACGGCGACGGTGTCGCCGAAGCGCTCGATGAAGCGCCCGACAATCTGCGGCGTGAGCGCGATCTCGGGAACCATCACGATCGCGCCGCGGCCTTGCTCAAGCGCGGCGGCAGTGGCGCGCAGATAGATCTCGGTCTTGCCCGAGCCGGTGACTCCATGCAGCAGGCGTTGCGCCGGCGCGGGTGCGCGCAGGGCGTCGAGCAGATCGTCAAGCGCCGCCTGCTGCTCCGCAGTGAGTTGCAGTGAACCGGAGGCGACAGCGCCCACAGGCAGGTGATCTGTGCGCTTGGGGGTGCGACGCTTGCGTCCACTCAGCCGCCGCGCGGCTCCGGGTGGCAGCACGAGCGCGAGCGCACGGGCGATCGTGGAGCAGTACTCGGCAGCGATCCACTCGGCGAGCGCCACGAGATCGACGGGAACTCCCAGCTCAAGCGCCCGCAACGGTGCAAGCAGGCGCTCCTCGGAGATCTCACTGCTCTCGGCCAGCCCCACGACGACACCCAGCACCTCACGGCGCCCGAAGGGCACGACCAGCATCGAGCCTACGTCCACCCCTTCGCGCAACTCCTCGGGCAGGCGGTAGTCAAACGGCCCGCGCAGCGCACGGGCAGTGGTCATCGGCTCAACCTTGGCGATGGAGGACATCGCCTTGACCCTAGAGGTGATGCCGGTCAGAGGCCGGCGGCCGCGCGCAGCGTCTGCGCGCGGTCTGTGCGCTCCCAGGTGAAGTCGTGATCGTCGCGCCCGAAGTGTCCGTAGGCAGCGGTCTTCTGGTAGATCGGCCGGTGCAGCTTGAGCTCCTCGCGGAAGGCTCCGGGGCGCAGATCGAAGTGCTCGTCCACCAACTGGGCGATCTGCGCGCGGCCGATCTTCTCGGTGCCGAAGGTCTCCACCATCACCGACACGGGATGCGCCACGCCGATCGCGTAGGCCACCTGTACCTCCGCGCGATCGGCGAGGCCGGCGGCGACGATGTTCTTGGCCACCCAGCGCGCGGCGTAGGCAGCGGAACGGTCAACCTTCGAGGGGTCCTTGCCGGAGAAGGCACCCCCGCCGTGGCGAGCCATGCCGCCATAGGTGTCGACGATGATCTTGCGCCCAGTGAGGCCGCAGTCGCCCATCGGACCGCCGATGACGAAACGTCCGGTGGGATTGACGAGGAAGTTCTTGAGCAGCTTCTTCTCGTCGTAGAGATCGGCCGGCAGCACAGGCCGCAGGACGTGCTCGAAGAGGTCGGGCTTGATCAGCGCCTCGGCGTCAATGCCATCGGCGTGCTGGGTGGAGATGAGGATCTTTTCGATCTCCACCGGCTTGCCGTCCTGGTAGCGAACGGTCACCTGCGTCTTGCCGTCGGGGCGCAGGTAAGGAATGACCTCGCCCTTGCGCACCTCGGCGAGACGCTTGGCGAGCTTGTGTGCGAGCGCGATCGGCAGCGGCATCAGCTCGTCGGTCTCACGCGCGGCGTAGCCGAACATCATTCCCTGGTCGCCCGCGCCGGCGACATCGAGCTCATCCTCATCGGCGGGGTCGTGGCGCGTCTCATAGGCGGCGTCGACTCCCTGGGCGATGTCGGGGGACTGCTTGTCGATCGCGTTGATGACCGCGCAGGTGTCGCAGTCAAAGCCATAGGCGGCATTGTCGTAGCCGATCTTGCGCACAGTCTCGCGCGCGATTTCCTGAATGTCGACGTAGGTGTCCGTGGAGATCTCACCGGAGACGACGATCAGACCGGTGTTGACGAGCGTCTCGCAGGCCACGCGGCCGTAAGGGTCCTCGGCGAGCACGGCATCGAGCACGCCGTCGGAGATCTGGTCGGCGATCTTGTCGGGATGGCCCTCGGTGACCGACTCGGAGGTGAACAGATACTCGTTATCGGAAAGCTTGCTCATGGGAAGTCGATCGGCTCCAGGTCGTGGCGGACGCGAGGGGAAAAGCTCCGAGAGTTTACGCAGCGCGAGCCTGGCTGCGCTGTCCGCGCTCCACGAAGTCGATTATCAGTGGCACGCCATCCATGCCATAACGCGCCCGCAGACGGTTCTCAACGAAGTAGGCATAGTCGCGTGTGACACGCTTTCGCGAGTTGATCTGGATGGCAAAGCGCGGTGGGCGCTCGGCGGTCTGAGTCATGTAGATCAGCTTCAGGCGATGCTGGCTTGAGCCGCCCTTCATGCCGACAGGCGGCTGACGGGCCTGAACTGTCTCTGACAGGAAGCGATTGAGCTCCACCGTGGGTATGCGTGCCGATGTGCGGTCACCGAGCGCGAGTGCCTCGGTGAGCAGGCGCGAGACGTGCCTGCCGGTGCCGGCGCTGGCGGTGAGCACGCGGGGTCGCAGCCTCAGCTTCGTGGCAACGCGGGCGCGCTCGTGGTCGAGCGCCTCCTCTCCGCCTTCGTGCAGATCCCACTTGTTCAGGACGATCGCGGTGGCGCAGCCGGCCTTCATAGCCAACTCGGCGACACGCAGATCCTGCGCGGTGACGCCGTCGGTGGCATCGCACACCACCAGGGCCACGTCGGCGCGCTCGGCGGCGCGCTGAGAGCGCAGCGCCGTGTAGTACTCGACGGAGTCGGCAACCTTGGCCTGCCGACGCATGCCGGCGGTGTCGATCAGCGTCACCTTGCGCTCGCCCACGAGCAGCGGCAGGTCTATCGCATCCCGTGTGGTGCCGGCATTCGGGGAGACGATCACGCGCTCTTCGCCGAGAAAGCGGTTGACGAGCGAGGACTTGCCCACGTTGGGACGACCGATCAGGGCCAGACGGATGGTGTCTGCGTCGGGCTCTTCGTCCCCGGGCGGCAAAAGCTCGACGATGCGGTCGAGCAGGTCGCCCGAACCCAGTCCCTGCGCAGCAGAGACTGGCAGAGGATCGCCGAGGCCGAGGCGGTGAAACTCGGCAGCCTGCGTGACCTCCGCGACGGAGTCGCACTTATTGGCGGCAACGATCACAGGCAGCGAGGAGCGGCGCAGCAGGTCCGCCATCTCTTCATCGCCTGCCCTGACTCCCGCCCGTGCATCCACGACGAGAACCGCCACCTGCGCATCGGCGAGCCCCGCGCGGGCCTGGTCGCGGATCGAGCCGGCAAGCGGGTCTTCGTCCTGGAAATCCACACCGCCCGTGTCGATCAGCGTGAAGCGACGGCCGTTCCACTCGCAGCTGAGCTCCTTGCGGTCGCGGGTGATGCCGGGGCGCTCGTGCACCACGGCATCGCGAGTGCCGGTGAGGCGGTTGATGAGCGAGGACTTGCCCACATTGGGATAGCCAACGATTGCGACCTTGAGAGCCATGCAGGCCAGTATGACCGGGAAAGGTCCCGATCAGGCGCGCGAGCCGGTGCGGTGCCCGGCCGCGAGCGCGGCGATGTGCCCCACCACCTCATCCACGGTGAGGCCAGTGGTGTCCAACATCACGGCATCGGGGGCAGGCGCCAACGGGCTGTGCGCGCGACTGCTATCGCGCTCGTCACGCAACGTCTGCTCGGCGAGCACGGTGCCCGGATCGACCCCCAGCTCGCCTGCACGACGGCGCGCACGCTCCTGCGGACTGGCGGTGAGGAAGACCTTGACCTCGGCATCAGGAGCAACGACCGTGCCAATGTCACGCCCCTCGGCGACCCAATCGCCAACCGCGACAAACTTGCGCTGACGGACGACGAGCGCCTCGCGTACCCGCGGGTCGGCGGCGACGCGCGAGGCTGCCTCTGAGACCTCAGGCGCACGGATCTCGGCGGTCACGTCACGCCCGTCGAGTACGACGCGCTGCTCGCCACGATCGAAGCCAAACTCGATGCTCGCGGCCTGCGCGAGCTCGCCGGGCGCCGTGCCGGGTGAGTCCAGCGAGAGCAGCGCCACACAGCGGTACATGGCCCCGCTATTCAGATAGGTGAAGCCCAGCGCCTGCGCGACGGCGCGCGCGACGGTGGACTTCCCGGCCCCGGCGGGACCGTCGATGGCGATCAGCAAAGCCGCTCCAGGTCAGCCACGAACCCCGGATAGGAGACATCGGCGGCCTCCATCCCGATCACCTCCACCCCCTCGCGCGAGGCAAGGCCAGCGACCGCGCCCATCATCGCCAGGCGGTGATCGCCGTGGGCGTCGATCACACCGCCGCGCAGGCCGCCAGAGCCGTTCACCACGAAACCGTCCTCGGTGGCCTCGATCTCCGCGCCCAGGCCACCGAGGCCGTCAACGACGGTGGCAATCCGGTCAGACTCCTTCAGGCGCAGCTCCTGTGCGCCGCGCACGATCGTCTCGCCCTCTGCGAAGCAGCCAAGCAGTGCAACGAGGGGTAGCTCGTCGATCGCCAGGGGCACCTCCTCTGGTTCGACGACCGTGCCCTCAAGCTGGCCATGGGCGACGTCGAGATCGCTGATCGGCTCGGAGGCGAGCAGTTCGCCGGTCTCGTCCTCCAGCTCCCCGAGCACGATGCCCTGCATCCGTTGGAGGATGCGGATGAAGCCGGTGCGCGTCCAGTTGACACCGATGTCGCGCAGCAGCAGGCGCGAGCCAGGGACGAGTACGCCGGCGGCGATCATGAACGCCGCTGAGCTCGGGTCGCCGGGTACGAGCACGTGCTCAAGCACCAGCTCATCTGCATTGACGACGGTTACGTGGCGGCCATTGCGGTGGATGGTGACCCCAGAGCGCATCAACATGCGCTCTGTGTGGTCACGGCTGCGCGCAGGCTCACCTACGGTGGTGGCACCGTCCGCGGCAAGCGCGGCGAGCAGCACGCACGACTTGACCTGTGCGCTGGCGACGGGCAGCTCGTGCGAGATCGAGTGCAGGCGAGCGCCGTGGACAGTGAAGGGCGGAAAGCGCTTCTCAGTGGCCTGCAGATTGGCACCCATCAGCGCAAGTGGCTCAGCTATCCGGTCCACGGGGCGGCGGCGAATCGAAGCGTCGCCGTCGAGCGTGAAGGAGCGTCCCTCCTGCGCGGCCAGCCAGCCGGGCAGCAGACGTATGAGAGTGCCAGCGTTGCCGACGTCGATCGGCCCCTCGGGCTGGCGGGCCTCGCGCAGGCCGGCACCGCGCACGATGACCTCGTTGGAGCGCACCTCCACGAGCGCGCCCAACGCCCGCACGGCATCCAGGGTCGAGATGGTGTCGGCGGCATGCAGATAGTTCTCGATGCGAACCGGATAGGAGGCCATCGCACCGAGTAAGGCGGCGCGATGGGAGATGGACTTGTCCGGTGGAGCCGTCAGCTCCCCGGTGAGCCCAGTCGAGGGCTCGAAGCGCACGTTCATGACACCCTCAACCCTACGCGTCTGTGGAAATATCCGAGCGGCCGGGCGCGGTGTCCGAACCGCCAGGCGCGGCATCCGCGTAACCGGCGCCGGCATTCAGGCTCTCGTCCAGTAACAGCTGGCGAGCTGAGCGTGCCTGTTCGTTCCATGCAGCCAGCGTCTGGGCATCGCCCTGGTCCAAAGCCGCGCGCACGTCGTGCAGGCGTCGCATCAGCTCATCGATGGCCTCGATCAGCGCATCGCTGTTGGCGAGGTAGATGTCGGTCCAGATCCCGGTATTGGCGCCAGCGACCCTGACGGCGTCCCGCAAGCTGGGACCAGCGGTCGGTGGGGAGCCCTCGCGCTCGAAGGCGTAGGTGGCTTGAGCCACGAGCACATTGGCCAGCACGTGGGGAAGGTGCGAGACGCAGGCCATCAGCCGATCGTGCGCATCGGGCGGCACCGCGATAGGGCGCGCACCAAAGCGTTCGATCAAGTCTCGCAGGCGGGCCAAGAGCACCTCGTCGGCCGTGGCGGTCGGCGTGAGATACCAGGCAGCCCCCTGAAAAAGATCCTCGCGAGAGTTGCTGACGCCGGCCGCCTCAGCGCCCGCGAGTGGATGGCCACCGATGAAACGCGTGTCCTGGCGCAGATCGTCAAGCGCGAGCTTGGTGGAGCCAACATCGCTGACAACGCAGTCGGGGCCGCAGTGGGCCAGCGCTTCGGAGACCGTGACTGCGAGCGCCCCCACGGGCGCGGCCGCGAAGACGACCTGCGCGCCCGCAACTGCCGTGGCGATATCAGGAGCTTGCTCGTCGATCGCACCGGCACGCAAGGCCGCTTGTAGCGCCGCCGGGTCGGGGTCATAGCCGCACACCTGCGCGCCTGTGCGAGCGCGCGCAGCCAAGCCGATGGACCCACCGACCAGCCCGACCCCGAGGACCGCCACCCTCACGCGGCGCTGAGCACCTTCCCAGCGAGCGCAGCGGCATTCTCGACGGCCGCGGCGTAGTCGGCGAAGTCGTCCGCCAACAGCGACTGGGGCCCGTCGCAGACGGCCTCGTCAGGGTTCGGGTGCACCTCCACGATGATGCCGTCCGCACCGGCGGCGGCAGCGGCCAGCGAGAGGGGCAACACCAGATCGCGCCGCCCGGCGGCATGACTGGGATCGACGATCACCGGCAGGTGGGAGAGCTCCTTGAGGATCGGCACCGCCATCAGGTCGAGCGTCGTGCGACGGTGCTCGGTCTCGAAGGTGCGTATCCCCCGCTCGCAGAGCATGACCGAAGGATTGCCCTCCTTGAGGATGTACTCGGCGGCCATCAGCAGTTCATCGAGCGTCGATGAGAGGCCTCGCTTGAGCAGCGCGGGACGACCGGAGCGGCCGATCTCGGTGAGCAGCGGGTAGTTCTGCATGTTGCGCGCGCCGATCTGGATTACGTCAGCGACCTCCAACACGGCGTCAAGATCGCGCAGGTCCATCAACTCCGTGATGATCGGCAGGCCCGTCTCGGCCTTGGCCTCGGCCAGCAGCCGCAACCCCTCGACCCCCAGTCCCTGGAAGGCGTAAGGGGAGGTGCGCGGCTTGTAGGCACCTCCGCGCAGCACCGCCACACCCGCGTCGCGCACGACACGCGCTGTCTGCAAGGTCTGCTCACGCGATTCGACCGTGCAAGGGCCCGCGATCAGCGCGAAGTGATCGCCCCCGATCTTGCGCCCCTCGATGTCGAGCACCGTGCGCTCACCGTGGCGGATCTGTGCTGAGGCCAGCTTGTAGGGCTTGAGGATCGGCACCACGCGGTCCACCCCCGGCTGACCCTCCAGCCCGAGGCTTTCGATGCTGACGTCCTGCTCGAACGTCACCGATCGCGCCGATCACGGTAACGCGCGCGCCCTGACTGCGATGGGCGAGCGCGCCGGCTCGCTCAATCCTGTCTACGACCGCCTCGATCTCGGTGTCGCTGGCGGTCTCTTTCATGACGATCATCATCGATTCTTCCTTTCAAAAAGTGCCTGGGATCTTAGGTGCATGACGCTGCTCCCGTGAGAACCCTTACCCCCGCGAGCGCAAACAGTGATGCGCACGTGAGGCGACGGGGTGGGCGAGGCCCAATCTATCGGCGCTCGGTCCTTTTCGTGGACCCTAGGCGGCCTTTGGCTCCCGCTCACGGACGGGTGCAGGCCGAAGCGCCTAGCTAAATCGCCAGGCGTAGGCAAAAGACCATGACCAAGAAGTAGAAGCACACGCGGGGGTGCGAAGGGATGAAGCGGCGGGTGCAGACATCGATGGGGTCACGATCCTCTAATGACTTTGTAGCAGACCTAGGCGCCGCCGTCGAGGGGTGTCATCGTGAGTTCATGCCCTGTAGCACTTCCTCAAGCGCATCCAGGAAGCGCGAGTTCTCCTGCGCGGTGCCGTAGGTGACGCGCAATGCCCCCTCACACCCTAAGGCCGCGCCGCCGCGCACGAGCACCCCGCGCTGCTCCAGCCCACGCATCACCTCAGGTTCCTCGTGCTCCTCCCCCAGGTGCAGCCAGCAGAAGTTGGCCTGTGACTCCGCGACCCGGAGCCCCAGCGCCAGCAGTCGCTCCTGCACGGAGATGCGCTCGGCGATCGTGCGCGTGACGCGCTCGGTAACCGCGTCCTGATGGGCCAGAGCCTCCGTGGCAGCCGCCTGGGCGATGGCATTGCAGAAGAACGGCTGGCGCACCTGATCGAGCGCGCGCGGCATCTCAGGCGAGCCGCACAGCGCGAAGCCGACCCGCAAGCCACACAGTCCATAAACCTTGGAGAAGGTGCGCAGCAGCACCAGGTTGGGGTGGCTGTGCAGCAACTCCACCGAGCTGTCGGGGTCCTCAAGCAGGTTGAACTCGCAATAGGCCTCATCAAGGATCACGCACACATGCGGCGGTACCTCTTCAAGGAATGAGGCGATGTTCGAGAGCGCCACGGCGGTACTGGTGGGGTTGTTGGGATTGCACACAACCACCAGACGCGTGGCCACCGTGATCTCGCGCAGCATCGCAGGCAGATCGTGGCGCTCCTGCTCGTCCAGCGGGACCGTCACGGCGGTAGCGCCGCTGGCGGCGCTCAGATGGGGATAGACCGAAAAGGACGGCCATGCGTACACGAGCTCCGCCCCGGGCTCAAGCAGTGCCTCCCCCGCCGCGAGCAGGATGTCGCACGAACCGTTGCCGATCGCGATCTGCTGCGTCGGGACCCCATAGCGCTCGGACAGACGTGTGCGCAGCAGCGAGTTAGACGGGTCCGGATAGCGGTTGAGGCTCCCTATGGCCTGCTCGATCGCGTCCTTCACCGCTCCTAGCGGCGGGTAGGGCGACTCGTTGCTCGCCAGCCGCACAGGCGGTGCGGCGTCGGCATACCCGCCCGCCGCGGGGTACACCGGAATCCGTCTTATCCGCTCAGAGAACTCGATTGCCACGGACCTAGGCTACTGCGCCGACTCAAGGTCGGTACGCAGCGCGGCAGCCTCGCCCAGATAGACATGCTTGGCCTCATGAGCGTCATCGGCGTAGTAATGGATCAGGACACGGATCACGCGTGGGAGAGCGCGGGGCACGGGAATCTCTCGTGCACACAGAAGCGGCACACGGTCAAAGCCCAGCGCGCGCGCGGCAACAGCTGGGAACTCGGCGTTGAGATCGTTGGTGGCCGTGAAGATACAACTGACAACGTTCTCGGGCGAGAGCGTGTTGCGGTCCATGATCGCCTGCATCAGCTCGGTGGTGGCATCGAGGATGTCTTGGGCGTCATTGCGCACGACGCTGACGGCACCGCGCAGGGCAAAGAGACGCATGGGGAGCGATTCTGTCATGGCGGGTCCCCGGCATCGGTGCCGCTGTCTCGCAGCTTGGCGATCTCGACCTTTGAGAGCCGCCGAGATGCCCCCGCCTTCAGATCCCCCAGCCGCACCGGCCCCAGGCGTACGCGCTCAAGCGCGAGCACCGGATGCCCGACGGCCTCGCACATGCGCCGCACCTGCCGGTTGCGCCCTTCGCGGATCGTGAACTCAAGCAGATCGCCGCGCACGCGGCGCACCTGCGCGGGGGATGTCTTGCCATCTGCCAACTGAACGCCGGCACGCAGGGCCTGCAGCGCGCGCTCCCCCACCGAGCCTCCTCCCACACGCGCACGATAGGTCTTGGCCACGCCATAGCGCGGATGCGTCAAGCGATTGGCCAACTCGCCGTCATTGGTAAGCAGAATCAACCCGCTGGAGTCGCCGTCCAGCCGTCCGACTGGATACAGCCGTCGCTCCTCCCCCACCAGTTCCACCACAGTCGGGCGGCCATGGGTGTCGTGCGCGGTCGAGAGCACCCCCACGGGCTTGTTCACCGCGTAGACCACGCGCGTCTCGACCCCGGCCAGCACCTGACCGTCCACCTTGATCCGATTCTCCTCCCCCACGTCACGCGCGGGATCGCGCACCATCTCCCCGTCAACCCACACCCTCCCAGCGACGATCATCGTCTCCGCCGCACGGCGCGATGCAACGCCGGCATGGGCGAGGTACTTGGCCAGACGCATAGGCTGCAACCATAGGGGTAGATGGACCTCCAGCTACTCGAAGAGACCCTCGCCGCAAATGGCGAGCCCGCGTTTCGCGCCCGACAGGTGTGGGAGTGGGTGGCTAAGGGCGTCAATCGGTATGGGGAGATGACAAATGTGCCAGCGGGACTGCGAGAGCGCCTTGAGCAGGAGCTGCCGCTGTCCAGCCTTCAGGTGCGCGGAGAAGCAAAGGCGCGGGATGGAACGATCAAGGCGCTCTTCGAGACCAGCGACGGGCGGCCGCTTGAGACGGTGCTGATGCGCTACCGGGACTCCTCCTCGGGGACAGCCGGCAGGCGCTCGATCTGTGTGTCTTCGCAGTCGGGATGCCCGCTTACATGCAGCTTCTGCGCGACGGGATCGATGAAGTTCGGGCGCAACCTGACGAACGTCGGAGATCCTCGATCAGGCGCTTCATTTCAGGCGGATGGAGCCGGTAGATCACTGCGTGTTCATGGGCATGGGTGAGCCGATGTTGAATCTGGATAACGTCTTGGCGGCGTGTGAGCGCCTGCCGGATATCGGCATCAGTCATCGGCACACGACGATCTCAACGGTGGGTTGGATCCCTGGCATCGAACGCCTCGCGGAGTGCCCGATGCCGCTGCGCCTGGCGCTGTCGCTACATGCGCCTGAAGACGTGCTTCGCTCGGAGCTGATGCCCGTAAACGAACGCTATCCGCTGGCGGATGTGGTCAAGGCCGGTCGGGAGTTCTATGCGCGCAAGCGCAGGCGAGTGTTCGTGGAGTATGTGATGTTGGCGGGCGTGAATGATCGCTATGAGCAGGCGCTGGCGCTGGCGCGGTTGCTGGCCCCCGTCGAGCGCGACGATCCGAAGGTGTTCAAGGTCAACTTGATCCCCTACAACCCGACAGATTCACCATTTGGCGGATCGAGCCGCGAGTCGATCGCGGCGTTTCGGACAGCGCTTGAGAAGCATGGCGTGGACGCGACGGTGCGCCTGACGCGCGGGCGTGACATCGACGCTGCCTGTGGCCAGCTGGCAGCCAGAAGCGAGCGCTCGCTGCCGGAGAGCTCAGCGGCGGAGACCGCGACCGGGGTCTCTCAGGGCGTGCCGTAGGCGGGTAAGGGCCGCAGCATGCGCAGCCCTGCCTTTTCGGCCTGCTCCCATACCTCCGGGCCAAACCGTGAGTGGGACCAAGACCCCCGCATATAGTCGCGGGTCTTCAGGTACGCAAGATAGTTATCCAGATGCCTATCGGGTAGAGCGAATCCCATGAACAGAACGATCCGCTCCTTCTCGTCGGGCACGCGCATGCGCGGGGGCAGTCGCGACTGCAAGCAGGACATCGCGCAGCGACGGGATGCTGAGCAAATCGCCATCCATTCCCTTGATCGTCCCCTCTGCGGCCGAGTCGGCCCCCACGCGACCCTGCTGTCCCATCTCAGCAAAGGTCTCGGCCACCCGGCTCCTGAGTCGCTCAGCCTCCTCGGCCTCAAATAGTCCTCTGACGATCGTGTATCCGCGCTCGTGAATGCCGCCGGATCAAGCCCTGGCAGCGACTTGCTCTGAAGATCTTGAACGGCCATGTGTATTAGGAGAGTTGGAGTCCTATCAATCAGCGGGGCCGGTGCCAGCTTGGTGATCGAGCTCGCCACACCTTAGATCAATCAAGCACTTATTTCAACTTCTTAAACTATTTTGTTATTGGAGCGCATCTGTATCTCTTGCATTCGGGGATCGCGCCAGCGACAAGCACGCCCCGAATGAGCTTTCATCGTCCGGCTGAGCTTGCGAAACGCCCGGCCCCGCCCGTACTACCCCTCAACGCCTCCCGGCCCGCCCCCGGCGCGGGCCTCGCCCGCGCGTAGCAGGCGGTCGCGCAGCTCGGCCTGCTCCTCGGGGGTGGGGTCCCACTGGGCAACCTCGGGTAGATCATCGAGCGAGCGCAGACCGAAAAGCTTGAGAAAGAGCGTGCCGGTGCGGTAGAGGACGGCCCCGAACTGGAGAACGACCTGACTCCTCGATAAGGCCCCGCTCAAGCAGCGTGGTTGCGGCGGAATCTGCGCTGACACCGCGAATGCGAGTTATCTCCGGGCGCGAGATCGGCTGCAGGTAGGCGACGATCGCCAGCGTCTCGGCTTGGGCCGGAGTGAGCGTGAAAGCACGAGGACGGCTGAATAGCCGGCGCGCGGCATCCTCACTGGCAGGATCAGTGGCGAAGGTATAGCCACCGGCCAGCTCCCGCAAGCGCAGGCCACGGCGGCCGGGCCCGTACTCCTCGGCCAACTGCATAAGAGCAGCGGCGACCTCCTCCTCACCGGCCTGGGCGGCATCACTCAGCTCGCGGGGGCTCAAGGGGTCCGTGGAGAGGAACAGCAGGGCCTCAATGGTCTGTGCCAGCGAGAGATCCACGACAGCCTCCTCTGACGAGACCTGCTGCTCCTGCGGCGCGGCGCGCTCCTGCAGTGGCTCGCCCGAGTCCTCCGATGGCATGCCCACATCCTCCTCGGGCTCGCTCACCCAGCGATCCTCTCAGCAGCCACTAATGGCACCGCGGAGGTAGCAGCAACGGCGTGCACCGAGATGTCGCCGAAGTTCTCAGCCTGGTCCCAGCGCGCTTCGCCGCGCCGGTAGAGCTCCAAGAGCGCGAAGACGGTGACGGCGACGGTCATGCGATCAGCTCCCGTGACGGCCTCATCAAAGGTGAAGCCTCCGCGGTGCAAAAGTCCGCGCAGGTGAGTGAGGCGCTCGGCAACGCTGACACGCGGCACAAGAATATGGCGCAGGCTGATGGCGGGCGGCATGTGCAGCAGGCGTCCGATCGATTCGCCCAGCACGGCAGGGTCCTGTGAGCCATCGGTGGGCTCGGCGGTGGTGCGACGCAGGTGCGCCGGCAAGGGAGCCGAGCGGAAGCGCACGCCGTCCTCGACATCGAAGAGCTCGCGCAGGTGGGTCGCGGCGGCGCGGTAGCGGCGTGCGTCGAGCATCCTGGCCAGCAGCTCCTCAGCGGCCTCATCAGGTTCGATGTCAAGCAACTCCTCGTCCTCGCCCGAAAGCAGCAGCCGCGACTTGAGCTCGAGCAGCGCGGCGATGAGCACGATGAACTCGGTGGCGCTCTCCAGATCGAGCTGACCAGAGGACTCCAGATGGTCGAGATAGGCGAGCACAACATCCGCGAGCTGCAGCTCGAAGAGGTCGATCTCCTCGCGCAGCACGAGCGTGAGGAGCAGGTCAAAAGGGCCGGTGAAGACATCGAGGTCGAGGTCCAGGGAGGCAATGCTCATGGCGCTCAAGGTAGCGGCTGGACCCGACGGGGCGGCCCAACGCCCATGTGGTGGCGCACGTCGATCAGCGTTTGTGAGGCGATCTCGCGCGCCTTCTCAGCCCCCTGGGCGAGGATGCGCTCAAGCTCGGGCTCATCCGCGCGCAGTTGCTCATAGCGCTCACGCACAGGCTGTAGGCGCTCGACAACAGCGGCCGCTACAGCCAGCTTGAATTCGCCGTAGCGCGCGGAGGAGAACTCCGCTTCTATCGCCTCAGTCCCCACACCCCGCACGGCCGCGAGGATCTCGATCAGATTGGAGATGCCGGGCTTCTGCGGGTCACGCTTGATCTCGCTGCCCGAGTCGGTCACGGCGCTCTTGAACTTCTTCTCAATCGCAGCGGGAGGATCGAGCACGAGCACGGTGCCCTGCTCGGTGCCGCCGGTAGTCGACATCTTGCGCTCGGGAGCCTGCAGATCCATGATGCGCGCGCCCACCGACGGGATGCGGTGCTCGGGCACAACAAGTACCTCCTGGCCTTCGCCGAAGCGCGCGTTGAAGCGACGCGCGACGTCGCGCATCAGCTCCAAGTGCTCGCGCTGATCCTCACCTACAGGTACCTCATGCGCGCGATAGGCCAGCACATCGGCGGCCTGCAATACGGGGTACAGGAGCAGCCCCGCCGACACCAGCTCGCGCTGAGCGAGGGACTTATCGCGGAACTGGTGCATCCGCTGCAACCGGCCCAGCTCGGTGACCGAGCACAGCAGCCAGCACAGCTCTGTGTGCTCCTGCACGTCCCCCTGGCGGAAGAGAATGCAGCGCTCGGGATCGACGCCGGCGGCGAGCAGCAGTGCCGTGAGGTCATACAGGCTGCGTCGCAGCTCGACGGGCTCATAGGGCAAGGTGGTGGCGTGCAGGTCGACGAGGCAGTACAGCGCTTCGCCCCGGTCCTGGCCCTCGACATACTGCGCGATCGCCCCGATGTAGTTGCCCAGGTGCTTGCTGCCGGTGGGCTGGATGCCGGAGAAGATGCGCATCGGCGTCATGGACGTGCAGGGCAAGCTGGGCAAGGACGCAGCGAGCGAAATGTGCTGTGCACATGAGCGAGCGAGGACGCCGATCCAGCGCCGCCATGCACGTTCATGAGAGCGCCTGGCGAATCACGGGGTGCTTTGCGGCCGCCACCTCATCCAAACGCCGCACCGGCGTCGTGTAGGGAGCGTTGCGGGCGATCTCTGGGTCCTCGGCTGCCTCGCCCAGGATCGCGGCGATGGCATCGGCGAAGGCATCGAGCGTCTCGCGCGTCTCGGTCTCGGTGGGCTCTACCATCAGCGCCTCATCCACGAGCAGCGGGAAGTAGACCGTGGGCGGATGAAAGCCGTGGTCAAGCAAGCGCTTAGCGAGATCCAGCGTCTTCAGCCCCAGCTCACGCTTCATAGGGCCGCCGGATAGAACGAACTCGTGCAGACAGAGCTTGCCGTAGGCGAGTGGCAGGTACTCCGCCACGCCTGCCTGCTTCAAGCGCGCCAGCAGATAGTTGGCATTGAGCACTGCGGTCTCCGAGGCGTCCTTCAGACCCTCAGCACCGAGTGAGCAGATATAGGCGTAGGAGCGCACAAAGCAGCCGTAGTTGCCCTGGAAGCCGCGCAGGCGTCCAATCGACTGCGCGCGCTCGTAGTCGAGGTCAAAGTGGCCATCTTCGTCGCGTGTAACGATCGGAACCGGCAGGTACGGCGCGATGCGCTCGGAGACCGCGATCGGCCCAGACCCGGGTCCACCGCCACCGTGAGGCTGGGTGAAGGACTTGTGCAGGTTGAAGTGCACGATGTCAAAACCCATGTCGCCCGGCCGGGAGAGCCCCATGATCGCGTTGAGGTTGGCGCCGTCGTAATAGAGCGTGGCCCCGACGCCGTGCACGATCTCGGCGATCTCAACGATGTTGGGATCGAACAGCCCCAAGGTGTTGGGGTTGGTGAGCATCAGGCAGGCAACGTCGCTGTCGGCCTTGGCGCGCAGATCATCCAGATCGATGCCACCGTCGGGATTGGTGGCCAGGGCAACGACCTCGAAGCCGGCCATCGTGACGGTGGCCGGATTGGTGCCGTGCGAGGTGTCGGGGGTCAGCACCTTGTGGCGCGTCTCGCCTCGATCCTCGTGATAGGCGCGGGTCAGCAGCACGCCGGCAAGCTCGCCATGCGAGCCGGCGGAAGGCTGCAGCGAGACATGCGGCAGGCCTGAGATCTCCGACAGCGCGCGCTCCAGATTCCACATCAGCTCAAGCGCCCCCTGCGCACGCGCCGGGTCCTGCAACGGATGCAGGCGAGCATGGCCGGGGAGCGCGGCAACGCGCTCATGCAGCCGCGGATTGTGCTTCATCGTGCAGGAGCCCAGCGGGTAGAAGCCCGAGTCCAGATCGAAGTTGCGCTTGGAGAGGCGCACGTAGTGGCGCACGATCTCGGGCTCTGAGATTTCCGGCAACGCGGGTGGCGTCGAGCGACGCAAGTGGGCAGGCAGCAACTCATGAGGGTCCACCGCGGGCACGTCCAGCTCGGGGCACTGGAAGGCCCTGCGCCCGGGCGCACCACGCTCGAAGATGGTCACGGCAGGTTCGCGCTGCAGCGATGTCTCGCTCAACCCAGTACCCGCGGGAGGTGTGGTTGTGGCAGCGCTCACGCGCCCACCGCCTGACCTTGGCGCTCGCTGGCCACCGCGGCTCCCAGCACGTCGGCGAGCCGGTCGATGTCGGCGCGCGTGCGCCGCTCGGTGATGGCCACGAGCAGCCCCCCGCGGTCCTCCTCGCGCCCGGTCAGGGCATACAGATCCGCGCCTGGGTTGACGCCGTGCTCGGCGCAGCGCTCCCTGACCGTGGCGACATCGGCGTCAAGCCGAAGTGCGAACTCACGGATGACGGGCTGGGAGGAGGAGGAGGAGGAGGAGGAGTGCAGCGCCTCCACGCCCTCCAGTTCGGTCAACGTCTGCAGGGCGTAGTGGGTGCGCGCGAGCAGCATCTCCCCCAGCTCCACGATCCCCTGCCGTCCGAGCCACGACAGATAGACGACCCCGGCAAGCGCATTGAGCGCCTGCGAGGTGCAGATGTTGGAGGTGGCCTTGGCGCGGCGGATGTGCTGCTCGCGGGTCTGCAATGTGAGTACGAAGCCGCGGCGGCCGTCGACATCGCGGGTTTCCCCCGCGATGCGCCCGGGCATGCGCCGCAGGAACTCCTCGCGCGCAGCGAAGAAGCCAAAGGAAGGCCCACCGTAGTCCAGGCGGTTGCCAAGCGACTGCCCCTCCCCTACGGCGACGTCCACGCCGCAGTCGCCAGGGGGGGCGAGGATGCCCAGCGTGAGCGGGTCGACCTGGGCGATGACGACGGGTGCCTTCTCCGCAGCGGTCTTGGCCGCGGCGCTCAGCGCGGCGGCATCCTCGACGGCGCCATAGAAGTTGGGCTGGGCGAAGAACGCGGCGGATGTGTCCTCGTCGATCGCGGCTGCCCACGCTTCGATGTCAGTGACACCTTCACGCAACGGCACCTCTATGACTTCGACGCCGAAGCCGTGCGCATAGGTGCGCAGCGTCGCGATCGAGTGCGGGTGCAGCCCAGCGGAGACAACGAAACGTCCGCGCCCGTTGTGCAGCCTCGCCATGTACCCGGCGGAGGCGACCGCCGAGGGTCCCTCATACACCGAGGCATTAGAGACCGGCAGCGCGGTCAGCTCGGAGATCGCCGTCTGGTACTCGAACATGACCTGCAGTCCCCCCTGCGAGATCTCCGGCTGGTAGGGGGTGTAGGGCGTAAGGAACTCCGAGCGCTCCATCAGCATGTCCACGAGCGAGGGCACGTAGTGGTCGTACATACCGGCCCCCAGGAAGCACAGCTCATCCTCAGCGCTGACATTGCGCCGGGCCAATGTGCGCAGGTGCTCATAGACATCCTGCTCGGGCAGACCCGCGGGCAGATCTAGCGGCCGCCCAAGCCTTACGGGCGCGGGGATCTGCCGGTCAAAGATCTCTCCCACCGAGCCGACGCCGATGGCGTCGAGCATCGCTTCGAGATCTGCGGGGGTGGTGGCGGTGTAGCGGCTCAAGACTCTTTGAGCCTAGCCACCTAGGGTGGCCGTGTAGGCGGCGGCATTCATTAACGCATCGCTCTCTGCGGTGTCGGACAGCCGCACGCGCACCAACCAGCCCTCCCCATAAGGGTCCTCATTGATCGCCTGTGGACTGTCGGCTAGGGCCTCGTTGACAGCCACGATCTCTCCAGAGAGTGGTGCGACTACATCCGAGACGGCCTTGACTGACTCAACCTCGGTGTAGGGCTCGCCCTGCGAAAGAGCGCTCCCCACCGCTGGCGGATCGAAGAAAACAACCTCGCCCAGCGCATCCTGCGCGTACCACGTAATGCCAAGCACGGCCTCATCATTCTCAATCCGCGCCCAGTCATGCTCGGCGTGGTAGAGCAGGTCATCGGGGTAGCTCGCCTCAGCCATCGTTGCTCCTCTTGGTCACGAACGGTTTGGAACGCACGGTGGCGGAGCGTATGCGACCACGCACATCGACCTCCAGTGGACTGCCCACAGCCGCCCGCTCCGCGGGCACATAGGCCATGCCAATGCCGATACCCAGACAAGGAGAGAGCGTGCCACTACTCACCACCCCTCCGCCGACGATCGCGTTCCCCTGGCGCGCGATGCCGGGGCCATCGAGCGCGAAGGCGACGAGCTTTTCAGGCGGCCCAGCCTCGCGCATCGACCCTACGGAATCGCTGCCGATGAAGCCCGTGTCCTCTTTGCAGCACCACCCCAACCCAGCTTCAATAGGGTTGCGCTCGCTCGTGAGGTCGTTGCCATAAAGGTGAAAACAGGCCTCAAGGCGCAAGGTGTCGCGCGCGGCGAGACCCGCGGGAGTGGCGCCCGCGGCGAGGAGCGCGTCCCATAGCGCCGGAGCGTCCTCAGGCGCAACCAACAACTCGACGCCATCCTCGCCGGTGTAACCCGTGCCGCATACCAGCGCCGCGATGCCGGCGATCCGACCCGCGGTGGCCGTCATCCGCGCCGGCAGCAAAGCCTCGGCAAGAGCGCCTACGATCTCGCGCGCGTGGGGACCCTGCACGGCGAGCATCGCGTAGTCGTGCAAGCGGTCCTCGATCCGCACATCAAAGCCCTCGGCGTGCTCGCGGAACCAATCCAGGTCCTGCTGATGGTTGGCGGCATTGGTGACCGTCAGATAGCGTTGCTCATCGAGGCGGTAAGTGAAGAGATCGTCGAGCACCCCGCCGTCCTCCTGGCAGAGCACGCTGTACTGCGCTCCGCCCACAGGAATCTTGGCGACGTTGTTGGACAGCAGCCGCTGCAGGAACTCCAGCGCTTGTAGGCCTGAAGTCTCGATCTCGCCCATGTGTGAGACGTTGAAGATCCCACACCCTCCGCGCACCGCCAGGTGCTCCTCGCGGATGCCTGCGTACTGCACGGGCATCTCCCAGCCGGCGAAGGGCACAAGCTTGGCCCCGGCCGCCTGATGGCGCTCGAACAGGGGTGTGCGCAGGAGCTCCGAGGAGGACTGGGCGGACATGCCGGCCAGGCTATCGAAGGCTCCGGTAGGGACTCTCGATCAGCGCAGGAACGGCGGCACGTCGATGTCATCGTCAGAGATCTTGAGCGTCGAGCGCTCACGATCTCCGATGCGCGGGCCGCGGTCGGGGCGGCTCGTGCGCTCGCGGCGCGCGCTTGACCGGAATCCACCCGCCCGATGATCGAAGCCGGTGCCGATGACTGTCACGCGCACATCGTCGCCCAGGGTCTCGTCGATCACGGCCCCGAAGATGATGTTGGCGTTCGGGTCGGCGGCGTTCTGAATGATCTCCGCCGCCTCGTTGACCTCGAACAGCCCCAGCTCCTTGCCGCCGGTGATGTTGAGCAGGATGCCCGTGGCGCCCTCGACGGACTCCTCCAGGAGCGGCGAGGAGATCGCGACCTTGGCTGCCTCGGCGGTGCGGTTCTCGCCTGAGGCGGTGCCGATGCCCATCAGCGCGGAGCCGGCGTCCTGCATGATCGTGCGCACATCGGCGAAGTCCAGGTTGATGAGGCCGGGAATCGTGATCAGGTCGGTGATGCCCTGGATGCCCTGGCGCAGCACGTCGTCGGCTTCGCGGAAGGCGTCGAGCATCGATGTGCGGCGCTCGACGACCGCCAGCAGCTTCTCATTGGGGATCACGATCAGCGTGTCCACAACCTCGCGCAGGCGATCGATGCCCTCCGAGGCCATACGGGCGCGCTGGGTGCCCTCGAAGTCAAACGGGCGCGTGACGACGCCAACGGTGAGCGCGCCGATCTCGTTCTTGGCGATCTCAGCGATGACCGGCGCCGCACCGGTACCGGTGCCTCCGCCCTCGCCCGCGGTGACGAACACCATGTCCGCGCCCTTCAGCGCCTCCTTGATGTCATCGCGCGACTCCGAGGCGGCACCGAGGCCGACTTCGGGGTTGGCGCCGGCGCCGAGTCCGTGCGTGGACTCGTGCCCGATGTTGAGCTTGATGTCGGCGTCGCACATCGCGAGCGCCTGGGCATCGGTGTTGGCAGCGATGAACTCCACGCCGTGCACACCGGCATCAACCATCCGGCTGACGGCATTGGTGCCGCCACCGCCCACTCCCACAACCTTGATGACCGCTAGGTATCCGCCGCCGCTCTCCATGGTGTCTGTCCGAAGCCTTGAGTAGTTGTTAAGGGTTCGATGGGCACTGCTCGCCGAACCACCGAGATGTGCACGTTATGCAGGGAACTTCGCCCTGTCAACGTAAACGTCGAATCTCGCAAGATTCGTTGCAGATCCCACAAGTCTATAGGAGTACCTGAGAATTGGCTTTTTGCTACCCTGAGCCTCCAGTTGAGCTTGAGACTTCCGTTGCTGCCGTTGGAGGAGACTGGCTGGAGCCCGCAGGTTCTGGGACGGAACTCTTGGCGGGCGCTTCGGGTTCCGCCGGGGGGGTCTTGGCAGGCACTGCAGTTTCGGCCGCAGAGGACTGGGTGGATGCAGCAGGTTCCGCGCTAGAGGTCTGTTGCGTAGGCGCTCCGCTGACCGCTTCGGCCAGACTGGCCGCAAGCGAGGCAGCGGTCGGGTCTGAGGCGCTGACCTGGGTGGGGCTGCTCGTAGAGCCCGTCAAGCTAGAGGTGCCGGCAGCCAGTCCAACGGCAGGGCGCTCGGGCAAACGCACGTCTACATACCAAGCGCCTTGCGAGCTCGGATCGGCCAGCACGCGTGCTGCCGACAGCCACTTGGCATGCACAAGGCTGGCGTCTCCGAAATACAGCGACAGGCCATTACGCATCGCCACCGTCAGCCCTTCCTTGCCGGTATACACCCGCGTCACCCAGCCCACCAATGCCGGTGGCGCCGCACCGAGAACGCTCAGCGCGGCCAGCGTCGCGGCGCTCTTGACCTGACCTGTGCCGATGGGGTCGCTGCTGGCGCCCGACACCACGGGCAACGAGGCGCTGAGCAAGCTGGGGCCGAGCACCACGCCGTCAGCAGCGGCAGCCGTCTTGACGCCTCCCACCGTAAGCGCGGCTACCGGCGGCTGCTCGATCACGCGGATGCTGAGGGTATGGGGGAAGCCGCTGCTGACCTTCAGATCGCGCACCACACGGAACGGAGCCACAGCGGCCCGCAGCGTGCTCATCTTCACGTGCAGCGTGCTCATATGCCCAGCCGCTTCATCGAGCGCCGTGCGAATGGCACGCGCGTCGGGACCGTGAGCGCCGCTGATGTGGACATGCTCGACCGATACCAGCGAAGAGTCGCGCAGCCACATCCACGTTCCACCGAGAGCGGGCAGCGCCAGCAGCGCAACGGCCAGCCACAGAAGCGGCCGGCGCGGCATGGAGATCACGGCCGAGCGAGGAAGGCGCAGAGCGAGAGAGCGATCCACTCCTTCCTCCTTCGACCCATGCGATCAAATCCCTACGAGGTCGTAGGCGACCTGTTTCAGGCTGCGGCTTTGCCGGCCAGTGCGTCGCGGTGATCGACCAACGCTCGCGCACACCGGAGGATGTCGCTGCGCTCCTGCTCGGTCATGTCTGCACGGTCGGCAGCACTCACAATGACGCTGCCAATCAGCACGGCCAGACGCCTGCCGGGATCGCCTCCACGACGCAGCGCGATCAAGGACGCCACCTGCTGTGGCGTCATCCGCGTTAGCAGCAACGCCCGCGCGGCAGCTGCGCTATAGAAGCGGCGGTGTGTTCCCGCGCGGTGCGCCGGAATCAAATCCTCGTCGGTCCAGTGGCGAAGCTGACGCTCACTCGCCCCCGTCAATAGGTGCAACTGGCCGAGCGTCAGCGGATAACGCGCGGAATCAGGCAGAGCGGAATGACGACTAGGCTTTGAGACCCACGCCTGCTGCTCGGCGGACAGCTCGGCGTAGACACCCTCCTCCCACGCCCGCGCAGCCTCCTCCTCGTCGGCCTGAAAGCCCTCCTGAGCCGCAGATGGCCGCCTTGAGGCATCGCGCTCGGCCTGCGGCGAGGAAAGCAGCTCCCGCTGGGCGCTTGAAAGCTTCTTCGGCACATAGTGCTCGGCGAGCCGCGCGAGCCGTACCCGTACCTGAAACGGCAGCTCGCGATTGTCTGCGAAGCCCTCGACCGACTTCCCGTCATAGGAGTAGCCGTGGCCATCCGCACGGACCAGCGGGAGAGGGTTGGACAAGATGGCTTTGGGCATTATCGACCTCGACTAAATTGACTTTCTGATGTCAGAATAGCATGGGATCGCTGCTCAGCCGTAGATACCCTCAGACCACAGCCAAGCCCCCCGACGACGAGCGCCGACACCAACGAGCACAGCGAGAGATCCAGGATCGCCGACGGCCTAGTCCGATAGACATACTTGCGGGGCGCATACCGCACCCACGAGAAGGCGTCGTCGCGAAGCACCACCACGCCCTCTACGAATAGGGCGGGGCGGGGGCGCGTGAACAAAGGCCAAGCAGCGCCTCATCGGACATCGATCCCGGCCGAGCCAACGTCACGTACAACCCGTGCCCAGCGCGACCCTCCTGTGCCGAAACGCGGTAGGCCTGTTCAGCCAGGATCAGTTCAGCGAAGTCGGGCTGGGTGTAGTGGAACCTGACCCTGGCACCGCTCTCCCACACGGGCCTGGCTGCGATCGGTTTCCTTGGGCCAGTGGGCATCGACGGACCGTACCGACGCATCCCGATGCCTCACACCAGGCGGCCCTCACCCTACGCCCATGGGAAGCGCACAGGACCGAGCGTCTGCACCTCAGGCTCCAGCATGACCCCGCAACGCTCAAGCACGCGCTGCCTACCGAGCGCCATCAGCTCCACGATGTCGGCTGTGGTGGCCGTGCCGGTGTTCTCGATGAAATTGGCGTGCTTGGGCGCGAAACGCGCGCCGCCCACCTGCAGGCCGTTGCAGCCCGCCTCGGACAGCAGCAGCCCGGCACTGCGACCTTCCGCGCGCGCGTCCTCTGGGTTCTTGAAAGTCGAGCCGAACGTCTTTATGCCCTGTGGCTGGGCCTCATGGCGGCGGCGGCGCATCTCCTCCAGGGTCTCTTTGACCTGCTCGGGGTCCCCCTCCTGGAGCAGGAAGGACACGCGCTGCACGATTTCCCCCTCCTTGAGGTTGGAATGGCGGTAGCCGAACCCCAACTGCTCGGGACCTCGGCGCTCGCAGCCATCGGCGCTGAGGATCTGCGCCCACTCCAGGACGCTCGCCAGCTCGCCGCCATAGGCGTTGGCGTTCATGCGCACCGCTCCCCCCACGGTGCCGGGGATGTTGACGCCGAACTCGATGCCGGACAAACCAGCCCGCGCGGCATTCGCTGCCACCGCCGGCAGCCGCGCTCCGCCTCCACACACCAAGCGCAACCCATCCAAATCAATATTTGAAAGCTCTCGATCGAGCTTGAGCACCAACCCACGCACGCCAGAGTCGGCAATCAGCAGGTTCGAGCCGGAACCGACTACAGCCACGGACTGCTCATTGGCGCGTGCCCACGACAGCAACTCCCGCAACTCGCCCTCGCTGCCCGCGCGCGCGAAGTGCTCAGCGGGCCCACCCGTGCGTACCGTCGCCAGACGCTCCAGTGGGTAGTCATGACGCACGCTTGCGGGGACCGTGCTCACCTCAGCACCAGTTGCTGTCCCAGTGTGTTGACATCGCCGGCCCCCATCACCAGGCACAGGTCGCCACCGCGCAGCACGCCGCGCAGGACGGGCAGCGCCTGGGTGAGGGTGGGCAGCCAGTAGACCGTTCTGCCGTGGCCCGCATCCGCGGCGGCCTCGGCGACCATCAGGCCGCTTACGCCCGGGTGGTCCTCCCCGCGCTCGCGTGCCCGGTAGATGCCTGTCACTACCACCACGTCCGCAAGCGCCAGCGCCTGGCCCAACTCGCGGGCCAGCTGCTCGGTGCGCGAGTACAGATGAGGCTGGAACACCGCCACCAGGCGCTTGTGGGGCAGCGTGCGGGCCGCTTTCAGGGTTGCCTCTATCTCGGTGGGGTGGTGGGCGTAGTCCTCGTAGAGCACTGCCCCCGTGAGGGTTTCGCCCAGGCGCTGGAAGCGCCGCTCCGCGCCGGTGAAGGCGGCCAAACCCGCGATCGCCCGCGGCATGTCCGCGCCGGCCAGATGAGCGGCCTCCAGCGCGCCACTGGCGTTGAGTGCGTTGTGCGCGCCCGGCACCGCCAACCGGACCTCGTGCCCGTGCCACTGAAAATGTGAGCCTCCCGCGCTGAGCTCAGGATTGGGGGCGTCGTAGAGGACCAGCACCTGCTGCTGCTCCTTCTCGCCAGGCGGGCTTGCGTTGCCCGGGCACAGCGCGATCAGCTCCGGGCGATCCCAGACCACCGCCTTGGGAGCCGCCGCCAGGAATGCCCGGAAGACCTTGTGCAGCTCAGCCAGCGAGCCATAGGTGGCGTGGTGATCGAGCTCCACATTGGTCACCACCGCGATCTCAACCGTCAGGCTCAGCATCGAGCGGTCGGACTCATCGGCCTCCACCACGAGCCATTCGCCCGCTTCCCATTGTGCGTTGGGCAGCCCCCCGCCCACCTCGCCACCAACCAGCCAGCCCGGGTTCAGGCCCGCTCCGCGCAGCGCGTGCACCAGCATCGCCGAGGTCGTCGTCTTGCCGTGTGTGCCTGCCACGGCGATCGTGCGCTTGAGCGCTGTCAGTTCGCCCAGCAGCTCGGCGCGGGGGCGCTCGGCCAGGCCCCGCTCGCGCGCCGCTTCGCGCTCAGGGTTCTCGGCTGCCACCGCGCTTGAATACACCACCTCCACCCCGTCCCCCCCAGGCACGTTCGCGGCCGCGTGGCCGATGCTCGCTCTTAGCACTCCATCCGCCCGCAGGCGCTCCAGATAAGGGGAGTCGGCGCGATCGGAGCCGCTGACCTGTGCCCCCAAGGCGTGTGCGGCGCGCGCGTATCCGCTCATCCCCGCACCCCCCACGCCTACGAAGTGCATCCGCCGCCCATTCCATGGCCCGCTCATTGCCGCGCCGCCTGCAACAGCTCCTGGGCTACCTCCGCGGCCGCCTCGGGGCGAGCCAGCCGGCGTGCGGCGGCAGCCATTGCCGCCAGGCGCGCGCGATCGGCCAGCAGCCCTGCTACCTCGCGCGCCAGGCGCGCGGAGGTCAGCTCGTGATCGGCCAGCACCACCGCCGCGCCGCCTTGGGCCATCCAGCGCGCATTGGCGCTCTGATGGTCGGCCGCGGCGTGCGGATAGGGCACGAGGATCGCCGGCAGGCCGTGGGCGACGATCTCGAACACCGAGCCTCCCGCGCGCGCCACCACCAGATCGGCGGCGCTCAGTGCGTCGGCGAACTCCTCCAGATCCAGGTACTCGCGCAGGTCGTATCTTTCAGGCAACTCTCTGCCGGCCAGCTCTGGATAGTCACGCTTGCCGCAGACATGCAGCACATGGAAGGCCGCGCCTGTGAACGCCTCGATCGCCGCCAGGTTGATCGAGCGTGCCCCTAAGGAACCTCCGAAGATCAGCACGCAGGTCTCCTCTGGGGCTATCTCCAAGCGCTCGCGCGCTGCGTTGCGGTCGTAATTTGAGGCTGGGATCGGTCGACCTGTCACGCGGTAACGAGCGCTGTCACGTCCCTCGATCGGGAAGGCCAAGCACACTCGTCTGGCCAGCGGCGCCAGCGCGCGATTGGTCAGACCCAGGTGACTGTCGGCCTCACTCAGCACCAGCGGTATGCGCCGCGTCAGCGCCGCCACTCCCACCGGGCCTGCCACATAGCCCCCGCCTCCGAGCACGGCCTGTGGGCGCAGTTCTCCCAGCAGCGCTCTCGCACGAAATACCGCCGCGCCGGCCCGCACCAGTGAGCGAAGGGCCTTCAGCGGGTTGGTGCGACTGAGACCTTCCACGCCGATCGTGCTGAAGCGATAGCCCGCCTTGGGCACCAGCTCCGCCTCCGCGCGCTCGCCGCCGATGAAAGCGACCTCGGCTCCTTCAGCCCGCAGCGCGGCGGCCACCGCGAGCGCCGGCACCACGTGCCCGGCCGTCCCCCCGGCGGCGATCACTATCCGCTTTGCTGCTGCGCTCACGCGCCCATCCTGCCGATTCGCGCTTGCGCGTGTCGCCTACAGCGCGCACGTGCGCGCTGCCCCCGGCCGCCACATTGAGCAACAGACCCATCGCGCACAGCATCACGATCAGGCTGCTTGAGCCGTAGGAGACGAACGGCAGCGGCACTCCCGTCAGGGGAGCCAGGCCAAGTACCGCGAACACGTTGAGCAGCGCCTGGGAGATGATCAGTGCGGTTACGCCCGTGGCGATCAGCGCGCTGTAGAGACTGCGCGCCTTCTTGGCCGCCCGCAAGCCGGCGTAGCCGATCAGGCCGTAGAGCGACAGCAGGGCGCAGACCCCTACCACCCCCAGCTCCTCGCCGATCACGGCCAGGATGAAGTCCGTCTGTGCCTCGGGCAGGTAGAAGATCTTCTGCACCGACTGTCCGGGCCCCACGCCGAACAGGCCTCCTGAGCCGATCGCTATCTGCCCTTGCACCGCTTGAAAGCCGCTGCCCGATGCGTGCGCCCAGGGATCGAGAAAGGAGGTCAGGCGCGCTCGCGCGTAGGGCTTGACCAGTGCATAGAAGACGATCAGCCCAAACGCCGATCCCGCCAGGATCGCGAGGTTGCGCCCGGGCATCCCGGCCACCACCAGCAGCGCGCAGACCGTGAAGGCGATCGTCAGCGCCGTACCCAGATCCGGCTGCATCGCCACCAGCAGACACGCGCCGCCCACCACCACCAGCAACGGCCGCGACAGCTCGCGCAGGTCCAGCACGCGCTTGGGCTTGCGCGCCAGCAGCGTTGCCGTATACAGAACCAGCGCGATCTTCAAAAGCTCCGAGGGCTGAAACTGAAGGACCCCTGGCCCGATCCAGCGCCGCGCCCCGTTGACGCGCACCCCCACGTGCGGGATATAGACCGCCAGCACCAGCAGGAAGGACACCACCAGCAGCGGTCCCGTGATGCTCTGCACCCACTTGACCCCGTCGCGTGCCAGCAGGTTCATCAGCACCAGTCCCACGCCGCCGAACAGCACGTACTTGACCAGATAAGAGCTGCCACTACCGTGGCCTTGCAACAACGACGGCGCCGAGGAGGCGCTGTAGACCATCACCGCACCGAATGCCAGCAGGCATAGCGTGGCCGTCAGCAGGATGCGGTGCTCAAGCGGCTGTCCCGCTGCCACGCTCTTTGTCCCCTTGCTCTTGCTTCGCGGGCGAGCGCCTAAGGACCTGGCTTTGGCGTTGGCTCCGCGTGCTGTTGGGGGCATCCCCGCTCACTTCGACGGGGAGCGACGGATGCCTCCCTCGCTCGAGATCCGATTGGAGTCCTACCTACTCACGAGCTCCCTGAACCGTTCGCCGCGGGCTTCGAAGTCAGCGAACTGGTCAAAGCTGGCACAGCCCGGGGAGAGCAGGATGACCTCGCCATCGACGGCCGTGGCACTCGCGGCGTCAAGCGCCCGCTCCAGCGTCTCGCATCCGTGCACAGGCACGCCGATAGACGCAAACGCCTTGGCGATCAGTGGCGCGTCTTCGCCGATCAGATAGACCGCACGGCAGCTCTGCTCAACGGCCGCGCGCAGTGGCAGGAAGTCCTGATCCTTGCCTTGGCCTCCGAGGATCAGGTGCAGGCCAGCGCCGGGAAACGCGCGTAGGGCGACAAGTGTGGAGGCGACATTGGTGGCCTTGGAATCGTTGACGTAGAGCACGCCGTCGCGGCTGGCAACCTCCTCCAGGCGGTGCGGGACGCCGCCGAAGGTACGCAGGCCGCGACACACGGCGTCGGGCTCCACGCCCCGCGCGAGACAGACGGCGGCGGCTGCCATCGCATTCTCGACGTTGTGCTCGCCGCGAATACGCAGCTCATCGATAGGCAGCAAGGATCGGCCTTGCCACCACAGCTGACCGTCTTGCTTTGACAGATCCGCACCCTGACCTTCACCGAAAAGCACCCCCCGCGCCTGACCACCGATCCCTTTGGACGGCCAAGCGTTTTTGTTTGATTCTTGGCCATCGCTTGGCGGACGCAGAGGCAGCACCGATAGGTCCTCTGCGCCCTGGCGAGCAAAGATCTCAAGCTTCGCGGCCGTGTATGCCTGCATCGTGCCATGACGATTGAGATGGTCGGGTGTGAGGTTGAGCAGCACTGCCGCCTCGGGCGCGAAGGCGAGGGTGTCTTCGAGCTGGAAGGAGGAGGTCTCACAGACGATCGTGGCCTCTTGCTCGATCTGCCCGATCAGACTGCTGAGTGCCGTGCCCACATTGCCGGCAACGGCTACGGGCAGGCCGGCCTCGCGATGGATGTGGCCGATCAGCTCCGTCGTGGTGGTCTTGCCGTTGGTGCCCGTTACGGCGATGAACTCGTTGGGCAGCAGGCGCCAGGCCAGCTCCAGCTCGCCCAACACAGGTATCCCCCTTGCGCGTGCCTGTGCGATGACCGGCGCCTGCGCGGGAACCCCGGGACTCTTGACGACCGCCCTTATGCGCTCCAACTCAGGCAGGCCGTCGGCTTGCAGATGCACCTCCACGCCCTCCTCGCGCAGCGCGCCGAGATCCTGCGGGGCGCCGGCATCAACGCCGATGACCTCCTCTCCACGCCGGCGCAGCACGAGCGCGGCCGCTATACCCGAGCGAGCGAGACCGACGATCAGGAATGGTCCAGGCGGAAGCGGTGGACGGGGCTTCAATGCAGGCTTGAGTGGTAGAGCGTGAAGCCGATCGCGGCACAGATCGCGGCGACGATCCAGAAACGCAGGATGATCTTGGTCTCCGACCACGCGCGCAGCTCGAAATGGTGATGAATGGGCGCCATCAGGAAGACGCGCTTGCGTGTGGTCTGGAAGGAGACCACCTGGATCACCACCGACAGAGCCTCGATCACGAAGATGCCGCCGAGCAGGATCAACAGCACCTCAGTCTTGGTCATCACCGCCAGGCCTGCGATCGCGCCCCCTAATCCCAGCGCGCCGGTGTCGCCCATGAAGATCGTGGCGGGGAAGGCGTTGAACCACAGAAAGCCCACGCAGGCGCCCACCACGCAGCCGGCCAGCATCGCCAGGTCGTAGTCGGTGGCCACGAAGGTGATGCCGATGTACGCCAACAGCACGATCGCCGTGCAGCCGGCCGCGAGCCCGTCGAGACCGTCGGTGAGGTTCACGCCACTGGTGGTGCCCGCCACCACGAGGTAGATCAGCACCGGGTAGAAGGGACCTAGGTCTATTTGGTAATCGACGAAGCGCAGTCGCAGCGTGCTGGCCAAGTGCGCCTCGTGGCTGGCAATGAACCATAGGCCGAGCGAGATCGCGATTGTCACTATCAGCTTGGTGCGCCCGCGCAGGCCTAGCGAGCGGCGCCTGACGAGTTTGGTGTAGTCATCGGCGAAGCCCAGCAGCGCGCAGGCCACCGCCGCGCCAAACACCCCCACCGAGCGCCAGTCGTAGCTTGAGAGGATCAGGAAGGGGATGGAGATCGCCAGGAAGATGATCACCCCGCCCATCGTCGGTGTGCCGGCCTTCTGATGATGGCCCTCGGGGCCCTCCGCGCGGATCTGCTGGCCGAACTCGCGCCGTCGCAGGAACTCGATGAATTTGGGGCTCAGGAAGATGCAGATCAGCAGCGCGGCTGTCCCCCCGATCAGAACGCGCCCCATCAGCTCTCCTCGTTGCTCAGTGTTTGTCCTACTCGCTCAAGCCCCACGCCGCGCGAGCCCTTCACGAGCACGGTGTCCTGCGGGCGCAACAGCGTGGGCAACAGCTTCGCCGCCGCGTCGGCGTCGGGCACGCGATGGATCTCTCCCACCTGGAATCCCTGCCCCATCTCGGCCGCCAACGGGCCGACGGTCAGCAGCAGCTCCACCCCTAGCTGCTGCGCATATGCGCCAACCTCGCGGTGGAAATCCTTCTCACCCGAGCCCAGCTCGAGCATGTCACCCAGCACCGCCACGCGCCTGGCCGGTGCGCTGGCGGCGAGATCCTCGAGCGCCGCGCGCATCGACATCGGGTTGGCGTTGTAGCAATCGTCGATCAGCACAATCTCGTCCTGGAGTGCGATGCGTTGGCCGCGCAGCGCTGAGAAGGCCACCTCCACCCTGCCCTCGGGGGTGACGCCCAGTGCGCGTGCGCCAGCAACCGCGGCCAGCAGGTTGAGCAGGTTATGGGACTGAGCGAAGGAAGGCCGCAGCGCGATGCGCTCGTCGTCTATCCCCACCACGATCTCCCCGGCCTCTTGGGCGATCAGGCGCACGTTTCCGCCATCGCCAAAGGTGACGGTTCGTAGGTCCTCGCGGAGATGCGGCGCCAGCAGTGGCTCGCCATATGGCAGCACCACCGTGCTGCCAGCGTTCAGGCCGGCGATCAACTCTGCCTTGGCCGCCGCTATCGCCTCCAATGAGCCCAGCAGCTCAAGGTGTACGGGGCCTACGTTGACGATCATCCCCACATCCGGCTGGGCGATCTCCATCAGCTCTGCGATCTGTCCCTGCCCGCGCATCGCCATCTCAAGCACCAGTGCCTCTGTTCCGGGCGGCGCCGCCAGTACCGCCAAGGGCAGACCGATCTCGGTATTGAGATTCTGCGGGCTCGCCACCGTGCGCAGTTGTCCACCCAATACAGCAGCGAGAATGTCCTTGGTAGAGGTCTTGCCGGTAGAGCCGGTGATCGCCACGACCTTCGCGCCCAGCTTCAGCCGCCAAGCACTGGCCAGCGCCTGCAAGGCAGCGAGCGGATCGGGATGGGCCAGCACAGCGCCTTGTGCCTCGGCCGCAAGGGGCTCGGCGTGCTCAGGCGTCACGAGCACACCCCAGGCGCCCGCCTGGAGCGCCTGCCTGGCATATAGGCCGCCGTCCTCGCGCTCACCGGCAAGCCCGATGAACAGGTCGCCCGGCTGCACCTGGCGTGAGTCGATAATCGCCCGCCTGGGGCCTGGTGCCGTCTCAATCAGCAGATGCGCTCCGGCCACCTGGGCGAGATGTGCCGCGTCCCAATCGATCACGCGGCGGCCTCTGCCGCTTGCGCGTGTCGCATCCGCAGCGCTTCTCGCGCGACGGTGACGTCATCGAAGGGCAGCTTGTGACCGGCCTCAAACTCCTGCCCCTGCTCGTGACCCTTACCGGCAATCACCACCACATCATCGGTGCGAGCCAAGGCGATGGCCTTGCCGATAGCGGCCCGTCGATCGACCTCTACCTGCACCGTCCCGCTCGGATCGATCCTTGCCACGATCTCCGCCACGATCCCCTCAGGAGACTCAGAACGCGGATTGTCGGAAGTGACCACGACCACATCCGCCAAACGCGCCGCGATCTCACCCATCAAGGGCCGCTTACCGCGATCGCGGTCGCCGCCGGCACCGAACACGCACACCACCCGACCTTGGGCCAGCTCGCGGGCCGCGCGCAGCACATTCTCAAGCGAATCCGGGGTATGCGCGTAGTCCACGAGCACCGCAAAGTCCTGTCCCTCCTGCACCGGCTCAAAGCGCCCGGGCACGCGCACACCGCGCTCCAACGCGGCCACAAGCGTGTCCAGATCGGCGCCCATCGCGTGACTGGCCGCCAGCGCGGCCAGTGCGTTGGCGACGTTGAAGCGCCCGGGCAGCGGCAACGCCACCGAACGCTCCCCCTGCGGGGTCTCAAGGACAAAGCGGCACCCGGAGAAGTCCATGCGCACATCACGGGCGCGGTAATCGGCCTGATTCTCGATCGCAAAGCTCACAGCACCAGGCAACTCTGCAGCCAGTCGCTGTCCGTAGGGGTCATCGATGTTGACGACGACGATCGCAGGTGGCTTGCTGGGCGCGGATGACTCCAGCGCGGGCTCCGGCATAAAGAGCCGCCGCTTGGCCTGAAAGTACTGCTCCATGTCGGCGTGGAAGTCGAGATGGTCCTGCGTGAGATTCGTGAAGATGGCCACGGCGAAGTGGATGCCATCCACCCGTCCCATCTCCAGGGCGTGCGATGAGACCTCCATCGCACAGGCGCTCTCTCCTCCGTCAAGCATCGCGCGAAAGGCGCCCTGCAACTCGATCGCCTCAGGCGTCGTGTGGGTGACCGGCCGCTCGACACCCGCTATGACCGATGCGACCGTGCCCAGCAGGCCACAGCGCTCGCCCGTCGCTTCCAGCAGCGCGCGCAGCAGATAGGCGGTGGTCGTCTTGCCATTGGTGCCCGTCACCCCAACCACGCGCAGCTCTGCCGAGGGATCGCCGTGAAAGCGCGCCGCCACCGGACCCATTGCCGCACGCGCCGAGGGCACCAGCACTTCGGGCACCCCCAGATCCAAGGAGCGCTCCACCACCAGCGCCACCGCCCCGGCACCCACGGCCTGCGCGGCGAAGTCGTGACCGTCGCTGCGTTCTCCCGTGACGCAGAAGAACAGTGCACCCGGCGTCACCTGGCGGCTGTCATAGGCAAGCGCGGCGATCTCCACGGCCTCAGAGCCGGGAGCAGTCGTAGGGATCAGCTCAGCGAGTCTCATGGTCTCTCATGCCCGTGCGGTCACTTCCCAGCGTGGGTCATGACCAAGAGTGGCAAGGAGATGAGTCTAGTTTCCGGCTCGGCACCCTGAGGCCGGCGGATCAGCCCCTCAGGATCAGCCTGGGGGGATGCCGAGATAGGGCAATGCAAAGGACATGATCTGCCCGAAGGCCGGCGCGGCCACGACACCGCCGAAGATCGAGCCCGATTGCGGTTCGTCGATGATCACCGCACAAAGCAGCTTTGGATCGGATGCCGGCGCGAAGCCCATGAATGAGGCCACGTAGGCGCTCTTGGAATATTCGCCCGTCATGGGATCAACCTTGTTGGCAGTACCGGTCTTACCCGCCAGCTTGTAGCCGGGGATCGAGACCTCGCTGGCGGTGCCGCCCGGCGCCAGCACCCCTTCCAACATGCGGCGCAACTCGGCGGAAGTTGTCGATGAGATCACACGCCGGCCCGCGGGCTCAGGCGTCGGCTTACCTTCGATCGAGCGCACGATGTGCGGTGCGCGCAGGATGCCGCCGTTGGCGATCGCGGAGTAGGCGCTCGCCATCTGTATCGGCGTCACCGACTCGCCCTGACCGATCGGCAGGTTGCCCATGGAGGAGCCCGAGTAGTGGCTCAGCGACGGCACCAGCCCGATCTCCTCGCCGGGCAGATCGATGCCTGTGGGCGCGCCAAAGCCGAAGCGGCGCACCCACTGGCTGAAGCGGTTGGCACCCTCCAGTAAGCCGATCTTCACGGCACCCACGTTGCTCGACTGCGCAAGGATCTGCGCCGTTGTCAGGGACTCACCGGGGTGTTCGGTGTCGTCATGGATGGTGCGGTCGGCGACCTGTATCTGGTCGGGTATTTCAAAGCCGGTCGATGGCGTGATGAGCCCTTCCTGCAAGGCGGCCGAGACCGTCACCGACTTGAAGGTCGAGCCAGGTTCGTAGTCGAAGCCCACCGCGCGGTTCTCAAGCGCTTCCGGGGATGACCCGGCGGGGTCGTTGGCGTTGACCTGTGGCCAGTTGGCCATCGACAGGATCGCTCCGGTGTTGGGGTCCATCACGATCGCCGTGGCGTCCTTGGGGTGAAACTTGAGTCCCACCGCCCCCAGCACGTCTTCGGTGCGCTGCTGGATGTTGGCGTCCAACGTCAGCGCCACGCGCGCGCCCGGCACCTCGTGGTGGACTTCCTCGATTGATACCGGCTGGCCGATCGCATCGCTCACCACCCGCCGTTCGCCGATCTTGCCCGCGAGCACGCTGCCCAGCGAGTACTCGAGGCCAAGCGCGTGACCTTCGCTGCCCACCAGTCCCAGCACCTGCGCGGCCAGTGTGCCGCGCGGGTACACGCGGCGCATCGTCGGGGTGCCTTGGATACCTTCGAGCTTCAGCCCCATCACCTGTCGCGCTCGCGTTGCGGGTAGCGCGCGGGCGAGGTAAACGAAGCCTGAGTGCTCGCTCAGCCGCGCCAACACCTGCGCCTGGGAGCGGCCCAGTAGCGGCGCCAGCTGCTGTGAGGCCTTCAATGGGTCCTTGATCAGGTACGGCGTTGCCGAGACATCCTCTGCCGGTTCGGAGATCGCCAGGTCCACGCCGTTACGGTCGGTGATCGTGCCCCGCTGGGCGGGCACTTTTTCGTAGGTCAGCTGCTGGCTGCGAGCCGCCCGCCGCAGGGTTGCGCTGTGCAGGGAGCCCAGGTAGAGAGTGCGTCCCGCCGCCAGCACCAGCAGCAGGAAGAACACTCCGAACAGCGCCCCTATCCGGCGTTGGACCCCCGGCACCGGCTAGCCGCCCGCTTCGGGCGTTGTCGTGGTCGTCGTGGGTGTTGTCGCGGTCGTCGTGAGTGTTGTGGGCGTTGTCGCGGCCGTCGTGGGCGTTGAGGTTTCGGTGCCTGTTGGCGTCTGGACCGGCTGCGCAAGCCTTGCCGCGGCTAGGCGTTCGTCCATCGACCCGCGCGCGCGCAGGAAGATGAGCGAGCCTGGCGCGACGATCCTCATGCCACTGGCCACCGCCTGGCCCTCGATCAGATCACCGGCCGACATCGAGGAGTTTTCGGCGCTGAGCACCGCGTTCTCGCGCTGCAGCAGTCCCTCATGCTCGATCGCGCGACCGATACCGCCATTGAGCTTGAGCAGCCACAGCTGCATCGCGACGATGCCGATCAGCGCGAAGGCGACCACGCCGATCCAGCTGCGGCTGCGGATCAGACGGTCCAGCAGGCGTGTGGGGGCAAGCGCAGCGGCAGCCTCGGCCGCACGCCCCTGGCGCCGGGCCGGTGCAGCGCTGCGGCGCGGCCGGCTGGGAGCGGTGCGACCCGGACGTGCCGGGGCTGGCCGGGTTGCGGGAATAGCGGCTGCGGCGGCGGGCGGCGTCATGCCTGACCTCCTGTATCGATCAACTTGCAAGCTCCACGCAGGCGCGCGGAGGAAGAACGTGGGTTGCGCGCGATCTCCTCGGCGGAAGGCATGATCGCCCGACGGGTCAACAGCGTTGCCTCGGGCTCACGCCCACAGGCGCACACCGGCAGATCTGGCGGGCAGATGCAGCCCTGCGCGCGAGCGACCATGAAACGCTTGACGCGGCGGTCCTCCAGCGAATGGAAGGCAATTGCGCCGAGCACACCGCCCTCATGCAGCATCTCCCATGCCAGTGGCAGCGCGCGGTCAAGCTGGCCCAACTCGTCGTTGACAGCGATGCGCAGCGCCTGGAAAACGCGCTTGGCGGGATGGCTCCCCGCGAAGCGTGCCGGGGTGGGGATGGCGGAGTTGATCACGTCCACCAGCTCAAGCGTGGTGTCAATCGGATGCTGCTCGCGCCGCCGCACGATCGCGCGTGCGATGGCACCGGCGTGGCGCTCCTCGCCGAAGTCGCGCAGCACGCCGGTGAGCTGACGCTGGTCCCATTCGGCCACGATCGCGCGCGCGTCGAGCTCCTGCGATGGGTCCATGCGCATGTCCAAGGGCGCCTCGTAGGAGTAAGAGAAGCCGCGCTCGCGCGTATCTACCTGCATCGAGGACATGCCGAGGTCGAAATAGGCCATGTCGGCGCGTATCCCCTCGTGCGCCAGTGCTTCCAGCGCCTCTGCATAGCCACCCTGGATAAAGCGCACCTCGCAGACGACCTCCTCGGCAAGGGCTTCACAGCGCTCCTGCGCCAAAGGGTCGCGGTCGATCGCGATCAGCGTCCCTTCATCGCCCAGGCGCTCGGCCACCATGCGCGCATGGCCGCCGCCGCCGAAGGTGCAGTCGATCGCGGTCTGGCCACGGGCGGGATGCAGGACCCGCAGCAGCTCCCCGGCCAGTACGGGAATGTGCGTGGAGGGCATGTCAATCAGTGTGGTCGACACGTGCCGTTATCTCCGCGACGCCGCCCAGCAGCGTCGGTCGGTGCTCGTTCCAGCGGTCACGATCCCACAGCTCCAGGCGGTCTCCGGCACCGACGACCACGACCTCCTTGGTCAGGCCCGCGTGCTCCCCTAGGAAGCCCGGGACCATGATGCGTCCGGCCGCATCGAGGTCGGCGTCGTGGGAGCTGCCGTAAAAGAAGCGCTCAAGCTCGGCCAGGCGCGGGGAGAGCGGCGGCAGCTCAGCTAGTGCCCGTGCGCTGTAGCGCTCGTAGTCCTCAGGGCGCCACACGCCTACGCACGGCTTCTGATCGACGGGCATTGCCAGGACGACCCCCTCGGCCAGCGTTGCGCGGTAACGAGCCGGAACCGTGAGGCGGTTCTTGGCGTCGAGGGTGTGGTCGAAAGTACCGCGGAAAGCCACTGTCGTCGGCTCCTGAGCTAAAAAAAATGAAGCCGGAGTGGAGAGGTGGGAGGAGCCTCTCCACCCCGGCTCGCTGCGTGCAACTTACCCCACTTCCTCCCACATTGCAAGCTAAGCGCCACACTTTTCCCCACTTTTCTATTTTAGGCGCCTGAAACGGGTAGAAATAGCTGCAAATCGCTGCTTTTTGGATTCCTGCGTCAGGCTCCCGCGGGTCCCCGCAGAGTGCAGGCCGGCTTGCAGTGCGGCGAAATGACCACGAACTTGCATACGATCAATGCCTTGCGCTCTCTCCTACTGGCCCTTGCCGCGCTCGCCGTCGTGGCCCTGCTCGCCGGCTGTGGCTCCTCAAGCAGCCCGCCGCTGAATCCCGCCACGGTCGTACCGGCCTCGGCGCCGCTCTACATCGGTGCCATCGTGCAGCCCAGCGGCACCCTCAAGACCAACACGACCGCCAGCGCCCAGAAGCTGACGCACTCAGGCGAACCTTTCAGCAGCCTCCTGAAGCTGCTCTCACCCAACGGTCATCAGCTCAACTACGACAGTGAAGTCAAGCCGTGGCTGGGCCAGCAGGCCGGAGCCTTCCTCACCTCCATCGACGGGGCCAAGGCCACCGAAGCGCTCACGAGCGGCTTCTCCGAAGCCCTCTCCAGTTCGAGCATCGTGGGAGCCAGCGAAGGCATCCTGCGCGCGCTGCTCGGCGGCAAGGTCTCCCAGGGCGCGATCGTGCTCGACACCACCGACGAAGGCAAGGCCCGCGCCTTCCTGGAAGCACGCGCCAAGGAAGCGGGAGCACACAGCTCCAGTTACCGCGGCGTCAGCTATCAGGTCGACGGCAATGGCTACGCCGAGGCCATCGTGGGCAAGTTCGCGGTGCTCGGCAGCGAGTCCGCCCTGCACAGCGTGATCGACACCGAGCAGGCCGGCCCCTCCAGCTCGATCGTGCACGCGGCCGGCTACGCCAAGCTCAGCTCCACCGCCGAGCCCGAAGCGCTGGCCAACCTCTACCTGCACACCGCCGGCCTACCTTCGCTGGGAGGACTTTTCGGGGGCACCGAACAGGCCTACATCTCGCTGCTGCCCTCCGCCACGTCGCTCGCACTCGACATCGACACCATCGCAAGCTCCGGACAGACGGGCACCGGTTTGCTCCCAGGCACAGAAGCGGCCCAGTTTGTCGGCCAGCTCCCCGGCGGCTCCTGGTTGGCCCTCGGCGTGGGCGATGCGCACGCAACCTTCGGGCAGAGCGCCACTACGCTGCGTTCCTTCGCGACGCTCGGCTCGAAGCTGAAAATCGGCAGCTTCAGCCTCGAAGGCGTATTCGCACCGCTGCTCTCCAACAGCATCGACCTCAACAAGGACCTGCTCAGCTGGATGGGCGCCGGCGGGGTGTTCGTGAGCGGCAGCGGCCTACTCAACCTCCAGGCCGGCCTCGTAGTCGAATCTAAGGACCCCTCAAGCTCACGCGCTGCCGTCGCCAAGCTGGCCGCCGCCTACCGCCAGGCGGGCGACGAAGCCACCTCCACCACGATTCCGGGGGCCGAAGCAGCGGTCACGGTCAAGGTCCAGGGCTTCCCGGTGATCGTGGCGATCGGCGCCGGCGAAGGCAAGTTCGCCATCGGTCTCGGCCCGGCCTCGGTGCAGGAAGCGCTTAATCCCTCCACGACGCTGTCGAGCTCAGCCAACTATCAGGCAGCGGCGACCACGCTCGGCCACGGGCTGAAGCCCAGTCTGCTGATCGAATTCCCGACGCTCGTGAGCCTGATCGAAACCCTGGGGCTGGGCCAGTCAGAAGGTATCTCCACCACGCTGCCCTATCTGCAGTCGCTCGCCACACTCAGCGGTGGCGGCGGGGAGTCCTTGGGCAACGGCGTTACACGCGCGCGAGTGGTGCTGGGGTTGCAGTAGAGGTGTCGTGCCCGACCTGCGGCCGGTTCTCGGACTCGATGATGACGCGGCAGGGCCTGCGGCTCAGCAGATAGGCGGCTGTCGGGCCCACGCGCCGCTCACCCGCGGGGGCGTGCAAGGTAGACCAGTAGATCACGTCGGCCCCCACCCGCTCGGCCTCTTCCACCAGCGCCGCGCCGGGATGACGCGTGCGGATCAGGCCGGTGTGGATCTTCAGGCCGGCGCGGCGGGCCTGTATGCGCGCGCTCTCAAGCACCGAGCGGCCCTGCGCCTCCTCCGCCTCCAAGCCCGACTCCAGCGACAGCTGACTGGGCACGGGCAGCACGAAGATCGCATACAGCACGCCGTCTTCGCCGATCAGCTTGGCGGCACTTGACAGCGCCGTGGCGCTGACGTCCTCGCCGAAGATCGGCACCAGCGCGGTGCGGTAGTCGAGCTCCTGGAAATCCGGCGGGCGCTCGGGACGCTCGATGCGGTACTGCTTGAGCGGGCTCAGGCCCTGGCGGTGGCGGTAGTAGAAGTAGCCGGCCATCCCCAGCACCATCCAGGGAATGCCCACCACGCGTGCCTCGCTGTGGTAGACGATCACCGCCACCCACGTCAGGGAAGTGCCGAGCCCGCCGATCACCGCCGTCATGGGAATCGAGTAGCCGCGAATGCTCACGTTCCACGGCATCCGATAAGGACGCTCGCGGTCGGGGTCCTTGATCCTCAGCGCCACCACCGCAACGGCTGCGGTGGTGAATGACAGCATCGCGCCGAAGGAGTAGAGGTTGCCCAACACGTTGGTGTTGCCGTACAGAATCAGCAACCCCGCGAGACCCGAGAAGAACACGATCGTGAACCAGGGTGTGCGGTAGCGCGGGTGCAGGCGCGAGAACATGCTCGGCAGCTGGCGGTGCTCGGCCAGCGACCACGACAGCCGCGAGATCCCGATCATGCCAGCGTTGGTGGCGATGAACAGAATCGTGGCCGCCAACAGGCCCACGTAGTAGGTGGCGAGGTGCAGCACCGTGCCGTGCAAGCCCAGCCGCGAGACGATCCCCAGCACCGGATCGTTCTGAAACCCGCCGCTGCCTTCCACGCCCAGCAGAGTCTGGTACTGACCGGGATGCCCGTGCACAGCTTCCACCGGCAGCGCGGAGAGGGCCACCATGGAGATACCTAGGTACACCCCCAGCACGGCCAGCACCACGAGGTTGATCGCCTTGGGCACCTCGCGTCCAGGGTCGCGCGCCTCCTCAGCCATGTTGGACACCGTCTCGATGCCGGTGTAGGCCAGCATCGCCAAGGACAGCGCGAAGATCAGTTCGTGCACGGTGGGCGCTGTGCCCAGGTTCACCTGTTCGATCAACAGCGACGGGTTGAGGACCAGTACTGAGCCCACGATCACCAGCAGCACCTGCGTGCTGAGATCGGTGATCGCCAGGATGAAGTTGAGCTTGGCCGACTCCCCCAGGCCGCGGATGTTCAGGCCGGCCAGCACCACCACTGTGATCAGCCCGCCGATGATGTCCCCCGGGTTGTGGTTGAGCCCGCCCAGGCCCGGAAACGCGCTCAGATAGTGCGGCACGAAGAACGCCGAGATTGCGATCGTCAGGATGTAGTCGAGGCTCAGCGCCCAGCCCGCGAAGAAGGACACCACCTCGTTGAAGGCATGGCGCGCGAACGAGGAGGAGCCGCCCGCTTCGGGGAACATCGCGGCGCCCTCGGCGTAGGTCTTGGCGATCAGCGCGAACAGCCCGCCGGCGAACAGGAACACCAGCGGCGTGAGACCCAACGCATGGGCAGCGACCAGGCCCAAGGCGTAGTAGATCGAGGAGCCCACGTTGCCGTAGGCGGTGGCGAACAGCCCCGGAACCCCCACCGACCGTCGCAGGCCGTGCTCTGTCAGACGTGCCATCCCTGGGAGCGTATATGCAGTCCTACCGACTCCCGCCCGTGGTCCCGATGTCACCTACAGGCCGATGTCACCGCCGGGTGATGTCGCCTCCGTCCCGGTGCAAGTTCCTGTGCAGCCCATCCACCCAAGCAGGAACCGGCCCTATGATCCCGACGGCCCGGGCACCAAACGATCTCCCGGCACTTTATCGTCATGGACAAGACGCGCCGCGGAAACTACGACTCAGGTGAGGACTTCGTCCTCGAATACGGAGAGCTGCGCTTCACCTTCAACGAAGCGGACTTCTCCGAGCGCTGCGAGCAGGCGGCGCTAAAGCTCGGCTTCGTCGGCGGGCGCCTGGGCGAGGACGAGCTCGAAGATCTGGTCAACCTGGCCGTCAACGGCGACATCCAGGACCCCGCCTCCGCGCTGGGGGAGCACGTCAACGAGTGCTGGGCCGAGTTGGTGGGTCCAGCCGAGCGCTCGCTGGTGCACTGGCTGCGCCGTCTGGTCTTCCGCGGAGCCTGGCTTGACCAGCGCGTCAACGAGGGCGAGCTGCAAGTGGCCTTTGTGCAGGAGACCTGCAGCTTCGTCTACGTGCAGCCCACCGATTCAAAATCCTCGGGCAGCGGCGAGCCGATCGAGCTCGCGCCTGAGCCCTCCTGGGGCAAGGTCGCCTACCGCCGCTTGGCGGGCGGCGGCGATCCTTACACCGTTTGAGTCTCGGCCGGCCAGAGCCGCAGCGTTAGCCGGCCAGGGCCGCGGCGCGTGCGCGCATGATCGCCTGAGCCTCCTCCTCGCCCACGAGCAGCTCGGGGCGCAAGGTGCCGCTGTTGACCAAGTCCAGCGCCGGCAGCTTGCCGGTGCCTGTAAGGGCTGCGTCAAGTGAGATCACCGTGCTCTCCCCCCCAATGGGGTGGGCGGCAGTAGCAATCACGGTCAGCGATCCACTCTCGGCGAGGTTGCGCGCGGCGCACAGCGCGCGACGCGCCACATGCGGGTGCAGACCGTCGAGGCCGTCGATCAGGACCACCGCATCAGACCCGCGCACGGCAACGCGCCGCGCGCTGTCGATGGCGTGCTCCACCGCTTGCCCCTGCGTGTCGGGCGAGGCGGCAAAGTTGAGCGCCACCGTGGGCGCCACCGGCCCCTGCTTCCAGTCGACGATCTCCTCGGGCCTGATACCCGCCAGCACCACTGTCACCTCAAGCCCCTCGCGGCCCGCGAGCGCGGCAAAGATGCGCCGCAGGGTCTCGCTCTTGCCGGCGCGAGAGGGACCCACGATCACCGCGCGTGAGCCGAGGCCCAACGGCGTGAGCCATTCGATCGCCTTCAGCGTGGGGTCATTCCCGTCAAGCTCAAGGCGCTTGTCGGGGTGAGCCACCGGCAGGTCGTCGTAGCGGGGGCCCTCAGCCACAGCCTCCGCGGAGACCCCATTGATTGTGTCCACCCTCGCCATCGAGGGGTAGCGCTCGGAGCGACGAGGGGTCCTCACGGGGCCGCTCACACGATCGCCGGAGACCAGTTCGCAGCGGCGCACCTGCGCGGCTGAGATGTAGACGTCCTCGTCGGAGGGGTCCGGCGGCTGCACGCGCAGGAAAGCCGAGCCGTTGCCCAGCAACTCCACCACGCCCTCGGCAATCCGGTCCTTCTCGCCACGACCCTCGCCGCGGCTCTCGGACTCCTCGCGTGTGGATGACTCGCCTGTGGATGACTCACGGGCGGAGGACTCGCGCCCCGCGCGCTCAGATCGCTCGCCGCGACCACGACCTCGCCGCGAACCTCCGGTGGACGGAGTACGCGGCCCATCCCCCTCCCCATCCTCCTCGCCCTCAGGTTCGCGCTCGGCACTTGTCTTTGCGCGGCGCGAACGTCCCCCGCGCCGGCGGCGCGCGCCGGACTCACGCGGCTCTGTGTCCTGCTCCTGCTCAGAGTCCGAAGTCGTGACCGAACCCCCCTCAGCGCCTCCCATGCGATCGAGGATGGTGTCGATCAGATCCGCCTTACGCAGCCTGCGAAAGCCATCGAGCCCTACCTGATCGGCAATCGCGTGCAGGTCCGCCAGCGGGCTTGCCTCCAGCTCGGAGCGCTCAAGTACAGCCATGTCTCATTCTCCTCGGTATTGAATTGGGTGGTTGGCGCCCGCTCGCGTTGGACAGCGTGCGGCACCCGTATCCGGCAGCCTAGCGCGGCCGGCCCTCGTAACGATGTTCCTCGGCAAGGGCCAGATCCCTCTCCGGCGTCAGTTCACCGTTGAGAGCGCTACGCACACGCAGGAAGTCGGCCGTCTGGCCTACGTCGTGCACACGGAAGATGTGCGCCCCCGCGTCCACACCGTGGGCGACCGCCGCCAACGTCCCCCCCAGCCGTTCGCGCGGTGTGCGACTGGTGAGAGCGCCGATGAAGTCCTTGCGCGAGACCGCCATCAGCAGCGGCAGCTCCAGCTCATGCAGACGCTCAAGCTTGCTCAGCAGCTCGATCGTCTGCGCGGGCGTCTTGGCGAAATCGGGACCGGGGTCGAGGATCAGCTGCTCGCGTTTGACCCCCCTGCGCATGGCCAGCTGTATGCGCTCGCGCAGGAAACCGAGGACGTCCTCCATCACATCCCCATACAGGTCTGGGTCCTGCAGGCGCTGCTTGGGCGCCGCGCGGGTGTGCATCAGCACCAACGCCGCCCCCGTATCCGCGCACACGCTGGCCAGCTCGGGATCGCGCAGGCCGCTGACGTCATTGACGATGCTCGCCCCCGCCGCGATCGCCGCGCTGGCAACCTCGGCTTTATAGGTGTCCACCGACACCACCGGCGCGTGCTGAGGGTGTGTGTCGCGCCCGATGCCTTCGATCAGCGGCACGACCCGCTCAATCTCCTCCCGGGCCGCCACTGCGGGACTGTTGGTGGCGGCTGACTCTCCCCCAACATCCAGGATGTCTGCGCCCTGTGCCACCAGCTCATTCGCCAGCGCCAGGCGCTGCTCAAGGTCCGTGTAGCGCCCGCCATCGCTGAAGGAATCAGGCGAGGCATTGACGACACCCATCAGCCACGGGCGCTCACCAAGCTCCAGCTCGCGCTCCCCGGCGTGCAGGCGATAGCGCGTGCTCACTGCCTCCCGAGTCCCTCGGCGCGGGCCTCCTCAGCGAAGCGCTCGACCTCCTGGGCCGTACGCGCCGGGTCCCATTTCAGCTCCCGCGCCAGCACTTGGGCGACGCGCCTCACGGGGTCCCCGCTGAGTTCACCCGCGGCCAGCAGGCCCAGGCGGGTGCGACGCAGGAGGACGTCGCCGATGCTCCTTGCCTGCTCGTGGCGCGCCGCCAAGGCCACCTCCGCGAGTAGGTCGGGCAGCCCGGAGATGACCGGCTGGGCCAGCTCCCCGCGTTCGGCGGCCAGCGCCAAGACGTCGTAGGCGGCGTGTCCATAGCGACCCGCAAGCGCGGAGTAGGACTCCTCCGGCACGCCCTCCACGCGCGGTAACTCCTCCACGCTCACGCCCTGACCGAGAGGGATCTCCTGTGTACGGCAGGGCGCCTCGCGCGCTTCGCGCTCGACGAGGCGATCGACGGTCATCTTGGCCATCCTGCGCCAGGTCGTGAGCTTGCCGCCGGTGATGGTGATCATGCCACTGGAGGTCTCATACAGCTCAGCCTTGCGCGAGATGTCGACCGACTTCTTGGCATCTCCGGTGGAGATCAACGGGCGCACGCCTGCGAAGGCCCCCGTCAGATCCTCAGGCGCCAGCGAGGTGGCGAAAAACTCATTGACGGCCTCAAGCAGATAGTCGATGTCCTCGCCCGAAGGCGCTACATGCTCAAGGGTGCCTTCGTAGTCGTTGTCTGTCGTGCCCACCAATGTGCGCCCCAGCCATGGGAGAGCGAAGATCGTGCGCCCCCCACCAGCCGGCACGATGGCGCCCGCCAACAGCGGTAAATCCTCATGGCGCAGCGTTATGTGGGTGCCACGGCTGGGCCGAATGCGCAGTTCGGCCTCGCTTTGCAGCTCCTCGGGGGATAACTCGTCGGCCCAAACGCCCGTGGCATTGACAACATTGGCGGCCCGTAGCTCGAACTCGCTGCCGCTCTCGCCGTCAACGGCCAGCACCCCTCTGGCGCGCCCGTCGCGCTCGCAGAGCATTGCCTTGGCGTTGACGCGATTGGCGATTATCGCCCCGAAGCGCTCCGCCTCGCCCAGCACGGTCAGGACCAGGCGTACGTCGTCGGTCTGGCAGTCGTAGAAGAGGTAGCCACTGGTGGGCTCACGCGCGGCCAATGCGGGGAGCAGCTCGATCACTTCCTCGCCGCTGATGGTGCGATGGCGCGCGGGGCTCCAAGCATCCATCTCCTCTGGGGCGGCTACTCCCTCGACCCCCACGACACCGCCGGCCGTGGTGCTTGACCCTGCGCCCACGGCCGCTGCCGAGGCGCGCTCGGAGCGCGCCTTGCGCCCTCGGCGCGTGCGCAGACGCTCGCGGTCGACCGACATGACATCATAAAGATTCAGGCCCATGCCCACCAGGCGATCAGGGTGGGCGCCCTCAAAGGCCGGCACCACCAGCGCCAGCGGATGCACGAGGTGAGGGGCGAGCGCAACCATCAGCTGACGCTCCAGCAACGCCTCGCGCACGAGCCCCAGGTCGAAGTGCTGCAGATAGCGCAGACCCCCATGCACAAGCTTGCTGGAGCGGCTCGATGTCCCAGCGGCGAAGTCATGGCGCTCGATCAGGGCCACGCTGTAGCCGCGCGTGGCGGCGTCGAGGGCAACCCCCGCACCGGTGATGCCTCCGCCGACCACGACGACGTCAAACTCCTCCTCGGCGAGGGCCGCAAGGGCCTGCTGGCGCTCGATCACGGCTTCAGTCTCTCAAAGCGACTGGCGGGGATGCTGGCGGAACCTCTGAGCGGACTTTGCTCAGCGCAGCAGCAGCTTGATGGTCGTGGGCCGCAGCTGGTGGCGCCCCGCGCGATCGATCGCCGTCAGCTGCAAGGTGTAGTCACCGCGTGAAAGGCGGTTGGTGAGAATCAGGAAGTGCTGGCTTGGCATCGCTCGCACATGCACCGCACGCAGAACCGTGCGCGCACAGACGAAGCGCTTGCCACGGCGTGAGCATAGAGCGCGACGATGAAAGCCAAGCTGTGCCCGCACAGTGCTCACGCCGGCGCCGCCGGGAGGCTCCGATGCACGCACGTTGACAGTGCAGCGATGGCGCGCGCAAACCTTGGCGACCACTGTGAGCGTGGGCCGCACGGCACTGCCGCCAGCGCTCGGACGATGCGCGAAGCCACGTTGGCCCAGCGGCGTCTGAGGCGGATCAGAGGTGAGGAAAGCCGCGATGGAAGGGTCGGCGATGGCCGTGTAGACACCAGGGCTTTCCGGCTGGGCGCAGCCTTCGCCAAAGCTCACCAGCCCCGCCAACACGTAATCGCCTGGCGGCTGAGCAGGATTGCGATCAACTACCAGCGGGCCGCCACTATCACCAAAACAGGAATCCCTGCCACCGCCTTGGACTCCAGCGCAGAGCATCCTGGGAGTGATCTGCTGAGAGGAGAGTGGGCCGCCGTATGTGTTACCGCACAGGTCCGCGCCCACCAGGGACAGCTGCGTGGCCTGCAGATTGGTGGGATAGGCGCCGTTCAGACCCTGGCTGCCGGGCGACTCTGCACGCGTATCGCCCCAGCCGCTGACTGTGGCGGAGATCGGCGAGAGTGCCGTGTTGGGACTGGCGTAAGCGGAGGCCAATGCAGCGCTGACCGGAACCGGGGCTACGTTCGAGCGGCCGTCCATAGCCGGCGTTGTTCCCTGCCACAACGGATGGGCGAGCCTGATGACGGCCGCGTCGTAATCGTTGGTTTCGGGTTCATAGCTCGGGTCGAGCGAGGTCGCCACCGCCGGATCCAGGATTGCGCCATCTGAGGGTTTGCCGGTTTCCCCCAGATGCCCTGAACCGGCCATCACCGCGATGTTCTGTGGCGCGGCGACCCGGCCGGTGGTGTCGTCGATCGCGCAATGCGCGGCGGTGGCCACATGAGTGGCATCGACGATCACGCCGCCGCAGAAGAAGCCCGCCGACACCGAGCCGGCATGTGGGTCATAGAGAGCCACCTGAAAAGGGAAGTCGGCGATCGATACGCCAGCACCCCCCACGATCCGGGGCGTTGCTCTGGCGTGCGCGGCATTCGCGCAGGGGCCAGCAATTGCCAGAACTGCGGCCAGGGCGCCAAACGCCCGCAACAGGACGAACCTCGTCCTGCCCGCATACCCTCGCACTGATCGTCGATTGCCTCGTCGATCGCCTCTCCTGCAACCCTCGACGACGGGGCCTCTCCTCCATGGTGACATGCAGAATTAAGGCCGTCCATCGTTTTCAGTTGTGAGCAGGATACACGAATAGCCTTGCTATGAACAGAGGCATCTGAAAAGTCAATGGCTGATGTAGACGTGTGTCTTTCCATCCGCTCATGGCAGGCGTAGACAGCCGTCTCCGCACGACCTGCTTGACGGCCCTTGCAGCCTGCTTGACGGCCTTTAGGGCCTAGATATGCGAAAGCTCGGCTGTGATCTCAGCGACGGCAGACTTGGCGTCGCCGAAGAGCATCGCTGTCTTGGGATCGAAATAGAGCTCATTTTCGATGCCCGCAAAGCCGGGGTTCATGGAGCGCTTGATGACGATCACCGAGTGGCTGTCGGCGACCTCAAGGATCGGCATGCCGTAGATCGGCGAGGCGGCATTGTTCTTGGCCGCCGGATTGGTGACGTCGTTGGCACCAATCACGAGCGACACGTCGGTGCGCTGGAACTCGGGGTTGGCGTCGTCCATCTCCTTGAGCTGGTCATAGGGCACGTCGGCCTCGGCCAGCAGCACGTTCATGTGCCCCGGCATACGGCCGGCCACCGGATGGATCGCGTAGCTGACCTCCACTCCCCGGCTCTCAAGCTCCTTAGTCAGCTCGCGCACCGCATGCTGCGCCTGCGCGACGGCCATGCCGTAGCCGGGCACGATTACCACACGGCTGGCGTAGGCCAGCTGGATTGCTGCGTCGGCGGCGCTCGTAGAGCGCACCGTTCCGCCGTGCTCGCCGGCACCTTCCGCGCCCTCTACAGCTCCGCCACCGCCGAAGCCGCCGGCGACGATCGCGGGAATCGAGCGGTTCATGGCGGTAGCCATCAGGTTGGTGAGGATCGTGCCGGAGGCGCCTACGATCATGCCGGCCACGATCAGCGCAGTGTTATCGAGCGCGATGCCCGTCGCGGCGGCCGAGAGCCCGGTGAACGCGTTGAGCAAGGAGATGACAACCGGCATATCGGCCCCGCCGATCGGCAGCACCACGGCGTTGCCCAGCAGCGCCGCACACACCAGCAGGCCGATGAAGATGATTTCCGAATGACTCCCCGCGGCGATGTCGATGCCCGCGGCCACGGCGAGGATCAGGAGCACGAGGTTGACGATCTGCTGCCCCGCGCCAAAGGAGATCGGGCGTCCGGGGATGATTTCCTGCAGCTTGCCGAAGGCAATGTTGGAACCCCAGAAGCTGACCGAGCCGACGATCGCGGCGAACAGCGAGAAGATCGCCACGTAGGTGGGCGTGAAGCTGTAGCCGTTGGTGAGGCGGAACTCAGACCATGAGATCAGGAAGACAGCACCGCCGCCGACGCCGTTGAACAGCGCCACCATCTGCGGCATCGCCGTCATCTTCACCTGCCGCGCCGCCGGCACCCCTACGGCGGTGCCCAGCGCGACACCGAGCACGATCAAGCCCCAATTGCCCTCCAGCGGGTTGAGCAATGTCGCGATGACCGCAATTGCCATACCAACGGCGGCGATGCGATTGCCGCGCACGGCCGTCGTGGGCCCGGAGAGGCCGCGCAGTCCCTGGATGAAGAGGGAGAAGGCGATGATGTAGAGGACATCGAGGAAGTTGCGGTTCTGCAGGAAGCTCCCCAGAACCGGATGCGCGGCGAGGCTCATCAGCTTCAGTCCTCCCCGTCTTTCTTGGCGGATTTGGGCTTGGACTTGAACATCTCAAGCATCCTGTCCGTCACGAGAAAGCCGCCGACCACGTTGATCGTGCCGAAGGCGATGGCGATCACAAGGATGATCTTGTTGAAGGTGTCGTTGCCGGCGAAACCCACGACCAGCAGGCCGCCCAGCAGGACGATGCCGTGGATCGCATTGGTGCCCGACATCAGCGGCGTGTGCAGCGTGTTGGGCACCTTGGAGATGACCACGAAGCCGATGAAGCCCGCGAGCACGAGGATCGCGAGGTTGGTGGTGAGGACGCTTGCCAGGATCATGGTGGTTCTCAGTGCTCCTTCTTAGACCTTGGCCTCGACGGCCGTCTTGGCTCCCGGGTGCACGATCTCGCCCTCACGCACCACACACGCCCCGGCGACGATCTCGTCCTCGAAGTCGAGCTTCAGCGCGCCGTCCTCGCCGACGAACAGGTCGAGCAGCGCCAGCACGTTGCGCGCGAACAGCTGCGAGGAGTGCTCGGGCATCGTGGCCGGCAGGTTCTGCGGCGAGACGATCTTGACGTCGTGGCGCACCACCGTCTGACCGGGCTCGGTCAACTCGCAGTTACCTCCGGCCTCACCGGCTAGGTCCACGATCACCGAGCCGGGCTTCATGCCTTCGACGGCCTCCTGCGTGACCAGCTTCGGCGCGGGACGCCCCGGGACAAGCGCGGTGGTGATGACTACGTCAAAGCCCTTGATGGCATCGGTGAGCGCCTGCTGCTGCTGAGCGCGCTCCTCCTCGGTGAGCTCACGCGCGTAGCCACCCTCGCCGGAGGCCTCAAGGCCCAGGTCAAGCCACATGGCACCGAGCGACTGCACCTGCTCGGCGACCTCCGGGCGCACGTCGTAGCCGGTGGTGCGGGCGCCCAGACGCTTGGCGGTGGCCAGCGCCTGCAGACCCGCCACTCCGGCACCCAGCACGAGCACCTTGGCGGGCGGGATGGTGCCCGCGGCGGTCATCAGCATCGGGTAAAAGCGGCCCATGTTCTCGGCCCCCAGCAGCGCTGCCTTGTAGCCGGCGACGTTGCTCTGCGAGGACAGCGCGTCCATCGACTGCGCGCGCGAGATGCGCGGGATGGCCTCCATCGCGAAGGCCGTGGCCTTAGCCTGGGCCAGTGCGCTCGTCGTCTGCGGGCTCGTGAGCGGCGCGAGGAAGCCGATCAGAATCGACCCTGCGCCCAGCTGAGATATCTCCTCGGGGGTTGGCGGCGCGATCTTCACGACGATGTCTGCACCCCAGACCTCCTTGGCATCGGTGGTCATCTGGGCGCCCGCGTCGGCGAAGGCATCATCGGGCAGCAGCGCATCCGCGCCCGCGCCACTCTGCACGACCACGTCGAGGCCTTTGGCCTTGAGCTTGCCTACCACCTCCGGAACGAGCGCCACGCGGTGCTCCTCCGGGGAGGTCTCCTTGGGAACGCCTACCCGCATGAAGGCCGGGAACCTATCCGATCGTCCCGACGACCGCCATCCCGCCCGTTACCGGCGAACGCCATCCGCCCATTACCATCAGGAGCAGTGACCGTAAACCTGACACGCATCTACACCAAGCTCGGCGACGGCGGCGAGACGCATCTCGGCGATATGAGCCGTGTCTCCAAGCTGCATCCCCGGGTGGAGGCGTACGGCACCGTGGATGAGCTGAATGCCTTCATCGGCGTGGCGCTGACGCAGACCGGCCTGCCCGCGCGCTTTGCCGGATGGCTACGACGCGTACAGAACGACCTATTGGATGTCGGCGCCGACCTCAGCGTGCCGTCTTCAAGCGAGGCTGGAACCGACAAGCCGCGTCCGCGCCTGCGCATCTCCTCCGCCTATACGGAGTGGCTAGAGGGCTCCTGCGACGAGGTCAATGCAGGTCTTGAGCCGCTGCGCTCCTTTGTGATCCCCGGTGGCAATCCGGCCGCGGCACACCTGCATGTCTGCCGCACCGTCTGCCGCCGTGCTGAGCGCCGGGCCTTGGCCATCGAGGAGGAGGGCACCGCCGAGGCAGTGCGCTATCTCAACCGGCTCTCGGACCTGCTGTTCATCCTCAGCCGCGCCGTCAACGAGCAGGACGAGTCACTGTGGGAGCCCGGCGCGCACGGCGCCGACCCGGGGGCGAGCGCCGTCTCCTCGTAACTCTTCTCGCCGCGTCGAGGCCGACGGTCGGCGAGGCTCGGTGGCCCGCAGGACGGCGAGCGCCAGCGAGACCCACAGGCCCGCCAGCAGATAGCCCCCGAAGACGTTGCTGGGCATATGCCAGGCGAGAATCAGCAGCGAGACGCCGACACCGAACACGAAGGCCGTACCCAGCACGGCCACGATTGGGCGCAGCGCATAGGGAGCGGCCAGCACCGCGCACAGCGCCAGAGTCGCCGCGGCCGTGGCGTGACCGCTGGGCCATGAGGCGGGATTGATGTCTTTGATGCCCGAGTAGGCGTGCGGGTGTGCAAGCAGCGGCTTGAGCAGATCTGCGCTGAGGGGCGCCAGGGGCAGCACCAACACCAGGGCCAACGCCAGGCGCGGGCGTTTGCGCACAAGGGCGACGCCTACCAGGATCAGTGCCCACAACGTGTAGCGGCCGGGGTCGAGCAGGGCCAGCAGGTGGTTAGCCAGCAGATCCACGCGCGGGCGGTTGAGGCGGGTGAAGTCATACAGCGCGCTTGCATCATGCGCGTGGGTGATCGGCACGAGCGCGGCCACCACCCACGTCGCTGCCAGGCCAGCCAGGCAGAGCGTGGCAACAGCCATCGGCGCCGCCACGCCGGGCTTATCGACGGACACACGGGGCTCGTTTGAGGGGTGGGCCACTCCAGGCATACCTAACAGGGTAGGAGGGCGACTAAAGCGCTGCTGAAGGACCTATCCCGCGGGGCCGATCGGGAACGGCCGACCCGCCAGCGCCGTGAGCGCCTGAGCCGTCACCCACACCGGCGTTTGCGCGCTGGTAGGTGAGTAGCGCACGCTGCCATCGGGGGCGATCAAGCTCTGGAGATATTCCAGCGGCGAGCGCCCGCCCCGATGCCGCACGCTGCCGATATTGCGGCCGGCGGCGATGAGGCCCTGGATCGCCCACGAGGTGGACTGGGCGTTGGAGCTGCTGCCGTGCTGCTGCGGATAGCCGCCGTCAGGGTTCTGCGCCGCGAGCAGGAAGCCGGCAGCGCGCGCGACCTCGGGCCTTGAGCGCAGGCCAGCAGCGACCAAGCCCTGCAGAGCCGCGGCGGTGTCGTCAACATCGCTCGGAGCCCCGCGTGCGGCGAAGCTGAAGCCGCCATCGCCATTCTGCTGGCGTGCGAGCCAGTTTGCGGCCCCCTGCACTGCGGGGTCATGGGTGGAGTGTCCGAGCGCGCGCAGCGCGAGCACCGCGAAGGTGCTGATGTTGACGAGGTGCTCGAAGGAGCCATCGCTGTCACGAAAGCGGACCAGTTCCGCCACGAGATTGCGCCCGCCCAGCGAACCTGCGGCGACTCCACAGGCGTGCAATGCCAGGATCGTGCGCTCCATATCCCCCGGCCCCTGCAGCGTCGCCGCCTGCGCGCTCAGCGCGTTGAGGACCGAGCGGCCGCGATGGGTCACGCTCTGGGGGCTGTGGCCGGCGGCGGCCAGCCCGATCGCTGCCCACGCCGAATACAACTCGGTACTGGCTTGGCCGCGCGCGCCGCCAAAGCCTCCGTCAGCGTTCTGCGCCGCCGCGAGGAAGGTCACCTCGCGGTTGACCGGCGAGCCGGCTTGCGATCTGGCAGGGGCATAACCGGCAAGCAGAAGTACTGCCAGGGTGGCCGCGGCGACCGGCTCCCAACGCACATCCATGCGCGTGCGCATTCGCTCAAGCAAGCGCGCCAGCTCCGGGGCGAAGGCGAGGCCGAACAGCAGACTCGCCACCGCGTCGACCGCGTCGAAGGGAATCGCAGCGACCGCCGTGGCAAGCAGTGCGGCAGGGGTATGACTTGCTCCGATCGTCCAGGTGTAGACGTTCATGATCTCCTTGGCCCCCAGGGCAGCGACCATACAGGCCAATGCCAACCCCACGCGCCCCAGCCGCCGCCGGCTGAGCGCTCCAAGCGCCGCACCCGCGAGCCCCACAAGGCCCCATGCCGCCATCTGCCAAGGGGTATAGGGACCCTGGCCGAGCATGATGTTGGATGCCAGCATCCCCAGCGCCCCGACCGTGAAGCCCGGCAGCGGCCCGAGCGCGTAGCCGACCACCAGCGTCATCGCCGTGATCGGCTTGACCTCCGGCAGCGCCACAAACGCGTCGCGCCCCAATGCCGCCATCGCCGCCAGCGTTGCCACCACCGCCAACATACGTGCCGAAGGGCGCCTGCGCTCGTAGGCAAGCCAGCCCAGCCCCAGCACCGCGCCCACGATCGCAAAGCACGCCAGCGGCCAGCTCATCCGATGACCCCAGCTGGCACTTTGGGCACGAACCGCTCGTTACCGCTCAGCAGCGCCGCGCCCTGCTCGGGTGCCAACGCGCCGCCAGCCCCGCCAAGGATGCGAGCCGTCTCGGTCGCGAAATACCAGCCGCCTGCCAGCAGTTCGGCAGCAGGGCCATCGGCGATCACGCGTCCGTCAGCCAGCAACACCACGCGCTCGGCGCAAGCACAAGCGAACTCGGGGTCGTGTGTGGCCACCAGTACTGCCTGACCCTGCTTGGCCCTGCGACGCAGCTCAGCCGCCAGAGTCGCCTTGGCCTCCCGGTCCATCCCCCGCGTGGGCTCATCCAGGGCAACCACCGCAGGGGCCTCGCCGTCCCCGGTGACGATCGCCAAAGCCAGGCGCTGGCGCTCGCCTCCTGAGAGGTCACGGGGGTTGCGCTCGGCCATGGGCGTCAGTCCGGCACGCTCAAGCGCGGTTGCTGAGAGCTCGTCGCGGACGTGCTCGTGCAGGAAGTAGTCGCCGGGATTCTGCAATAGAAGGGCTACCCTGCCGCCGCACCGCACCTGTCCCCGAGTGGGCTCAAGCAGTCCGGCGGCATGGCGCAGCAGCGTCGACTTGCCGGCACCATTGCGGCCCATCAGCGCGACACTCTCACCTGGCGCCAGCGCGAAATCGACGCCACGCAGGATCGCCGGCCCATGACGAAGCTCATGCCAGACGCCGCACATCCGCAGAGCCTGAGCTGCCGCTGCCGATCTGCGTCGACGCCTACTTGGGGCAGGTCGATCAGCCTGCCCCGGCTGCGGCTCTGGCGGGAGCAGCCCACGGCTGCGCAAGGTGGCGCGCGCCTGCTTGACCCCCACCGGCGGCGGCGAGAGACCGGCTAGTGAAAACAGCTTGGCACCAGGCGTCTGCAGCGCTGGAGCGTGGCTTGCGGACCACTCCAGAAAGGCGCTCGGCGAGCCATCATGAGCAACGCGCCCCCCGTGCAGAGCGATCACACGGTCGGCCACCGCAAGGCAGCGCTCCAGGCGGTGCTCGGAGAGCACGATCGTCGTCTCCCACTCCTGATTGAGTCTCCATAGGAGACCGATCAGCTCGTCAGCGGCAACCGGGTCAAGCTGGGAGGTGGGCTCATCGAGCAACACCACCTTCGGCTTGCCCGCCAGCGCGGCGCCCAGCGCCACCCGCTGCTTCTCACCGCCCGAGAGCTCGTGCGTGGAACGGTCAAGGAGGTGATCGACACCGAGCGCCAGCGCCACCTCCTCCACTCCGCGCGCCACCTCCGCGGGGCCGTGCCCGCGGCTTTCAAGCGCCAGCGCCAGCTCGGCGCGCACGGAATTCATCACGAGCTGGGTCTCGGGGTCCTGGAAAAGCACCCCCACCACACCCCCGAGGTGCGAGGGGCCGTGCTCGCGCGTGTCCAAGCCGCAGATCCTTACGCGCCCCGCGAAGTGTCCTCCGTGGAAATGCGGTGCCAGACCGCAGGCGGCGCGCAGCAACGTCGACTTGCCGTGTCCCGAGAGCCCTGCCAGCAGGCACATCTCACCAGGCTCAATCGCAAGGCTCACGCCCTCAAGCGCGAGTGTCTGGGTTGAGGGGTAGCTGTAGTTGACGTCTTCGAAGCTGAGCACGCTCATGGCTCGATTCCCCGCCTATCGCACATCGGCAGGAGGACAGCCAACGGCAGAGCCAGGCACAGCGCGAGCGTGCCAATGTCCATGGGCATATGTAGCTGAGGGTAGGCCTCGAACGAGGCCACGCCGCTGAGCCGCCCGGCAAGCGCCAAGGCGAACACCGCGACGGCGGAGGCAGCAAACGCCAGATCGTGGCGCGACCAAGGCCGTGCCGGCCGTCGTGCACGCCCCCGTCGACCGCTACTGCCCAGTCCACGTCTACCGCCATGTCCAGGTCGACGGCTGTCCGACGCGGCGGCGAAGCCGCGCAGCTCAAGCGTGGCAGCCACATCCATCGCCCGGTCAAGCGAACCACCAAGCACGGCCGCGAACAGAGCAACGCGACCACGAGCCCCACGCGCGGGTCCCTCCGGGCGGGTGCGCTGCGCCTCTGCCAAGCGCTGCGAGTCAGCCGCCAGCACAGGCACCATGCGCGTCGCCAGCGAGGCAGTGAGGGCGGAACGGAAGGAGAGCCTGCGCAGCAGTGCCAGCAGCTCATCAGGATCAACCGTGAGGCTGGCAAGTGTCGTTACCAAGATCAGCACCGTCACCTTCAGAGCAATCACGACGCCGTACACCAATGCCTCCACCGTCAGGTTGCCCTGGCCGAACGGGCCGAGGTCGCCCAGGCGCGCGAACACCGTTAGACCCTCACGCGTGACCAGCACGTTGATAACCACGATTGGCAACGCGACTATCAGCGCCGTGCGCAGCGTGCGCCGCAGCTCGTGCCCCACGCCAGCCGCGGCACCGGCACCTAGCAGTGCCAGCCCCAGCACGAAGAGCACCAGCGGGTGGTAGAGCAAGAGGGCAGCCGTACCCAACGCTGCCGCCCACAGCGCGCCGACGCCGGCACGCGCCGCGTGCAATGGGCTGGGCAGACGGCGGTAGAAGAGCGCTCTGTTCATGGACTCGGCTGAGGCACCGCCAGCACCGCGCCGGGACCCGCGAGGGCCACGGCGAAGCGGTTACGCAAGGTCGTCTGGTTGAAGGCACTTGCGGCCGCGTTCACGCCCGCGAGATCGGTGCCGGTTATTACCCACACAGGGCCACCTTCGGAATAGCGGGTGGCAGCGATCAGGCCGGCGTTGGTGGTGAGTGTGCGCGCCGTATGCCCATCGGCATCCAGCACACTTAGCGTGCTGCCGTTGGCGGAGATGTGCACATAGACCCCGCTGGCGCCCGGCCCCCGGGCGATGTTCTCAGCGGCCGGATCGCTGGCCACAGCCAACCAACGGCCTACGAGCACACGCAGGGTGTCAGGCGCATCCCCGGGCACCACCGTGGAGATGGCCGCCGGCACTCCAAGCGAGCGCAGGCGAGCGGTGACCGTGTGGCAGGCAAGCCCCTGCACTTCGGCGCACTCCACGCGCACCGGCAACCGTTTGCCTTCCGTGCCGTGCAGGAAGGGCTCGGGGAAGGAGCCCACGACGGCAGGCACATCCTCGGTCTGGCTCCAGTCATGCAGATCCCACCAGATGCGATCGCCCGCGTGCACGACCGTGTCAGCCGCCCCCTTGGAAGCCTCAATCCCGTTGATGTAATAGAACCAGTCGATCGGCTCACCCCGGCGCTGTCCGCCGGAATGCCCGGCGATGCTCTGCACAAAACCGCCGCCAAAGCGGGTGCTCACCGCAGCGTTGCGCATCAACAGGCTCATCGCCGTTTCGCTCCCCTGCACGTGTGGAGCGCTTGACTGACGCAGCACCGTCGTGCCGAAATCGCTTGACACGGTCAGGCTCACCCCCGAGGGCGCGTTGCCCGCCCCCAACCCGCAGCCGGCCACCAGGCCGGCCGCGGTGAGGACCAACAGCGAACTGCGCACAACACGCCGCGCCCGCTGGGAGCTAACGAACATAAAAGACGGTCCGCGTGCTGCCACGTGCGAGCGCCGTATGGTTGCCCGCCGCGTCGGTGCTGCTGATATCCAGCACGTAGCGCCCGGGGGCCAGCTTCGCGGGCAGCAGGTAGGAGAAACTGGTGCCGCCGCTGGCCACCTTGAAGGGGCTACCGGTCCCACAGCGCGCCTTGACGAAACGCTCACGGGTGGCGTTGTAGGCGGAGCAGCGACCCTTGAAGCCGCGACGCAACTCAAGGCTGATCGAGGTCACATCGCTGTGGGCGATGACGCTGCCGGTCAGCAGCCTAGGAGCGCTTCCAGGCGAGTACACCTTTCCTTCGCTTACCGCCGTGGAACGTGCCACCAACGCGAAGGCCCCCGTGTATGGGTGGCTAGTCGTGCTGGAACCCGTCTGCACAGTGGAGGAACCTGCAGGCGCCGTAGTGCCGCAAGCCCCGTCGTTGCCTTCATGCACGCAAATCGTCGTCTCGCTACGCACCGCGGCGGGGCCTTCGTTTGAGCCACTAGCGTGCAGTGTGTAGGTGCCGTCTCCGGAAAATCTCATCGTGGCGTGACCCTGAAAGTCAGTGCTCGCGCTGGTGCCCCCGCCCGCGACCGTGGCGTTCGCAGCGGGTGAAGCGATGCCTTCCGAGTTGTACTGACTGACGGCGACTGTGACCGCTTCGCCCGCATTGGCGCTCACAGGGGCTTCGATGCCAAGCGGAGTGGCGGGAGGCGGACAAGCTTCTCCAAAACAGGCAGGGAAAAACAAGACGCGATCGCCCTGCTGCAACTCCGCTTCGCAAGCGCCCACGCTGGCTTCCTTGTAATTAAGCCAAAAAGACCAGTAATAGTTGGCCTTGGATTCCGCATCGAACACGTGCGACTCACCCATGATCGAATAAATTTCGTACTGATTAAAGCTGCTGCTCCAAGGACCGCTCCAGTTACCGGCCGTGGCAAGCTCAAGTGCACCTACAGCCGAGGTGCCGCTACAGGAGTGTTCGCCGTCCTTGATGACTGGCGCGGTTGTGGTGGTCAGGTGGGTCAGCGGCACCTTAGTTTCGGATAGCCCCTCCACCTCGACGGTGACGCCTGCTGGACCAGCGGCGAGCGCGGGCGGCGCCAGAACCAGCACGGCATAGAGGGACAGCAGGACCGCGATGAGCGGCACAGCGACGAACGCGTAGCCGGAAGATGAACTCGAACGAGGACGTGAATTGATGCGACTTGGGAGCATTGAGCCACCCCTTTCCACGAGGGCTTGTGGGCTTTTGGTCGGAGGCAGGTCTCCTGGCTCCCGGGCCAACCCTGCCGCGCCTTCCCGCCCGCCGGTGGCGTAACGGTGGCTGCACGCTCGATTTGATCGTTAAGCGCGCCGCAGTGGGCATCCCCGGTTACAGTGGCGGGTCCGCGCCGGAGTCTCACCGGCTTCCCTTGACCACCGACCTTTTCGGATAGAGCCGGATCCTACCGCTGTCAGGCGCCGACGGTCTGGAGCTCGGAGTTGCTGTCGCCAAGGGCGGCACGCTCCTCACCGAGCACCTTGCCTGTCGTGAGGAGGCGTCGCGCATGGTCGAGGTCCTCCGAGCGCTCCACCGACAGCGCCCCCAGCACGCGACCCTCCTTGAGGTACCACACGGAGAAATTGCCCTCCGCGAGCGAGCCGCGCACGATCTCCTCGTCCCAGCCCCGTGCGGGCCCTACGTACTCAAGCGAAGCCCAGTCGGCAAGGTCGGAGAAGAAATACGGGACCACGTCGTGGGGCTTGTCCTGCCCGAGCATGTTCAGCGCGGCCGTCTTGCCCTGGTTGAAGGCCACGTCCCAGTGCTCCACGCGCAGGCGCTCTCCGTGAATCACGCTGTCATAGGAGGCTATGTCGCCGGCCGCCCATACCTCAGGCGCCGATGTGCGCAGCTGACCGTCGCAAAGGACGCCGCCCCGCTCCTGATCGAGCTCCAGACCCGCGGCACGCGCCAATGTCGTGTCAGGCATGACACCCGCGCCGATCACCACGGCGTCGGCAGGCAGGCGCAAGCCCGCCTTGGTCACGACCGCACTTACGCGTCCATCGGCCCCCTCGAAGCGTTCCAGCTCGTCCTCGCCGTGCACCTCCACCCCATGCTCTTCCAGGCGCTCCTGAAAGAAGCGGCCTGCCTGAGCGCCGAAACCGCGCTCAAGCGTCACGGCCTCCTGCATCACGATCGTGCACGAGCTACCGAGCTTGGTTAGCGAGGCGGCCACCTCACAACCGATGTAGGAGCCGCCGATCAACACCACACGTTTGCCCGCCTCCGCACGGATCGCATCGGAGTTACCCAGTGCGCGCAGGTAGTGGATGCCTTCTAGCTCGCAGCCCTCCACGTTCAAGCGCCGCACGTTGGCCCCGGTGGCCAACAGTGCTTTGTCGTAGGTGATCAGTTCCTTGTTGGAGAGCGTCGCCGTCTTTGCCGCCGTATCCAGCTTGCTGACGCTCGTGCGGGTGCGCAGGTCGATCTGCTGCTCCTGCCACCACTCCTGTGGGCGAAACCAGGTTTCCTCGCGACTTTCCTTGCCCTGCAGGTAGCCCTTGGAGCAAGGAGGGCGGTTGTAAGGAGGATCAGGCTCGCGGCCCACCAGCAGGATCTCGCCTTCGCTGCCTGACTCGCGCAGCCAGCGTGCACAGTTGGCGCTCGCCAGACCCCCACCGATCAGCAGATGCTCGACCTTGCGCGCGGACACACGATCACTCTCGGACACACGGTCACTCTATAACCCGGGCGGATGGCGCACCGACCAGTGCGCCCACGTCGGGATGTGATCGAGAATGCGCCAGCGCGGGCCATCCTTCGAGACGGTTGGGACCCATGTCGGTGCCGTTGTGGCTGGTGTCCAAACGCAAGCCTGCGATCACCATGAACACATGGTCGCTGGGGCTCGTGGTCGCGTAGATGCTCACCCAGCGACCAGGACCCGGCAGACCCCAGTTGACGTAGTCCTGCGCCAAAGGGTTGCTACTAACGATTTCCCCGATCGGGCGCACCCCCGAGCGGTAGAGCACATAGTTGACGGTGCTTGAGCAATCCTCGCTCGACGCGCCGCGCGGATCGGGGTGCCCCGCGGTCCCGTAGGGCAGTCCTTGCAGCTCATTGCCGGCCACGATCATCGCCTGCACCACTGCCGGCGCCGCGGTAGGGATCAGCGCCACGTGCCCATCCGTTGCTGACAGCACAGCACGTTCGCCCCCTTCGCTTCCACGACCATCCGCGGCTGATAGCGAGGCATCTTCCCCGCCTTCGCTCCCGCGGTAGAGCGCCGCCCAGCGCTCCACATCGGCCACATACCAACCGGCGTGGTTGTAGGCGAAGATCGCTCGGCGATAGTCGGCGGGCGCGCCCGAGGCACGCACGTAGCGAGCCGCGCCGAAGATCGCATCCGCCGGGTCCCAGCGATCGACACGACCATCACCATCAGCATCGAGCCCATATCTGGCCCAGGTGGAGGCGAGAAACTGCATCGGACCGCCCGCTCCAGCGGAGTTGACCGCTCCCTCACGCGTACACGCCGGATCGGGGTCGCGTCCGTGGTCGCACTCAACTCTCCCGATCCCCGCCAAGATCGCCCAATCCAGGTCGTAGCGTTCTGCCGCCTGCCGGTAGAAGCGCAGATACGCGGCCGGTATCTGCTGCTGCGCGACAGCGGACGCTCCAGTCCTTCCCGCAGCGAGACTCGCCGGCTCACTGTGCACCATGCTGAGAGCCATCAGGCCCAGCAGCAGCGTCGCCGCCAACGCCCCAACGCCAAGCACCAGAGCACCGAAACCCGCGGCCAGCGTCGTTGGCGGAGGGGACTTCGTCAGTGGCCCGGCGGTCATCAATGCTCCTCAACTGGCAGCACGACCTTTCGATCAAAGCGCCGGCCTTCCAAGACACCCAGCGCGTGGTGGCGGTGATGAAAGATGCCCCACCAAGCTGCGCACACCAACAGCCACTGAGGCCACCACCCCATTCCCTTCAGGGCCAAGAGCACCCGCACCATTGCCAGCACCGCCCCGAGCAAGATCGAGTAGATGAGCTTCGCCACAACCGCTCCCAACAGCCGCGTAGCCCATGAGCGAAATGCCGCTCTACCGCCGTCGCCCAACGCGGGCGCCAGCACCGCGGCGGGAGCAAGCAGCAGGTAGAAGAGGCTCATCAACGCCGCCGCCAGCAGGCGCAGCGCGAGGAAAGCCAACAGCGCAACCATGCCCACCGCACCAACTACGATCAGCAGCAGGCCGGCCGCACGCTGTTCGGTCCCGCCCGCCCCCCGAAATTCGGCTTGAGCCGCTGTCGGACCGCGGCACTTGCCAATTTCAGAGCCTCCGCACAGTACCGTCAGCAGCCCATTGGGGGATTCAGTTGAGTTGCGCGCCTTGCCGTTGGAGGGCAGCGCCAGGAACAGCTGACCGTTGGTGCGAGCGTCGCGCAGCAATTCAGCGCTGCGACTGTAAGCACGTGCCTGCGGGCTGCCTGGAGTAGCGCAGCTCGAAAACAGGCCGTTGTTCAGCTTGCATCCCACCAGCGCCTGCTCGCCGCCAGCCAGGCGCAGAGCAGCCGCGCGGAGTTTCGGGTCCACTCGCGCCGGGTCGCGACACCACTGCACGTCACCAAACTCCAGGTAGCACCAAGGGCCTTCGATGCCGCTGGTGAACACCCCACGGATGCCATCGCTCAGCGTCCGCGCGCCGGTGCCGGGGCTGCCCTGCGCGAAGGCCCCCAGCGCGCCGAGACTGGCTTGGTTGGCGAGGCTGCCTACCTCTCCCACGGTGCCACCGGGATCGACTATCACCCACAGCCCGCCGACCATCATCATTGCCATCAGCAGCGTCTGCCCGACAGTCTGGGCGACCTGGCGACGCACCAACCCGTGATAGGCGGTCAACACCGAGGCCACCGCCAACGCCAGCACGAGCCAGGGCTGCGTGAAGACCGCCTGCGTTTCTCGCAGCCCGCTGCCGAGGCTGCCGCTCGACATAGGGCCATCGATGAGGTCAATCGTGTAGGCCCATTCGAGCATCGCCAGCAGTGCGTGGACGACCCACACAAGCCCCATCCACACGGGTGCGAGCAGGTATTGCTGGAAGAGTCCCTGTGTATCGACGCCGATCAGACCGCCATTGGCATGTAGGTCGAAGGCGTAGTTGGACGTGGGGGCGCCGGCCGCCACCCACCCCGAGGTGCGGCAGTTCTTGAGCGCTTGAGGGGACAGGTTCTGGGTACTCGATGACCCTCCTTGGCATACGGGGCTGCCCAGACCGTTTTCCACGAGCGGATCACCCCCGTTGGGGAGCGACTGCGCGGGAGAGGCTTCCGTCGATGCAGCTACTGGACTGCTCAGTGGCGGCCCAGACGGAGCGCGAGCAGGGGCACCTGATGCACCGGCAGCGCAAAAGCCCAGCGCAACCGGCGCTATCACAAGAGCCCAACCGATACGAGCTCGCACTTTCATGCAACGCTCCCTCGGGGAGTGGTCGAGAAGGCCCGCAGCAGCGCCGGCACAACCACATCCACCTGCACGGCCTCGACCCGTCCGCGGTGGTCGCGGAACAGGCAGCGCCCCTGCTCGAAGTCCAGCAGCCTCGCGCGCAGCGCGCGGTCTTCGGGGTCCAGACCCAGCAGCGCCAGCGCCCGAGCGGCCTCGTCTTGCGAGCGCATCCCAAAGGCGAAGGTCGCACCCAGCAGGTTCTCAAGCGACGCCTGCTCTCCCAGCAAAGCATCCGTGACGAGCTGTGTGCTGATGATCGGCACGGCCAACTCCGAGCGGCCCATGCGTTGCAGCGCAGCCAACAGTGTGCGGCCCACCGGATCACCCAGCAAGCGCCAGCCCTCATCGAAAGAGAACACCTTCAGACGCTCGCGCTCGGCGCTCAGCAGGTGCATCGCGAACATCGCGATCAGGCGCACGATCTGTTCGCCGACGCGCTCGGATTGGGAGTACTCGGCGCGTCTCACGCCCGGCTCGGGACCGGGCAGATCGCGGATCGGCAGATAAATCACCTGGCTGTCACCCACTGGAGGCAGTTGCACGTTCACATCGGCGAAGCCCAACTGCGTCAACCCCGAGCGGGCATAGACGGCAAGCGCCTTAGCCACCTGGGCATCAACTCCATCGCCTTCGTGAAGCGCCTTGACAACCTCGCCACAGGTGGGCAGCGCCGCCCTGCTCAGCACGCGGTCCACCGCCCCGACGATTGCCGTCTCCCAGCTAGCCTCGGCTCTTGCGGGCAGGAGATCGCGCAGGAAGGACACCGCCGCGTCGTGGCGCAAATGCTCAGGTGCCGCGCGCAGGGGGTCCAGTACGCCGCGCAGGGCCGGATCGGGGCGCAGCTCGATCTGCTGCACGTGCGGCGCAACCTCCTCCAGCAAGTGAAAGCGGTGGTCGCCCTTGGGGTCGCAGTCGACCACGCGCGCGCCCAGCAGGAACGCCTCGTACTTGAGCTTTTGATCGAGCGTCGTCTTGCCCGATCCCAGCGCGCCTACGCTGAGAATCGCCGTGTTGCGATCGCTGTCAGAGCCCTCCCGCAGGTTGAACAGCAAAGGGCGGCGCGAGCCTGAGAGCGTGTGGCCGAGATAGAAACCTCTCCGCGAGCCAGCCGTGGGGGCCGCCGTGGGCATCATCGCGGCCAGCTGCTCGGGGGTGAGCGTGTCCTCATAACCCACCACCCGTGTGCGCTGCGCGGGTAGGTGCTGCCAGAACAGCTCCATCTGCCCACCTAGAGGCCGATGCAGGTGGACCTCGCCATAGGCCCGCCGGCAGGACTCCACGCGCTGCTCCAACTGCTCCTGATCGCTCGCTCCAACTGCCATCGCAAGCGTCGCGCGCAGCAGCGGAGGACGGCTTGAGGACTGAAGGTGCGCCAGCAGATCGCGGGCCGCGCGGGTGCGCCGCTTGCCCAGGTCGGAGGTTCCCTGCTCGCCGTCGGACTCCGCGCTGGCGATCTGATCGGCATCCTGGATCCGCCTGCGGGCGATCCGCAATGCCAGCTCATTGGGCAGGAAGCGCGCGTTCAATGAGAGGTCCACCGCGAACGGCAGGCTCTCCACCGGAGCGCACATCAGCTCCACCTGCGCGCCCGGAAAGACGGCCTGCTCGGGCAGCGCCCCTGCCACCAATTGCGCCTGCCAGCTGACGCCCAGCTCGGACTCCACCCGCAATGCCCTGCCGCGGTTCTCCACGATGCTGTCCATCCAGCGCAGCACATCTCCCTCAAGTGGCGCCAGGACCGCTGCGCCTTGGCGCTCGAACATCAGCGCGCGAGGCTCGTGCAGACCATCGACCCGCGGCTCGCCCAGTCCCCGACAGAAGGCGCGCCGCACCAGCCACTGCAACTGCACGCCCCTTGCCGGCTGGACCGGCAGATAGCTGGCCAAATGCGCTCGCGCCCGCTCAGCGCGCGTTCGCGCCCGCTCCAGCTCCGTGACGCTCAGCACGCGTCGATCGCGCATCGACAGCGCGCCGCGCAATGCCGATAGCCACTCACGCGGGTGCTGCTCGGCGGCGCGCGAAAGGAAACCCGCAACATCACGCTCGGGCTCACGCAAGCTCACCAGTACAAACAGCCGCGGCCGCGCCGCCACGATCTCGTGCAAGCGCTGAGAGTGTTCGCACGCGTAACCGTGCAAAGCATGTCCATGGCTACGTAACGCACCCCCAGGAGACCCCTCGGCCTCGGCCGCGGCCTGCTCCAGCTCACGCGTGTAGCGCTGTACGTCCCAACGCTCGCTGACACGCAGAATCTGGATATCTGCCTGCACGCCTTCCAGTGCCCCCAGCAGTGCCCGGAAGCGCGCTCGCTTCTCCTCTTCCGGCAGGCACTCATAGGAGTCGGTGCTGACCGCAAACGCCGCCCAGCCATCGTCCAGGCCGTGTGCGAAAACGCAGTTGCCATATATGAAATGCAGCAGCGGACGCAACTCTCACCGCACCCGCAAGCGCGCGCCCGGGCGCAGCGCGATGGTCTGCGGATGCCGCGGTGGACGATGACCTGGCAGTTCGCGCACCGTCATCCTCTCCCGTTGCGCGAGTAATCCCAGAGAACGCTTACGCCATTCCAGGCGTTCGTGCGCCACTGCCACTCGCGCCTGAGCCGGGCCGGTGCAGCGCATTCGACACAGTCGGGCCTCGGAGCCATCGGGAAGCACCACCAAAGCCCCTGGCCGCCACTGGGTGAGCGGCAGCGGAGCGGCGCCAGCGCATTGAATGCGGCTGGGCCTCAGGGCGTAACCAAACAGCGACCAGGCCGCCAGATGAAAAGGCCTGCCGTCGATGCGGATGACCGTCAGCAGTGCCGCGCCACCCAAGGGCAGAGCCAGATCGCGCATGTACCACGGCAGCAGCCGCAGCGACAGCCCCACCAGTGGCAGAGCCGCCGCCAGCAACGCCGCCAGCAGCAGCGCCACGAAATACAGCGCGCCGCGCACCGGTACACCGCTGGGGTTCAGCCGCACGCGATCCACCCGGTAGATGCGCCGTTCCAGCTCGAACACGCTCCGGTAAGAGCGGATCTCGATCGCCATCAGCTATCAAGATCCAAACAGCGAGGTAACTGTGTTCTGAAGTACCCCAATGCCTGCAGGTGTGGCCAGCAGAATCGCCAGCAGCCCCAGCACCAACACACCGGCAACCTTTTTGAAGTCGCGGCGGAAAACCAACACGACTCCGCCCACCGCCAAGGCCAGCCCGATCAGGCTCATTGCCACCTTGCGGCCCATGTCCCCCGCCTTGGTCGCAGCAGCTTCCAGTGAACTACCACCAGCAGCCGTAGTGATCGCGGTTCCAGTCTTCGTGGGGTCGGCAGCGGTCGCCGCGAACGCCTGCGAAGGACTGGTGCTGGAGAGGAAAATGCAGCCCAGCATCAGTGCGGCCAGCGCTGCGGGACTTGACCCTATACGCCATCCGAGGCTGTGCTTGCGCTGGTCCTTTTTCACTGTCATTTTCTTGGCTCCTTTACTGTGGGGGCATTGATATTTGTGGCGGGCCTTCGGCCCGTATCTGCACTTCGAGAACCACCCCCAGCCGCAAAATGGGCGCCCGCTAACACGCCCGCGACCACCAGCGTCCGCAGCACGCGGCGCGGAGCCGCGCGTATGAGTCGCAACCGCCACATGGGCTGGGTTACGACCGTCACCCGTGAGCGGCCAGCACTTGGCCGTTGGGGCTGTGAACGTTTACGCATCGGCATCACTCAACGCTCGAAGCTGAACTCGGAGTTGACGGTTCGCGCTACCGCCACTGAAGCGGCTGGCGCTGTGGTTTCTGTCAGTGCACTCACAGGCGGCCGGCTTCGCCTGATCCTCGGTCTCGCGTGATGCCCCACTGCCGTCCTCACCCTCGTCCGTGCTGCCACCCGATGCGGCAACCGCGCGGAGGCCCCAGAAGCCATGCTTGGGTCCGACAGACCCGGCCCAGCCGAGGTCCTTGCCCCGACGACAACCGCTCGCGGCCCGCCATGCAGTGCATGTATGGCAAGCGCCGCGACAAATGCGATCGCAGCTCCCAGCAGTGCCACCGCCACCACGCGCGATTGTCGGGGCAAGCGCGGAACGCCGAGCTCCTGCGTCGGCTCATCCTCGGCGTACACATGGTGAACCACGCGCCTGCGCATTACGCAGCCTTCTCCGCGCGCTGCGCGTCGGCGACCGAGGGCCCTAGCGGGGAGCATCCAGGCCCCCGGCCGCCGTTGCGCGGATGGGAATCGCCGAGTGGTCGTGGCTGCCGACCGTCGGCGTCCCTTGGGACCTTCCTATGAGTGGGGGGTGGTGGATTTCTCATAGGCAGGTCGCCATCAAGCTTTGTTTCATCGAAGGTCTCGCTCAGATGACGCAGGCGCGTGCGGGCGCGATTAGCCACCTTGCGGTACTTCGCGAAGGACCACCCGAACAGCTCGCAGAACTCGGCGCGACGCATCTGCAAGCCCACCTGACAGGCCACAACCAGCCGTTGATCAGCCGTCAGCTCGCGCGCCAGCATCGGCACGTGACGCAACTGCACGCGCATCATTGCCAGCTCCTCGACCGCGCAGCGCACATCGGCAGCGTCGGAGTAACCGTCGCCCAGACTGCCAGCTCGCAGCGCACCCTCCCATGCGGCCTGAATGGGGCTGCGTCCTGATATAGCCCTGCAGCGATCCTGCACGCGTGAGAGGAAGCGCAGCTCAAGGGCCGCGGCGGCGTGGCCAGTGTGCGCGAAGGTGCCGCCCGCGTGCACATACCTGATGAGCTCCATCGTGGCCTGGCTGAAGCAGTCCTCGAGATCCTCATGGCGCAGCATGTGGCGGTGTGCCCACAGCAGTGCCTTACGCTTGGCCTTCACCACGTGCGCCACGCGCTCGGCATCGAGCTCCCTGTGGGGACCAAGGCGCAAGCTGGGCGTTTGACCATCAAGGGCCAGTTTTCTGCCGCGGCATGGGGTAGACACACCGATATGTCGAGCCAACCTGCCACCGCGCCCCCCTTGAAATGAATATCCATAAGCGTCTTCAAGCGATCGACGCCTTTCAGCAGCGTCGCCGCAGGCTGGCCTTCGTGGTCGCGGTCATCAAGCGCTTCAGCGACGACCGGGGCGGACAGCTCGCGGCGCTGATCGCCTACTACGCCTTCGTCTCGCTGTTCCCGCTACTGCTCGTGTTCGTGACCGTTCTGGGCATCGTGCTTCAGGGCGACCCCACGCTCAAGCAGAGCATTCTCAAAAGCACGCAAGGACAGTTCCCGATCGTGGGCGATCAGCTGCGACTGCACTCACTGCCGGCCAGCGGAGTGGCGCTGGCGATCGGCCTGGTCGGCTCGCTGCTCGGAGGTCTGGCGGTGACCAACGCCACACAGGACGCCTTCAACCGCATCTGGCAGGTGCCCGCGCGTAGGCGTCTGGGCTTCATCGCGACGCGCCTGCGCGGCCTGCGACTGCTGGCGCTCTTTGGGCTGCTCAACATCCTCTCCACCACCGCCGCCGGCTTCGTGGGATCAAACTCGGGAGGAACATTGGAATTTTTTGGAGGAGTGGTTGCCGCGCTGCTCTTTAATCTCGCGCTGTTCGGAGGCGCCTTCGCGCTGCTGACTAACGCGCGGGTGGACTGGCGCGAACTAGCGCCGGGGGTGCTGCTGGCTGCCGTGGTGTGGCAGATCCTGCAGCACGTGGGCGGCTTCTACGTGGAGCACGTGATCAAGCGCGCCGGACCGCTGTCGGCCACCTTCGGCCTGGTCTTGGGCCTGCTGGCGTGGCTGTACCTAGGCGCACAGGTGACGGTGTTTGCCGCCGAGGTCAACGTCGTGCGGGCACGGCAGCTGTGGCCGCGCAGCTTCCTCTAAGGAGTCCCGTTGAGCATTTAAATGGCTCTGCAGAGCGGTTTTTCAAGGGCCTTGAATCTGCGCTGGCGCTTGTTATACTAACTAACAATTCGTAAGCTTATATGGAGCGTATAGCGATGAGCGCACCCACTGCAGCAGACATCCCAGCCCCCAATTCCGAGCCCAAGCGCGTGCTGCGCCTGATCCCCTTGGACGACACCGTGGTGTTCCCCAGCATGGGTATCACCCTCACCGTGGACGTCGGCGATGACGACCACGTCGTGCTGGTCCCCCGCCACGACAACGAGTTCCTTGAGGTCGGCACCGTGGCCGAAGTGGATGAGCAGATCCGCCTGCCCGGCGGCGGCCGTGCCGTGTCCATCTCCGGCGAACACCGCGCTCACATCGGCGCCGCGCAGACGGGCCCCGGCGGTGAGCTGCGCGTGGAGGTGCAGGAGCACCCCGACGAGGTGCCCGTCGATGGGCGCACCCGTGAGCTGGAGCGCGAATACCGCGCGATCGTCGAGGAGATCCTCGAGCTGCGCGGCGATGACGGTCGTATCGCTGCCTTCCTACGTGCGATCGTGGAGCCCGGGCCTTTGGCTGACTCAGCGGGCTATTCCCCCAACCTGAGTTACGAGCAGAAGGTACAGCTGCTGCGCACACTGGATGTGACCGAGCGCCTGGAGCTGGCCGTGAAGCTGCAGCGCGAGTCACTGGCCGAGTTGCAGGTGCGCAAGCGCATCCGCGAGGACGTGCAGGACGGTGCCGAGAAGCAGCAGCGCGAGTACTTCCTGCGCAAGCAGATGGAGTCAATCCGCAAGGAGCTGGGCGAGGACGAGGGCTCGATCACCGAGGAGTACCGCGACAAGATCGAGGCCGCCGAGATGCCCGAGGACGTCAAGGAGCAGGCCCTCAAGGAGCTGAGCCGCCTGGAGCGCATGGGCGATCAGACGGGCGAGTCCTCGATGATCCGCACCTACCTGGATTGGCTGATCGCGGTGCCGTGGGGCAAGCGCTCGGATGAGCACCTGGACCCTGTCGGCGCGCGTGAGGTGCTGGACGCCGATCACGCGGGGCTGGAGGACGTCAAGGATCGCGTCACCGAGTACCTGGCCGTGCGCAAGCTGCGCGAGGACCGCGGCATCGAGGCCGACCCCAAGTCCGGGGCGATCCTCACGCTGATCGGGCCTCCAGGGACCGGCAAGACATCAATCGGCGAGTCGATCGCCCGCGCCACGGGCCGCGAGTTCGTGCGCATGTCATTGGGCGGCGTGCGCGACGAGGCCGAGATCCGTGGGCACCGGCGTACCTACATCGGCGCCTTGCCGGGCCGCTTGGTGCGGGCCTTGCGCGATGCCGGCACGATGAATCCGGTGATCCTGCTGGACGAGGTCGACAAGGTCGGCGCGGATTGGCGCGGCGACCCCTCGGCGGCCTTGCTGGAGGTGCTCGACCCGGCCCAGAACCACAGCTTCCGCGACCACTACCTGGACGTGGAGCTGGATCTGAGCCAGGTGATGTTCCTCGCCACGGCCAACGTCGCCGACACGATCCCCGGTCCGCTGCTTGACCGCATGGAGGTGATCCGCTTCGACGGCTACACCAGCATGGAGAAGTTGGCCATCGCCAAGGGCTACCTGTGGCCGCGCCAGCGCGACCGCAACGGCCTACGCGAGGACGAGGTCTCGATCTCTGACGAGATACTGGAGACGGTCATCAACGAGTACACCCGTGAGGCGGGCGTGCGTAATCTGGAGCGCGAGCTTGGCACCGTGCTGCGCAAGACGGCCACCCGCGTCGCCTCCGGCAAGGTGCAGCCGCCCGTGGAGATCGAACTGGAGGTCGTGCGCGACGCGCTAGGCCGCCAGAAGTTCTTCCAGGAGTCGGCCATCCGCACCGCCGTGCCAGGAGTCGCAACGGGTCTGGCTGTGACGGGCACCGGCGGCGATGTGCTGTTCGTCGAGGCCACCGCCATGAAGAGCTCCGGCTCGGGTGGCGGCGGCGGCCTGGTGCTGACCGGCCAGTTGGGTGACGTCATGAAGGAGTCCGCACGCATCGCCCTCTCCTACGTGCGCGGTCACGCCAGCGAGCTCGGCATCGACGAGGGCGTCTTCGAGAGCAGCGAGTTCCACGTGCACGTGCCCGCGGGCGCGATCCCCAAGGACGGTCCTTCAGCCGGTGTGACGATGGTCACCGCATTGGCCTCGCTGCTCTCGGGCAGACCGGTCAAGCACACGGTGGGCATGACCGGCGAGGTCACCTTGCAGGGGCGCGTGCTGCCGATCGGCGGCCTCAAGCAGAAGGCGCTAGCAGCCCATGCGGCCGGGCTGACCGATGTGATCATGCCCGAGCGCAACCGCGGCGATCTCGATGAGATCCCCGAGGAAGTGCGCGAGCAGATGACATTCCATCCGGTGATGACAGTCCAGGAAGTGCTCGACCGGGCGCTTGAGCCAGCCCGCGACGTCGTGCGCTCCTGAGCTCGACTCCTCTGGCCTGCTGATGGCACGCTGTCGCAACTCACAGCCGATTCCTCTGGAGGTCCGTCGCACGGCGGACCTCCTAGAGCGGCGCTGGCAGCTGTCGATCATCTACGCCGCGCTGAGCGGCGCGCTGCGCTTCAACGAATTCGCCGGCGCCGTGCAGGGCATCTCCCCCAGGATGCTCTCCGAGCGCCTGCGCGAACTGGAGGCCGCGGGGTTGCTGGCGCGCGCGGTCCTCCCCACCTCCCCACCCACCGTCGAGTACCGGCTGACCGAGCGGGGACGACGGCTAGGGCCACTGATCGAAGCGATGTGCGCCTACGCTGAAGCGCCCACGGGCTGAGCCTCGGGCACAGGCTCGTGGCAGCCGGCAGCATCGAGACTGGCCCCTACCAGCTGGCCGCCCTCGCACTCCTCGGCCAGCACCACTCGCTTGGGATTGCGCACGCCCGCAACGCCGACAACCCCACCAAGGGCGACGAGCAGCGCTGCTATGCCCATACCCAGATGGAAGCTTTCAAGCGAGGCGTTCTCGGCGGCGGCCGTGACAGCGCGGGCCTGTGAGGGCAGCAGGCCTTTGGTGTTGGGCAGGCCGAGAGGAAGCTTCTTGGCTTCCGCGACAGCCGCCTGCGCCGGTGGCCCCAGGGGCCTATTGGCAAGCTGGCTGTCGAGCTGTGAGACGAAGGCGGCCGCCACGGCCGCGCCCACGGCGGCCGTGCCCAGCAGGCTCGCGACTCGGGCCACCGCGTTGTTGACGGCCGAGGCGATGCCGGCCTGATTGGTCTCAACGCCGGCCAACACCGCTGCGGTGAGAGGAGCCACCGTCATCGAGAGACCCAGTGAGAACACCAGCAGCCCGGGCAGCACTTCGCTGACATAGTCGACCTTGACGCCCACGCGCTGAAAGAGCAGCAGGCCGCAGGCGGCGATCAAGGGGCCAACGCCCATGAAGAAGCGCGGCCCATGGCGGTCGGCCAGCGCCCCGAAGCGCCTTGAGAGGGCAAACATGACAATCGTCGTGGGCAGAATCGCGAGGCCGCTCTTCAGCGGCGAGTAGCCGCCAATCTGCTGCAGGAAGAGCACGAGGAAGAAGAACAGGATCGACAGGCCCGCGTACATCGAGAACGTCTCGATGTTGCCCGCCGAGAAGTTGCGCCGCCGGAAAAGGCTCAGCGGCAGCATTGGATCGCGTGCGCGGGACTCGTAGAGCACGAAGCACACCAGCAGCGCGCCGCCGGCGATCAGCGGGATCGTCACCGCCGGGCTCCCCCACCCCAGCCGCGGCTGCTCGATCAGCGCGAACACCGGCCCGGCGAGACCCAGCGCCGCCAGCAGCGCGCCGATGTAGTCCACCCCGCGCCCCGCAGATCGCTCGCGGGGATGCTCCATGCGCGGGATGACGGTGAGGATCAGCGCCACGCAGATCAACACCAGAGGGATGTTGATGAGGAAGATCGAGCGCCACGAGGAGATCGCCAGCAGCTCGCCGCCGATCAGCGGACCTAGCACCGTGGCGATGCCGCCCCACGCCGTCCAACTACCGATCGCCGGTCCGCGCTCCTCCTCCTTGAAGGTCGCCACGATCACCGCCAGCGCGCTGGGGGTGAGCAGCGCGCTGGCCACGCCCTGCAAGGCGCGCGCCGCGATCAGGGCCTCGATCGAAGGTGCCAGCGCGCACAGCAGCGAGGCCACGCCGAAGCCCCCCACGCCGAGCGCGAAGATGCGCCGCTCGCCGAACAGGTCGCCCAGTGAGCCGCCGACCAGGATCAGCGAGCCGAGCGTAAGCAGGTAGGCGTTGGTGACCCACTGCTGTGCTGCCAGCCCACCACCCAGCTCGCGCTGGATGGTGGGCAGTGCCACGTTGACGACCGTGCTGTCAAGTAGCGCGATGCCAGAGCCCAGGATGCAGGCCACCAGCGTCAGGCGCTTCACCATCGCTGGGCTACTGACGACCGGCATATGCAGCACGGTAGCCGCTCAGCTTGCGGCGCTTTCCTTCTCGGCCTCCTTGAGCTCGCGCTCGAACTCCTTGGCGTCGGCGTCGATCTCCTTTTCGATCTTCTTTTCCGCCCGCGTCAGCGCCTTGTCGAGCTGCTCGCCCAGGCGCGACTCACCGATCACGATGAGCGCCGCCTGGCCCTCCTCCAGCAGATCACCGAGCTCCTTGGCATCCCCGCGCGACATGCCCTTGCGCAGGTGTCCGATGACGCCACCGGCCGCGCCACCCACGACGGCCGCACCAATTACCGACGGTGGGAACAGGACCCCCACCACCGCGCCAACGGCGATGCCACTCCAGGCGCCGTGCTGCGTTGGCTTCTCGTGCTTGTGCACGTGCACCTTGCCGTCGACGTCCTTGCTGATGAAGGCCACGTCGTAAGTGCCCACCAGCTTCGCCGCGTGCAGGTCGAGCAGCATGTCGTAATCGGCCTCGGCATCCGCGCGCTCGGCGTAAGTCGCGGCATAGATGAAGACTGGTCTGTCGCTCATGTTCAGTTCCTTGTCTCGGTAGAGGGTCACATCTAGGATTCAGCGGCCTAACGCTAGCGCCATCACCCGATCGGGATGAATCGCCGTATCCGCTCGGCTGATAGCTTGCCCGGCGTGACCTCGACTCCGGCCGCCGCGAGCGCCCAGCCGGCGTCCACGACAGAAACCTCGGCAGGTCCCCAGCGTGCGGGCCTGGTGCTGGCCTCGCTGATCCTCGTAGCGGCAGTGGCCAACCTCAATCTGGCGGTCGCCAACGTCGCGCTGCCTGACATCGGCAAGGCCTTTGACGCGGGACAGAGCGAACTCGACCTGATCGCCGTCGGCTATTCGCTGGGCCTGGCGACCTCGGTGCTCTATCTCGGCGCGCTCGGCGACCGCTATGGGCGCAAGCTGATGCTGATCCTCGGCACAACGCTTGCGATTCCGGCCTCGCTGCTGGCCGCGCTCGCGCCGTCGGTCGGCGTACTGATCGCGGCACGCCTGCTGGGGGGCCTGGCTGCCGGCATGGCGTTCCCCACGACGCTCGCGCTGATCACGGCGCTGTGGTCGGGCGCGGAGCGCACCAAGGCGATCGCGCTGTGGTCGGGCCTCGGCGGGGCGATCTCCGCGCTCGGGCCACTGCTGGCAGGTGCGCTGCTGACGCAGTTCGATTGGGGCTCGGTCTTCTTCATCACCCTGCCGCTGGCCTTCGTGGCGCTGTTCATGGCCTGGCGCTTTGTGCCGGCGCATGTGAATGAGACCAGCGACCCCGTGGACAACCTCGGCGGCATCCTCTCGGTGGTGTTGGTGGCAGCGCTCGTGCTGTCGATCAACTTTGCGCCCGTGCCGAACAAGGGAACGCTCGTGCTGGGCCTGGTGGCGATCGCGCTGGCGGCAGGTGTCGGCTTCATCATCCGCCAGCGCCGCGCGCGCGTGCCGTTGTATGACCTCAACGTGGCCGGCCGCCGGATCTTCTGGGTTGCGGCGCTGGCGGGGATCATCGTGTTCGGCTCGCTGATGGGCGCCATGTTTGTCGGGCAGCAGTTCCTACAGAACGTGCTCGGCTACTCAACGCTCGACTCGGGCCTCGCGATCATTCCGGCCGCCGTGATGATGGTGTTGATCGCGCCGCGTTCGGCCAAGCTGGTCAATAGCCACGGCTCGCGCGTGACGCTGCTGATCGGATACTTCTTCTGCCTGCTGGGTTTCCTCACGATGCTGCTGCTGTGGAAGGACGGCATCCCCTACTGGAAGGTGGGCCTCGGCTACGCCCTAATCGGTGCCGGTGTCGGCTTTGCGGGCACACCCGCCTCGCACTCCTTGACAGGCTCGGTGCCGGTGAATCGCGCCGGCATGGCCTCGGGCACCGCCGATCTGCAGCGCGACCTCGGCGGAGCGATCATGCAGTCGATCCTCGGCGCGCTGCTCACCGCGGGCTACGCCGCTGCCGTCTCCACGGCGATCGGCAACGCGCCCAATAAGGCACGGCTCACCACATCGGTAGAAGCCGAACTGCAGAAGTCCTTCGCCAGCGCGACCGACACCGCCTCGCGCTACCCGCACTACGCTTCGGCCATCATCGAAGGGGCCAAGACCTCATTCGTGCAGGGCAGCGAACTTGCCTACAGCGCGGGAATAATCGCGATCCTGATCGGAGCTACGCTCGTGTACTTCCTCTTCCCCAAGCACGGACACGAGGAGGAGTTGCTGAGCGAATATCACACGATCGACGTGGCAGCCCACGAAGCGGAGGCGGCCTCCTCGGCCGCCTGAACGAGCGGCTGCGGGTACATGTAGTCGCGCGTCATCGGCACCGAGTCGGAGAGTCCCTTGGTCCAAAGGATCTGCGCGAGGTCGAGCTTTCCCCAGCTGAAGGCCGCGAAGGCTCCCCGCAGGTACAGCCGCCACATGCGCACGAAGCGCTCGTCGTACATCGCCTGGACCTGATCGCGTGAGCGCTCAAAACGCTCCCACCACTCCTGCAATGTGCGCGCGTAGTGACGACGCAGACTCTCGTAGTCCACCGCGTGGAAGTCATGCTCAGGCAGCAGCGTAAGGATGCTCTCCACCGTCGGCAGGTGCCCCCCGGGGAAGATGTAGCGCTCGGTGAAAGGAGCGATTGGGCGATCGACAGTCTGCGTGATCGTGTGCAGCAGCGATACGCCTTGCGGGCGCAGCACGCGCTCGACGGCGGCCATGTAGGCGGCGTGGTTACCCACCCCCACATGCTCATACATGCCGACGGATACCACGCGGTCATAGCTCTCGCTGGCGGGCAGATCTTCGTAGTGCATAAGCTCCACGGTGACTCTGTCGGTGAGCCCTTCGGCCTCGATGCGCTCATGCGTATGGCGCAGCTGCTCGTGGCTGAGAGTGATGCCGTGGGCTTTCGCCCCATGCTGCTTGGCGGCGGCAACGATCAGCTCCCCCCAACCTGAACCGATGTCAAGCAAGGTCATGCCGGGCGTGAGGTCGAGCTTGCGCAGAATGTGCTCGACCTTCTGGCGCTGAGCCTGCTCCAGCGAATCGCCGGGGGTACGGAAGTAGGCACAGGAATAGGTCATCGAGCGATCAAGCCACAGGCGATAGAAGTCATTGCCGAGGTCGTAGTGATGGCGGATGTTGGCTGCCTCTTTGGCCTTGGAGTTGCGCCTGCGCAGCTTGAGCTTCGGCGCCTTGCGCAACGGCTTTGGCAGCAGCGATGCAAGCTGCTCGCCGTTGGCGGCACCCAGGGCCACGAACTGGGCGAGATCGCCCTCCATCTCGATATCTCCGTTGACATACGCTTCGCCCGCACCGAGATCGACGTTTCTGGCAATCGCCCAGACGATCCCGGGAGTGCGCAAACGCAGCCGCAGCCAAGGTCCCGGCCCGTAGCGCTCGGTCTGCCCGTCCCAGTAGGTGACTTCCAGGCCACCGTTGGTGATCCGGGAGAAGAGCGCATGACAGATTCGCTTCTCGAACATGTCGTCCTCCTTGCTGGGGCTTGAGGATTCGACGGTAGCAGCGCTCAGCGCCAGGCCTAAGCCCTGCCAGGTGACTCAGTCAGCGCGTGGCGCGGTAGCGTCGGATGAGCGCGTTGGTGGAACTGTCGTGCGCCAGGTCCGGCTCGCTCTCGCTGCGCAGCTCGGGGATGATGCGCACGGCCAGCGCCTTGCCTAACTCGACTCCCCACTGATCGAAACAGTCGATGCCCCAGATGGCACCTTGTGTGAAGACGCTGTGCTCGTACAGCGCTATCAGCGTCCCCAACGTATGCGGCGTGAGCTGCTCGGCCAAGATCGTGTTGCTAGGACGATTGCCGGGCATCACGCGGTGCGCGACGATCGCCTCAGGTGTGCCCTCAGCCCTCACCTCCTCGGCTGTCTTGCCAAAGGCCAGCGCCTCGGCCTGTGCGAAAACGTTTGACATCAACAGATCGTGATGCTCGCCGAGCGGGTTTGGTGTCTTGGCGAACCCGATGAAGTCGAGCGGGATCAGCTTGGTTCCCTGGTGAATTAGCTGGTAGAAGCTGTGCTGACCGTTGGTGCCAGGCTCGCCCCAGTAGATCGCGCCCGTGTCGTAGTCGACTGCTTTCCCGTCGAGCGTCACGCGCTTGCCGTTGGACTCCATTGTCAGCTGCTGCAGATAAGCGGGGAAGCGTTTGAGGTACTGCTCATAAGGCATAACTCCGTGGGTCTGAGCGCCGAAGAAATCGCCGTACCAAACCCCCAGCAGACCCATCAGCACGGGCAGATTGTCCACGAAGGGGGTTGTACGGAAGTGCTCGTCCATCGCGTGAAAGCCAGCGAGCAACTCCTGGAAGCGCTCGGGCCCGACCGCCAGCATCGTGGAGAGGCCGATGGCAGAGTCCATCGAGTAGCGACCGCCGACCCAGTCCCAGAAACCGAACATGTTCTCGGTGTCGATGCCGAACTTGGTCACCTCCTGCGCATTGGTGGATACCGCGACAACATGCTTTGCGATGGCACTGTCATCTTGCAGCCTCGCCAGCAGCCACTCCCGGGCGGAGCGCGCATTGGTCATCGTCTCAAGCGTGGTGAAGGTCTTGGAAGAGACGATGAACAGGGTCTCCTCCGGATCGAGATCACGCGTGGCCTCCACGAAGTCGGTGGAATCGACATTGGAGACGAAGCGGAAGGTGAGCTCACGAGCACTGTAGTGACGCAGCGCCTCGTAGGCCATCACCGGCCCGAGGTCCGAGCCACCGATGCCGATGTTGACGATGTTGCGAATCGGCTTCCCAGTGTGACCAAGCCACTCCCCCGCCCTTACGCGTTCAGCGAAAGCTGACATCCGCCGCAGCACGGCATGAACTTGCGCGACTACATCCTCCCCTTCCAAAACAAGCGAGCTGTTGGCGGGCATACGCAGTGCAACGTGCAGCACGGAGCGGTTCTCGGAGACGTTGATGCGCTCGCCGCTGAACATTGCCTCGATCCGCTCGGCCAACTGTGACTGTTGTGCCAATTCGAGCAGCAGCCCGATCGTCTCCTCGGTGATCCTGTTCTTGGAGTAATCGAGATACAGGCCGGCGCCTTGCAGCGTCAGGCGCTCGCCGCGCTGCGGGTCCTGTGCGAACAGCTCGCGCATGTGCACGTTACGAATCGTCTCGTAGTGACTGCCCAACGCGGTCCATGCCGGGCGTTCCCGCAAAGGTGCCGGGGTCGTGGCGTCTGTGCTCATCACGACTCCTTCCAGGTGTGGGTAAGAGGAACCGGCTTTGCTGCCGGGGTATCCTAGCGGCGTGGCTGGCGCACAAAGCATCACTCTGGGCGTCGACCTCGGCGGTACGAAGATCCAGACCGTCGCGCTGCGCGGTGAGCAGACGCTGGCCAGTACTCGTGTGCCGACGCCGCAGAGCGGTGTGGCCGAGGATGTCATCGGCGCGATCCTCGGCACGATCCACACAACGCTGGCGCAGGCCGCTTTGGATGCGGCTGTCGTTGAGGGCGTGGGCATAGGCTCGCCCGGCGAGATCGACATCGCCGCCGGTGTGGTTACTCAGGCCGCCAATGTCCCTGGCTTCTCCAGCAGCGTTCGCCTGGGTCCCCTGGTGTCTGAGGCTCTAGACGGGATGAAGGTGAGGATCGACAACGATGTGCGCCTGGGCGTGCTGGGCGAGCACCGCGCCGGCGCCGGGCGCCCTTACGCCAACATGCTCGGCGTCTGGCTTGGCACCGGTGTTGGCGGCGGGTTGATCCTGGACGGCGAGTTGCACGACGGCCGCGGCGCCGCCGGCGAGATCGGGCATGTGGTGGTCAAGCCCAACGGACGCAAGTGCGGCTGCGGGCGCAGGGGTTGCCTTGAGGCCTACGCCGGACGAGCCAGGATGGAACGGCGCGCGTGCAAGTTGGTCAAGCGCGGGCAGGACACCGTGCTGTTCGAGATCATGCGCGAGGAGGGCAAGGAGCGGCTGACCTCGGGCGTCTATGTGAAGGCCCTCAAGCAAGGCGACAAGCTGACCAGGCAACTGCTGGCAGACGCCGCTTGGGCGCTCGCGCTCGCGCTGGCCTCAGCCCAGAACCTGCTCGACCTCGACGCGATCGTGCTTGGCGGCGGCATGGGCGACAAGCTTGGCCAGCCTTTCGTAGACCGGGTCGTCACGCAGATGGCGCCGCATCTCTTCGCCGACGACCACCCGCCGGTGGTGCTGCACACGGAGTTGGGAGATCTTTCAGGAGCGGTGGGCGCGGCGCTGCTCGCAGCTGAGCCAATCTGACTTGTGCCTCAGGCGGCGTAAGGATCGATCGTTACGTTGTTGCAGCCCACGAGCTTGAAGTGTCGATTCTCTTTCAGCTTGCGCATGACCAACGTCTTGTGCCCTGGCCCATCGCAATAGACGGTGCCATATCCGTAGACAAGGGCGACGTGATCGCTGCCGGCGCCCGTCCAGATGACATTGTGACCATGGCTGGCATAGAGCCAGTCGTTGCCAGGGCCGCCGTGCAGGTTGTCCTGCTGCGTGGTGGGCTGGTCGCCCGCATGTGAGTCGCCCCAGATCACATCGCCCTCATTTCCGGCGTAGATGGTGTCATTGCCATCCCCGCCCAGCAGCTCGTTGTGGACTCCGTCCCAGCCGCGCATAGTTCCGCTTTCGTTGTTCGGATGCCCCTGGTGATGTCCGAATGCCGGCCATCCCTCATGGCTGGCCTCAGCCAGAGCCATCGAGCACGCCGTCAAGGTGACGAGTACGACCGAGCCGATAAGTTTCATCAAACGCACCGGCACAGGGTAGGCTATTCCCTGTTGGACTCGCTTTGAAGCGTCTCGACGATCACCTTTTCGTCCAGGTCGGGGCCAGCGAATGGCTGAATGGTGAGCGGCAGTGAGACCGTGAATGAGGCGCCCCCGTCCGGTGCGTTAGTGGCCCGCACATGCCCCCCATGGCGCTCCACCACACCAGCGACGATCGCCAGTCCCAGCCCCGCACCGGCGCGTCCGCGCTCGCGGCCTGGCTCGGCGCGCCAGAAGCGCTCGAACAGCGCTGCAGGATCGCCCTCGGGCAGACCAGAGCCGTGGTCGCGCACCTCAAGCCGTGCCTCTTGGTCCACGCCTCGCGCCTCCCGATCCACGCCTCGCCGCTCCGGGTCCTCGCCGCGGGTGACGGTCACCTCGATTGGCGTCCCTGCAGGGGTGTGTATGAGGGCGTTGCGCAGCAGGTTGGCGAGTAGCTGAGCAAGCTGATGAGCGTCGCCGAGAACGGTCACCTGGCCAGTCGCGCGCAACTCGATCGTGCGGTCGGGCGCCGTCGCACGCGCGTCGTCAACCGCGTCGCGGGCTAGCGCCGCCAGGTCAACGACGCTGTGCTCGGCATTGTGAAGCTCATCGAGTCGCGCGAGCGTCAGCAGGTCCTCCACGAGCACTCCCATACGAGCGGCCTCCTGCTCGATGCGGCGCATAGCCTTCTCGGTCTCCCCCGGCTCACGCGCCGCGCCGATGCGAAACAGCTCGGCGTAGCCGCGAATCGAGGCCAGTGGCGTGCGCAGCTCATGCGAGGCGTCTGCGAGGAAGCGGCGCAGGCGCTCCTCGCTGGCCTTCTGAGCAGCGAAGGCGCGCTCCAGGCGCCCGAGCATCGCGTTGAGCGCGATCCCCAGGCGGCCCACCTCTGTGCGCTCGTCGGCCGGCTCCACGCGGTGGGAGAGATCGCCGCCGGCGATCGCATCGGCGGTGTCGGCCATGCGCTCCAAGGGCAGCAGCCCCACGCGTACGACGATGCGCGCGAGCAGGCCCAGTACCAACAACACACCCAAGATCACAAGTCCCTCCACCAGCAGCAGGCTGTGGAGGTTCTGACTGAACGTCCTGTAGCGGGATCGCCACGACATTGAGTCCCCCTGTGCCGGGATCGGGTGTTGCCAACACGCGATAGCTGCCGCCGTTGCTCCCCTTGCCGGAGACCGTCAGTACGCTGCCCGCCGACAGGTGCGCCGGGAGGTCGGGACGAGCGGTGGAGCGCTGCCCATAACGCTGCACGGCCGTGGTGGCAGTGACGACACCCGCGGCATTGCGGCGCTCGCCATAGGTGCCCTGCGGCAGCCCGAAGCCCGGCCCTCCGCGACCCTCGGGCCCGAAGTGCTGGCCGCTTGGCGGGCCGGCCGGGATGCCATCGAGTGCGGCCGAGATCGGCCCTGTGGCGGCATGCAGCTGCTGGTCCACGCGGTCAAGCAGGAATGAGCGCTGCTCCGCATAGGTGATGCCTCCGAGCGTCAGCAGCCCGGCGGCGGAGAGCACGAGCAGGCCGGTGATGAGACGAGCTCGCAGCGAGCGCATCACGTGCGCGGTAGGCGCAGTACGTAGCCGACGCCGCGCACAGTGTGAATCAGCGCCGGGCCGTGCGCGTCGAGTTTCTTGCGCAGGTAGCTGATGTAGGTCTCCAGCACCCGCGCATCGCCACCGAAGTCGTAGTCCCACACGTGCTCAAGCAACTGCGTTCGCGTGAGCACGTGACGCGGGTTGAGCATCAGGTAGCGCAGCAGCCGATACTCGGTAGCCGTCAACTCGATCAGCGCCCCTGCGCGCGTGACCTCGTGGGCGTCCTCGTCCAGCTCGACATCCGCGAACGTCAGCAGGCTCGACTCGGGCTCGCTGGCGCCCGAGCGCCGCAGTAGTGCCCGCACGCGTGCGATCAACTCCTCCAGGCTGAACGGCTTGGTGACGTAGTCATCGCCACCGACCGTGAGGCCCCTCACCTTGTCCTCGGTGGCGTCGCGCGCGGTGAGGAAGATGATCGGCACCCGCGCGCGCTCGGCGCCAAGACGGCGAGCGACCTCAAAGCCCTCCATGTCGGGCAGCATCACATCGAGCAGCATCAACTGGGGACGGAATGAGCGCACTGCCGTTAGCGCCTCCGCGCCGGTGGCCGCGATGGCAACCTCGAAGCCCTGATAGCGCAGGGCCATCGAGATCACATCCGCGATGTTCGGCTCATCATCTACGACAAGCACTCGGTGGTAGTTCCCAGCGTCGCTCATAGAGGGATTATCGACAGCGAGGCTGGGAACTTCCTGAGAGCCTTATGTGAGAGCCGCGAGGGCTGCTGACTTCCCCTGGCAGTCATAGAGGGCTTCGCTTGAGGAGACGCGAGTGCAGACCTTTGCCACCGCGGCCATCGCGGTACGCGAGCCGACACGGCTGTCGTTCGGCAGTCCGCCACCTGAGTTGCCTTCGGTCAGCACCCAGCGGATGCGGCCATCATGGACGGCTTCGGCCAGCCAGGCAACCGACACTTCGCTCTCGCGCCCGGAGAAGCCGCCGATGCCGGCGACGTGGGCGTCTGAGGCGAGGATCGAGCTGGACGCACCCTGCTGGCTTGAGACGCCTAGCGTGCCGCCGCCGTGGGTGCGGATGTAGCTGAGCGCCTGTGTGACCTGTCGTTCGTTGCCGCCGAACGGACCGCCGCCACCTGGGCCGCCGGCTCCAAGTCCACTACCACCGCCACCGCCTGGTCCGCTGGCTCCAAGACCACCGCCGCCTGGTCCTCCTACAGCCCCCGGCTGACCTGCGCCCGCCGGGGGCGGTCCCAGAATCCGGCCCTGCGCGCCGGCCGAGGCGTTCGGCATGACAACTGGGTTGTTGGCACCCGGCCTGCCGCCCTGTCGGCCTCCGCCAGGCCCGCCGCTGCGGGGGCCTCCACCACCGGACCCACCACCGCCAGGACCACCGCCACCAAAGCCGGCGCTCGCCGACCCACCGGCGGGGAAGGTGCCACTGGTGGCGTGGCCTAGCGTCTGCACCGCCCAGACCCCAGGTGCGATCAGCAGCAAAGCGAGTGCGGCAGCGAGCGCTGCACGGCGCACGCGCACGGGGCGCTTGGTCGCTAGTAAGACGGCCGTGAGTGCGCCGCCGAGCAGCAGCAGCGGTGTGAGCCACGCGAGCCCGTCGGGGCTCACTCCCAGCACTGCCAGCTCTGTCACGATCCCGCCGAGCACCGCCAACGGTCCGATGACACGCGCGAGACGCCCGCCCGCGAGGACCATGCTGACCCCGGCGCCAACGAGCGCGGCCGCGAAGGGTGCCAGTAAAGAGACGTAGTACGGATGAAAGATCCCCTGTGCGAAGCTGAAGGCGATCGCGGTGGTGAGAAAGGCGCCACCGACCGCGATCAGCCAGCCGCTGCGCTCATCCGCGCGTCGCAGGCGTGTGGCAATCAGCCCACCGACGCCGGCCACAAGCGCAAAGCCGAGCAGCCAGCCGGCCTGCCCACCGAGGCTCGCATTCAGCAGGCGCAGTGGTCCGGCTTCACCCCCGAAGGGGCCGGTGCCACCGCCAAAGCCGTTACCGCTCGGACCACCCGACTGGCCTTCCAAGCGGGCAAAACCGTTGTAGCCGAAGATCAGCGACCAGATGCTGTTGTCGCTGGTACCGGATACCCACGGCCGATCCGCAGCCGGCGTGAGTGCGACGAGCAGCGGCCACGCGCCGCCGACCACAACGAGTGCCGCCCCACCCGCCAGCAACTGGCGCAATGCGGCAATGCGTCCGCGCGGGGCGATCCAAAGCCATGCGGCGGCGATCCCCGGCACGACCATCAAGGCCACGGCCATCTTTGTCTCAAAGCCGAGCCCAACGCTGACGCCCGCCAGCACCAGCCAACGTGTACGACCATCCTCCAACGCGCGCCCCAGGCACCACAAAGCGAAGACGCAGCAGAGGATCAGCAGTGCGTCGGGGTTGTTGTGGCGGGAGATCGCGACCGAGATAGGCGTGAGCGCAAGCACAAGCCCCGCGGCGAAGCCGGCCGTCCGGCCCCAATGCCGCCGCGTGAGGTCATACACGAGCGCGACACTCGCGACGCCCATCAGTGCCTGTGGCACCAGGATGCTGAGCGAATGGAAGCCGAATATGCGCACAGACAGCGCCTGCACCCATAGTGCGAGCGGCGGCTTGTCGACCGTCATCACGCCGCCCGCGTCGAAGGAGGCATAGAGGAAGTTGTGCCAGCTGGTGCTCATCGAGCGCACAGCGGCGCTGTAGTACTCGTTGGCCCAGCCGTTGCGCGAGAGTGCCCAGAGGTTGAGCAGCGCGGCGAGCGCCATCAGGCCCGCGAGCTCCGGCCGTGGGCGCGGGAGCGTACGGCCGCGCGTGCGCTCGCGACGAGCCGCCAGCGGCGCGTCGAGCGCGTGGGTCGATGCGCCCGCGCTGCTCATGACCAGTGCGGCGCGCCTTGCGGCGCCTGCCGGGTCGGGTCGGACAGGGTGGCCTGCGTCCAGCGCGAACCGCGGCTCCAACCGAGGAGATAGCCGACGCCCGCCAGGCCGCATACCGCGAGCGTTGGGCGCCAGGTTGTTGGTGTGTGGATCGACATCGTTGCTCACTCCGTTCTCATTTGGTGATGGACATGGCGACAGTCGTGGCAGGACGCATGGCTGTCTGCTTCTGCTTCTCCTGCTGCTGCTGGAAAGCTCGTCGGCCTCCTGCCTGGGATCCGGCTGGAAGCACGGTGTGCGTGCCGTCGTCGTGGACGATGAGACCACCGTCTGGGAGCCAGCGCTGGGCCTGCGCGGGACCCACGAGCAGCGCGGCCTTGGCGCGCATCTCGGCCTGCAGCACGCTCGGCGCGAGCGCCGTCACCTGCACGATGCCCGTGAAGGCGGGGCGTCCACTGGCGGGATCGAGCAGGTGGTGCGCGGGCGCTCCGTTGGCGTCGAGCCAGCTGCGCCGGCCAATGCCGCTGGTGGCAATCCCGCCCTCGCGCAGATTGAACGTGTGCAGGACGCTGTCGTCAAAAGGGCTTGCGACGTTCACGGGCCGTGCGAGCCGCGCGGTGCCACCGATGCGCAGATCCCCGGCACAGTCGATCGCAAAGCTCGCGTGCGTCGCCAACTCGGCGCCGAGCAGGTCTGCCAGCAGGCCCTTGACGATGCCGCCGCTGTCGAGCATCAAGCCAGGCGGGCGGCGCACCAGGCGCGCCCAGCGGTCGACCTCGACCTCACGCCAACGCGCCGCGGGATCAGCGCGTGCGGGACGACGCGCGGGTGCGCGAGAAAGCGCGAATGCCAACGGCACGGGCGTACTGAGGTCGCGGTCATAGCCGGCGCGCACCAGATGAGGCAGCAGAGTGGCGTCAACGAGCCCATCGCTCTGCCGTGTGACGCTGATCGCCGCGGTGAGGAAGCGCGCCATCTCGGCGCTCACCGGCACCGCCTCGCGTGGGTCTGCATTGAGCAGCGAGAGCTCACTGGCAGAGTCAAAGCGACTGAAATGCCGGTGTCCCACGAGCAGGCGCTCGCGCGCGGTGGTGACTGCCTCCGAGGACGAGCCGAGAGCGCCGTAGCCGCTGACGAGCGCGGCGCACGTCGAGCCAAAGCACACAAACGTGCTGCTCGCCTCGACCTGCGCAGGTGCGCCCATACGCGTGTGTTCACTCGTGCGCGTGCGTTCATTCATGCGCGCTTCACCGCCCCGCCGGTGGGCACGCCGCCAAGCATGCGCGCGATGAGCAACACGATGGCGGGAATCGCCACGAGTGCAATCGGCGCCAGAAACCACACGGCGCCTGCGTCGGTGCCCTCCCCGAGGGCGTGCACGAGACCGAGCAGCCAAGCGAAGGCGGTGAAGCGGTGCAGCATCCGCCAGCGCTGCACGCCGATGCGTCCGCGTACGTAATAGGAGAGGCCAAGCAGGATCGTCAGCCAACCGGCAAGGATGCCGATCGTCATCCATGGCTGCGCGTATGAGCTGGCGAATGGCAGCGTTACATCGGCGAGAGACGGGCGCAGATAGGAGTCGCCCAGCAGGCTGAGAGCGTGTACTGCAAGCGCGGCCATCGTGGCCAGCGACAGCGCCTGATGGGTAGTACGCAGATCGTGCGTGCCGCGCGGGATCAGCCGCCCGCCCATCGCGAGGCCGATACAGACAGACAAGCTCGCGAGCAGCAGCGCTGCCATACCAGCCGCGCGGCTCGTGATCCAGAAAACGTGAGTTCCGGTGGCAAGTGCAAGCATCAGGAACCCTCAGGACTGGCGTGTAGTAACGGGGGACGCGGAGTTTTCGGATTCGGAACTGCTGGGAGAAACCGAGGTTTTCGTCGTCGTGCTCAGAGCTCTCGTCGGGGTGCTCGTCGCACCCTGCGAGCCGTTCGCGGCAATCACGGCCCAGACCAGCGCGAAGGTGGAGAGGCTCGCGGCGGCTACGTGGCGACGGGTACGCGCGATTCGGTTGGCACGCGCCTGGCGAAGCTGCTCGCCGCGTGTGGTCGAAGCTGCTTTGGTGGTGGAAGCTGCTTTGGTCTTTGACATGGGAGCAACCTAAGCTCCCCTTGTCAGGTTCAGCTCAACGCTTCCTGAGAACTTCCCGAGTCGCTTTCCGGTCCTACCACCACGTTGTGTAGAGGCTCACCACTCGCGTAGCGGCGGATCTGCTCACCGATGAAGCGGTATACGCGCTGCTCCGCCTGGGGAGAGTCGCCGGCGAGGTGCGGCGTCAGGAAGACGCCCGGCGCGTCCCACAGCGGATGCTCAGCCGGCAGCGGCTCGGGATCGGTCACGTCCAGTGCTGCGCGGATACGACCGGCCGTGAGATGAGTCACAAGGGCGTCTGTGTCGAGGACCGCGCCTCGTGAAGCATTGACAAGGAGCGCGTCAGAGCGCATCTGAGAGAGCATGCGATCGTCCATCAGGTGATGAGTCAGCGGCGTGAGCGGCACTGTAAGCACGACAATGTCAGCTGTTCGGAGCAGCCTCTGCAGGTCTTCCACACCATGGACGCCTGAGCGAGCCTTGGATGCGACGCCTTCGACGTGGACCCCAAGTGCGGTGAGCTTGTCCGCCACGCAACGCCCAATCGAGCCATAGCCAACCAGCAACGCGCGCTTGCCGGCAAGCTCCTCCAGGAGCTGGTGACTCCAGATGTGTTCCTGCTGGCGCTGAGCGAAGGTGGGCAGACGCTTTTCCATCGCAAAGATCGCTCCGAGCACCCACTCCGCCACGGCGGTGTCGCGGGTACCGCGCGCGTTGCAGAGCGTGACCCCCTTGGGTATCCACGGAAGCAGTGACTCCGTGCCGGCAGAAATCGCCTGAACGACGGCCAACCTGGGCATCTGTCCGAGCAGCTGCAGCACCGCCGGGGAGTCATATGGAGGCACCAGGAACTGGGCATCGACTATCTCCGTCGGAGGCGTAGCTCCCTCCGGGATCAGGTGTAACTCGACTCCCTCAGGAAGCGGCCCCAAGCACTGGCGCTGCTCGCGGTCACGCATCCAGACGATGATGCTCATGCAGACATCAAACAGGATGGGTAATTGTCGAGCCGTGCCCTTGACAGGTGACCAAAAGGTCACGTATAGTGGTGAACATGGACGCGGTGTTCAAGGCCCTAGCTGACTCGACGCGACGGAGCCTGCTCGACGAGCTGTTCAAGCAGGACGGACAGACGCTGAGTGCGCTTGAGCAGCGCTTGCCGATGACGCGCTTTGGCGTGATGAAGCACCTGAAGGTGCTTGAAGAGGCAGACCTGGTGGTCGCGCGCAGGCACGGGCGCGAGAAGCTCCACTTCCTGAATGCCGTCCCAATCAGGCTTGTCCATGACAGGTGGGTAAGCAAGTACTCAGAGCCCTGGGTTGCAACGCTCAGCGGGCTAAAGCAACGAATCGAGGAGAACATGATGGAGAAGGTGTACGAGATCTACATCAAGACCACACCGGAGCGCCTCTGGGAGGCAATAACCAACCCCGAGATGCGCGGCAAGTACAACTTTGGCATGGGCATTGAGTCCGACTGGCAGCCAGGCTCTCACTACAAAGCGGTCCATCCGGCAGCGTCCGCCGTGCTCTGCGAGGGCGAGAACTTGGAGGTCGATCCCCCACGCCGGCTGGTGCAGAGCTTCACGGCACTGTGGAGCGAGGACGTGAAGCGAGAAGGAAGCTCAAGGGTCACCTGGGAGATCGAGCCGGTCGGCGATTCATGCCGGCTGACGGTCATCCACGATCAATTGCGCGAGGGCGCCAACAGCGAACTCTATGGTGGCTGGCCAATGATTCTCTCTGGCCTGAAGACGCTGCTAGAGACCGGCCAGATGCTCACGACGCCGGGCTCACTGCGCTACTTGGACCCTCAGGAGTCCTGAGCAGGTGACCGATGCGCTCCCTGAGCTGCTGCTCGCCGATGCCGCGGCCTGGCGGAGCTGGCTGGGCACGCACCACGATGACCCGGCGGGGGTCTGGCTGATTCTTGCCAAGAAGGGCACCACCGAGCCGACCAGCCTCACCTACGATGAGGCGCTCGAAGAGGCGCTGTGCCACGGCTGGATCGATGGTCAGGTCAGAAGGCTGGATGAGCACACCTACCGCCAACGCTTCACCCCTCGGCGAGCACGCAGTCCGTGGTCAAAACGCAACGTCGGCATTGTCGAGCAGCTGCTCGCCGCGGGCCGCATACACCCCGCTGGCATGGAAGCGGTCGAGCGAGCGAAGGCAGATGGCAGGTGGGAGTCGGCCTACGCCGGCCAGCGGACCATCGAGGTGCCCAGCGACCTAGCGGCGGCACTGGCCGCCGAGCCCAAGGCGCAGGCGATGTTCAAAACGCTCTCAAGCCAGAACCGATACGCCGTGCTCTATCGGATTCACAATGCCAAGCGCAGCGATACGCGAGCCCGACGAATCGAGCATTTCGTCGCCATGCTCGCTCGCGGTGAGACCGTTCATCCGCAGAAGCGAACCGCCGCGGGAGAAGCGGGCCGTCGCTGAGAGCGAACCGCCCTGAGCAGCGAACCGCCGCTGACTAGATCCAGTCGTTGCGTCGGAAAGCCCAGTAGAGGCTGGTGGATAGCACGACGATGAGCGCCGTTGAGAACCAGAAGCCCCAGTGGGCCGCAAAGCCCGGATAGGGCACGTTCTGCCCATAGAAGCCCGTGATGGCCGTTGGGACGGCAATGATCGCGGCCCAGCTCGTGACCTTCTTCATCACAAGATTCATGCGATTGCCTTGGATCGTGAGGTTCGTCTCAAGAATCGTGGTTACCAGGTCTCGCAGGGACTCCGTCCATTCGGTGGCGCGCAACACATGGTCATAGACATCCTGGTAGTACGGGACCATCCCCTCGTCAAGGACGTGCAGGTCGCGGCGCATCAGCGAGTTGACGACCTCGCGCATTGGCAGCACGACGCGCCGAAGCAGGACCAGGCTCTTGCGAAACTCAAACGATCGGCGCTGTACCTCGGTGCTGCGCGGAGCATCGTCGAACAGCAGATCCTCAAGCGCCTCGATCTCGGTGTCCAGCGACTGCACCGCTTCAAAGTGCCCGTCGACTATGTCGTCCAGCAGACCCCAGAGCAGGAAGGAGACCCCGTGCTCGGCAAGTCCCTCGGATTCATCCCAGCGAGCGAGGACCGAGTCGATGTCCACGCCCTCATCCTGGCGCACGGTGACGAGCGCACTTGGAGTGATGAACACGCCGATCTGGCTTGTGCACAGCTCGCCTGACTTGGTGTCCAGCTTCACGGCATCGGCACTCAGGAACAGGTGAGAGTCATAGCGGTCGAGCTTGGGGCGCTGGTGCTGGTTGATGGCGTCCTCAACCGCTAGAGCGTGCAGTTGGAACTCCTCAACGATGGTCGCGAGCTCCTCCTTGGTGGGGCTGCAGTAGTCAAGCCACACACATGCCCCTTGCTCTTTGAGGTGCTCGGAGATGTCCTTGACCGCAAAGTCTTCGAGTACGAGCTTGCCGTCGCGATAGAGCCTGGTATGCGCCATGCGCGCACGATATGGCCTTGGTCGGATCATGCTGGGCGTCTCACGCGGTGCAAGCAGACAGTCAGCGAGCAGAACGCTGCCCCCGTTCGTCGCCTTAGCATGTCCCTCTCGATGCGGCCGGTCTACTGGTTGGGTACGTTCATTCCCGTGGCGCTTGCGTTGCGGTTCGCGGACGCGGCGCCTTCGCTGATCTTTGCCGCATCGGCGCTCGGCGTTGTGCCGACGGCAGCGCTGATGGGCGAGGCAACCGAGCAGCTCGCCGCGCGGGCGGGTCCCGGCATAGGCGGGCTGGTCAACGTCACTTTCGGTAACGCGCCTGAGTTGATCATCGCGATCTTCGCGCTCGCCGATGGACTGCAGGAGGTTGTCAAGGCCTCGATAGTCGGTTCAGTCGTGGGCAACGCGCTCCTCGTATTGGGCGCCGCGATGCTTGCGGGCGGCTGGAAGCGCACGCGACAGACCTTCGATCGCACTGCCGCACAGGCTCAGTCGGGGATGCTGCTCCTCACCGTGGTGGCGCTCGTGTTGCCAGCGGTTCTGCAGCTGTCACGACATGGCAGCCTGCCGAGTGTTGGCGAGGTGCGTCACGTCTTTGGGCCCGACCTCAATCATGCCTCGCTGGCCGTAGCGTTGGTCCTTATCGCAACGTACCTCGCGGGCCTCGTCTTCTCGCTGAGGACACACCGTGATCTCTTCAACCCTGCACAGCCCGGTGATGACGCGATGAACGCGTGGTCGCTGCGACGGTCAATTTGCACGCTCGCGCTAGCCGGGGTAGCCGTAGCCATCATGAGCGATCTGTTGGTGGGATCGATTGAGCAGGCCTCAAGCGATCTCGGCCTTTCGCAGTTCTTCGTCGGCGCTTTCGTTGTCGCGGTAGTCGGTAATGCTGCCGAGCACTACATCGCGGTTCTTGCGGCCACCAAAGACAAGATGGATCTCGCTGTCAATATCGCAGTCGGTTCGAGCGCCCAGATAGGGCTGTTCGTAGCGCCCGCGCTGGTATTGCTCTCGTTCTGGCTGGGACCTTCGCCGATGACCTTGGTCTTCAACGGCTACGAGATCGCCGCGCTCTTGTCGGCCGCGGTGATCGTGCCCATCCTCGTCTCAGACGGCGAGTCCACCTGGTTTGAGGGCTTTCAGCTGATAGCGATCTACGCCGTTTTGGGCATCGTCTTCTTTTTCGCCTGAGCGACCCCAGCCAGCGCGCACGAGCTGCGCTGCCCGGCGGCTGGCCGATGTTGAGGCGGTTGCCGTCCGGATCGGTGAACGTCTATCCACCATACAGCTAGTCTGCAAGACAGCGGGCCACTATCTTTCGAGTATCTAATACACAAATGCCGACAGCGCGTGCCCAATGTCTACAGCTTGCAACGGTCCGAATCGCAGTGTCCACGAGCCGTTGGGTTCTTGGCGAAACGTGTGCGGTACTCCATCTCGTTCTAATTTGTCCTGGTGCTGCCTAGCCCGCTCGTAGCCCGAGCCACCCTGGAAGGTCGCATCTAGTCCATACCGACCATCGTCCACAGGCCAGATTGCAAGCCGGTCAGGCACCGGTCCCGCCCACGTGGGCAATAGGGCATTCGAGGTCACCTCGGTCTCATCGGCTGCGGGAATCCTTGGCTTGATGCTAGGCGCTTTATCGTCAGCGCACATGAGAGCAGCTCCCCTTCCTCTGCGTCAATGTCAAGAATAGCTCCGGCTTTATGAACTACCGTCCTTCGCAGCATGGATAGTTGAGCTGCTCGTCCCACTCTTGCGGGCGGCCCTCGGGAGTGAGGTCGAGCATGTGCCAGATGGGCTCCAGTGTCCCGAGATGGCGTGGGTCCTGTGCGGGCTCAGCCGGTGCGTACATGAGCTCCGAGCCCCAGAAATGTCGAATCGTCACGCCGTCGCGGTGGAATACGTTGAGCATCGGCATTGGTGCTCCGTCGGCGTTCTGCCCACCGTAGTCGCCGCTATAGGTGTTGGCGTGGCACGACAATACGGTCTACGCCCCGGTTATCAGAGCGCCGCCCGCTTCGCCGCCACGAGGCACTCATAGAACTCCGCGAAGCGCAGCGCAACAGCCTCGATCGTGAGGTCCCGCACCCGTGTAGCAGCCGCCAAAGCGAAATGCCGCGAACGCGCGGGATCCTCGAGCAGCGCGCTGATCGCACCTGCGAGCGCGGCTGGGTCGCGCGGGGGCACCAGCAGGCCGGTACGCTCGTGCTCTATCAGCTCCGGTACACCGCCAACTCTGGTGGCTGCGACAGGCACCCCGAGGGCCATGCACTCGAGCAGGAAGAGCGGCATCCCCTCCCAGTCTGAGGACAGAGCTCCCACATCCGCCGCGACGAGCAACGCGCCGACGTCATGACGGGCCCCCAACAGGTGGACGCTCGAGCCGCGGCCGAGGCCGGCTACCTGGCGTTCGAGCGCGGGCCGGCAGCTGCCCTCGCCCGCGATCACGAGGTGGACGTTCGCGCAATCGCGCGCGAGCTGGTCATGCGCGGCGATCAGCACCTCTAACGCCTTCTCGGGGCGCAAACTCGCCGCCACCGCAACGATGCGAGCTCCCGCCCCCAGCCCGAGCTCACCAGCTCGCCCAGATCGCGGTAGCTGGCCACCTCGAGCGCCAGCGAGGCGATGCGGGACGTATGCAGTGGGCAGGACGACGATCTTCCCCGGATCGATCCGCTCGAGCTCGATCATGCCGTGGCGCGCGGCATCCGAGACGGTTACGAAGCGCGTCGCGAGGCGAGCGATCACGTGGCGGTCGACGAGCCGTCGCGCCGGGCTGCCCGCGAAGGACCAATTGTGCTCGTGAGCGATGACGACAGGAACGCGGCACAGCCGCCCGAGCACGGCGCCCCAGGCATTCGATCCGAACATGTGCGCGTGGATCGCGTCGAAGCGCTCTCGGCGCAGGAGCGACACGAGGCCCGCGAGACGATGTGCGTCGGCTCGCCGGCGCCGGCCGAGGACGACGAGTGGGACCGCCGCCGCCTCCAGCTGTTCGATCGCCTCCGGCGTGGCGGCGCGCGTCGCGCACACCCACGGCTCCACGCGATCGCGTGGAAGGTGCGCCGCCAGGCCGAGGGCGAACCGCTCCGCTCCTCCCTGGTCAGTCGGATTGTCCAGCAGCATCAGTACGCGCAAGCGCCTGCTTGGCGAGGTCTGCTCGTGCAGCCGCGGGACGCGGCAGGCGCGGCGGGCGCGCTGCAGCGGATGATCGATGATGCCCATCTGCGGGCAGGCTGCGTTGAGGCCGGGGCGGTGTACGCCGCCGCCCACACGCGTGAGATCGAAGTGGCGAAGCTCGCGCGGTTCCTGGAGGGCCGGGCATGAGCGCGGCGGTGGACTGCACGGTGCTGGTGCCGGTACGCAACGAGGAGCGCCACCTCGAGGCGATGCTCGCAACGATGCGCGCCCAACAATTCGACGGCCAACTGCAGTTCGTGCTCGCGGACGGCGGTTCGACGGACCGGACGCTCGAGATCATGCGCCGCGCCGCGGCAGAGGACCCCCGGATCGAGGTTCACCACAACCCGAAGGTGCACGTGGCGAGCGGTCTCAACGTCGCGCTCAAGGCAGCGCGCGGCAAGTGGGTGGCACGGATGGATGCTCATGCCCTCTATCCCCCGCGCTATCTCGCCGACGGCGTGTCACGTTTAAAGGTCGGTGGCACGCGCTGGGTGAGCGGCCCCCAACGTCCCATCGGAGAGAATGCAGTCTCGCGGGCAGTCGCCACGGCGCTGCGCTCGCCGCTCGGACGGGGCGGCTCGCACAAGTGGCACCGCGACGGCGAGGATCGCTTCGAGTTCGAGCTGGATACCGGCATCTTCGGGGGCGTGTGGCGGCGTGACACGCTGCTCGAGTTCGGCGGCTGGGACGAGCGCTGGTACAAGAACGAGGATTCTGAGCTGGCCGCGCGGTTCCTGCGAGGAGGCGAGCGCCTGATCTGCCTGTCGAGCATGACCGTCGACTACATGCCGCGCGACTCGCTGGCGGCGCTCTTCCGGCAGTACCGCGAGTACGGCCGCTTCCGCATTCGTACCGCTACGCGGCACCCCAATTCGCTACGTCGCTCGCATCTCCTCGCGCCCGCGCTGGTCGCGGGTGGCGCGATCGCTGTCACTCCCGGGCGCGCCGGCGCGCGTGCCCGGCGTCTTGGCCTGCTGTATGCCGCGGCACTTGCGGCCGAGGGTCTGCGCGTACGCCAAGGCACCGAGGAGCTCGCGGAAGCCTTCCTCGTCCCAGCCGCGCTGGTCGTCATGCACGCCGGTCACGGCCTGGGTCTGCTCGGCGGGATGGCGGAGCACGGAGTGCCTTGGGCGGCAATCGTCCACTCATACGGTTTGGCGGCCACGCCACCGGATCACGTCAAGGCTGGACGCGCGTGACGATGCTCACGCCGCCGATCGCGACGCGCTGGCCCCGACACCGGGTCCTGCGATACAGCGGCTCGTCAGTGAACGCCCTATCGCGTGAGCCACTCCAGAGCCAGCTCCAGCACCTCCGCTCGGCTGCGCCCACCGTGATCGACACTGACGAAGTGGCCGCCGATGAACAGCGAGAAGGTCAGCAGGCAGCGCGCCTCGACATCGTCGTCGTCCTCGCAAATAGCTCCGAACAGAGAGCGCATGTAGTCCATACGCTTGTTGTCGACCTGCCGCAATCGCTCGGCAACCGCCTCCTCGCGCCGGGCCCAGTTGCGGATCGCCAGCTCGATCTTCAACAGTTCAGCGCCTGATGCGGCGGCCAGCGCGAATAGCCGCCTCAATCTCGACCTTGCGTCCCCGTCCTCGGCCTCGACGATCTCGATCACTTCGTCGACCCAGGTGCGCTCCCATGCGTCCAGCATCTCCTCGAGCAGCGACTGCCGATCGTTGAAGTGCCAGTAGAACCCGCCCTTGCTGACGCCCAATGCTTGGGCCAACGACTCGATCCGGACGGCGTCCGAGCCGCCAGCGGCAAGAGCACTCAGCCCCTCTTCGATCCACTTGCCGCGAGGTGTGCGGGTCGGAGGGGCCATCGCCTATCTCTATCGCATCCGCCGTAAATTGACATCGCCGACGAGAGGCCCTACTCTTCATCTATACGCCACCGTATGGATGGAGGATTGGGAATGAGTACCTGGAGAAACGCGTGGATGGTCGGCTCAAAGCAATCGAGCACGAGCAACCGAGCCCATCGTGTCGCGGTGGCTGAGAATCCCCCATCCCCCGGTGCCTTGCCCGACTACGCGGACGCCTTTGCGATCGAGACGAGCAAATCAGATGCCCGCTCAGCTGAGCGATACGCGCGCGATGGCTTCGAGCGACTCCCGTTGACAGCGCGCCGATCGGTGCTGTTATTGCACCGCTGGGTGCTCGGCTTTCCCCTCGGTCCTTGGTCGTCTCCCGAGCACGTCTTTGGCTGGCGGATCGTGAGCACCCGCCGCGAGTTACTCCATCTCGAAGCGCGATCGACGCTGCTGAGAGGTCACATGGTGTGGCGGACAACGGACGAGCAGTTGGTGATGAGCACGTTCCTCTATTACCAGCGCCGCAGCGCGGCGGCGGTATGGGCGGTGCTCGGCAACGTTCATCGGGGCGGCGCCCCCTACCTGCTCGGGCTCGCGGCGGATCACCGCTCACAGCCCGCCAGCCGCTGATTGCCACAATGAAACTCCCAAACACAGCGCACACTTCCCAGCCCTGGCGGATCCACGAGATCGTCCCCGACTTTCGGCTCGAGGATGTCTGGGCACTGCCTACGCCCGGTCGGGCCGACGAGTTCCCGATCCTCGTCGAGGGGTTCGCCTCATCCGATCCGGCGAAGACCCCGTCCCACGCGGCGCGGGCGCTGTGGTCGCTGCGCTGGAAGCTCGGCGACCTGTTTGGCCTGGATGCCCAGGGCTCGGGGCTCGGGTCGAGGGTGACGACGCTTCGCGAGCGATTGCCCGATGACCTGCGAGCCACGGCCGGGCCGGAATTCGAGAGCCTCCCATTCACCTCGCTCTACCTGACGGACGACGAGTTCGCCGCCGAGATCGCAAACCAGACGATGCACGGCATCCTCCACCTCGGCTGGGTTGCCGAGGGGGACGGCAGCTACCGGGGACAGATGGCGGTCTACGTGAGACCAAACGGCCTCCTGGGGAACGCCTATATGGCCGCGATCAAGCCGTTCCGGCACCTGGTTGTCTACCCACAGATGCTCCAGGCGATGGAGCGGCGCTGGCACGAACGGCCAGGATCATGAATCGCCCACCTGGCGGTGCGAGCAGCGGCGCAGCAGGCTGGAATGCGGGCAACCGCCGGCTCGGCTATGCGATCAGGCGACGGATTGCCGCCCTGGACCCGGTCGAGGACCACGAGGAGGTCGCTCGGCTCACCTTCGAGGTGCTCTATGGCGACCCGATCGCCGTCCACGCCGGCTTACTGATCGGCTTCTCACGCCAGGTCGCCGTGCCCAGCATCGCCCGCGTCATCTATCGGGGTGGCGGTGGCGCGACCCTGCGCGACATCGCACGCCGCATCGATGACACGCTGACCCTGTTCGGCGCGTTCTTCCGCTGGGGCCCCTCGAGCCCACGGGGTCGCGCGGCGATTGCCCGAATGGAGCAAACCCACAAACACTTCACTATCACCGACGAGCAGAAGCTCTATACGCTGGCGACGCTGATCTTCGAGGCCGAGCGGATTGGGCAACATCTCGGATTCACTCCGTTCACGGCCAACCAGCGCGAGGCGAGCTGGCGCTTCTGGCGCGGCGTCGCCGAGCAAATGCCGCTCGGGGGGCTGCCGCCGACGGCTGAGGAGCTCTGGCGCTGGATGCTCGAATACGAGCGCGAGCACTGGCGCTACACCGACGACGGCCATCGGGTCGTCGCCCAATTCTTCGAGGACTGGACGACACGCTGGTTCCCGCGCCCCGCCAGGGGCCTAGGGCGGCAGGCCCTGCTGGCGCTGATGGATGAGGACCTGCGCGCTGTTCTGCACCTGGAGGATCCAAGCCGGCGTGTCGAGTGGCCGCTGCGCGCGTCCGCCCGCGCCTACCTACCGCTCATGATGGTTCGACCCCTGCCAACAGATCGCTCCTGGATGGACCACTTCGCCCGCCGTCTCTGAAGTGGAGTGAGCAGCCGGCATCGAGTTCCCCGGGTGGGATCCTACGAGGAGCAACCTGATCGCCGAGGTCGAGATGGCCGAGGAGCCGGAGCTAGGCGTCCGCCGCGATGACAAGGGCATCCATGGCATCGGCAGGTTGGAGTACGAGGTCCGCGACGGCGAGGTGCTCTACATGGATGGGGGGCCGGTGCGCGTCGTCGTCACCGAGCAACAGCTCGGGCCTAGCAGCGAACCCACCCTGCACGATCTAAGCGAGGCGCTCATCGCGGTGTACGGCACCGACTTTGGGGTCCACAGTCCTACGTGGATCTCCAGGTTCACCGACATGACACGTCAGGCAGCGACCTACCGCGCTGGACGCGTCCTACTCGCCGGCGACTCAGCGCACGTGCACTACCCAGCCGGTGGACAGGGCCTCAGCCTCGGTGTGCAGGATGCCGTGAATCTGGGATGGAAGCTGGCCCAGGTCGTCAAGGGGATCTCCCCGGAGAGCCTCCTGGATACCTATCAGGACGAGCGCCACCCGGTCGCTGCCCGCGCGCTCCAGCACACGATGGCTCAGACCGCGCTCCAGCGCCAGGACGAGCGCATCAAGGCCCTCGTCGATGTCATATCGGAGCTCGCGAGCATGGACGAGCCCCGCAAACACCTCGCCGGGATCATCTCCGGGCTAGACATTCACTACGACCTCGGCGAGGGCCACCCCCTACTCGGACGCCGCATGCCCGACCTGGACCTCATGACCGCCAACGGCCCGCTGCGAGTCTTCGAACTGCTGCACGACGCCCGGCCGGTGCTGCTCAACCTCGGTGAGCCCGACAGCTTTGACATCACCCCATGGGCAGACCGCGTCCAGCTGATCGACGCTAAATACGACGGGGTGTGGGAGCTCCCGGTACACGGCACGGTCACAGCTCCCACCGCCGTGCTGATCCGGCCCGACGGATACGTCGCCTGGGTCGGAAAGCCAGCCGACCCCGGACTCCCCGAGGCGCTAACCACCTGGTTCGGACCACCGACTGCGACATAGCCCACCCGCCTGCAATCGAGTCGAACACGCGTACGTCGTGCGCGTGCAAGCGATCGCCGCGTTGACGATCCCGATCCGTTGCTCCTATGTCAAGGGATTCCCGCAATTTGTTGGGATCGCAGTTCTTCACAGTGGTCGCAGTGTTATGCGAGAGTCTGGGTGCCGCTGAGCGATGAGCAGGCCGTTGATCTCACAGTTGAGGGGGAGGGCGGGGATGATCGATGCTTCGATTGCACGCATAGCTGGTGGCGTAAGGCCGCGGCTCACTGTTAGGTGTATCCGCCAGCTCTCATTGGTGTCGTCATCGGCGCCGACTGTGGCAAGTATGCCGTCGCGCCAGCGCAGCAGTGCTCGATCGTCATCGGGGAACAAACAGACTGCATCTCCGAGAGCCCCGATAGTGCCTAATTTGTACTGTTCTCCTTGTATGGCTGAGCAGAGCTTCCGGAGGGGGCGCACCGGGAGGCGCGTGGTAAGCGGCCAAGGTCCAGCAATCGTGAGATGTGCCGGTATGGCGTGGCCGCTCGACCAGTCCCCGGTACGCCGGAAGAAGCCCACAAACGGTTCTGCCTCTGGCACAGGTATCAAGATCGACTGGATTCCAGGCATCAATGGACCAAGGTGGGCACCGGAGAGGTTCTCAGGTGAGGCAGTCAAGTGGAGACCTTTTGCACGCCCTTGCCTCGCGAACTGCGTCGTCTGTCGTAGCAAAGCTGATGGTAGTAGCCTACGAGGTGTCGCTTGAGGCATCACCTCCATCTGGTCTTGTCTCTGCTTTCTTGCGCGCGAGGTTGGGAGCATGTTTCGGAGTCCAGGGGCCGCCGGTGATCGCGATGACACGACGCCGGGTCGTCCTCGTGCTCCCTTCGCGCGGCTCAAGGCCTCCGCAGTCTCGGGCGACGGGGGCGCAGGACGCGTACCGTATAGACAGATCATGGAGCATCACAATGGCAATGCGCTGGTGATCTACACCGATGGGTCATCGCTCTCAAAGCCACGCCAGAGTGTTATGCATTCCGATTTGTGTTCGTCGACGACGCTGGCGAGGAGGTGACGCACGACTTCAACTCGCCGGGCTACCTGCAGGCACGAATAACGAGATGGAGCTCATGGCGTGCGTCGAGGCACTCAGCGCGCGCATCAGGGCGACGATCCCGTGCCCCGCAGCGCGTTTGAGAAGGTCGTCGTCTTCACGGACGCCATGTATGTCCACGACGGCGTCTATCAAGCTATGTTCGTCTGGCCAGCGAAAGACTGGTCGACGCACATCGTGATTCTCTGCTGACCCCAGGCTCTGAACGTCATCGGGGAGACAGGTGCGGAGTCGCACAGCTGATGGCAAAGATCGCGTAGAAGTCCTTAGATCGGCGGTAGATGGCCGCGCCAATCGCTTTGCCCCTGCCTCGGACGCAACTCGCAGCGCCGCAGCGCGATCTCCCTTCAGCGCTTCATGTGCGGCGGCCCGAGCTGCGCGCCGAGTTCGCCCAGCTTCTACACAGCGTTTAGCAGAGCGCGATGTTCCTCCTTGGCTTCATCTCCAGCATTCCAGCGGTAGGCGCGAACACTCGCCGTCCAGCACTGGCCGCGAATGGGCGCGAAACAGAACTCGCCCTTCCACGGGGAGCGAAGCGATCGCCTCGCGCGCCGACTAGGCCCAGAAGCCTTGACCCTTTGATGTATCGATTCCGGCCTTCTGTATGCTAGAATTGATCGGCTTATTAATCTTCCTTATCAGCACGGCGTGTCCATGGCTTACCGCCGCAAGCACAAGTCCCGACGGGCAGCGTGCTGATATCGAGCTCGACTCGCAACCCATATGAGATTGTGGCCCGACCCCATATCTCGATTCGATACGACCATCATTTGACCTCAACCAACGCAGGGAGAAATCATGAGGAAGTGGAAGTTGGTAATCGGTCTCACGCTTGCATTAGGCGCAATAGCCTCAATGCCGGTCGCAGCATTTGCCGAATTCTCGTCAGGCGTAACCTCTGGTAAAGCCAAAGGGGAAAGCGTTCTCGAAGGCGAAGGTTTTGCCGTTACCTGCCCATCCGCCGAAGCGGAATGGAAACTACCAAAATCACCAAGCAATAAGGAGCTCCAGCTGGCGAAGGCCTCAAAAAATGTTTGTACCGTCAAATCGGAATCTATAAAAGAAGTACCTGTTGAAGAAAGCGCATGCGAAGGTGAACTAACGTCAAACTCTAAAGCCATAACCAAAGAAGCTGAAATCCTAGGTACAATATTAAGCGTCTGCACCACTACCTTTAAAGTCCTAGGGATGACTTGTGAAATCAAAGCAGAACCCGAAGGCAACAAAGAACTGAAAAGCGGGACCGCCAAAAACGAAGGGTCCAATATCGCCCTATCGGGAGAATCCATCTTTACGATCGAAATAGAAGGCGTATGCCCGGGCATCAAAGGCAGCGCCACCGTCAAAAATCAGGGGAAAGAGATTTTTGAAAACGAGAAATTGGCAGAAGGACCAGCTTCAGGCTCCGGCCCATACTGGCACGTGAATGGGTCGAGACTGGAAAGCTCGGTAAAGCAAATCAAACAACAACTCAAAGGGGCAGCCTTTCTCAAAGCCCCCGGGACATTGGAACTCGAATGCAAGAGCAGCATCTCCGAAGGAGGGACGATCGAAGGCAACGGCGCCGCCCAAGGGCAAGGCAAAGGACGAGTTACTTTTTCAAGCTGCAAAGTACTTGTGCCTACTGAAAATAAATGTATAGTCGCGGAACCAATTACCACCAATCCTTTAAAATCCTACCTGGCAAAGGCCGCCACCCAAACTGGCATCGTGGAGGTGTTTGAACCAGGACAAGGGACAACGCTTGCAGTTATGAAATTTACCGAAAATGGCAAATGTGTTTTCAAAGAAGCCGGAGCTGCCGGAACGGTTGTTGCTGAAGTCATACCGGCGGGAACAGAAAATCAAGAAGATTTAGTTGCTTTTCCTAAAACAGCGATTCTCAAAGTCAAACACGAAGGAGTGGAAGTCACTTTGCCGTCGTTGAAAGTCGTTGGCTCGGTGGCGACGTTCAGCGGCACCTATGGGATGCGCTTGGCAACGTTCCCTGAAAAGTTTGGGGTTTTTGAAACCTGAGGCGCTTGCCAACACGGCTACGAAGGGCGAGAGTCTGCCTTGCGCAGACTCTCGCCCCCCTGGAACTCTGAGCGCGCCCCCTGTGGGGCGCGCTCAGAGCGCCACCAGCCGACGTGCGATTAGGCGCCCGTTACCGCCCTCGCCGCCGAGCACTCGCGGGCGCTGGAGGTCGGTCCCCGCAGGACCCGAACACGCTCACGCGGCAACAACGCCGCCACGATGCTGGGCCCAAGCGAGCTGTGCGTCTGCGGAGACGCTTGCCCGATTCTCCTGCTCCTCGGTGACGGCTACCTGCCCGGTCGTCAGGTGGGCTTGTGCGCCAGGAAAAGGTAGCGATTGAGACTGAGGAAATAGTTGGGGCCGAGTTCGGTTAGGTCTTGTGCCCATGCTGTGGCTTCGGCCTCGCTCACGCCGTTGCGATCGGGTACGAACGTGGCGATCAGCTCAAGCATTCCGGCGCTGTAGGTGTTGGGGTCATAGCCGGCGTTGAACAACGGCACGATTTGGCGGTCGGTGACTTCCAGTCCAGCATCGCGCAGCAGCCGTGTGAGCGTACGCGGCAGGTGAGGGTGAACGAGGTGCTCCTCCCACGCGGCGAGCACCCGGTCCATGCGCTCGTTGTTGCTCGAAGCCCATACGATCGAGTCCCAGTCGGTATCAAGCACGAGCGCTCGGCCTCCCGGGCGCAGCACCCGCCCTAGCTCCAGCAGCGCGGCGGGAACATCATCGACGTACTCGTAGACCTGTGTGCAGACTGCGACGTCGAAGCTCGCGTCCGCATAGGGGAGCGTGTGCGCGCCAGCTTCTTGGTACTCGATCGGGCCGCTGCCAGCTGGTGGTCTGCGCGCCCTGGCGAGGGCAAGCATGTTCTCGCTGAAGTCCACCCCGCAGATCCGCCCGCCGGTCCCGACAGCAACGGCCATTTCGCACGCGAGTAGACCAGGACCCGAGCCGATGTCGATCGCGCGCTCGCCGGGCTGGAGCGCGAGTGCCCGCAGGATCGTTTGGCGCTGTTCGATGACATCGGGCGTGGTGTAGATCCTCTCTACGCGCCGGGAGGCGTCCTCGTCGAATTGCAGTGTGGCGCTCATAGTTCGCCTTCGGTTGGTGAATGGCTCACTCTTAGGGAACGCCAGGGTACACCTGATGCTCGATACGGTGTCTTGATCGGTCGCTGAGCAGCCGATAGTACCTGCGGGCGAGCCTCCATCCGTGTCTTGCCCTCGGCTTCCTTGCGCTGCAAGTAGGCGCGGTCTCAGGGTCCAGGCGTCCGCGGGTGATCGCGATGACATGCAGAGCCGATTGATCTGGCGGTTGCCCCCGCGGACCAAGCGATGGCGGTCGTGTCGGCCCGAGGAGACGGGGACCGGTGCGACGCCGGCGAGTCGTGCGAAGTGGGCGTCGCTCTTGAAGCGCTCGGCACTGGCTGTCTGGCCGATCAAGATCGCAGCGGTCAAGTGGCCACAGCCGGTCTCCTCAAGCAACTCTGGACGCTGCTCGCGGATCAGGTCGCGCAGCTCGCGCTTCAATGACTCTGCCTCGCGAGTCACGGCGTCGATCCGCTTGACTTGCTGGCGGGCGATCCGGACTCTCGCGGTCTGTGGCATGGCCGGCAGAAGCATCACCGGCCACGCCACCGTCCCCAACACCTTCTGCCACGTCGGGATGTTCGGACGGTTCTTCCAAACAGTGTCCACAACAGGTTCGGTCGCCACGCCCGTGAATGAGCGCACTGTGTAGCCCCGCTACCACCGATCCCCCGGCCTAGCCGCTCGCCAATCCCCGGACGCATCTCAGGTTGGGTCGCCGTGGCTCCTGACGATGCTGAGGAGCCATGCATCTGGTGTCCACATGATCGGCAGAACGCATTTAGGGGTGCGGCTGGTTGCCCACACCCTGAGCAGAACCGACCTTCCCATCCCCGCCACACTTAACCTCCATCGCTCGTGTCTTTTGTCACTGCTGACCAACACCCAAACGCCTGAGTCGTATTCGCAAGCAGACAAGAGATACATGGCTCAGCTTTGCGCCGCCCCTCATGGCTGCCCTCTGCGGACTACCCTTGGCCAGTGTCCAATCCAAGCGACGTTTGGAACGCTCTGAAGGGTCCAGGGATGCCGCTGGCTACGGCGAGGGTGGCTGTGCCGAAGAGCCCAGGCCTATATGCGATCTACGGACCTCCATCGGCATGGAATCAGGTGGGTCTCGGCGACCCCGACGACGCGCGTCCGCTGTACGTCGGCAAGTCCGAGTCGAACCTCGCGGACCGAGACCTCAGGACCCATTTGTGATGGACGCACCGGCTCATCGACCGTGCGGCGTTCCTTCGCTGCTCTTCTCCGGGAGCGGCTGGGGCTGCACGCGCAGCCTCGCGATCCGGCCAAGCCCGACCACTTTGATCGCTACGCGCTCAGCCCTGCCGATGACGCAATGCTCACTGGCTGGATGCACGAACACTTGACCATCGCAGTATGGGCTAGCCACGGCAATCCCCTCCCCCTGGCCGAGATCGAGAAGCAAATCCTCAAGGCATGGAGTCCTCCGCTGAATCTGACTCACGTTTACCCCACGAGACTCACTGCTCTGGTCAAAGCAGCACGCAGCACGATGCCGACGAAGCACGAGGCTTATAAACGACGGGTGGATCCTTTACACAGGGGTGGGACCCAGGAGGTGGGTGTAGGCTCGATGCGTGAGTGCTGCTGCCATCGTCATCTTCGGTGCCGTCTTGGGCGGCGTCGTCCGTTGGCTGGTTGGGGAACGTGATCGGAGGATCGAAGGGCGGGCATCCGCTCGTGTGGCCGGAGACGCGCTGACGAGCGCACTCATCAGGAACCACCAGCCCCAGCAGCAACCCTTCAACCCAGTGTTCATTGACTACGGCGCATACGCCGTAGTCTGGGAGACGGAGCGTAAGGCGTTGGCGCGCACGATGACTGCTGACGACTACGCGACCGTCTCGAAAGCATTTGACGAGCTACGGACGATCGGCAAGATGGAGACCGCCGGGCGAGACCTCAGCGAGGAGGTCTTTGGCTCCCTCACCCACGCAGCCCAGGCGTGCGAGTTTGCAAGACGTGTCACGTGGCGGTACTCACAGTCGCCACGCGATCGGATCGAGCAGTGGGTCCGGCAGACACGAAAGGAGCGGGCCAACAGCCGCGAGCTTCGGAAGCTCGACCGTCTGTGGCGGCAGGCACATGAACAGGAACAGCCTGCGAACGACTAGGCTCACGGTGTACCCAGGGATTATCGTTCTGGGCTACGCTCTTTACGCTCGTTCTTGCTCCGCCGGGGTCGAATGCGGCTGCGTGAGGCTGTCGTTCTCCCTGGCGAGGAACGCAATCTCGTCCAGAGCGCTCATAGCCTCACCGAGGATAAGTGTCGGCGGAGTATTGGCCCTGCGACCTTCCCTGGATAGCTTCTCGGCTCTGGCAAGGGGCGGACCACCAAGGGACTCGAAGATCGTGATTGCGGCCTCCAAACGGGCCAGCATTCCGGTGGTCCGCGTGAGCCTGATCGGAGTGCCCTCAATCGTCGGCGGTGGATGAACCTCCTCGGTGCGAGCGACATCGGCGACCTCGCCAAGTAGATCCGTGATCCTCCCCAGATGAACAAGGCGCTGTTGGAACATCTCAGACGTGAGCGCCTTCTCACGCTCGACCATCTCCTGCTCGTGCGCCATTCTCGTCGCCTCAAGGAGTTGGGCCTGCTGCCGTGTCTCCTCCGCGTGAGCGTCCTTCGCCTCCAGGCGACCCGCACGTGCCTGTATGACGGTCGCTCGCGCATAGAGAACGGTCACGAGAGCAGCCCCAGCCGCGACCACGGAGGCGACCCCTCCCACAGTGTTCAGCGCATCGGCGACCACCATCACCGGCCACGGTACGGCCTTCGTCGGCTGGCACATCGAGGGTGGCCGTCGAAAGCGGCTGTAGTCTTGGCCGCCCTCCGGCTGTGGTCTGGCTGTAGTTTGTTTCCGCCCCAGCCAAAACCCCTGCAAATCGGACCGCCCGCATTCGCCCCATTTCGCGGAGTTTCGCAAGCCCTAGTGCGGCATTTCGCACATCTGCCGCCTTTCTCTCTCAGTCGGGGAGACAGGATTTGAACCTGCGACCGCCCGGCCCCCAGGCACCAGGACCGGGGCCGCTCGGTGCGTTTGACCTGCTGTCAGGCGGGCTGAGTGGTTCCGGGTTGCGGGGTCTTGCATGTACTTTGGACCCCGAATTGGACCCCGTCCAGAGCCGCGTGCTTGCATTGTACATACTGTAGCTGTACAATGATCGATATGGGATCAGTCGAAGCATCACGCTCAGGACGCATCAATATGCGGGTCAGCGAGCGCCAGGAGCGCGTTCTCAGAGCCGCCGCCGACCTCAACGGCGAGACGCTCACCGGGTTCGTGCTCTCTGTCGCCACCGAACGCGCTGAGGAGGTGCTTGAGCGAGCACAACGGATCAACCTCAGCAGCGAGACATTCAAGCGCTTCACCGGCGCACTCGACGCGCCCATCGAGGAGATGCCGACACTGCGCCGCTACGTCCGCAAACAGAGCCCAATCCCCGCGCGTTGAGCACCAACACGCTCGGCCCCGTCGAAGCGCTCACCGACACGCACCAGCTGGACAGCATCGATTGCGGGATCGAGACGCTCGATCGATGGCTACGCCAGTCAGCGCGCGTCGCGGCCGCCAGTGGAACCGCAGCGACATACGTCCTATGTCGCAACCAGCGAGTCGTTGGCTACTACGCTCTAGCAATGAGCGCCGTCGAACATGCACAAGCCACCTCGCGCCTACGCCGCGGGATGCCAGACCCCGTTCCCGTCGTACTACTCGCCCGCCTCGCACTCAACCGCTCCGAGCACGGACAATCCCTCGGCGGACACCTACTCGTCGACGCCCTCGCGCGTTGCATCCGAGGCGGCAACGAATTCGGCGCCCGAGCAGTCATCGTCGACGCTATCTCCCCCGACGCCGCGGCCTTCTACCGCCACTTCGGCTTCCACGACCTAGACGAACAACGCCTCTGGCGACGACTCACCGACATTTCACACGCCCTCGAAGCCTGACGGACCAACCCGAACCAACATACGTTCAACACACCACGAGAGACCTCCTTGCGCGCAGAGCAGTCGCATACTCGTCGTCGGACACGATCGGTTTTCGTCCTGAGCAGGCACCGGCGCCCGCTTCACTCGGACGCCCGCTCTGCCACAAAGGCAGCACGGTGGGGCCAGCCGGCTTGCTCTGCCTACGATGCAGGTCGTGCGGATT